>NZ_BNDX01000008.1:0-1710000 GCF_020521275.1 Streptomyces daghestanicus | reverse complement strand
TGAAGGACGTGGGAGGCCACGATAGGCCCCGGGGAGTCGTCAACCAGGCTTTGATCCGGGGGTGTCCGAATGGGGAAACCCGGCAGTCGTCATGGGCTGTCACCCTTGCCTGAACACATAGGGCAAGTGGAGGGAACGCGGGGAAGTGAAACATCTCAGTACCCGCAGGAAGAGAAAACAACCGTGATTCCGGGAGTAGTGGCGAGCGAAACCGGATGAGGCCAAACCGTATGCGTGTGAGACCCGGCAGGGGTTGCGTATACGGGGTTGTGGGATCTCTCTTTTACAGTCTGCCGGCTGTGAGGCGAGTCAGAAACCGTTGATGTAGGCGAAGGACATGCGAAAGGTCCGGCGTAGAGGGTAAGACCCCCGTAGTCGAAACGTCAGCGGCTCGTTTGAGAGACACCCAAGTAGCACGGGGCCCGAGAAATCCCGTGTGAATCTGGCGGGACCACCCGCTAAGCCTAAATATTCCCTGGTGACCGATAGCGGATAGTACCGTGAGGGAATGGTGAAAAGTACCGCGGGAGCGGAGTGAAATAGTACCTGAAACCGTGTGCCTACAAGCCGTGGGAGCGTCGGGTGAGCACTTGTGCTTGCCTCGTGACTGCGTGCCTTTTGAAGAATGAGCCTGCGAGTTTGCGGTGTGTTGCGAGGTTAACCCGGGTGGGGTAGCCGTAGCGAAAGCGAGTCCGAACAGGGCGTTTGAGTAGCACGCTCAAGACCCGAAGCGGAGTGATCTAGCCATGGGCAGGTTGAAGCGGAGGTAAGACTTCGTGGAGGACCGAACCCACCAGGGTTGAAAACCTGGGGGATGACCTGTGGTTAGGGGTGAAAGGCCAATCAAACTCCGTGATAGCTGGTTCTCCCCGAAATGCATTTAGGTGCAGCGTCGTGTGTTTCTTGCCGGAGGTAGAGCACTGGATAGGCGATGGGCCCTACCGGGTTACTGACCTTAGCCAAACTCCGAATGCCGGTAAGTGAGAGCGCGGCAGTGAGACTGTGGGGGATAAGCTCCATGGTCGAGAGGGAAACAGCCCAGAGCATCGACTAAGGCCCCTAAGCGTACGCTAAGTGGGAAAGGATGTGGAGTCGCAGAGACAACCAGGAGGTTGGCTTAGAAGCAGCCACCCTTGAAAGAGTGCGTAATAGCTCACTGGTCTAGTGATTCCGCGCCGACAATGTAGCGGGGCTCAAGCGTACCGCCGAAGTCGTGTCATTGCAGCAATACTCCCAACGGAGGCTGTGATGGGTAGGGGAGCGTCGTCTGCCGGGTGAAGCAGCCGTGTAAGCGAGTTGTGGACGGTTGACGAGTGAGAATGCAGGCATGAGTAGCGATACACACGTGGGAAACGTGTGCGCCGATTGACTAAGGGTTCCTGGGTCAAGCTGATCTGCCCAGGGTAAGTCGGGACCTAAGGCGAGGCCGACAGGCGTAGTCGATGGATAACCGGTTGATATTCCGGTACCCGCTGTGAAGCGTCAAACATCGAGCATCGTGATGCTAAGGCCGTGAAGCCGTTCCGGACCCTTCGGGGGATGGAAAGTGGTGGAGCCGCCGGCCCAAGCGGTTAGTAGGTGAGTGATGGGGTGACGCAGGAAGGTAGTCCATCCCGGGCGGTGGTTGTCCCGGGGTAAGGGTGTAGGACGTCAGGTAGGTAAATCCGCCTGGCAATAGTCTGAGACCTGATGCCGAGCCGATTGTGGTGAAGTGGATGATCCTATGCTGTCGAGAAAAGCCTCTAGCGAGTTTCATGGCGGCCCGTACCCTAAACCGACTCAGGTGGTCAGGTAGAGAATACCGAGGCGTTCGGGTGAACTATGGTTAAGGAACTCGGCAAAATGCCCCCGTAACTTCGGGAGAAGGGGGGCCACGTCTGGTGATGATCTTTACGGTCTGAGCTGGGTGTGGCCGCAGAGACCAGCGAGAAGCGACTGTTTACTAAAAACACAGGTCCGTGCGAAGCCGTAAGGCGATGTATACGGACTGACGCCTGCCCGGTGCTGGAACGTTAAGGGGACCGGTTAGCTCCATTTCGGTGGGGCGAAGCTGAGAACTTAAGCGCCAGTAAACGGCGGTGGTAACTATAACCATCCTAAGGTAGCGAAATTCCTTGTCGGGTAAGTTCCGACCTGCACGAATGGCGTAACGACTTCTCGACTGTCTCAACCATAGGCCCGGTGAAATTGCACTACGAGTAAAGATGCTCGTTTCGCGCAGCAGGACGGAAAGACCCCGGGACCTTTACTACAGTTTGATATTGGTGTTCGGTTCGGCTTGTGTAGGATAGCTGGGAGACTGTGAACTCTGGACGCCAGTTCAGGGGGAGTCGTCGTTGAAATACCAGTCTGGTCGTGCTGGATGTCTAACCTGGGTCCGTGATCCGGATCAGGGACAGTGTCTGATGGGTAGTTTAACTGGGGCGGTTGCCTCCTAAAGAGTAACGGAGGCGCCCAAAGGTTCCCTCAGCCTGGTTGGTAATCAGGTGTTGAGTGTAAGTGCACAAGGGAGCTTGACTGTGAGACCGACGGGTCGAGCAGGGACGAAAGTCGGGACTAGTGATCCGGCGGTGGCTTGTGGAAGCGCCGTCGCTCAACGGATAAAAGGTACCCCGGGGATAACAGGCTGATCTTCCCCAAGAGTCCATATCGACGGGATGGTTTGGCACCTCGATGTCGGCTCGTCGCATCCTGGGGCTGGAGTCGGTCCCAAGGGTTGGGCTGTTCGCCCATTAAAGCGGTACGCGAGCTGGGTTTAGAACGTCGTGAGACAGTTCGGTCCCTATCCGCTGTGCGCGTAGGAGTCTTGAGAAGGGCTGTCCCTAGTACGAGAGGACCGGGACGGACGAACCTCTGGTGTGCCAGTTGTTCTGCCAAGGGCATGGCTGGTTGGCTACGTTCGGGAGGGATAACCGCTGAAAGCATCTAAGCGGGAAGCCTGCTTCGAGATGAGGACTCCCACCCCCTTTGAGGGGTTAAGGCTCCCAGTAGACGACTGGGTTGATAGGCCAGATCTGGAAGCACCGTGAGGTGTGGAGGTGACTGGTACTAATAGGCCGAGGGCTTGTCCTCAGTTGCTCGCGTCCACTGTGTTGGTTCTGAAACCACGAACAGCCATGTAGTGCTGGTTGTTGTTTGTTTCATAGTGTTTCGGTGGTCATAGCGTTAGGGAAACGCCCGGTTACATTCCGAACCCGGAAGCTAAGCCTTTCAGCGCCGATGGTACTGCAGGGGGGACCCTGTGGGAGAGTAGGACACCGCCGAACAGTTTTTGTCGGGGAACCCCGCACCTTATGGTGCGGGGTTTTCTGCGTTTAGGGTCGAGGCATGCGCTACGACCTGGTTATCTTCGACAACGACGGTGTGCTCGTCGACAGTGAGCCGATCTCCAACCGGCTGCTGGCCGGCTATCTGACCGAACTCGGGCATCCCACTTCGTACGAGGACTCATTGCGGGACTACATGGGGGCCGCGATGCACCGGGTTCACGATGTGATCCGGGAACGCAGTGGGCGGGGGCTGCCCGCGGACTTCGACGACGTCTTTCACGGGCGGGTGTTCGCGGCCTTCGAGCGGGAGCTGGAAGCGGTGCCGGGGGTCGAGGAGGTGCTGGAGAAACTGACCGCCGAGGGCGTGGCGTACTGCGTGGCCTCGTCGGGGAGCCATCAGCGCATCCGGGTGGGGCATCGGAAGACCGGGCTCGACCGGTGGTTCGACGACGGACGGATCTTCAGCTCGGAGGACGTGGGACGGGGGAAGCCGGCTCCCGATCTGTTCCTGCACGCGGCTGCCCGGATGGGCGTGGAGCCGGGACGGTGCGTCGTCGTGGAGGACAGCCCGCTCGGGGTGCGGGCGGCCGTGGCGGCGGGGATGGACGTCCTCGGCTTCACGGCGATGACACCGGCGGCGAAACTGGCCGGGGCGGGGAAGCTCTTCGCCGACATGCGGGAACTGCCCGGTCTGCTGGCGGACACGGCGTAAGAGGTGACGGCGATTCACCTTTGACCGGATCTACCCAGGCGTCGGGCAGGGCCCTACGCTCGCCGCCATGACGGATGTGTTGCGCCGGGGCAGGGCCTCACTGGCGTTCGGCTTCTTCGCACAAGGTGCCGCCTTCGCCCTGCTCGTGACGCGCATCCCCGCGATCCAGGACCGGTACGGCGTCTCCGACGCCCTGTTGCCGGCCTTCCTCGCGGCCGTGCCGGTGCTGGCCGGGGCCGGGAGCGTGCTGACCGGGCGGCTGGTACGCAGGGTGCGGCCCAGCCGGGTGCTGCGGTGGTCCCAGCCGGTGGTGCTGCTGGCGCTGCTCGGAGTGGGCGCGGGGGAGCGGACGGCCGGGCTGGCCGTCGCGCTCGCCGTGTTCGGGCTGGCCGTGGGCGCGCTGGACGCCTCCATGAACATGCTCGGCGTCAGCCTGCAACGGACGTACGGGCGCAGCATCATGCTCGGGTTCCACGCGGCGTACAGCCTCGGGGGAATCCTGGGAGCCTCGCTGGCGTGGGCGGGTGCGCACTGGGAGCTGGCGCTGTGGGTGTCGTATCTGCCGGTGGTGGCCGTGCTGGTGCCGGCGGCGCTGGTCGGGAGCCGGTGGTACGTCGACGGGGAAGCGGGTGGGGGCGAGCCGGGGGACGGTGCCGGCGGGGGCGTGGGGTTCGGCGTGTTGGTGCCGCTGTGCCTGGTGATGACGTTCGCCTACATCGGGGACTCGACGGTCTCCAACTGGAGCGCGAAGTACCTCCAGGACGTGCTGGGGAGTTCCGAGCAGCTCGCGACTGTGCCGTACAACGTGTACATGGTGACCACGCTGGTGGGGCGGGCGGCCGGGGACCTCGGGGTGCGGCGGCTGGGGGCCGTGGCGGTCGTACGGGGTGGGGCACTGGTGGCCGCGGCGGGGTTCGCGGTGGTGGCGGGGGCGCCGGGGGCATGGGCGGGGATGGCCGGGTTCACGCTGCTGGGGCTGGGGTTGTGCGTGCTGGTGCCGCAGACCTTCGCGGCGGCGGGGCGGTTGTTCCCGGGGAACTCGGACGCCGCCGTGGCCCGGTTGAACGTCTTCAACTACGTCGGTTTCCTGGTCGGTTCGCCGCTGGTGGGAGCGCTCGGGGACGCCTGGAGCTATCGGGGGGCGATGCTCGTGCCGATGACGCTGGTGCTGGTGACGGTGGTGTACGCCCGGTCCTTCGGGGGCGGGGGAGCGGACCGATACGGTGGCGGGCATGAGCGGGCGCGCGCGGCTGATGTGGGACGAAGCGGTCACGAAGTATGACTTCGGGCCGGACCATCCGATGGACCCGGTGCGGCTGGCGCTGACGCGGCGCCTGGTCGACGCCTTCGGGCTGGACCGGGAGGTGGACGTGGTGGCGGCGAAGGCGGCCGGGGATTCCACACTGCGTCTGGTGCACCGGGAGGACTACGTCGCGGCCGTGAAGGCGGCGTCCGCCGATCCGGGCGCGGCGGACGGGTCGTACGGGCTGGGGACGGTCGACGATCCGGCGTTCGCGGGGATGCACGAGGTGTCGGCGCTGATCGCGGGGCAGTCGGTCGGGGCGGCGGAGGCCGTGTGGCGGGGCGACGCGGCGCACGCGGTGAACTTCGCGGGCGGGCTGCACCACGCGATGCCGGGGGCGGCGTCCGGGTTCTGCGTGTACAACGACGCGGCGCTGGCCATCGCGCGGCTGCTGGAACTGGGCGCGGAACGGGTGATGTACGTGGACGTCGACGTCCACCACGGGGACGGGGTGCAGGCGGCGTTCTGGGAGGACCCGCGGGTGCTGACGGTGTCGTTGCACGAGCATCCGCGGACGCTGTTCCCGCAGACCGGGTGGCCGGAGGAGACGGGGGCGGACGGCGCCGCGGAGGGGTCGGCGGTGAACGTGGCCCTGCCGGCGGGGACCGGGGACTCGGGGTGGCTGCGGGCGTTCCACGCCGTGGTGCCGGAGCTGGCGGTCTCCTTCCGGCCGCAGGTGCTGGTGACGCAGCACGGGGCGGACACGCACTTCGAGGACCCGTTGGCGCATCTGGCGGTGTCGCTGGACGCGCAGCGGGCGGTGCAGGCGGCCTGCCACGAGCTGGCGCACGAGTACGCCGGAGGGCGGTGGGTGGCGCTGGGCGGCGGGGGATACGCGGTCGTGGAGGTCGTACCGCGGTCCTGGACGCATCTCGTGGGGATCGCGGCGGGGCGGCCGGTGGACCCGGAGACGGTGATTCCACAGGGGTGGCGGCAGGAGGCGTACGCGCGGACGCGGCAGTTGGGGCCGATGCGGATGACGGACGGGCGGTGGCCGGTGTCGTGGGGGGCGTGGGAGGCGGGGTACGACCCCGCCGACCGGGTGGACCAGGCGGTGGTGGCGGCTCGGCGGGCGGTGTTCCCGTTGCGGGGCTTGTTGGCGTGACGGTTGCCGGCTGATGGCTGATGGCTGATGGCTGATGGCTGGGGGTTCGCGGGGTCCGGTGCCGGCCAGCGCGGGGCGTTGGGCGGGGGCGCCGCGCGGCCCTGCGCCCGCGGGGGCGGGGCGGGGCGCGTGCGCCTGCGGTGGGGGTGGGGCAGCATCGGGGGGTGTGAGGCGTGATGAGGTGGTCGGTTATCTGGTGGGCGCCCGGCTGGCCGGTGTCGTGAGCACCTCGCGGGAGGCGAGTCTGCGGCGGTACCGGCTGTTCGCGGCGCGGGACCCGCGGGCGCTGCTCGGGATCGACCCCGTAGGGGCCTGGCGGCAGCGGGACCTGGTCGAGCTGATGGCGGACCGGTGCGGGGTCTCGGCCGACCCCCGGTACGTCACCGGGCCGGACGTCATCGACCCCTGGCGGACGCTGACCGCGCTGGACGCCTTCGCGGACCGGCTGGCGGAAGCGGCCCGGAAGGGCTCCCCGGTGGTGATCGGTACCGGGCATCCGCGGCGGCTGCTCGGTTTCTACGCCGCTCTCGCGGACGCCCTGTCGGCGGCGGGATGTACCGTCCTCACCCCGGCGCAGGGTCGCCGTGTCGACATAACGACCCGGTTCGGTCTACGCACGTACAACCTCGACTACGTACGAGGCGTCGCGTTGGTGCGGGAACCCGGTGGCGAACGCCCGGGTCGTGAGCCCGGCGCACATACCCACTCACCCCTCCCGGTTCGGACCCTGCTGGCCGGTGCCGCCGAGGCCGGCGGGGCGCTGCCCGAGCTGGTGATCGGGGACCACGGATGGGTCTGCGGAGCAGGTCAGCTGGGGTTCGAGGCCATCGGGCTCGCCGACGCGGACGATCCCGCGCTCTTCGTGGGGGAGGCAGAGGGGACCGTGTCCCTCGTCGTTCCACTTGATGACGGCGCGCGGTCCGATTACTACCTGCCGCTTACCCGCTACGTACTCAAACGAGCGTGTCTGTCCCAGTAGGACGCCGATGGGTGCACCTCTTCCCCACTCGCATCACCCGCACCTACATTGGGGAGTGAGCACGCAGCGACGAAGAGTCACCGGAAGGGGAAGCCGGTGGCCGTCGAGTGCGGAAGGTTCAGGTGTGTCATGGCTGGAGACCAGAGGCCTCTGAGCGAGGTTCAGTTCCTTACCGTGGCGGAGGTCGCCTCGGTGATGCGAGTGTCGAAGATGACCGTGTACCGGCTGGTGCACAGTGGTCATCTGCCCGCGATCCGGGTGGGACGGTCGTTCCGCGTCCCGGAGAACGCGGTTCACGAGTACCTCCGCGAGAGTTTCGTGGGGGTGGACACGGCCTGACATCGGCCGGCAGGGCCCGGGGGAGGTCCTCGGCAGTCCCTTCGGACCTCCCCCGTCCCCTCGATTACGACCTCAGCGCTCGGGCGGGTAGGCTAGCCCCTCGTAGGTCGTGTGGGCCCATGGCGCCCAAACAACCGAGTGATGAGAAGTGAGCGAGGGTAGTCGTGGGCTCTGTTATCAAGAAGCGGCGCAAGCGGATGGCCAAGAAGAAGCACCGCAAGCTGCTCAAGCGCACGCGCGTGCAGCGTCGTAACAAGAAGTAAGTCGCACCGAGCAGTACGCGACGCGACGCCGCGAAGGCGTGTCCTGTGGCCCCCCACCGCACCGGTGGGGGGCCACAGTCGTCCGCGGGGCGGGTGGGCGGGGCCGTACGGCCGGTTTCCGTCAGGCCGCGCGTCCGGTGGTCGTCACAGCGCCATGCCGACCCGCTAAGTTGGCCCGCGGGCGGGGAACACGGCAGGGGACCGAGAGGAAGGCGCTGATCTTGGGCAAGGTCGTGCTCGTGACCGGAGTCGCCCGTCAGCTGGGCGGCCGTTTCGTGCGGCGCATCCAGCGGGACCCGGCGGTGGACCGGGTGGTCGGGGTGGACGCCGTACCGCCCGAGCATCATCTGGGCGGCGCCGAGTTCGTACGGGCCGACATCCGGCAGCCGACCATCGCGCGGGTGCTGGCCGAGACGGGCGCGGACACGGTCGTCCACCTGGACGTCACCGGCACGCCGCTGGGCAGCGGCAGCCGCACCTCGGTCAAGGAGACCAACGTCATCGGGACGATGCAGCTCCTCGGCGCCTGCCAGAAGTCCCCGACCGTACGGCGGCTGGTGGTGAAGTCCAGCACCAACGTGTACGGGTCCGCGCCGCGCGATCCCGCCGTCTGTGTCGAGACCACCCCGGCGAAGGCCCTGCCCAGCGGCGGCTTCGCCAAGGACATCGTCGAGGTCGAGGGGTATGTGCGGGGCTTCGCGCGGCGCCGGCCGGACGTCGCGGTGTGCGTGCTGCGGTTCGCCAACATCCTCGGCCCGGTCACCGAGACGCCGCTCGCCTCGTACTTCTCGCTGCCCGTGCTGCCGACGGTGTTCGGCTACGACCCGCGGTTGCAGTTCGTGCACGAGGACGACGTGATCGACGTGCTGCGCATCGCCTCGCACGAGCCGGAGCGGGGCACCCTCAACAGCGGCACCTTCAACATCGCCGGGGACGGTGTCCTGCTGCTCTCCCAGTGCGCGCGGCGGCTGGGCCGGCCCACGGTGTCGCTGCCGCTGCCGGCGGTCACCTGGGCGGGGTCCCTGGTGCGTACGCTGGGGATGACGGACTTCTCCCCCGAGCAGATCCGGCTGCTCACCCACGGCCGGGTCGTGGACACCGGTCAGATGCGCGAGACGCTGGGATTCCGGCCGGGACACACCACCGCGGAGACGTTCGCGGACTTCGCGCGCAGCCGGGAGGCGGGGCTGCTCCCGCCCCAGGCCGTCGCGAAGGCCGTCGACCGGATCGCCGCGCTGGCCGCCCCCACGGGCGACGGCCCGGCCCCGACGCAGAGCGCCAACTGAGGAGCGCAGCAACGATGGCGGACGCCAAGGTCATTCCGTTCGACGACGACCGGTCCCGCGGGGGCGCCGCGCGGCGCCGGGGCGGCCCGGGGAGCCGGCCCAAGGGCGCGGGGGAGCAGGCGCCGGCCGGCGAGGTCCAGGCGCTGCCTGTCCGGGACGGCGGCCCGGAGGCGCGGGGGCCGGTGCCGGACGAGGACGAAAACGTGCCGTCGCCGCAGCCGGCGACCGGGGACGGGGCCGGGGAGGGGCTGGAGGAGCGGATCGCGCGCGGCCTGGCCTTCCTGCGCCGGCGGCTCACCGGGGAGTACGAGGTCGACGACTTCGGCTACGACGCCGAGCTGACCGACCAGGTGCTGATGTCGGTGCTGCGCCCGATGTACGAGAAGTACTTCCGGGTCGAGGTGAAGGGCGTGGAGAACATCCCGTCCGAGGGCGGCGCGCTGATCGTCGCCAACCACTCCGGGACGCTGCCGCTGGACGGCCTGATGATGCAGGTCGCCGTCCACGACCACCATCCGGCGGGCCGGCACCTGCGGCTGCTCGCGGCGGACCTGGTCTTCATGCTGCCGGTCGTCAACGAACTGGCCCGCAAGCTCGGGCACACCCTGGCCTGCGCGGAGGACGCGGCGCGGCTGCTCGGGCAGGGAGAACTGGTCGGGGTGATGCCGGAGGGGTTCAAGGGACTCGGCAAGCCGTTCGGTGACCGGTACAAGCTCCAGCGGTTCGGCCGGGGCGGGTTCGTCTCCACGGCGCTGCGGGCCGGCACGCCGATCGTGCCGTGCTCGATCGTGGGGGCCGAGGAGATCTACCCGATGATCGGCAACGCCCGGACGCTGGCCCGGCTGCTGGGCTTCCCGTACTTCCCGCTGACGCCGACGTTCCCCTGGCTCGGCCCGCTGGGCGCGGTGCCGCTGCCGACGAAGTGGACGATCCAGTTCGGCGAGCCGATCCCCACGGACGGCTATCCGCCGGAGGCGGCCGAGGACCCGATGCTGATGTTCAACCTGACCGACCAGGTCAGGGAACAGATCCAGCACACGCTGTACAAGCTGCTGGTGCAGCGGCGGTCGGTGTTCTTCTAGGCACGTCGTGGTCTTCCGGGCACGGCTGTACGGCGGTGGGGGAGCCCCACCGCCGTACGGGCCGGGTGTCTTCAGTTGTCGTTCTCGCCCTGGATGCCGAGGCCCGGCAGGAGGCCGGGGAGGAGGGGCGGCAGCGTGACGTCCGGCTCGGGGGCGGGCGTCCTGCTGTCGGTGGACGGGGACGTGGGGGTGGTCTCCTTCGGCGGGTCGAGCAGACCGCCCGTGCCGCCGCCGAGCAGGCCCCCGCTCTCGCGGCGGTCCGGGCCGGCGGACTCGCTGGGGCTTCCGCTGTCGGTACGGCCCTGCTCGCCGGAGTCGCTCCGGCCGGTGCTGGGCGGTGCCGAGCTGTCCGGCTCGGCGGGCGTGGTGCCGGCCGGTCCGGAGCCGCCGTCCTGTTCGCCCGCGTCGTCGTCCTGGGACGGCGGCTGGGGGATCAGGGAGCGCAGCGGGGCTACGTCCTCGTCTATGGCGTCGAACACCGAGGAGACCCGGTCGCTGACGTCGCCGAGCTGGACCGGCAGCCGCTCCCGCAGGGTCCCCCAGGCGTCCCGGTGGGAGCGGGAGAAGGAGGAGAGGGCCCGCAGGGGGCTGAGCGAGTCGGGGTCGCGGGCGTAGGCGGCGCTGAGCAGGCGGTGGCCCTCGGAGGCGTCGTGCTGCATCCCGGACAGGGTGCGGCGGATCTCGCCGAGGGTCTCGTGGTCGAGGGGGCCGCCGCGGTCGCGCTCCATGAGCCGTCGGGCCTCGTTCAGCCGGGTGGAGGCCCGGTCGAGGTAGCTCCGGCCGCGCTCGGTGTCGCCTTCGGCGAGGCCGAGCCTGAAGTCCTCTATGCCGCGCTTGAGGCCGTAGAGGGAGTCGCCCGGCAGGGCGTCGGAACTGGCCGCGGCGACTCCGCCGAAGGCTCCCGCGGCCACGCCGACGCTGAGTCCGCCGGCGGTGAGGCCCTTGGCCAGTCGGGAGCGGGGCCGGAGTCTGCTGAGCGGTGTCGCCCGGTGGGCGCCGCGGGCGCGGCGCTGCTCGGGGACCACCGGGTCCGCCTCGCCCCCCGCGGTGCCTTCCTGGAGCATGGCCTCGAACGCGGCCACCAGCTGGGCCCGCTGGACGACCTTGACCTCCGGGTCCAGCTCGGGCTTGGGCAGCGCGTCGAGACCGGTGGCCAGGGCGACCAAGCGGCCCTGCTCGGTCCGGTCCGCGGGGGCCGCGGCCGGTGGCTGGGCCGGTCCTTCGGACTGCTCGGCCGCCGGGTCCTGATCGGACTGCTCCTCCAGAGCCTGGGCGAAGGCGTTCGCCCGCCGGTGCGCCGATACGTTCGCGATCACTGGCGGCACCTCCTCTCGTCATGACGGTCGACTCCCCAGGGGGTCCTGAGGGTTGCACACCCTGACCAGGACCACACGATCGTGCGATCGGAGTCGGCCAGGAGGTGACCACAGGGAGCCTGCATCCCGCACAACGAGTGGTGCGGCACTTGGGTTACGGACGGCGGGCGAACGGACCTGTGGGTCAACTGGCGGTCACGGACGGTGACTTGGGGCGGGGGTCAGCGGGCGTCGTCCGGGAGCAGCCGGGCGAGGGTGCGGACGGCCCGGTACTGGAGGGTCTTGATGGCGCCTTCGTTCTTGCCCATGACGCGGGCGGTCTCGGCGACGGAGAGGCCCTGGAGGAAGCGGAGCGTGACGCACTCCTGCTGCTGGGGGTTGAGCCGGCGTACGGCGTCGAGCAGGGCGGCGTTGGAGAGGGACTCCAGGACGGAGTCCTCGGGTGAGCGCTCGACCTCGTTGGCGTCGAGCATCTCGCCGGTGGTGACCTCCAGCCGGAAGCGGCTGGACTTGAAGTGGTCGGCGACCAGGTTGCGGGCGATCGTCACCAGCCAGGCGCCGAAGTCGCGCCCCTGCCAGGTGAAGGTGCCGATGCGGCGCAGGGCGCGCAGAAAGGTCTCGCTGGTCAGGTCCTCGGCGGTGGCTTTGCCTCCCACGCGGTAGTAGATGTACCGGTACACGGTGTCGCTGTACTGGTCGTAAAGGCGACCGAAGGCGTCGGCCTCGCCGGACTGGGCACGCTCGACCAGGTCCATCATCCGGGCGCTGTCGCTGTCCGCGGCGGGCCGGCGGACGGTCGCCCCCGACGACGGCCGGCCCCGTCTGCCGACGGCGGCGCTGCCGTCGGCGAGCGCGTAGGCCGGGCCGACGGGGGCGGCGGCCGCGGCGAGGGCGGGGACGGCGTACGCGGTGGGGACGAAGTCGCTCAACAGGTCTTGGACCGTTTTGACCGTTGCGCGCAGCGTAGCCAGGCCCGAGGCGTCAACCCCGACGTGTGGGTACACGGGACTCCCAGAGGCAGAGCTTCCATCACGTGCAGTGCGGGACCTTTCACCCGTCGTAGCGACAGGAGGGTTCCGGATTGCGTCTGAGGAGAATAACGCTTCGTACAGGCGCTGCTACACCCAGTTGCTCAAATCATCGATTACGTCGCTTACGTAACCGAATGACGGCTGATCAAGTGCCGAAAGATGATCGGTTTCTGATCGGAAGGGTTTGGGTTCGGCGTCGCAACGGGTCCGTGTTGTGCCCGGGTGGGCGAAGGGGGACTGAGGCGGGTCTCCCCGGGGTACGTCAGATGGATTGGCCGTCAGCGCCGGCGGCGGTGCAGGGCGATGGCCGCGGCCGTGCCGCCCGCCACGGCGCCGACGCCGGCCGCCGCGGGGATGCCGACCTTGGCCGCCTTGCGGCCGGTGCGGTAGTCCCGCAGCCGCCAGTCCAGCTCGCGGGCGTGCCGGCGCAGCTTGGAGTCGGGGTTGATCGCGTAGGGGTGGCCGACCAGCGACAGCATCGGGATGTCGTTGTGCGAGTCGCTGTAGGCGGCGCAGCGGGTCAGGTCCAGGCCCTCGGCCGCCGCCAGGGCGCGGACCGCCTCGGCCTTGGCCGGGCCGTGCAGGGGCTCGCCGACCAGCTTGCCGGTGTAGACGCCGCCGATCGACTCGGCGACCGTGCCGAGCGCGCCGGTCAGGCCGAGGCGGCGGGCGATCACCTGGGCGATCTCCACAGGGGCGGCCGTGACCAGCCAGACCTTCTGGCCCGCGTCCAGGTGGGCCTGGGCGAGGGCGCGGGTGCCCGGCCAGATGCGCTCGGCCATGTACTCGTCGTAGATCTCCTCGCCGATCGACTTCAGCTCGGAGACGCGGTGGCCCTTGACGATGGAGAGGGCGGAGTCGCGGGCGTCCTGCATGTGCTCGGGGTCCTCGGTGCCGGCCAGCCGGAACCACGCCTGCTGCCAGGCGAAGCGGGCCAGGTCGCGGGTCTCGAAGAACTTCCGCTTGTACAGGCCGCGTCCGAAGTGGAAGAGCGCGGCGCCCTGCATCACCGTGTTGTCCAGGTCGAAGAAGGCGGCGGCGCGGTCGTCGCCGTGGACCGGGAAGTCCGGTTTCCCGGCGGCCTCGGGCGCGGGGAGGTCCTGGGTGGACTTGCGGGCGGCCTCCGCCGACGCCTCGCCTGCCAGCACGCTGCGCGCGGTGGCGGAGCGCCTCCGGGGAGTGAGCCATCCAAGAGCGGCCATGTCCGTGAGCATAGCCAGTCTGTTCGGGTGTTCCGGAGCCGAGAGGTTGGGAGGCTGTGAACTTCGCGTGACCGCGCCGTCGGAGAAGCGGTGCGCCCGGCGCGTCGCGATGGCGTCGCCGGGGGGCTTCCGTACGGCGCGGGGCGCGCGAGAATGGCCCGTATGAGCCCCGTCTTCCGCAAGAGGACGCCGCCGCGTCCCGAGCGCCCGTCCCGTCCCGAGGACCATCTCGTCACCCTCATCCGCAAACCCGGCTGCCACCTGTGTGATGACGCACAGCTCGTCGTCGAGAAGGTCTGCGCCGACCTCGGCGTCCCGTGGGAGGCGAAGGACATCACCGAGGACCGCCGGCTCCACGACGAGTACTGGGAGCAGATCCCCGTCGTCCTCGTCGACGGACGCCAGCACACCTTCTGGCGTGTGAACGAGGAACGCCTGCGCAGGGCACTGACCGGGCGGTCCGAGTCGTCCGGGTAGTCCGAGTAGTTCCCGGTCGGTCCGGATGGTCGCTTAGGATCGATGGCGACGTGGTCTCGGGGGCGTGGATCGTGAGGAGCGTGGGCGGCTTTGCCCCCAATAGGAGAGGAACGAGTGCGCGGGCGCGCCGGTTCCCCGTTCGAGCGCCGGGGGCGCGTGACCCCGGTCACGTTGGCCGGGCAAATCGGACACCATCTTTGTGCACGCGTTCACAAAGACATAGCCTGCTGTCGACGGGGCGGTCGTGTAGGGACGTATGACCGCCTACAGCCCCGCTCTACCCGCAGGAGCATCGTGGCAACTGGCCGAACACACCGACCGGCGACCCGCAGCCGAGGGATTCCCGAGGCCACCGTCGCCAGGCTTCCGCTGTACCTCCGCGCGCTGACCGCACTGTCGGAGCGCTCGGTGCCCACGGTCTCCTCCGAGGAGCTGGCCGCCGCGGCGGGGGTCAACTCCGCGAAGCTGCGCAAGGACTTCTCCTACCTCGGCTCCTACGGGACCCGGGGGGTCGGCTACGACGTCGAGTACCTCGTCTACCAGATCTCCCGCGAGCTGGGCCTGACCCAGGACTGGCCGGTCGTGATCGTCGGTATAGGCAACCTCGGCGCCGCGCTCGCCAACTACGGCGGCTTCGCCTCCCGCGGCTTCCGGGTGGCCGCGCTCATCGACGCCGACCCCGCGATGGCGGGGAAGCCGGTGGCCGGCATCCCGGTGCAGCACACCGACGAGCTGGAGTCGATCATCACCGGCAACGGGGTGTCCATCGGCGTGATCGCCACCCCCGCCGGCGCCGCCCAGCAGGTCTGCGACCGGCTGGTGGCCGCCGGGGTGACCTCCATCCTGAACTTCGCGCCGACCGTGCTGAACGTGCCCGACGGCGTCGACGTGCGCAAGGTCGACCTCTCGATCGAACTCCAGATCCTCGCCTTCCACGAGCAGCGCAAGGCCGGCGAGGAGGCCGCGGCCGCGGCCGCCGTGCCCGCCGCCGCCCGCAAGCGCGCCGCCGCACCGGCCGCCGGCGCGTCCGGCTCCGGCTCGGCCCCTGCTTCCGCCTCCGCCGATCAGGGTCCTGACGGGGATGTCCCCGCCGTGATGCCGGCATGAGCCTCCTCGTCGTCGGACTCAGCCACCGCAGCGCCCCGGTCAGCGTCCTGGAGCGGGCCTCGCTGACCGCGGACGCGCAGGTCAAACTCGTCCAGGACACGGTCGCCGCCGAACCGGCCGCCGAGGCCGCGCTGCTGGCCACCTGCAACCGCATCGAGCTGTACGCCGACGTGGACAAGTTCCACGCCGGGGTCGCCGAGCTGTCCACGCTGCTCGCCCAGCACAGCGGGGTCGGCCTGGAGGAGCTCACTCCCTATCTCTACGTGCACTACGAGGACCGGGCCGTCCACCATCTGTTCTCGGTGGCCTGCGGACTGGACTCGATGGTCGTCGGCGAGGGCCAGATCCTCGGGCAGATAAAGGACTCGCTGGCCCGCGCGCAGGACCTGCACACCGCCGGCCGGCTGCTGAACGACCTGTTCCAGCAGGCGCTGCGGGTCGGCAAGCGCGCCCACTCCGAGACCGGCATCGACCGCGCCGGGCAGTCCCTGGTCACCTTCGGCCTGGAGCAGCTGGCCGCGGGCGGCGACGTACAGCGGTGGGCCGGGGGCAAGAAGGCGCTGGTCATCGGCGCCGGGTCGATGTCCTCACTGGCCGCGGCGACGCTGGCGCGGGCCGGGGTGGCCGAGATCGTGGTCGCCAACCGCACCTTCGAGCGCGCCGAGCGGCTCGCCCAGATCCTGACCGGGGGCGACGACACCGACGTGGTGGCCCGCGCGGTACCGATGGACGCGGTGCCGGCCGAGCTGACACGTGCGGACGTCGCCGTCTCCTGCACCGGCGCCACCGGGCTTGTGCTCACCGCCGACGCGGTCGTCGCGGCGGTGCGGGGCCGCACCGGCAGGCCCGTCGAGATCGCGGCCGCCGCGGACGTACGGGTGGCCGAGTCGGCGCCGGCCGGTGCCGGTGCCGACGACGGCTGTCCGCTCGACCTGTCCGCCGCGCAGTCCGGCTTCTCCGTGCTGGGCGAGGCGGCGGTGGCCGGGATGGACGCCGCCACGCTGGAGCAGCACGGGGCGTGGGCCGCGGGCGGCACGGCGGTGGACCGGCCGCGGGAGGGCGGGGCCGACGCCGAGCTGATCTCCGCGCTCGCCGCGACCGCGGCAAGCGCCGGGCGGGTGCCGGAGATGCGGCGGCCCGAGCCGGTCGCCGAGGCACCGCGCCCCGAGCCCGTCCTCTTCCTCCTGGACCTGGCCATGCCGCGCGACATCGACGCCGCCGCGCACCGGCTGGCCGGGGTCCGGCTGGTCGACATCGAGTCGCTCGCGGACGCGTCCGCCGACGCCCCGATGGCCGCCGACGTCGACCAGGTCCGGCGGATCGTCGCCGACGAGGTCGCCGCGTTCGGCGCCGCCCAGCGGGCCGCGACCATCACGCCCACCGTGGTGGCGCTGCGCGCCATGGCCGCCGGGGTCGTGGCGAGTGAGATCGCCCGGCTGGAGGGGCGGCTGCCCGGCCTGGACGACAAGCACCGCGCCGAGATCACCCAGACCGTCAAGCGCGTGGTCGACAAACTGCTGCACGCGCCGACCGTACGGGTCAAGCAGCTCGCGGCCGAGCCCGGCGGCGCCGGGTACGCGGACGCGCTGCGCACCTTGTTCGACCTCGAACCCGAGACGGTGGCCTCCGTCTCCCGGGCCGCAAACAGCACTGAGAAGAACCGAGGACCGGCATGACCGAGAAGGCACTGAGACTGGGGACGCGGCGCAGCAAGCTCGCCATGGCCCAGTCCGGGCAGGTGGCGGACGCCGTGAGCCAGGTGACCGGTCGGCCCGTTGAACTGGTCGAGATCACCACGTACGGCGATGTGTCGCGGGAGCATCTCGCGCAGATCGGCGGCACGGGGGTGTTCGTGGCGGCGCTGCGCGAGGCACTGCTGCGGGGGGAGGTCGACTTCGCGGTCCACTCGCTGAAGGACCTGCCGACCGCGCAGCCGGAGGGGCTGGTGCTGGCCGCCGTACCCGAGCGCGAGGACCCGCGGGACGTGATCGTCGCCCGGGACGCGCTCAAGTTCACCGACCTGCCGCGCGGGGCGCGCATCGGCACCGGCGCCCCCCGGCGCATGGCGCAGCTCAACGCGTACGCCCGCGCGCACGGCCTGGACATCGAGACGGTTCCGATCCGGGGCAACGTCGACACCCGCATCGGGTACGTCCGCAAGGGTGAGCTGGACGCCGTCGTACTGGCCGCCGCCGGACTGAACCGGATAGGCCGCAGCGACGAGGTGACCGACTTCCTGTCGGTCGACACGGTTCTGCCCGCCCCCGGCCAGGGGGCACTGGCGATCGAGTGCAGGGCGGGGCACACCGCCCAGGACTCCGCGCTGATCGCCGTGCTCGGCGAACTCGACGACCCCTTCACCCGGGCCGCCGTAACGGCCGAGCGATCACTGCTCGCCGCCCTGGAGGCCGGCTGCAGCGCACCCGTGGGGGCGCTGGCCGACATCCTGGCCGGCGGACAGACTGTCAAGGAAATGCGCCTGCGCGGCGTCGTCGGCACGACCGACGGCTCGACGCTGGTGCAGTTGTCCACCACCGGTCCCGTGCCCGCAACGCACGAGGCGGCACTGGCACTCGGTCGCGAACTCGCCACCGAGATGCTCGCCCAGGGCGCGGCCGGTCTGATGGGGGAGCGAGCACATTGAGCCCCACCACCCTTCCCGCCGGCCCGGAACCCGGGCACGTCACCTTCCTCGGTGCCGGCCCCGGAGATCCGGGACTACTGACCCTGCGCGCCGTGGAGGCGCTGGCGCACGCGGACGTCCTCGTCGCCGAGCACGAGGTGCTCGACGTCGTACGGACGCACGCCAGGCGCGGTGTCGCCGAGGTGCACACCGATCCGGACCCGTCCGGTGGTCCGGTCCCGGGCACAGGCGCGCCTCAGCTGGCGGTCGTCGACGGCGCGTCAACAGCCGCTGGTGTCCCCGCCGTGCGGGATGCCGCACATCTTGTCATGGAGGCCGCGCGGGGCGGCAGGCGGGTGGTCCGTGCGGTGTCCGGGGACCCCGGGCTCGACACGTACGCCGCCGAGGAGATGCTGGCGTGCGCCGCCGCGGGGGTGCCCTTCGAGGTCGTCCCCGGCGTCGCGTCCGCGACCGGCGTGCCCGCGTACGCCGGTGTCCCGCTGCGGGACGCGGAGGGCGCGGACGTGCGGTTCGTGGACGCCCGTACGGCGTCGGACCGGTGCTGGACGGAGGTCGGCGCGTCGGACGGCACGGTGGTCGTCTCCACGACGCTGGACTCGGTGGCCGCCGCCGCCGGCGAGCTGGTGTCGGCGGGGCGGAAGCCGGACACGCCGATCACGGTGACGGTGGGCGGCACGACGACCCGGCAGCGCACCTGGACGGCGACCCTCGGGACGATCGCGCAGACGCTGAAGCAGGCGAAGGTGCTGCCGTCGCCGGACGGCGGCCGGCCGGTGATAGCCGTGGTCGGTGAGCGCTCCGCCGCCGCCCGGCGCGACGAGCTGTCGTGGTTCGAGTCCAAGCCGCTGTTCGGCTGGAAGGTGCTCGTGCCGCGCACGAAGGAGCAGGCGGCGTCGCTCTCCGACCGACTGCGGTCCTACGGGGCCGTGCCGCACGAGGTGCCGACCATCGCCGTCGAGCCGCCGCGCACGCCCCAGCAGATGGAGCGGGCGGTCAAGGGCCTGGTGACGGGCCGCTACGAGTGGATCGCGTTCACCTCGGTCAACGCGGTCAAGGCGGTCCGGGAGAAGTTCGAGGAGTACGGGCTCGACGCCCGCGCCTTCGCCGGGATCAAGGTCGCCGCGGTGGGCGAGCAGACCGCCAAGGCGCTGATCGCCTTCGGCGTGAAGCCGGACCTGGTGCCGAGCGGCGAGCAGTCGGCCGCCGGTCTGCTGGAGGACTGGCCGCCGTACGACCCGGTCTTCGACCCGATCGACCGGGTGTTCCTGCCGCGGGCCGACATCGCCACGGAGACGCTGGTCGCCGGGCTGATCGAGCTGGGCTGGGAGGTCGACGACGTCACCGCCTACCGGACGGTGCGCGCCTCGCCGCCGCCGGCCTCGACGCGGGAGGCGATCAAGGGCGGCGGGTTCGACGCGGTGCTGTTCACCTCGTCGTCCACGGTCCGGAACCTGGTCGGGATCGCGGGCAAGCCGCACAACGTGACGGTGATCGCCTGTATCGGCCCGGCCACCGCGAAGACGGCGGAGGAGCACGGGCTGCGGGTCGACGTCATGGCCCCCGAACCGTCGGTGCTGAAGCTGGCGGAGGCACTGGCCGACTTCGGGACGCGGCGCCGGACGGCGGCGATCGAGGCGGGCGATCCGGTGACGCGGCCGAGCGAGCGGCGGCCGGGGTCGCGGCGCCGGCGGTCGACCACGAGCTGAGCCGGCGGGGCCCGCTGCACGCGGGCACGGGCGGGGCGTCCCTTCCGGGGCGCCCCGTTTTCCGTCGGCGGCCGGTGCGTCAGTGGTCGGAGGCGTACGGGAGGGAGGCCGCCCAGGTGGCGGGGGCGACGGTGAGGTGGCCCCGGCGGGGGCCTTCGGGAGTCCCGGACGAAGACCTGGGCGGGGCCTTTCGCCCTCTCGGCGCGGGATGGACCGTCGTCCGAGCGGTAGCTGCTTGTCGTCCCACTCCAGCTTCGGGCCGGTCGCGTCAGGGGGGGGCGCGAGGGTCAGGTCAGGGGGTGGCGATGTGCTGGGTGAGGAAGAGGGCGGCGCGGTCGAGTGCCCGGTCGGCCTCGTCGAGGGTGCCGCCGGCGAAGGCCTGGAAGACGTGGGGGGCGTCGGCGGTGACGTCGAGGATGACGTCGACTCCGGCGTCGCGCGCGCGGGCGGCGAGGCGGGTGGAGTCGTCGAGGAGTATCTCGTCGGTGCCCACCTGGACGAGCAGCGGGGGGAAGCCGGTCAGATCGGCGAACAGGGCCGGACTGAGCAGGGGTTGCTCGGGGTTCTGACCGGCGAGGTACATGGCCCCGGTGTGCAGCACGGCCTCGCGGGTGAAGACCGGGTCGATGCCGTCCTTGGTCGTCATGCTCTCCCCGGTCCGGGTGGCGTCCAGGCCCGGGGAGAAGGCCACGATCGCGGCGGGCAGCGGCAGCCCGGCGTCGCGTGCGGCCAGGGCGGTGGTGACCGAGTAGCCGCCCCCGGCGGAGTCCCCGGCGAACGCGAGGGCGGACGGGTCGAGGCCGCTGTCGAGGAGGGCGCGGTAAGCGCTCAGGTTGTCTTCCAGGCCGGCCGGGAACGGGTGCTCGGGGGCGAGCCGGTAGTCCACCGAGTACGAGTCGAACCCGGTCTTCGAGACGAGCTGCGCGGTCAGTGACAGCGTGGTCTCGGGGGAGCCGGAGACGAAGCCGCCACCGTGGAAGTACAGGATCGTGCCCGGACGCGCGTCCTTGTCCGGAGTGACGTGGAGGGCGGGCCGGCCGCCGAGCGCGGTCCGGGTGGTGCGGACGTCGTCCGGCACGATCATCGTGTCCATGAGTGCCCTGAATCCGGCGCGCAGTTCCTCGATGGAGGGCCGGCCCTCGGGCCGGGGCCGGCGGAGCATCGCTTCCACCCTGGCGAGCTGTTCCTTGCTCATCTGCTTCCTCCTACGGAATGGATGCCTCTACACTATATGCCGTGGAATATAAATCGGGCGACGTCGCCGACCTCCAGGGATTCTTCGCGGACCTCGTCCGCTGCGAGACGCGTCTGTACAACGCGCTGAACGACCGCCTGCGCGAGCGGCACGGGATCGTGACGTCGCAGTTCGAGTTCCTGCGGTTCCTGCGCGAGCACCCGGGGGCCCGGGTGGCCGACCTCGCCGCGGAGTTCGCCATCGGCGCCGGCGCGACCAGCAAGAGCGCCGACCGCCTGGAGAAGCAGGGATGGATCGTCCGCCGGACCAACCCGGCGGACCGCAGGTCCTCGCTCCTGGCGCTGACCGACGACGGCTCGCGGCTCCTCGATGCCGCCGAGGCCACTTTCACCGCGGGCCTGAGCGAGTTGGTCGAAGGCGCCCTCGACCGGTCCGCGACGGCAGCCGCCGCCCGGGCCCTCCGCCGGCTGCGCTCCGCACTCGAACGCGACCAGGTCGGCACTCCCACCGGCTGAACGCACCGGCGCCCCACGGCCGGTGCGGTGGCCCCGGCGGCCGACTCGGCGTCGGCAAAGGCATCGGCGGGGCGGGCGTAGCGTAGGTGGTATGTCGACGTATGGAAGCTTTCCCGGAAGCCGGCCCCGGCGGCTGCGGACCACCCCCGTGATGCGTCGGATGGTCGCCGAGACGCGGCTGCATCCCGCCGATCTCATCCTTCCGGCGTTCGTGCGGGAGGGCGTCTCCGAGCCGGTGCCGATCGCGGCGATGCCGGGGGTCGTGCAGCACACCCGGGACTCCCTGAAGAAGGCCGCCGCCGAGGCGGTGGAGGCGGGGATCTCCGGGATCATGCTGTTCGGCGTGCCCGAGGAGGAGAAGAAGGACGGCCTCGGGACCGCCGGGACCGATCCGGAGGGCATCCTCCAGGTGGCGCTGCGGGACGTGCGGGCCGAGGTCGGGGACGAGCTGCTGGTCATGTCCGACCTGTGCCTCGACGAGTTCACCGACCACGGGCACTGCGGCGTCCTCGACGAGCAGGGGCGGGTCGACAACGACGCCACCCTGGAGCGGTACGCCGAGATGGCCCAGGTGCAGGCCGACGCGGGCGCGCACGTCGTCGGGCCGAGCGGGATGATGGACGGGCAGATCGGGGTCGTCCGGGACGCCCTCGACCAGATCGGCCGGGAGGACGTCGCGATCCTCGCGTACACCGCCAAGTACGCGTCCGCGTTCTACGGGCCGTTCCGGGAGGCCGTCGGGTCCTCGCTCCAGGGGGACCGCAAGACGTACCAGCAGGACGCGGCCAACGCGCGGGAGTCCCTGCGGGAGCTGGCGCTGGACCTGGAGGAGGGCGCCGACATGGTGATGGTCAAGCCGGCCGGGCCCTACCTCGACATCGTGGCGAAGGTGGCGGAGGCCGTGGACGTGCCGGTCGCCGCCTACCAGATCTCCGGGGAGTACTCGATGATCGAGGCCGCCGCGGAGAAGGGCTGGATCGACCGGGACCGGGCGATCCTGGAGACGCTGACCGGCATCAAGCGGGCCGGGGCGCGCACCATCCTGACGTACTGGGCCGTGGAGGTCGCGCGCACGCTGCGCTGAGCACCCTCAGTAGGTCAGGGCCGTGCTCCGGTCGGTCAGCCAGTAGGTGACCTTCAGGGAGTCGTCGACGTACACGCCGTCGGCGGGCAGGCCGACCGTGGCGACGGAGCCGTCGTCGAAGGGGACCGTGAGGGACGTGACCGTGCTGCCGTTGCCGGCGCTGCCGTCGCCGGCCGAGAGCAGGACGCCCGCGTAACCGGACCCGCCCGGCTCCAGCATGGTCAGCGACTGCGGCTTGCTGGTCTCGACGACCGGCGGCACGGACTGCGCCTCGCCGAACCTGGCCGCCGGGTAGGCGGGCAGCGCGCAGGTCTTCGCCCCGGTGTTGGTGGCGGTCAGCAGCAGGTGGTTGATCGGGCGGGGCACCTCGGTCGCGGTGATCTCCACGTCCTCGGCGGAGCAGTCGCCGGGCAGCTCGTCGCCGCCGTCGCCGTCCGGGGCCGCCTGGGAGCCGGTGGTGGAGGAGCCGTCCCGCGCGGTGGTCGCGGTCGTGTCCGTACCGCCGGCCTGCTGGTCCCGCTGGTCCTTCTGCTCCGGCCGCGCGCTCTGCTCGGCGGCCACCGGAGCGGTGGAGGAGTCGCGGACGCCGGTGGCCGAGCCGTCCTCGCAGGCCGTCAGGGAGAGCGCGGCCAGCGCGACGGTGGCGGCGGCGAACAGACGGACACGGGTGGTGCGTGCGGACATGGGTGAGCCCCTTCACAGGTGGGTGGGAGTGGCGCCGCTCGACCGGTGCCGGGAGCGGCTGCTTGACTGATCCCAGCCTGCGGCAGCGGGCGTCCCGGCCGCCAGCATCGGCGGCACACCCGGGACGCTGGGATGGTTGGAACCACCCTGACCAGGGGGAACGTCTTCGGTCTGGGACGCGGTGCGGGGACAAGGGGAGTGGGAGAAACAGTGGCGGCGGACGATTTCGCGGGACTGCTGCGGGAGCTGAAGGAGCGCTCGGGGCTCAGCTACGGGGCGCTCGGCAAGCGGCTGCACATGAGCGCGTCGACGCTTCACCGGTACGTGAAGGGGGAGGTCGTACCGGCGGAGTTCGGGCCCGTCGAACGGCTCGCGCGGCTGTGCCGGGCGACCCCGGAGGAGCTGCTGGAGCTTCATCGGCGGTGGATCCGGGCGGATGCGTTGCGGGGGGTCAAGGGGGAGGGGGCCGACGAGGGACCGGTCGGGGCCGTTGGTGCTGCGGGAGCTGGTGAGGCCGCCGCTCGGACCGATGAGGCCGGTCAGCTCGATGAGGCCGGTGAGGCCGGTCAGCCCGATGAGGCCGGTGAGGGCCGTGAGGCCGGAGCGACCGGGGAGGCCGACGACGCCGAGGTCACCGTGGTGGGTGGTGACGGGGGTGATGCGGAGCCCCGGCGGCGTTCCAGGAAGCGGGCGGTGTACACCGGTACGGGCGTCGGGCTGGCCGCCGCCGTCGCGCTCGTCGTCGCGCTGCTCCCGGACGGGGGGAGCGGGGACGGCTCGGCCGACACCGTGGGGGCGAGCGTCTCCACCGCTCCCTCCGCATCGGAGGCCGCCCCCACCCGGTCGGCGTCCGCCGGCGCCCGGACGAGCGTGAGCGCGACCCCCAGTGGCAGCGCCAGGACCGAGGCCGGGAAGGGCGCCGGGCCCCGGGCCGGCGCGAGCAGGAGCGCCAAGGCCGCCGGGGCGGCGTCCGCCCCGGCGGTGGACGCCGTCCCGGTCACCGTGCAGACCACCCCGTACTACTGGGACGTGCCCTGCGAGCAGAACTTCCTGATCGACCGCAGCCCGGGCAACGTGAACGAGCCGCCCCCGCAGCAGGACGCGGTCGGCTGGGTCACCGCGCTCGGGGGCGTCGCCGCCGACCGGCAGCAGGTCGCCCTCACCGTGCAGGGCACGGGCGAGGAGACGGTCGTGCTGGAGGCCCTGCACGTCCGGGTCGTCGGCAGCGGTGCCCCGCTGGGCTGGAACGAGTACGCGATGGGCGTCGGCTGCGGGGGCGGGGTCGGCACCAAGTCCTTCGACGTCTCCCTGGACCTGGGCAATCCGCTGGCCACGCCGGTCAACGGGCAGCGGGGCTTCCCGTACAAGGTGAGCGAGTCCGACCCCGAGGTGTTCTACGTCAACGCGCACACCAACGGGCACGACGTGCGCTGGCAGCTGGAGCTGGACTGGTCGAGCGGGTCGCGGCACGGCACGATCCGGATCGACGACCACGGCAAGCCGTTCCGGACCAGCGCCTCGGGCACCGACTACTACGGCTGGCCGCTGGGCGGCAGCGGGTGGGAGGAATATCAGGAGGGGTGACGGGCCGGCGTGCCGCGCGCGGTGACCGGGCCGGCGCGGGCCGGCCCGGGTCCGTATGCCGGAAAGCTGCTTGCAGACAGCATGTATCTCTCTAGGGTGCGGTCATGACCGTCACCGAGCCCGCCTCCGTGCCCGCCGCGTCCCCCGCTCCCCCGCCGCCGCTCGCCGCGCGGACCCGGTCGGCCGGCGGTTCGCCGGTACGGGACATCCTCGCCGTCACCGCCCGTCCCGAGGTCGTCAACTTCGCGGGCGGGCTGCCGGACCCCGAGCTGTTCGACGCGGAAGGGATCGCCGCCGCCTACCGGGCGGTCCTCGCGGAGCTGCCCGGCAGGGCGCTGCAGTACGCCACGACCGAGGGCGAACCCGAACTGCGGGCCGCGCTCGCGGAGCGCACCTCGGCACGCGGGGTGGCCACGGAGGCGGACGACCTGCTCGTCACCACCGGTTCGCAGCAGGCCCTGTCGCTGCTGGCCACCGCCCTGCTCGAACCGGGCGACACGGTGCTGGTCGAGGACCCCTGCTACCTCGCCGCGCTCCAGTCCTTCCGGTTCGCGGGCGCCCGGGTGGTCGCCGTCCCCGGGGACGAGCGGGGACCGGACCCGCAGGCGCTGGCCGACCTGGTGGTGCGGGAGCGGCCCAAGCTGTTCTACACCGTGCCCACCTTCCAGAACCCCACCGGCCGCACCATGTCCGCCGGGCGGCGGGCCGCCGTGGCCGAGGCCGCCGCCCGGCACGGGCTGTGGATCGTCGAGGACGACCCCTACGGGGAGCTGCGGTTCGAGGGCGAGCGGGTGCCGTGGATCGCCTCCTACGAGGCGGCCCGGGACCGGACCGTGCTGCTCGGCTCCTTCTCCAAGGTGATGGCGCCGGGGCTGCGGCTGGGCTGGCTGCGCGCCCCGGCCCCGCTGCGCCGGGCCTGCGCGGTGGCCAAGCAGGCCGCCGACCTGCACACCCCGACCGTCAACCAGCTCGCCGCCGCCCGGTACCTCGCCGACCGGGACCTGGACGCCCACGTCCGCCGGGTCGCGCGGGCCTACGGGGAGCGCCGGGACGCCATGCTGGCCGGGCTGGCCGAGGCGCTGCCCGCCGGGTCGCGGTGGACGCGGCCGGAGGGCGGCATGTTCCTGTGGGTGCGGCTGCCGGCGTCGTACGACACGAGCGCGCTGCTCCCGGAGGTGGTCCGGCACGACGTGGCGTACGTGCCCGGGGCGCCCTTCCACGCCGGTGAGCCCGACCGGTCGACGATGCGGCTGTGCTTCGTGACGCAGCGGCCGGACGCGATCGCGGAAGGGCTGCGGAGGCTGGGGGAGGGGCTGCGGGCGGCGGGCGGTCAGGCCCCGCGTCCGCGGCCGGTCCGGGCGGCCGGCCCCTACTCCCACCAGAAGTGCCACGACGTCCGGTCGAGGACATGCTGTTCCGCGTAGGCGTCCAGCGACACGGCGCCGCCCTGGTGGACGGTGTCCGGGCTGAGGGCCAGGTGCTCGGCGGCCACGGCGCGGGCGTGGGCCGGCGTCGTGGGCGGGGCCGCGACGGAGAGCAGCAGGTGGGCGTAACCGAGGGCGACGACGCGTATGCCGAAGCGGTCCTCCCAGGAGCGCAGCACCGCGCCGAGCCGGCCGGTGTCCTCGTCGGCCGGGCCGCCCCAGCCGATCGCGGCCGGGATGTCGGCGCTGCGGCGGGCCGGGACCAGGGCCAGGTGGGGCCGGGCCAAGGGGGCGCGGCTCTCGGCCAGCGCGTCGGCGGTCTCGGCCGCGCGGCGGGCCGGGTCGGCGGTGAGCGTGGCGGCCGGGGCCGGACCGGGCCGCTCCCCGTCCCCGGTCGTTCCCAGGGCACCGACCCGCTCCGCGTACTCCGCGAGCAGTTCCCGCGCGTCGTGGTCCCCCGGGTACGACATCTCGGCCGGTGCCAGCTCCCAGGCGGCGGGGCCGCCGTCGCCCAGGTCGACGAGGACCGGGAGGAGGCCCGCACGGCGGGCGGGGCCGCCCAGCGCCGCCCAGGTGCCGGGGGAGGCCGACTGCCCGGCGTGCCACAGCAGCGGCTCGGGCCAGGGGCCGTCGACCGTGGTGTCGATCAGCCTGCCGGGCGGGAGCCGGAGGCCCAGCGAACGGCCGCTCGGGTCGGTTGCCAGTCCGGGCAGCGGGTTGGGAAGGGTCGCCATGTCCGTGACTGTAGGGGGAGCCACTGACAACCGGTGCGGGACGGCTGTGGGGAGGCCATGCGGAACCTGTGGCTCCAGAGGTTTGCGCGGGGCGCCTGGGGATAGCCAACTGGGCGTTGTGCGACACCGGTTCGGGCGTCTTCCGGGACGCCCGTCTCAGGAGGGGGAGACAGTCGTGCGGACGCGGACGCGTACGGGACGGGGGCGGGCGGTGCTCGGCACGCTGGCGGGCCTGACGGCGACGATCGGCCTGACCACGGCCCTGGCGGCACCGGCCCACGCGGCACCGGCGCAGGCGGACGCCGGCGCCCCGGTCGCCGTCACCGAGTACAGCCACACCAGCGAGGCCGGCGACTACATCGGGCAGGGCGGCACGGCCGCCTACACACCCGACACGGCGGAGATCGCGGTCACCGGCGACGCCGGGCAGCTGCGCCTGCGTGTCTGGGCGGAGAGCGCGGAGGACCTCACCTGGTGGGAGGTCTCCCTCGCCGCGCCCAAGGGAGAGAGACTGCGCCCCGGTGTCTACCGGGACGTCGAGCGGACGCCGCTGCGTACCGGCCGTGCTCCGGGACTGGACGTCTACGGGGAGGGCCGCAGCTGCGACGACGTCTACGGCCGGTTCGCCGTCAACCAGATCGAGACCGACGAGTCCGGCGCCGTCACCGTGCTGGACGCCACGTACACCCAGCGCTGCGACAGCGCCACGGCACCGGCGCTCAAGGGCGTCGTCAAGTACCGCGCCTTCCCGCTGTCCTACACCTACACCAGCGACCCCGACGATTTCGTCGCCCGGGGCGCGAGCGGTGACCACACCGGGGCGACGAGCATCTTCGGCCTGCGCCCCTGGGCCGGCGGCCGGGGCCTGCAGTACAACGTCGAGGGCAACCGGGAGAGCTACTCCGCCCTCATGACCCCGCCCACCGGCGAGCAGTTCGAGGCCGGGCGGACCTACCCCGTCGGCGGCACCGACACCGAGGGCGTGGCCGGCTTCGGGGTGTCCGGCAACGGGCGCGCGTGCGCCACGACCACCGGCACCCTGACCATCCTCAAGCTGGTGCGGGACGACGCGGGGACCGTCACGGCGTTCGCCGCGAGGTTCGAGCAGCACTGCGGGACCAGCGACGCCGGACTGCGCGGCACCATCCGGTACTACGCCTGAGGAGCGGTCAGAGCCGCTCCGGCGTCCTGATCCCCAGCAGGGCCATGCCCTGGTGCAGGGTGCGGGCCGTGATGTCGCACAGGAACAGGCGGTTGGCCATCTGCTCCGGCGTCGCGGCCTTCAGGACCGGGCACTTGTCGTAGAACGTCGTGTACAGGGACGCGAGCTGGTACAGGTACGCGGTCAGCTTGTGCGGGGCGTACTCGCGGGCCGCCTCCGTCACCTGCTCGGCGAAGGCGTCCAGGTGCAGGCCCAGCGCCCGCTCGGCCTCGTGCAGGGGCAGCTCGGGGCGGGCGGCGGGGCGGACGTCGCCCGCCTTGCGCAGGATGGAGCGGATGCGGGCGTAGGCGTACTGGAGGTAGACGGACGTGTCGCCGTTGAGCGAGACCATCTGGTCCAGGTCGAACTTGTAGTCCCGGTTCGCCGACGTCGACAGGTCCGCGTACTTCACCGCGCCGATGCCCACCTGGGTGCCGCGCTCGGTGATCTCCTCCTCGGACAGGTCGCGCGCCTTCTCCCGTACGACGGCGCTGGCGCGGTCGACCGCCTCGTCGAGGAGGTCGACCAGGCGGACCGTCTCCCCGGCCCGGGTCTTGAACGGCTTGCCGTCCTTGCCGAGCACGGTGCCGAAGGCGAGCTGCACGGCCTGCACGTCGTCGTTGAGCCAGCCGGCCCGGCGGGCGGTCTCGAAGACCATCTTGAAGTGCAGGGACTGGCGGGCGTCGACCACGTACAGGAGCGTGTCCGCCTTCAGGTCGAAGACGCGGTTGCGGATCGCGGAGAGGTCGGTGGCCGCGTAGCCGTAACCGCCGTCCGACTTCTGCACGATCAGCGGGACCGGCTTGCCGTCCGGGCCCTTGACGTCGTCGAAGAAGACGCAGAGCGCGCCCTCGGAGCGGACCGCCACGCCCCGCTCCTCCAGGAGGCGGCAGGTCTCCGCGAGCATGTCGTTGTACCCGGACTCGCCGACGATGTCGGGGTCGCGGATCTCCATGTCGAGCTTCTCGAAGACGGAGAAGAAGTAGATCTTCGACTCGTCCACGAACTTCTGCCACATGGCGAGCGTGTGCGGGTCCCCGGCCTGGAGGTCGACCACCCGCCGCCGGGCCCGCGTCTTGAATTCCTCGTCGGAGTCGAACAGCTTCCGCGCGGCCTTGTAGAGGCGGTCCAGGTTGGACATCGCCTCCTCGCCGCTCACCTCGCCGCCGGAGTGGTCCAGCTCGTGCGGGTGCTCGTCCAGGTACTGGATGAGCATGCCGAACTGGGTGCCCCAGTCGCCGATGTGGTGGCGCCGGACCACCGTCTCGCCGGTGAACTCCAGGAGCTGGCGGACCGCGTCGCCGATCACCGCGGAGCGCAGGTGGCCGACGTGCATCTCCTTGGCCACGTTGGGCTGGGCGTAGTCGATGACCGTGGTGCCCGGCTCCGCGGCGAGCGGCACGCCGAGGCGGCCGGTGTCGTCCGCGTACCGCGCGGCGAGGTTCCCGGTGATCGCCCGGTCGGCGACCGTGATGTTGAGGAAGCCGGGGCCGGAGACCTCGACATCCGCGATCAGCTCGCCGGTGGTGACGTGGGCGACGACCTCGGCGGCCAGCTCCCGGGGGTTGGCCTTCGCCTTCTTCGCCAGCGCCAGGATGCCGTTGGCCTGGTAGTCCGCCCGGTCACTGCGTCGCAGCAGCGGGTCCGCGCCGGCGGCGTCGGGCCGGGTGGCCGACAGGGCGGACGCGAGCTGCTGGTGGACGGAGTCGCTGAGGGACGTGACCGAGGCCATAGGAAGGGGTGCCGTTCTCCTCGTGGGGATCGATAGACCGTCCCAGTCTCTCATGGGGGGGCAAAGCCGTTTTCCCGAGCGTGAGCCGGTCTGTGAGAATGGACTGTCACCCCTCTCGCCCACCCCGTGCAGGAAAGAAGGACGTGCCGATCGTGGCTCAGAGCACAGAGACCGCCGACTGGGTCTCCCGTTTCGCGGACGAGGTCATCGCCGAGTCGGAGCGCCGTGCCCCGGGCAAACCGGTCGTCGTCGCGTCCGGCCTCTCCCCGTCCGGCCCCATCCACCTGGGCAACCTCCGCGAGGTCATGACCCCGCACCTGGTCGCCGACGAGATCCGCCGCCGCGGGTACGAGGTGCGGCACCTCATCTCCTGGGACGACTACGACCGCTACCGCAAGGTCCCGAACGGGGTGCCCGGCACCGACACCTCCTGGGCCGAGCACATCGGCAAGCCGCTGACCTCCGTCCCGGCCCCCGCCGGCTCGGCGTACCCGAACTGGGCCGAGCACTTCAAGGCGGCCATGATCGAGGCGCTCGGCGAGCTGGGCGTCGAGTTCGACGGCATCAGCCAGACCGCGCAGTACACCTCCGGGGTCTACCGGGAGCAGATCCTGCACGCCATGCGGCACCGCGCGGACATCGACGCGATCCTCGCCCAGTACCGCACCAAGCCGAAGGCCAGGAAGGCCCAGCAGAAGGCGGCCGACGCCGCCGAGCTGGAGGCCGAGGAGGGCTCCGGCGCCGCGGCCGAGGACGACGGCAGCTCCGGCTCCGCCGGGTACTTCCCGTACAAGCCGTACTGCGGCAACTGCGAGAAGGACCTGACCACCGTCACCGCCTACGACGACGACACCACCGAGCTGACGTACACCTGCACCGCCTGCGGCTTCGGCGAGACGGTCCGGCTCAGCGAGTTCAACCGGGGCAAGCTGGTCTGGAAGGTCGACTGGCCCATGCGCTGGGCCTACGAGGGCGTCGTCTTCGAGCCCAGCGGCGTGGACCACTCCTCGCCGGGGTCGTCGTTCCAGGTCGGCGGGCAGATCGTCGGCATCTTCGGCGGCAAGCAGCCCATCGGCCCGATGTACGCCTTCGTCGGCATCAGCGGCATGGCCAAGATGTCCTCGTCCAAGGGCGGGGTGCCCACCCCCGGCGACGCCCTGAAGATCATGGAGCCGCAGCTGCTGCGCTGGCTCTACGCCCGCCGCAGGCCCAACCAGTCCTTCAAGATCGCCTTCGACCAGGAGATCCAGCGGCTCTACGACGAGTGGGACCGGCTGGACGCCAAGGTCGCCGACGGCAGCGCCCTCCCGGCCGACGCCGCCGCGCACTCCCGGGCCGTGCGCACCGCCGCCGGTGACCTGCCGCGGACGCCCCGCCCGCTGCCGTACCGCACGCTCGCCTCCGTCGCCGACATCACCGCCGGCCACGCCGACCAGGCGCTGCGCATCCTCAGCGAGCTGGACCCGTCCCACCCGCTGACCTCCCTGGACGAGGCCCGCCCCCGGTACGACAAGGCCGAGGCGTGGATCAACACCCACGTCCCCGCCGACCAGCGCACCATCGTCCGGGAGCAGCCCGACACCGAGCTGCTGGCCTCCCTCGACGAGGCGTCCGCCGGTTCGGTACGGCTGCTGCTCGACGGCCTCGCCGAGCACTGGTCCCTGGACGGGCTCACCCACCTCGTCTACGGCGTGCCCAAGGTCCAGGCCGGCTTCTCCGCCGACGCCACGCCCAAGGAGCTGCCGCCGGAGATCAAGACCGCCCAGCGGACCTTCTTCGCCCTGCTCTACCGGCTGCTCGTCGGCCGCGACACCGGCCCCCGGCTGCCGACGCTGCTGCTGGCGGTCGGCCAGGAGCGGGTCCGGCACCTGCTCGGCGCCGCGTAACCGGACACACCGAGGGCCCCCGGCCACGGCCGGGGGCCCTCGCGCGCGTCTCGTACCGCTCAGGCGATGTGGTCCTCCTCCAGCTCCGCGTTGTAGCGGTTGGTGAAGCGGTTGACCATGCGCTTGGCCTCGTCCGCGGGAAGCGTCCGGCCGAACTCCGCCTCCACGTTCTCGCCGAACTCACGCGCCGTCGGGTAGCCGCCGCCGGGGATCGACTTCTTGAAGACCTGGTAGTAGTCCTCCTCCGTCGGCTCCTCGGCCGGGGTGCCGCCGCCCTCGCCCAGCTCACGGGTGCGGCCCGGCGACACCGGGATGGGGAAACCGCCGGTCTCCTCCGGGGAGAACTCCGGCGGCGGCTCCTCCTCGTACTGCTCCCGGTACTCGTCCGCCTGCTGCTGCTCCTCGTACCAGTGGGCGTACTGCTCGGCCGGGTCGTACGTCGGGTCGTAGCCGCCCTGGTACTCGACCTGGCGCGGCGTCTTGAACCACGGGCTGCTCTCGTCCGGCTCCACGGGCGGCTGCGGGGGCTGCTGAGACTCCTGCGGTCCGGGTTGCGACGGTCCGGGCTGCGACGGTCCGGGCTGCGACGGTCCGGGTCGCGACGGTCCGGGCGGGCCGGACAGCTCGCGGCGCTGCTCGACGGCGGGCCCGGCCGGCACCGCGGCGGACTCGGCCGGCCGGGGCGCCGGCGGGAGCAGGGCCGGTTCGATGCCGGCCGCCGCCAGGCCCGAGGGGGCGGTCTCCGCCAGCGGGACGCCGTACCGGGCCAGGCGCAGCGGCATCAGGGACTCCACCGGGGCCTTGCGGCGCCAGGCGCGGCCGAAGCGGGAACGGAGCCGGGCCTGGTAGACGAGACGTTCCTGCTCCAGCTTGATGACCTGGTCGTAGGAGCGCAGCTCCCACAGCTTCATCCGGCGCCACAGCAGGAAGGTCGGGACCGGGGAGAGCAGCCAGCGGGTGAGGCGGACGCCCTCCATGTGCTTGTCGGCGGTGATGTCCGCGATCCGGCCGATGGCGTGCCGGGCGGCCTCGACGGACACCACGAACAGCACGGGGATCACCGCGTGCATGCCCACGCCCAGCGGGTCCGGCCAGGCCGCCGCGCCGTTGAACGCGATCGTCGCCGCCGTCAGCACCCACGCCGTCTGGCGCAGCAGCGGGAACGGTATGCGGATCCAGGTCAGCAGGAGGTCGAGGGCGAGCAGGACGCAGATGCCCATGTCGATGCCGATCGGGAAGACGTAGCTGAACCTCCCGAAGCCCTTCTCCATGGCCAGGTCGAGCACGGCCGCGTACGAGCCGGCGAAACCGATCCCCGCGATGACGACGGCACCGAAGACGACGACTCCGATGAGAACGCGGTGCATCCGTGTCAGCTGAAGTGGCGCGGCCACCCGTACTCCCCTCCCAGTGCCTGTTGTTGCGCGCTACAGGGTGGCACATGTGTACGGACGGACGGGTGGCCGGTGGGGAATGCCCCCTTCGGGCCCTTCGCCGGGCTCCGGCGCGTCAGCTCTTGCGCGCGGACGCCGAGGACTTCGACTGCGGGGAGTCGGAGTCCTCGGCGTCGTCCGAACCGGCGTCCGAGGAACCGTCGTCCTTCGTGGCGTCGTCCGTGGCGCTCGCGGAGGCGTCCTTCGAGGCGCTCCCGGAGGGCGAGGCGCCCGCGCCGTTGGCGGCCGACACCGCGGCCACCACTTCCTCGGCCGCCCGCTTCGCGTCCGTCACCAGGCCCTTGGCGTCGGGGGCCTCGTCGCCGGCCAGACCGGCGCCGTTGTAGTCCACGGTGACGACGACGTTCTCGACGCGGGCGACGGCCGTCTGCTGCTTGAAGGTGCCTTCCTTCTTCTTCAGCTCGTACCGCACGATCTGCGCCTCGTCGCCCGCCCCGGCGAACGGGTCCACCTGGAGGTCCTTCGCGCCGTCCGTGGCCTGGGCGTCCTCGAGCTGCTTGACCAGGTAGTCGTGGGCCAGGTCGTCGCCCGCGCCGCGCGCGGTGTCCGACTCGAAGCGCAGCAGGGAGACATTGAGCCATCGGTACTGCGAGCCCTTGACGCCGTTGTTGTCCAGGCTGTCCCAGGAGCAACTGGCGCGGGTGGCGGTGTCGGAGGAGGAGCCCTCCTTGCCGGACTTCGCCTCCGGTACGAGATCCTTCAGGGTCTTCTTGGCCAACACCCCGCACGGCTCCGGCAGTTCGCCGTACGCCGCCGCCTGCACCGTCGGGGACGGGCTGGCGGACGCCGACGCGGAGGCCGAGGCCGCCGTGTCGGCGGACTTGCCCTCGTCGGAGCCGGAGCCGGAGTCGGAGGAGCAGCCCGCGGCGACCAGCATCACGGGGAGGGCGGCCGCGCCGACCAGGACGCGGCTCAGACGCCTCTCTCGCCGCACACGCGGTCCGGGCTGGTCTCGCTGCACTCGTCGCTGCATGGTTCCTTCACTCATGACACGTATGGTTCTGGCGTTCGGAACGGGTCCGGTGGGCCACGGTACGCGGTACCGAAACCGCGCGGTTCCTTTCCGGAAGCTTCACGGACGCGCGCGGCCGGCGCCGAACGGGCGTCAGCCGCCCAGTGAATCGGCCAGCCGGGACGCCAGTTTCCGGGCCTTGTCCTGCATTTCCTCGCTGTCGGGGACGACGCCGAGCACGGCGGGCTGCTCGGTGTACTCGACGGTCACGATGACGTTCGACGTGCGGAACGCCACAGTCACCGTGCGCCGCTGGGCCGTCGAACCGGAACTGCTCAGCTCGTCGTCGAGGAACGCATCGTCACCCAGGCCGTCCAGCAGCCGAGGCTGGAGGGCGGTGGGGGTGGCGCCGGCCGTGGCGGAGGAGGCGCCGCCCGAGGAGGGCGCGGTGGCGGAGGCGCCGGAGGTACCGGAGGAGGGGGACGCGGAGGCGGTCGGGGAGCCGGTGGGGGAGGGCGTCCCGGACGCCGGCCGGTCCCCGGCGCCGGTCCCGGTCTCCGACTGTGTCCGCGTCTCCGTCTCGGTCGTGATCGGTTCGGGGAGGTCCGCGTCCTCCGTCTTCGTCGCGAACAGCTCCCGCGCCTGGCTGTCGTCGCTGACCGAGTTGTCGTACGACACCACGCGCTCCAGGTCGACGAAGAGGTGGTCGGTGGCGTCCGCCGAGTCGACCTTCCAACGGCAGCCGACCTTGCGGTCGTTGTCGTAGGTGAGGGTCGCCTCGCCCTCGTAGGCCCTGGCGCGCTGCTCCTCGTCCGTGATCTCGGCGATGCCGGGCAGGAGCGAGTCCAGGGAGTCCTCGCCGACCGCCGAGCACGGCTCGGGGAGCGTGCGGTACCGGCCGGGCTGGGCGGCGGGCGAGGCGGTGCCGGAGCCGCCCGGGTTGGAGTCGTCCGTCGTGCCGCCGTCCGAACCGCCGGTGCAGCCGGCCAGCAGCGCCGCGAGGAGGGCGACGGTGCCGGAAACGTACGCCTTCCGCTGCACGGTCGGCTCCTCTCGACGGTGGGTCCGGTGGCGGTGGGGCCTTCAGTGTCCCCGCTGGTTATTCGGTTGCCGCGCGGGGGTGGGTCCTGGGCACCATGTGTATCGCACGCGCTGCCGCGGACGCCGGTCCGAGATCCCTTTCGTGGGTACTGGTGCCGTTTTTTGCGCTCTTTCTTTTTGTTCGCTTCATGCCGCCTTGCGCGGTCTTCTGCTGTCTTCCTGCTGGCTTCGGGGGAACGAGGACGTCATGACGTACGTGGAGGTACCGGGCGCGCGGGTGCCGATCCGCATGTGGGCCGACCCGGCGACGGTCGAGGACGGCGCGATGCGGCAGCTGCGGAACGTCGCGACGCTGCCCTGGATCGAGGGCCTGGCGGTGATGCCGGACGTGCACTACGGCAAGGGTGCGACGGTCGGCTCCGTGATCGCCCTGCGGGACGCGGTGTGCCCGGCGGCGGTGGGCGTGGACATCGGCTGCGGGATGTCGGCGGTGAGGACGTCCCTGACCGCGAACGACCTGCCGGGCGACCTGTCCCGGCTGCGGTCGCGGATCGAGCAGGCGATCCCGGTGGGCCGGGGCATGCACGGCGACCCGGTGGACCCCGGCCGGCTGCACGGGTTCGCGACCGGCGGCTGGGACGACTTCTGGGGGCGTTTCGGCGGGGTCGCCGAGGCGGTCCGGTTCCGTCATGACCGGGCGGAGAAGCAGATGGGGACGCTGGGCAGCGGCAACCACATGATCGAACTTTGTCTTGATCAGTCGGATTCGGTCTGGCTCATGCTGCACTCCGGGTCGCGGAACATCGGCAAGGAGCTGGCCGAGCACCACATCGGTGTGGCCCGGGGGCTGCCGCACAATCAGGGTCTGGTCGACCGTGACCTCGCCGTCTTCATATCGGACACGCCACAGATGGCGGCGTACAGAAATGATCTGTACTGGGCGCAGGAGTACGCCAAGTACAACCGCTCCATCATGATGGCGCTCCTGAAGGACGTGGTCCGCAAGGAGTTCCGCAAGGCGAAGCCGGTCTTCGAGCAGGAGATCTCCTGCCATCACAACTACGTGGCGGAGGAGCGGTACGAGGGGATGGACCTGCTCGTGACCCGCAAGGGCGCGATCCGGGCCGGCTCCGGTGAGTACGGGATCATCCCGGGTTCCATGGGCACCAGCTCGTACATCGTGAAGGGCCTCGGTAACGAGAAGGCGTTCAATTCGGCCTCGCACGGGGCCGGTCGGCGCATGAGCCGTAACGCGGCCAAGCGGCGCTTCACCGTGCGGGACCTGGAAGAGCAGACCCGTGGTGTGGAGTGCCGTAAGGACTCCGGTGTGCTGGACGAGATCCCGGGCGCTTACAAGAACATCGACCAGGTGATGGAACAGCAGCGTGATCTCGTCGAGGTCGTGGCGAGACTGAAGCAGTTCGTGTGCGTGAAGGGCTGACAAGAGGTTCCTTGTCCTTGAGGCGGACAAGGGACCTCGATCAGTGAGTCACTGCCCACTCGGCATGGGTACCTGGCCCGAGCGCAGACGCCGCATGCGCAGGTTGCGGCTCTGTGGAGTTCTGCCGAGCGCCTCGGCGGAGGCTGTCGGGCTGTTGAGCCTCAACAGGATGCGGCCCTCGGTTTCGTTCCAGCCACGTGCCGTGCGGGCGGGCCGCATGTCCGCCGGGCGTCGCCATACGGCGAGTGAGCCGGCGGCCGTTGGGGCCTGGCCGTGCGCTCCAGCCCGGTGACCTCCCTGGCATGGTCGCACCAGAAGGGCGCGAGAGCCGTGCCGGCGGTCGTCAGTGAGACGAACGGCGGTCCTTTTCCCGTGAAGCCGACTGAACCGTCGGCGTCGATGATGCCTCGCAGCCGGTCCCGGCGGTCGTTCCGTTTGATCGACGTCGTTCACTCCTGCGAGTGATGGGTGCCGTCACCCCTCCCGGTGCACCTTCGTGTTCGACGCCTGGGCGCGGGGGCGGACGACCAGGAGGTCGATGTTGACGTGGGAGGGGCGGGTGACCGCCCAGGTGATGGTGTCGGCGACGTCGTCGGCGGTCAGCGGCTCGGCCACGCCCTGGTAGACCTTGGCGGCCTTCTCCGCGTCGCCCGAGAAGCGGGTCAGGGCGAACTCCTCGGTCTTCACCATGCCGGGGGCGATCTCGATCACCCGGACCGGGCGGCCGACGATCTCCAGGCGGAGGGTCTCGGCGAGGACGTGCTCGCCGTGCTTGGCGGCGACATAGCCCGCGCCGCCCTCGTAGGTGCCGTGTCCCGCGGTGGAGGAGACGACCACGACCGTGCCGTCGCCGCTCGCCTCCAGCTTGGGGAGGAGGGCCTGGGTGAGGTTGAGCGTGCCGATGACGTTCGTCTCGTACATGCGGCGCCAGTCGTCCGGGTCCCCGGAGGCGACCGGGTCGGCGCCGAGCGCGCCGCCCGCGTTGTTCACCAGGACGCCGATGGTCCTGAAGGCCGACGCGAACTCGTCCACCGCCGCGCGGTCGGTGACGTCGAGGGGGTACGCGGTCGCCTGGCCTCCGGCCGCCCGGATCTCCTCGGCGAGGGCCTCGACGCGGTCCTTGCGGCGGGCGGTCAGGACCACGCGGTAGCCGGCCCCGGCGAGCTGCCGGGCGGTGGCGGCGCCGATGCCGCTGCTGGCGCCGGTGACGATCGCGATGCGGGACGCTGCCGCGGGCTGGGTGGAGGGGGCGGTGGACATCGGGGCTCCTGGGGCGGGGAGGTGGGCTGCCGCCAGGATAGGCGGGGCGGGGGGCCGCCCTCGGGCGCGGGTCGTGGGTCGTGCGGGGGCGGGCACGCCCGCGCGGCGGAGCCGCGTCCCGACACGGCCCCGCGTCGCCTTCCGGCCCGCCCAGGTGTCCTCAGTCGCCCCTGGGCGCGTACATGATCAGGGCCATCCCCGCCAGGCAGACCGCCGCGCCCGCGATGTCCCAGCGGTCCGGGCGGTAGCCGTCGGCCACCGCGCCCCACAGGATCGAACCGGCGACGAAGATCCCGCCGTACGCGGCGAGGATGCGGCCGAAGTGGGCGTCGGGCTGGAAGGTGGCGACGAAGCCGTACGCGCCGAGGGCGAGGACGCCACCGGCCGCCCAGAGCCAGCCGCGGTGTTCGCGCACGCCCTGCCAGACGAGCCAGGCGCCGCCGATCTCGAACAGCGCGGCGACGGCGAACAGGGCGGCGGAGCGGAGGATCAGCATGCGGGCAGCTTCGCACCGGGCGCCGGGGTGTGAGGCGTGCGGGCGGTCGCGCAGCGGGCGCTGGGGCACCAAGCGCGCGGGCGGTTTCGCGTCCGGCGCTGGGGTGTGAGGCGTGCGGGCGGTCGCGCAGCGGGCGCTGGGGCGCCGAGCGCGCGGGTGGTCGCGTATCCGGCATAGGGGCGCCAAGCGCGCGGGCGGTCTCGCGTCCGGCGCCGGGGCGGGAAGCGCGCGGGCGGCCTCGTGCGCGGTGCCGGGGCGTGTGTGCCGTGCCCTGAGCGGCACGAGGCCGTGCGCTGTGCGAACGGGTCGCGGGGGTCACCGGAATAACGTCGGCGGGGTCGTCGTTCAGCGGTATAGTTGAACGGTCAACAACTTGGAGGTTGAGCGACCATGCAGTTCGGCATCTTCACCGTCGGCGATGTCACCCCCGACCCGACCACCGGCCGGACGCCCACCGAGGCTGAGCGCATCAAGGCCATGGTCGCCATCGCGCTGAAGGCCGAGGAGGTCGGCCTGGACGTCTTCGCGACCGGTGAGCACCACAACCCGCCGTTCGTGCCGTCCTCGCCGACGACCATGCTCGGCTACATCGCGGCCCGCACCGAGAAGCTGATCCTCTCGACGTCCACCACGCTGATCACCACCAACGACCCGGTGAAGATCGCCGAGGACTTCGCGATGCTCCAGCACCTGGCCGACGGGCGCATGGACCTGATGATGGGCCGCGGCAACACCGGCCCGGTCTACCCCTGGTTCGGCAAGGACATCCGCGAGGGCATCAACCTCGCCATCGAGAACTACGCCCTGCTGCACCGCCTGTGGCGCGAGGACGTGGTGACCTGGAAGGGCAAGTTCCGCACGCCGCTCCAGCAGTTCACCTCGACGCCGCGCCCGCTGGACGGCGTACCGCCGTTCGTCTGGCACGGCTCCATCCGGTCCCCGGAGATCGCCGAGCAGGCCGCGTACTACGGCGACGGCTTCTTCCACAACAACATCTTCTGGCCGGCCGACCACACCAAGCGGATGATCGAGCTGTACCGCAACCGCTACGCCCACTACGGGCACGGCACCCCGGAGCAGGCGATCGTCGGGCTCGGCGGCCAGGTGTTCATGCGGCGGAACAGCCAGGACGCGGTGCGCGAGTTCCGGCCGTACTTCGACGTCGCCCCGGTCTACGGGCACGGGCCGTCGCTGGAGGAGTTCACCGAGCAGACCCCGCTGACCGTCGGCTCCCCGCAGCAGGTCATCGAGAAGACGCTGTCCTTCCGCGAGTACGCCGGTGACTACCAGCGCCAGCTGTTCCTGATGGACCACGCCGGGCTGCCGCTGAAGACCGTCCTGGAGCAGCTCGACCTGCTCGGCGAGGAGGTCGTGCCGGTGCTGCGCAAGGAATTCGCCAAGGACCGGCCGGCCGGGGTGCCGGACGCGCCCACCCACGCCTCGCTGCTCGCCCGCACCGCCGGCACCGCCGGGATCTCGGAGAAGGTGGCCTCGGAATGAAGCTCGTCGTCGTCTCCGCGGGGCTGAGCGTCCCGTCCTCCACCCGGCTGCTCGGCGACCGCCTGGCCGCGGTCGCCGCCCCGGCCGCCACCGCGCCGGAGCCCCAGCCGGCCGACACGCAGGTGATCGAGCTGCGCGACCTCGCCGTGCCGATCGCGCACACCTTCACCAGCGGGTTCCCCGAGGGGGAGCTGGCCCAGGCGTTCGAGTCGGTGGCGGCGGCGGACGGGCTGATCGTGGTCACGCCGGTGTTCTCGGCGTCGTACAGCGGGCTGTTCAAGTCGTTCTTCGACGCGCTGAGCGTCAACGAGCCCGACGCGCTCACCGGGAAGCCCGTGCTGATCGCCGCGACCGGCGGCACCGGGCGGCACTCCCTCGTCCTCGACCACGCGCTGCGCCCGCTGTTCTCCTATCTGAAGGCGATCGTCGTCCCGACCGGGGTGTACGCCGCCTCCGAGGACTGGGGCGCCGAGGGGCTGGACGGGCGGATCGAGCGGGCCGGGAACGAGCTGGCCGCCCTGATGGCCGGGCTGTCGAGCACGGTGCCGGCGCCCCGGCGGGACTCCTTCGAGGAGGTCACCCCCTTCGAGCAGCGGCTCGCCGCGCTGCGGCCGGCCGGTGAGTGACGGCCGGGGTGAGCGGCGGGGGAGACGGGTGAGAGGCCAGTAAGAAGGGCGGACGCCGGGGTCCCGGACCCGGTGCGCCGCCCGCCGCCTTGGCAGACTGGACGCGTGCCCCAGTCAGCCGTGCCCCCCTCGACCGTGCCGCAGGCCGCGGAGCCGCGGACGGTCCTGCTCGCCGAGGACGACCGCGCCATCCGCAACGCCCTGGAACGCGCCCTCACCCTGGAGGGCTACCGGGTCATCGCGGTCGCCGACGGCGCCACCGCGCTGGCCAGGGCCCGTTACCACCGGCCCGACGTGCTGGTCCTGGACGTGATGATGCCGGGCGTCGACGGCCTCCAGGTCTGCCGGGCGCTGCGCGCCGAGGGCGACGCGACCCCGATCCTGATGCTGACGGCGCTGGTGGAGACCGCCGACCGGATCGCCGGGCTGGACGCGGGCGCCGACGACTACGTGGTCAAGCCCTTCGACGTCGAGGAGGTCTTCGCCCGGCTGCGCGCCCTGCTGCGCCGCACCCGCGCCGCCGCCGTCCTGGCCGGGGCGGTGGGGGACCTGCCGAAGCCCGCCCCCGACGCCGCGGCCCCCGGGCGGTACCTGGAGGCGGCCGGGCTCCGCATGGACCCGCAGGCCCGCCGGGCCTGGCGAGGCGAACGGGAGCTGGAGCTGACCCGGACCGAGTTCGAGCTGCTGGAACTGCTGGTCCGCAACGCGGGCATCGTCCTGGACCACGCCACCATCTACGACCGTATCTGGGGCTACGACTTCGGCCCCGGCTCGAAGAACCTCGCCGTCTACGTCGGCTATCTGCGCCGCAAGCTCGACGAGCCGGACGCGCCGCAGCTGATCCAGACCGTGCGCGGGGTGGGCTACGTACTGCGGGAGGACTGAGTGGGGGCGCAGCGGCCGGGCGGGGGCGGAGGCGCGGGCGGAGGCGGTGACGCCGGCCGGGGCGGGGGCACCAAGGGAGGGCGTGGCGCCGGCCGGGGCGGGGGCACCGGGGGAGGGCGTGGCGCCCCGGACGGTTCCGTGGCCGACGACGCCGCCGGTGCCGGCGGCGGTTCCGAGCGGCCGGCCGCCGGGCGGCGGCCCCGGCTGACCTCGCTGCGGACCACCTTCGCCGTCTCCTTCGCGACGGTCACCGCCGTGGTCACCGTCCTCATCGGGGTGCTGTCGTACAACGCCGCCGCCCGGCTGGTCCGGGTCGACCAGGAGACCGTCTTCGGGCAGATCGTGCAGGACCTGCGGGACGAGGTGCGCGAGCAGCGGATGACCCCCGACGACTTCTCCTCCTCCGCGCCCGGCCACGACATCGTCCGCCCGGCCCGCACGGACGTGCAGGTGCTCGGGGCGGACGGCGCGGTCACCGACGCCTCCCGCCCCCGGCTGCCGGTGACCCGCACCGACCGGGAGACGGCCGGGGCCGCGCGGTCCGGGACGATGGTGCAGCACGAGGACATCGACGTCGGCGACGACGTGTACCGCATCGCCACCGTCGCGCTGGGCGGCGGCCGGGGCGCGGTGCAGGTGGCGCAGGAGTTCAGCGACACCGAGGACCTGCTGCGGGCGCTGCAACGCCAGTCGCTGGTCCTGATGGCCGGGACGGTGACCGCGGCGGGCCTGTTCGGCTGGTGGCTGGCCCGGCGCATCACCGGACGGCTCGTCGCGCTGACCTCTGCCGCCGAGGACGTCGCCCGCACCCGCCGGCTCGGCCTCCAGGTGCCGGTGCCGGTGACCGGGTACGACGAGGTGGGCCGGCTCGGCCGCGCCTTCGACCGGATGCTGGGCCGGCTCGCCCAGTCGGAGGAGGACCAGCGGCGCCTGATCCAGGACGCGGGCCATGAACTCCGTACGCCGCTGACCTCCCTGCGGACCAACATCTCACTGCTCAAGCGGATCGACGAACTGCCGCCCGCCGCACGTGAGGAACTGGTCGCGGACCTGGGGCAGGAGGCCCGCGAGCTGACGGACCTGGTCAACGAGCTGGTCGACCTCGCGGCCGGCCAGTCCGACACCGAGCCGTCGCAGCGGGTCGACCTCGCGGAGATCGCGTACGACGTGGCCGCACTGGCCCAGCGCCGGTTCGCGCGCGAGATCACCGTGCTGACCGGCGGCGACACCACGGCGGACGGGCGGACGGCGCTGCTGACCCGGGCGCTGTCGAACCTGGTCGAGAACGCCGCCAAGTTCGACCGGGACGGGGTCGCCCCGATCGAGGTCGCGGTCATCGGCCCGGCGGCGGGGACCGCCCGGTCCGGCCACCCCGCGACCGCCGGGCCGGTCCGGGTGGAGGTGCGGGACCGGGGCCCCGGGATCGCCGCGGACGACCTGGCCCGCGTCTTCGACCGCTTCTACCGCGCGCCCGAGGCCCGCTCCCGCCCCGGCTCCGGCCTGGGCCTGTCCATCGTGCGAGAGGTGGCGCTGGCGCACGGCGGGGCGCCGTTCGCCCACCGGCGGGCGGGGGGCGGCTCGGTCATCGGGTTCACGGTGGAGGGCGGGGCGTAGGAGCACGCACGCCCGGCTCCCCCCTGTACGTCGGCCCGTACGCCGGACTTCCCGGGTCCCCGGCCGCGCGGCCGGGGACCCAGGGGCGTCACCGGGGCCAGGGGCGGCCGGTGCGCTCCTCGATGTCGGTGTTGAACCGTTCGAGGTCCATGACGAACCGCCGCAGCCGGTCGGCCGGCCAGTCGCCGAGGACGTCGGTGAGCCCGGCGACGATGGCGTCCCGGTCCGCGCGCAGCCGCCTGCGTCCCTCGTCGGTGATCCGGAACTTCCGGGCGACGCCGCCCCGGGGGTCCAGCGTCCGTTCCACCAGGCCGTCGCGGAGCAGTGCCGTGGTCTGCCGGGTGAAGGTGGAGGGCGCCAGCCCGAACGCGTCGACGAGGTCGGGGACGGACATCGGCCCCTGCGCCTCCAGCCGGCTGAGCAGGACGTAGGCACTGCGGTCGAGGGCGCTGCCGTCGTCACGGACGCGGCGCGGGGAGGCCAGCTCCAGGTGCCGGGTGAGGATCAGCAGCTCACGCTCGATACGGCCGCCTGCCTGCCGTGCGTCCACGGGGTCCTCCTCGGGTCAACCGACCGCACAGTACAGGACAGTTGCGCGTCCACCCGGGCGTGCATCATGCACTTTTCTTGTACGGTGCATACGGCGCACCACATGAGCGAACGGTGCCCCAGTTCCGCCTCGCGCACCTCCCCCCACCCCCTCGTCCGAGGAGACGCCCGATGGCCGACCAGGACCTGCGCCTGCCCCTGCCCACCGACACCCCGCTCGATCCCCCCGCCGCCTGGGCGGAGCTGCGCGCCCGCTGCCCCGTCGCCCACGCCACCCTGCCCAGCGGCGACACGGCGGTCTACCTGACCCGCTACGACGATGTCCGGACCCTGCTCTCCGACCCGCGGTTCGTCCGCCCCACCGAGCGGGACGGCGCCGCCCGGGTGGCGCCCGAGGGCTCCGGCGGGGCCGCCGCCACCGGCAGCGCGGCCGTCGCGATCCCCGGCCGGGGCGAGCCGCACCAGCGCTGGCGGCGCCGGGTCGGCAAGTACTTCACCGCCAAGCGGATGACCGCGCTGCGCCCCGGCATGACCCGCCTCGCCGAGGACCTCGTGGACGCCATGCTCGCCCAGGGCGCCCCCGCCGACCTGCGCGCGAGCCTCGGCTTCCCGCTCCCCGTCCACGTCATCTGCGACCTCCTCGGCGTCCCCGCCGAGGACCGGGACCGCTTCTCCCACTGGTCCGACAGCTTCCTGAGCGTCACCCGCTACACCGCCGAGGAGATCGCCACCGCCCAGCGGGAGTTCACCGCCTACATGGCCCGGCACGTCGCCGCCAAGCGGGCCCGCCCGACCGACGACCTCCTCGGCACCCTCATCACCGACGGCGAGGAAGAGGGGGGCGGACCGACCGACGACGAACTCGTCGCCACCGGCATGGGCCTGCTCGTCGCCGGCCACGAGACCACCGCCAACATGATCGGCAAGATGGCCGGCCTGCTGCTCGGCGACCGGAGCCGCTGGGAGCGGCTGCTGGCCGACCCGTCGCTGGTGCGCACCGCCGTCGAGGAGTCCCTGCGCTTCGACGCCAACCTCGGCTTCGGCCTGCGGCGTTACCTCGGGGAGGACGCCGAGATCGCCGGGCAGGTCGTCCCCGCGGGCAGCACGGTCGTGTGCAGCATGCCGGCCGCCAACCGTGACGAGCGGGCGTTCACCGGCGCCGACGCGATGGACCTCGCCCGCACCCCCAACCCCCACCTGGCCTTCGGCGTGGGCCCGCACTCCTGTCTCGGCCAGGCCCTGGCCCGTACCGAACTCCAGGTGGTCCTGGAGACGCTGCTCCGCCGGGTGCCCACCCTGCGCCTGGCCGTCCCCGTCGCCGGCCTGCGCAAGACGGAGGGCCTCCTCGTCGGCGGCCTGCGCGAAGTCCCCGTCCGCTGGTGACGTCCCTGTCTGCTGGTGACGTTCCCGTCCGCTGGTGACCCGGAAAGGAACCGGAACGATCGTGAAACTCACCGTCGACCAGGACAAGTGCTGCGGCGCCGGTGCCTGCGTCCTGTCCGCGCCGGAGGTCTTCGACCAGCGGGAGGAGGACGGCATCGTGACGCTCCTGACCTCCGAACCCGCCGCCGAGCACCACGTCGCCGTCCACGAGGCGGCGGCCGTCTGCCCCACGGCGGCGATCCGGGTGACCGAGACGGACCGGATCGCGCCACCCGGCCGGTCCCGGCAGGCACGGCACTAATCCGTGCCCATCTGGCATTTCCGCCCCTGTCGACCGGGCGGTCCCCGTTCCTAGGCTCCTGGCATCCACCCCCGCCCAGCCAGAAGCAGGTCACACCATGTCCGCCAGGAGCCAGAGCCAGAGCCGCAGCCAGAGCCAGAGCCAGAGCCAGAGCCAGCCCCGGACCCGGACCCGGGGTCACGAGGCGAAGGACATCACCCGTCGTACGGCGCTGGAGCGGGCCGCCGCCGCGCTCGCGATCGGCGCGCTCGCCACCACGGCGTCCGGCCACCCCGCCGCGGCCGCCACCACCGATGCCGACAGTTCCGCCCTGCCGGCATCGGTGGCCGGCATCCGCGTCCCCGACACCCGGCTGGCCCGCGACACCGCCGCGTTCGTCCGCGAGGCGTCCAGCCCGGCGCTCTTCCGCCACGTCCTGCGGACCTACCTCTTCGGTGCCCTGCTCCTGGACCGCCGCGGCGTCCGCTACGACCGTGAGCTGGCCTTCGTCGCGGCGGCCCTGCACGACCTGGGCCTGGTCGAGGCGTACCGCACCCCGACCGAGCGCTTCGAGGTCGACGGCGCGGACGCGGCCCGGCGCTTCCTGCGGGGGCGGCGGGTGCCGGCCGATCGGGTGGCGGTCGTCTGGGACGCCATCGCGCTGCACACCAACGCCGGCATCGCGGCCAGGAAGAGCCCGGAGATCGCCCTGGTCTCCCTCGGCTCCGGGCTCGACTTCACCGGGAACGGCCTGGACGAGATCGAGCCCGACGCCCTCGCGGAGGTACTCACCGCCTTCCCCAGGGACGGCTTCACCCAAGAGGCCCTCGACACCATCCTGTCGCTGTGCCGCACCAAGCCCCTGTCCGTCCTCATGCACCCCTTCGCCGAGGTCGGCCGCCGCCACCTCCCCGGCTTCCCGGTCCCCACCCTGGAGGACCTGCTGCTGGCGGCGCCGTTCGCGGACTGACGGCGGCGGCCGGCCGCGCGGGCCGCGCTTGGCAGCGGCTCCGCCGGTGACCCGGTGGGCCTGACGGACACACGGCCTCTCGCACTGGTCACCGGCGCGTCCGGCGGCATCGGTCAGGCACCGGTCCGGCAGTTCGCCGAGCACGGCCACGACCTCGTGGTGAACGCCGAGGACCAACGGCTTCGGACCGCCGCCCGCGACCTGCGGGGGACGGGCGCGCGGGCCGGCGCGGTGCGCGCCGATCTCCGCACCGCAGAGGGCGCCGAACGGCTGCTGGCCGCGCTGGAGGAGCGGACGGTCGAGGCCGCCGTCCGCAACGCGGGTGGCGGCCGGGGCGGCGCCTTCTGGGCGGCCGGGCCGTCACCGACCTGACCTGGCAGGGCCGTACGCTCCCGGCGGACGGCCTCGTCCTGCCGGGCGTCTGCGGCCAGAACCACGACGACCGCCCGCGGAAGGACCCGTACACCTTCCGAAGGGCCATGGGCCGGCCTGCTCCGGCCCACTGTCCTGATGAGGCAGGATCGATGCCATGCGGACCCGACCTGTGCTGGTTTACGACGGTGATTGCCGATTTTGCACGACGTCGGTCGCCTTCCTCGAACGCCTGCTGCGACCCGACTGCTCCATCACCCCGTGGCAGTTCGCTGACCTGGCCTCTCTGGGCGTCGCTCAGCGTCGGGCCGAGTACGAGGCGCTGTGGATCACGCCCACCGGGGCCGTGCACGGCGGTGCGCAGGCGGTCGCCGAGCTGTTGCTGCGGGCGGGCAAGGGGTGGGCCGTTCTCGGCGCGCTGCTCACACTGCCGCCGTTTCGCCGGGTCGCGCATGGCGTCTACCGGATCGTCGCGGACAACCGCCACCGCCTGCCGGGCGGGACCGCGGCCTGTGCCCTCCCCGCGGACCGTCGCTGACGATGGAGCCGGCGGACGGCCGACGTCACCTTGTCCGCCCTCACCGCAGGGCCGACCCGGGGGTCTCGGGTTCGACCTGCGGAGGCACGGCACCATGCCTCGCCTCTCCGCGGGGCCGCGGCAGCCGCACGCCGAGCCGCCGTGCCGTACGGCGCCCCAGGCGGGGCAGCGAGGTGTAGAACCGGTCGGGCAGGAACACGGCGTCCGCGATGATCATGGCGCCCGAGAAGACCGGCAGTCCCAGTACGACCGCGATGCCGACGTGCAGGGCCAGCAGCAGGGCGAGAACGGGGTACTTGAGCCTGCCGAAGAGCACGAACGGGAAGGCGACCTGGGTGAGAACGGTCAGGTAGCTGATGGCCGCGATCGCGAGGGGGTAGTGGTCCAGGAGCTGGGAGAGCGCGGGCCAGGGCTGGAAGAGTTCGAGGTGCAGTACGTAGTGGAGTGCCGTGCCGTCGGCCCAGTACGAGCCCTGGACCTTGTACAGGCCGGCTGACCCGTACAGGAAGCAGACCTGGGCCGCGATGACGAACACGCCGCAGTTGTGCACCACGGTGGTCAAGGTGACGCGGGCGTCACGGAGTTGCCGGGCGGTCCGGCCGGGACGCTTCGCACGGGCCGCCGCGCCGGCCGCGCGAACCGCCTTGCGCCGCTCGCGCCGGGCGTCCAGGGACCAGCGCCGGCCGCACGCGGTGAGGACGAGGTAGAGGGACATCAGCAGGACCAGGTTGTCGCCCCCGTCCGTCATGAAGATGGACCGCGAGTGGAACGATGTCACCACGACGGCGAACACGAGGGACGTGACCCGGGTCCGCCAGCCGAGCATGAAGAGCGCGGACGCCACGAGAGCCGTCCCGTAGCACAGCTCGAAGTAGGCACGGTCGTCCGACAGGAGCAGGAAGCTGTACCAGCCCGTCTGGTCGGAGAGCTGCGCGGCGAGGGCAGGCGTCCACGGAGAGCCCGGCCCCCAGATCTCGTGGCGGTGCGGGAACTCGCGGAGCAGGAAGACGAGGTAGAGCAGTCCGTAGCCGATGCGCAGCACCGACGTGGCGTACAGGGACAGCGGCCGGCCGGTGACGAGCACGGTCGCCGCGGAGAGGAGCGTGCGCGTCCGCTCACTTCCCATGAGAGGTCACCTTCCACCAGGGCAGGAGCCGGTTCTCGACAGGCTTCGACGGGTTGTCCACGGCGTCGGAGCCGGGCGCCGCGACGGGACGTGTGATGACGCGGAGCTGGATGAAGTCGGCGTCGCGGCCACTGCCGCCGCGGTGCTCGGCGACGCGGTCCGAGGCGATGTTGTTCAGATACGTCTGGATCATCGCCGCCCGTTCCGAGCGGGCCTTGTCGTCCTGCCCGTGTGTCTCGGTGTAGGAGGACCAGGCGCGACGCAGCAGATTCTGTGCCGTGTGGCTGGGGAACGCCTGGTGTTCGACGGCCGCCCGGTCCACGGCCGACAGGTCGAACCACGCGCTGACCCGCATCGACCCGTCGGACCCGGTGTGCGCGGTTCTCGCCAGGACCTGCCGGTTGACGGAGTCCGGATTGGGCGCGAAGAGCCGCCAGTTCTGTTCGAAGAGCGGATAGACCCATGCGTCGATCTGCTGGCTGTACCGCCGGGACACGGGGTTGGGGGGTGCCACGTGCAAGAAGACGAGAACGACGTGGGCCAGGGTCGCGGCGAGACAGAGGACCACGGCCGTGCGCAGGCCCGCTCTCAGCAGGCGCACGCCAACCGGTCCACCGCGTGACGCCCGTGGGTCGCCGCGACGTTCCCGCGGCGGACCGGAGGCATCCTGTCCCTGCCTTCTCGCGCCGCGGCTGGCGAAGCTCGGTCGCGGTTCATCGAGAAGCTCGACAAGGCCGATAGCCGAGCTGTTCTGCTGCTCCCGGACCGGCGCCAAGCACGCGTGGTCGCAGCTGGCACCCTGACGTCCGGCAAGTGGACGGCGCGACGTACACATATCGTCACCACGGACGGTCAGAACCTTTTCTTTATCCGCGGGATCCAGCGGGCGGAAGCGCAATCGGAAGGTGTCGAGGAAGTCCCTCGTACCGATGCGGAGCCGGCTGACGAGCATCGATCGGTCTGGCCACCGAACCAGGTCCGGCTCCAAGGTGCCTATCTGCCCGTCGCCGACATCGGACGCGTGACGGCGGCCATGTCCGCCCTCGGTTTGAGCGCGCACCGCCGCGGAAGCGACTGGGTCTCTTATGAGAATCTCGTGATCAGGCAGGCACACACCAGCAAAGTCGCTACGGGCGTTCCAGGCGTCCAACTTCGGGTTGCCATCGACGATGTCCAAGCGGCTTGGGAGCGTCTACGCAGGCTGGGGTTCGACGGAGCAGTGCAACGTGAGGGCGGCGCCCTCTGGGCACGGATCGACCCGTACCTGATCGTCGCCGTCAACAACGCCGAGCCGCCCGCTCGCCCAACCCTGCAGTAGACCCGGCCGGGACGCGATGGGTTGCTTTGCCACGTCAGTTCAAGGCGAGCCCACGGAAGGTGTTGCGAACCTCGGTCAACGGGCCACGTTCCCTTGTGTAGTAGAGCTTGTTGGTCAGGAGTACCGCCCAGCGGCACTTGGTGGGGGAAATCCACATGCCTGTGCCGGTGAAGCCGTAGTGGACCCAGACGCCTTCGTCGGCGGTCGTGCCGGGAGCGGGGTGCCAGAACAGGCCGCGAGCAGGTTGGAGCCGGCCCGTCTGGATTGTCAGGGAGCGGGTGATCCATTCGCTCCCGAAACCAGCCCGGAACTGGTAAGCGGCAGGGGCGAGCATGTACCGGAGGAAGGCGGCGAGGTCGTCGAGGACGGTGAAGGCGCCGGCGATGCCGCAGACGCCGCCCAGAAGGCGGGCAGAGAAGTCGTGGGCGACTCCCTTGAGGTGGGTGTCGGTGTCCTGGTCGAGTTCGGTGGGTGCGCAGCGGGCGGCGAGGTCGGCGGGCAGGGGGCCGAAGCGGGTGCCGGTCATGCCCAGCGGATGCCAGGTGCGGGCGGTGGCCAGCTGGTCCAAGGGGCTGCCGGAGAGGTGTTCGGCGAGGTAGCCGAGGATGAGGGCGGCTCGGTCGGTGTACTCGACGGCTTCGCCGGGTGCCCGGTGGAGTGCCTCGTGCAGTACTCCGCGGCGGATGTCGTCCGGGTTGGTGCCGTAGAGGTTCTTCAGCTGGGCTCGCAGTGGGACGCCGGCGGTGTGCGTCAGCAGATGCCGGGCGGTGACGGCTCCGAGTGGGTGCCCGGTGACCTCCTGCCAGAAGCTGCCGAGCGGCTGGTCGAGGTCGAGGGTTCCGTCCTCGTACAGGGCGCCGACGGAGGACCAGACAGCCAGGATCTTGGTGAGGCTGGCGGCGTCGAAGACGGTGTCGGTGCGCATCGGCACGTCCGGCTCGTCGGGGTCGAGGACGCCGGTGGTGCCCTGGGCGAGGGTGCCGGTGGCGTCGCCGAGGGCCCATACGGCGCCCGGGTACACCTTGTCGCGGACCCCCTCGTCGAGTAGGGCTTCGATGCGGTCATGCACGTACGTCATGGTCTCCCTCTTCGCCGGGGTATCCCGTCGGACAGCGTAGTGACGTTCACAGAGCGGTTCGGGTAGTGACGTGTCGGGACGTCTGACGGTCGGTTCAGGTGAGCTGTCGGCCGAGGTCGGTCAGGGATCGTGCGGTTGCCGAGAGGGGGTAGCGTGCCGCATTGGCGTAGCCCGCCTGGCGCAGGGCGGACAGCAACCCAGGGGTCTTCATCAGCCGGTCGAGATCCCGTGCGAGTGCGGCGGAGTGGGTGAAGTCGGTGGTCATACCGGAAGCGGCGAGCGCCTCGCTGAGGCCGGGGACAGGCTGGTAAAGGACGGGCAGTCCGCACGCTTGGGCTTCCAGTGCGACCAGTCCCATGGCTTCCAGGATGGTGGACGGCATGACCAGTACGTCGTGTTCGGTGAAAGCTTTCCACAGCTGTGGGCGGCGCAGCCAGCCGAGGTAGCGGACTCGTACGCCGGCGCGTTGCAGCAGCGGGGCCAGTGCGTGGAACTGGGCTCTGGGCGCGGCGACGCTCAGCTCGACACCGGGGACGTGAGCCAGGCTCTTGATCAGGGTCTCGCCACCCTTTTCGGTGGTCAGGCGTCCTGCGTACAGGAGCCGCAGGTGGCTGGTGGAGGTGCGTGCCGGCCGGGCGGGCGGTGCGGTGAGCAGGTGGTCGGGGATGCCCCAGGGAATGTGGGTGATCTTGCGGCGTTCGATCTGTGGGGCGAGCTTGAGGAGGCGGTCGGCCATTGCGTTGGTCGGGACCACGATGGCGTCGGCGGCCCTGGCTGTCTCGCGCAGCACCTGGAGCTGGTCTCGGTGGGTCTCGGCGGAGATCAGGTCCGTGCCGTGGACGAGGGCGATCCGGGGATGCGCGGGCAGAGCGCGGATGAGGGCAGGAGTGGCGCCGAATGCGAGGTGCTGCAAGTGGAGGACGCTGATCTGTGTGGGATCGAGCGTGGCTGTAAGTGCTCTGCGCAGGGTGGCGACGTAGCGGCTGAAGGCCGTTCCTTCCAGGCATTTGCCTGCTACGGGGAGCACGTTGAGTCCGGCGGGTGGACGAGGAGCGTGACCAGGTGGTGCGAGCATGAAGGCGCGGGCCGGGATGAGGGGTTGTCGTCCGGTGTAGAGGTCGAGGAAGAGCTCGATGCTGCCGCCGGGGCTCCCGACGGGGAGGTCCAGGAAGGTGGCGGCCATCGGGCCGGTGGCCGAGCGAGCGTTCACCGCGCTCCTCCGTCGATCTCCTCGTAGAGGCGCGAGATGTCGATGCCTTCCGTGGACGCGTACTTGGCAGGCTGCTGCTGGTAGCTGGCCGGGGTGCCGAAGGTGGTGAGGAAGACGAGCTTGCCGAAGGTCATGCCCGGATACACGCGCACCGGTCGCGTGGCGCGGATCTCCAGCGTCCAGCGGATCGCATGGCCCTGGTGTCCGAGCGGAGCCGAGACGTGAACCCAGATGCCCAGGGACCCGGTGGTGCGGTCGCCGTTCAGTAGCTGCGCGTACGTCTCCGAACCGGTCCGCTCCAGCGTGATGCCGAGGTAGAGCAGGCCAGGGCGCAGCACGAGGCCGGTGTCGGGGATGGGCTGCTCGGTGAAGGCGGTGGGGGTTGCGGCGTCGAGGTTGCCGTCGCAGACGCGGATCGTTTCGCCGAGCCGCCAGTCGTAGGCGTTGGGGGAGAGGCGGCTGGGCTCGTACGGGTCGATGGTGATCTCGTCGGCCTGGACGGCGGCGGCGATGGCGGGGCCGGTGAGGATCACGATGCCACCGCCCGGAGTCGGGCGAGGTCTCGCCAGTAGGCGGAAGGCTGCGGTCCTGCGGCGGCCTGGTACTTGCCGCGGTAGAGGTCGATGGCGCCGGTGGAGACGAAGAACATGATCTGCCCGATCGCCATGCCGGCATACACGCGCAGCGGTCGGATCGGGGTGAGCATGAGCGTCCACTGGCCGTGGAAGCCGATGTCGCCGATGGGGGCGGTGATCTCGACGAACAGGCCGAGACGTCCGACGGAGGAGCGACCGAAAAGCAGTGGCACGAAGGTGTCGGAGCCGACCTCTTCGAGGGTGTGGCCGAGGTAGAGCTCGCCTGGCTGGAGGATGTGCCCGTCCGAGCAGATGCTGGTTGCGTTTGTGGGGTTGGGCCGGTGTGGGTCCAGGACCGTGCTCGTGTAGGTGATCAGGGTGGGGCCCAGACGCACGTTGTAGCTGTTGGGGTTGACCTGGTCGGCGGCGAACGGGGTGATGCGGAGGCGGCCGTCGTGAGCGGCAGCGGTGATCTCCGGGCCGGTGAGGATCATTAGCTGCTTCCTTCCGCGGTGACAGGAGCGGTGATGATGAGGATGTGCTGGACGGCCTGGTCCAGGCGCAGGCCGGCCTCATATGTGCGTCCGCCGAGGTAGGTGTCGGCGAGGTAGTCGGTGGTCAGCACGGTGGTGATGGCGTCCGGCAGGGGATCGGGGGCCGTGACGAGCGGGCCGGTCTGGGCGGTCAGACCTGACAGCAGGCCACGGAGGCCGCTGCGTGCCGGCTCAGGTACGTGGGCGTGCACCAGCTGGTTGGCGAACGGCTCGATGGAGAGCAGGTCGCCCTGGGTGAGTGTGTCGCAGAGCGGGACGGCACGTAGTGCCGTCTCGTTGAGGATGACCGCGTCTGCCCCGAGTGCCGTACGCAGGCGGGCGGTGAGCTCCACGAGCAGGCTGCGCCGGTCGAGGGGCTGGTGGCGGTACGCCGGACTGATCGGGCCGAGGACGGCGGCCAGCTGCTGCTTGACGTTTTCGATGAGGGAGCACAGATCCGCAAGCTCCATGGGAAAGCGGCTCGGGGCCCGATTCGGGAAGGATGTAGTGCCGGCACCCCATCCCGTGCCTACGGGTGTCGCGATCGCATAGCCGTCGGCGAGTTCCCGACCCTTGGCGACCAGGGTGCCGTCGACTCGGACCGGTCCGTACTGATCGCTGTGGCAGTGCCCGGCGAAGACCACGTCGAGGAACGGACAGGTCGCCGCGAGTTTCCGGTCCTCGTCGAAGCCGGAATGGCTGAGCAGGACCCAGCTGTCCACCTCGTGGTGGGCGAGAATCACCTCGCGCAGGGACTGCAGGGGATCGGTGACGCATTGGCCGACTCGCTGGGCAGCCGGGATCGAGTGGAAGGCTTGCCAGCCGATCACAGCGGTTACGCCGACGCGCCGTCCATCGATGTCAGCGATGTACAGGCGGCGGAACAGAGCGTCGCCGGTGTTGGCATCCACGGCATTGGCGCAGACAGTGCGCCGGTGAAGGTCGGGTTCGAAGTAGTGGGGCCAGCCGTGGTTGCCGGGGGCCAGCACGTCGTACAGCCTGAGCAGGATCCCCCGCTCGATCGTGCCGCGGGCGAGGCGGTAGTACCCGCTGCCTTCGAAGAAGTCGCCGCAGTCCACGATGAGGGAAGTCGGCCGCAGCGAGTGGAGGTGGGTCAGGAACGGCGCGGCGTTGTCGAAGGCGGAGTGGACGTCCGTTGTGGCAACGATCTGGCGCAGGTTGCGCCCGTCGGTGGTCATGGGGTGACCTCGCAGATGTCGGCGCCCAGGGTGTGGAGCTTGCCGGGCAGGTCGGCGTGGCCGCGGCGGAGCTGGTCGAGACCGCCAAGGGTGGTGACGCCCTGGGCGGTGAGGCCGGCGACCATGAGGGCGGATCCGGTTCGGATGTCGGTGGCCTCCACGCCCGTCCCGGTCAGCCGTTGAGGACCGGTAAGGCGGCACTCGGTGGGGGAGATCTCCTCGATGTCCGCCCCGAGGCGGGCCAACTGCGGCAGAAGATTGCCGTGGCGACCTGGGTTGATGGCGTCGGCGAACAGGTGGGTACCGGGTAGGCCGAGGGCCAGTGCCATGAGTGGTGGTTCGAAGTCGGCGTCCAAGCCGCCCGGGCTGAGCGAGGCGGTGGCCCGTAAGGGGCGGCTGGCCAAGCGGCCGTCCTGGGCGTTCACGGTGAGGGTGTCCGCCTCGCTGACGGTGGAGATGCCCAGTCGGTGCAGGGCAGCCACGAGGGGGCCCAGGTCGTCGGCTCGTGCGCCTCGGATGCGCGCGCTTCCGCCGGTGGTGGCGACTGCACAGGCGAGTGTCCCTGCCTCCACCTTGTCTCCCGGCACTACCCATGCGGCGTCGCTCGGTGCCGAGGGGGGCGGCGAGAGGGCGAGCAAGCGCTCGCCGGCCCGGGTTTCCCATCCCGCCGCCTGCAGGGCCTCCAGCACGTACAGCACTTCCGGCGAGAGATTGGGCTCGCCCAGCCGCAGAGGCCGGCCGGTGGTGACGGCTCGAAGCAGGGCGGCCACGGTCGCCCCGCGCGAGCGGAACGGCAGCACCAGGGACACGGTGCCATAGCGACGTCTGGCGGCCTCGACGCGATATCCGGAGTCACCCAAGACACTCCGGTCGCCGAATGCCTCGTACACCTTGAAGTGCAGATCCATCCCGCGTGCGCCGATCCGGCAGCCTCCCGGCCACGGCAGCCGTGCCTCTCCGTGCCGGGCGAGCAGGGCCGGCACCAGGTAGTACGAGGCACGGATACGCGCGGCCTGGGGCAGGTGGGGGCGCACGGGCTGGTTTTCAGTCGGCAGAATCACCGCCGCAGTCGGCTTCCCGACCGGCTGCGCTACATGCCAGCCCGACTCTTGGAGCAGCGCGAGCATGGTCTGCACGTCCGTGTTGGCAGGGATGTTGTTCAGCCGCACCGGACAGCCGAGGGCAGCCGCGGCGGCCACCAGCGGGAGCGCCGCGTTCTTGGAGCCGTCGACAGTCACAGTGCCGGTGAGCGGTGGGCCCGGACGAACGGCGATCACCTCGGCGGCCACGCCGGGGACGCGAGTGGTCGTCATCAGCAACTCCTCTGTGCAACAAGGGGGGACACGATCGGATGGTCCGGATTGGTGGGCAGTGCGATCTCGGCCCAGCAGCACTTCCCGACCGCCGTCGGCTCGACGCCGTATCGATCCGCGAGCGCGGCCACGAGGAACAGACCTCGGCCGCTCTCGCTACGCGGATCCGGGAGACCCGGCCGGGGCAGTTCCGGGCAGTCGTCGCAGACTTCGATCCGCAGTGACTGCTCGTCGAGACGGACGGACAGGGAAACCGGGCCGGCTTCGGCATGCCGGACCGCGTTGGTGACGAACTCACTGATCACGAGCTCGGCGGTGTGCACCACCTCGTTGCCCAGCACCGTGTCCCAGCCCTCTATCGCGTCCACGGCCCGGTGCCGGGCGGCGGTGACCGCGGTCGGTGTGGCGGATACGAAGAGTGCGAACTGGTGCGCTTTCACGAGCTGCCTCCAGGGTCGGTGCGGCTGCTCCAGGCAACCGCTCCGGAGACAAGCGGGACCATGCCGTGTGCCGGGGCCGCATCACTTATGCAGGAGCTGCATCGCGGCCAATCGATGCTCGGTTACGCTCGGTTGAGCAGGCAGGATCGGCGACGGCAGAAGGGGCCGTGGCGCAGATGGCCGACGCACAGAGTGAAGCCGGACGGATCGGCGAAGTCATCCGTCAGGCACGCGTATTACAGCGGCGCTCGCAGAAGGACGTTGCCACCGCACTGGGCTACCACCAGTCGAAGGTGAGCCGCCTGGAGAACGGCAGGGGCACGGAGGACGTGCGCGTGCTGCGCGAGATCGCGAAGGTACTGGATATCCCACCGCAACGCCTCGGCCTCGCCGCTGCCCCCGACGCCAGCCCCAGCGATCCCGGAACCGAGGACATGCACCGCCGCACCTTCCTTGCCGCGAGCGTCGCCGCGCTCGCGGCAACGCCGACGCCAACCATGGCGCACCACGACCTGATCCAGGTCCTGCTGCCGGGACCGAACCCCGCCGCCACCGGTGACTCCTCCGGTATCGACGAGCTGCGGGAGCGAGCGCGGACCGTGCGCCGGCTGTTCTGCACGTGCGACTACGCGAAACTGGAGCAGGCCCTGCCGGGCCTGATCGCCGACCTGCGCCAGGTCGCCGGCGGCTCCTCCGGTTCGGCGGAGGCATCCGGGTTGCTCGCGACCACCTACCAGACGTCGGTGAGCCTGTTGCTGAAGCGAGCCGACCAGGGCAACGCCTGGCTCGCGGCCGGCCGGGCCATGGCCGAGGCGGAAAGGTCCGGGGACCCTGTCGTCCTCGCCGCCAGCGTCCGCGTTCACGCTCACGTGCTCGTACGGGAGAAGCACACAGCCCAAGCCGTGAACATGGTGCGCCACACCGTCGACCAGCTCAGCGGCTCCTACGACCGACGCTCGCCCCGATACCTGGCAGCGGTCGGCCTGCTGCTGCTCCGCGGGGCAACCGCCGCCAGCAGAAACGGCGACCGCGAAACCACCCGCGACTTCCTCACCGAGGCCAAAGAGGTGGCCCGCTACGTCGCATTCGACAGGCCGGACGCCTGGGCGAACTTCAGCCCGACCAACGTAGCCCTGCACGAGATCAGCGCGGCTGTCTCATTCGGCGACGCCGGAATCGCCCTCCAAACCGCTCGCCCCCTCATGCGGCGGCACATCCCCGTCCCCGAGCGACGGGCCGCGCTCTGGGTGGAGGCCGCCCGCGCCTACAGTCAGCAGGGCAGACTCGCCGACGGCTACCAGGCCCTGCGCATCGCCGAGAGCTGCGCGGCACAGGACGTCCGCCGCCCGGCCGTACGCGAACTGGTTGCCGACATGGCAGCCCGTGACCGTCGCCTGGCGCTGCCCGAGCTCCACCACTTCAGCCGCCAACTGGGAGTGCCCGCGTGAGTGACCAGCACGACAAGCCGTTGCTCCAGATCGTGGTCTGCGCGGCCGGGGTCGCCGCCGACGTCGGCCGGCTGATCACGGCAGCACAGGAACGGCACTGGGACGTCGGCGTCGTTGCCACCCCGCAAGGAGTCGGCTTCCTTGATGCGGAGGCGGTCGAGGCCCAGACCGGCCGCCCCGTTCGCTCGGCCTGGCGGTCACCGGGTGAGCCACGCCCGAGCCGGCCTGCGGATGCGATCGCGGTCGCCCCGGCCACCTTCAACACGGTCAACAAGTGGGCCGCCGGGATCTCCGACAACCTCGCGCTGGGCATCCTGTGCGAGGCGCCCGCCATGGGGGTACCGGTCGCCGTGCTGCCTTACCTGAACTCCGCCCAGGCCGCTCACCCTGCATACCGACGGAGTCTGGACCTGCTGCGCGAGATGGGTGTCTTGGTCGGCTCCTACGAGCCTCACCGGCCGAAGGCGGGCGGCGGGGCCGACCGCTACCGCTGGGAGGAAGTGCTGGAGCTGCTTGCCCCGAGGCTGTCCGCGCGGTCGTGATCAGCGCCGATGTGCTCGCGGCTGCGGGAGCGAGACGGTGGTTACCTCGTGGGCCGGAGTGCTGGGTGTCCCATCGGGCCGTGCTGCGCTGCGGGCCTGTGCTGCACGGGCGCGTGCGTTGGGCGTCGGCCGTGCGCTGAAGCGTTGAACTCGCCATGCCAACGTCCCTGCGGGGGAGCGGGCGTCATCCAGGGCACGTTGGTCGGCGGCCTGCCTGAGGAGGCGCTCAGGGTCGTACCCAAGCGCTTCCGCTTCGGCGAGTGCGGCAGTGAGGGCAGCAATCGAGGGATCTGCCAGGACGTGCTCCGAGTGCTCGGGGACGGCCCGACGGATGTGGTGGACGTGCCGGTCCACAGTCGGTTGTGGCGGTCGGCGTCGGATGAGGGCGGTCAGGGGAGCGGTTGCTGCCTGGTCGTAGGCGGCTTGTAGGTGGAGCAGGGTCTGCTGGGCGGCGGTGACCTGCTGGTCGTGGTGGCGGAGCTGATGCCAGCGGGTCGCCGCGATGGTGACGAGGATCGCGGCATCGAGGAGCATCGCCAGCGCCGTACCGTCGCTTGGTGCGGGCTCGCGGAGCATCGCACGTGTGGCGCTTCGCAGGGCACGGGCGTGGTGGTGTTCGGCCTGGATGCGGGAGCGTGTGGCGCGCTCGAAGGCGGAAGCGGCTTCACGGAGCTGGGCGCGGATGGGTGCGGGAGCGAGGAGGCGCAGGACGTCCAGGGCTTCACCGAAGGCGGCGAGGTGGGCCTGGGAGGCTCCATCGTCGTGACCGGTGAGGTGGCCTTCGGTCATTCAGGGCTGGATTCGCGCGCTGCAGGACGGCGGCTTCGAGGTGTCGACGATCGAGGGCATCTTCGACATCCTCTCCAGCATCCTCGGCGCGGCCGTGGAGGACGGGCTGCTGCCGAAGAACCCGTGCAAGTCGAAGTCGGTCAAGCTGCCGACCGCGACCAAGAAGAAGATCGTCCCTTGGTCCCTGGAGCGTGTGCGTGCCGTCATCGCCGGGCTGCCCGAGCGCTTCCAGGCAGGCGGCAAGCTCGCCTTCGGGTGCGGCCTGCGCCAGGGGGAGGTCTTCGGATGCGCCGTCGAGGACATCGACTTCAAGGGCGGCTGGATCCACGTCAACCGCCAGGTGCGGCTCGTCGGCACGAAGCCGGTCTCCGCTCTGCCCAAGGGCAACAGGGAGATCCGGTCAGTGCCGCTGTCGGCGCAGCTGGCCACTGCCCTCAAGGCCCACATGAGGCGGTTCCCGCCGACGGCGGTCACGCTGCCCTGGGCGAAGCCCGACGGCGAGCCCAAGACCTTCCGGCTGCTTTTCGTCGACGAGAAGGGCCGGGCGTACAACCGCAGCGTCTTCAACATGGGCGCTTGGAAGCGAGCCCTGGTCGCCGCCGGCGTGATCCCTCCCCGCGAGCGCGGGGCGAGGGTATCTCCAAGCGGCCCCGGAGGACGGCATGCACGCCCTCCGGCACGCGTACGCCTCAGTGCCCCTGGACGCGGGGGAGAGCATCAAGGCGCTCTCCGAGTACCTCGGCCACTCGGATCCCGGCTTCACGCTCCGGACGTACACGCACCTGCTGCCGTCCAGCGGGCCGCCGGACCCGCAAGGCGATCGACGATGCCTTCACCGGCGCGGAGCCGTCAGAAACCGGAGAGCCTCAGGGCACATCACCACCCCCAGCGAAACCAATGTGCCCTCAATGTGCCCTGGCCGCCTGACGGCCCCTCCCCGGCACGCACAAGGGCGAGGCCCGAAGACCCCGCCCGAACCTCACGGAACCCCGGCTCAGGGCCACACCAGGCAGTACGCCTGATGCCCCGCCTCGTGCAACCGCTTCGAGAAGTCCTGCCACTCGTGCAGCAGTTGGTACACGTTGAACGCGTCCCGCGGCCCGCCCCGGTCCGGGACCGTGGACCAGATGAAGGCCGCCGCGCCGACCGCCTCCTCGCCGATGCCGCGCAGCGGGTCGACGACGGTCATCGGGAGCTTCACGACCGCGTAGTCGGGGTGGAGGACGACGAGTTCGAGCGGGGGGACCCGGTGCAGGGGGACGCCCTCGATGCCGGTGAGGACCATGGCCGCCATGGTCTCCGGCTTGATCTTGGTGAACATGCCGTTCATGCCCAGCTCGTCGCCGCCGAGTTCCTCGGGGCGCATGGAGATGGGGACGCGGGCCGCGGTCGCGCCGTCGGGCGCGCCGAAGTACTTGTAGGTCACCCCCACCCGACCACCATTCCTGCTCCCGGCCCGGAGCCGGTCGACCCCGCGGTCGAGCCGTTCGGGCTCATTCGGTCCAGCGTGTGCCTGGCGTGCCTCGGCCGTCTCCTCCGCCTCGCGTCGGTGCCTGCCCCGCCGGGCGCGTCGAGGACCCAGGTCGTCGGTCCCCTCGCCCAGTCCGCCACCGCGATGCATATCTCCACCCGACTGCTTTTCTAGGCCGCGTGGCCCCGGCCGCGCAACCCGATCATCGTGTCAGTGACCTCCCCCGCGGCCGCCCGCCGAAACGTACGGTGAGACATCTGTCCGCAGGGCCGGCCGCCCCCGTCCGCGCGCCCCGGGTGCTCCGGGTGTACCCGGCTTCCGGCCTGTTCCGGTCCGGTCCCAGTCTTGCAGACGTGGCGGCCGTGGCAACGGTTGTCCGATCATCGGGCGGCACTCCGGCTTCCGGCCCGCTCCCGTCCGCCCCCTTCTCCCGCCCCCGGCCCCCCGCACCCGCTGGCCTACCCTGAGGAGGTCACCCCCGCAACCGGAGTCCGAGAAGTCGGAGAAGGTCGAGAAGGTCGGAGAAGTCGCAGGTCATGAGCGAACTGGCATATCCATACGAAGCACCGGCCTCGCAGGCGCTGTTCGACCGTGCGGCGGCCGTCACGCCCGGCGGTGTGAACTCCCCGGTGCGGGCCTTCGGCGCGGTCGGCGGCACCCCCCGGTTCATGGTGTCCGGCACCGGGCCGTACCTCACCGACGCCGACGGCCGGGAGTACGTCGACCTGGTCTGCTCCTGGGGGCCGATGATCCTCGGGCACGCGCACCCCGAGGTGATCGCCGCCGTGCAGGAGGCGGTCGCGCGCGGCACGTCGTTCGGGACGCCCGCCGAGGGCGAGGTCGCGCTCGCCGAGGCCATGGTGGAGCGGGTGGCCCCGCTGGAGCAGGTGCGGCTGGTGTCCAGCGGCACCGAGGCGACCATGTCGGCGATCCGGCTGGCCCGCGGGTTCACCCGGCGGACCAAGGTGATCAAGTTCGCCGGGTGCTACCACGGCCACGTCGACTCGCTGCTGGCCGCCGCCGGCTCCGGGGTCGCCACCTTCGCGCTGCCCGACACGCCCGGCGTCACCGGCGCCCAGGCGAGCGACACCATCGTGCTGCCGTACAACGACCTCGACGCCGTGCACGCCGCCTTCGCCGCGCACCCCGGTGAGATCGCCTGCGTGATCACCGAGGCGTCGCCCGGCAACATGGGCGTCGTACCGCCGCTGCCCGGCTTCAACCAGGGCCTGAAGGACGCCTGCGCCGCCGACGGCGCGCTGTTCGTCTCCGACGAGGTCATGACCGGGTTCCGGACCAGCCGCGCCGGGTGGTACGGGATCGAGGGCGTCGTCCCCGACCTGATGACCTTCGGGAAGGTGATGGGCGGGGGCTTCCCCGCCGCCGCCTTCGGGGGACGCGCGGACGTCATGGCCCACCTCGCCCCGGCCGGCCCGGTCTACCAGGCCGGCACGCTCTCCGGGAACCCGGTCGCCACCGCCGCCGGCCTCGCCCAGCTCCGTCTCCTCGACGACGCGGCGTACGAGAAGGTGAACGCCGTCTCGCGGCGGATCCAGGGGCTCGTCGGCGAGGCGCTGGCCAAGGAGGGGGTCGCGCACACCATCCAGACCGCCTCCAACATGTTCTCCGTCTTCTTCACCGACCGCCCGGTGCGGAACTACGAGGACGCCAAGGCGCAGGAGTCCTTCCGCTTCACCGCCTTCTTCCACTCCCTCCTCGCCCAGGGCGTCTACCTCCCGCCGTCCTCCTTCGAGTCCTGGTTCGTGTCCACCGCGCACGACGAGCGGGCCGTGCAGCGGATCGCCGACGCCCTCCCGGCGGCGGCCCGCGCGGCGGCGGAGGCGACGGCATGAGCAGCACGGACCGCGACCACGAGATCACCGTCGTCCACCTGATGCGGCACGGCGAGGTCCACAACCCCACCGGCGTCCTCTACGGCCGGCTGCCCGGCTACCACCTCTCCGAGCTGGGCCGGCGGATGGCCGAGCGGGTCGCCGAGCACCTCGCCCCGCGGGACGTGACGTACGTCGCCGCCTCCCCGCTGGAGCGGGCGCAGGAGACGGCCGCGCCGATCGCCAAGGAGCACGGGCTCGACCTGGACACCGACGAGCGGCTCATCGAGGCGGACAACGTCTTCCAGGGCAAGACCTTCGGCATCGGCGACGGCGCGCTGCGCCGGCCCGCCAACTGGAAGCACGTCGTCAACCCCTTCAAGCCGTCCTGGGGCGAGCCGTACGTCGACCAGGTGGTCCGGATGATGGGCGCGCTGGACGCGGCCAAGGACCGGGCCCGGGGCCACGAGGCGGTCGTCGTCAGCCACCAGCTGCCGATCTGGATCGTCCGGTCCTACGTCGAGCGGCGCCGCCTGTGGCACGACCCGCGCAAGCGGCAGTGCACGCTCGCGTCCCTGACGACGTTCACGTACCAGGGCGACCGGATCGTGTCGGTCGGCTACTCGGAGCCGGCCCGCGACCTCGTCCCGGCCCATCTGCTCGCCGGCGCCAAGCCGGAGAAGGGGAAGGGCAAGGCCTACGGGGCCTGAGTGACGGGAGTTCGCGGCGGGGACCGTGGACTTCGTCACGATATCCGCACGTATTTTCGGAACCTCCCCCTCCATCGCGCCCTCTGACCGGGTGACCACAGAGAACGCGATGAACGGGGAGCGCGATGCGTACCTCCACCCCAGGCCCCACCCGACCCACCGGCCGCACGCTCTCCCGGCGGGGCGCGCTCGGGCTCGGCGCGGGCGCCGCCGCGGCGGCCGTCGGACTGACGGGCTGCGGCGGCGGTGCCCACTCCGACGGGCTGAAGCCGCACACGGGTGCCGGCGCCGGTCCCGGTGCCGAGCCCACCGTGACCGCCCGCCCGCTCGGCGACGGCTCCACCGAGTTCACCGGCAAGCAGCCCCACCAGCCGGCCGCGCCCGAGCCGCTGGAGCCGGGGCAGGCGCCGCCGCAGTTCGTGGTGTTCTCCTGGGACGGCGCCGGCGACGTCGGCAACGGCCTCTTCCCGCGTTTCCTGGACCTCGCCGGGGAGCACGAGGCGCACATGACCTTCTTCCTCTCCGGGCTCTACCTCCTGCCCGAGTCGAAGAAGCGCCTCTACGAGCCGCCGAACAACCCGCGCGGCGCCTCCGACATCGGCTACCTCACCGACGCGCACATCAAGGAGACGCTGAAGAACGTCCGGCGGGCCTGGCTGGAGGGGCACGAGATCGGCACCCACTTCAACGGCCACTTCTGCGCCGGGTCCGGCTCCGTCGCCCACTGGACCCCCGCGCAGTGGCGCAGCGAGATCGACCAGGCCAAGAAGTTCGTCACCGAGTGGCGGACCAACACGGGCTGGACCGACCTGCCCGCCCTCCCCTTCGACTACGACAAGGAACTGGTCGGCGGCCGCACCCCCTGCCTGCTCGGCCAGGACAACCTGCTGCCCACCGCCCGCGAGCTGGGCTGGCGCTACGACGCCTCCTCGCCCGGCGGCCGCCAGGTCTGGCCGGTGAAGCGGAACGGCGTCTGGGACCTGCCGTTGCAGCAGATACCTTTCCCCGGGCACTCGTTCGAGGTCCTGTCGATGGACTACAACATGCTGGCCAACCAGTCCGTCAACTCCACCAAGGCGCCCGCCTACAACTACCCGGGCTGGCGCCGGCAGGCCGCCCAGTCGTACATATCCGGCTTCCGGCGGGCCTACGAGACGAACCGGGCGCCCTTCTTCATCGGCAACCACTTCGAGGAGTGGAACGGCGGCCTCTACATGGACGCCGTGGAGGAGGCCCTGGAGCACATCGCGCGGGAGAAGGAGAAGGGCGGGGACATCCGGCTGGTCTCCTTCCGCCAGTTCACCGACTGGCTGGACGCCCAGCGGCCCGAGGTCCTCGACACCCTGCGCACGCTGGAGGTCGGCACCGCGCCCGCCGGGGGCTGGAACACCTTCCTGAAGGCGGCCCCCACCACCACCTGAGGTGCGGATTCCGCCTCGGCAGGGGGGTGCGCAAGATCCCCGGACCGGACATGCGAAACTTTTCACATGAGTGCCGCCAGCCGCGCCCCCCTGCGCTCGAACCGCACCACCGCCCGCGCCCGCCGCCGCGCCGCCCTGGCCACCGGCGCCGTCGCGGGCGCCCTGCTGCTGTCCGCCTGCGGCTCCGGCGGGACCTCCGGGGGAGGCGGCGACACCCACTACATCACCGGCGCGAACGGCATCGCGGCCGTCGACAAGGGCGACCGCGCCGCCGTCCCCGACCTCTCCGGCAAGACCGTCGACGGCGAGCAGCTCGACGTCGCCGCGTACAAGGGCAAGGTCGTCGTCCTCAACGTGTGGGGCTCCTGGTGCCCGCCCTGCCGCGCCGAGGCCAAGAACTTCGAGAAGGTCTACCAGGACGTCAAGGACCAGGGCGTCCAGTTCGTCGGCATCAACACCCGCGACACCTCCACCGGCCCCGCCAGGGCCTTCGAGAAGGAGTACGGGATCAGCTACCCGAGCCTGTACGACCCCACGGGCAAGCTGATGCTCCGCTTCGCGAAGGGCACCCTCAACCCGCAGGCCATCCCCTCCACCCTCGTCATAGACCGCGACGGGAGGATCGCCGCGCGCACCCTCCAGGCGCTCAGCGAGGAGAAGCTGCGGGCGATGCTCAAGCCGGTCCTGGCGGAGAAGTGACGTGAGTGCCGCCCTGTCCACGCTCGCCGCGGACCCCGGCGAGACCGTACGCAGCGGCGCGCTGCTGCTCGCCCTGCCGATCGCCCTCCTCGGCGGCCTCGTCTCCTTCTTCTCGCCCTGCGTCCTGCCCCTGGTCCCCGGTTACCTGTCCTATGTGACCGGCGTCACCGGCACCGACCTGGCCGAGGCCCGGCGCGGCCGGATGGCGACCGGCGCCGCCCTCTTCGTCCTCGGCTTCACCGCCGTGTTCGTCTCCGGCGGCGCGCTGTTCGGCTTCTTCGGGCAGACCCTCCAGGAGGAGCGCGGCGTCCTCACCAAGGTGCTCGGCGTCCTCATGATCGTCCTGGGCGTCTTCTTCATGGGCCTGATGCCCTGGCTCACCCAGCGCGAGTACCGCTTCCACAAGCGGCCCGCCACCGGCCTGGTCGGCGCCCCGCTGCTCGGCGCCCTGTTCGGCATCGGCTGGACGCCCTGCATCGGCCCGACCCTCGCCTCGGTCCTCGCGCTCTCCTCCGACCAGGCCAGTGCCGGGCGCGGCGCGATACTGACCGTCGCGTACTGCCTCGGCCTCGGCGTGCCCTTCGTGCTCGCCGCGGTCGCCTTCCGCAAGGCGCTCGGCGCCTTCGGCTGGGTCAAGCGCCACTACGTCTGGGTGATGCGGATCGGCGGCACCATGATGATCGCCACCGGACTGCTGCTGCTGACCGGCGCGTGGGACAGCATCGTCCAGCAGATGCAGACCTGGTCCAACGGCTTCACTGTAGGGATCTGACGCGATGAGCAAGACGACCACCGACGGCACCCGGAAGGCCGGTGACGACCAGGAGCTGGGCGCCGCCGGCTCCCAGCTGTCCACCGCGCCCGCGGAGGAAGGGCCGAACCCGCCCGCCATGGGCGTCGTCGGCTGGGTCCGCTGGTTCTGGCGGCAGCTCACCTCCATGCGGGTCGCGCTGCTGCTGCTCCTGCTGCTGTCGCTGGGCGCGATCCCCGGCTCGCTGATCCCGCAGACCGGCGTCGACGCCACCAAGGTCGAGCAGTTCTACCAGGACCACGAGACCCTCGCGCCGGTCTACGAGAAACTCGGCCTCTTCCACGTCTACAGCTCGGTGTGGTTCTCCGCGGTCTACATCCTGCTGTTCGTCTCGCTCATCGGCTGCATCGTCCCGCGCACCTGGCAGTTCGTCGGCCAGCTCCGCGGCCGGCCGCCCCGCGCCCCGCGCCGCCTGACCCGGCTGCCCGCCTACACCACCTGGCGCACCGGGGCCGCCCCCGAGGAGGTCCGCGAGGCCGCGCTGAAGCTGCTGCGGAAGCGCCGCTTCCGCGCCCACCGGGACGGCGACGCCGTCGCCGCCGAGAAGGGCTATCTCCGCGAGGTCGGCAACCTCGCCTTCCACATCGCGCTGATCGTGATGCTGATCGCCTTCGGCTGGGGCCAGCTCTTCAAGTACGAGGGCAACAAGCTGGTCCTGGAGGGCGACGGCTTCTCCAACACCCTCACGCAGTACGACGACTTCAAGTCCGGCAACCTCTGGTCGCAGGACGACCTGGCACCGTTCAGCTTCACCCTGAAGGACTTCAGGGGCACCTACGAGCCGTCCGGCCCCAACCGCGGCACCCCGCGCACCTTCGAGGCGCGGATCACCTACAGCGTGGGCGCCTACGGCAAGGAGAAGTCGACCACCGTCAAGGTCAACGAGCCGCTGGAGATCGACGGCTCCAAGGTCTACCTCGTCAGCCACGGCTACGCCCCGATCGTCACCGTCAGGGACGCCGAGGGCGACGTCGTCGTCGACCACGAGCCGTTCGCCCTGCTGCCGCTCGACGCCAACGTCACCTCCTCCGGCGCCATCAAGGTGATGGACGGCTACCGCAACGCCAAGGGCGAGAAGGAGCAGCTCGGCTTCAACGCGTTCTTCCTGCCGACCTACGGCGGCAAGGGCTCCACGATGCTTTCCACCTTCCCGGCGCTGCTCAACCCGATGCTCGCGCTCTCCGCCTACCACGGCGACCTCGGCGTGGACTCCGGCATCCCGCAGAGCGTGTACCAGCTGGACGACAAGAACCTGAAGGAGTTCAAGGACTCCAAGGGCGAGCTGTACAAGAAGCAGCTCGAGGTCGGCCAGACCATGACCCTCCCCGGCGGCAACGGCTCGGTCACCTTCGACGGCATCCAGGAATGGGCCGGCTTCCAGGTCACCGCCCAGCCCGGCAGCGGCTGGGCGCTGGGCGGCGCGGTCGTCGCCATCCTCGGCCTGGCCGGTTCGCTGTTCATCCAGCGCCGCCGGGTGTGGGTGCGGGCCGTGGCCGGCGCCGACGGCGTCACCGTGGTGGAGCTGGCCGGCCTCGGCCGCAGCGAGTCCGCGAAACTCCCCGAGGAACTCGGCGACCTGGCCGGGGTCCTGTACGACACCTTCCCCGAACCCACCGCCGAACCCACCGCCGAACCCACTGCCGAGAGGGCTGAGAAGAAGTGACTCTCGCCGACGCGACCCAGCTGGCCGCAGCGACCAACGAGCACCTCGCGAACATCAGCAACACGCTGATCTACTCGTCGATGGCGGTCTACACCCTGGCCTTCTTCGCCTACATCGCCGAGTGGATCTTCGGCAGCCGCAGCAAGGTCGGCCGCACCGCCGCCGCGCTGACCGCCGAGGGCGCGGGCGCGGGCGGGGCGAGGACCGGCCCGGCCGTCACCGTCACCAAGGCGGGCGGCACCGCCGTACTGGAGCGGCCCAAGGTCGTCGTCCGCTCCGCGGCCGGCGCCCGCGACGTCCCGGACGGGCCCGGCGCGGCCGGCGGCACCGAGAAGGGCGACCTGTACGGCCGGGTCGCCATCTCCCTCACCGTGCTCGCCTTCCTCATCGAGTTCGGCGGCGTCCTCACCCGCGCCCTGTCCGTGCAGCGGGCGCCGTGGGGCAACATGTACGAGTTCAGCATCACCTTCTCCACGGTCGCCGTCGGCGTCTACGTGGTGCTGCTCCTGCTGAAGAAGAACATCCGCTGGCTCGGCCTGCCGCTGGTCACCACGGTCCTGCTCGACCTCGGCCTCGCCGTCACCGTCCTCTACACGGCCAGCGACCAGCTCGTCCCCGCGCTGCACTCGTACTGGCTGTACATCCACGTCTCCACCGCCATCCTGTGCGGCGCGGTCTTCTACGTCGGCGCGGTCTCCACGCTGCTGTACCTGTTCAAGGACTCCTACGAGAACAAGCTGGCGACCGGCGGCACCCCCGGCCGCTTCGCCAACTCGGTCCTGGACCGGCTGCCCGCCGCCGCCTCCCTCGACAAGTTCGCCTACCGGGTCAACGCCGCGGTCTTCCCGCTGTGGACGTTCACGATCATCGCGGGCGCCATCTGGGCCGGCGACGCCTGGGGCCGCTACTGGGGCTGGGACCCCAAGGAGACCTGGTCCTTCATCACCTGGGTCGCCTACGCCGGCTACCTGCACGCCCGCGCCACGGCCGGCTGGAAGGGCCGCAAGGCCGCCTACCTGGCCCTGATCGCCTTCGGCTGCTGGCTGTTCAACTACTACGGCGTCAACATCTTCGTCTCCGGCAAGCACTCCTACGCGGGCGTGTGACCTCCGGGCCGGTCCCCGCGGCCCCGGTCGCGGGGACCGGCCGCGGGGTGCTATAACTCCCGTGTCCGCCTCCGACGCGCCCCCGCGGGCACGCTCGGAGGCTTTTTTCATGCCTTCCGACACCACCCCGCCCCCCGTCACGCCGCCCTCCGCCACCCCACCCGCCGGCTACCGCGCGCTGCTCCGCGACCGCGAGTTCACCGGCCTCTACGCCGGCTTCACGCTGACCGTCGCCGCGAGCACCCTGTCCGGCTTCGCGCTCGGCACGCTGGTCGGCCGGGAGACCCGGTCCCCGTTCCTGACGGCCGTGAGCATGTACGGCGCCACCTTCGCGACCGTGCTCGGCGCGCTGACCCTGATGTCGGTCGCCGACGGCGCCCGCCCCCGCCGGACCCTCGTCGCCCTCCAGTGCGTGTCGCTGGCCGGTGTCGCCGCGCAGGCCGTCCTCGGGCTGCCGACGGCCGTCCGGTTCGCCCTGCTGCTGGTGCTGGGCTTCTTCCAGTCCCTCGCCACCGGAACCCGGATGGGGCTGCTCGCCGAGTCGGTACCGGACGGCGCGTACGCCCTCGCCCGGTCGCTGATGAACATCACCTCGGGCGCCACCGCCGTCCTCGGCTACGCCCTCGGCGCCCTGCTGCTGCGGCACCTGACGCCCCAGGAGGTCTTCGGCACCGCCGCCGTCCTGACCGGGTGCGGCACCGCCGTCGTCGCGGCGACCGTGCGGGAACGCCCGGTCCGCCTCACCCGGCGCCCCGGACCGCGGCAGACCTGGACCGCCAACGCCGCCCTCTTCGCCCGCCCCGGCGGCCGGGCCCTGCTGCTGAACCTCTGGGTCCCCAACGGCCTGATCGTCGGCTGCGAGGCCCTGTTCCTCTCCTACGACCCCGGCGCCGCGGGCGTCCTGCTGGCCGCCGGCTCGGCCGGCCTGCTGCTCGGGGACCTCACGGTCGGGCGGCTGCTCGGTGCCGAGCGGCGCCGCCGCGCCGCGTTCGCCCTGCGGCTGCTGCTCGCCGCGCCGTTCCTGCTGTTCGCGGCCGGCCCGCCGACGGCGGTGCTGGCCGTCGCGGTGTTCGTGTCCGGGGCCGGGTTCGCCGCGACCCTGCCGCTCCAGGAACAACTGCTGGCGCTGACCCCGGGCCCGGAGCGCGGCCAGGTCCAGGGCGTCGAGTCGGCCGGCCGGATGACCGGGCAGGGCCTCGGCGCGGCGCTCGCCGGCGGGCTGGCCCAGTACCTCGGGACGGGGACGACGATGGCCGTGCTGGCGGCGGCCTCGCTCGCCGTCACCGTCCTGTCCCGGCCCTCGGTGGTCCGGGCGGAACGGCTCCTCAGTCGCCCTTCGGGTCCTCGTCCCGGTCCCGGTCGAGCGACTTGAGGAAGTCCGGGTTGTCGTCGGGCGCGACCCACCGGCCCCGGCCGGCCGGGCGGCCCGCCGGCTGCCGCCGCTTCCCCGCGATGATCCAGGAGACCGAGCCGACCAGCGGGAAGAGCAGGACGAGGATCGCCCACAGCGGCTTGGGCATGTGCCGGACGTCCTCGTCCCGCGTGCTGATGCAGTCGATGAACGCGTAGACGCTCAACGCCAGTGGCACGAGGAACATCAGCACCCGCAGCATGGGGTCTCTCCAGCGAAAGCGGTGGGCGGTACGGGGCCAGCGTAACCGCTCGGGGATACTGGACGGCATGGCTTACGACGATCTCCGCTCCCTGCTCCGGGCACTGGAACGCGAGGGCGACCTCAAGCGTGTCAAGGCCGAGGTCGATCCCCACCTGGAGGTCGGTGAGATCGTCGACCGCGTCAACAAGGCGGGGGGCCCGGCCCTGCTCTTCGAGAACGTCAAGGGCTCCGACATGCCGCTGGCGATGAACGTCTTCGGCACCGACCGCCGCCTGCTGAAGGCGCTCGGCCTGACGTCGTACGGCGACATCTCCGACAAGATCGGCGGGCTGCTGAAGCCCGAGCTGCCGCACGGGTTCGTCGGGGTGCGCGAGGCGTTCGGCAAGCTCGGCTCGATGACGCACGTACCGCCGAAGAAGGTCAGGGAGGCGCCGGTGCAGGAGGTCGTGCTGCGCGGTGACGACGTCGACCTCGACCGGCTGCCGGCCCTGTTCACCTGGCCCAAGGACGGCGGTTCCTTCTTCAACCTCGGGCTCACCCACACCAAGGACCCCGAGACCGGCGTCCGCAACCTCGGCCTGTACCGCCTCCAGCGCCACGACCGGCGCACCATCGGCATGCACTGGCAGATCCACAAGGACAGCCGGAACCACTACCAGGTGGCCGCCCGGCGCGGCGAGCGCCTGCCGGTCGCCATCGCCTTCGGCTGTCCGCCCGCCGTGACGTACGCCTCGACCGCCCCGCTCCCCGGAGACATCGACGAGTACCTGTTCGCCGGGTTCCTCCAGGGCAAGCGGATCGAGATGGTCGACTGCAAGACCGTGCCGCTCCAGGTGCCGGCCCACGCCGAGGTCGTTCTGGAGGGCTGGCTGGAGCCCGGCGAGACGCTCCCCGAGGGGCCGTTCGGCGATCACACCGGCTTCTACACGCCGCAGGAGCCGTTCCCCGCGCTGACCATCGACTGCGTCACCATGCGCCGGCGCCCGCTGCTCCAGTCGATCGTCGTCGGCCGCCCGCCGACCGAGGACGGGCCGCTGGGCCGGGCCACGGAGCGCTTCTTCCTGCCCCTGCTGAAGATCATCGTGCCGGACATCGTGGACTACCACCTCCCGGAGGCGGGCGGTTTCCACAACTGTGCGATCGTGTCCATCGACAAGAAGTACCCCAAACACGCCCAGAAGGTGATGCACGCCATCTGGGGCGCGCACATGATGTCCCTGACCAAGCTGATCGTGGTCGTCGACGCCGACTGCGACGTCCACGACCTGCACGAGGTCGCCTGGCGAGCGCTCGGCAACACGGACTACGCCCGTGACCTCACCGTCGTGGAGGGCCCGGTCGACCATCTCGACCACGCCTCCTACCAGCAGTTCTGGGGCGGCAAGGCGGGCATCGACGCGACGCGGAAGCTGCCCGAGGAGGGGTACACCCGCGACGGGGGCTGGCCGGACATGGTGCTGTCCGACCCGGAGACGGCGGCGAAGGTCGACCGCCGCTGGAAGGAGTACGGACTGTGACGTCGGCTTCCGCCGCGCTTCCGCAGCAGCCGGGGCGCACCAAGGCGTTCCTGCGCCTGGTGATGATCGAGCACTCGGTGTTCGCGCTGCCCTTCGCCTACATCGCCGCGCTGACCGCGATGTACGAGCTGGACGGCAACATCCACTGGGGCCGGCTGCTGCTGGTGACCGTCTGCATGGTGGGCCTGCGCACCTTCGCGATGGCGGTCAACCGGATCATCGACCGCGAGATCGACGCCCGCAACCCGCGCACCGCCCACCGCGAACTGGTCACCGGCGCGATGTCGGTGAAGCACGCCTGGACCGGCGCGATCGTCGCCGTCGTGGTCTTCCTGGGCTCGGCGGCGCTGCTCAACCCGCTCTGCCTCGCCCTCGCGCCCGTCGCGGTGATCCCGATGGTGGTGTACCCGTACGGCAAGCGGTTCACGAACTTCCCGCAGGCCATCCTCGGTCTCGCGCAGGCCATGGGGCCCATCGGCGGCTGGCTCGCCATCACCGGCGAGTGGTCCTGGGAGGCGGTGATCCTCGGTCTCGCGGTCGGCGTCTGGATCGGCGGCTTCGACCTGATCTACGCCTGCCAGGACGTCGAGACCGACCGGCGGGTCGGCGTCCGCTCGGTGCCGGCCCGGTTCGGCGTCCCGGCCGCGATCTGGGGTGCGCGGGGCTGCCACGCCGTGACGACGGCCCTGTTCGTCTGGTACGCCCTCGCCACCGACGCCGGCGTCTTCTTCTGGCTGGGCCTGCTGATCGTCGCGGGCGCTTTCGTCTACGAGCACACCATCGTCCGCCCGAACGACCTCTCCCGCCTCAACCGCGCGTTCTTCAGCGTCAACGGCTTCATCGGCATCGCCCTGTTCGTGTGCGCGCTGCTGGACCTGCTCGTGCGGGGTCTGACCGTCTGAGTACGGTGCGGCCTGCCATCGGGAGCAGGATCCCGGGGAGGCCGCCGTGACCGTCTCGGACCTTGACCGCCTGCGCTCGCGGCTCGGCAGGCTGGAGGACCTGTTCCCCGGCTGTCACACGGAGATGATCGGGGGCAGCCTCATGAGGAACCCGGTCAGGCCGTTCCCCGGGAGGACGATCACGCGGCTTCGGGCCGACCTGGAGGCCCGACCGCCCTCCGGCTGGAGCCTTGTCACCGGCGTCGCCTTCGTGTTCGACCGGGAGAACGAGTTCTGCCCCGGCCTGGCGGTGATTCCGGCCGAGGCCGAGGCCGAGGACAGCGGCTCGTACCAGCCCGGCCTCATCGAGTTCGTGGCCGGGGTGGTGTCGCCGGGCGGCATCCGCCGCGACCACGACGTGAAACCCCTCCGGTACGCCTCGCGCGGCATCGCCGACCACCTGGTCCTCGACCCGCCGCGCGGACGGGTCGTGACCATGTAGAACCCCGGACCCGGCGGATACCGCGGCCGCGACACCCTGCGCTACGGCCCGGACCTGATCGTCGACTCCCCCCTCGGAAAGCTGACCGTCCGCACCAGCCACCTCCCCGTGGACCCCGAGGCGCCGGACCGGTCCTGAGGTCTGCCCCGTCCACCGGTAGGCTCAAGATGTGAACCCAGGACATTCGCAGCGCGTGCCTTGGATCGTGGGGGTGTCCGGGGCGTCCGGCACTCCGTATGCCGCCTCGGTGCTGCGTGCGCTGCTCGACGCCGGCGAGAGTGTCGACCTGGTGGTCAGCCGGGCCTCGCGGCTCACCCTGCTCGACGAGACCGGCATCTCCTTCCGGGATGCCCACTGGCGCGACGACCTGCGGGAATGGCTGGGGCGCGGAGCCGACGGCAAGCCCGGCGCGTTCACCGCCGACCTGGACCGGGTGCGGTACTGGAACGCCGGGGACCTGGCCGCGGGGCCGTCCTCCGGGTCGTACCCCGCCCGGGGCATGCTGATCGTGCCCGCGTCGACGGCGTGCGTCGCCGGGGTGGCGCTCGGGCTGTCGAAGGACCTGTTGCAGCGTGCCGCGAGCGTCACCCTGAAGGAGGGGCGCACGCTGGTCGTGGCCGTCCGGGAGACCCCGTTGGACGGCCGTACGCTGCGGCACCTGGTGGCCCTGGACGACGCGGGCGCCGCCGTGGTGCCCGCCTCCCCGGCCTTCTACGCGGGCGCCACCCACATCCAGGACCTGGTGGACTTCGTCGCCGGCCGGGTGCTCGACGCGGCGGGGGTGCCGCACCGCCTGTACCGCCGCTGGGCGGGCGAACTCGGCGGAGGCTCCCGCACGACCCCTTGATCACCCTTGATCGCCCCTGATCTCTCCTGAGGCCCCACCCTCATCCCCCCCGGAACTGAACTCATCTCTATCGGAAGGCTTCGATCCATGGACGCGGTGGACAGGCAGCTCATCCAGGCCCTGCGGGAGAACGGCCGGGCCTCCTACGCCGAGCTGGGACGCCTCGTCGGACTGTCGGGACCCAGCGTCACCGACCGCATCAACCGCCTGGAGGCGGCCGGCGTCATCACCGGCTACCGGGCCACGGTGGACGCCGCCTCGCTCGGCCTCGGCGCCGTCGCCCTGATCGGCATCTCCCTCTCCGACGCCGCCGACCACGAGGACGTGGCCCAGCGGCTGAAGGAACTGCGGGAGATCGAGGACTGCTGGTTCATCGCCGGCGACGACTCCTACATGCTCAAGGTGCGCGCGACCGACGTGGACGGGCTGGAGCGGATCATCCGCCGGCTCTCCGGCACCAAGGGCGTCTCCCGGACCCGTACCACCGTCGTGCTCTCCACCAAGTGGGAGAACCGGGTGGGGGAACTGCCGGACGAGGTCTAGCCGGACGGCAGGCGTACCGTTGGTCGAGTTGTCGAGGAAAGGTGTGGGTATGGACGCCGGGCTCAAGCGCGAGCTGGAGGAGAAGGTCCGTGCCGGTGAGCGGCTGACCCGTGAGGACGGCATCGCGCTGTACGAGTCGGACGATCTGGCCTGGCTCGGCGGACTCGCGCACGAGGTGCGGACGCGGAAGAACGGCGATGTCGTCCACTTCAACGTCAACCGCCACCTCAACATGACCAATGTGTGTACGGCGTCCTGCGCGTACTGCTCCTTCCAGCGCAAGCCGGGGGAGAAGGACGCGTACACGATGCGCATCGAGGAGGCGGTCAAGCTCGCCAAGGAGATGGAGAGCGAGAACCTCACCGAGCTGCACATCGTCAACGGGCTGCACCCGAACCTGCCGTGGCGGTACTACCCGCGCTCGCTGCGCGAGCTGAAGGCCGCGCTGCCGCACGTGTCGCTGAAGGCGTTCACGGCGACCGAGATCCACCACTTCGAGACCATCTCCGGCATGTCGGCCTCCGACATCCTGGACGAACTGATCGACGCGGGCCTCGAGTCGCTGACCGGCGGCGGCGCCGAGATCTTCGACTGGGAGGTCCGGCAGCACATCGTGGACCACCGCACCCACTGGGAGGACTGGTCCCGCATCCACCGGCTGGCGCACGAGAAGGGGCTCAAGACCCCGTGCACCATGCTGTACGGCCACATCGAGGAGCCCCGCCACCGCGTCGACCACGTGCTGCGGCTGCGGGAACTCCAGGACGAGACCGGCGGTTTCCAGGTCTTCATCCCGCTGCGCTACCAGCACGACTTCGTCGACCTGAAGGACGGCAAGGTCAGGAACCGGCTCCAGGCGCGGACGCAGATGGCGACCGGCGCGGAGGCGCTGAAGACGTTCGCGGTGTCGCGGCTGCTGTTCGACAACGTGCCGCACGTGAAGGTCTTCTGGGTGATGCACGGCGTGCAGACCGCGCAGCTCGCCCTCCAGCACGGCGCCGACGACATGGACGGGTCGGTGGTCGAGTACAAGATCACCCATGACGCGGACAACTACGGCACGCCGAACAAGCTGACCCGCGAGGACCTGCTCGACCTGATCCGGGACGCCGGGTTCCGGCCGGTGGAGCGGAACACCCGGTACGAGATCATCCGGGAGTTCGACGGCCCCGACCCCGCGCGGCGGGACGCGCCGCAGCCGATGCGGATCTGAACCCCGGGGTGCGCCGCCGGGTGCGGGTGGTTCGTGGCCCGTCGCGCGGCTCCCCGCGCCCCCACGACAGGGATGAGAAGGGCGGGGTAATGGTTACCATCGTCCCGTGCCTCTTACCTTCACCCTCGACCCGGCCGTCACCCCCGCCCTGCGCGACGGCATCCTCGACCTCTGGGCGGACGTGACCAACGCGGGCGGCTCCGTGGGCTTCGTGCCCCCGGTGTCGCGGGAGACGGTCCGCCCCGAACTGGTCAAGCACCTCGTCGCCATGGCCGAGGGCCGCACCCGGCTGCTGGTCGGCCTCGACGAGGAGGGCCGGGTGGCCGCCACCGCGTTCCTCGCCCTCAACACCCACCGGCTGATGACCCACTGGCTGTGGCTCTACACCGTCATGGTCCACCCGCGTCACCAGGGCCGCGGGTACGGCCGCGACCTGCTGGCCGCCGCCGCGGACGCGGCCCGCTCCCTCGACGGCATCGAGGCGATACGCCTCACCTGCCGGGGCGGCCTCGGCCTGGAGCGGTTCTACGCTTCCTGTGGTTACAAGGAGGTCGGCCGCGTCCCCGGCGCGATCCGGGTGGCCCCCGGTGACGACCGCGACGACGTCGTCATGCTGCTGCCGCTGACCTGACGCCCGGACCCCCGGCCGGTGCCCGCGACCGGCTGCCGTACCCCCGCTGCCGTACCGGTGTCCCGGCGTGCTTCACTGGGCGGTGCCTCTTTGTGCCGGAAACGGAAGTGTGGATTGAGATGCTCCGCTACACGCTGATGCGCCTCGGGATCTTCGTGGGCTGCCTCGTGGTCGTCTGGGGCCTCGTCTACGCCGGGGTCTTCCCCAGCGGACTCGGTGACTCCAACGGCATGTGGATCATCCTGCTCGCCCTGGTGATCTCGGCCCCGATCAGCTTCGTCGTGCTGCGTGGCGAGCGCGACCGGGCCTCCGTGCAGGTGGTGAACAAGGTCGACCGCATGAAGGCCAACCTGGAGGCCAACCGCAGCCAGGAGGACCGCGCCGACGACGCCACCCGCGCCCAGGGCCAGACCTCGTAGGACGCACGGACCCCGCGCAGCGCCCCGGTGATCGCCGGGGCGCTTTGCGTTGTGCGGGGAAGGAAGACCGGAAACCTCTCAAAGTCAGGCTATGGGCCTCTCAAAGCGTTGGTGTTAAAGTCGTGTGCATGAAGTCAGCAGCCGCGCCCTCTCTCCCCGCGAGCGTCCCGCTCGTGGCGCGTCTGCACGTGGACCTCTGCCGGTGCGCGTCCGCAAGCTGTCGCCCCTGACGTCCCCTCCTGCCTTCCCTGTCTCTCCCTGTCTTTCTTCCGTGACGTCGGTCCAGCGCGTCCCGTCCCCCTTCAACGGAGCATGTCCGTGTCCTCACTGACCAAGAAGTCCTTCAAGGTGCCCTTCTGGGCCCAGATAATCGCCGGTCTCGTCCTGGGCGTGCTGCTCGGCTGGCTCGCCCGCAGCCAGGACGTCTCCTGGCTGGTCACGACCCTGGAGAAGATCGGCAGCATCTTCATCGGGCTGCTGAAGCTGGCCGTCGCCCCGCTGGTCTTCTTCGCGATCCTGGTCTCGATCACCAACCTCAGGAAGGTCAACAACGCGGCCCGCCTCGCGTCCCGCACCCTCCTCTGGTTCATGATCACGTCGCTGATCGCGGTCGCCATCGGCCTCGTCATCGGCCTGGTCACCAACCCGGGCGCCGGCACCGGCCTCACGCCGAAGGACGGGGCCAAGCCCGACCACACCGGCTCCTGGCTGGACTTCCTCACCGGCATCGTGCCGACCGACGTGATCACGCCGTTCACCGAGCTGAACGTGCTCCAGATCGTCTTCATGGCCGCCGTCGCCGGCATCGCCGCCCTCCAGCTCGGCGACAAGGCCAAGCCGATCCTCACCCTGAGCGAGTCCGTCCTCGAACTCCTCCAGAAGGCCCTGTGGTGGGTCATCCGCCTCGCCCCGCTGGGCACCGTCGGCCTGATCGGCAACGCCATCGCGACCTACGGCTGGGACCTGATCGGCAAGTACGCGACCTTCACCGCCGACATCTACGTCGGCTGCGCGATCGTCCTCTTCGTGGTCTACCCGGCGCTGCTCGCGGGCGTCGCCAAGGCCAACCCGCTGCAGTTCTTCAAGGGCGCCTGGCCCGCGATCCAGCTCGCCTTCGTCTCCCGCTCCTCGGTCGGCACCATGCCGCTGACGCAGAAGGTCACCGAGCGGCTCGGCGTGCCGAAGGAGTACGCGTCCTTCGCGGTGCCGTTCGGCGCGACGACGAAGATGGACGGCTGCGCCGCGATCTACCCCGCGATCGCCGCGATCTTCGTCGCCCAGATCTTCGACATCCAGCTCAACATCGGCGACTACCTGCTCATCGCCTTCGTCTCGGTGGTCGGCTCCGCCGCCACGGCCGGTCTCACCGGCGCGACGGTGATGCTGACGCTCACCCTGTCCACGCTGGGCCTGCCCATGGAGGGCGTCGGCCTGCTCCTCGCGATCGACCCGATCCTGGACATGATGCGCACCGCCACCAACGTGGCCGGCCAGGCCCTGGTCCCGGTCATCGTCTCCGCCCGCGAGGGCCTGCTCGACCGCACGGCCTACGACACGGCGCACAGCTCCCCGATCGACGAGCCGGAGCCGCGCGACCGCGACCGCGAGCAGGAGCGGGTGCCGGCCGCCGCGTAGCGGGACGGCGACGGCGCGCAGGGAGTGCGGGGAGTACGGAGCGTACGGCCCGGCCGGGGACGACCGGCCGGGCCGTACGCTGATGTGCATGGGTGTGGGTGCGGGCGTGAGCGCGGGTGCGGGTGCGGTGCGGGCCAAGCGGATGCCGAGGGCCGTGCGGGAGCGGCAGATGCTGGACGCCGCCGTGCGCACCTTCGGACAGCGGGGCTACCGGGCCGCGTCGATGGACGACATCGCCGAACTCGCGGGCGTGTCCAAGCCGCTGGTGTACCTGTACCTCAACTCGAAGGAAGACCTCTTCACCGCCGTCATCCGCCGTGAGGCACGGGCCCTGACCGAGGCGATCCGGGCCGGCGTGGGGCCGGCCGGGCTGCCCGCCGACCGCCAGCTCTGGAACGGCCTGCGGGCCTTCTTCACGCACACCGCCCGGCACCCCGACGGCTGGTCGGTGCTGCACCTCCAGGCCCGCACCCACGGTGAGCCGTTCGCCGCGGAGATCGCGGCGCTGCGCGAGGAGATCGTCGCGTTCGTCACGCAGCTGATCGCCGCCGCGGCGCGGGAGGCGCACCGCGACCCCGACCTGCCCGAGCGGGAGGTCGCCGGGCTCGCCGAGGCCCTGGTCGGCGCCGCCGAGTCGCTGGCCGACTGGGCGGGCGCCACGGAGGGCGTCACCGCGCGGCAGGCGGCGGCGACCCTGATGAACTTCGCCTGGGCCGGCCTCGGCGACCTGATGGCGGACCGGCCGTGGACCCCGCCGGAGGAGGAGGCCGGCCCCGCCCCGGCGGAGCCCGCCGCTCAGACCGGCTGAACCTCGCCCGACAGGTGCAGCCGCCCGTCCGGCCCCCGCAGTTCGAACCGCCCGCCCTCCGCGCCGTACGTCACCGTCCCCGGCAGCAGCACGGGCGCCCGGAACTCCGCCCGGACCGTGACCGCCTCGGGTGTGCCGTGCTCGGCCAGGCACCGGGCGACGGTCCACATGCCGTGGGCGATGGCCCGGGGGAAGCCGAACAGCCGGGCGGTGAGCGGATGCAGGTGGATCGGGTTGCGGTCGCCGGACGCGGCCCCGTACCGGCGCCCGAGGTCCCCGCCCGGCCGCCACTCGGCCCGCACGGGCAGCGCGACGCGCCGCTCCCGGCTGCCGCCGTCGCCGTGGCCGTTGCCGGAGGTGTTCCCCGGCACCCGCCCTTCCCGGCCACCGTCGCCGGCCGGTCGCCCGTCCCGTTCCGCCGCGCCGGCGCCGCCGGAAGGGCTCCCCGGTACCCGCCCCTCCCGGCCGCCCCCACGGGAGGGCTTCCCCGACCCGCCGTGCCGCGCCAGGTACGTGCTGCGCGACTCCCACACCACCTCCCCGCCCGACCGCAGCTCCGTGACGACGGCCGCCTCGGTGCCGCGCCGGTGCGGGACCAGCTCCGCGACGTGGACGGCGAGTCCGTACTCCCCGCCGGCCGGCACCGGCGCCCTCCGGGTGACGGCGATCGAGGTGTGGACCAGCCCCAGCAGCGGCAGCGGGAAGTCCCGGCCGCTCATCAGCCGCATCGCCAGCGGAAAGCCCATGACGTGCGGATACGTCACCGGCAGGGTGTCCGCCCCGGTGGCGAAGCCGCACACCCGCTCGTACGCCGCCAGCCGGGCGGGGTCGGCGCGCAGCCGGGGCACGACCAGCCGGGCGCGCGGGAAGTCCGCGTCCGGGCGGGGCCGCTTGAACGGCGAGAGCAGCGCGCCCCGGGCCAGCAGCGGCGGCAGGGCGGGCACGGAGGCCAGGGTGCTGACGGGCGCGGCGGTGGTCATCTCAGGCCCCCAGCAGACTCTGGCCGCAGACCCGGACGACCTGGCCGTTGACCGCGCCCGAGCCCGGGTGGGCGAACCAGGCGGTGGTCTCGGCGACGTCGGCGGGCAGCCCGCCCTGCGCGAGGGAGTTCATCCGGCGCCCGGCCTCGCGGATGAACAGCGGGACCGCCGCCGTCATCCGCGTCTCGATGAAGCCCGGCGCGACCGCGTTGACCGTCACCCCGTGCTCGGCCAGCGCCCGGGGCGCGAGCGCGCGGACCAGGCCGACGATCCCGGCCTTGCTGGCGCCGTAGTTGGTCTGCCCGGCGTTCCCGGCGATCCCGGCGATGGACGCCGTGGCCACGATCCGCCCGCCGGAGTTCAGCGCCCCGGCGGCGAGCAGCGCGTCCGTCGTGCGCAGCACACTGGCGAGGTTGACGTCGAGGACCGAGGCCCAGCGGTCGGCGGGCATGTTGACCAGCCGCCGGTCCCGGGTGATGCCCGCGTTGTGGACGAGGACGTCCAGCCCGTCCGGGACGGCCGCCGCGATCCGCGCACCGGCGTCGGCGGCCGTGATGTCGAGCGCGAGGGCGCTGCCGCCGAGCCGTTCGGCGACCCGCCGGGCGTCCGCCTCGGCCTGCGGCACGTCGAGGACGACCACCCGGGCGCCGTCCCGGGCGAGGGTCTCGGCGACCGCCTCCCCGATGCCGCGCGCCCCGCCGGTCACCAGGGCGGTCCGCCCGGCCAGCGGACGGTCCGGGTCGTCCGGCACGGTGCTCGCACCGGTCCCGTCGCCGGGGCCGACGCCGATGACCTGCCCGCTGACGTAGGCGGACCTGGGGGAGAGCAGGAAACGGAGCGTGGACTCGGCGGCGCGCGCGTCGGTGAGCCGGACCAGGTTGACGGTCCGGCCCCGGCCGATCTCCTTGCCGAGCGAGCGGGTGAAGCCCTCCAGCGCCTGCTGGGCGGCGGCCCGGTGGTGGTCACCGGCGTCGAGCGGGGAGCCGAGCACCACCACCCGTCCGCTCGCGGCGACCGACCGCACCACCGGATGGAGCGCGGCGTGCACCTCGGCCAGCCCGGCCACGTCCCGCACCCCCGTGGCGTCCAGGACGACGGCGGCCGGCCGGTCGGAGGACCCCGCCCGCAGGAACGACAGGTCCAGGCCGGACTTCCCGGCCGTCAGCAGCACGACCTCGCCGTCCAGGCCGGGACGCTCGGGCGACCAGCGCCGCAGCGGGGCCGGCTGCGGCAGGCCGAGCCGCCGGGTCAGGAAACGGCCCGGCGCGGTGCCGGTGAAGCTCAGATAGCGGTCGGCCATGCGTGACTCCCAGCTCCCGGACGGTACCCGTCTGCTTACTCTGGAGTAAGGTTACCGGAGGTAATCCTAGAGTGCGGCGAAGGAGCAGGTCGAGATGAGTCCTCTTGAGCCCCCGCGGGCCCGCCGGGTCGCGGTCGTCGGCGGTACGCGCATCCCGTTCGCCCGCTCCGACGGCCCCTACGCCACCGCCTCCAACCAGCAGATGCTCACCGCCGCCCTGGACGGACTGGCCGAGCGGTACGGCCTCCAGGAGCCCGGCGCGGTGGGGGAGTTCGTGGCCGGTGCGGTCCTCAAGCACAGTCGCGACTTCAACCTCGCCCGCGAGACGGTCCTCGGCTCGGCCCTGGACGCCCGCACCCCCGCCTACGACATCCAGCAGGCGTGCGGCACCGGCCTCCAGGCCGTCGTCGCCGCCGCCAACAAGATCGCCCTCGGGCAGACCGAGTCGGCCGTCGCGGGCGGCGCGGACACCGCGAGCGACGCGCCCCTGGGCGTCAACGACCGGCTGCGGCGCATCCTCCTGGAGGCGCGGCGCGCGAAGTCCGCGGGCGCCCGCGTCAAGGCCCTCGCCCGGGTCCGCCCGGGTCACCTCGTCCCCGACATCCCGCGCAACGCCGAGCCGCGCACCGGTCTGTCGATGGGGGAGCACGCGGCCGTCACCGCCCGCGCCTGGGGCATCACCCGCGAGGCCCAGGACGAACTGGCGGCCGTCAGCCACCAGCGGCTGGCCGCGGCGTACGACCGGGGCTTCTTCGCGGACCTGGTGGTGCCCTTCCGCGGTCTGGAGCGGGACCAGAACCTGCGGCCGGGCTCCACTCCGGAGAAACTGGCCGCGCTCAAGCCGGTGTTCGGCACCGCCGCACCCGGGCCGACCATGACGGCGGGCAACTCCACGCCCCTGACGGACGGTGCCGCGACCGTGCTGCTGGCGAGCGAGGAGTGGGCCGAGGCGCGCGGTCTGGAACCCCTCGCCTATCTGACGGCGTACGAGACGGCGGCCGTGGACTTCCCGCACGGGGACGTCGTGGGCGGTGAGGACGGGCTGCTGATGGCCCCGGCGCACGCGGTCCCCCGGATGCTGGAGCGGGCGGGGCTCGGCATCGAGGACTTCGACCTGGTCGAGATCCACGAGGCGTTCGCCTCCCAGGTGCTGGCCACGCTGGCCGCCTGGGAGAAGCGGGGCCTGGCCCCCGTGGACCGGACCCGGCTGAACGTGGCCGGCTCCTCGCTCGCCACCGGGCACCCCTTCGCGGCGACCGGCGCGCGGATCGTGGCGACCCTGGCCAAGCTGCTGGCCGAACGCGGCGGGCCGGGCCGCGGCCTGATCTCCGTCTGCGCGGCGGGCGGCCAAGGTGTCACGGCCGTACTGGAGCGCCCCTGACCGGCGCCCGAAAGAACTTACTTACCGGTAACACCGCAGGTTGCACAAGCCCGTCCCCGGACCGTCCCGGAACCCGCACGAACTCCCCACGAGTGCCCCGTACGATCTCCAGGCCGACCGCGGGCCGCCACCCGCGGTCCCATCGGTGCCGCGCCGGCGCGACCGGCCGGTGAAACGCCGGCACGTACGTCAGGCGGCCGGGCAGAGCCGCCCCGCCGCACGTTCCAGGAGCCGCCCGTGTCCACTCCGCTTCCCTCCTTCGCCGCGTCCGCCGCCTATGGCGACGCGCCCGGCCCCGTCCTCGTGGAGCCCGAGACACGGCGGCTGGACGGGGTCGTACGGGAGGCGTACGTGCCGCCCCTCGCCCCGCCGGTGCGGCACGGGTCGCTGGCCGACCTGCCGTTCGACAACGCCGCCGCGGTGCCCGGCGCGGTGGTGCTCAGCCGCCGGTCGGCGGACGGGCGGTGGGCCGATGTGACGGCCGCCGAGTTCGCCGCGCAGGTCCAGGCCGTCGCCAAGGGCCTGATGGCCGAGGGCCTGGTGCCCGGCGACCGCCTCGCCGTCATGGCCCGGACGACCTACGAGTGGACCCTGCTCGACTTCGCGGCCTGGGCCGCCGGACTCGTCACCGTCCCGGTGTACCCGACCTCCTCCCTCTTCCAGATCCGCTGGATACTCCAGGACTCCGGCGCGGTCGCCCTGGTCACCGAGACCGTCGCCCAGGCCGCCGCGCTCGGCCCGGAACTCGACCGGCTGCCCGACCTCACCCGCCTGTGGGTGATCGAGAAGGACCATGTGGAGCGGCTCGCGGAGGCGGGCGCCGCAGTACCGGACGCGGAGGTCGGCGTACGGCGCGGCATGCTCGGCCCGGACACCCTCGCCACCCTGGTCTACACCTCCGGCACGACCGGCCGCCCCAAGGGCTGCGCGCTCACCCACGGCAACTTCTTCGCCGAGGTGGACAACGCCATCGAGCTGCTCTACCCGGTCTTCAAGGCCAAGGGCGAGGAACCCTCGATCCTCCTCTTCCTCCCCATGTCCCACGTCTTCGGCCGGATGGTCGCCGTCGCCTGTGTCCGCGCCCGGGTCCGCCTCGGCCACGCCCCCAGCCTGAAACCCGCGGACCTGCTCCCGGACCTCGCCGCGTTCCGGCCGACCTGCCTGCTGACCATCCCTTACATGCTGGAGAAGGTCTACAACAGCGCCCGCGCCAAGGCGGAGACCGGCGGCCGGAGCAGCACCTTCGACCGGGCCGCCGCCACCGCCGTCCGCTACGGCGAGGCCCTGGAGGCCCGCCAGACCGGCACCGGCGGCGGCCCGGGACGCGGCCTGCGGACGGCCCGCGCCTGCTACGACCCGCTGGTCTACCGCAAGATCCGGGCCGCGATGGGCGGCCGGGTCAGGCACGTCATCTGCGGCGGCTCCCCGCTCGGCCGCCGCCTGGCCGCCTTCTACGCCGGCGCCGGCATCGAGATCTACGAGGGGTACGGCCTCACCGAGACGACCGCGGCGGCCACGGTCACGCCCCCGCTGAAGCCGCGCCTGGGCACCGTGGGCTGGCCGCTGCCCGGCACCCGCGTCCGGATCGCCGGCGACGGCGAGATCCTCGTCGCCGGCGGGCAGGTCCTGCACGGCTACTGGGACCCCGGGGCCGGCGGCGTGGTCCCGGCGGCCCCCGACGGCTGGTTCGCCACCGGCGACCTCGGCGCCCTGGACGACGAGGGGTACCTGACCATCACCGGCCGCAAGAAGGAGCTGCTGATCACGGCGGGCGGCAAGAGCGTGGCCCCGGCCCCCCTGGAGAACTGGCTCCGCGCCCACCCGCTGATCTCCCAGTGCCTGGTCCTCGGCGACCGCCGCCCGTACGTCTCCGCCCTGATCACCCTGGACACCGAGGGCGTCACCCACTGGCGCCGGATGAACGGCAAGCACCCGGTGCCGCCGGAGCTGCTGGTCGACGACCCGGAGCTGCGCGCGGTCCTCCAGCGGGCGGTCGACGAGGCCAACAAGCTCGTCTCCCGCCCGGAGTCCATCCGCCGCTTCACCGTCCTGCCCCGCGACTTCACCGAGTGGGAGGGCCACCTCACCCCGTCGATGAAACTCCGCCGGGAGACGATCCTGCGGGACTTCGCGCAGGCGGTGGAGGGGCTGTACGCGGGGTAGGTCAGCGGCGGGCGATCAGGCAGGCCTGCGGGACCTTCGCGGAGGTGTCCTCCTCCTGTACGCGCACCGTCCGCGACAGCACGGTGAACCCGGCCCGCTCCAGCAGCTCCGCCACCGCCTCCGGCCGTCGCCGTTGGAAGTCCAGGGACACCGGATGCCCGAAGGGGCGGTCGAGGAGCTGGGGCCCGTCGCCGACCTGGAAGGCGAGCAGCAGATGCCCGCCGGGGGCCAGCACGCGCCCCACCTCGGCGAAGAGGTCCGGCAGCCGTTCCCGGGGCGTGTGGATCGACGAGTACCAGGAGACGGCCCCCGCGAGGGAGCCGTCGGGCAGGTCCAGCTCCAGCATGGAGCCCTGCTCGAACCGGAGGCCCGGGTGCTCGCGGCGGGCGATCTCCAGCATCGAGGCGGAGAGGTCCAGCCCGAAGACGCGCAGGCCGAGCGAGGCGAGGTGCGCGGTGACCCGTCCGGGCCCGCAGCCCAGGTCGGCCACCTCCCCGTCCGGCCCCACCAGCTCGGCGAAGGCCCCCATCAGGGCCCGGTCCAGCGGGGTGCCGGCGCCCGCGGAGCGGAACCGCTCGGCGTAGTCCTCGGCGATGGTGTCGTAGAAGGCGCGGATGCTCTGCGTCGCGGTCATGGCGGGGGATCGTAGCGGCGCCCACCGACACCGGGGCCGGGCGTCAGACCGCGTTTGAGATCTGGCGTGGGACGATCGGTCGGTGACTCGACTCGTGAACCGTGACCGCTCCCTGCAGGAGCTTGAGCGCGAACGCTGGTCGGCGCCATCAGGCGACGAAACCCGGCTGATGGCGACCGTGCGCGAGCTTCGGCGCAAGCCGATCGGCGGCCTGACGGTCGAGGACATGCGGCTGCTGATCAGGCAAAACGTGGGCCTTGCCCATCTCCTGCCGTTGGCGGTGGAGGTCCTCCGGAGCGACCCGCTGGCGGAAGGCGACATGTACGAGGGCGATCTGCTGGCCGCCGTGCTTACCAGAGACGCGGGAGTCTGGATCGACTATCCCGAACTCAGACGGGAAGTCCGTTCGATCGTCTCGGAGTTGGCCGACGTGTCACCTGCCCTGAAGCGCGATGTCGAGGGCTTCCTGGCTCGATGGGACTCCAACAGCACCTGCCGTCAGGGAAGGGTCGAGCCGACCGGCTGCGAAGGCTGCCGGAGGAGCGGCCGTCGGCCGGGGCGCGTCGCAGCACCGCCCCGGGTGAGCCGGCGGACCATGACGCCGATCATCGCCCAGCGGATCATCGTCTCCGAATGGGCCGAGCTGGTCTCGTAATCCCTGGCGAGGCGCCGGTGGGCGGTGAGCCACGAGAAGGTGCGCTCTACCGCCCACCGTTTGGGCTGGACCTGGAATCCGCGCTGATCTGGGTCCTTGCGGACGATCTCCAGTTCGCGGCCGAGGATCTGGGCGGCCCAGTCGATCAGGCGGCCGGCGAAGCCCTGGTCGGCCCAGACCTTCCGTACCCCGGGGTGGTCGAGCCTGGTCCACAGCAAGGGCCGCTTGGCGCCGTCGCGGTCCTGGATGCTCGCCGCGACGACATGGACAGCCAGGAGCAGGCCGAGCGTGTCGGTAACAATGAACCTCTTGCGGCCCTTCACCTTCTTGCCCGCGTCGAATCCCCTGGTGGCGGCGGGTACGGTGTCGGCGGTGCGGACGGACTGCGAGTCGATCAGGCCCGCGCTCGGCTTCGCGTCGCGGCCGTCGGCTTCGCGGACCTTGCCGCGCAGGGCGTCGTGGATGCGCTCGACGGTGCCGTCGTCGTGCCACCACGTGAAGTACCAGTACACCGTCGGCCACGGGGCGAAGTCCTTCGGCAACTGCCTCCAGGCGCAGCCGGTCCGCACCACGTAGAAGATCGCGTCGACGATCCGTCGCCGCGGATGTTTCTCCCGCCGACCGCCCTTGGGACCCACCCGCGCCGGCGGGAGCAACGGCTCAACCAACGCCCACTGCTCGTCCGTCAGGTCCGACGGATACCCACCCCCAACACCGCTCACGGTGAGCTCAACGAACTCCCCAGCCCCGGGACACGGCAGATCTCAAACACGTTCTCAGGGAGGAAGGGGGACGAAAAGGCAGGAGCCCCGGGCCGGCAGGCGCGGGGCTCCTTGGGTACTGCACTCGATCCGGATCGGAGGATCAGATCAACTGATCAGATCAGACCGGGGTGACGTTCTCAGCCTGCGGACCCTTGGGGCCCTGCGTGACGTCGAAGGACACCTGCTGGTTCTCCTCGAGGGACCGGAAGCCGGTCGCGTTGATCGCGGAGTAGTGGACGAAGACGTCGGGGCCGCCGCCTTCCTGGGCGATGAAACCAAAGCCCTTTTCGGCGTTGAACCACTTCACGGTTCCGGTAGCCATAAGCCCTCCTTGGGCTCAAAGGGTTGCCCTGCTCCAGAACCAGCAAGTGTGAAGATTGAACTCTGCACAACTGCGTCCGTCTGAGAACGACGAGAGCCCGCGGTCACATGCTCCGCAGGCTCTGTACTGCAAGGGAAACCAAACTGCAACTTGCTGGCGAGCCTAGCATGCAGCCCCCGGATCGCAACAGAGCTCAAGATCACTTCACCCGGATGTTTGAACGCGTGCGGCGTCCGGCTGACGCCGGGGGTCGCCCCCCGGCGCCAGCCGGGTGAGAGCTAGCCTCACGAGGTGGACACTTCTCGCACCCGGCCGCGTGTCGGCCACATCCAGTTCCTGAACTGCCTGCCCCTCTACTGGGGGCTCGCGAGAACGGGCACGCTCCTGGACTTCGAGCTGACGAAGGACACCCCGGAGAAGCTCAGCGAGCAGCTGGTGCGGGGAGACCTCGACATCGGTCCCGTCACCCTGGTCGAGTTCCTCAAGCACGCCGATCAGCTGGTCGCCTTCCCCGACATCGCCGTCGGCTGCGACGGCCCGGTGATGAGCTGCGTGATCGTCTCCCAGGTCCCGCTGGACCGGCTCGACGGCGCCCGGGTCGCCCTCGGGTCGACCTCGCGCACCTCCGTCCGCCTCGCCCAGCTCCTGCTGGCCGAGCGGTTCGGCGTACGGCCCGACTACTACACCTGCCCGCCCGACCTCAGCCTGATGATGAGGGAGGCGGAGGCGGCCGTCCTGATCGGCGACGCCGCGCTGCGCGCCAACATGCTGGACGGGCCGCGTTTCGGCCTGGCGGTGCACGACCTGGGCGCGCTGTGGAAGGAGTGGACGGGCCTGCCGTTCGTCTTCGCGGTCTGGGCGGCCCGCAGGGAGTACGCCGAGCGCGAGCCGGTCATCACCCGCCAGGTCCACGAGGCGTTCCTCGCCTCCCGCAACCTCTCCCTGGAGGAGGTCGACAAGGTCGCCGAGCAGGCCGCCCGCTGGGAGGACTTCGACGAGGCGACCCTCGCGCAGTACTTCACCACCCTCGACTTCCGCTTCGGCGGGCCGCAGCTCGCGGCGGTCGCCGAGTTCGCCCGCCGGGTCGGCCCGACGACCGGGTTCCCGGCGGACGTGTCCGTGGAGCTGCTCCGCCCCTGACCGGCGGGCGGGCCGCGCCCACTACCCTGCTGCCAGGTTCCGGTGTACGGGGGAGGGGCGGCACCCGCGTCATGAGCATCGAGGCACTGCTCGTCGTCGTGGCGGCGCTGTGGGGAGCGGCGGCCGGGTCGCTGCTGCCCCGCGCGGCCTACCGCTTCTCCGTGCCCCCGGGGCAGCCCTGGCGGGACACCTGCCCGGCCGGGCACCCGCTCCCGGCGCGGCCGGGCCGGGCCCGGTGCCCGCGCTGCCGGCCCGGCGAGGCGGCGTACGCCCCCGGCGCCCCCGTCCCCGCCACCGTCACCGCGCTGGTCTGCGCCGCCCTCGCCGCCGCCACCGGCACCCGGCCCGAACTGGCCGTCTGGCTGCTGCTGGCCCCGGTCGCGGTCCTGCTGGCCCTCGTCGACGTACGGGTGCGGCGACTGCCCGACCCGCTGACCCTGCCGCTCGCGGGCGCCGCCCTCGCCCTGCTCGGCCCGGTCGCCCTGCTGCCGGAGCACGCCGGGTCGTGGACCACCGCCGTGCTCGGCACCCTCGCGCTCGGCGCCGGCTACTGCGCGCTGTTCCTCCTCAACCCCTCCGGCATGGCCTTCGGCGACGTCAAACTGGCCCTCGGGGCGGGCGCGGTGCTCGGCTGGTACGGCTGGCCGACGCTCCTGCTCGGCGCCTTCGCCGGCTTCCTCCTCGGCTCCCTCCACGGCCTCGCCCTGGTCCTCACCCGCCGCGCCACCCGCCGCACCACGATCCCCTTCGGCCCGTTCCTGCTCGCCGGCGCGCTCCTCGGCGTGCTGGCGGGGGCGTACACGGCCTGACGGCAGATCTTTCCAACTTTGAGACTTGCAGACTGACAGTCGGGAAGACTACGGTGGAGGCAGGAGGTGCTTCGTGTCGGAATCCATGCGAACGATCCAGGTCGACCTGGAGGTCTTCGCCTACTTGCAGCGTCACAGCGAACCCTTGGTGGACACCCCGAACGATGTCCTGCGGCGTGAGCTGCTCGGCCCGAAGGCGGCGCCGGCCCAGGGCGGGGGCGTGCGCCGCCCCGGCAGGCTCATGCCACTGATCGAGGCCGGGCTCGTGGCTCCCGGCGACACGCTGCGGCATCACCAGCCGAGACTCCGGCGCACGTACGAGGCCACGATCACCGCTGACGGCTGGGTCCGCATCCCGGACGGCCGGGAGTTCGCTCAGCCGTCCCCGGCGCTGAAGGCTCAGACGCACAACGAGGTGAACGCATGGCGCCTGTACCTCCATGCGCCCAGTGGTCGCCCGCTGAAGGAGCTGCGCGACGAGGCCGCAGGGACCAGCCGGAACTGACGTCTCCCTCCGGCCGGAAGCGCTGCCGATCTCCGTGGGGTTTCACACCGCACGGCCGATCCGAGGAAGGAAGTACGGGGTGGAAGTCATCATCGCCGCGTTGATCACGGCGGCCTCGACCATCGCGGCGGCCTGCATCACCCGCCACCGGCCGGAACCGGAAAGGGGGCGGCGGACGTCCGATTCGGAGCGCGCGTGAGGCGGGACGGCGCCGGTCGGCCTGACGTCTGCGGTGCCGGGGGGCTGGCGTACGCTGGACCGGTCCGTCCACAACCCTTGACGAAAGGGACGCCCGGTGACCGAGAAGGCCGACCTCCAGCCCATCCTCGACCGCGCCGCCGCCGGTGGTCGGATCACCCCCGAAGAGGCCCTCGCCCTGTACCGGGACGCCCCCCTGCACGCGCTGGGCGCCGCCGCCGACGCGATCCGCCGGCGGAGGTACGCCGGGACCGAGCACATCGCGACGTACATCATCGAGCGGAACATCAACTACACCAACGTGTGTGTGACGGCGTGCAAGTTCTGCGCCTTCTACGCGGCCCCGAAGGACACCAGGAAGGGCTGGTCCCGCGAGCTGGACGACATCCTGCGCCGCTGCGCGGAGACGGTCGAGCTGGGCGGCACGCAGATCATGTTCCAGGGCGGACACCACCCGGACTACGGCGTCGAGTACTACGAGAAGCACTTCTCCGCCATCAAGAAGGAGTTCCCGCAGCTCGTCATCCACAGCCTGGGGGCGAGCGAGGTCGAGCACATGGCGCGGATCTCCGGGGTGAGCGCCGAGGAGGCGATCCGGCGCATCCACGCGGCCGGACTCGACTCCTTCGCCGGCGCCGGCGCGGAACTGCTGCCGGAGCGGCCGCGCAAGGCCATCGCGCCGCTGAAGGAGTCCGGCGAGCGCTGGCTGGAGATCATGGAGATCGCCCACAACCTCGGCGTGGAGTCCACCACCACCATGCTGATGGGCACCGGCGAGACCAACGCCGAGCGCATCGAGCACCTGCGGATGATCCGCGACGTGCAGGACCGCACGGGCGGCTTCCGCGCCTTCATCCCGTACACCTACCAGCCCGAGAACAACCACCTGAAGGGCCGCACGCAGGCCACCCTCTTCGAGTACCTGCGGATGATCGCGATCGCCCGGATCTTCCTCGACAACGTCGCCCACATCCAGGGCTCCTGGCTGACCACCGGCAAGGAGGTCGGCCAGCTCTCCCTGCACTACGGCGCCGACGACCTCGGCTCGGTCATGCTGGAGGAGAACGTGGTGTCGTCGGCCGGCGCCAAGCACCGCTCCAACCGGCTGGAGCTGATCGACCTGATCCGCAAGGCCGGGCGGGTCCCCGCGCAGCGCGCCACGACCTACGAGCACCTCGTCGTCCACGACGACCCGGCGAACGACCCGGTCGACGAGCGGGTCGTCTCCCACATCTCGTCCACCGCGATCGAGGGCGGGACGGCCCACCCCGAGCTGAAGCTGATCGCGACCAGCTGACCCGGCCGGCCGACGTGCTGACCCTCCACGCCGCCGACGAGGTCCGCGCCGCCTGGGACGCCGAGCCGCTGCCGGACGGCGCGGTCGCCGTCGAGGGCGGCCGGATCGCCGCCGTGGGCCCGCTCGCCGAGATCGAAGGGCGCTTCCCGGGTGCCCGGGTGCGCCGCTGGCCCGGCGTGCTCGGCCCCGGACGGGTGCACGACGGGCCGCTGCCCGACGCGCCGAGCCCGCGCGAACGCGTCCACGAGGTCCTCAAGTCCGGCGCGGTGGCGGTCGTCGAGCGGTACGTCGACGAGGGACTGCGCTTTGCCGCCGAGCGCAACGGCCTGCTGGTCCTGCCCGCGCCGCGCCCGGCCGTCCTGGCCGCCGGCGCGCGGGCCGACCTCGCGGTCCTCGGCGCCGACGGCGCGTGTCTCGCCACGGTGTGCGCGGGGCGGCTGGTGCACCGGCGCCGCTGAGCACCGTGGACGCGGGCGGGATTCAGCCCGCGAGGGCCTCGCCGAACGCGCCCGCCTCCTGGTCGACGCCGCTGCAGTCGGTCGCCGCGTCGTCCGAGTCCGCGTCGTCGTCGCAGGGCTGGTCGCGGAAGGTGGACCACATGGACACCCAGGCGATCTCCTTCTCCTCGGCGAACGCCCGCACCTCGGCGGCGTCGTCCAGGGTGAAGGTCTCCCCGTCCACGTCGTTGACGCCGATCATCGAGGTGAGCGCCATGCCCCGCCAGGCGTTCGCGTCGGAGAGGCCGAAGACCTCCTTCAGCTGGGTGTGCGCGGCCTCGGCGGAGGTGAGGGCGTAGTCGCCCATGTCGCCGCTGTAGGACTCGCCGTAGTTCATGGTCATGAGGTTCACCGTGGAGACCCGCACGGCGTGGTCGTTGGCGGACTGGAGCAGGGCCACGCCGTCGTCGTCCAGGCCCGAGGGCATCACCGGCAGGGTGAACGAGACCTTCAGGCCCGAGCGTTCCTCCTGGAGCAGCGCGATCGCCTCCGACCGCAGCGCCACGGAGGCGGAGTCGGTCAGCTCGTCGCCCTCGATGTCGAAGTCGGCGAGGGTCGCGCCGCCGGCCGCGTCCAGCGCCTCGCCGTACGCCTGAGCCAGGTCCTCGGCGCTGTCGCAGGTCGCCGCCAGCTCCTTGCCGGAGGCGCCGCCGAAGGAGACGCGGACGGTGGCACCGGCCGCGGTGAGGTCCGAGATCCGGGAGGCGACCGCCGCGTCGTCGACGGCGCTGCTGCCGTTCCACTCGGGGGTGCAGCCGCTGCCCGAGGAGATCACGAACGCCAGGTTGTACGTCGCCGGGGAGCCCGCGAAGTCCAGATCGGACGCCGTGGTGGCGCTGACGTAGGGCGCGTACCCGGTGGCGGACGCCGAGGGCGTGCCGGTGGACGGGTCCGCCGAGGGCGCCGAGTCCGCCGTACCGCTGTCGCCGGACCCGTCCGACGACCCGACCGAACAGCCCGCCGTTGCCAGGGCGAACAGGCAGATCAGCCCGGCGGCGGACTTTCGTAGACCCCTCATGGCGTGGCTCCCGCTCTCACAATTCATGTCCCAGGATGGAAACAAAACCCGTCTCCGAACCGGAAAGGTGCCACATCCGACTGTGTCCCCCCTGGGTACGGACCCGCGTTTTCCTGCGCATTCTCAGCAGAATGACAGCTTCGCCAGTTTCTCATGGGTCGCTCACAAGAAAGGCAGAGTTTCGGTCACATGAAGTGCTCCTAACATCCGAGGAATGCATTCCGAGCCTGCCATCGAAAGCCGCGCCGCCGTGCGCGGTCGCCGCCGCAAACGCGGTAACGGGTCCGCCGCAGCGACGGACGGCCCCGTGTTCGTTGACAACTCCGGACGCCGGGCCAAGCTGCTGCGCCGGCTCGGCCTTCTCGTGGGGGTCGTCTGTTCCGGGTACGCGATCGTGCTGGGCCTCGCCTTCATGGGCATCGGCACCTCGATCAACCCGGCCTCGCTGCTGCCCTTCGGCGGTGGCGGAGGCGGTGCCGCCCCGGCCGGGGGCATGCGGCCGCAGGGCGGCACCGTCCCGAGCGGCGTCCCGAGCGGCGTCCCGAGTGGTGCGCCCTCCGGCGCCCCCGCCGGCGTTCCGCCCACCGGAGCCGCTACCGGCTCCGCCTCCGCTCCGGCCGCTTCCGCGACCGCCGACTGACCGGAAGCGCAGCCACCGCCATGACCACCACACCTCCCTCCCGCGGCCGCCGCCGCGCCCCCGGCCGGATGGAACGCGCCGCCGGCCGGGCCGCCGCGCTGCAGAAGCCGCGGGTCATCCTCGCGCTGCTGCTCCTGCTGGCGCTGACCTGCGTGATGCTGCTGGACGGCTATCTGCGCGCCGAGGTCGGCGGCGACCAGCGCGTACGCACCGGCGCCAGCTCCAGCGACGTACCGGACGACGTCCTGAACGGTGGCCCGATCCTGTCCTTCCGCGGCGGCCAGGCCACCACGGTCTCCGTGCCGGACAAGACGATCGCGCTGACCTTCGACGACGGACCGAACCCCACGTGGACGCCGCAGGTCCTGAAGATCCTTCAGAAGTACGACGTACCGGGCACGTTCTTCCTGGTCGGGTCGATGGTCTCGCGCTACCCGGGCATCGTCGACGACCTGGTCGACCAGGGCAACGAGGTGGGCATCCACACCTTCACGCACGTCGACCTGTCCTACCAGAGCGACGCCCGGGTCACCCGCGAGATCGAGCAGACGCAGCTCGCGCTGGCGGGCGCGGCCGGGATCACGACGACGCTGTTCCGCGCGCCGTACTCCTCCGAGACGGACGCCATCGACAACTACAGCTGGCCGGTCTACGAGAAGCTCGGCGAGGACGGCTACACCAGCGTCTTCATCGACACCGACAGCGACGACTGGAAGAAGCCGGGCGTCTCGAAGATCATCAAGTGGGCCACGCCGGAGGACGGCGAGGGCGCCTCCGTCCTCTTCCACGACGCCGGCGGCGAGCGCTCCCAGACGATCAAGGCGCTGCCGCAGTACATCGAGAAGATGAAGGCGAAGGGCTACACCTTCACCACCATCAGCGGCGTCATGGCGGAGCAGGGCGCCACCGCCCCGGCCGCGGCGCCCAGGGGCGGGGCCGGGCAGGGTGCCACCGCCGACGAGGGGGACCGGCTCCAGGCCGCCCACCACCAGGCCACCGGCACGACCCTCTACGAGGGCAAGGCCCTCATCGCGGCCGTCCGCGTCGCCGAGTGGACCGTCCCCGCCCTCTCGGCCGGGCTGATGGTGGTCGGCGTCGCCGTCCTGGGCCGGTTCGGGATGATGCTGCTCCTCGCCCGCCGGCACTACCGGCAGCGCAACCGGCGCCGGTTCGGCTGGGGACCGGCCGTCACCCGCCCGGTGACCGTGATCGTCCCCGCGTACAACGAGAAGGAGTGCATCGCCAACACCCTCGCGTCGCTGGCGCGGAGCACCCATCCCATCGAGGTCGTCGTCGTCGACGACGGTTCGACCGACGGCACCTCGGAGATCGCCCGCGAGGCGGCCCGCTCCCTCGGCATGACCAACGTCCGCGTCATCCGCCAGGAGAACGCGGGCAAACCCGCCGCCCTCAACAACGGCGTGCGCAGCGCCAGTCACGACATCGTCGTGATGATGGACGGCGACACCGTCTTCGAGGCGGACACCGTGCGGCAGCTCGTCCAGCCGTTCGCCGACCCGAAGGTCGGCGCGGTCGCGGGCAACGCCAAGGTCGGCAACCGCGACACCGTCATCGGCGCCTGGCAGCACATCGAGTACGTGATGGGCTTCAACCTCGACCGGCGCATGTACGACCTGCTGCGCTGCATGCCGACCATCCCCGGCGCGATCGGCGCGTTCCGCCGCGAGGCGGTCCTGGAGGTCGGCGGCATGAGCGAGGACACCCTCGCCGAGGACACCGACATCACCATCGCCATGCACCGCGCGGGCTGGCGGGTCGTCTACCAGGAGCACGCCCGTGCCTGGACCGAGGCGCCCGGCTCCCTCAAGCAGCTCTGGTCGCAGCGCTACCGCTGGTCCTACGGCACGATGCAGGCCCTCTGGAAGCACCGCAAGTCCCTCACCGACAGGGGTCCCTCGGGCCGCTTCGGCCGGGTCGGGATGCCGCTGGTGGTGATCTTCCAGATCGTCACGCCGGTCTTCGCGCCGCTCATCGACGTGTTCACCGCCTACTCGATGATCTTCGTCGACTTCGAGGCCGCGCTGCTGGCGTGGCTGGCGGTCCTCGGCGTCCAGCTGTTCTGCGCCGCGTACGCCTTCCGGCTGGACCGGGAGAAGTACCGGTACCTGCTGATGATGCCGCTCCAGCAGCTCGCCTACCGGCAGATGATGTACCTGGTCCTGATCCACTCCTGCATCACCGCCCTCACCGGCGGCCGCCTGCGCTGGCAGAAGCTCAAGCGCACGGGCGAGGTCGGCACCCCGGCGGGAGCGGGCGGATGAGCTGGGAGCAGTACGGGTCCCCTGGGCAGGGGCAGGGGCAGGGGCAGGGGCAGGGGCAGGGGCAGGGCGGGTACGGGTACGGCGGGCACGGGTACGGGTACGGGTACGGCGAGCAGGGGCAGCCGTATGCGCCGCCCCAGCGGTACGGGCCTGTCCAGCCCTACGTCCAGCCGCAGCCGTACCCGCGGCAGCACGGGGAGTACGGGCAGCACGGGGAGTACGGGCAGTACGGGCAGTACGGGGAGTACGGGCAGCACGGGGAGTACGGCGGCCACCGCGACCACGGGCAGGTGGAGCCGCCGGCCGAGTCGACGGCACCGCTGCCGCCGGTGCGGCCGGAACCGGACAGGGGGACGGGACCGGGCGCGGCGGAACCGGGCTCGCCGCCGGAGCCGTCGCCGGCGGGCCGGCCCGGTGGCCGGGACCGCTACTTCGACACCCTGCGCGCGGTCGCCCTCGTCCGCGTCGTGACGTACCACACCTTCGGCTGGGCCTGGGCCGGCCTGGTCCTCCCCTCCATGGGGATCATGTTCGGCCTGGCCGGCACCCTGATGGCCAAGTCCCTGGAACGCCCCGCGCCCAAGGTGGTCAGGAGCCGCGTGCGCCGGCTCCTGCCGCCGTTCTGGTTCTGGGGCGTCTTCGTCGTCGTCGCGATGCTGGTCCACGGCTGGATGCCGGGCTGGCAGATCGTCTACTGGATCGTGCCGCTCGGCGACCCGCCGGGCAACGCCTGGGGCGAACAGGCCTGGGAGATCCTCTGGTACCTGCGCACCTATCTGTGGTTCGTCCTCGTCTCCCCGCTCCTGCTGCGTGTCTTCCGGCTGGCGCCGGTCCCCGTGCTGCTGGCGTCCCTCATCCCGATCGTGGTGTTCCAGTTCGCCTGGCAGCCGCCCGACGACCGCTTCGGCACCGGCCTGCTTGACCTCGCGACCTACCTCTTCTGCTGGGTCCTCGGCTTCGCGCACCGCGACGGGGTACTGGCCCGGCTGAAACCGGCCGCGGTCGTGCTCCTGTCCCTCGCCGCGCTCGCCTACGGCGGCTGGTACGCCCTCGCCCACCAGGCCGAGTACGGCACCTACGACCTGGACGACATCCCGCTCGCCCAGGCGTTCTGGTCGGCCGGGTTCGTGACGCTGCTGATGTACTCCAAGGCCCGGCTGGGCGTGGACTTCGCCGGGCTGGCCCGCTTCCCGAGGCTGGACCGGCTGGTCACCGTCTTCAACGCGCGCGCCGTCACCCTCTACCTCTGGCACGAACTGGCGCTGATCCTGGCCGTGCCGCTGATCGACCAGTTCTGGAACGTGCCCGCGTTCGAGACGTACCTGCCGCTGAACAGCCAGTGGTTCATGTTCGGCGTGGGATGGGTGCTGATCGCGGTGTTCGTGCTGCTGTGCGGCTGGGTCGAAGACGTCGCGGCGCGCAAGAGGCCGAGGCTCCTGCCCTGAGGCCGCCCTGCAAGAATGAGCCCGTGACCCGCGCCTCCCTGAACAAGCAGCCGCACGAAGTCGCCTCGATGTTCGACCACGTGGCGGCCCGGTACGACCTCACCAACGACGTGCTCTCGCTCGGCCAGGACCGGGTGTGGCGCAAGGAGGTCGCCCGCGCCGTCGACGCCCGCCCCGCGCAGAAGGTCCTCGACCTCGCCGCGGGGACGGCCACCTCCTCGCTGCCCTTCGCCCGCACCGGCGCCTACGTCGTCCCCTGCGACTTCTCGCTCGGCATGCTCCAGGTCGGCAAGGCACGGCACTCCTGGCTGCCGTTCACCGCGGGCGACGCGACCCGGCTGCCCTTCGCCGACGACGTCTTCGACGCGGTCACCATCTCCTTCGGGCTGCGCAACGTCCAGGACACGGACGCGGCGCTGCGCGAGCTGTACCGGGTGACGAAGCCCGGCGGCCGGGTCGTCATCTGCGAGTTCTCGCACCCGACCTGGGCGCCGTTCCGGACCGTCTACACCGAGTACCTGATGCGCGCCCTGCCGCCGGTCGCCCGCGCGGTCTCCTCCAACCCCGACGCGTACGTCTACCTCGCCGAGTCCATCCGCGACTGGCCCGACCAGCCCGCCCTCGCCGGGCGCCTGCGCGAGGCCGGCTGGTCGAAGGTGGCCTGGCGCAACCTGACCGGCGGCATCGTCGCCCTCCACCGCGGCTTCAAGGACAGCTGAGGCCCCCCGGACCGGGGCCCCGCCACGTCCCGCTGCTCAGCGCGTGCCGAGGAGCGGGGCGTACGGGACGCCCGGCTCGTCCAGCTCCCGGCGCCGGCCGCCGCCCGGCGGGACCGGTCCGCGGGGTTCCCGCACTCCGGTGCCCCCGCCCCCCTCCCCGTCCGCGAAGTCGAACCACACGGTGACCGCCGCCCCGCGCGGCACCTCGGCACCGGGCGGCGGAAACTGCCGTACGACGTACTCCACGACCACGCGGCGCAGGTCGGGACGGTCGGGGGCGGCCAGCAGCACGCCGTGCGTCTCGGCGGCGCGGCGCGCGTCGACGGCCATCAGGCCGACCAGGCGCGGCACGCGCACCTCGGGTGTCTCCGGTGTGTCACGCACGGAACCTCACCCCCAGCGGTACGGGCAGCGTAACCTCCGCCGCCCGCCCGCCGGAAGCGTTCCGTAGCGAAAAGCAGCCGACGACCCCCTTTTGGCTACCGTGTGTCACCAGTCGAGTCGGTAGCAGTGCCCCTGCCGCTCCGAACGGGGCGTCGTGAACACCTCCGCCAGCCGCATCCCCAGCCGCCGCGTCACCGCGATGGACCGTTCGTTCCCAGCGTCGACCATCGCGACCACGCCCGGCACGCCCGCCGCCCGCACCCGCCGCACCGTCTCCCGGGCCGCCGCCGTGACGTACCCCTTGCCCCAGTAGGGCCGGGCGAGCCGCCAGCCCACCTCGATCTCCCCCGCGGGCCCCCAGTCACGCGGCCAGGGCTGGGCACCGGTGAACCCGATCACCTCGCCGGCCTCGTCCAGCATGGTCCACAGGCAGAAACCGCGCTCGGCGTCGTGCCGCCGCTGGCGGGCGGTCAGCTCCTCGTAGACGGACAGCTCCGCGGCCCGCCCGCCGTGGAACTCCATGACGTCGGGGTCGGCGAAGACCCGGTGCCAGGCGACGGCGTCCTCGTCGGTGGGAACGCGCAACCGTACAGCGGGGAGAGCTCGTTTCACGGGGCAGCCCTTCAGCCGGGTGATCGGTGACGCTGAATAGACTGCCCATGTCCGGTGCCCGTCGGCACGCAGAATTCCGAACCCGTGGGAGATCCCGCCGTGACCGAGCCCCTCTCCGACAACACCGCCGATGTGATCGTCGTGGGCGCGGGGCCAGCCGGCTCCACCACCGCGTACTACCTGGCCAAGGCCGGACTCGACGTCCTCCTGCTGGAGAAGACCGCGTTCCCCCGTGAGAAGGTCTGCGGCGACGGACTCACCCCCCGCGCGACCAAGCAGCTCGTGGCGATGGGCATCGACATCTCCGAGGAGGCCGGCTGGCTGCGCAACAAGGGGCTGCGCATCATCGCCGGCGGCACCCGCCTCCAGCTCGACTGGCCGGACCTCGCCTCCTTCCCCGACTACGGCCTGGTCCGCAAGCGCGACGACTTCGACGAGCAGCTCGCCCGGCAGGCGCAGAAGGCCGGCGCCCGCCTCTACGAGCGCTGCAACGTCGGCGCCCCCGTCGTCGACGACCGCACCGGCCGCATCACCGGCGTCCACGCCAAGCTCGGCGAGGAGAAGCGGGACGTCACCTTCCACGCCCCGCTGGTCGTCGCCGCCGACGGCAACTCCACCCGGCTCTCCCTGGCCATGGGTCTGCACCGCCGCGAGGACCGCCCGATGGGCGTCGCGGTCCGCACCTACTTCACCTCCCCCCGGCACGACGACGACTATCTGGAGTCCTGGCTGGAACTGTGGGACCGCCGCGGCCCCCAGGACCGCCTCCTTCCCGGCTACGGCTGGATCTTCGGCATGGGCGACGGCACCTCCAACGTCGGTCTCGGCGTCCTCAACACCTCCTCCTCCTTCAAGGACCTGGACTGGCGCGAGGTCCTCAAGGCCTGGTGCGCCTCCATGCCCGAGGACTGGGGCTACACCCCGGACAACATGACCGGCCCCATCCGCGGCGCCGCCCTCCCGATGGCCTTCAACCGCCAGCCCCACTACACGCGCGGCCTGCTCCTGGTCGGCGACGCCGGCGGCCTGGTGAACCCCTTCAACGGCGAAGGCATCGCCTACGCCATGGAGTCCGGCCAGATCGCCGCCGACGTCATCGTCCAGGCCCACGCGCGGGCGACGCCGGCCCAGCGCGAGATCGCGCTCCAGCGCTACCCGCGCGTCCTGAAGGACACCTACGGCGGCTACTACAACCTCGGCCGCGCCTTCGTGAAGCTCATCGGCAACCCGAAGGTCATGCAGATCGCGGCACAGCGCGGCCTGACCCACCCCGTGCTGATGAGGTTCACGCTGAAGATGCTCGCCAACCTGACGGACCCGACCGGCGGAGACGCGATGGACCGCATCATCAACGGCCTCACCAAGGTGGCGCCCAAGGCGTGACCGGGCGGGCGCCCAGGCGTCGAACCCGGTGGCTCTGGCGGACCGGCGCGCGCACACCTCCGCACGCCGGTCCGCCGACTGCCGCAGCGCCGCCTTCCGCTCCCGCGCGCGGAGCCGGTCCGGGTACACCCGCCCGCCGAGGTGGTCGCTCTCGTGGGCGAGGCACCGGGCGAAGTGCCCCGTGCCCTCGACGCGCAGCGGGACGCCGTCCCGGTCGAACCCCCGCACCACCGCCCGGTCCGGCCGCGGCACCTCCCTCACGGCACCCGGCACCGACAGGCATCCCTCGCTGCCCTCCGGCAGCCGCCGCTCGCCCGGACCGAGCGGCTCCAGCACCGGATTGACGATATGCCTGACATGTCGGCCTCCGTCGTCGTCCGGGCAGTCATGACGAACAGGCGCGGGCCGACGCCGACCTGATGCGCCGCCGGTCCGGCGCCCTCGGTGACGTACATGGTGCGGACCATGCCGTCGATGAGCGCGGCGAGGTCGGGTCCGAACCCGGTGACGTCCCGGCACGGCTTGCGCAGCACCTCTTCGCCCGCCTCGGTCACCCGCCGCACGGAGCCGCGCCGGGCCTCGGGCGCGAACGGCGGGCAGGCGGCGACGGGCCGCCCCGGTACGAGGACGCTCGGCATGCTGGTCTCCCCTTCGGTCCATGAGCACGGCCGGCCGGTCCGGTGAGGGGCCGGCTCGTCGACGAGCATGGCAGGGGAGCCCGCAGGACCGCTCGGCCCTGTGGACAACTCGTCACCCGTCGGCAGAGGGCCGCTGTCCCTGTGGACAACGGCCCTCTGCGCGGGGGTTCGGGGTGGGTGGCGCGAACGCCCGGGACTACAGCACGCGGACGGCGCCGCTCGGCGGGTCGTAGGAGAGCGGCTTCTCGACGACGCCGGTGGAGGAGTTCTGCGCGCCGACGAACATGCCGCCGCCGACGTAGACGCCCACGTGGTAGGCGCTGCCCGCGCCGCCCCAGTACAGGATGTCGCCCGGCTGGAGGCTGTCCAGCGAGACCTGGGTGCCGGCCACGGACTGGTCCTGGGAGACGCGCGGCAGGCTCACGCCGACCTGCTTGAACGCGGCCTGGACGAGACCGGAGCAGTCGTAGGCGGACGGACCGGTGGCGCCGGAGACGTACGCCTTGCCGACCTGGGCCTGGACGAAGGAGACGACCGCGGCGGCGGAACCGGTCGCCGTGGACGCGCTGGTGCTGGTGCTGGTGCTGGCGCCCGTGGACGTGGAGGCGCCGGTGGAGCCCGAGCCGGAGCCCGAGTCCGTGGACGCGGTCAGGGTGGCGCGCTCGGCGTCGCGCGAGGCGCGCTCCGCGGCGGCCTTGCGGGCCTCCTCCTCGGCCTTCTTCTTGGCCTCGGCGGCCTTCTTCTTGGCTTCCTTCAGGTCCGCCTTGGCTTCCTTGGCGGCCTTGGCGGCGGCAGCGTCACGCTCGGCCTGCAGCTCGTAGTTCGCGGCGGCCTGCTGCGTGGCGTCCGCGGACTGCGCGACCTGAGCGGCCAGGTCGGCCGTCAGGGTGGGCAGCTCCAGGGTCTGCGTCACCGGCTCGGCCGCGTTCGCCGAGCCCGACGCTCCGGCCACTGCCAGGGTGCTGAGCACACCTCCGGCAACTCCGGCCCGCATCGCGACGGTCGACGCGCTGCGGCGGGGCTTCCGGTGGCTGCGTATGTGAGCGGTGTGGGACATGAGTACAACCGGTATCAGGAGCTCCTCCACACCTTCAAGAAACGTGTCCTGCGCCACAGTTGTTCGATCGGTGTCGTGAATCCCGGGCGCGTCGCCGTTCCTTGACGTCTTAACGGACATTGCGGACGGCTGTAACAAGCCTGTGATCACGCGCTTTGATCGTTACGCCCGAATTGCTCCCCGCTTACCACCGGTTGAGGCAGTTGGCCAAGCCCGCTTCTCAGACGGCTCTCATGGATGTGGCAGAGGTCACGGAACGGTTACCCGGGCGACGGCGTCCGCTCGTGAACGCGCTCACGCGTTCACATCGCCCCTCCCGCCGGCCCGCCAGGTGTGAACGGATCGCACTATCAAGAGATCATGTCCAGCGCCAATTTGCATGCAAGCGCACCTTCTTGATACTGAGACGACGCCGCTGAGTAGCGGCGACGAGGGAAAATGTCACCTCTCGTGATCAGTCGGAAGCTTCCTGTGTGAAGATCACCGCTCATCCGACTTCATGATCCTTCGTCAGGTGGTGGAGATCACAAAGCTTGTGCAATACCCCGTGTCGCAGATCACAGAGCGGCGGGCATAAGATGCGGAGCAGTTGGGCTTGTGACCTGCTTCACATGTTCTCGATCTTCGCCGGGACAAGCGGGGCTCGTGGGACTCCTGGGGCGGTCGTGACCCAAGCAAACCGCCAGCAGTCAGCGCCGACTGAGAGGAGCGAGGAGCGGTGAACGCGTATGCGCCCATCCTCGTACTGGGAGCCCTCGGGGCAGGCTTTGCGATCTTCTCCGTGGTCATGGCCACGCTGATCGGTCCGAAGCGGTACAACCGGGCCAAGCTCGAGGCCTACGAGTGCGGGATCGAGCCGACCCCCACGCCGGCCGGCGGCGGGCGCTTCCCCATCAAGTACTACCTGACGGCGATGCTCTTCATCGTCTTCGACATCGAGATCGTCTTCCTCTACCCCTGGGCCGTCACCTTCGACGCCCTGGGGATCTTCGGGCTCGTGGAGATGCTGCTCTTCGTGCTCACCGTCTTCGTCGCGTACGCGTACGTATGGCGGCGCGGCGGCCTGGAATGGGACTGAGGGGCCTTTAGTCATGGGACTCGAAGAAAAGCTGCCGAGCGGCTTCCTGCTGACCACCGTCGAGCAGGCCGCGGGCTGGGTACGGAAGTCGTCGGTCTTCCCGGCCACCTTCGGCCTCGCCTGCTGCGCCATCGAGATGATGACCACCGGCGCCGGCCGCTACGACCTGGCGCGCTTCGGCATGGAGGTCTTCCGCGGCTCGCCGCGCCAGGCGGACCTGATGATCGTCGCCGGCCGGGTCAGCCAGAAGATGGCGCCGGTGCTGCGGCAGGTCTACGACCAGATGCCGAACCCCAAGTGGGTGATCTCCATGGGGGTCTGCGCCTCCTCGGGCGGCATGTTCAACAACTACGCGATCGTCCAGGGCGTCGACCACATCGTGCCGGTCGACATCTACCTGCCCGGCTGCCCGCCACGGCCCGAGATGCTGATCGACGCCATCCTCAAGCTCCACCAGAAGATCCAGAACACCAAGCTCGGCGTCAACGCCGAGGAAGCGGCCCGCGAGGCGGAGGAGGCGGCGCTCAAGGCCCTGCCCACCATCGAGATGAAGGGGCTGCTGCGATGAGCGACGCAGGCGGCACCAACCCCGAACGGGACCTCTCCGCGGAGAACCTCCCCGGCCAGCGCGGCCAGGGCGGCGAGGAGATCCGCGTCCAGCGCGGCATGTTCGGCGCGAACAACGGCGGCGACACCTCCGGCTACGGCGGGCTGGTCCGCTCGGTCCGACTCCCGGGACCGGCGAGCAGGCCGTACGGGGGGTGGTTCGACGAGGTCGCCGACGAACTGGAGGGCGCGCTGGAGGAACAGGGCCTGCTCCCGGAGAACGCCATCGGGAAGACGGTCGTCGACCGCGGCGAGCTGACCTTCCACATCGAGCGCGAGCACCTGGTCCGCGTCGCCCGCACCCTGCGCGACGACCCGGCGCTCCGCTTCGAGCTGTGCACCGGCGTCAGCGGCGTCCACTACCCGCACGACAAGGGCCGCGAGCTGCACGCCGTCTACCACCTGCGCTCGATCACCCACAACCGGCTGATCCGCCTGGAGGTCAGCGCCCCCGACGGCGACCCGCACATCCCGTCGCTGGTCGAGGTCTACCCGACCAACGACTGGCACGAGCGCGAGACGTACGACTTCTTCGGCATCGTCTTCGACGGCCACCCCGCGCTGACCCGGATCATGATGCCGGACGACTGGCAGGGCTTCCCGCAGCGCAAGGACTACCCCCTCGGCGGCATCCCCGTCGAGTACAAGGGCGCCCAGATCCCGGCTCCGGACCAGCGGAGGTCGTACTCATGAGCACTCCCCACCCGTCGCCCGGCCGGCACTCCTCGTCGGACCCCTTCGGGGCCACCTCCACGACCGCTCCCCCCAGGGAGACCACCGAGGGCACCGTGTACACGGTCACCGGCGGTGACTGGGACGAGGTCGTCCAGTCCGCGGCCCGCGCCGACGACGAGCGCATCGTCGTCAACATGGGACCGCAGCACCCCTCCACGCACGGCGTGCTCCGCCTGATCCTGGAGATCGAGGGCGAGACCGTCACCGAGGCCCGCTGCGGCATCGGCTACCTGCACACCGGCATCGAGAAGAACCTCGAGTACCGGACGTGGACCCAGGGCACCACCTTCGTGACGCGCATGGACTACCTGACGCCGTTCTTCAACGAGGCGGCGTACTGCCTCGCCGTCGAGAAGCTCCTCGGCATCGAGGACCAGGTACCCGACCGCGCCTCGGTCATCCGCGTCCTCCTCATGGAGCTGAACCGGATGTCGTCCCACCTGGTGGCCATCGCCACCGGCGGCATGGAACTCGGCGCCACCACGATCATGATCTACGGCTTCCGTGATCGTGAACTGATTCTCGACCTCTACGAGCTGATCACCGGCCTGCGGATGAACCACGCGTACATCCGGCCCGGCGGACTCGCCCAGGACCTGCCGCCCGGCGCGGTCGACCAGCTCCGCGAGTTCGTGAAGAAGATGCGGAAGAACCTCCCGGAGTACGACAAGCTCGCCACCGGCAATCCCATCTTCAAGGCCCGCATGCAGGACGTCGGCTACCTCGACCTGGCCGGCTGCATGGCCCTCGGCGCCACCGGCCCGATCCTGCGCTCCACCGGCCTGCCGCACGACCTGCGCAAATCCCAGCCGTACTGCGGTTACGAGACGTACGACTTCGACATCCCGACCGCCGACACCTGTGACGCCTACGGCCGCTTCCTGATCCGCCTGGAGGAGATGCGGCAGTCGCTCCGGATCGTCGAGCAGTGCCTGGACCGGCTGAAGCCCGGCCCGGTCATGGTCCCGGACAAGAAGATCGCCTGGCCCGCCCAGCTCGCCCTGGGACCGGACGGACTGGGCAACTCCCTCGACCACATCAAGAAGATCATGGGCACCTCCATGGAGGCCCTGATCCACCACTTCAAGCTGGTCACCGAGGGCTTCCGGGTACCGCCCGGACAGGCGTACACGGCGGTCGAGTCGCCCAAGGGCGAACTCGGGGCGCACGTCGTCTCCGACGGCGGCACCCGCCCCTTCCGGGTCCACTTCCGCGACCCGTCCTTCACCAACCTGCAGGCCATGGCGGCGATGTGCGAGGGCGGCCAGGTCGCCGACGTCATCGTCGCGGTGGCGTCCATCGACCCCGTGATGGGAGGCGTCGACCGGTGACCACCAGTTCCTCTCAGCGGGGCGTCGGACTCGGCATGCCCGAGCTGCCCGCGCCCGACTACCCGGACGACGTACGGGCCCGTCTGGAGGCCGACGCGCGCGAGGTCGTCGCCCGCTACCCGGACTCCCGCTCCGCCCTGCTGCCGCTGCTGCACCTCGTGCAGTCGGAGGAGGGCCACGTCACGCGCACCGGCATGCGGTTCTGCGCGGAGGTGCTCGGCCTGACCACCGCCGAGGTCACCGCCGTGGCGACCTTCTACACCATGTACCGGCGCCGGCCGAGCGGCGACTACCAGGTGGGCGTCTGCACCAACACCCTGTGCGCGGTCATGGGCGGCGACGCCATCTTCGAAGAGCTCCAGGAGCACCTGGGCGTCGGCAACGGCGAGACCACCGACGACGGCAGGATCACCCTGGAGCACATCGAGTGCAACGCGGCCTGCGACTACGCCCCGGTCGTGATGGTCAACTGGGAGTTCTTCGACAACCAGACGCCCGCGAGCGCCCGCCGCATGGTCGACGACCTGCGGGCCGGCCGGCCGGTGACGCCCACGCGCGGGGCGCCCCTGTGCACCTTCAAGGAGACCGCCCGCATCCTGGCGGGCTTCCCCGACGAGCGGGAGGGCGCCGTCGAGGCCGGCGGGAGCGCGGGACCCGCCTCCCTGGTCGGCCTGAAGCTGGCGAAGGGCGAGCACCCCGCCGCGCGCGTGGTGCACCCGCGCGGCGCGGCGGCGCCCCACGGCGAACCGCCGCACGAGCCGTCCCCGACCGAACACCTCAGTTCGCACGACGCGCCGCAGGACACATCGGCCAGCGACCCGGCGAACCCGGCCGGGCCCACCGCCGAGGAGGGGGAGTGATGACCTTGGCAGCCGAGATCAAGGACCACAGCCCGGAGAAGCTGCTGGCACCCGTGCTGTCGGCCTTCTGGGACGAGGACCGGTCCTGGACGCTGGACGTGTACCGCCGGCACGACGGGTACGAGGGACTCCGCAAGGCGCTGGCCATGACCCCGGACGACCTGATCGCGTACGTCAAGGAGGCCGGACTGCGCGGTCGCGGCGGCGCCGGCTTCCCCACCGGGATGAAGTGGCAGTTCATCCCCCAGGGCGACGGCAAGCCGCACTACCTCGTGGTCAACGCCGACGAGTCGGAGCCGGGGACCTGCAAGGACATCCCGCTCCTCTTCGCGAACCCGCACAGCCTCATCGAGGGCATCGTCATCGCGTGCTACGCCATCAGGTCGTCGCACGCCTTCGTCTATCTGCGGGGAGAAGTCGTCCCCGTACTGCGGCGCTTGCACGCGGCCGTCGCCGAGGCGTACGCGGCGGGCTTCCTCGGCGAGGACATCCTGGGCAGCGGACTCGACCTGGACCTCACCGTGCACGCGGGCGCGGGCGCGTACATCTGCGGTGAGGAGACCGCCCTGCTCGACTCGCTCGAAGGCCGCCGCGGGCAACCGCGGCTCCGTCCCCCCTTCCCCGCCGTGGCCGGCCTCTACGCCTGCCCCACCGTGGTGAACAACGTCGAGTCGATCGCCTCGGTTCCCGCCATCCTGCACAAGGGCAAGGACTGGTTCCGGTCGATGGGCAGCGAGAAGTCCCCGGGCTTCACGCTGTACTCCCTCTCCGGTCACGTCGCCAGTCCCGGCCAGTACGAGGCGCCGCTCGGCATCACGCTCCGCCAGCTCCTCGACATGAGCGGCGGCATGCGCCCCGGGCACCGGCTGAAGTTCTGGACACCGGGCGGCTCCTCCACGCCGATGTTCACCGAGGAGCACCTCGACGTCCCCCTCGACTACGAAGGAGTGGGCGCCGCGGGTTCCATGCTCGGCACGAAGGCCCTCCAGTGCTTCGACGAGACGACCTGCGTGGTCCGCGCCGTCACCCGCTGGACCGAGTTCTACGCCCACGAGTCCTGCGGCAAGTGCACGCCCTGCCGCGAGGGGACGTACTGGCTGGTGCAGTTGCTGCGCGACATCGAGGCCGGCAAGGGCCGGATGGAAGACCTCGACAAGCTGAACGACATCGCCGACAACATCAACGGCAAGTCCTTCTGCGCCCTCGGCGACGGCGCCGCCTCGCCGATCTTCTCCTCGCTGAAGTACTTCCGCGAGGAGTACGAGCAGCACATCACGGGCCGCGGCTGCCCCTTCGACCCCGCGAAGTCGACGGCCTGGGCCGATCACCGTACGGAGGTGAACGCATGACTGTGACCACCAGCGCTCCCTCCGGCGGGGGCGAGGCGGCGGTGCCGCCGGAGGACCTCGTGTCGCTGACCATCGACGGCGTGGAGATCAGCGTGCCCAAGGGCACCCTGGTCATCCGGGCCGCCGAGCAGCTCGGCATCGAGATCCCCCGGTTCTGCGACCACCCGCTCCTCGACCCGGCCGGCGCCTGCCGGCAGTGCATCGTCGAGGTCGAGGGCCAGCGCAAGCCCATGGCGTCCTGCACCATCACCTGCACCGACGGGATGGTGGTCAGGACCCACCTCACCTCGCCGGTCGCGGAGAAGGCGCAGAAGGGGGTGATGGAGCTGCTGCTCATCAACCACCCGCTGGACTGCCCGGTCTGCGACAAGGGCGGTGAGTGCCCGCTCCAGAACCAGGCGATGTCGCACGGCGGCGCCGACTCCCGCTTCGAGGGCAGGAAGCGCACCTACGAGAAGCCCGTGCCGATCTCCACCCAGGTGCTGCTCGACCGGGAGCGGTGCGTGCTCTGCGCCCGCTGCACCCGGTTCTCCAACCAGGTCGCCGGCGACCCGATGATCGAGCTGATCGAGCGGGGCGCGCTCCAGCAGGTCGGCACCGGCGAGGGCGACCCCTTCGAGTCGTACTTCTCCGGGAACACCATCCAGATCTGCCCGGTCGGCGCGCTGACCTCGGCGGCGTACCGGTTCCGCTCCCGCCCCTTCGACCTGGTCTCCTCGCCGTCGGTGTGCGAGCACTGCTCCGGCGGCTGCGCGACCCGCACCGACCACCGGCGCGGCAAGGTCATGCGCCGCCTGGCGGCGAACGACCCCGAGGTCAACGAGGAGTGGATCTGCGACAAGGGGCGCTTCGCGTTCCGGTACGCGCAGCAGCGGGACCGGCTGGCCACGCCCCTGGTGCGCAACGCCGAGGGCGAGCTGGAGCCCGCCTCCTGGCCGGAGGCGCTCCAGATCGCCGCCCAGGGGCTGCTGGCCTCGCGGGGCCGCACCGGAGTGCTGACCGGCGGGCGGCTCACCGTGGAGGACGCCTACGCGTACAGCAAGTTCGCGCGGGTGGCGCTCGACACCAACGACATCGACTTCCGCGCGCGCGTGCACAGCGCCGAGGAGGCCGACTTCCTGGCGGCCGAGGTGGCCGGCCGGGGCCGTGATCTCGACGGCACGGGCGTGACGTACGCGGCGCTGGAGAAAGCGCCCGCGGTGCTGCTCGTCGGGTTCGAGGCGGAGGAGGAGGCGCCCGGCGTCTTCCTGCGGCTGCGCAAGGCGTGGCGCCGGCACGGGCAGCGGGTGTTCGCCCTGGCGACGCACGCCACCCGCGGCCTGGACAAGGCCGGCGGCACGCTGCTGCCGGCCGCGCCCGGCACCGAGACGGAGTGGCTGGACGCGCTCGCGGGCGGCGTCGGCCTGGAGGACGACGGCACCCGGGCCGCCGAGGCGCTGCGGACCGAGGGCGCGCTCATCGTCGTCGGCGAGCGGCTCGCGGCCGTCGCCGGTGGCCTGACCGCCGCCGTACGGACCGCGCGGGCGACCGGCGCCCGGCTGGCGTGGATTCCGCGCCGGGCCGGGGAGCGGGCCGCGATCGAGGCGGGCGCGCTGCCGACGCTGCTGCCCGGCGGGCGTCCGGCGACCGACCCGCGCGCGCGGCAGGAGGTCGCCGCCGTCTGGGGGGTGGCCGCGCTGCCGCACCGCTTCGGCCGGGACACCGGCGCCATCGTCGAAGCCGCCGCCGCCGGAGAGCTGCAGGCGCTGCTCGTCGCGGGCGTGGAGGTCGCCGACCTGCCCGACCCGGCACGCGCGCGTGCCGCGCTGGCCGAGGCCGGCTTCGTGGTCTCCCTGGAGCTGCGCCCCGGTGAGGTCACCGAGCTGGCCGACGTGGTGCTGCCGGTCGCGGCGGTCGCCGAGAAGGCGGGCACCTTCCTCAACTGGGAGGGCCGGGTCCGCTCCTTCGAGGCGGCGCTCAAGCCCGACCAGATGACCCGGCGCCTCGCGCCCGCCGACGCGCGCGTGCTGCAGATGCTGGCCGACGCCATGGACGTGCACCTGGGGCTGCCGGACCTGCGGACGGTGCGCGCGGAGATCGACCGGCTCGGGCCCTGGACGGGGGCCGCGGCCACCGAGCCCCTGGAGCGGTCCGCCCCGCTGCCGCGGCCGGCCGCGGGGGAGGCGGTCCTCGCCGGACACCGGCTCCTGCTCGACCAGGGCGTCCTGCAACAGGGCGACGAGGCGCTGGCCGGCACCCGGCACGCCGCCCGCGCGCGCGTGTCGGCCGCCACCGCCGCCGAGGCCGGCGTCAAGGACGGCGACCTCCTCGCGGTGACCGGGCCGGCGGGCGCCGTCGCCCTGCCGCTCCAGGTGACCGAGATGCCCGACCGGGTGGTGTGGCTGCCGCTGAACTCCACCGGGTCCGGGGTCGCCTCCGACACCGGGGCGCTGCCCGGCTCCCTCGTCCGCATCGGCCCGGCGGCCATCGCCGGCGCGGCCCCCCAGGAGGTGGAGGCATGAGCGCGTACCTCGCCGCTGAAGACCTCTCGATGTTCGGCACCGATCCCTGGTGGCTGGTCGTCGTCAAGGCGGTGTTCTGCTTCGCGTTCCTCATGGTGACGGTCCTGATCGCCATCGTCATGGAACGCAAGATCGTCGCCTGGATGCAGCTGCGCGTCGGCCCGAACCGGCACGGCCCCTGGGGCATGCTCCAGTCGCTCGCCGACGGCGTGAAGCTGATGCTCAAGGAAGACGTCGTCGTCAAACGCGCCGACAAGGCGGTGTACGTCCTCGCCCCGGTCGTCGCGGCCGTACCCGCCTTCATGGCCTTCGCGGTGATCCCGTTCGGACCGGCCGGCAACGAGATCTCGATCTTCGGCCACCGCACCACCATGCAGCTCACCGATCTGCCGATCGCGATGCTGTACATCCTGGCGGTCGCCTCGGTCGGCATCTACGGCATCGTCCTGGCGGGCTGGTCCTCCGGCTCGACGTACCCGCTCCTGGGCGGCCTGCGCTCCTGCGCGCAGATGATCTCCTACGAGATCGCCATGGGCGCCGCCTTCGCGTCGGTGTTCCTCTACTCGGGCTCCATGTCGACGTCGACGATCGTCGAGCAGCAGGCCGACCGCTGGTACATCCTGCTGCTGCCGGTCTCCTTCCTGCTCTACGTCGTGACGATGGTCGGCGAGACCAACCGCGCCCCGTTCGACATGCCGGAGTCCGAGGGCGACCTGGTCGGCGGCTTCAACACCGAGTACTCGTCGATCAAGTTCGCGATGTTCATGCTCGCCGAGTACGTGAACATGGTGACGGTCTCGGCGGTCACCACCACCCTCTTCCTCGGTGGCTGGCGCGCCCCCTGGCCCGTCTCCACCTTCTGGGAGGGCGCGAACCACGGCTGGTGGCCGATCCTCTGGTTCATCGTCAAGGTGCAGGTGCTGCTCTTCGTCTTCGTCTGGCTGCGCGGCACCCTGCCCCGGGTCCGCTACGACCAGCTGATGAAGCTCGGCTGGAAGGTCCTCATCCCGGTCTCGCTGGTCTGGCTGATGTGCGTCGCGACCGTCCGGGCCCTGCGCAACGAGAACTACGACTTCGCCGACATCGCGCTCTACGTCTTCGCCGGCGTCCTCGGCGTCCTGCTGCTGACCTTCGTCGTCGACCTGTTCCGCGACAAGGGCGAGGGGACCGGCCGGCCCGCCGAGGAGCCGGCCGCGTTCGACCCGATGGCCGGCGGGTTCCCGGTACCGCCGCTGCCCGGACAGGAGGTGCCGCCGGTGCCCCGGCGGCGTCCGCGCCGGGAGCGGGAGCTGATTGTCAGTGGCGGCCCCGATACTCAGAGTGACGGGCCGCTGGGCGGATCTACGGATGGAAAGGAGGCGTCCGATGGCTGAGGAACCGAAGGGGACCGATCCCGGTTTCCAGAACCCCGTGGCCGGCTTCGGCGTGACCTTCAAGGCCATGTTCAAGAAGCGGCTGACCGAGCAGTACCCGGAGCAGCAGAAGACCACCGCTCCGCGCTTCCACGGACGGCACCAGCTCAACCGCCATCCGGACGGCCTGGAGAAGTGCGTCGGCTGCGAGCTGTGCGCCTGGGCCTGCCCCGCCGACGCGATCTACGTCGAGGGCGCGGACAACACGGACGAGGAGCGCTACTCGCCCGGTGAGCGGTACGGCCGCGTCTACCAGATCAACTACGCCCGCTGCATCCTGTGCGGCCTGTGCATCGAGGCGTGCCCCACGCGCGCGCTGACGATGACCAACGAGTTCGAGCTGGCCGACTCCAGCCGCGCCGACCTCATCTACACCAAGGAGCAGTTGCTCGCCGGGCTCGACGACACCATGGTCGACACCCCGCACGCCCTGTACCCGGGCACGGACGAGCAGGACTACTACCGGGGGCTGGTCACCGAGGCCGCGCCCGGCACCGAGCGGCAGGTCGCCCGCTCCAAGGACGAGGGCGTCCAGGAGGCCGCGTCGACCTTCGGCGAGAACGAACCGGCGTCGGAGGAGGTGATCCGCCGATGACCGCGCAGCTCGCCGCCGCGGCGACCCTCTCCGCCGGCACCTCCACCGGAGAGGCCTTCCAGTTCTGGGTCCTCGGCACGATCGCGGTGATCGGCGCCCTGTGCACGGTCTTCATGAGGCGGGCCGTGCACAGCGCCCTCTGCCTCGCCGGGACCATGATCATCCTGGCCGTGTTCTACCTGGCCAACGGCGCTTACTTCCTCGGCGTCGTCCAGATCGTCGTCTACACCGGCGCGATCATGATGCTGTTCCTGTTCGTGGTGATGCTCGTGGGCGTCACCGCGGCGGACTCCCTGAAGGAGACCATCAAGGGGCAGCGCTGGCTGGCCCTGCTGTGCGGGCTCGGCTTCGGCATCCTGCTGTTCGCGGGCATCGGCAACGCCTCGCTGACCGAGTTCGGCGGGGTCGGCGGGGCCAACGCGGGCGGCAATGTGGAGGGCCTGGCGTCCCTGATCTTCACCAAGTACGTCTTCGCCTTCGAGATCACCGGCGCCCTGCTCATCACCGCCGCGGTCGGCGCGATGGTCCTCACCCACCGCGAGCGCACCGAGCGGGCCAAGACCCAGCGGGAGCTGGCCGAGGAGCGGGTGCGCAAGGGCACCCACCTGCCGCCGCTGCCGGCCCCCGGCGTCTACGCCCGGCACAACGCCGTGGACATCGCGGGCCTGCTGCCCGACGGCACCCCCTCCGAGCTGACCGTCAACAAGACGCTGCGCGCGCGGGGCCAGATCCGCGACGTGTCGACGGAGGCGCTCGACGACCTGAAGGCCCTGGAGCGGCGGGCCGAGGAGCGCCTGGAGCGTGACCCGGCCGCGCCGGCCACCTTCAAGCGGACCGAGGAGGCGTCGAAGTGAACCCCGTCAACTACCTGTATCTCGCGGCCCTGCTGTTCACCATCGGCGCCACCGGGGTGCTGATCCGGCGCAACGCCATCGTGGTGTTCATGTGCGTCGAGCTGATGCTCAACGCCTGCAACCTGGCGTTCGTCGCCTTCTCCCGGATGCACGGCAATCTGGACGGCCAGGTCATCGCCTTCTTCACGATGGTCGTCGCCGCCGCCGAGGTCGTGGTCGGGCTCGCGATCATCGTGTCCCTGTTCCGTGCCCGCCACTCGGCCTCGGTCGACGACGCCAGCCTGATGAAGCTGTGAGGGGTCGCTGAATCGTGGAAAATCTGATTGCGCTGCTGGTGGCGGCGCCCCTGCTCGGAGCCGCGGTCCTGCTGTGCGGCGGACGCCTGCTGGACGCCGTCGGCCACTGGCTGGGCACACTGCTGGCCGCCGTGTCCTTCGTGCTCGGCGTCGTCCTCTTCACCGACATGCTCGGCAGCGGCGCCGAGGACCGCACCCTGACGCAGCACCTGTTCAGCTGGGTCCCGGTCGAGGGCTTCCAGGCCGACATCGCCTTCCGGCTCGACCAGCTGTCGATGACGTTCGTCCTGCTGATCACCGGCGTCGGCACGCTGATCCACCTGTACTCGGTCGGGTACATGGAGCACGACGAGCGCCGCCGCCGCTTCTTCGGCTATCTGAACCTGTTCCTCGCGGCGATGCTGATCCTGGTCCTCGCCGACAACTACCTGCTCCTGTACGTCGGCTGGGAGGGCGTCGGCCTCGCCTCCTACCTGCTGATCGGTTTCTGGCAGCACAAGCCCAGCGCCGCCACCGCGGCGAAGAAGGCGTTCCTGGTCAACCGCGTCGGCGACATGGGCCTGTCGATCGCGATCATGCTGATGTTCCTCTGGTTCGGGACCTTCGCCTTCGGACCGGTGCTCGGCACGGTGGCGGAACCCGGTCTCGCCGGGGAGGCCGGCGAGGGCAAGCTCACCGCCATCGCCCTGATGCTGCTGCTCGCCGCGTGCGGCAAGTCCGCCCAGGTGCCGCTGCAGTCCTGGCTCGGGGACGCCATGGAGGGCCCGACGCCGGTCTCGGCCCTGATCCACGCCGCGACCATGGTGACGGCGGGCGTCTACCTGATCGTCCGCTCCGGCGCGATCTTCAACGGGGCGCCGGACGCGCAGCTGGTCGTCACCGTCGTCGGCGCGGTCACGCTGCTGTTCGGTGCGATCGTCGGTTGCGCCAAGGACGACATCAAGAAGGCGCTGGCCGGGTCGACCATGTCGCAGATCGGCTACATGGTGCTCGCCGCGGGCCTCGGCCCCATCGGCTACGTCTTCGCGATCATGCACCTGGTGACGCACGGCTTCTTCAAGGCCGGTCTCTTCCTGGGCGCCGGTTCCGTGATGCACGGGATGAACGACGAGGTCGACATGCGCCGCTACGGCGGCCTGCGGAAGTACATGCCGGTCACCTTCGTCACCTTCGGTCTCGGCTATCTCGCCATCATCGGCTTCCCGGGTCTGTCCGGCTTCTTCTCCAAGGACAAGATCATCGAGGCGGCCTTCGCCAAGGGCGGCACCGAGGGCTGGGTCCTCGGCGCCTGCGCCCTGCTGGGCGCGGCCATCACCGCGTACTACATGACGCGCGTGATGCTGATGACGTTCTTCGGCGAGGAGCGCTGGCGCGACGCCCCGACGCCGTCCCCGGCCGCACCGGACGTGGAGCCCGCCGCCGAGATCCGCGGCGAGTACACCCCGCCGCACCCGCACGAGTCCCCGAAGGTCATGACGGTCCCGATGATCGTGCTGGCCGTGGGCTCGGTGGCCGGCGGCGCGTTCTTCTCGATCGGCGACCGGTTCCTGCACTGGCTGGAGCCGATCACCGACCACGCGCACGGCCACCCGCCGGTCGGCGCCCTGACGGTCACCCTCTCCACGGTCGCCGTGATGGTCATCGGCGTCGCCGTCGCCTGGGCGCAGTACGGGCGCCGCCCGGTTCCGGCCGTCGCCCCGCGCGGCTCGCTGCTCACCCGGGCCGCCCGCCGCGACCTGCTCCAGGACGACTTCAACCACGTGGTCCTGGTCCGCGGCGGCGAGCACCTCACCCGCTCCCTGGTCTACGTCGACCACACCCTGGTCGACGGGGTGGTCAACGGCACGGCGGCCTCGGTCGGCGGTCTGTCCGGACGGCTGCGCAAGGTGCAGAACGGCTTCGTGCGCAGTTACGCGGTCTCGATGTTCGGCGGTGCGGCGGTCCTCGTCGCCGCGACCCTGCTGATGAGGGCGGTCTGATACCGATGTCCTTTCCCCTGCTGACAGCGACCGCGGTGCTCCCGGCCGTCGGAGCGATCGCGACGGCCGCCGTGCCGGCCGCGCGGCGCACCGCGGCCAAGTGGCTGGCGCTGCTGTTCTCGCTGGCCACGCTCGTCCTCGCGGTGGTCGTCCTGGTCCGCTTCGACCCGGACGGCGACCGGTACCAGCTCACCGAGTCGCACTCCTGGATCGCCGACTTCGGCGTCCGCTACGAACTGGGCGTGGACGGCATCGCGGTCGCGCTGATCGCGCTGACGGCCCTGCTCATCCCGTTCATCGTCCTGGCGGGGTGGCACGACGCCGACCCGCTGGAGACCGGCAGCAGCCGGTGGCGGCCGACACAGGGCTTCTTCGCCCTGATCCTGGCCGTCGAGGCGATGGTGATCATCTCGTTCGAGGCCACCGACGTCTTCCTCTTCTACATCTTCTTCGAAGCCATGCTGATCCCGATGTACTTCCTCATCGGCGGCTTCGGGGACCGGGCCCACGAGCACGGCGAGAAGACGGCGGCCACCCAACGCTCGTACGCGGCGGTGAAGTTCCTCCTCTACAACCTGGCCGGCGGTCTGATCATGCTGGCCGCGGTGATCGGCCTCTACGTGGTCGCCGGGAACTTCTCGCTCACCGAGATCGCCGAGGCCCGCGCCGACGGCTCGCTCGACATGGCGACCAACACCGAACGCTGGCTGTTCCTCGGTTTCTTCTTCGCCTTCGCGGTGAAGGCGCCGCTGTGGCCGCTGCACACCTGGCTGCCCAACGCCATGCAGGAGTCCACCGCCCCGGTCGCCGTACTGATCACGGCGGTCGTCGACAAGGTGGGCACCTTCGCGATGCTCCGCTTCTGCCTCCAGCTCTTCCCGGAGGCCAGCAAGTGGGCGACGCCGGTCATCCTCGTCCTCGCCCTGATCAGCATCATCTACGGGGCGCTGCTCGCGGTCGGCCAGCGCGACATCAAGCGCCTGGTGGCGTACGCGTCGATCTCGCACTTCGGCTTCATCATCATGGGCATCTTCGCGATGACCAGCCAGGGCCAGTCCGGCGCGACGCTCTACATGGTCAACCACGGCCTGTCGACCGCCGCGCTGATGCTGGTGGCCGGCTTCCTGATCTCGCGGCGCGGCTCCCGGCTCATCGCCGACTACGGCGGGGTGCAGAAGGTCGCCCCGGTGCTCGCCGGCACGTTCCTGATCGGCGGCCTGGCGACGCTGTCCCTGCCCGGACTCGCGCCGTTCGTCAGCGAGTTCCTGGTGCTGGTCGGCACGTTCACCCGCTATCCGGTGGTCGGCGTCATCGCCACCTTCGGCATCGTGCTCGCCGCGCTCTACACCCTCGTCCTCTACCAGCGGACGATGACCGGCCCGGTGAAGCCGGAGGTCGCCGCCATGCCCGATCTGCGGGTGCGGGAAGTGCTGGTCGTCGCGCCGCTGGTGGTGCTGCTGATCTTCCTCGGCGTCTACCCGAAGCCGGTGGCGGACATCATCGACCCGGCGGTCAAGCAGACCATGTCCGACGTCCAGAAGAAGGACCCCCAGCCCGAGGTGGAGGCGGCCAAGTGAGCGCATCAGCCGTCCACAGCCTGTGGACAACGGCGGCCGATCCGATCGCGAAGATCGACGCGCCGAAGATCGAGTACGGGCAGCTCTCCCCGGTCCTGATCGTCGTGGGAGCGGCGATCGTCGGGGTGCTGGTCGAGGCGTTCGTCCCGCGCAGGTCCCGCTACTACGCGCAGATGTTCGTCGCCGTCGTCGCGCTCGTCGCCGCCTTCGCCGCGGTCGTCGCGCTCGCGGCCGGCGGCTACGGCACCACCAAGGCGCACATCGCCGCGATGGGCGCGATCGCCGTCGACGGACCGGCCCTGTTCCTCCAGGGCACCATCCTGCTGGCGGGTCTGGTCGGCCTGTTCACCTTCGCCGAACGACGCCTCGACCCGGCGGCGCACGGCAACCGCGTGGACTCCTTCGCCGCGCAGGCCGCCTCCGTGCCGGGCAGCGAGGGCGAGCAGAAGGCGGTGAAGGCCGGGTTCACCACCACCGAGGTGTTCCCGCTGCTGCTGTTCGCGGTCACCGGCATGCTGGTCTTCCCGGCCGCCAACGACCTGCTGACGCTCTTCGTCGCCCTGGAGGTCTTCTCCCTCCCGCTGTACCTGCTGTGCGCGCTGGCCCGCCGCAAGCGGCTGATGTCGCAGGAGGCCGCGGTCAAGTACTTCCTGCTCGGCGCGTTCGCCTCCGCGTTCACCCTGTTCGGCATCGCCCTGCTCTACGGCTACGCGGGCTCGATGTCCTACGGCGTGATCGCCAAGGTCGTCGACGGGTCGGTCACCGAGGTCACCCCGGCACTCGCCGACACCATGGGCAACGACGCGCTGCTCCTGATCGGGGCCGCGCTGATCGTCATGGGCCTGCTGTTCAAGGTGGGCGCGGTGCCGTTCCACATGTGGACGCCGGACGTCTACCAGGGCGCGCCGACCCCGGTCACCGGCTTCATGGCGGCGGCCACCAAGGTGGCGGCCTTCGGCGCGCTGCTGCGCATCCTCTACGTCGTCCTGCCCGGCCTGCGCTGGGACTGGCGGCCGGTGATGTGGAGCGTGGCGATCGTCACCATGCTGGGCGGCGCGATCGTCGCGATCACCCAGACCGACATCAAGCGGCTGCTGGCGTACTCGTCGATCGCGCACGCCGGGTTCATCCTGGCGGGCGTCATCGCCACCACCCCGGAGGGCGTCTCCTCCGTCCTCTTCTACCTGGCGGCGTACTCCTTCGTCACCATCGGCGCGTTCGCGGTGGTCACCTTGGTCCGGGACCCGGGCGGGGAGGCGACGCACCTGTCGAAGTGGGCGGGGCTGGGCCGCAGGTCGCCGCTGGTCGCGGCGGTGTTCGCGGTGTTCCTGCTGGCCTTCGCGGGCATCCCGCTGACCTCGGGCTTCGCGGGCAAGTTCGCCGTGTTCAAGGCGGCGGCGGAGGGCGGCGCGGCGCCGCTCGTGGTGATCGGCGTGATCTCCTCGGCGATCGCGGCGTTCTTCTACATCCGGGTGATCGTCCTGATGTTCTTCAGCGAGCCCCGGCCGGAGGGCCCGACCGTCGCGGTGCCGTCGCCGCTGACGATGACGGCGATCGGCGTGGGCGTGGCGGTCACGGTGGTGCTCGGTGTGGCACCGCAGTACTTCCTTGACCTCGCCGGTCAGGCGGGCGTCTTCGTGCGCTGACCCACGGCCCACGGCCTGCGGAACGGGGCGGCCCGGCACACCTCGGGGGTGCCGGGCCGCCCGTCTGTTCCCACCGGGCGGACCCGCGGCACCCGGCCGTCCTGTGGACAACTCCGGGGCTGTCGGTGCGGACCCCTATCGTGGAGGCAGTGGTCGGAGCGGCGCGAGCGGGCCGGGCAGACGGGGCAGGACGTACGGGGGACAGGACGATGGGCGGGACGAGCGTGATCGGCGAGACGGCAGGGACCAGGGCCGCGGGCAGTGCGGACAGCGAGGCGGTGGCCGCGCTGCGCCGGGTCTTCGGGTACGAGGACTTCCGGGGTGAGCAGGAAGCGGTCATCGACCATGTGGTCGCGGGCGGTGACGCCGTCGTGCTCATGCCGACCGGCGGCGGAAAGTCGCTGTGCTACCAGATCCCGTCGCTGGTCAGGCCCGGTACCGGCATAGTGATCTCCCCGCTCATCGCCCTCATGCAGGACCAGGTGGACGCGCTGCGGGCGCTCGGCGTCCGCGCCGGGTTCATGAACTCGACGCAGGACTTCGACGAGCGGCGCACGGTGGAGGCCGAGTTCCTCGCCGGCGAGCTGGACCTGCTCTACCTCGCGCCCGAGCGGCTGCGGCTGGAGAGCACCCTCGACCTGCTCTCCCGGGGCAAGATCGCGGTCTTCGCCATCGACGAGGCGCACTGCGTCTCGCAGTGGGGGCACGACTTCCGGCCGGACTACCTGGCCCTGTCGCTGCTGGGCGAGCGCTGGCCGGACGTACCCCGCATCGCGCTCACGGCGACGGCCACCCACGCCACCCACCGGGAGATCACCGAGCGGCTGAACATGCCGGCGGCCCGGCACTTCGTGGCCAGTTTCGACCGGCCCAACATCCAGTACCGGATCGTTCCGAAGACCGACCCCAAGAAGCAGTTGCTGAGCTTCCTGCGGGAGGAGCACCCGGGCGACGCGGGCATCGTCTACTGCCTCTCCCGGAACTCGGTGGACCGGACGGCCGAGTTCCTCTCCCGCAACGGCATCGAGGCGGTGCCGTACCACGCGGGCCTGGACGCGGGCACCCGGGCGGCGCACCAGTCGCGCTTCCTGCGCGAGGAGGGCCTGGTGGTCGTCGCGACCATCGCCTTCGGCATGGGCATCGACAAGCCGGACGTGCGGTTCGTCGCCCACCTCGACCTGCCCAAGTCGGTGGAGGGCTACTACCAGGAGACGGGCCGCGCCGGCCGCGACGGACTGCCGTCCACGGCCTGGATGGCCTACGGCCTCAACGACGTCGTGCAGCAGCGCAAGCTCATCCAGTCCGGCGAGGGCGACGAGGCGTTCCGGCGGCGGGCGCAGTCCCACCTCGACGCCATGCTCGCCCTGTGCGAGACCGTCCAGTGCCGCCGGGCCCAGTTGCTCGCCTACTTCGGACAGGACCCGGAGCGGCCCGGCTGCGGCAACTGCGACACCTGCCTCACCCCGCCGGAGACCTGGGACGGCACGGTGGCGGCGCAGAAGGCGCTGTCGACGGTGGTACGGCTGAAGCGGGAGCGCGGGCAGAAGTTCGGCGCCGGGCAGATCATCGACATCCTGCTGGGCAAGCGCACCGCCAAGGTCATCCAGTTCGACCACGACCAGCTCTCCGTCTTCGGCATCGGGGAGGACCTGACCGAGGGCGAGTGGCGGGGCGTCGTCCGCCAGCTCCTGGCCCAGGGCCTGCTGGCGGTCGAGGGGGAGTACGGCACGCTGGTGCTGACCGACGACAGCGCGGCCGTGCTGCGCGGGGAGCGGGACGTCCCGCTGCGCAAGGAGCCGAAGAAACCGGCGGCGGCCCGGACGTCCGGCGGGGGACGCGGGGAGCGCAAGGCCAAGGCCGCGGTGGCCGAGCTGCCGGCGTCGCTGGTCCCCGCCTTCGAGGCGCTGCGCGCCTGGCGTGCCGAGCAGGCCAGGGAGCAGGGCGTTCCGGCGTACGTCATCTTCCACGACGCCACGCTGCGGGAGATCGCCACGGTGTGGCCCACGTCGATCGGGCAGCTCGGCGGGATCAACGGCGTCGGCGAGAAGAAGCTGACGACGTACGGGGAGGGCGTGCTGGAGGTGCTCGCCGGAGTGGGCGGGCCGGAGGGCGACGCCGCGTCCGCGTCCGGCACGAGCACCGGCGCCGGTACCGGCACGCACACGGGTGGCGGTACGGGCGCCGGCTCCGGTTCCGCGCCGGTGCCGGGAGAGGACGACTGGCCCGGACACGAGCCCGAGCCGGAGCCCGAGGACTGGATATAGCCCTTCTCCCGGCGTGGCCCTCACGCGGAGGCGGCAGCGGAGGGGGAGGCGGCGGCGGTCCGGCAGGGGCGGTCGCCTCAGGACAGGGCCGTGAGCCCCGGCGCGAAGGTGATCAGCAGGGGGAGCAGCGGGACCAGGGCGGCCGTCGCCGTCGTCATGGCCCGGTGGCGGCGGCCCAGGCGGGGCTGCGGCTCCAGCAGCCGGTCGACCCGTTCGCCGAGGAGACGGTGGCTGGAGGCGCAGGACAGGACGCCCCGGTGCTGGTTCAGCTCGATCAGGGCGAGGGCCGTGGTCAGGTGACCGCAGCGCCGGGAGGCGGTGTCGTCGGCGGCCAGCTCCACCAGGCGGTGGGTCTGGTCGCAGAAGTGGGCGAAGAGCGGGATACGGGGGAATCCGGTGGCCAACGCGGTGGAGAGGTGCAGCAGCCAGTCGTGGCGGGCGCGGGCGTGGCCGCGCTCATGGGTGAGGACGGCGTCGATCTGGTGGTCGGTGAGACGCTGCAGGGCCCCGGTGGTGACGATCAGCTGGGGCGGGCTGCCGGGCAGCCACCAGGCGTCCGGGTACTCGTCCTCCAGCACGAGGAGGGGGCCGCGCGCGGCCGGGAGCCCGGCGGGCAGGTCGGGGGCGCGCTCGCGCAGATGCGAGCGGGCGCGGGCGCGGCGCCGGCGGGCCTCGACCAGTTCCCGGGCGAGCATGGCGGTCGTCCAAGCGGCCCCGCAGGCCAGCAGCAGGGTGAGGACCGTCGCCCAGGGCGGGCCCGCGGACAGGTCGTACGCCTCGGTCACCGCGGGCGGCGCCGGGGCGAAGAGCTGGGCGCGGACCGTGCCGAAGACGGCGGCGGCACCCAGCGCCAGGGCCGTCAGGCAGCACAGCAGGACGGTCGCGACCAGGCACTGCCACACCCACAGGGCGACCACGGGGTCGCGTTCCGGCCAGGCGGCCCGGGTCAGCGCGCGGGGCGCCGGCACGGCGGCGGTCAGGGCGACGACGCTCAGCAGGATGAGGCTGACGGTCATGCCACGGGCTCCGGTTCCTGGGGGGACGGGCGGCTCGGCTCTGGCTCGTGCGGGCGAGCGCGCAGGGGCGCCCGCGCCGCTCGTCGCCAGTATGACGGTGCGGGGCGGTGCGAGTCAGGTGCCGTGGGCGATCGAACACGCCCGACCGCGCGGTGAACGCCGGGCACGGGTCCGGCACCGGCCTCTTCGCGCCCCGCCGGCGGCCCCGCCGGACCGGGACCACCCGCTCCGTGAGGCCGGAGCCATCCGTCCCGTGGGGCCGGGACCGCCTGTCCCGTCGAGCCGGGACCGCCCGTCCCGTCGTCTCGTCAGGCCGGGACCGCCCGTCCCGTGGGGCCGGGACCGCCCGTCCCGTGGGGCCGGGACCGTTCGTCCCGTGGGGCCGGGACCACCCGTCCCGTGAGGCCCGAGCCATCCGTCCCGTCGAGCCGGGACCGCCCGTCCCGTCGTCTCGTCAGGCCGGGACCGCCCGTCCCGTGAGGCCGGAGCCATCCGTCCCGTCGGGCCGGGACCGTTCGTTCCGTCGTCTCGTCAGGCCGGGACCACCCGCTCCGTGAGGCCGGAGCCATCCGTCCCGTCGGGCCGGGGCCGTTCGTCCCGTCGTCCCGTCAGGCCGGGATCACCCGACCCGTCACCTCGCCCAGGCCGACCCGGGTCCCGTCCGGGCCGGGGGCCCATGCCGACAGGGTGACGACGTCACCGTCCTCCAGGAAGGTCCGCTTGCCGTCGGGGAGTTCGAGCGGGTCGCGGCCGTTCCAGGTCAGCTCCAGCAGGGACCCCCGCTCCCGCTCGGCGGGACCGCTCACGGTGCCCGAGCCGTACAGGTCGCCGGTGCGCAGTGAAGCGCCGTTGACGGTCAGGTGGGCCAGCTGCTGGGCGGCCGTCCAGTACATGGTGGAGAAGGGCGGTTCGGAGACGACATGGCCGTTGACGGCGACGGAGATCCGCAGGTCGTAGCCGCTCGGCTCGGTGTCGGTGTCGTCGAGGTAGGGCAGCAGCGGGTGGGTCCGCTCCGGCGGTGCGGTGCGGGCGTCCTCCAGGGCGTCGAGCGGGGTGATCCAGGCGGCGACCGAGGTGGCGAAGGACTTCCCGAGGAAGGGGCCGAGGGGGACGTACTCCCAGGCCTGGATGTCCCGGGCCGACCAGTCGTTCAGGAGGCAGAGGCCGAAGACGTGCTCGCGCCAGTCGCGGAGCGGGACCGGCCGGCCGGGCTCGCTCGGGGTCCCGACCACGAAACCGACCTCGGCCTCGATGTCCAGGCGCACGGACGGGCCGAAGACGGGCGCCGGGTCGGCGGGTGACCTGCGCTGCCCGGAGGGCCGGATGACGTCGGTGCCCGACACCACGACCGTGCCGGCGCGGCCGTGGTAGCCGATCGGCAGGTGCTTCCAGTTCGGGGTGAGGGAGTCCGCGGCGTCCGGGCGGAAGATGCGGCCGACGTTCCGGGCGTGGTTCTCCGAGGCGTAGAAGTCGACGTAGTCGGCCACCTCGAACGGCAGGTGGAGGGTGACCGAGGAGAGGGGGCGCAGGAGCGGGGCGAGGGTCTCGCGGTGAGCGGGGACCGTGACCCAGGCGGTCAGCGCGCGGCGTACGTCGGACCAGGCGGTGCGGCCGGCGGCCAGCAGCGGGTTGAGGGTGGGCCGGGCGAGCAGGTCCGCGTAGGGCGAGCCGAGGGCGCGGGCGGCGGCTCCCGCGTCGAGGACGTGGTCGCCCAGCCGGACGCCCACCGTCCGCTCCCGCTCGCCCGGGATCGAGAACACGCCGTAGGGGAGGTTGTGCGGGCCGAAGGGGTCGCCTTCGGGGACGTCGAAGGGGGGCATGGACGGTGCCTCGCTTTCGTACTCGGCGATGGGCCGCGCGGTGGGCGCGGCGCATCGTCTGTGCCGGTCGTCTGTGCCGGTCGTCTGTGCCGGGTGTTCCGTGGCCGGGGCACACGTTACGTCCGCCGGGGCGTGCCGGGGCAGAGCGCCGGGCGCCCGTGGGTGAGGGGCGGACGGGGCGCCGGACGCGATGGCCGGGAGGTAGCGCTCCGCTTCCGCTTGTGTGCGGGACGTTGTCCACGGGCCGGTCCGCAATCTTGACGGAGCGGTGCGAACGGGGAGACTCTGGGCGGGTGCCGGAAGGCCTCGGGGAGAGGGCGTACCGATGGCACGCCAGGGGGAGCGGATGGCCATGGGGGAGGCCGGTCCGGGTTCGGTGCCGTCGCATGCCAGGCCGGGGCGGCCGGCGCGGGCCATGCGCGACAGACTCGGCCGGGAGTGCGTGTACGTACCGTCGTGCCGGCTCGGCATGTACGCGGCGCTGCGGCACTGGTGCCCGCCGGGCGGCCGGGTGCTGATGTCGCCGGTCAACGACGACGTCATCTTCTTCGTCGTCCTGGCGGCCGGGCTGCGGCCGGTGCAGGCACCGCTGAAGCCGTGGGACGCGTCCCTCGACCTCGACGCCGTGCCCGAGGGGACCTGGGGTTCGCTGTCCGCCGTGCTGACGACCAACCTGTACGGGAATCCCGACCCGGCTCCCGGACTGCGGGCGCGCTGCGACGCGCTGGGCATCCCGCTGTTCGAGGACGCGGCGCACGCGATCGGCGGCGAGGTGGGGGGCCGGCCGGTCGGGACCTGGGGCGACGCGTCCTTCTTCAGCCTGTCCAAGCATGTCGGGGCGCACGCCGGGGGCATCCTCGCGGTCGCCGACCCGGGGGTGCGGGACCTGCTGGCGCAGGCCTGCGAGGACCTGCTGGCGCCGCGCCGGACCACGGCCGAACTGGCCTACGCGGTGCGGCCGTACGCGGAGGCCGCCGTGCGGGGGCTGGGGCTGCGGCGGGCCGCGTGGGCGGTGCTGCGGAGGCTCGGTACGGCCGAGCGCGAGGAGATCCGGATGCCGCTGCGCCCCGAGGCGCTGGCCCGCGCGGTCGCCGCCGCGCCCGGCCTCGACGCGCACGACCCCTGGGTCCGCGTCGACATGCACGACTACCGCCGGAGGGGCGGCCGGTTCCGGCTGGCCCGCGTCGCCCGGCACCTGGACCGGCTGGACGAGGTGCTCGCCGCCTGCCGGGCGGGGACGGAACTGCTGCTGGCGACGGACTGGGCGTACGCCCGGTACGCGGACCGGCCGCCGGCCGCGCGGCCGCTGTTCCGGGTGCCGCTGCTCGTGGCCGACCGGGACGCGGCAGCGGCGGCCCTGGCCCGCCGGGGCATCGTCGTCGGCTACCTCTACGACCCGCCCCTGGACGACTACGCGGGCGCCGACTTCACCGACCCGTCGCCGGCCCCGGAGGCGGCGCGCTGGTTCGCGCGGCACGCGCTGCCCGTGGACCCGCTGCGGGCCCGGGAGGCCATCGCGGCCCTGGAGGAGGCGGGGGTGCGGCCGGCCGAGCCGTTCGCGGCAGCCGGGGCGCGCGGAGAGCGGTCGTCGCCGGGCGGGCCGGGACCGGTCCGTGGCTGAGGCGCAGGTGCGGGAGACGGCGGCGACGCGGGCCGACGGCGGCGGTGGCGGCACCGCGCGGGAGGCGCGCGGCGGGGACTCGCTGTTCAAGAACGCCTACTTCCTGATGCTCAGCACCGGCGTGTCCGCCGTGCTCGGGCTGGGCTTCTGGCTGGTGTCCGCCCGGTACTACACGGAGGAGGCGGTCGGCCAGGGCTCCGCCGCGATCGCGGCGATGCGGCTGCTGGCCAGCATCACGGCGACGACGATGATCGGCGCCGTCGTCCGCTTCGTGCCGCGCGCCGGACGGGCCACGGGGGCGCTGGTGTGGCGTGCCTACGCGGCCAGTTCGGTGGTGGTCGCGCTGGCCGCGGGCGTCTTCCTGCTCACCCTCGACCGGTGGGGCGACTCGTACGCGCCCCTGGGCACCCCGGTGGCGGGGACGCTGTTCGTCGCCGCGTGCGTGGCCTGGGCGCTGCTCACCCTCCAGGACGGCGTGCTGACCGGACTGCGCAAGGCCGAGTGGGTGCCGGCGGGCAACGCGGCCTTCTCCGTCGGCAAGCTGATCCTGCTCGCCGTGTTCGCCTCCGCGCTGCCGGTGCTCGGCATCTTCGTCTCCTGGGCCGTGGCGATCGCCTTCTCCACGCTGCCCCTCGGCTGGCTGATCTTCCGCAGGCTGATCCCGCGCCAGGCCGCCGCGGACCGCGACCTCGAACCGCCCGCCTACCGCGAGATGGGCCGCTTCCTGGCGGGGGACTCGCTGGGGGCGCTGTTCAGCCTGGCCATGATCAACCTGCTGCCGGTGATGGTCGCGGTCCGCTTCACCGCCGCGGAGAACGGCTACTTCTACGTGGCGTACACCGTCGGCGGCACGATGGAGTTCATGGCCATCAACATGGCCTCCTCGCTCACCGCGCACGCCTCGCACGACCCGCGCCGCCTCGCCGACGGCGTCCGCGGGGCGCTGCGCCGCATGACGGTGCTGCTGGTGCCGGTCGTGGCGTTCCTGGTGGCCTTCGCGCCGCAGATCCTCGCCCCGTTCGACGACGACTACGCCGAGCACGGCTCCACGGTGCTGCGGCTGCTCGCCCTCGGCGCGCTGCCGCGGATCGTCGTGGAGCTGTACATCGGGGTGCTGCGCGTCCAGGGGCGCACCGGTGTGCTCGCCGCCGTGCAGGGCGCCATGTGCGCCCTCGTGCTGGGCAGCGCGACGGTGCTGTTCACCCCGTCCGGGATCGCGGGCGCCGGCTGGGCGGTGCTGCTGGGCATGACGGTGGTCGCCGCGGGCTGCGTGCCGGGTCTGCGCGCGGCACTGCGCGGGGGCGGGTCCGGCCGGAGGCCGGGCGGCGGACCGGGCGAGGGGGCGGGCGGAGGGTTGGGCGAGGGGGCGGGCGAGGTGGCGCGCGGCACGAGTACGGCGCCCGGCACGAGTACGGCGCCCGGCACGCCTGCCCCCGGCACGCCCACCCCCGGCACGCCTGCCCACGGGACCTCCGACTGCGGCACCCCGGCCTGCGGCACCCCGGCCTACGGCACCCGCTGGGCGCGGCTGAACGCGACCGCCGGATACGGCACGAGCTGGGCCCGCCGCACCGCCCACGAGCACGGTCCTCCCGGCGGCACGCCGGGCGAGGGCCGGGAGGACACCGTCACCCTCTTCATCGGACGGCCCGGTTACGAGCGGGAGGCGCTGGCGGCGGACCCGCTCGCGGAGATCGTCCGGCCGCCGGACGCCGGGGACGGGGAAGTCCCGGCCGCCACCGGCGCCGCGGGGGCCGGGACCGCCAGCGCTGAGGGAGCCGGGGAAGCCGACCGGGAGCGGCCGTTGCGCATCGGCCTCTGGCTGGTGCTGGGGCTCGCCTCCGCGGCCTGCTGGACGGCGTCGCGCGGACTGCCCTGGCTGGACGGGGCCTCCCGGGCCGCACCGACCGGCCGTGAGCTGCTCGCGCGGCTGCCCCTCACCGCGCTCGTCGCCGGCGGGGTGCTGCTGGTCGTCTTCGCGGCCTCGGTGACCCTGTGCGCCCGCCCCGGCCGGCTGCTGCCCGGCGCCGCGCTCGGCGCCGCCCTGACCGCGCTGCACGCGGCACCCGTCGCCCTCGGCCGGGAACCGGAGCCGGTGGCCGGGACGTTCTACCGCGGGACGGCCGGTTTCCTCGCGGAGGCGGTGGGGCTCGGCGGCCCCGAGCCGCTGCTGCGCTGGGCGCCGCCCGTTCTGCTGCTGCTGTGCCTCGTGCCGCTGGAGCGGCTGCTCGCGTACGCGGGCGGGCGGCTGCCGTGGCCGGGGCGCTGGGGGGCCCTGTATCTCGCCGCGGTGGCGGGCTGGGTGTGGGGGCAGGCGCTCGCGCCGGTCGCGCCGCCCCTCCTGCTGCTGCTCACCCTGCTCGCCCTCGTCCTGAGCACGCTGCGCCGACCACCGGCGTCGGCACCGGCACCCACACCGGCACCGGCATCCGGACAGAGGCCAGATCCGACACCGGGGCCAGAACCGACACCAGGACCGGTACCGGCATCGACGCCCGAGCCCCCGCACCGTTCCAGACCGAACGACAGATCCAGGGACTGACCGAGCACAGAGCCGAACCGCCAGGGGGGAACGTCGTGCGTCCGCCAGCCACTCCACGGGAGAGATCCGCACCGGAGCCCGTGCCGCGTCCGCAGACACCGGCCGGACCGGAGGACACGTCCGGGAACGCGGCGACGGAAGCGGAGGAGATCCCCGGAACCGCCCCGAGCGCGTCCGGGCCCGAAGAAGCGCCCCGCCGGGGCGAGCGGGCCGGGACGCCCGCGACACCGGCCTCCCGGGAACCGGCGGACCGAAACGCCGAGGACGCGTACCCGGCGCCCCCACGGCCCCGGCGCCGCCGTGCCGGCGCCTGGCCCGCCCTGCCCCTGCTCGTGGCCCTCGCCCTGTGGACGTACGCCCTCGGCCACACCGACGTCTCCCAGCTCGACGACTTCGGCCTGGTCAGCGCGGTCCACCCGGCCTTCTGGGCGGGTCTGGCGCTGCTCACCGGGGGCTTTTGGTCCACCGTCCGCGCGCCGCACCGCGCGCAGGGCTGGCCGGCGGCGTACGTCGTCGGGCTGCTGCTGATGGAGCGGGCCACCCAGGCCCTGGTCTACCCGACCCCGCTGTACGCCTGGGCGTGGAAGCACGACGCGGTCGTCGGCCACCTGCTGACCGCCGGCGGCCTCCAGAGCGAGGCGGAGATCGGGGACATGTCCGTCTACGACCAGTGGCCGGGCTTCTTCGCCGCCCAGGCCGCGCTGGTCCGGCTGCTCGGGGTGGACAACACGGCGATGTACATGGCGTGGTGGCCCCTGGTCTCCAGCCTGATGCTGCTGCTCCCGCTGCTCCTGATCTACCGCACCTTCACCACCGACCGCCGTCTGATCTGGACCGCGGTCTGGCTGTTCTACGCCGCCAACTGGGTGGGTCAGGACTACTTCTCCCCCCAGTCCGTCGCCTTCGCGCTGCACCTCGGCGTGCTCGCCGTCGTCCTGCGCCGGTACGGCGGGCGGCCCGGCCGGCCGCGGACCGCCGTGTGGACGGTGCTGCTGACCGCGCTGCTCACCACCATCGTCGTCACGCACCAGCTGACGCCCGGCATGCTGGTCGTCTCCCTGCTGGCCCTCTGCCTCGCCCGCCGCTACCGCGACTGGGCGCCGGCGGCCACCGCGGTCGTCCTCTTCCTGGCCTGGTGCCTCACGGCGGCGCTGCCCTTCCTGTCCGCCGCGATGCCGGACATGATCCGCTCCATCGGTGACATCGGCGGCAACGTGGAGACCGGGTACGGCGCCACCCCCACCGGCACCGGAGCGATCGCGACCTCCTGGGCGGCCCGGCTGCTGTCGGGGTCCGTCCTGCTGCTCGCGGCGCTCGGCGTGCTGCGCCGGCCGGTGCTGCGGCGCCGGGCGCTGCCGCTGCTGCTCATCGCCGCGGCCCCGCTGCCGATGTTCGTGGCCAGCAGCTACGGCAGCGAGATGATCTTCCGGGTACTGATGTTCATGCTGCCCGGCGCGGCCTTCTTCGCGGGCGCCGCGCTGCTGCCCCGGGGACGCACCCTGTCCGCCGGCCTCACCGCGCGGGAGACGGCCGGGCGGCCCGCCGTGCCGCACCCGCTCCGGCCGCGGCTGCCCGGCCTCGCGTACGGCGTCTGGGTGCCGCTGCTCGCGCTGCTGGCCGGCACCCTGGCCTTCGTACCGGCCTACTCCGGCAAGGACCGGATCAACTACTTCCCGCCCGCCGAGGTCGCGCTCGTCCGGGACCTGTTCGACCGGGCGCCGGCGGGGTCGCTCGTGGTCGCCGCCAACCGCAACTACCCGCTCGCCTACGAGGCGTACGGGAGCGTCGACCACTACTGGTTCCTGGAGGACGGCCGCGACCACGTCGACCGGATCGTGCGCAGCCCGGCCGCCACCCTGGCCCGGGACATGAGCGCCGTGGAACCGCCCGGCCGCGCCTATCTCCTGCTCACCCGGGGGCAGGTGGCCGACTCGGAGATGAACGGCCGGCTCGACGGCGCGCAACTGGAGCGCGTCCGCCGGTCGGTGGCCGCCTCACCGAGGTTCCGGCCGGTCGCGGAGAACAGCGCCGGGACGGTCTGGGTCCTGGAGCCGGCCGCCGGCCCGGTGGAAGGAGCGAGCCGATGACACCGCGGGACCTGGTGATCCGTACGCTGCCCGCGTTCGGCGGCTGGCTGGCCGTGGCCGCGCTGGCGCTGCCCGGCGGTTCGCCGCCGCGCGGCGCGGCGGTCGCGCTGTTCCTGGCGGCCGGGCCCGGCGCCGCCCTGGTCAGGATCTGCGCCCCGGCCCTGGGGTCCCGGCCCGCCGAGGGGCCGGCCGACCGCGACGCCGCCTTCGACCGCCACTCCGACCTGCTGGAACAGGCGATGCTCGCCGTCCTGCTGAGCGTCTGCGCCGTCGTGCTGGTCTCGACGGTGTTCATCGCCACGCACGCCTTCAGCGGCGAACGCGTCCTGCTGAGCCTCACCCTGCTGACCACGCTCGCCGCGTGCTGCCCGAGCCTGCGCGCCACCCCGGCGCCGGGGACGCCACCGAAGACCCGCAGAACCTCAAGGACGCCGAGGACGCCGAGGACGCCGAGGACACGGAAGGGTTCCGCTCCGTGAACGCGCGCCGCGTGCTGCTCACCTCCGCCACGGTCGCCTGCGCGCTGCTGCTGGCGGTGCTCGCGCTGCGCGGCACCGGCGGGCCGGACGACGGCGCCGGCGCCGGCCGGGACGGGAAGTGCCGCCCGACCGCCCTGCTCGAACCGCCCTGCGGCGCCTGGTTCGGGGCGTTCGTGCCGCACGACAGGACCGACCTCGCCGAGCGGGTGCGCGCCTACGAGGAGAAGGCCGGCCGCAGGCTCGACATCGTGTACACGTACCACGACATGTCCGCCGTCACCGGCACCCGGCTGGAGGGCCAGCTGCTCACCGAGCAGGAACAGCGCGTCGGCGAGGACCGGATGCTGCTGCTGTCCTGGGAGAGCAAGTGGTGGGGCGGCACGAAGCGGCAGCAGCCGACCTGGCGGCAGATCCACGGGGGCGAGCTGGACGCCTCCGTCATCGACGTCCAGGCGCGGCGGATCAAGGAGTACGGGGAGCGCACCGGCAAGAAGGTGTTCCTCTCCTTCGACCTGGAGATGGACACCCGCACGCCGGCCAGCGGCAGCCCCGAGGAGTACGTCCGCGCCTACCGGCACCTCCACGACCGCTTCCGCGAGCTGGGCGTGGACAACGTGGTGTGGACGTGGATCATCACCGGCTACCTGGACCACGCCGGCCTCTTCGAGCGGCTCTACCCCGGGGACGACTACGTCGACTGGATCGGCTACAACCAGTACAACTACTACCTCTGCCACCAGGCGGACTGGCTGAGCTTCGCGCAGACCCAGCGGGCCACGCACGACTGGGTCCGCACACACCTGTCCGACGACAAGCCGCTGATGCTCTCGGAGTTCGGCAGCGCCGCCGACCCGGAGCGGCCCCGGCGGCAGGCCGAGTGGTACGCGCGGGTCCCCGGGGTCCTGAAGGAACTGGACGGGGTCAAGGCCGCGCTCCAGTGGAACTACCGGGACCCGGGGCCGCACTGCGACCTCTCGGTGGCCGGCGACGCGGCCTGGCGCAGTCTGCGCGAGGCGGTCGCCGACCCGTACCTCCACCAGCCCCTGGAGTGAGCACCGGGCCGGTCACCCGGCGAACTCGGGACCGCGCAGCAGGGCGCGGCCCCGCCGGTACCAGCGCCAGGCGACCGTCCTGGGGGCGTCCCGGTAGGGCGCGGTCCGCACGCCCCGCCCGGACAGCCACGCCTGGACGTCGGCGACGGTGTGGGTGCGGCGGACGATGAGCCGGGCGATGCGGTAGCGCTCGTCCCGGTCGGAGCTGAGCGCGTGCCGCACCGCGGTCGCCGTCTCGTACCCGGCTCGGGCCGCCAGTCTGCGGACCTTGGCGCTGTTGTAGCCGTGCGGGTAGGCGAGGTGGCGCACCGGTCGGCCGAGGGTGTCCTCCAGCACGGCCTTGGAGGACCGGAGTTCGACCGTCAGGTCCCTGGTGGACAGGGTGTCGAGCTGGGCGTGGGTGACGGTGTGGCTGCCGACCTCCATGCCGTGGTCCGCCAGGCCGGCCGCCTGGGCGAGGGTCATCATCGGCGCCGGCGGCAGCAGGCTGCGTCCGCCGGGCGCGATGGCGCCGGTGGTGAGGTAGGCGGTGGCGGGCAGCCCGCGCCCCGCCAGCGTCGCGGCGGTCGGCCCCGGCAGGTCGGCGAAGCCGTCGTCGAAGGTCAGCAGCACCGGCCGGGGCGGCAGCGGGGCGCGTCCCGCGAGGTGCCCGGCGAGCGCGCCGATGGTCAGCGGGGTGCGGCCGCTGCCGGTGATCACGTCCAGGTGCGCGGCGAACTGCCGGGGCGTGACGGTGAACTCGGCGATCCAGCCGGGCGGGTCGTCCATCACGGCGTGGTAGAGGAACACGGGAATGTACGTGCCCCCCGCGCCCCGCGCCCCGTCCGCGCCCCGCGCCCCGTCCGCGCCCCGCACGCCGTCCGGGCTGCCGCCCGTACCGCCGCCGCCCCCGCCGTCACCGCTGTCACCGGCGCTCACCGCTCGTCCTCCCGTCCGGCCGTCCGCAGCGCGCGGCGGGCCCGCAGATAGCCGAGGGGACCGTAGAGCATGCCCCGGCGCTGGAGCCGGGAGAGCCGGCGTGGCCAGGGGTGGGTGCGGGCGTCGTGCCCGCCCGGTACCCGCGCCGCTCCCCGCCCCGCCCGTACGGCCGTCAGCGCGCGGGCGCGGGCCAGGCCGCCCGGCAGCCGGGCGAGGAAGGCGGGCAGCAGGGCCGGGCGGTTGACGAGGACCGCCGTCAGGTACGCGGTGAGGCCGGCGCCGTAGCCGAACGCCTGCGTCTCCAGGTCCCGCCAGGTCTCCCGGTGGTGGTGCCAGACGAGGGCCGAGGGCGTGTAGTGCAGCCGGTGGCCGTGGGCGAGGACGCGGACGAAGCCGTAGAGGTCGTCGCCGCCCCGTGCGGGGGTGCCCGCGCCGGTGGCCGGGTCGAAGCCGCCGACCTCGCGCAGCACCGCCGTACGGAAGGCCATGCCGGCGCCGGAGCCGAAGCGTCCGGCGGTGAAGGGGAACAGCGGTTCGTCGGCGGGCGGGTCGGCGGGGTCGTAGGTCCGGGCCGTGAAGCCCTTGGCGAAGCCGCCGTGGCTCTCCAGCAGGACCTGGGCGGGGGTGCGCAGCCGCGCGGGCAGGATCAGGCCGGTGGCGCAGCCGAGCCCCGGGTCGGCGGCGAACGGCGTGGTCAGCTCGGCCAGCCAGCGCGGGTCGGCGACCACGTCGTCGTCGGTGAAGGCGGTGACCTCACCGCGTACGACGCCGAGCCCCCGGTTGTGCGCGACGGCGAGACCCGGCACCGGCTCACGGACGTACCGCACCCGCTCCCCGTACTCGCGTTCGATCAACTCCCGGGTCGCGCCGGTCACCGGCGCGTTGTCCACGACCACCACCTCGAAGTCGGGGTGGTCCTGGGCGAGCAGCGAGTCGAGGGCGCGGGCCAGTCGGCCGACGCGTTCCCGGGTGGCGACGACGACGCTGGCGGACGGGGGAGCGGCGGCCGGCACCGGACCGGGCACCGCCTCCGTCCCCGGCTCCCCGGCGAGTTCCGTCAGCACCGCCACCGGGTCGGCGCCCTCCGGCACCCGTCCGGTCAGCGTGCCGACCGGCCGCCCCGCCCGCCGGACCAGGACGAAGACCTCGCCCGCGGTCACCGGGGGGCTCCCCGGCCCCGGCCGGAGCGTCGCCCCGCCGTCCCGCGCCGCCCCGAGATCCAGCTCGGCCACCTGCATCGGTCCGATGCTCAGGAAATCCGCTATCTCCCGCTCCGTCTCCTGCCGCGCGCGTGCCGTCCCGGCCATGCGCCCCACCCCCTCCGCTCTCGAAGAACCGCCGGCCTCACCCCCGGCGCAGCCGTGCCGCGCCCTTCAGCGTCCGCGCCGCCGCCGAGGCGAGCCGCGGCCGGTCGCGCACGAAGGCGTGCGCCCGGCGCGCGGGCTCACGGCCGAGCCGGTACAGCGCGGCGCCCGCCCCCCAACACGTCACGGCACCCTCGTACACGGGCAGTTCACCCGTCTTCAGCGAGTCCTTGTACTCGGCCGCGCCCCGTCCCAGGTCGAGCAGCCCGATGCCCGCCGCGGCGGCGGCCTCCGCCATCCGCAGGTGCAGCACCAGGCCCGGCGAGTACTTCGCCGCCGCCACGTCGTACGCCGGGAACCAGCAGGCCAGGACCGTCGACGAACGCAGCCCGAAGTGGGCGGCGACCGGGCGGGAACCGGCGTAGAGGACGGACAGGGTGCCGGTGCACTCCGGGGTCCGGGTGACGGCGAGCCGGCCGACCAGCCCGGTGATCCACCGCTGGGCGAACCGGTCGCGCCGCCCCGTCCTGCGGTACTGCGCCGACTTCCACGCCATGAGCGTGCGCAGCGCGGCCGGTTCGCGTTCGTCGAACACGAACCGCACCTCCCCGGCCTGCCGGCCCAGCCGCCGCTCCTTGGCGAGGGTGGTCCTCAGGAACTTCGGGGACCGGACGCGCAGCGCCTCCTCGTACGCCGGGTAGCCGTCGGCGACGTCGATGACGTGGGAGGCGTGCACCTCGGCGGCGTACGGCGTGAACAGCCCTTGGCCGGCCTCCAGGTTGTCGAAGGCGAAGCTCGACAGGGAACAGGCGCGCAGCAGCCGGCGCGGGTCGGGCAGCGCGCCCTGGCGCAGCACCGCCCCCTGGCGGTCCGACACCCCGAGACCGATGGCCCGGCCCTGCCCCAGCGGCCCGCGCTCGTACGGCAGGAAACCGGCTCTCTCGCCGCCCTCGTGGAGCACGGCCACCCGCGCTCCGGGACGGACCGCGCCCACCGCTTCGGTGAACTCCGGTTCCATGAAGGGGTTGCGCGGGGCGTGCGACTTGGCGCGCAGCTCACGCCAGTGCTCCCGTTCCTCCGCGCCCAGTTCCCCCGGCCTCAGCACACGAACGCGTCCACTGCTCAACCCGACCCCCCGATCAAGTCCCCCTGGACAGAAGGAAGGTACCCCTGGGCCCGCGCGGAGGGTAGAGAGCAGAGCATGTTGCTGCCAACCGGTGCACAGCTCTTGAACCGCCTTTAGCCGGTGTTGCGTGCGGTTTCGGACAGACGGGTGTGTGAACCGGGGTGTGACGGAGGTGAGTCGGACGCCCGCCGTGTCCGTATTCTCTGATCATGGACCCCACCGCATACGCACTCGTCGCCACCGATCTGGACGGAACGCTGCTCCGCGGCGACGACACCGTCTCCGAGCGCTCGCTCGCCGCGCTCGCGCGGGTGGCCGGGGCCGGCGCGCACCACCTGGTGGTGACGGGTCGGCCGGCGCCGAGAGTGCGCCCGCTCCTCGGCGACCTCGGCGGCGGGGGGCTCGCCGTGTGCGGCCAGGGCGCGCAGGTGTACGACGCCGGCGCGGACCGGCTGCTGTGGTCGGTCACCCTGGACCGGGAGCTGGCCGAGACCGCGCTCGGCAAGATCGAGGCCGAGGTGGGCGAGGTGTACGCCGCCGTCGACCAGGACGGCGTGGACGGGCTCACCCTCATCGAGCCGGGCTACCTGATGCCGCACCCGACGCTGCCCGCCGAGCGGGTGGACCGGCGCGACGACCTGTGGGCGGCGCCCATCAGCAAGGTGCTGCTGCGCCACCCGTGGCTGGGCGACGACGAGCTGGCGGACGCGGCGCGCGCGGTGGTCGGTTCGCTGGCGACGGTCACCATGTCGGGGCCGGGGACGGTCGAGCTGCAGCCGTGCGGGGTCACCAAGGCGACCGGGCTGGCGCTGGCGGCCGAGCACCTGGGGCTGAGCCCGCGGCGGACGATCGCCTTCGGGGACATGCCGAACGACATCCCGATGTTCCTGTGGGCGGCCCACGGCGTCGCCATGGCCGGCGCCCATCCGGAGCTGAGGGCGGTGGCCGACGAGGTCACCGCGTCGAACGAGGACGACGGCGTGGCCGTCGTCCTCGAACGACTGTTCAGCTGAGCCGCGGGGCTCAGTACGCGCTGTAGACGTTGTCCATGGAGCCGTACCGGTCGGCCGCGTAGTTGCAGGCGGCGGTGATGTTGGCGACCGGGTCGTACAGGTCCCAGGAGGTGCCCTCGACGTGGTAGGCGTCGAAGGTCGGCTGGATCACCTGGAGCAGGCCCTTGGACGGGGTGCCGTTGACGGCGTTGATGTCCCAGTTGTTGATGGCGAACTGGTTGCCGGACGACTCCCGCATGATGTTGCGGTAGATGCCGTTGTAGGTGCCCGGAATGCCCTTCTCGGCCATGATGTCGAGCGACTGGCGGATCCAGCCGTCCAGGTTGTTGCTGTAGCCGTTGGCCGCGGTCAGGGCGGCCGTGGTGGTCGCCGTCGTCGAGTCGGCGGCGGACGCGCTGGTGGCGCCCATGACCGGCAGGGCGAGCACGGCGGCGCCGGCGCCGAGGACGGCGAGCTTGCGGGCGAGACGGTTGGTCCCGGTGATCCGCCGAAGGCTGTTGGCAGGCATGGTGAATCCCTCTCCTGACGCCTGCGGGGTGAGCTGTCGGGTTCGGGCGGGGAGGTGCCCGGCCGCGCCCTGTACGGCGCGGCTTCACCCCGAGCCGCTCCGGTCCGAGGACCGGCGCGGCGACTTACCTGGGTCCCCCGCTCCTGCCGTGAATGTGTTGAGTCGGATGGGTGCCGGGCGGTGGCAGGATTCGGCGTCCGCTCGACAGGCCGGGAACGTATGCGACAGCACATGTCCGGAACAAGTGCGGGTTTCACCTAACGTGCCTGTTGACCTTGGTCTGAGGCATTTGGGGTGCTTGATCCTTTGCGACTGCCAAGAGTCAACTCGCTTGCGCGGCAAGGGGATGGCGGCCTCGGGGCGCCGACGCGCGGACCGGCCGGGACGTGAGTCAACTCACGGGCGTCGACAAGTGGCGCAAATCGGGCAATGACGTCAACTGGGGTTTTACGGGCCAGTGATGGCGGAGCGGGGGTGCCCCGCTCACCGGGGCCGGGGTGAGGCGGGAGCGGGGGCCGGCGGGGCGAATGGGTGACGTTCCCGGGTCGCACGGCGTTGGGAGGAGTGGTGGGATCTTCGGTGGGCCCCGCACGCCGGCGCCCCCGGCGGTCCGGCGGTGTCCACGTCGGCGCCGCCCCTCGATGTCGATCCTTGTCCGCTCATATCACCTGATCAAAAACATACAGCTCATGATCCGATACCGACCGGCCTGTAACGGTGGGCGCTATCGGTGATCGAAACGTGACCGGATACGCTGACTTGAGTGAGGGCAGCGACTTATCGACCAGCCGTGTAACCGCGAGTAGACACCAGCAGACAGGAGACCCCTCGTGACCGTCGTCGGGCCGTTCGGGCTGAGCGTGCGGGACCAGGCTCTGGAAGCCGATGTCCAGGCCGGAATGGCGGCAGTCGAGGAAGGGCTGCTCGAGGCAACCAAGAGCGAGGTGCCCTTCATCACGGAGGCCGCCCAGCACCTGGTGAAGGCCGGCGGCAAGCGGTTCCGGCCGCTGCTGGTGATGCTCGCGGCCCAGTTCGGCGACCCCTACGCCCCCGGCGTGGTGCCCTCGGCCGTCGTCGTGGAGCTGACGCACCTCGCCACGCTGTACCACGACGACGTGATGGACGAGGCCGCCGTGCGGCGCGGGGTGCCCAGCGCGAACACCCGCTGGGACAACTCGGTCGCGGTCCTGACCGGCGACTTCCTCTTCGCCCGGGCCTCGCAGATCCTCGCCGACCTCGGCCCCGAGGCGGTCCGGGTGCAGGCCCTGGCCTTCGAGCGGCTGGTCACCGGCCAGATCCTGGAGACCGCGGGACCGCAGGACGGCCGGGACCCGGTCGACCACTACCTGGACGTGCTGGGCGGCAAGACCGGCTCGCTGGTGGCGGTCTCGTGCCGGTTCGGCGCGATGATGTCCGGCGCCGACGAGACCGTGGTGGACGTCCTCACCCAGTACGGCGAGCGGCTCGGCGTCGCCTTCCAGCTCGCGGACGACGTCCTGGACATCGCCTCCGACTCCACCGAGTCCGGCAAGACGCCCGGCACCGACCTGCGCGAGGGCATCGCCACCCTGCCCGTCCTGCGGCTGCGCGAGCGCGCGGCCCGGCTCGGCCTGGCCGATGACCTCGCCCTGTGCGAACTGCTCGCCTCCGACCTCACCGACGACGACCGGCACTCCGAGGCGCTGCGCCTGCTGCGCGCCCACCCCGCCCTGGAGCAGGCGCGGCGGGACACCGTCCGGTACGCGGAGGACGCCCGCGCCGCCCTGGCCCCGCTGCGGGAGTGCGACGCGAAGACCGCGCTGGTCGAGCTGTGCGACGCGGTGGTGCACCGGGCCGGCTGAGGCCCGTCCCCTACGGGACGGCGGCGGAGCCGTCCCCGGGTGTCATACCGCAGCAGTACACGGAGTTGGGCCTGCGGTCTGACGCTTTCCGGTGGCCGGTTTGGTCAGATGGTCCTCACGGAAAACACCATTCCTCACCGATTCGGGTGAGAATGGCGGCTCAGGGCGGACTTCGGGGTGGACCGGTGGGACCGGCGCGAGGTCGCGACCGGCCGCCGCCGACGACGGAGGTAGGGCACATGGCACCGTACGGTTCCGACGGCAGCACGACCGGCAGCACGACCGGCGGAGAGACCGAGGAGCGCGGGGCGGGGCGGCGCAGGGCCGCGCGGTACGTCGTCCCGGTCACGGTGATGGGCGTCGCCGCGGCGACGATCGGACTGGTCCCCGCGCTGGCCGACTCCGGCGACCCCGACCTGCCCGCGATATCGGCGCAGCGGCTGGTGGAGAAGATCGCCGCGTCGGACACGCAGCGCCTGTCCGGCACCGTGAAGATCAGCACCGACCTCGGGCTGCCGGACCTCGGCGGCCTGGAGAGCGGCCTGATGTCCGGTGCCGCCTCGCCCTCCGCGGCGGACGGCGACGGCGGCTCCGCCGCGGACCCGACCGCGCACCTCACCGAGCTGGCCTCCGGCACCCACACCCTGCGCGTCGCGGCGGACGGCCCCGACCGGCAGAAGGTGTCGCTGCTCCAGGACGCCGCCGAGTACAGCCTGATCCACGACGGCACCGACGTCTGGGGCTACGACAGCGCCTCCAACGAGGTCTACCACTCCACGGTCCCCGCGGCCGGCGGTTCCGGCGACGCGGCCGGCGGGCGGCGCGGTGAGCTGCCCGCCACCCCGAAGGAGCTGGCCCAGGAGGCCCTGAAGGCGGTCGACGCCACCACGTCCGTGACCGTCGACGGCACCGCGCAGGTGGCCGGCCGGGACGCGTACCGCCTGGTCGTGGAGCCGAAGCAGAAGGACTCCACGGTCGGTTCGATCACGATCGCCGTGGACGCGAAGACCGGTACGCCGCTGAAGTTCACGCTCAGCCCGGCCGCCGGCGGCGCCGCGGTCGTGGACGCCGGATTCACCCAGGTCAGCTTCGCGAAGCCGGACGCGTCGACGTTCGACTTCACCCCGCCGAAGGGCGCCAAGGTCACCGAGGGCGACGAGACCGGCACCGGTGACACCGACGGCACCGCCGCCGCGCCCCGCGCGACGGAGAAGGCCCTCGACGGCGGGAAGGGTCTCGTCGGCGGGAAGGGTCTCGACGGTGCCGAGGTCATCGGCGAGGGCTGGAACGCGATCGCCACCTTCGACACCGGCACCGAGGGCCTGCCCACCGCCGACGCGGGCGGCGCCTTCGACGGCTTCCTGAACTCCCTCGGCGACCAGGTCAAGGGCTCCTTCGGCACGGGCACGGTCTTCAGCACCCGCCTGGTCAACGCCCTGATCACCGACGACGGCACGGTCTACGTGGGCGCGGTCACCAAGGACGCGCTGGTCGAGGCGGCCGACGCCGGTAAGTGAGGGCCGGCCCCGGTGCCGGGCCCCGTGCAGCGGCGGACGAAGTGAGGGAGCCGGCGGACGAAGTGGAGGAGCCAGTGACCGGGGCGGCCGACGACGAGGAGCCGACGCACGCCGTCATCGCCACCCGCGGGCTCACCAAGCGCTACCGCGGCGGGCAGCTCGCCGTCGACGGCCTGGACCTGACCGTCCCGGCCGGCAGCGTCTTCGGCTTCCTCGGCCCCAACGGTTCCGGCAAGACCACCACCATCCGCATGCTGATGGGCCTGATCGAACCCACCTCGGGCACCGCCCGGGTCCTCGGCCGGCCCGTGCCGCGCGCCGCCCGCGCCGTACTGCCCCAGGTCGGCGCCCTCATCGAGGGCCCGGCCCTGTACGGCTTCCTCTCCGGCCGCGACAACCTGCTGCGCTACGACGCCGCCGACCCGACCGCCGACCCGCGCACCCGGCCCGGCCGGGTCGCGGCGGCGCTCGACCGGGTGGGCCTGACGGCCGCCGCCGGGAAGAAGGCGAAGGCGTACTCGCTGGGCATGCGCCAGCGGCTCGGCCTCGCCGCCGCCCTGCTCCAGCCGCGCCGCCTGCTGGTCCTGGACGAGCCGACCAACGGACTCGACCCGCAGGGCATGCGGGAGATCCGTGCCCTCGTGCGGGAACTGGCCTCGGACGGCACCACCGTCTTCCTCTCCTCCCACCTGCTGGACGAGATCGAGCAGGTCTGCACGCACGTCGCCGTCATGACCCGGGGCCGGCTGGTCACCCAGGGCCCGGTCGCCGAGCTGGCGGCGGGGGCGCGCGGCCGGCTGGTGGTGACCACGCCCGACCCGGCGGACGCGGCCCGGGTGCTGAAGGAGCGGGGGGCCACCGACCTCGTGATCGCCGGGGACCGGGTGACGGCGGAACCGCCGGACCAGGACCCGGCCGAGGTGAACGCCGCGCTGGTAACGGCCGGTGTCCGGGTGCGCGGCTTCGGCCTGGAGCGCGGCTCGCTGGAGGACGCGTTCGTGGCGCTGACCGGGGAGGGCTTCGATGTCGCGGGCTGAGACGTACGCGGCCACCGGCGCGGCGGCACGCGCCCCGCGCGCCCTGTGGAGCCTGGGGCTGCTCCGCAACGAGCTGCTGACCACCTTCCGGCGCTGGCGCACCCTCGCCCTGCTGGCGGTGCTGGCCGCCGTGCCCGTCCTGGTCGGCGTCGCGGTCAGGATCGAGACGGGCGGCGGCGACCCGGCGGGCGGCGGGGGCGGCGGGGGACCGGCGTTCATCTCCCAGATCACCGACAACGGACTCTTCCTGGTCTTCACCGCGTTCGCCGCGACCCTGCCGTTCTTCCTGCCGATGGCGATCGGGGTGGTCGCCGGGGACGCGATCGCGGGCGAGGCGAGCGCCGGCACCCTGCGTTACCTGCTGGTCGCCCCGGCGGGCCGGACCCGGCTGCTGCTCACCAAGTACGCGACCGTGCTCGTCTTCTGCCTGGCCGCCACCCTGGTCGTGGCCGTCTCGGCGCTCGCGACCGGGGCGCTGCTGTTCCCGCTCGGGGACCTGACGACCATCTCCGGCACCCGGATCGGTTTCGCCGAGGGCCTGCTCCGGGCGCTGCTGATCGCCCTGGTCGTCGCCGCCTCGCTGGTCGGCGTGGCGGCGCTCGGCCTGTTCGTGTCGACCCTGACCGGCAGCGGCATCGCGGCGATGGCGACGACCGTCGGGCTGCTGATCACCGTCCAGATCCTCGACCAGATCCCGCAGCTGCACGCCCTGCAGCCGTACTTCTTCTCCCACTACTGGCTGTCCTTCGCCGACCTGCTGCGCGAGCCGGTCTACTGGGACGACCTGCTGCGGAACCTCGGCCTCCAGGCGCTGTACGCGGCCGTGTTCGGCTCGGCGGCCTGGGCCCGGTTCACGGCGAAGGACATCACCGCCTAGCCGCCGCCCCCGCCGGCCGCCGCCTCCGCCACGGCCAGCAGCAGCCCCTCCCCGCCGTGCGGCGCGACGAGCTGGAGGCCGGCCGGGCAGCCGTCGGCGCCGAAGCCCGCCGGCAGGCTCAGCGCTGGATGCCCGCTGAGGTTGAACGCCCAGGTCAGCGCCGTCGAGTAGCGGTCGCCGGGACCCTCGTGGCCGTGCGGCGCGGTCGGTGCGGTCGGTGTCAGCAGCAGCGGGGCGGTGGCGAACAGCTCCGCCAGCCGCCGGTCGTTCTCGGCACGCGTCCGGCGGGCGGGGCCGTGGTCGGCGTCCGGGGAGCGCAGCGCCAGCCAGGCCGGTCCCGGGTCGAGCAGCCGCAGCGGGCGCGGGGGGCGGACCAGCCGTACCGCACCCGCCGCGACCAGGCCCTCCACCGCCGTCCGGGCCAGGGCGACCGGCTCGTCGTCGGGCGCGGCGAAACCCAGGTCGGCGGACCAGACGGCGGGCACGGGCAGCGCCGGAACCGGTCCCGGACCGTCCGGGGCCATGGCCCGCCGGTACGCCGCCGCGTCCGCCGCCGTCCGGGCGAGGACCCCGGGCGCCGTCAGCCGCGCACGGTCGGTACGGCCCGCGCCGGTGGTCAGCTTCAGCCCGAGCACCCCGCACCACGCGGCCGGGACACGGACCGACCCGGCACCGTCGGCGCCGGTCGCGAGAGCCACCAGCCCGGTCGCGACGGCCGCCGCCGCCCCGGCCGAGGAACCGCCCGGCGTACGGTCGGCCCGCCACGGGTTGACCGTACGGCCGTGGGCGCCGCGTCCCCAGGTCTGCCAGCCGGTGCCGGGACCCGGCACGGCCGTCGCCCCCACGGCGACGCACCCCGCCGCCAGCAGCGGGGCCGCCGCACGGAGCCCGGACCGGCCCTTCACGGCGAGCGGCACGCCCGCCAGCGGCAGCCGGCCGCCCGCGCCCGCCGCGACCCTCGCGTCGACTTCGGCCGCCCGGCGCGCGGCGTCCTCCTCCCAGACCTCCAGGAAGGCGCCGAGCGAGGCGTCGGCCGCCTTGATCCGGGCGAGCGCCGCGGCCACCGCGTCCACCGCCCGCAGCCGTCCCGAGCGGACCGCCGCCGCGGTCTCCACGGCGGACGGCGCGGCCCGGCCGGCCCACGGATGCCGGGCCGGCCGGGCGGCGGGCCGCTCCCCGGTGGCGGTCAGCGGTCCGCTCCCGCCAGCCGGGCCAGTGCCCCGGTGCCGCGCGGCGGCGGGCCGTCGAGGTCGCCCAGCCGCCAGGCGGCCACCCAGGGCACCCGGTGCACGGCGACGGCGGCCTCCAGCAGCCGCACCTGCCGGGCCAGGGGCCGGGGCAGCCGTCCGGGCGCGTCCGCCACCAGGACGACGGAGTCGAGGCCGAGGCCCGGCGGTGCCTCCCCGTGCCGGAAGGCGTCCAGCGCGCGGCCGGCCGCCGCCAGCCCCGCCGCGTGGGTCCGGGCGACCAGCGCCACCCGGGCCGGGCCGGCGGGGCCGGGCCAGTCACGTCCGCAGTCCTGACCGCCGTAGACCTCGGCGAGGGTGGTGACGCCCGCGCCGCCGTGGGTGCCGACCCAGGAGACGCCGGGCGGGGCACCGGCCGTCGCGCCGGATGCGGACACCGGCCCGCGGAGCCAGATCTCCGGTCCCTGATGCATGCTGGTGCGCATGCCCGTGCACCTCCCTCGTCACGCCCTGCCCCATGGCCCGGACCGCCTCGGCGTCCCGGGTCCCACCCCCTGGAACGAGCCTGTGACAGCGCGGTGACGTGAGAACCGGGAGCGAGCGGAGAGACTCGACAGCAGGTGTTCGAAACAGTAGGTGTTCGAACGGCTCCGGACGGCCCGGGCGGACCACCTCCGCACCACCGCCCGCGACACGCGCCCACGAGTGAGGGGACGATGGCACGACTCAGCCGCGACAAGAAGCGGGACCACCAGCGCGCCGGACGGCCGGCGGCTCCCGCGGCGCCGATCGACGTGCGGGTGCCGGGCGCCGGCGGCGGCACGATCGGCGGCGTGCCCGTCGCCGCGGTCCCCGGCGAGGAGATCCAGCAGACCGTGCTGAACCGGCTCCAGGGCATCGCCCGCGCCACCGGCCGCCCGGTCTTCGCCACCGTCGACGACGAACGCATCGGGTACGTCGTTCCCCTCCGGGTCGACCCGGACGGCTCCAGCCACCTCACGGGGGAGCCGGCGGCCCGGACCGCCCCGGACCCGGCCGGGGACCCGGCGCGCGTGCCGCCCGCCGAGCCGCCGCGCCCGGCCCCGGCGGCACCGGGGACTCCGGCCGGCGACCCGTCCCCGGCCTTCCGGCCGCCCAGCCCGCCGCAGGACCGGCCCGGCGTCTTCGGCCCCGCCCCCGGCACGGTCCGGCCGCCGACCGGGGAGTTCGGCCCGCCCCCGCGGATGGCACCGGCACCGGCACCGGAGGACGCCCCCCGGCCCCTCTTCGACCCCGAGACCGAGGCCGGGCTCCGGGCCGACACCCAGCCGGCCCCGGCCCGCGGGTTCGACGCCGTCGCCGAGGCCGTGCTGGGGGACGGGCCGATCACCGCGCCCGGCGACAGCACCGTCCCCGCCCTCCTCGCCGGGCCCACGGCCCGGGTCAACGAGGCCGTCCGGGAGGGGCGGACGGAGGACGCCACCCGGCTCGCCGAGCGGACCGTGGCGGAGGCGACCGGCACCCTGGGGGCCGATCACCCCGAGGTGCTGCGGCTGCGCGAGCTGAGCGCGTACATCGCCTACCTGTCCGGCGACCCGGAGCGCGCGCTGCGCACCGCGCTGGACGTGGCCCGCGCCCACCACCGCGCGGGTGACGCGGAGACCGCGTACGGCACCGTGCGGAGCGCCGCCACCGCCTGGCGTGCCGTCCGCGAACCCGCGCGGGGTCTGGAACTGGGGCACGAACTGATCGACCTGTGGACCGCGCTCGCCGCCGAGGAGGGCCCGGCCGCCGACGACATGGCCGGCCTGGAGTCCGTCCGCGCCCGCATGGGCCGCCTCACCGAGCGGGCCCGCGCCCTGGAGGCGTGAGGCGCGGCCATCCCCCGCGGAACGCGGTCACTGCACGCAGAACTCGTTGCCCTCCGGGTCGGACAGCACGGTCCAGGTGCCGCCCGGCTCGCTGACCTGGCGCAGGACGCGGGCGCCGAGCCGTTCCAGCCGGGCCACCTCCGCCTCCCGCCGCCCGGGGCCCGGATGGAGGTCGAGGTGGAGGCGGTTCTTGCCGGTCTTGGCCTCCGGCACCCGCTGGAACAGCAGCCGGCGCCCCAGTCCGCTGCCGCTCTCCGCGTCGAAGGGGTCGTCGGGATGGCGGACGGCGATCAGGTCACGGAAGGCGCGGCGGCCGTGCGACTCCACGGTCAGCTCCGCGCCGACGGCCCCGGCGGCCAGCAGCTTCCCGACGAGCGCGCTGTTGTCCTCGACCAGGTAGCCGAGGGCGGCGGCCCAGAAGTCGGCCTGGGCGTGCGGGTCGGCGGCGTCGACGACGAGCTTGAAGTGCACGGGGGCGGGAGCGGAGGCCGCGGCGTCAGCGGAGGGATGCGTCATGGCATCACTCAAACGGGTCGCGCGGGCGCACGGCAACGGAATCGCCGGATCACTCCGCGCCGGGCCGTACCGCCGCGGCCGGCGGCACGGCCGGGACCTCCTCCCTGACCCCGCCCCGCGCCGCGTCCCGCACCGCCCGCGCGTTGCGGCGGGCGGTGCGCAGCGCGTTCCAGGTGAGCAGCACCAGCGCCACCCAGACCAGCGCGAAGCCGGCCCAGCGCTCGGGCGGCATCTCCTCACCGAAGTAGAGGATGCCGAGCAGGAACTGGAAGACCGGCGCCAGGTACTGGAGCAGTCCCAGCGTGGAGAGCGGCACGCGGATCGCGGCGGCGCCGAAGCAGACCAGCGGCAGCGCGGTGACCAGGCCGGTCGCGGCGAGCAGCACCGCGTGACCGGGGCCCTCGGCGGTGAACGTCGCCCCGCCGTGCGCGCCCAGCCAGAGCAGGTACCCGAGCGCGGGCAGGAACTGCACGGCGGTCTCGGCGGCCAGCGACTCGACGCCGCCGAGGTTGACCTTCTTCTTCACCAGGCCGTACGTGGCGAAGGAGAAGGCGAGGCAGAGGGAGATCCACGGCGGCCGGCCGTAGCCGACGGTGAGGACGACGACGGCCGCGAAGCCGGTCGCGACCGCCGCCCACTGCGCGGGCCGCAGCCGTTCCTTCAGCAGCAGCACGCCGAGGGCGATGGTGACCAGCGGGTTGATGAAGTAGCCGAGGGACGCCTCGACGACGTGGCCGCTGTTGACGGCCCAGATGTAGACGCCCCAGTTGACGGTGATGACGGCCGCGGCGATCGTGACCAGGCCGAGCTTGCGCGGCTGCCGCAGCAGCTCGCCCGCCCAGGCCCAGCGCCGTACGAAGAGCAGCGCGACGCCGACGAAGGCGAGGGACCAGACCATGCGGTGGGCGAGGATCTCACCGGCCCCGGCGGGCTTGAGCAGCGGCCAGAACAGCGGGACGAGGCCCCACATCCCGTAGGCCGCGAAACCGTTCAGCAGTCCTATGCGCTGTTCGCCCTTCGACGTCCCGGTCACGGGGACCCCCTTCTCGCACACTGGTCGGCCGGACGACCGTAGCGCCGCGCGCCCGTGCCTGTCATGCCCGTATCGGCATACGGTCATGACGGGCCGGGCGCGCGGGAGGGAGCCGGCCGCTCAGCCGGCCAGGGCGGCCTCGATCGCCTCGGTGACCGGGGTGGTCGGGCGGCCGATGAGCCGGGCCAGGTCGCCGCTGGTGACGACCAGTTCGCCCTTCTCGATGGAGGCGTCCGAGTCGGCCAGCACCGCGGCCACCGGCTCGGGCAGCCCGGTGGCGACCAGGGCGCGGGCGTACTCCTCGACGGAGACGGAGCGGACGGCGACCTCCCGGCCCGTGCGCCGGCTCAGCTCGGCCGCGAACTCGGCGAAGCTCCACGCCTGGTCGCCGCCCAGCTCGTACCGCTTGTTCTCGTGGCCCTCGCCGGTCAGTACGGCGACGGCGGCGGCCGCGTAGTCGGCGCGCGCGGCGGAGGAGATGCGGCCCTCGCCGGCCGCCTGGAGGATGGCGCCCTGCTCCAGGTAGGCGGGGATGTTGCCGGTGTGGTTCTCGTGGTACCAGCCGTTGCCCAGGATCACCCACGGCAGCCCGGAGTCGAGCAGGGTCCGCTCGGTGGCCCGGTGGTCGTCGGCGAGCCGGGCCTTCAGGGAGCTGGGGGCGCTGGTGTACGCGAGCAGGGCGACGCCGGCCGCCGCGGCGGCGTCGATGACGGTCTTGTGCTGGCGGGGGCGGTCGTTCGCGACCTCGTTGCCGGAGATCAGCAGCACCTTGTCGCCCGCCGCGAAGAGGCCGTCGAAGGTCTCGGGGGCGTTGTAGTCGGCCACGGCGATCCGCACGCCGCGCTCGGCGAAGCCGGCGGCGCGGTCCTTGTCGCGCACCACGGCGGTGATCTCCCCGGCCGGGACCTTCTCCAGCAGCTGCTCCACCACCAGGCGGCCCAGGTGTCCGGTGGCTCCGGTGACGACGATGCTCATGATCGGTGACTCCTCGTTGCGGCGATGACGTCTTCTGGTACTCACCGTAGAGAGGGCGCTAACTAAATGACAGTACCCACTTTGAAGTAAGGTACAGCCATGAAGGTAAGTAAAGGTGGGGAGACGACGAGCAGGGAGGCGGCCTGTCCGTACCGGCTCGTCCTGGAGCATGTGACCAGCCGCTGGGGCGTCCTGGTGCTGATGGAGCTGCTGGAGCGGCCGTACCGCTTCGGGGAGCTGCGCCGGGCCGTCGCCCGGCACGGCCGCACGGCCAGCGAGAAGATGCTGACCCAGACCCTCCAGACGCTGGAACGCGACGGCCTGGTGCACCGGGACGCCAAGCCGGTGATCCCGCCGCGCGTGGACTACTCCCTGACCGACCTCGGCCGGGAGGCCGCCGAGCGGGTGCGGGGGCTGGCCCAGTGGTCCGAGGAGCGCATGGACCGGGTCACGCGGGCCCGCGAGGCGTACGACGAGGCCCGGGGCTGACCGCGCCCCGGGCCCCGCAGGTGTGCCGTACGGCCCTGAAAGGGGCCCGTCCGACAGGCCCTAGCCGACGACCGTCCAGGTGTCGCCGCCCGCCAGCAGCGCGGCGAGGTCGCCCTTGCCGTTCCGCTCGACGGCGGCGTCGAGCTGGTCGGACATCTGGTCGTCGTAGACCGGCCGTGCCACGGAGCGCAGGACGCCGATCGGGGTGTGGTGCAGGGTGTCCGGATCGGCGAGCCGGCTGAGCGCGAAGGCGGTCGTCGGGGACGCGGCACGGGCGTCGTGGACCAGCACGTCCGCCTCGTTCTCCGCGGTGACCGTGACGACCTGCAGATCACCCGTGGCCGGGTCGCGTACGACACCCTTCGCGTCACCGGCGCCGAAGCGGATCGGCCGGCCGTGCTCCAGCCGGATCACCGCCTCCTCGGCCTGCTCCCGGTCCTTGAGCACCTCGAAGGCGCCGTCGTTGAAGATGTTGCAGTTCTGATAGATCTCGATCAGTGCCGTGCCCGGGTGGTCGGCGGCCTGCCGCAGCACCTCGGTGAGGTGCTTGCGGTCGGAGTCGACGGTCCGCGCGACGAACGACGCCTCCGCGCCGAGCGCGAGGGAGACCGGGTTGAACGGCGCGTCCAGCGAGCCCATCGGCGTCGACTTGGTGATCTTGCCGACCTCGGAGGTCGGGGAGTACTGGCCCTTGGTCAGACCGTAGATCCGGTTGTTGAACAGGAGGATCTTGAGGTTGACGTTGCGGCGCAGGGCGTGGATCAGGTGGTTGCCGCCGATGGAGAGCGCGTCGCCGTCGCCGGTGACCACCCACACGGACAGGTCGCGGCGGGACGCGGCGAGGCCGGTGGCGATCGCCGGGGCGCGGCCGTGGATGGAGTGCATCCCGTAGGTGTTCATGTAGTACGGGAAACGGGAGGAGCAGCCGATGCCGGAGACGAAGACGATGTTTTCCTTCGCCAGCCCCAGCTCGGGCATGAAGCCCTGTACGGCGGCGAGGATCGCGTAGTCGCCGCACCCCGGGCACCAGCGCACTTCCTGGTCGGACTTGAAGTCCTTCATGGACTGCTTGCCCTCGGCCTTGGGGACCAGTTTCAGTGCCTCAGCCATCGATGGCCTCCTTCAGCGCGGTGGCGAGCTGCTCCGCCTTGAACGGCATGCCGTTGACCTGGTTGTACGAGCGGGCGTCGACCAGGTACTTCGCCCGGACGAGGGTGGCGAGCTGGCCGAGGTTCATCTCGGGGATCACGACCTTGTCGTAGCCCCTGAGGACCGTCCCGAGATTGGCCGGGAACGGGTTGAGGTGGCGCAGATGGGCCTGGGCGACCGACTCCCCGGCCGCGCGCAGCCGGCGCACCGCCGCGGTGATCGGCCCGTACGTCGAACCCCAGCCCAGCACCAGCGTCCGCGCCCCGTCCGGGTCGTCGGCCTCGATGTCGGGGACGTCGATGCCGTCGACCTTGGCCTGCCGGGTGCGGACCATGAGGTCGTGGTTGGCGGGGTCGTAGGAGATGTTGCCGGTGCCGTCCTGCTTCTCGATGCCGCCGATGCGGTGCTCCAGGCCGGGGGTGCCCGGGACGGCCCAGGGGCGGGCGAGGGTGAGCGGGTCGCGCTTGTACGGCCAGAACACCTCGCTGCCGTCGTCCAGGGTGTGGTTCGGGCCCTGCGCGAACCGCACGGTCAGATCCGGCAGTTCGTCCGGCTCGGGGACGCGCCAGGGCTCGCTGCCGTTGGCCAGGTAGCCGTCGGAGAGGAGGAAGACCGGGGTGCGGTAGGCCAGCGCGATCCGGGCCGCCTCCAGGGCGGCCTGGAAGCAGTCGGCCGGGGTGCGGGGGGCCACCACCGGGACCGGCGCCTCGCCGTTGCGCCCGTACATCGCCTGGAGCAGGTCCGCCTGCTCGGTCTTGGTCGGCAGCCCGGTCGACGGGCCGCCGCGCTGGATGTCGACGACGACCAGCGGCAGTTCGAGGGAGACGGCCAGGCCGATCGTCTCGCTCTTGAGGGCGACTCCGGGCCCGGAGGTCGTGGTGACGGCGAGGCTGCCGCCGAAGGCCGCGCCCAGCGCGGCGCCGATGCCCGCGATCTCGTCCTCGGCCTGGAAGGTGCGCACCCCGAAGTTCTTGTGCCGGCTCAGCTCGTGCAGGATGTCCGAGGCCGGCGTGATCGGGTACGAGCCCAGGAACAGCGGCAGGTCGGCCTGGCGGGATGCGGCGATCAGGCCGTACGCCAGGGCCAGGTTCCCGGAGATGTTGCGGTAGACGCCGGGCGGGAAGGCCGTCGCCGCCGGGGCCACCTCGTAGGAGACCGCGAAGTCCTCGGTGGTCTCCCCGAAGTTCCACCCCGCGCGGTACGCCGCGATGTTGGCCGCGGCGATGTCCGGCTTCTTGGCGAACTTCGCCTTCAGGAACTTTTCCGTGCCCTCGGTGGGACGGTGGTACATCCAGCTCAGCAGGCCCAGCGCGAACATGTTCTTGCTGCGCTCGGCCTCCTTGCGGCTGAGGGAGAAGTCCTTCAGCGCCTCGACCGTCAGCGTGGTCAGCGGCACCGGATGAAGGCTGAAACCGTCCAGCGAACCGTCCTGGAGCGGGTCGCTCTCATAACCGACCTTCTGCATCGCGCGCTTGGTGAACTCGTCCGTGTTGACGATGATCTCCGCGCCGCGCGGCAGGTCCCCGATGTTCGCCTTCAGGGCGGCCGGATTCATCGCGACCAGCACGTTCGGCGCGTCGCCCGGGGTCAGGATGTCGTGGTCGGCGAAATGCAACTGGAAGGAGGAAACACCCGGCAGGGTCCCCGCGGGCGCCCGGATCTCGGCCGGGAAGTTCGGCAACGTAGAAAGATCATTTCCAAAGGACGCGGTCTCCGAGGTGAAACGGTCCCCGGTGAGCTGCATGCCGTCACCCGAGTCGCCCGCGAACCTGATGATCACCCGGTCCAGCCGACGGACGTCCTTTGTTCCCGCCGGTTTGCGCTGCTCTCCCACGACCGTTCCGTCGGCCTGCTCCGCTGGGCTGCTGACCTGGCTGGTCACTGAAGTGGCCCTCCTTCGAGGCGGCTGTCCGGGGAGTGGCCGTCCGCCGGCCATCCCAGGATCAACAGTACGACCGCGAGGGTTGCCTTCCGGTGGACATTCGCATGATGGACACGACTTCGAGACAGCCGGTGACCTCCCCGATGCGGGAAAGGGCGTGTCTGTCCGGCATTCGGTTTCCCGCCCTATTTTCGTTCTTTCGGATGAACGATTGAGGGGGGAGCGAGAGGGGATCTCCTGAAGATCGAAAAGGTACGCCCGAAGCGGTGAGCAGCGGTTTTCTGTCACCCGTTGCCCGTTGCCCGTTGCCCGCCGCGCGTCGGTCGGATGATCAGGTTCAGGTGATCAGGTTCAGGTGATCGGGTGATCGGGTGACCGGAGGGTCAGGAGTTGAGGTACGTGAGCACCGCGAGCACCCGGCGGTGGTCGCCGTCGCTCTGGGACAGCCCGAGCTTCAGGAAGATGTTGCTGACGTGCTTCTCGACGGCCCCGTCGCTCACCACCAGCTGCCGGGCGATCGCCGAGTTCGTCCGGCCCTCCGCCATCAGCCCCAGGACCTCCCGCTCGCGCGGGGTCAGCTTGGCGAGCACGTCCTGCTTGCGGCTGCGCCCGAGCAGCTGCGCGACCACCTCGGGGTCGAGCGCCGTGCCGCCCTGGGCCACCCGCACCACCGCGTCCACGAACTCGCGGACCTCCGCCACCCGGTCCTTCAGCAGATAGCCGACCCCGCGGCTGGAACCCGCGAGCAACTCGGTGGCGTACCGCTCCTCCACGTACTGCGACAGCACCAGCACCCCGATCTCCGGGTGCGCCTTGCGCAGCCGCACCGCCGCCCGCACCCCTTCGTCGGTGTGGGTCGGCGGCATCCGCACGTCCGCCACGACGACGTCCGGCAGCGCGCCCTCGGCGTCCAGCTCGGTGACGGTCTTGATCAGCGCCTCACCGTCACCCACCCCCGCCACCACCTCGTGCCCGCGGTCGGTCAGCAACCGGGTCAGGCCCTCCCTGAGCAGCACTGAATCCTCGGCGATGACCACCCGCACCCTGTCCTCCACGATGTTCGGCCCCCCACAGCCCCTGCCGGCTCACGCCGTCCGCCCCTCGGACGGCTCCAGCATCCCATCTCCCGGGTCCGGGGCGGGGCGGGTCCCGGTCAGCCCAGCCGGTCCGAGCGCCACGGCAGCTCCGCCGTGACCCGGGTGGGGCCGCCTGCCGGGGAGTCCACCACCAGGATGCCGTCCACCGCGTCCAGCCGTTCGGCCAGCCCCGCCAGCCCCGAACCGGCCGCCGCGTCGGCCCCGCCCACCCCGTCGTCCGCGACCTGGAGCATCAGCCGGTTCTCCGTCCGCCAGACCTCCACGGCGGCGGAGCGGGCGTGGCTGTGCTTGCTGATGTTCTGGAGGAGTTCGGAGACGGTGAAGTAGGCGATGCCCTCGATGGCGGGGGCGGGGCGTTCGGTGAGGTCGACGTCGACCCGTACGGGCACGGTGCAGCGGGAGGCGACGGAGGAGAGGGCGGCGTCCAGGCCGCGGTCGGTGAGGACGGCCGGGTGGATGCCGCGGGCCAGGTCGCGCAGCTCCTGGAGCACCGTCTTCACCTCGTCGTGCGCCTCGTCCACCATGCGCGCCGCCGCCTTCGGGTCCTCGCGCAGCTTCTCCTTGGCCAGCCCCAGGTCCATGGCGAGACCGACCAGGCGGGCCTGCGCGCCGTCGTGCAGGTCGCGCTCGATGCGCCGCAGGTCGGCGGCGGCGGTGTCGACCACCACCCCCCGGTCCGACTCCAGCTCCACGACCCGCGTCACCAGCCGCGACGGCCCGAGCAGCCCGTGCACCAGCAGCCGGTCCACCGTCGTCAGGCCCCGCACGATCCACGGCGCGGCCAGCGCGAACAGCAGCCCCACCAGGGCCGTCACGGTGATCTCGAAGGGGTTGTCCAGATAGATCCGGTGCGTGGTGTCGCCGTAGAGCTGGAGCCCGTCCTGCCCGGCGTACGTCGGGAAGACCCAGAACCACAGCGGGTACGTCAGCATCGCCCAGCCCGTGGTCCAGACGGCCACGGCGACGGTGAACGAGAAGACCGCCCAGGGCAGGTGCAGCACCGCGTACAGCAGCGCCCGCCACGAGGCGCCGCTCTTCAGGACGGCGCCCGTCCACGCCAGGACGCCCCGCTTCCTCGCCCGCAGCGGCTCGGGGGCGGCCACCTCCAGCCCCAGCAGCCCGCGCGCCCGGGCCCGCTCCAGCGCGCCGAAGCCACGGCACCCGGCGAGCGCCGCCGCCAGCACCGGGACACCGAGGAAGGTCACCAGCAGACCGGCGCCCAGCGAGACCGCCGTGACGGCGAAGGTGAAGACCAGCACGCTGAGCGGCAGGCTCAGCAGCACGTACGCGAACTCGCCCAGGCTCCGCGCCTCGAACGGTGCCCGCAGGCCGGCCGGCAGGCGGTGCCGGCGGTCACCCGTGCCCGCCGGGTGCCGGGAGACGCCGCGCGGTCCGTGGGCCGGGCCGTGCCCCCGGCCGTACTCCGGCCCGTACTCCTGTCCGTACTCCATGGCCATCGGTGTTCGTCCTTCTGGTTGTCCTGCTCGGCCCGCGGGGGGTCCGGGGTCCGGGGGAGTGCCGGGCGCCGCGGGTGGCGCCTGTGGCGCGGGCGGTGATCGTGCCGGTCGGCCCGTGCGCCGCGCGCGGGGTCGGGTCGTCGTGGTTCCAGGCTCCTCCGGCGCGGGCCCGTGGGCCATGGAGCCCATCGGTCTCTCCGACCGGGGGTTTTCCCCACCCCGGCCCGTCGCGGGAGGGGGCGCGGCTACGGCGCGGCGGGCAGCTCCGCGCGGTCGCGCCACGGCAGCTCGGCCGTGACCGTCGTAGGGCCGCCCTCCGGCGAGTCCACGACGAACAGGCCGTCCACGGCGCCCAGCCGGTCCGCCAGCCCCTTCATCCCCGTACCGCCGTCCAGCCGCGCGCCCCCGCGCCCGTCGTCCCACACCTGTATGAGCAGCCGCTCGTCGGTGCGCCAGACCTCCACGGCGGCGGAGCGGGCGTGGCTGTGCTTGCTGATGTTCTGGAGGAGTTCGGAGACGGTGAAGTAGGCGATGCCCTCGATGGCGGGGGCGGGGCGTTCGGTGAGGTCGACGTCGACCCGTACGGGCACGGTGCAGCGGGAGGCGACGGAGGAGAGGGCGGCGTCCAGGCCGCGGTCGGTGAGGACGGCCGGGTGGATGCCGCGGGCCAGGTCGCGCAGCTCCTGGAGGGCCAGCTTCACCTCGCCGTGCGCCTCCTCGACCATCGCCGCGACCTGCTCGTCGGCCTGCCCCTCCAGCAGCTTCTCCTTGGCCAGGCCCAGCCCCATCGCCAGGTTGACCAGGCGGGCCTGCGCGCCGTCGTGCAGGTCGCGCTCGATGCGCCGCAGGTCGGCGGCGGCGGTGTCGACCACCACACCCCGGTCCGACTCCAGCTCGGCGATGCGCCGCTCCAGCTCGTCCGAGGGGCAGAGCAGCCCCCGCACCATCGCCCGGTCGGCGTGGGACAGCCCCCGCACGATGAACGGCAGCACCGGCCAGAGCACGAGCAACGAGACCAGCGTCACGACGAAGGTGACGACACCCCAGGGCAGGCGGACGAAGCCGTACAGGAGCGTGCGCCAGCCCACCGGGTCCTTCAGCGCCGACCACAGCCGGCCGAGGAACCCGCCGCCCCGCCGCGGCAGCCGGCTCGGCTCGTCCACCCGCACCCCGAGCAGCGCACGGGCCCGCGCCCGCTCCAGCCGGCCCAGCACCCGCGCGCCGAGCAGCCCGGCCGCCAGCAGCGGCAGCCCGACCACCGTGACCGTCAGCCCGACGCCCAGCGTCACCACCGTGATGACGTAGACGAACCCCACCAGCGCCACCGGAAGGTTCGCCAGCAGATGGGCGGTCTCCTTCCAGGTGTGCCGGTCGTAGGCGAGACGGGCCGGCGGCGGGCGGTCGCCGTCCGGCCCGCCGGGGGCGCCGGGGGCGGCAGGGCCGCCGGGGCCCGCGGCGGGCAACGTGGACGAGAGGCTTTCGGTCATACGGATCAGCGTGCCGCGCGGCGGGGCGCCACGCCATGAGGTCCCCCGCCGGAACGCACTGAGGAAAACCCCACCCCGAGGTCACCCCCGCGAATCCCGGGGTCGGACCCCCCGGCCCGTGACGGGCTGCTTACGCTGTCTTTAGCAGGCCCTAGACTCCCGTGCGTACAGATCGTCGAACAGCCGTCAGGGAGTGGAGGGACGGACGTGACCGAACCGATCGTCACCGCGATCTCGACCGCGGTGCACTCGACCGTCGTCGCGGCGGACCCCGCGCAGTCCGCCTCCGGGTCCTACTTCCGGTCCTACTCGGTCGTCGGACTGCTCGCCGTCGTCGGCGTTCTCTTCGTGGCCGTGGCCTTCGGCGCCGGCCGCCTGCTGCGCCCTGTGGTCCCCACGCCCGAGAAACTCCTCACCTACGAGTGCGGCGTCGACCCCGTCGGCGAGGGCTGGGCCCACACCCAGGTCCGCTACTACGTCTACGCGTTCCTGTACGTGATCTTCGCGGTCGACTCGGTCTTCCTCTTCCCCTGGGCCACGGTCTTCGCCGCCCCCGGCTACGGCGCGACGACCCTCGTGGAGATGTTCGTCTTCCTCGGCTTCCTCGCCGTGGGCCTGCTCTACGCCTACAAGAAGGGCGTCCTGGCATGGACGTGACCCCCGCCGCCGAACCGGTGCCGCTGCCCGAGCCCCGACGGCTGGGCGCGCTCTCCCGCCTCGCCCCGGAGCCGATGAAGGTCGTCCTCAACTGGGGCCGCCGCTACTCCCTCTGGGTCTTCAACTTCGGCCTCGCCTGCTGCGCGATCGAGTTCATCGCCGCGTCGATGGCCCGCCACGACTTCATCCGCCTCGGCGTCATCCCGTTCGCGCCGGGCCCCCGCCAGGCCGACCTGATGGTGGTCTCCGGCACGGTCACCGACAAGATGGCCCCGGCGGTCAAGCGGCTCTACGAGCAGATGCCGGAACCGAAGTACGTCATCTCCTTCGGCGCCTGCTCCAACTGCGGCGGCCCCTACTGGGACTCCTACTCCGTGACCAAGGGCGTCGACCAGATCATCCCGGTCGACGTGTACGTCCCCGGGTGCCCGCCGCGTCCCGAGGCGCTGCTCCAGGGCATCCTCAAGCTCCAGGAGAAGATCGCGCGGGAGTCGCTGGGGGAGCGGTACGGCGGGGGCGACCGGCCGTCCACCGCCGCGTTGCAGAGCGGCCTGGTGCAGCCGCCCCCGGCGCCGTCCGGCAGCGCGGAGGAGGACCGGTGAGCGGCGCCGGCTGGCTGCCCGCCGACCCCGGGGAACTCTTCGGGCCGGACGCCACCGCCGAGGAGTCGTACGACGTCCTGACCGTGGACGTCCCCCCGGCCACCTGGACCGCCGCGCTGCGCACCGCCCGCGACCGGCTGGGCTGCACCTACTTCGACTGGCTGAGCGCCGTCGACGAACCGGGCACCGGCTTCCGCGTCGCGGCGCACGTCGTCGCCCTGTCCCCGGTACGCCGGCTGCTGCTGCGGACGACGGTCCCGCACGAGGCCGCGGTGCTCGACTCGGCGGTGGACGTCTACGCGGGGGCCGCCTGGCACGAACGCGAGACGCACGAGATGTTCGGCGTCCGCTTCGAGGGCCACCCCGGACTCGACCACCTGCTCCTCCCGGAGAACTTCGAGGGCAACCCGCTGCGCAAGGACTTCGTCCTCGCCGCCCGCGTCGCCAAGGCGTGGCCCGGCGCGAAGGAGCCGGGGGAGTCCTCGGCGGGTGGCCACGCCGGTCCCCGGCGCCGGCAGATGCTCCCGCCGGGCGTCCCCGACCCGAACGAGTGGGGCCCGCTCAAGGGCCAACTCCCCGCCGCCCCGGCCCGCGGCGCCGCCACCCGCGCCGACCGCCCGGCACGCACCCCGGGTGAGCGCCGGGCAGGCACGCCGGGCGAGCGTCCGGTCCGCCGGACCCGTTCGGCATCGGAGGGGTCGGCGAGTCAGGCTGGGGCGGAGGGGGCGTCTTCGGCGCCGGTGCGGCGGTCGCGTTCGGCGTCGGAGGGGTCGGCGAGTCAGGCTGGGGCGGAGGGGGCGTCTTCGGCGCCGGTGCGGCGGTCGCGTTCGGCGTCGGAGGGGTCGGCGAGTCAGGCTGGGGCGGAGGGGGCGTCTTCGGCGCCGGTGCGGCGGTCGCGTTCGGCGTCCGAGGGCTCCGCGAGCCAGCGGACGCGCACGGGCGACGGTGAGCCGAGGGTCCGGTCGAAGGCCGAACCGAAGGCCGAATCGAACGAATCGAAGGCCGAGGCGAAGGCCGAGACGGGGGTCGGGCCGAGGGCCCGGTCGAGGGTCGAGCCGCAGGGTGGCGCCTCCCCGGCGCCCGGCGAGACGACGGCCCCCGGCAGTGACCCTCACGGAACCGACGACTCCCAGGCCGGCCCCACCACCCCCGTCCCTCCCCGCTCCCCGGACGCCCCGTGGCATCACGCCCGCCCGGCCTTCGGCGATCCCACGGCGGAGGCGCGACGCGGGGCGGACGGCGAAACGCCCGCGCCCGTCTCCGAGCCCACCGTCTCCGAGCCCGCGCCCGTTTCCGAGCCCGAGCCCGCTTCCGAGCCCGAGCCCGCGCCCGTTTCCGAGCCGGAACCCGCCCCCGAACCCGGCGAGGATTCCGCCCCTCAGAACCCCCCAGGAGGCCCGCAGTGAACGACGCGCTCGACGTCACCCTGCGCCTCCTCGCCGTCTTCGTCGTCTTCCTCGCGTTCCCGCTGATCGTCGGCCAGACCGAGCACAAGGTGATGGCCCACATGCAGGGCCGCCTCGGCCCGATGTACGCCGGCGGCTTCCACGGCTGGGCCCAGCTCGTCGCGGACGGCGTGAAGTTCGCGCAGAAGGAGGACATCGTCCCCGCGGGCGCTGACCGCCGTATCTTCCAGCTCGCCCCCGCCGTCGCCCTCCTCCCGTACCTCCTCGTCCTCCTCGCCGTTCCCATCGGCCCCGGCGAGGGCGCGGTCGGCCAGGCCGTGGACGCAGGTGTCTTCTTCGTCCTCGCCGTGATGGGCGTCGGCGTCCTCGGCTCCCTCATGGCCGGCTGGGCCTCCGCCAACAAGTTCTCCCTCCTCGGCGGCCTGCGCACCGCCGCCCAGCTCCTCGCCTACGAACTCCCCATGCTGCTGGCCGCCGCCTCGGTCGCCATGGCCGCCGGCACGGTGTCGCTGACCGGCATCCTCGACGCCTTCGAGTGGTGGTGGCTGCCCTGGCAGATCGTCGGCGCGCTCGTTTTCTTCGTGGCGGGGCTCGCCGAACTCCAGCGCCCGCCCTTCGACATGCCCGTCGCCGACTCCGAGATCATCTTCGGCGCGTACACCGAGTACACGGGCCTGCGGTTCGCGCTCTTCCTCCTCGCCGAGTACGCCGGGATCGTCGTCCTGTGCGGCCTGACCACCGTCCTCTTCCTGGGCGGCTGGCACGGCCCCTGGGGCGCGGACGGTCTCGGCTGGGTGTGGACCCTGCTGAAGACCGCGGTCCTCGCCTTCGTCGTGATCTGGCTCCGCGTCACCTACCCCCGGCTCCGCGAGGACCAGCTCCAGAAACTCTCCTGGACCCTCCTCGTCCCCCTCGCCCTCGCCCAGATCGCCCTCACCGGCATCGTCAAGGTGGTGATCCAGTAACCATGGCCCCCATCCCCGGCTCGGGCCTCGCCAAGGGCCTGGCCGTCACCCTGCGCACGATGACGAAGAAGACCGTCACCGAGCAGTACCCCGACGTCCAGCCCGACCTCCCGCCCCGCACCCGCGGCGTCATCGGGCTGTTCGAGGAGAACTGCACGGTCTGCATGCTGTGCGCCCGAGAGTGCCCCGACTGGTGCATCTACATCGACTCCCACAAGGAGACGGTCCCCCCGGCGGCCCCCGGCGGCCGCGAGCGCAGCCGCAACGTCCTGGACCGCTTCGCCATCGACTTCTCCCTCTGCATGTACTGCGGTATCTGCATCGAGGTCTGTCCCTTCGACGCCCTGTTCTGGTCACCCGAGTTCGAGTACGCCGAGACCGACATCCGCGACCTCACCCACGAACGCGACAAGCTCCGCGAGTGGATGTGGACCGTCCCGGCCCCGCCCGCCCTCGACCCCGGCGCGGAGGAACCGAAGGAACTGGCCGCCGCCCGCAGGACCGCCGAGAAGCTGGCCGCCCAGGCCGACCCGCAGGAGGGGGACACGTGACCCTCTCGGCCGCGACCCACGGCTTCCTCTCCCCGACCGGCGTCGAGATCGCCTTCCTCCTCGTCGGCCTGGTCACCTTCGCCGCCGCGCTGGTCACCGTGACCACCCGGCAACTCGTCCACGCCGCCCTCTGGCTGGTGGTCGCCCTCGGCGGCCTCGCCGTCGAGTACCTCCTGCTCACCGCCGAGTTCATCGCCTGGGTGCAGGTCCTCATCTACGTCGGCTCCGTCGTCGTCCTCCTCCTGTTCGGCCTGATGCTCACCAGGGCCCCCATCGGCCGCTCCCCGGACGCCGACTCCGGCAACCGCCGGGCGGCCCTCGTCGTGGCCGTCGCCGCCGCGGCGGCCCTCGTCTGGGTGGTCGCCGACGCGTTCCGCACCACCTGGATCGACCTGGACGGCCCGGCCGCCGGTTCCACCACCGTCACCGGAGCGAGCCTCTTCCAGAACTGGGTCCTCCCCTTCGAGGCCCTCTCCGTCCTCCTCCTCGCCGCCCTCGTCGGCGCGATCGTCCTCTCCCGCAAGGCCAAGGCCGACGAGGAGCACCCGGACGGACGGGCCTCCGGCCGCTCCCGGGCCGACAGGCAGCCCCCCGCGCGGCCCACCCCCGGCCAGGACGCCGCCCGCCCCTCAGCCGACCGAGACCACGCCCCCGGCCAGGACGCCGCCCGAAGCAGCGACCCCGGCCAGGACCCCGGCCGAAGCACCGACCCCGGCCAGGACGCCGCCCGAAGCACCGACCAGGGGACCGACCGGCCTGGCACAGCCCGACCCGCCGACCGGAGCGCTGCCCGCCCTGCCGCAGACGGACGCGCTGCCCGCCCTGCCGCAGATGGACGCGCCGACCGGAGCGCTGCCCGCCCTGCCGCAGACGGACGCGCCGATCAGGGCGCGGATGGGCGTGCCGCAGGTGGACGCGCCGACCGGGGCGCGGATGGGCGTGCCGCCGACGGACACGCCGACCGGAGCGCTGCCCGCCCTGCCGCAGACGGACGCGCTGCCCGCCCTGCCGCAGATGGACGCGCCGACCGGGGCGCCGACGGGCGTGCCGCAGACGGACGCGTCGATCAGGGTGCCGACGGGCGTGCCGCAGACGGAAACCCCGCCCAGAGCGCGGACCGGTCCGCCACCGGCCGAACCGCCGACCACCCCACCACCGACCAGCGCCCCGACCACGGCGGTGTCCGCTGATGCATCTCGCCTATCCCGCCGTCCTCTCCGCCCTCCTCTTCTGCACGGGCCTGTACGGCGTCCTCGCCCGCCGCAACGCGATCCTCGTCCTGATGTCGGTCGAGCTGATGCTCAACGCCGTCAACCTCAACCTGGTCGCCTTCGACGTCTGGCTCAGCAGGACCGCCGAGGAGACCCTGCACTCCGGGCAGGCCCTGACCCTGTTCACCATCGCCATCGCCGCTGCCGAGATCGGCATCGGCCTGGCGATCGTCCTCGCCGTCCACCGCAACCGGGGTACCGCGGACATCGACCGGCTCCGCGACACCGCCGAGGGCCGCGACCCCGACGAACCCGACCCCGAGACCTCCGCGCCCGGGACGGCCGCCGAGAAGGCTGAGGCCACCGCGTGACCACGACCACCCTCGCCGTCCTCGTCCCCCTCCTTCCCTTCCTGGGCGCCGTCGCCGGTCTCCTCACGGGCCGTACCGCGGCCGCGTTCGTCCGCCCGCTGGCCGTCCTGCCGACCCTCGCCGCCTTCGTCCTCGCCGTGCTCGTCGCCGCACGGCAGGGCGGCGGCCGGGCCGTCGACGCCGCCACCGAGCTGACGCCCACCGGCTCGGTCCCCATCGAGCTGGCCCTGCACATCGACGGCTTCGCCGCCCTCGTCGCCGTCCTGGTCGGCCTGGTCGCCACCTGCGTGCAGATCTACTCGACGGGCTACCTCCGCGACGACCCGCGCTACCCCTCGTACGCCGCGCTCGTCTCCCTCTTCACCTCCGCCATGCTCCTCGTCGTCTACTCCGGCGACCTGATGGTGCTGCTGGTCGGCTGGGAGATCATGGGCATCTGCTCCTACTTCCTGGTCGGCCACTACTGGGAGACCCCTCAGGCCCGCGCCGCCTCCCTCAAGGCGTTCCTGGTGACCAAGCTCGGTGACGTCCCCTTCCTGATCGGCCTGTTCGCCCTGGCCGGCGACGCCGGTTCCTTCCGGATCACCAAGATCCTCGGCGCGGTCGCGAGCGACGGCGGCCTGGACCACCCGACCGTGATCGCCCTGCTGCTCCTGGCCGGTGTCGCGGGCAAGTCGGCGCAGTTCCCGCTGCACACCTGGCTCCCCGACGCGATGGCCGGCCCGACCCCCGTCTCCGCGCTGATCCACGCCGCGACGATGGTCGCCGCGGGCGTCTACTTCACCGCCCGGCTCCTCCCGGTCTTCGAGGCGTCCGACGCCGCGATGCTCGTCCTGGCCGTCATGGCCGCGGTCACGATGACCGGCTCGGCCCTCGCCGCGCTCGCCCAGGACGACATCAAACGCGTCCTCGCCTACTCCACGATCGGCCAGCTCGGCTACCTCACCGGCGCCCTCGCCGTCGCCGACCGCGGAGCCGCCGTCTTCCACCTCCTGTCCCACGGCGCCTTCAAGGCCCTGCTGTTCCTCGCCGCCGGCGTGCTCATCCACGCCGCCGGCACCAACTCGCTCGCCGCCATGTCCCGGACGCGGGGCCTGCGCGACCGCGTCCCGGACGCCTACTGGACGATGACCGTGGCGCTCCTCGCCCTCGCCGCGATCCCTCCCTTCAGCGGCTTCTTCTCCAAGGAGTCCGTCCTCGCCGCCGCCGAACACGTCACCGGCGGCCACACCGAGCACGCCCCGGCCGCCGCCGGCTGGACCGTGCTCGCCGCCGGTCTGCTCACCGCCCTGCTCACCGCCGCCTACGCGACGCGGCTGTGGCTGCTGGCCTTCCGCGGCCGCGGCACCGAGGCCCCCGGCCACGGCAGGCAGCCGGTCACCATGAACGCCGTGCTGTGGGTGCTGGCGATCCCGTCCCTGGCCTTCGGCGGGCTCGCGTTCCGCCTGCTCCCCGACTGGTTCGACGGCCGTGACCTCACCCCGACGCTCACCACCTCCGTGCTCGGCACGGGCGTGGCCCTGGTCGGCGGCATCGTCACCTACGGCGCCTGGCGGCACACCACGGCGCTCACCGCCCGGGTCCCGCTGGGCGCGGTCGCCGCCCACCCCGAGGGCGACGCCGGTGCCGTGGAGGCCGAGGCCATCGCCAGCCACGCGCCCGCCTACGGCGACATCGCCCGGGCGCCGGACCCGGCCGACCCCGGCCGGCTGCTGCTCGGCCCGCTGCACCGGCACGCCGCCGCCGGCTTCCACCTGGACGCCGTGTACGCGGCACTCCTCGTCCGCCCGGTCCTGGCCGGCGCCAGCCTCGTCCGGTTCCTGGACCGCGAGGTCGTCGACGCCTACGTGCGCGGGGCGGGCGCCCTGCCCCGGGTGCTGGGAGCCGCCGTACGCCGGGCCCAGACGGGCAATGTGCAGACCTATGTGAGCGCGCTGCTCGCCGGGACCGTCGTCCTCGCGGTCGCCGCCGTCCTTGTCGCCACGGGAGCGTGAGCAGGCGTGATCGATATCAACGAGTCCGTGATGCAGTTCCTTCTGGCGTTGATCGTCGTCGGCCCGCTGCTCGGTGCCGTCGCCGCTCTCCTGCCCGCCCCGCCGGGGCTGAAGGGGAAGTCACCCGAGCAGGCCGTGCTGCGGCACGGCGTCACCGTCACCGGTGCCGTCCTCATCGCCGCGATCGTCCTCGCGCTCGGCTTCGACCACGGCCACCCGTCGAAGATGCAGGCCACGACCGACATCAGCTGGATCCCCGCGCTCGACGTGCGCATCCACCTCGGCATCGACGGCATCTCCCTCCCCCTCCTGGTGCTGACCGCGCTGCTGACCTTCCTCTGCGCGCTCCACTCCTACTTCAGGACGCCTTCCGGACCCACCCCGAAGGCATTCGTCGCGCTGCTGCTCGTCCTGGAGTCCGGCACGCTCGCCAGCTTCGCCGTCCTCGACCTGCTGCTGTTCTTCCTCGCCTTCGAGACGGTCCTCGTCCCGATGTACTTCCTCATCGCCCGCTGGGGCGGCGAGGGCAGGGCCGAGGCCGCCTGGAAATTCATCCTGTACACGCTCCTCGGCTCCGTGGTCATGCTGCTCGGCCTGCTCCTGATCGGAATCACGGCGGGCACATTCGACATGGTGGCACTCGCCACTGACAACGGCCGGTCGCTGACCACATCCGTGCAGGTCATCGCCGTATTGGCGATCGGGATCGGGCTCGCGGTCAAGACCCCGATGTGGCCGCTGCACAGCTGGCTGCCGGACGCCCACACCGCCGCGCCCACCGTCGGCTCGGTCCTGCTGGCCGGCGTCCTGCTCAAGATGGGCACGTACGGATTCGTCCGGATCGTCCTGCCGGTCGCCCCCGACGGCTTCCGCACCTTCGCGCCGTACCTCGCCGCCCTCGCCGTCGTCGGGATCATCTACGGCTCCCTGGCCTGTCTGTCCCTGGCCCGCCGCGGCGCCAAGGGCGACCTGAAACGCCTCATCGCCTACTCCTCCGTCGGCCACATGGGCTTCGTCCTGCTCGGCGTCGCCACCATGACCCCGACCGGCGTCAACGGCGCCCTGTTCGCCAACGTCGCCCACGGCCTCATCACCGGCCTGCTCTTCTTCCTGGTCGGCGCCCTCAAGGACCGCACCGGCTCCACCGACCTCGACACCCTCGCGGAGGAGACCGGTGCCGCGCTCTACGGCCGGGCACCCCGCCTCGGCGGCCTGCTCGCCTTCGCCGCCGTCGCCTCCCTCGGCCTGCCGGGACTGGCCGGGTTCTGGGGCGAGATGCTCGCCCTGTTCGGCGCGTTCGACCCCGCGGCCGGCCTGAGCCGCCCGGCCTTCCTCACCTTCATGGCGATCGGCGCGTCGGGAACCCTGCTGACCGCCGCGTACCTGCTCCTCGTGGTCCGCCGGGTCTGCATGGGCGCCGCCCCGCAGGACCGTCCGCGCCTGCCCGACGTCCGCCGCCACGAGTTCGCGGCCTGGACCCCGCTCGTCGTCCTCACCGTCGTCGCCGGGCTGTGGCCCAAGGCCCTCCTCGGCCTGACCGACCCGGCCGTGCAGCAGCTCCTCTCAGGAGGCACCCGATGAGCGCCCCGGCCCAGCAGCTCGCCCAGAACCTCGTCCAGTCCGTCGACTGGCTCGCCGTCGCCCCGCCCACCCTCGTGGCGGTCGTCGGACTCGCCGTCCTCGTCGCCGACCTCTTCGTCGCCGAGCACCGCAAGGCCCTGCTGGGCTGGGTGTCGGTCGCCGGTCTCGCCGCCGCGCTGCTCCTGCTGCTGCCCCTCCTGGACGGTGACCGCGCCACCTTCTGCCTGAACGACGGCACGCGGGCGTGCAGCTACGTCGCCGACCCGTTCACCCTCGCCGTCCAGCTCCTGGTGCTCGGCGGCGCGCTGGTGGCCGCGCTGCTCTCGGTCACCACCCTGAAGGACGCGGGCCGGGGGCTGCCCGAGGGCGAGTTCTGGTTCCTGCTGCTCTCCTCGGCCGCCGGCGCCGCCCTCCTGCCCGCCTCCCGGGACCTCGCGACCCTGATCGTCGCCCTGGAGGTCGCCTCCCTGCCCGCCTTCGCCCTGGTGGGCCTGCGCCACGGCGACCGGCGCTCCTCCGAAGCGGCCCTGAAGTTCTTTTTCTCCTCGGTCACCGCGACCGCGGTCAGCCTCATGGGCGTCAGCTTCGTCTACGCCTCCACCGGCACCCTCCACCTCACCGAGATCGCCCGGCGGGTGCAGGACGTCGACGGCCAGCTCACCACCCTCGCCGACACCGGCGTCGTCCTCACCCTGGTCGGCTTCGCCTTCAAGACGGCCGCCGTCCCCTTCCACTTCTGGGTGCCCGACACCTACGTGGGCGCGCCCCTGCCCATCGCCGCCTACCTGTCCGTCGTGGGCAAGGCGGTCGGTCTCACGGGCCTCGTCCTGGTCACCGTCGTCGCCCTCCCGTCGTACGCCGACGTCTGGGGCCCGGCGCTGGCCGGGCTGGCCGCGCTCACCATGACCGTCGGCAACGCCGGCGCCCTGCGGCAGCGCGGCACGCGCGCGTACAGCGCGGTGCGCCTGCTCGCCTGGTCGTCCATCGGACAGGCCGGCTACCTCCTGGTGCCGATCGCCGCCGCCGCGTACTCCGGCGACGCCGAGCGGTCGATCGGCTCCACCGTCGCCTACGCGCTGATGTACGGCGCCGTGAACCTGGGCGCCTTCGCGGTCGCCGCCCTCGTGGGCCGTACGGCGTCCCGCAACCGCCTGACCGACTACCGCGGCCTCTACGCGTCCCACCCCCTGGCCGCCCTTCTCCTGGCGTTCTTCCTGCTCTGCCTCGCCGGGCTGCCGCCGGGCATCATCGGCCTGTTCGCCAAGGTCACCGTCTTCTCCGCGGCCGTCGACGCCGGCCTCGGCTGGCTCGCCGTGCTCATGGCGGTGAACGTCGTCGTCGCGCTGTACTACTACCTCCGGTGGACGGCCCTGCTGTTCCGCGCCCCCGAGGGCGCGCCCCGCGAGCACCGGTCCCCGGCCCCGCTCACCGCCGCCCTCGCGGTCACCGCGGTCCTGGCCGTCGCCCTCTCCGGAGCCCCCCAGCTGATCCTGCGCTTCGCCGGCACCGGACTCTTCTGACGGCCCCGGTCGCGACCACCGGCCCGCGCGTCCCGCCCTGCGGAACCGGCGGCGCGCGCGTGCCGGCACTCCGCCCCCTGCCCCGCCCCGCTCCCCCCGGACGGCCCACGTCCGCCTCCGCGAGCGCCGGGGAACTGGCGGCAGCCGCCTGGCGTTGACCAGTACGGAAGGGTCCACTGGACGTGTCACCGCACACCGGTGGCAGCGACAGACCGGGAAGCGACCACAGCGAGCGAGACCAGCAAGCAAAGGGTTCAGGCAAAGGGTCCCCTGCTGCACCACTTGGAGGGCGTACCGTGCACCGCCGGCACAACGGGCTCAGGACCGCGGTCCTCCTCGGGGGACTGTCCGCACTCATCATCCTCATCGGCAGCTTCTTCGGCCGGGCCGGGCTCGTCGTCGCCGTCCTCGTCGCCCTGGGGACGAACGCGTACGCGTACTGGAACAGCGACAAGCTGGCCCTGCGCGCGATGCGCGCCCGGCCGGTGAGCGAGTTCGAGGCCCCGGGGCTGTACCGCATGGTGCGCGAGCTCTCCACCCAGGCCCGCCAGCCCATGCCCCGCCTGTACATCTCCCCGACGGAAGCGCCCAACGCCTTCGCGACCGGCCGTAATCCGCGCAATGCGGCGGTGTGCTGCACCGACGGCATCCTCCGCCTGCTCGACGAGCGGGAGCTGCGCGGCGTCATCGGCCACGAACTGAGCCATGTCTACAACCGGGACATCCTCATCTCCTCGGTCGCCGGAGCCCTCGCCTCCGTGATCATGTTCCTGGTCAACTTCGCCTGGCTGATCCCCGTCGGCCGCTCCGACGACGACGACGGCCCCGGCCTCTTCGGCATGCTCCTGATCATGCTGCTCGGCCCGCTCGCCGCCGGCCTGATCCAGCTCGCCATCAGCCGCTCCCGCGAGTACGAGGCCGACGCCTCCGGCGCGCAGCTCACCGGGGACCCGCTCGCCCTCGCCAGTGCCCTGCGCAAGCTGGAGACGGGCGCCAAGCAGCTTCCGCTGCCCCCGGAACCCCGCATCGAGACGGCCAGTCACATGATGATCGCCAACCCCTTCCGGCCGGGCCAGGGCCTCTCGAAGATGTTCTCCACGCACCCGCCGATGGCGGAACGCATCGCCCGACTCGAGAGAATGGCAGGTCCCGGGCAGTGAAGACGCTTCTCAACCTCGTCTGGCTCGTCCTGAGCGGCTTCTGGCTGTTCCTCGCCTACCTCGCCGCCGGCGCGCTCCTCTGTGTCACGGTCATCGGCATCCCGTTCGGCATCGCGGCGTTCCGCGTCGGCGTCTACGCCCTGTGGCCCTTCGGGTACACCACGGTCGAGCGCCGGGACGCGGGCGCGCCCTCCTGCGTCGGCAACGTCCTGTGGCTGGTCCTCGCGGGCTGGTGGCTGGCCCTCGGCCACATCGTCACCGGCATCGCGCTGTGCGTGACGGTCATCGGCATCCCGCTCGGCATCGCCAACTTCAAGCTGATCCCGGTCTCCCTGCTCCCGCTCGGCCGCGACATCGTCCGCACCGACCAGCCGTTCACGGCCCGCTGACCACACGGTCCCCGGCACGGCGTCGCGCCCGCGAACCCGCGGGTCCTCCGCCCCGCATCCCGCCGGACCACGCAACCACCGCGCCCACCTCGGCGTCTTTCTCCCCAAGAGGAGCGTTCACACAGGTCGGTGGTAGCGCGAGCACAGCGAGAGAGGGCAGGTTCGGGACATGACCGTACTCAGCTGGATCATCCTGGGGCTGCTCGCCGGAGCCATCGCCAAGGTCCTGTTGCCGGGCCGCGACCCGGGCGGCCTGATCGGCACGACCCTCATCGGCATCGCCGGCGCCTTCGTCGGCGGCTGGATCTCCGCCCGCTGGCTCGACCACCCGATCACCAAGGACTTCTACGACGGTGCCACCTGGGCGGCGGCGATAGGCGGCTCGTTCGTCCTCCTGGTCCTCTACCGGCTGCTGTTCGGCAACTCGCGCGACTGACGCCGCCGACGCGACGGGGCACGGCGTGAGCCGTCGCCGTGCCCCCGCCGGTCACCGGTAGTTGACGAACTGCAGGGCGAAGTCGAAGTCCTTGCCCTTCAGCAGCGCGATCACGGTCTGCAGGTCGTCGCGGCTCTTGGAGGAGACCCGGAGCTCGTCCCCCTGCACCTGGGCCTTCACCCCCTTGGGACCCTCGTCCCGGATGATCTTCGCCACCTTCTTCGCGTTGTCCTGGGAGATGCCCTCCTCGATCGACGCGAAGATCTTGTACTCCTTGCCGGAGAGCTGCGGCTCACCGGCGTCCAGGGCCTTCAGCGAGATGCCGCGCTTGATCAGCTTGGACTGGAAGACGTCGAGGATGGCCTTGACCCGCTCCTCGGAGTTCGCCTCCATCAGGATCTTCTCGCCGGACCACGAGATCGAGGCGCCCACGTTCTTGAAGTCGTAGCGCTGCGAGATCTCCTTGGCGGCCTGGTTGAGGGCGTTGTCGACCTCCTGCCGCTCGACCTTCGAGACGATGTCGAAACTGGAGTCGGCCATGTCCTGTGGCTCCTTGTATCGGGGTGCGTATCGGGTGCGTGTCAGGGGAAGCCGGGCCGGGACCCGGACCGGACCGCATCCGGACCAGACTAGCCACCCGCCACCCCTGCGGCGCAGATCAATCGGGTGGCGAAGCACCCCCGCGCATCGGGTATTGTTTACGTCGTTGCCACGGAGCACCGCCGAAAGACGGTTCGACGGGCAGCGAACCCCGGCGGTGTGCCCGAGCGGCCAAAGGGAGCAGACTGTAAATCTGCCGGCTCAGCCTTCCCAGGTTCGAATCCTGGCGCCGCCACACGGGAACAAGAGGCCCGTGACCTGCTGTCTCAGCAGGTCACGGGCCTCTTGCCGTATGTCGCCCCAGAGGGCGGGGTGTCTCACCCTGTCTCGCGTTCGAACGCCTCGTCTCGGGCTCTGCGGACGGAGCGCGGACGGGATTTCCGCCGCGTCAGACGCTCCGTCCCAGCCGTGCGGAGATCTTGGCGTTGGCCGCGTCGTCGCCGTCCTTCAGGAACTTGGCGTACACGCGAAACAGGACCGCCACACTGTGGCCGGCCCGCTCTGCCACGAGCTGCGGCTCCACGCCCGAACTGAGCCACGTCGACACTGCGGCGTGACGAAGGTCATAAGGCCGCTTGGCCAGCGCAGAGTGGAACTCGGCCGGTGTGAGCGCGCGCGACCGCGCTTCAGCCCACACCTCCCCGTATCCGGTGTCCTGCACGAGTCCACCTCGGAGCGTTTGGAAGACACGCCCGTCCGGCGCCGTGCCGTACGCGGTGAGGTGCCACCGCAGCAGCGCGACCAATTCCGGCGGAATCGGCACGGGCCGCACTGCCTTCCGTGGCCGGTGCTTCAGGCCCCGTTTCTCGTGCGCCTCACCGCTGTCCGTCCATGCGGTACCGGATCGGGGGCGGGTTTCATGGAGCCGGAGCACGCCCCACCCCCGCCGGGGGAGATCGCAGTCCGTGACCCGTAGGCCGATCACTTCCGCCGGCCGTGCGGCGGCGTAGTACATGCAACCGAAGAACGCGGTGAGCCGGCGCCCCCGCTTGCTCTGGTCGCGCACGGCGGTCAGCAGCTTGGCGGCTTGCGCCGGATTCGGGACGCATGCCGGGTCCACTTCTTCCGTGACCTGCTCGGGCGCCTTCCACTTGACGCGGTCCAACGGGTTGTCCGTCAGCAACTCGGCATCGACCGCGAACTCAAGGGAGTTGTAGAAGATCGCGCGCTTGCGGCTGATCGTCCCCGGGGCCGCCGTCTTCCCGTCCAGCCGCTTGGATAGGGCACGGAGCGCGGCCTTCACCAAGAGCCGGTCCGTGAGGGCCGATGTGGGCAGCGACTTCCGCTTGAACCAGGCCAGTACTTGTGCCACCTCGGCCGGCGGCTCTTCCTCCCACCGGTTCTTGTTGAACGCCCACCCGTAGAGGGCGCTCCGTACGGTCCGGGCGTCGGGCATGCCCTTGGTGTCCTTCACGAACGCCGGCGTCACGGTCGCCATGGCTTCGGCCAACGTCCGCCGGGTGTTGCCGGGGGAGTCGTCCCACTTCATCGCGATGTAGTTGCGCGCGTGCTCGTACCAGGAGATGTCACGCTTCTGGTCGACCATGGACTTCGGGAGGCCGCTCTCGATGTCGAATGGTTCTCCCTTCCGAGCTGCCGTCATGAGTTCTGACCGGCGGCTGTCGGCCAAGCCCTGGGTGAGGAACGACTCCGCGTGTTCGCGGGTGCCCACCATCCAGCGCAGTTGGTACGGCTTCCGGTAGCTGCGCTTTCGGATGGCCCAGAACTTGACTGTGTAGCTCCACTCGGTCACGCGGCCTCCAACTCGTCCTTGAAGGCGTCCAGGACGCTGCGGCGTACGCAGATGCGGCCGGACGGCGTGCGGCGTGCCTCGGGGGTGAGGCCACGGTCGCGCCAGCGGTACCAAGTCGGGCGGCTGATGCCGAGTTCTTCCAGAACTTCCGGCAGGGGGATCAACTCGTCTTTCGGGGTGCGGCGGCGCCGGGTGGGCGTGGTCATGCTGGGGTCTCCATACCTGGGCATTTCAGGGTGCGGCTGTGTCCGAGGTGCGGATTTCTGCGTCACCTGCGTCATCTGCGTCACTCGCGGCTTTGACCTGCGGCTTTGTGGTGACGCAGCGATACGGGGGTGCGTCACCCGGTGACGCAGGCCCTTCGTCATCGGGTGACGCAGGTGACGCGGGGTGACGCAGGATTCGGCCGTCTGCGTCACCGCCGTTGCGGCTGGTCACGTGCCGTTTGCGGGCGGCGGGTGACGCAGGTGACGCAGGTTTTCCTACTTCGGACAAAGGAGGGGGTGGTGTCTGTTGTGGTGCGCGGCTCAGGGCGTGAAGAGGGAGCCGCTTCGCGGCGCGTCCATCGCAGGGCGGCGCTGCCGCCGAACAGCAAGAGGAGCACGCGCGGCCGGGTGCTCCTCTTGCTTGTCCGGCCGGTGCGGTGCCGTGCGGTCAGAAGGCCGCTTCCTGCTCGGGCGGGGGCGGTGCGGCGGGCCGCGCAATCTCGATGTAGCGGGCTGCGTTGCTGCGTCCCCAGTCGATGAGGACGCCTCGGGCCGCGAGGGTCGGCTGAAGGCGTTTGAGGCGGTCCGAGAGCACTTTGCCGGTGGTCGGCCACCCTTTAGGCAGGGGACGGCAGTCCTCGCCCGTGTAGAGGCCCGTGAGGCAGTGCAGCCACTCGGCGGACGTCATCCGCTCCTCGGCTCCCGGTTCAATGCCGGCGGCGTGCTTCAGGACCGTCTGCGCGAGGAGGTCGCCCTCAATGACATCGTCGTTGAGGTCGTCCAGGCTGGCCCGGTAGGCGGCCAGTGCCCCTAGGCCGGTGGCGGCGTCGAGCTGGGCGCACAGGTGGGCGAAGTCGGCCATGCGCAGGTCGGTGGGGATGTCCGCCTCCGCCGCCCGCACCTGCACCGTGAGGTCCAGGAGCGAGCCGAGGATGACGGGGAGCACCTCCGCGAAGTCGGACCACAGTTCCGCTTCGGTGCGCCGCACCTGGGGGCGTTCCAGCCGCAGGGGCAGGAGCCGCTCTGCGAGGTCGGGCCGGATCACCCCGACGTCGATGCCGGTCAGCAGCAGGGGGCGGCGGTAGCCGACGCGGAACACGTCTCCGTCCGTGAACAGGGCGCGCTTGACGTTCTCGGCGCCGGTGACGATGCAGCACATGGCGTCGGAGAGGTCCGGGGTCATGTGGGAGAGGTTGTCCAGCGCGGTGACCCACCCGGCCGCGACGGCGGCGATGAGGTTCTCTTCGTCCTTCGGTGCGCGGCGTAGGTCTCCGCTCATGCCTTCGATGATCCGTACGAGCATCCGCCCGCCGGTCGACTTGCCCGCTCCCTGCGGGCCGGTGAGGAACGGTGCCGGGACGGGCACGGACGGGCCGAGGCAGCCGATCAGCCAGGCGATGGCGAGGCATTCGGTCTCGGCGGTGGCGAAGTTGCACAGGCGCATCAGGAGGTCGATGCCCTTGCCGTTGGTGTCCTTGACCGGCAGGGGCAGTTCCCCGGTGAGCTGTGTGCGGCGCCAGCAGACCTCACGCGGGTCCGGGGTCTGGATGTCCCATCCGGTGGGGTGGATGCGCACCGACAGGCCGTCACTGCGGCCGAGGTCCAGCCAGGTCGCCCCGTCGTAGCCGGGGGCGACGCGGATGTGCACCGGCTGGACGTCCTCGGTCAGCGCGAGTGCCTCGATCAGGTCCAGGGCCTCTTTCATGGCGGTGCCGTTGAACACGCCCACCCCGTCCTTGAACAGTCCGACCATGAGTTCTTGGCGGTGGCTGCCGGTGGTTCCCTGGGAGCGGATGGGGCGTGCCACGGGGTGGCCGTTGCGCTGGGCGTAGACGGTGCCGTCTGCGGTGCGGAAGTACCGGAAGTGGGACTGGGCGTAGCCGGTGATGATCTCGCGGGCGGGGTTCTTGTCGTCGTCGGCCACGGTTCACATCCCCAGCGTGGTGCGGGCGTTGGTCCACGCGTCCGTGCAGTGCCGCAGGGTCTCGCCCTTGGTCTGCGCGGCGGTGAACAGCCGGCTGATGTGGGTGTCGGTGAGGCAGCCGCACCGGCCGTGCCGGGCCAGCACCGCCAGGAACGTCCGGTACACCGTGGCGTGGACCGCGCTGCGGGCGGCGGTGATCTGCTGCTCGGCCATGGCGATGCCGCGTTCCAGGAAGACGGGCGTGCGGTGCGGGCACTGCCCGCCCCCGCCAGGGGCAGCCGCGGTGACGGTGCCCGGCACCGGGCGGGCCGGGGCGGGCGCCTTCGCGGCCAGGGCGTGGACGGTGTCGGGGAGGTCGGCCAGGGGGCCGGTGCCGGGGCCGAGGTAGCGGGCGTAGGCCATGGTCGACTTGATGTCGACGCCGGGCCGGACTGCGTTGCGGGAGGTGGTGGCGCCCCGGTAGATCCAGTGCTCGCCGCGCGATGTCGGCACCGTCCGGGTGGCGGGCAGGGTGGCGCGTGCCCAGGCAATGGCGTCCGCGTCGTCCAGGTCGACGACGGTGAGGTCGGCGCCGCCGGGGTGGTAGGCGACCGCGACGGCCTGCCGCCATGCCGCCTGCCACGGGGGCGAGACGATGATGCGGGGCCAGGTGGTGGCGGCGGCCCACCCGTGGCAGACGCCGGGGCAGTCGCAGGGGCCGGGGGTCTTCATGTTCGGCCGGCCGCCGCAGGCATTGCCCGCGCAGGCGGGGCAGTTGCCGAAGGGGACCTTGCCCCGGCGCAGGGGCAGCACCGGCACACCGGACGCCGCGAGGCTCAGCGCAGTGTGCAGGGGATAGAGCGTCGCGGTCATGCGGCGGCCCTCCCTTCCTGGGCGAGGAACTGGGCGGCGATCCACTGGGCGTAGGCCGGGGGGACGGCTTTGCGGGCTTCGAGGTTGCTCATCCAGGTGCAGCCCATGGCGTCGGCGTAGGCACGCTCGCCCTTGTGGGTGAAGGCGAGCAGGCCGGGCCGGTGCCAGCAGGGCGCCACCAGGTCCCCGCCCCCGCCCCACGACGTCTCGAACACGCGGTGGCGGCGCAGACTGAGGCCGAACTGGGTGCCGCACAGCAGGTAGTCCGGGCGCAGGATGCCCGCGGCGGCGGTCTCGGGGACGTTCTCCATCACCCACGGCCGGCCGGTGGCCTCCATGACCTCCCGCCCTGGCCCGACCAGGTCCGGGTGGTCACCGGGATTGCCCCGCCAGCGGGTGACGGTGGCGTACCGCTCGCACGGCCACGACCCGTGGACCAGGTCGAAGGCGTGCCCGTACCGGGCGCAGTACTCCAGGCCGTCCGCCTGGACGAAGGTGAAGGGGTAGTTCGGCTGCGGCCGGATGTCCACCCCGACGATGTCGAAGCCGGCGAGGTAGTAGCCCATCGACAGCCCGCCCGCGCCGCAGCACAGGTCCAGCAGGCGCAGCCCGTTGGGGCGGCGCAGGGGCAGCACACACGCGCTCACGCGGCCACCCCCATCCGGCCGGCGGCCAGCAGCTCCAGCGCGGCGCCGCCGATGTGGCGGGTATAGGCCGGGGGGATGCACTCGCGGATGCCGTCGCGGTTCATCCACGGCACCCCCAGCACCCGCCGGGCCAGAGCCACACCGGAGAAGTTGCCGACGAACTGCCCGTAGTGGCCCGGTGGGACGGGGCGGCCCATCTTCGCCTGCGGCACCAGGTGGGCAGGGTGGCCGGGCTGCACGAGCCGGAAGCCGCCGCCGGTCTCAAAGAAGCGGTGCCGGTAGTTGGCCAGGGCGAACATCTGCCCGCACAGCATCACCGGAGCCAGCAGCTTGGGCACCGCGCCGCCCACGTTCTCCAGCACCCACGGCCGCCCCGTCGTCTCCAGGGCGGTGCGGGTGGGGGCGATCAGGTCGGGGTGGTGGTTGCCCTGGAGGCGCTGGCATTCGGTGTCATGCTGGCACGGCGGCGAGGCGTGGATGAAGTCGAACGCGGCACCGTGCTCCAGGACGAACGCGATGGCGTCGGCCTGGACGAACCGGAACGGGTAGCGGGGCTGCGGGTCCTTGTCGACGCCGGTCACGTCGAACCCGGCATCGGCGTAGCCCTTGGCCGCGCCGCCCTGGCAGCAGAACAGGTCCAGCAGTCGCGGCCGGGCACCGCGCACTCGCCGGAAGGGGGTGGGTTGCGTCATGCTAGGAGACCTCCAACAGGTCTGTAGAGGGCAGGTTGGACGCGGGCGGCCCCGGACTTTGCCGAGACGGGGGCCGCCCGTGGTGTTACTGGGGGTTGGAGCCGGCCGTGTTCGTGCCAGGGTTGTCACCGTCGTTGTCGTGGGTGCGGGGGATGCGGGCGGTGAGGTACAGGCGGGTGCGCATGCCGTCGCGGGTGGGGTAGGCACGGGGCGTGCCCACCGTGAAGGCGCCGGCGAGTGCGGTGGTGATCGCGTCGGTGTCGTCGGGGTCGCAGATGATCCGGATCTCGAACACCGGCCTCACTCCTGTGTCGTGGAGGGGATCAGGGGCCAGTCGGTGCTGACCACGGCGCCGGGGTCGGTGCGGCGCAGGTGGGCTCGCAGGCTGACGGCCTGTTCCGCCGCCCACGCCCGCTCCCGGGCGTGGAGTTCGGCGAGCGGGAGGGTGGCGAGCTGGGGGTGGACGCGGGGCAGGCGCCAGGCGAGCCGGGCGGCGGCTAACGCGTCCTGCTCGGCGTCGTTGGGGCCGTCGTGGCGTACCTGGTAGTGCTCGCACAAGGCGGGCAAGGTCCGCCGGCCGCGCCGGTAGCGGTCCATGGCCTTGTCCAGGACGGAGGGGTCGATGACCGGGGCTATCTCCCCGTCCACGAACGCGACGCCGTGGCGGGCGCACTCGCGGGCCAGCACGGTCAGCGCGTACGGCGCGCGGAAGACCACCAGCGGGAAGCCTGCCGAGAGCGGTTCGGCCAGTGCCGCGATGATCTCGGCCAGTGCTTCGGCGGGCGCCCGGCCGTCAGCACGGACGCGGTCGGTGGTGATGCGGTGGATGGCGGTCGCCTCGGCAGGGATCTCGGTACCGGGGTTGATCAGCCATGTGGTGGTCTCGGGCGGAGTGCCGCCGCCGACTGCAGCCACGGCGGCGGACACGATCCGGGCCGTCTCCGGGTCGACGCCGGTGGTCTCCACGTCCAGTGCCAGCATCGGCCCGTCCGCCCAGGCAGCGGCCTCATCGTTGTTGTGCGTGGTCACAAGGGTGGTCCCTTCGTCAGTGCGTGTTGCGGAAGAGGCGGAGGGTGATGCCGCCGATGCCGATGGGGCCGGCGGCACCGCCGATGGTGAGGGCGGTGTGAACGGCGAAGTCGAGCAGCGCGAGGAACGCGGCGATGAGGCCGAAGACGCCGAGGATGCCGGCGCCGGCGATGGCGAGGGGGAAGAGGTACTCGCGGGCGGGGCGGCCGGTGCGGCCGTCCGCGTGGACGACGATGACGACCGGGGCGCCGGTGGCTTCGGCGCGGCGGTAGTCGTCGGCGGGGATGTGCGGGGCGGTGATCCCCGGCACCGGCGGGTCGCGGTGGGTGGTCATGGCGGGCCTCCTGCGGGTGAGGCGCGCCCCGCGCCCGCGGGGTGTCCGGGGCGGGGGCGCGCGGGATGTCAGGCGGGTGTCACGGGGCGGTGTCAGGAGCGTGTGACACCGCGTGTGCCTAGGGGTTTTGGTGTCAGGCGGGCGTGACGGTGTCAGGTGTCAGGCGGCGGTCAGGGCGGGGACGATCCGCCACCTGCCGGTGGTGTTCGTCGCCTCCAGCCGGCCATCGAGGGCGGCTTCCTTTAGCCGGGCGGAGACCCACGGGCGGGAGAGGTGGTGGCGGTCGCACCAGTCCATGAAGTCCTTCGGGCCGACGATCATCTGACCGTTCTCCTCGAACTCCGCGAGCGCGCGGGCGAACAGCTCCCGTGCCTCCTCGGGGGAGGGCTTGCGGCCCGTCTCCTGCCCGAAGATCGGCGCGTCGTCCCCCTGCTCAACCTCGGGGAGGTCGGCTTCCGGGTCGATGCCGGTGTCCTCGGGGTCCACGTGGACGCTGTGCTGCTGCATGTCGTCCCCTTCGCCGTGCACGACGTGGAGCTGAGGCACCGAACCCGCCCCCGCCGCCGCGGCGGTCGAGGTGGGGGTGCGGCCGGTGTAGGCGGTGCCGGCGACCGCGGACGCGGCGCCGGCGGTGACGGGGTCGGCGGTGGCGCCGTTGCGCTGTGCCCAGGTGGCGAGCAGTTCCATGACGGGCACGGCCCGATGGGTGAAGCGCCGGGTCCGCCCCGGTGAGGGGTAGCGGTCCTCGGGGATGCCGGGGGAGACGACGTAGCAGTAGCCGGGCCGCCGGTTGCCCCACGCGCCGGGGTGGGCGCCCGCGGCCAGCACCTCATCGGGGAGGCAGAACCCTTCGTCCCGCGGGTCGCAGCCCAGCGCGATCACGGAGGGAAGGGAGGCGCGGGTGGAGGTGGACATCTGGTCGTAGGACGGGCGCTGAAGGGACACGATCAGCGAGATTCCCGCCGACCGGGCTTCCTGCGCGATCCCGGTGAACGCGTCGTCGCCCAGGTTGCGGAGGGTGTTGGCGGCTTCCTCGAACCAGGTGACCAGGAACGGCATCCCCGCGCAGCCGCACGGCCGGCCGTCCGGCCGGCAGGAGTGCTCCGGGCTGGTCTGCTGCTGGGCGGCGGCGGGAACCCACTGGCGGTAGCCGTGCTCGCCCAGCCAGCGGGTCCGGGCGGGGATGGCCTGCTGGACGGCGGCCACCATGACCTCCGTGCCCGTGCCGCCCTCCACACCCCAGTCCAACCCCTCACGCAGCGGGGCGAAGTCCTGGAACGCCTTGGGGTCGGAGAACCAGACGATCACGTCCCGCCGGGAGAGGACCTCGGTCAGCAGGTTCAGGGCGGCGTCGCCCTTGCCCGACCCGGACATGCCGGCGGTCAGGACGTGGGTGGAGTTGCGGCCCTGCTCGGGGTCGCCGGGCAGCCACAGCAGCAGCGGTGCGCCGTCGTCGTAGCGGCCGATGACCAGCGGCTCAGCGATCGAACCGCCCAGGTTGGAGGGGCCTTCCCACTCGACCACGTCCGCGAGCATGTCCTCGGGGACGATGACCAGGTCCCCACGCCGGTTGGAGTCGGGATCGGGGTGATAGCGCACCGCGGACGTGGGCAGGTCCAGAGCGGAGGCGATGTTCCCCAGCGCCTTGGCCATGTCGTCATTGGTCTGCTCGCCCGCGGCGAGCGCGACGGGCGCGGTGACCCGGTTCGGCTCCACCTTGGGGTTGCCGAGCTGCGCGCGGGCCAGGCCGATCTTCTCCATCAGGCCCTTATCGGCGCTCTCACCGGACGGGTCATCGTTGCGGCGCAGAACCATCCGCACGTTCCACGACAAAGCGACGACCGGGCCGCCCATGAGGAACAGGTCGTCCAGCGGCCCGGCGGCCGGCCCGGCCAGGCACGCGGCCGTGAGCCAGGCGGAGCCGGCGGCCACGGTGATCGCGGAGTGCAGGCGGCGCTGCTGACTGGTCGACTTCCCCGCCCACCAGGTCGCCCCGGTCAGGGCGACGGAGGCGAGGGTGAGGCCGACGCCGGCGGCGCTGCTGTCGCCCCACCGCCAGTTGCCCAGCGCACCGGCCAGGCCGGTGGCGCCGACCGCGAGCCACGGCGGGAGATGCGGCTTGGCCCGGTTGAGGAGGTAGCCGGTGACGCTGCCCCCGCCGTCGCCGGGCAGCAGCCCCGCGCCGCCGTAGACGGCGGCCGTGGGGTCGTTCAGGTAGTCGTGCCGCGCGCGGCGGCCACTGTTGCGTGCCATCAGCGCGTCTCCCTCACTGCTGCGCCCAGTTCATGACCGGCTGCTTCGGCTTCCGGGCGCGGTGGCGGACCCGGTTGATCTCCTCCTCGTACTCCTGCTGGAACGTCGCGTAGCAGGCCGCGGCGTCCTTCGCGGCGTCGCGCAGGGCGTCCGCGGAACGCTGCATCTTGCGGGCCACCTTCGCCGCGCGGATACGGGAACCGAACGCCCGCCCCTCCGGGTCGGGCACCGCCGCAAGGACGCTCTTCATGATCTCCGCGCCCATGGCGACCTCGATCGACAGCGTGACGGCGGCGGCCCGCAGGGTGTTGCAGTAGTTGCGCACCTGCGCCGGCGAGGTGAACTCCGGCGCCGGGAGCAGGGACTGTGCCTGTGCGCGACCGGTGCCGTGGGCTACGCCGTTCTTGGTGTTGTTGACGGTGATGTTGACCGGGGGGACGAACGAGCCGCCCATGGCGCCGATGAAGCCGCCTGCGGCGGCGCCGGCGTTGGCGAACTTGTTGCCCTTGCTGCTGGGATTGGCTGCGGTCGTCACGGGCGGGCCTCCGTCGATGCGCCAGGGTGGGACAGGTCACCGGCCGGGGCCGGGTGGGCGGGGACGGCGGTGCCGTCCGGGCGCCAGGGCTGCGGGCAGCCAAGCAGGGAGTCGGCCCACTGTCGGGCCAGGTGCTCGGTCATCTGCGGGCGGCCGGGCAGGTAGGCGCTGATGAACGCCCACTCCTGGCCGTCGTAGGACAGCGACCAGCCCAGCCGCAGCGGCTGCCAGTCGAGCCGGTACAGGAAAGCGGTGGAACGCGTGAAGGTGGTCATCCGGCTGCTCCCGCAGGTCAGTGGGTGCGGCGGACGACGAGCCACGCGGACTGAGCGGTGATCAGCATCAGCAGCCACCACAGCTCCAGCGCTCCGGCGAGCGGGCCGCAGCCGGCGGCGGTGGCGAGCCAGGCCAGCGCGGACGCGGCGAGCGCTGCCACACCGGCCCGCCAGGCGAGGACCGCACCGCCGGCGGGGCGGCGGCGCTGCACGATCAGCAGCCAGACCAGCGGACCGGCCGCGGCAGGGGCGAGGACGAGCCCGGACCACCAGGCCATGAGATGCAGCAGCCCGGCCACGACCGGCAGCAGCACAGCCAAGCCGGTCGGTGCCAGCGCGCGGCGGGAGCGCCACAGCAGCCCGCCCAGGAAGCCGAGGACCTCACGGGCCAGCGAGGGGCGCTCGGGAACCACGACGACAAACGGGTCCGAGCGGCGCCGGCCCCGCTGGCGGGGGATACGGACGGTGGTGACGCCGGCGACCTTGACGCCGCGGGCACGGGTACGACTGGACACAGGAACACTCCTGTTCAGGAAGTCGGAGAAGGAGGGAGACATTCAGGCGGCGCGCTGCTCGTCCTCGGGGTAGGCGCAGGGCACGCAGACGCCGAGCGCGGCGGGGATGACGTAGCCGGCATCCCGGCGGCACTGCGGGCAGGTCCGCCGGGCGGCGTTCGCCTTGTCCAGCGCGGCCCGCTTCGCCGGGGTCATCGGCCGGACCGGCTTCGCGTCAGCGACGCGGTAGAGGTAAGCGACCAGCGGCGGGCGCCGGCGGCGGCCCCGTTCGAGCTGCGCGGCCACCGCCTGGCCACCGGGCCGCAGCCCGGCGGCGCGGAGCTGACGGCGGGTAGCCAGACCGTCCGGCGCCAGACGCCAGGGGTAGACCGGTAAGGCGGCCATCAGCGGCTCGCGACCGCAAGCTCAGCGCCGCCGGCGTGCCCGGCATCGCGGAGTTCCTGGTACCGGGTGGAGACCCACCCGACCGACCAGCCGCACAGCTCCGCGGCCTGCCGCACCGGCAGCCCCGCGCCGAACGCCGCCGTCACGACCTTGCGCGCCCTGTCCTCGGGGAACTTCTCGGCCGCCGGGCCGAGGGACAGCAGCGCGGCGCGTTCGCGCTCGGCCCGCTCCTCACGCTCAGCGCGTTCACGGCGTTCACGCTCCGCCTGCTGCCGGCGCTCCTGCTCGCGGCGTTCGGCGGCCTCGCGTTCGACGCGTTCACGCTCCCGCTCGCGCTGTTCACGCTCGCGTTCACGGCGTTCACGCGCCTCCCGCTCAGCGGCCTCGCGGGCGGCCTGCTCCGCGCGTTCCTCGCGGCGGCGCAGGTCCTCCCGCTCGGCCTGCTCGCGGACGAGAGCGGCTTCGTGTTCACGCTGTTCACGCGCCAGCGCGGCGGCGTGCTCGCGCTCCTCCCGGGCCTCACGCCGGGTGGCTTCCTCCCGCTCCCGCTCGCGGCGTTCGGCCGCCTCACGCTCCGCCTGCCGGCGCTCTTCCAGGGCGGTGACGGCGGCGGCGATAGCCCGGCGGTAGGCCAGGCCCGTTTCCGCGGTGACGATCAGCAGCAGCGGCGCGACCGCGTGCACAGCCACCCCGACCATGTCCCCGGCCAGCGCGGAATCCGCGACGTTCAGCGCCAGGGTCATGCAGCCGGTCATCCACCGCAGCGCCACCGGCCACCGCCCACCGCGCCCGCCCAACCGGGCCAGCACCGCATCCAGGCGGACCACGATGACCACCGCGGCATCGACCACAAGGGGCAGGATCGGTGCCGTCCAGTCCCACTCATCCGGCGTGTGCGCCGCGGCGAGCGGGGTCACGGTCAGGATCGAATACAGCATCGCGCCCGCCACGATCAGCCACGTGCCGACCGACAGTGCGCGTTCCGCTGAACGGATCTGGTCGCTGTTCACGCGCCCGCCCCCGTCCATGAACGCACCTGAACGGCAGCGATCAGCACCACCGCAGAGGCGGGGTCGTCGGGGTCCTGGCTGTCCTCGACCCACGTCCACGCGGCGCCCGGCAGCGGCTCGAAGCCGAGCACGCCGAGCGCCTCCGCGCGTTCCGTGAACGTCGGCACCGGGGCGGCCCGGTCGAAGGAGTACTCCGGCCACCGGGCGGTGGTGTTCATGAGGACGACGTACAGGCGCCAGCGTCCCTTGGACACGGACATCTGCGCCGTGAACACCCCGGCGGTCATGCCACGACCGGCGCGTCGGCGCCACCCTGGTTCGCCAGGTCCCGACGCGCGGCCAGCACCCGGCGGCGGGCCCGGCGGACACGCCGCGCGTCCAGCTCGCTCGGTGTGCGGTCAAGCGTCATGATCTGCGCGTCGACCAGGTCGACCTCCGCCAGGATCAGCGGCATCTCCTGCTCGATGGCGTCCAGCTCCGCGTCGGTCGGCTCCATCCACGGAGCGAACGCGGTAACAGGGTCCTGAAGTGTGACGATGTGGTCCATGGGTCGTGGTTCTCCCTCGTAGGTGAAACGGCCCCAACAGCACCCCCGGAGTGGCTGCTCCGGGGGTGCGCGCCGTTGTTGGTAAAGCCGCGCATCAGGCGCGGTATGGCCGCTGAGCAGCGGCCAAAGTGCCCCGAACCGGACTCGAACCGGTCAGGCTGCCGTACGGGGCACGCCGGTCTTCTCCGCCTTGTTTCCGACCCCTTCGGGCAGGCGGACCACGGGTTACCGGCAGTTCCCTGTGTGAAGTTGTCAAGGCGCTGGCGCTTCCTTGGTACTCACCCCTGGGGGCTTTCCGTCCGGGCGTTGCAGTACCTGTTTTACAGGTACTGCATAGGTGTCCGTCAAGTACGGCGACGCAATCTCTTTGTCTCGCGCCGGGACGTCTTGGCGTATCTTCAGAATCCCCGCAGGTCAGGGGAGTTGGTCACCTCGCCCATGGACAGCTTTGGGACTTCTGGCTACGGTCAGGAAGTCCCTAGACGTCCCACCGGGGGTGCAGATGTCGAACGAGCGCTTACGAACCGCTCTCCTCGCCCGTGGCATGACCGTGCAGAGTCTCGCTGAGGTGATCAGGGTGAGCCCCAAGACGGTCGAACGATGGATCACTCAGGGCAAGGTGCCGTACCTACGTCACCAGTACGCGACTGCAGCGGCCCTCAACGTCGACGTGACCACGCTGTGGGAGGACGGGCGGACTGTTGACAGTGCAGCCGACCTGGCCAAAGCCGAGATAGCGACTGTCTACCCGCATCGCCACACGGTGCCCCCCGGGCTCTGGCGAGAGCTGTACGGACGGGCTGAGCGCAACCTAGACGTCCTCGTGTACTCCGGCCTCTTTCTGTCCGAAGACCCGATCTTTCATGACCTTGTGAAGGCCAAGGTGGAAGCCGGGGCGCGGGTGCGCATCCTGCTAGGTGATCCAGAGTGCGCGGCCGTCCGGCAACGCGGCATTGACGAGGGACACCACATCATGGACGGCAAGATCCGCAACGCCCTGGTGCTGTACCGGCCCCTCATGCGGAGTCATCCGGACATCGGCTTCCGGCTGCACGATTCGACGCTGTACAACTCGATCTACCGGGCCGATGACGAGATGCTCGTCAACCCGCACGTCTACGGCATCGGCGCCTACATGGCGCCCGTGCTGCACCTACGGCGTCTCCCTGGCGGAAGCCTCTTCGACACGTACGCGAATAGCATCGATCACACCTGGGAGAACGCACGTCCGATCACTGACCAGGACGTCAAGACCATCACGGGAGCCTGACCATGGGACGTATCGACTACCTGCACGACCCGGACGCGCCGCCGGCCAACTCGGTTGTTCCGTCCGTCGTTGCCTTCGTGCAGAACGACGCGGGGCAAGTGCTGATGATTCAGCGATCTGACAACGGCCGGTGGGCACTGCCCGGCGGTGGTCACGACGTGGGGGAGTTCATCAGCGACACGGTGGTCCGTGAGGTCTGGGAAGAGACCGGCATCAGGGCGGAAGTGGTCGATGTGTCCGGCCTCTACACGGACCCCGGACACGTCATGCAGTACGACGATGGTGAAGTCCGCCAGCAGTTCAGCATCTGCTTCCGGGCCCGGCCAGTCGGTGGTGACCTTCGTACGAGCAACGAAACCACTCAGGTCCGCTGGGTTGCCCCGGCGGACCTGGAAACGCTGGACGTACACCCCACGATGCGGCTCCGGATCGAGCACGCCATGGACCGGACGCGCACGGCGCCCTACATCGGCTGACGCTTGGCGGCGGCGACCCGTTCGAGGACGCGACAGGTGCACGCGAGGATCTCCGGCTCAGCCCGCCGGATGAACTTGCCGATCAGGCTGTCCGGCCCGTAACGCCCGGTGATTTCGTTGATCCGGTCCACGGGGTTGGTGGGCGTGCCGTCCGGGGTGGTGTTCATGTCGCAGTAGCAGAGCGCATCGTTCAGGTGCTCGCTCTCGCGCGGGAACTCCCCGTCAAGCTCAGCCCGCAAGCCGCGGGCGTCCGCCTCCAGCCATGAGCACGAGTGATGGGCAACCAGGTTGACGACCCGCTCATCGGCGTCGGCCACATCCCGGAGGTACCGCGCCCCATCCAAGGGATGAAAGCCCGTCTTGGCGAGGTCCGGCGCGTAGCCGATGTCATGCAGGACCGCCGCAGCCTCCAAGAGGTCCGCGTCCTGGTCGAGGATGAGCGCGATGGTGCGCGCCCGCTCAGCGACTCCGAGACAGTGTTTCCAGCGTCGCGGCAGCGGCTCAGCGAGCAGCGACTCAGCCAGGGGATAGGCCCACTCCGTCAACGTCGGCAAGCTACGACCGCCCCTCTCGCGCCGGCACGGCGCGGACTGTCCGCACCCTGCCCTGTCCTCCACCCGCCAGCACGCCGGCGGCTTCCAGCTTCTCCAGTGCCTTGGCCACGGTCGGACGTGACACCCCGAACCGTTCGGCCAGCACGGAAGCGCTCGGGAACGCTTCCCCTACTTCGAGTCCGTCAGTAGCGATGACCTCTGCGATTCGCTGATCAAGCGGGCGCCGGTCGACCGGCGCCCCCGCGCGTAGGACTCGCCACCGCTGGCCCCGCACCGGTTCGGCCACGCCTTCCTGGCGCAGCACGCCGAACGCACGCAGGGCGACTCCGCGCGAGACCTTGTGATCGCGCATGAGTTCCGCCAGCGGCGGAAGCTCTGTCATGGTCGGGTCGTCTTCGATCTGCCTCTTCACTGAGTCGGCAATCTTCAGGAAGGTTCCCCGAGGGTTGGCCTGCTGTGACACTCGCTCTCCCTCTCCGCCGGGCAGTCGACACCACCGGTGAGCCTCCCACGACTGCCGGCCGTCGTGGAGGGGTCGCGCTCAGCGGTGCGCATGGACGGTTTCGATATTAGGACGAGAGACGCGGATGACATTGCCCAGGGTATCGGCAGGGGTTGGGCCAGTCGTAGAGCCGCGTCAATTCGAATTAGAGGAATTCCGCTGATCCCCGTCACCGGGGCGTCTCGTGCGGGGAATGGTGACGGCTGGCGATCGACGTGGTTCCGTCACATCCTGGTCAGCGACGTCAATGAGCATGCCGAAAAGCCAGACTAGACGCACTGCTCGTAGCGTGCCGAGGAGAAGGGCTGCTTCAACTAGCCAGCCAGTCAGGCCGGGGTTCTTAGCAGTGTCAAAGATTAGGGCTAGCAAGCAGACTGCAGTAATCACCAGCATGGATGACAAGATCCCGCTCCAATTTCGTCGCAGACTCGTGCCAAACCTGCGACGAATTTCGAGCATCCTCCTGCCGCTTGCAGTGGCATATTGACTGATTGCGGCTGTACCGAAACCGCCGATCAAAGCTGAAGCAGATGCGGCAGTCGTGTAGATATCTTTCCGGCGGTCCGGTGTGATTGAGGAAAAGAGCGCCTCGGTGTTGGTGGCGCGGCAGTACGACAGGTGAATGAGTAGTAGGGCTCCGGCCGCGAGCCAGTCAATCCCGGACCGTTCACCCCATAGATCGCGAAGACGTCGTGCGAGAACACCAAAAGACACCACGGCTACCCCCCTGGACTGAGGCTTGCCACTGTAGAGCTAGCCACTGACAGCGCCCCGAAGGTCATGCACGTGCTCCTGGGCGGCCTCCAGGATCGCTTCGACCGCTGCGGTGTACCTCGGGCGGGCGTCTTCTGTACTTCGTACCTCTACGCGCTTCTTCGCAGTCACATGATGCTTGAGGAAGTCAAGCGGTTCTTCTTTGATATGGCCATCTTCAGTAGGGAGGCTAACCAATGCTCGTGCTCGTTCAATACCGCTCGGGCCAATCAAGTATCCAAGCTCAGACATGAAATGCATCGCGTCCTCTTGGAGGCGTCTGTGGCCTCGGGCGCGAGATGTGGCCTGTCCGCGCTTTGGCACCTCTACTTTGTATGTGATCCGATGATCCGGGTAGCGGTCACCCGCTTGCTTGAATCCGAAAATAGACGAGCTCTCTGGTGGCATGAACGCCGGGTTGGGGCGAAATATGAACTCGAAGTTGTGCACGGCTTTAGCGTTTTGGAGTTTTGTCCAGACGTCCTGGCTAATTACCGGCCACAGGGCAACTTCTTCTGCAGTCAATCCGCAAGCATTCATCCACCGTTGAATCGCTGTTGCGCGGGGAGATGCCTGACTGCTTCCCATCATGCCGATGATGTTCCCGTGTTCGAGGAAGCACACCGTTGTGGTGTCAACGAAGCCTCGGTTGCCGTCAAGTCGTAGATCTTCGATGTGGCCGTGGTCTAGGTCGACGGTCTGCAGCTCACCCGATCCAATGCGCCCTACGAGCAGATGCATCATCCCTGACGAGAAGACTGCTTCCCCGACGTAACGGTCCCCATCAGGGGTGACGAACCTTCGCTCTTCGTACGGCTTGGAAGACATCTCTTCGAGTGCCTGCTGCCAGGGCACCTGGTCCATGCGCGGGTTGTAGTCATCCTTCCCGCGAACCACTTCGTAGAAGTAAACGGTCCTGACGCGCCTAGTCGTCACGAAGCCCCCCTCGCGCTGCACGGTTCGAGTCGCGATGCTATCGCCTGGGAGCGTCATGGATAAGTGCACGTGCCAACTTAGGGGCTGACTGGGGATCGCTTCACGACATCCTCTGACGTCACAGACAGTTGCGGGAGGTCGCGCGTCCTCGATCCGCGACTGCACCCTCCGTGGAACTGGGCGTTTCCCTGACTGACAGTGCAACGGCCTGCGACGATGTGGGCCATACAGACGCATGTAACGCCGCTTCCGCCCTCACTGATACCGGATTGCACGGACCCGGAAGCTCACCACGCGGCTCAGGGCCGCCAAGGTCAACGATGCGATCTTCGTGTGCATCGTTCGCCGGGCCGACACTGGAGGGCGCAGCTTGATGCCCTGACTGGCAGCGGTCCGACGATCCCGGACCAGGCAGCGACACTCCTGCGGTCGACGGTTGAAACGTTGGTCTCCACGGAAGTGGTGACTGAGGACAGCGTCGAGCCCGACTACATCTCGCTGCGGGCGATCAAGAGTGAGGAAAGGGCATGGGAGGTCGCGGCAGCGTTTCATGCCGCCTTGCATGGGCTCCGTCAGCTCTGCCTCGTTGTCCCAGGGGTGAGTGGGAGGGCACTAATTCTGGACCGCTTGGCGGACGACATGCGGACGGCGAAGCAACTGGGGCAGGTTCTCACGACTGTCCAGGCTGGTCAGAGAGCGGACCGTGGCACTTTCTGCGGGGGACTGTAGGCACTACGGCCCCGCACCTCTAGGGCGCCTTCAGCGACCAGACGGGCGAGCACTTGCCGAAGCGCCGTCCGACCAATGCCCAGTGTTTCGGCCAGCGTGCGCTCTGAAGGAAACTTGCTACCGGGGGCGTACTCGCCGGCGGCGAGCCGTGCGCGAAGCGTGTCGTAGACCTTGGTCGTCTTCGGTCCCATCCGCGGAGCACTCTCCGTTCTGCCGTGGTGCGTCCCAGGGTAGCGGGCGAGTCAAAACTCGATCTGGTGGGTGATCGAGCACAGCGCAGATTGTCACCACTTTCGATAACTAACATGAACTTCAACGCCTTCGCCGACTCCGTCTGTCAGTACCTCTACGGGGCCGTATGCAATCACGCTAATGTTGAGCGACCGCGCTTCATTGAAGCATGTCAGATCGAGCTTTATCGGGGACGACGTATGTGCGTAGATTCCAACTTGCAGGTAACGCAGCGCGTGGGCGTGTGCTGCCAGTTCTGTCAAGGAGTCCGCAGCACCATGATGGAGAAGCACCGTTGCGGACTTGAGGGATTCGAGGTGCCGTAGTTCTTCGGCATTCTTAATGCGGGCAAAGAACTGCAACGCCAGATGTTTGATGGTGCCGTAAGCGCCTATACCCCGCAAGTCGATATCACTGTTCGAGTGAAGTGACAATTCCTGCAGAGACGGGAAACGCTCCGCTTGGCCCACGAGAGGTCGTGTGGCACATCTGACCAAGGTCAGTTCCGTCAAGCCCGGCATTGGCGGTAGAGCTCCAGCGTCGACCGCAACAGACGTCTTATGCCAGCGCCCTCGCAGGGTTAGAGTCGTGAGTTTTTCCAGGTGACCCAGGCGAGGTACACATGCGCTCGATCCGTCCTCGTCGGTGAAGCTGATGTTCAGCTCCGTCAAATCGGCAATACTGGCCAGCTCTGCCTCTCGGAAGCGGCCCCCATATGCGGACACTAGGAGTTGTCTAAGGTGAGGGAGCTTGCTTCCCCAACTTAGATCATTGAGGGGAAACCCGACGCTCAGTCGTACTAGCTCTCCGAAATGCTCGACCACATCGAGTACCTCTGGAAACTGTAGATCGAGCGAATTTTTGAACGCAGGCGACTTCGACAGCACACGAATCGCGTATTCTCTGGCGTCAAACTGGTTCCAGCTTCGTGCAAGTTCTTTGTGAACAGCTACCCGGCCATCTGGCCCGTACGAAGAGATCAACTCAAGAGCGGCATCGCCACCGATCAAGGCGGCAGCGCGCACAGTAGAGGCAGCCTGGTTAACCTTCAACCCCTTATGCGCGCGAGGGAGGAGGGCGAGAACCGTCTCGCCAGCGGCTGCAAGCTCTTTCGCTTCCGAGAACCTCGTCGGCGGGATAAGACGTTCGGCACTTTCGCGAACGCGTCGATAAGTTGCCGGGTCGAGTTCGTCGGCATTCTCAAGGCAAGCTGCCGCGAGTAGATGCAACTTTGTGGTAAAGGTAGGCTCTTCGTCTCCCCGGAGCAAAAGCTCGTCGAGGATTATTTGGCGTTCATGTGGGCGAGCATGCCCAACGGCCATGGTTACCGCTTCATGCCATTGATCTAGATGAGCGTTAGCTATCAAGACGCCGATGTCATTAAGCGCTATCAAATTCTCCGCTGCTAAGTATTCCTGGAAAGTGCGATGGACAAAATCCACCCGCCCTTCGACGGGTGTCCGCAGTACACCACTTCGTACCATCAAGTATTTGTAAACGTCTTCGGCGCCGTCATCAATAGCTGGCATGCCGGTGAGAGCGTTCTGAATCTGTTCGACAGCTTGTGTGCTGGTGCAGTCGGTCCAGCCGTTTCTTAGCAGCCAATAAGCCAGATTCCCCAGGATACGCTTCTTCTGGTGAAGGGTCAGCGTTGGGGCATTTGGGTGAACGATCTTTCGCTCGTTATCCCTTCTTACCAGCAGCATTTCCAGAGCAGCCGCATACAGCTCCATGCGGCCGCGGGGCAGTTGCATCCTCCGGTCGCGGTTCAGGGTGCAGAGAAGGGCGCACAGTAGCGGGTTGGATGCCAGTCTTCGCAACTGGCGCTGGGTATTAACTTGTGTGATCAGTTCTGCTTGAAATGTGTCGAGGTCGTCGTCGTTGTCGTCCGAGTTGGGCCCCATGGCTTCACGCGCTGCTTTATGCCAGTGGTGAATGAAGCTTTCTATGTCACTCTTGCCCATGGGTAGAAGATCGAGAGCGACGAAGCCGTCGCGCGCCAACCACTTCTCCTCGGCGGCTGCCGGACGAGACGTGACGATGTAGCGGCACTGTGGGTATATAGAAATCAGATCCTGCAGCCACCTTTTCGCCTCCTCGCGCTGACCCTCTGGGAGTTCATCGACGCCGTCTATTAGAACTAGGGCATGTCCCGTCCCGAGGACTGAGTTAACCCAGCCGTCGGGCATTTCCCCTGCCAAATTCCTGCCGATTTCGCTTAGAAACTCTTCGGGCGCAGGAAGGTCTCTATCGGCGAAGCGGCGAAGCGGCAATACGAAGGGAACGTGGTCAGTGAGGGCTAGCAGCTCTTCTTCGAGCGTCCCGCGTGCGGCGTTAACGGCCAACCAAAAAAGTAGTGTGCTCTTGCCTGATCCGGCGTCCCCACGCAGCAAGATGCGAGGGAATGCGGCGAGCGCGGCCTCAGAGCGAAGGCTGCCTGACGCTCCAGATACCTCGTCCGAGTCCTGTCGAGCGCTCTTGTTGGAAAATTTTAGGCTGCCTTCAATCGTGCTTCCGTGGCTCTGGGCGCCGGCATCGGCGAGGGCCAGGCTAATATAGGCGGTACTCAAAGGATAGCTTTTTGCTTCTGGGTTAGCGAGGGTTAGTCCAAATAGTTCAAGCTGGTCCAGTTTTTGAACGACGTACCGTGCGTAACGACTTTCGAACCGGCGAATGCGTGCGTCCTTTTCTCCGGATACTGCCCAACGCACGCGGTCAGTCTCAACGAGGAGCAGGTTGATGCGCGCAAGTTGCTCCTTGTTGACGACTGCCAGAAATGACGGCCAGGTGGAAACGAAGTGAATCACCTGCGCCGAGCACTCGAAAATCATTCGCTGATAGAGCTGCTCACCCTCTTCACTGAGGGCTCGAGTGGCCGCCTTGTCGTCGGTCTCCTTGATTACGGCATCCGCAAATGTGGCGGGATCCAAGCTGCAGTCGAACATATCGACCCGCGTGGCCGTGAATGCGGCGTTAGCCGCCTCAGCGGCGGCGTTGACTTCGTAGCTCGCCATCCCACGGAACTCTGTTGCGATGACAGGCTCCAGTGCGGAAGTAACAAGGGTGGAGAAGTGTGTTATATCTTTGTCGGTTATCTGTCGGGGAGGGCGGATTTTGTTTGCCAGTCGCCCCTTGGCGGGATTCCTCGTAGCGAGGATTCCATGATTCGGAGTAGTGACCGCTCGCATGATCGCAGTGCTTGCTGCCCTCAGTGCACTGGCCGCTAGCTTGGCCGCAACCGCTTCCCACCCCACGATGACCCCTCCCCAGTGTCGTAGATCACTTTATAGGGTCATGGCTGTCGAGTGAGGGCGGTTGCCCTAGATCGATGCAAGAGACTGTGATCGGCTGGCATCGAAGGGCGTCTTAGGCGCCGTGAGCGTGAGGCTGTGGACGACGAGTGGCCGGCGCCTGACCCCCGTCGATCCAAGGTGCCCGTTTCAGCAGGTCAGGAGTCCTCGCGTCGGAGCAGACATCGCAGACTGTAAATCTGCCGGCTCAGCCTTCCCAGGTTCGAATCCTGGCGCCGCCACACTGGGGAAGACCCCCTCTCATCTGCGGAAACGTAGATGAGAGGGGGTCTTTGTCATAGGTGTGCGGCACACTGGCCCCATGTCGTCCCGTCGCCGCGCCTGCCCCGAGTGCCGCCGTGAGATCGCCGTCGTCGCCGGTCGGTACGCGCGGCACGATCCGCCCGGGGCGAGGGGGAGCGGGGAGCTGACGTCCTGTCCGGGCTCCCGCCGGCCCGCGCGGACGGGGGACGCCGTCCAGCCGTCGCTGGACGGGTACGTCGTCCCCGACTTCCCCGGGCAGCTGCCCCTGTTCTGAACGGCCGCCGCGGCGGCGCGGCTCAGTTCCCGGCCACCGACTTCACCGCCACCGCCACCGGGGCCGAACCGCTGATCAGCTCCAGGGTGAGCCCGGCCGTGGCCGGGGTGTCCACCAGCTCCGCCAGGACCGCGGCCACGTCGTCGCGCGGGACGGGACCGCGGCCCGTGCGTGCCTCCAGGCGGACCAGGCCGGTGCCCGCGTCGTCCGTGAGGGCGCCGGGGCGCAGGATCGTCCAGTCCAGCCCGGCCTGCGACCGCACGTACGCGTCCGCCTCGCCCTTCGCCCGCAGATAGACGTCGAAGACTTCGTCGCCCTGGTGCTCGGGATCGGCGGCCATGGAGGAGACGACCACGAAACGCCGTACGCCCGCCCGGACCGCCGCGTCCGCGAACAGGACCGCCGCGGCCTTGTCCACCGTCTCCTTGCGGGCCGTCCCGCTGTCCGGGCCCGCGCCCGCCGCGAAGACCGCGGCGTCCGCGCCCCGCAGGCGCTCCGCGACCTCGTCGACCGTGGCCGACTCCAGATCCAGGACGACCGGTTCGGCGCCGGCCGCCCGCAGATCGTCGGCCTGCTCGGCCTTGCGGATGATGCCCGCCACCTCGTCCCCGCGCGCGGCGAGCAACCGCTCCAGCCGCAGCGCGATCTGACCATGACCACCAGCGATGACAATGCGCATGTACTCGACCGTACGCCCCGGCGGCCGTCCTCGCCGCACGGCGATCCGGCGCCGCCCCCGCTCCGCCCCGACCGGCTGCCCTGCCGGACCGTCAGGGCAGCCGGCCCCGCCCCTGCCGGGGCAGCCCCAGCGCGGTGGCCGACGCGGAGTCGCCGTACTCCCGTACCGCGCTGGTACGCGCCACCACGCGCCCCCGGTGCACCACGATCCGGCTGTACGCCAACGAGAGCGCCCCCGCGAGCCGGTCCCCGCGGACCGCGAGCAACTCGGCCGGGAAGCCCGCCTCCACCCGCACCTCGGGCAGCCCGAGCGCCGCCCGGGCCGCCCCGCTCACCGCCTCGTAGGCGTCCTCCGGCCGCAGCCCGTGCCGGGAGGCCAGCAGGTAGGCCGCCTCCAAGGGGTCCCCGCGGCCCACCGGGTTGGCCAGGTCGCGCAGCGCGCCGCTGCCGGCCGCCACCCGGACGCCCGCCCGCCGCAGCAGCCCCACCGGAGCCGCCTCGCGGAGCCCGGCGCCGCCGCAGCCGCCCTGCGGGAGGCACACCACGGTCACCCCGGCCGCCGCGAGCTGGTCCGCCGCCCGGCGGGCGACCTCGGCCGGCAGCCGGTCCAGCCCCCCGCACGGCCCCAGGGTCACGCCCGGACGCAGTCCGCCCGCCATCGCCGCCAGCCGGGCCAGCCGGGCCGGATCGGCGGCGTCCGTGTGCAGGTCGACCGGGCAGCCGTGCTCGGCGGCGACCTCCAGGACCGCCTCCACGTACCCCGCCGGGTCGGGGTCCAGGTCCGGGCAGCCGCCCACCACGCCGGCGCCCATCTTCAGCGCATCGCGCAGCATCGCCAGCCCGTCCGCCCCGGCCGTCCCCGTCAGCACCCGTGGCATCGCCACCGTCGTCAGCCCGACCAGGCCGCGCAGCGCCCGGCCGGCCCGCAGGACGGCCGTCAGGGCGCCGAGCCCGGAGACATCACCCACCCGCACATGCGCCCGCAACGACGTCGCGCCGTGGCCCAGTTGCAGCAACGCCGCCTCGGTCACCCGGTGCTGGACGTCCCGGGACGCGCGGGACACCGGCCCGCCGGAGTCGGCCGTCAGGGCGGTGTCGGCGTGGGCGTGGGGGTCGGCCGGGGCCGGCAGGAGCAGGTAGCCGGCGAGGTCGACGCGGGCACCGGCGCCGGGCGGGCCGGCCGCCGCGAGGCTGCCCGCCGTGCCGACGGCCTCGATGCGGCCCTCGCCCAGCCGTACGTCCACGGTCCGGCCGTCGGCGAGCCGCGCCCCCGACAGCAGCAGCGGGCCGGGGCCCGCCGGACCCCGGCGCGAGGACGAGTGCGAGGGCTGCTGCGGCTGGCTGTCGGGCATCGCACTCCTCTGGGCTCGGGGCTGCGCAGTGGGGGACGCGTGATCACGCAGAGTGAGTCGAGCCTAGGACGGCGGCCGGACCGTGAGGCGCAGGAGCCCAATAGTCGTACCGGTGGGGTCGGCCCCCTCCGGCCCGTCCGGAGGGGGCGGCGACGGGTCGGGGCAGGAGCCGCGAAACGGATTTGGGCGAACGGCGGCCGACCGTGTAATGTCTTCATCGCTCGCCCCAATAGCTCAGTCGGCAGAGCGTCTCCATGGTAAGGAGAAGGTCTACGGTTCGATTCCGTATTGGGGCTCTGGTGTGAGAGATTCCCGCCGCAAGGCGGGGCTCGATCGCATCGCAGCGGTGTAGCTCAGTCGGTAGAGCAAGCGGCTCATAATCGCTGTGTCACCGGTTCAAGTCCGGTCACCGCTACTCTAAGTAGCCGATTGCGGGGTCGGTCCTTCGATCGGCTACTCTTCTATGCATTAACCCAGTCCCATCCGTTCGTCAAGGAGCACTCACGTGGCTGCCACCGACGTCCGCCCGAAGATCACGCTGGCCTGCGTGGAGTGCAAGGAGCGGAACTACATCACCAAGAAGAACCGGCGTAACAACCCGGACCGTCTTGAGATGAAGAAGCACTGCCCGCGTTGCAATGCGCACACCGCGCACCGCGAAACGCGATAAATCAGGCTCGTACGCGAGGCCGTCCCCGAAGGCTGGGGGCGGCCTCGCGTCGTTTCGATCACAGGAGGTGCCGAGCCCATGGCGCTCGACCAGTCCTTCGTGGGGCGGACCTATCCGCCCACCGAGCCCTACGAGGTGGGCCGGGAGAAGATCCGGGAGTTCGCGGAGGCGGTGGGTGACACCAGCCCCGTGTACACCGATCCCGAGGCGGCCAAGGCGCTCGGTCATCCCGATGTCGTCGCGCCGCCCACCTTCGTGTTCTCCATCACCTTCAAGGCCGCCGGCCAGGTGATCGCGGACCCGCAGCTGGGCCTCGACTACAGCCGGGTGGTGCACGGCGACCAGAAGTTCGCCTACGCCCGTCCCGTACGGGCCGGCGACCGGCTCACCGTCACCTCGACCATCGAGGCGATCAAGTCCCTGGCGGGCAACGACATCCTGGACATCCGCGGCGAGGTCCACGACGAGACCGGTGAGCGCGTCGTGACCGCCTGGACCAAACTGGTGGCCCGCGCGGCCGAGGGGACGTGAGCAGCCGATGACGTCGAAGATCGCGTACGACGACGTGGAGGTCGGCACCGAGCTGCCGGCCCGGACCTTCCCCGTGACCCGGGACGCGCTGGTCCGGTACGCGGGCGCGTCCGGGGACTTCAACCCCATCCACTGGAACGAGAAGTTCGCCAAGGAGGTCGGCCTGCCGGACGTCATCGCGCACGGCATGTTCACCATGGCCGAGGCGATCCGGGTGGTCACCGACTGGACCGGGGACCCGGGCGCGGTCGTCGAGTACGGCGTCCGGTTCACCAAGCCGGTCGTCGTGCCCAATGACGACCGGGGGGCCACGATCGAGGTCAGCGCCAAGGTCGCGGCCAAGCTCGACGACCGCACCGTCCGCGTCGACCTCACGGCGACCAGCGCCGGCCAGAAGGTCCTGGGGATGTCCCGGGCGGTCGTACGGCTGGGCTGAGGTCCCGGAGAGGGCGGCAAGGGGCGTTCACTTGAGTGAGCGCCCCTTGCGCGTGGTGGCCGTACGGCATCACTTGACCCAGTTAGTGATTGAGTACTAACTTCCCTGCATGGTCAGGATGAGCGCAGAGGAGAGGCGCGAGAGCGTCGTCCGCGCGGCGATGTCCGAGTTCGCCCGCGGCGGCTACTACGGCACGTCGACCGAGGCGATCGCCAAGCGGGTCGGGGTCTCGCAGCCGTACCTCTTCCGGCTCTTCCCGGGCAAGCAGGCGATCTTCCTCGCGGCGGCGGAGCGGTGCATCGAGGACACCGTCCGCACGTTCGAGGAGGCGGCCGAGGGGCTGGAGGGCGATGCGGCCCTCCAGGCCATGGGGCACGCCTATGCCGAGGTCATCGCGGAGCGGCCCGAGCGGCTGCTGATGCAGATGCAGATGTACCTCACCGTGGGCGCCGCCGAGGAGGCCGGTGACCGGGAGTTCGGCGAGGTCGTGCGGGCGGGCTGGATGCGGCTGTGGGACACGGTCCACGCGCTGCTCGGCGGCGACGGGGCCGACACGACCGCCTTCATGGCCAAGGGGATGCTCATCAACTCCCTGACGGCCATGAGGTTCCCTCCCGGGCACCGGATCTGGGAAGGCGTGTACGCGTAGGAGAGGGGCCGGCCGCTCGCGCCGCCGGCGCCTTCTCGTGACCGTAGAAGTTAGTCATCGATAACTAACCGTCGAGTCTCCGGTGACACTCTCTGGGGGAGTCATGTCACAGCAGCAGTCCGTACACCGCGGGGGAGCGGTCTGGGCCCTCGTCATCACCAGCGTGGCCGGTTTCATGGCCGCCTTTTACGGGACCGCGTCGGCCTTCGTCGACGGACTGCGGCCCGCGCTGGTCACCGGCGCCGCGGCGGTCGCGGCCGGAGCGGTGGCTGCGCTGCTGATCCCGGCCCGTAGTCCGGCCCGCCCGGCGGACGAGGACAGCGGGACGACGCCCGCGCCCGCCCTCGAAGCCGCCGCCCGCTGATCCCGGCCCGCAGTACCGACAAGGAGCCCGCCGTGCCCACCCTGCCCTGGACCGCGCCGAACACCCCGCCGCGCGCCACCGACGTCCACGTCTTCGCCTCCCGCTTCGAGACCCGCACCCTGTGGGGCGCCCTCCGCTTCCTCCTCCGGACCCCCGGCGTGTGGCGGCGGGTGGGGCGCGCGCCCGGCGCGTACGGCGCCTCCCTGAGGGCCCGCCCCTTGCGGCGGACCTTCTGGACGCTGTCCGCCTGGGAGTCGCCCCGGGCCCTCAGGGACTTCGCCCGCTCGGACGGCCACGGGCCGGCGGCCGGCGGGCTGGCCCCGCAGATGAAGGACGCGAAGTTCGTCGCCTGGACGGCCAGCGGCGACAGCCTCCCGGTCGACTGGGAGGAGGCGCTCCGGCGCCTGGAATGACCGGGCACGCGCGCGTACGGGCGGGAGACGGCCCCGGCCGTTCCTCGCCCGTGGCGCTGTCGGTGCCGTCTCGTAGTCTTGGGCGCGTGCAGGAACTCCACGACGCCCCCCTCGCCCCGCTGACCACCTTCCGGCTGGGCGGTCCCGCGACCCGGCTGGTCACCGCGGCCACCGACGCCGAGGTGATCGCCGCCGTCCGCGAGGCCGACGCCACCGGTACGCCGCTGCTGGTGATCGGCGGCGGTTCCAACCTGGTCATCGGCGACAAGGGCTTCGACGGCACCGCGCTCGTCGTCGCCACCAAGGGCTTCGCCCTCGACGGCACCCGCCTGGAGCTGGCCGCCGGCGAGGTGTGGACCGACGCCGTCGCGCGCACGGTCGAGGCGGGACTCGCCGGCGTCGAATGCCTCGCCGGCATCCCCGGCTCGGCCGGCGCCACCCCGATCCAGAACGTGGGGGCGTACGGCCAGGAGGTCGCCTCCACCATCACCGAGGTCGTCGCCTACGACCGCACCCTGGGGGAGACGGTCACCCTCACGGCCGAGCAGTGCGCGTTCTCGTACCGCCACAGCCGCTTCAAGGCCGAACCGGAACGGTACGTGGTCCTGCGCGTCCGCTTCGCCCTGGAGGACGCGCGCGGACTCTCCGGACCGGTCCGCTACGCCGAGACGGCCCGCGCCCTCGGTGTCGAGCCCGGCGACCGGGTCCCCCTGGTGGCCGCCCGCGAGACCGTGCTGAAGCTCCGCGCGGGCAAGGGCATGGTCCTCGACCCCGAGGACCACGACACCTGGTCGGCGGGGTCGTTCTTCACCAACCCGGTCCTCGGCCAGGAGGAGTTCGCCGCCTTCCGCGCGCGCGTGCGCCGACGGCTCGGCGACGGCGTGGAGCCGCCCGCCTACCCGGCGGGCGAGGACCGCACCAAGACCTCCGCCGCCTGGCTGATCGACAAGGCGGGCTTCACCAAGGGCTACGGTACCGGCCCCGCCCGCATCTCCACCAAGCACACCCTCGCCCTGACCAACCGGGGCTCGGCCACCACCGAGGACCTGCTCGCCCTGGCCCGCGAGGTCGTCGCCGGGGTCCGGGACGCCTTCGGCATCACCCTGGTCAACGAGCCGGTGACGGTCGGCGTCAGCCTCTGAGACACCCGGCCGCCCGTCAGCCGAGGCCGGGAGGGGCCGCGCCGATCCAGGCGTCCACGTCCGACAGCAGCTTGGTCTTGATGTCCTCCGGGGCCGCCGAGCCGCGCACCGACTGCCGGGCCAGTTCGGCCAGTTCGGCGTCGGTGAAGCCGTGGTACCGGCGGGCGATCTCGTACTGCGCCGCCAGCCGGGAGCCGAACAGCAGCGGGTCGTCCGCGCCCAGCGCCATCGGCACGCCCGCCTCGAACAGCTTGCGCAGCGGCACGTCCCCGGGCTTCTCGTAGACGCCCAGGGCCACGTTGGACGCCGGGCACACCTCGCAGGTGATCTGCCGGTCCGCCAGCCGCTTCAGCAGCCGGGGGTCCTCCGCCGCCCGGACGCCGTGGCCGATCCGGTCCGCCTCCAGGTCGTCCAGGCAGTCGCGGACCGAGGCCGGCCCGGTCAGCTCGCCGCCGTGCGGCGCGGAGAGCAGCCCGCCCTCCCGGGCGATGGCGAACGCCCGGTCGAAGTCCCGGGCCATGCCCCGCCGCTCGTCGTTGGAGAGCCCGAAGCCGACCACGCCCCGGTCCGCGTAGCGCACCGCGAGGCGGGCCAGCGTACGGGCGTCCAGCGGGTGCTTCATGCGGTTGGCGGCCACCAGCACCCGCATCCCGAGGCCGGTCTCCCGCACGGTCGTGTCCACCGCGTCCAGGATGACCTCCAGCGCCGGGATCAGCCCGCCCAGCCGCGGCGCGTACGAGGTCGGGTCGACCTGGATCTCCAGCCAACGCGAGCCGTCCCGCAGGTCCTCCTCCGCGGCCTCCCGTACCAGGCGCTGGATGTCCTCGGGCTCCCTGAGGCACGAGCGGGCCGCGTCGTAGAGCCGCTGGAAGCGGAACCAGCCGCGCTCGTCCGTCGCCCGCAGCTTCGGGGAGTGGCCCCCGGAGAGCGCCTCGGTCAGGACGTCGGGCAGCCGGACGCCGTGCTTGTCGGCGAGTTCCAGCAGGGTGGCGGGCCGCATCGACCCGGTGAAGTGCAGGTGCAGATGGGCCTTGGGCAGCTCAGAGACATCACGTACACGCTCCATCCAAGGATCTTGCCGTACGCCGGGCGGGTCCCGGTAGCCGATTGCCCGTACGTGGTCTTGCTCGCACAAAGGAACAGGGCGCCCTTCGTGGCGAAGGGCGCCCTGTTCCGCGGCCGGACCGGGTCAGTCCCTGGCCTCCGCCAGCAGCTTCTGGACGCGGCTCACGCCCTCGACGAGGTCCTCGTCACCCAGCGCGTAGGAGAGGCGCAGGTAGCCGGGGGTGCCGAAGGCCTCACCGGGCACCACCGCGACCTCGGCCTCCTCCAGGATGAGCGCGGCCAGCTCCACCGTGTCCCGCGGACGGCGGCCGCGGATCTCCTTGCCGAGCAGCGCCTTCACCGAGGGGTAGGCGTAGAACGCGCCCTCGGGCTCCGGGCAGAGCACGCCGTCGATCTCGTTGAGCATCCGCACGATCGTCCTGCGGCGGCGGTCGAACGCCTCGCGCATCGTCGCGACGGCGTCCAGGCTGCCGGAGACGGCGGCGAGCGCGGCGGCCTGGGAGACGTTGGCGACGTTCGAGGTGGCGTGCGACTGGAGGTTGGCGGCGGCCTTCACCACGTCCTGGGGGCCGATCACCCACCCGACCCGCCAGCCGGTCATCGCGTACGTCTTGGCGACGCCGTTGACCACGATGCACTTGTCGCGCAGCTCGGGGACGACCGCCGGGAGCGAGACGGCCGTGGCGCCGCCGTAGACCAGGTGCTCGTAGATCTCGTCGGTGAGCACCCACAGACCGTGCTCGACGGCCCAGCGGCCGATGGCCTCGGTCTCGGACTCGGAGTAGACCGCGCCGGTCGGGTTGGACGGGGAGACGAAGAGGACGACCTTGGTCTTCTCCGTGCGGGCCGCCTCCAGCTGCTCGACGCTGACCCGGTAACCGGTCGTCTCGTCCGCGACGACCTCGACCGGGACACCGCCGGCCAGCCGGATCGACTCGGGGTACGTCGTCCAGTACGGCGCCGGGACGATGACCTCGTCGCCCGGGTCGAGAAGGGCGGCGAACGCCTCGTAGATGGCCTGCTTGCCGCCGTTGGTGACGAGGATCTGGGAGGCGTCGACCTCGTAACCGGAGTCGCGCAGCGTCTTCGCGGCGATCGCGGCCTTCAGCTCGGGCAGGCCGCCGGCCGGGGTGTACCGGTGGTACTTCGGGTTCTTGCAGGCCTCGACCGCCGCCTCGACGATGTAGTCGGGCGTCGGGAAGTCCGGTTCACCGGCGCCGAAGCCGATCACCGGCCGCCCGGCGGCCTTCAGGGCCTTGGCCTTGGCGTCGACGGCGAGGGTGGCGGATTCGGAGATCGCGCCGACTCGGGCGGAGACCCGGCGCTCGGTGGGAGGGATTGCAGCGCTCATGGGCCCATCGTTCCAGACCGGAAACCTGCCCGGCACGCGGGTTTCACGGAGTGAACAGGTCCGGACAAACAGCGGAACACCAGTCCGGAACCACCCTCCGGCCAGGGCGATCTTCGGTCACCTCGACCCCGCCCGGTCCCGTACCGGCGCTTTCTGTTCGACGCCCGGCGCCGAACCACGTACACTCTCACCTCGTCGGCCTCCAGCAGCCCGCGCCCACCCGGTGCACACCAAGCACCCGGGCGGATGCGGTACGTTGGGGGGCACGCAAAGGGTCGTAGCTCAATTGGTAGAGCACTGGTCTCCAAAACCAGCGGTTGGGGGTTCAAGTCCCTCCGGCCCTGCTACACACACCTTCGCCAGGATGTGTGCGCATGTACGTACAGCAATGCACCGCCGTGCGGCTCAGACCGGGCGCGGCACGGCCACGACCCGGAATCAGGTGAGGACGAGTGACGGACGCCGTGGGCTCCATCGATACGCCTGATGCCCAGGACGAGGCGCCGGACTCCAAGAAGAAGCAGCGCAAGGGCGGCAAGCGTGCCAAAAAGGGTCCGCTGAAGCGTCTCGCGCTCTTCTACCGCCAGATCATCGCGGAACTCCGCAAGGTGGTCTGGCCGAGTCGCAATCAGCTGACGACATACACCACTGTGGTGATCATCTTCGTCGTCATCATGATCGGCCTGGTCACCGTGATTGACTATGGGCTCAGCCACGCCGCCAAGTACGTCTTCGGCTGACCCGCGAGCGAAGAGCGCCGAGGTACCCGGCGCTCCTTTCGCGTGTTCCACCCCTATGTATCCAGGAAGAAGCAGCCACCGTGTCTGACCCGAACGTGAACGACGCCGTTGAGCCTCACGAGGTGGAGGCCGAGTCCGTCAAGGACGAGTTCGACGCCGTCGACACCGCGTCGGGCGACGAGGACACCGAGGTCTCCGCCGAGACCGAGGCTGCCGACGTCGAGTCCGCCGACGCCGAGTCTGCCGAGTCCGAGGATGCTGACGCCGAGTCCGCCGAGGACGCCGACGCCGATGCCGCCGACGAGGCGGAGGCCGAGGACGAGCCCGAGATCGACCCGGTCGAGAAGCTCCGCCAGGAACTGCGCGTCCTGCCCGGCGAGTGGTACGTCATCCACACGTACGCCGGCTACGAGAACCGCGTGAAGACCAACCTGGAGCAGCGCGCCGTCTCGCTCAACGTCGAGGACTACATCTTCCAGGCCGAGGTGCCGCAGGAAGAGGTCGTCCAGATCAAGAACGGCGACCGCAAGACGATCCGCCAGAACAAGCTGCCGGGTTACGTCCTGGTCCGCATGGACCTGACCAACGAGTCCTGGGGCGTCGTCCGCAACACCCCGGGCGTCACCGGCTTCGTCGGCAACGCCTACGACCCGTACCCGCTGACCCTGGACGAGATCGTCAAGATGCTCGCCCCGGAGGCCGAGGAGAAGGCCGCCCGCGAGGCCGCCGAGGCCGAGGGCAAGCCGGTGCCGCAGCGCAAGGTCGAGGTCCAGGTGCTGGACTTCGAGGTCGGCGACTCGGTCACCGTCACCGACGGCCCGTTCGCCACCCTCCAGGCCACGATCAACGAGATCAACGCCGACTCCAAGAAGGTCAAGGGTCTGGTCGAGATCTTCGGCCGCGAGACGCCGGTCGAGCTCTCCTTCGACCAGATCCAGAAGAACTGACCTTCTGGCTCGAAAACGTCCGAGCAGGTCAGACGGTTCGCTCCGGCGAGCGTCTGACCTGCTCGGTTTTCAGCCGCGCATCCATACCCGTTATCGTTGTGCGGTATGCCTGCGTCCGGGTTGTCGCCCGGAGGCGGGCAGGACCCGAATCGAAAGGACCCGGAGAGCTATGCCTCCCAAGAAGAAGAAGGTCACGGGGCTCATCAAGCTCCAGATCCAGGCCGGTGCCGCGAACCCGGCCCCGCCGGTCGGCCCCGCGCTGGGTCAGCACGGCGTGAACATCATGGAGTTCTGCAAGGCCTACAACGCCGCGACCGAGTCGCAGCGTGGCTGGGTCATCCCGGTGGAGATCACGGTCTACGAGGACCGCTCCTTCACCTTCATCACCAAGACCCCGCCGGCCGCGAAGATGATCCTCAAGGCCGCGGGCGTGGAGAAGGGCTCCGGCGAGCCGCACAAGACCAAGGTCGCGAAGATCACGCGCGACCAGGTCCGTGAGATCGCCACCACCAAGATGCCCGACCTCAACGCCAACGACCTGGACGCCGCCGAGAAGATCATCGCCGGCACCGCCCGTTCCATGGGCGTCACGGTCGAGGGCTGACCTCCACCCCCGTACACGAGCAGTAGTGGCAGGGCCTGCTCGGCCCGGACCACAACTCCTTAGAAGCCAACAGGAGCAGTAGTGAGCAAGCGCAGCAAGTCTCTCCGCGCTGCGGACGCCAAGATCGACCGGGAGAAGCTGTACGCCCCGCTCGAGGCCGTCCGTCTCGCCAAGGAGACCTCCACGACCAAGTTCGACGGCACCGTCGAGGTCGCCTTCCGCCTGGGTGTCGACCCGCGCAAGGCCGACCAGATGGTCCGTGGCACCGTGAACCTCCCGCACGGCACCGGCAAGACCGCCCGGGTCCTGGTCTTCGCGACCGGTGACCGTGCCGAGGCCGCGCGTGCCGCGGGCGCCGACATCGTCGGCGCCGACGAGCTGATCGACGAGGTGTCGAAGGGCCGTCTGGACTTCGACGCCGTCGTCGCCACCCCGGACCTCATGGGCAAGGTCGGCCGCCTCGGTCGCGTCCTCGGCCCGCGTGGTCTGATGCCGAACCCGAAGACGGGCACCGTGACCCCGGACGTGGCCAAGGCCGTGACCGAGATCAAGGGCGGCAAGATCGAGTTCCGTGTCGACAAGCACGCGAACCTGCACTTCATCATCGGCAAGACGTCGTTCGACGACACCAAGCTGGTGGAGAACTACGGTGCGGCCCTGGAGGAGATCCTCCGTCTGAAGCCGTCCGCCGCCAAGGGCCGCTACATCAAGAAGGCCGCCATCAGCACCACGATGGGCCCCGGCATCCCGGTCGACTCCAACCGCACCCGGAACCTCCTCGTCGAGGAGGACCCGGCCGCGGTCTGAGCCTGACGGTTCACCCGGAGCACCGGTTCACGGGCCCCGCACCCTGCCCAGGGCGCGGGGCCCGTTCCCGTTTCCGGACCCGTTGTCAGTGGTCTGCGTTAGCTTTCTGGTACGGGGACGACCGGGGGGCGGGTGACAGCGATGACGGGGACGGGCGGGCGGCGGCCGGCGGGGCGGATGGCGCTCACGGTGGCCGCGGTGATCGCGCTGGTGGCGCTGTGCACGGGCGCCTGCGGCCCGTCCGACGACGCCGATGGGGCCGGCGAGCGGACGACCGCGTCGCCGGCCGCCGCCGTGACCGCGGGGCTGCGCGCGGCCGAGCGGGCCACGGAGCGGGCCCGCTCCGCACGCGTGGAGTCCGGCACGCGGATCGGCTCCACGATCTCCCTGACGGCGGACGGCGCCCTCGGCTGGACCGACGACGAGGTCACCGGCACCCTCACGCTCACCTACACCGGCGGCGAGCTGGCCGACAGCATGCGGGAGCTGGGCAGCGCGTCGATGGAGGCGCGCTATCTGCCGGACGCGTACTACGCGCGCATGGGCGACGCCTTCGCCGCCCGGGCGGGCGGCCGGCACTGGGTGAGATACGCCTACGAGGACCTGGACGACCTGGCGGGCGGCACCGGCGCGGAGCTGGGGGACCAGATACGGGCGGCCACCCCCGACCGGTCCCTTGATCTGCTGCTGGCCTCCGACGACGTGCGGAAGGCCGGCGAGGAGCGGGTGCGGGGCCGGCTCACCACGCACTACTCGGGCACGGTCCGGGACCTGGCCGCCGGCGTCACCGCCCAGACCGTCGAGGTGTGGATCGACGACCGGGACCTGCTGGTCAAGAAGGTCGAGCGGGCGACGACCGCGGACGGCGAGCTGACCCAGACCGCCCACTACCGCGACTACGGCGTACGCGTCTCCGCCGAGAAACCCCCGGCCGACGACACCCAGGACGTGACGGAGCTGCTCGACGGGGTGGGCGGAAACCCGGCGGGGACCGATCGTCCCGTGGGCTAAACTCACAGGGTTTTCAAAGATTGAACAAAACTAATCCTTGCGTTCCTCTGGGGGGATCGATGGAGCTTGGTATACGCAAGCGGGGCGGGGCGACGCTCGCCGGTGTCGCGGCGCTGGTGCTGGCCGGGGGTGCCGTCGGCTGCGGCGCCGAGAAGGACGGCTCCGCCGGGCGGTCCGTCCACCAGGTGATCACGGCGGCGTACGAGAAGACCGCCGAGGCCAAGTCGGCCAAGGTCGAGATGACCATGTCGATGCCGGGGGCGGCGGGCGGCGACATGACCATGAACGGCGTGATGGGCTGGGACCCGACCGTCATGGATATGACGATGAAGGGCTCCGCCTTCGCGGCCGCCGGGCCGGACGCGCCCCAGCAGATGCGCATGATCTGGCAGGACAACGTCATGTACATGGACATGGGCGCCGAGGCCGCCAAGGAAATGGACGGCAAGCGCTGGCTGAAGTTCGACCTGGCCGCCGCGGCGGAGATGGCCGGGGACGAGGCGCTGACCGAGCAGATGACCAAGGGCCTGGAGAACGTGAACCAGAACCCGGCCGACCAGCTCGCCATGCTCCTGGAGTCGCCCAGCCTCAAGCACGTCGGCACCGCGAAGGTCGACGGCGTCGAGACCGAGCACTACAAGGGCACGCTCACCGTCAAGGAGATGATGGAGAGCAACGAGAGCCTGGAGGTGCTGAAGCCCGCCGAGCGCAAGCAGCTCCTGGAGAACATCGACAAGGCCGGCATCAAGGGCTACGACACCGAGGTGTGGGTCAACGAGGACGACCTGCCCGTCCGTATGGACGTCTCGATGGAGTCCCCCGAGGGCAGCATCGAGACCAGCATGAAGCTCTCTGACTACGGCGCCAAGGCCGAGGTGCAGGTGCCGCCGGCCGGCGAGACCACCGACCTGGCCGACATGTTCAAGGAGATGGGCGACGCGCTGGGCGACCTCTCCGACGCGACCGGTTCCACGGACGCCGGCTCCACCGAGGACCTCGACAAGGAGCTGGCCGACATCGAGAAGGAACTGGCCGAGCTGGAGTCGCTGGACGCCTCCGGAGTCTGATCCGAAGGTTCCGATCCGGGGATGCGAGCCGGGGTGCGAGCCCCCTCCGTCCCGGTCGTCATGACGGTCCGCCGACCGGATTTGCTTGACGGCGATCCGGTCGCGTACTCTCCAACAGAAGCCAAAGACCGCTGGTCGTTGCCGCACGTTCGCAAGAAGGTGCGGTGGCCGAAGGATCCGCTGAACAGCGGACGACCCGCGCAGGTGTCAGTGGAGAAGCTCCCGATCGATCCGTGCCGTGCGCGTACGGAGACCAAGCGGTCGAGCTACGCCCCGAGCGCCTGCGCCGGGGCGTTTCGTTTTCCCCAGTCCTCCTTCGGGTCCGCGCGGTCCGAATCACCCGGAAGGAGGCCGAGGCTCTATGGCGAGGCCCGACAAGGCTGCCGCGGTTGCCGAGCTGACGGATCAGTTCCGCAACTCGAACGCCGCCGTGCTGACCGAGTACCGCGGTCTCACCGTGGCGCAGCTCAAGACGCTGCGCCGGTCGCTCGGTGAGAACGCCCAGTACGCCGTGGTGAAGAACACGCTGACCAAGATTGCGGCCAACGAGGCCGGGATCACGACGCTCGACGACCTGTTCAACGGTCCGACGGCGGTCGCCTTCGTCACCGGTGACCCGGTGGAGTCGGCGAAGGGTCTGCGCGACTTCGCCAAGGACAACCCGAATCTCGTCATCAAGGGCGGTGTCCTTGACGGCAAGGCGCTGTCCGCCGACGAGATCAAGAAGCTTGCGGACCTCGAGTCCCGCGAGGTTCTGCTCTCCAAGCTGGCCGGTGCCATGAAGGGCAAGCAGTCGCAGGCTGCCTCTGTCTTCCAGGCGCTGCCGTCGAAGCTCGTCCGCACCGTGGACGCGCTCCGTGCCAAGCAGGACGAGCAGGGCGGTGCCGAGTAATTCGGCTCGCTTTCTGACCCGCGCCGCCTGAGCGGCAACGGTCGCAGCGGGCCCGACGTACGCCCGCCTCACCCAGTACATCCGGCACCCCCTGCCGAATAGTGGAAGGACCGCCATCATGGCGAAGCTCAGCCAGGAAGACCTGCTCGCGCAGTTCGAGGAGATGACCCTCATCGAGCTCTCCGAGTTCGTGAAGGCGTTCGAGGAGAAGTTCGACGTCACCGCCGCCGCTGCCGCGCCGGTCGTCGTCGCCGGTGGTGCCGCTGGTGGCGCCGCCGCCGAGGCCGCCGAGGAGAAGGACGAGTTCGACGTCATCCTCACCGGTGCCGGCGACAAGAAGATCCAGGTCATCAAGGTCGTGCGCGAGCTGACCTCCCTCGGCCTGAAGGAGGCCAAGGACCTCGTGGACGGCGCCCCGAAGCCCGTCCTCGAGAAGGTCGCCAAGGACGCCGCGGACAAGGCCAAGGAGGCCCTCGAGGGCGCCGGCGCCTCCGTCGAGGTCAAGTAAGACCTTCGCGTTCGTGTGAACGGCCCCCAGGGGCTGTAACGCGTACGCACCGAAGAGCGATCATCCAATCGGGTGGTCGCTCTTCGTCGTTCCCGGACCTCGCCGTGGTTGCCTTGCGACCGTGTGTGAGCGAGGTATGGTGATCTTCGTTGTGTCTTCGACCGCCCCGGTTCGGGCAAGGGGGGCCTTGACGAACCGCACGCAGCGCGCAATTCTCAGGACGCGTCGTCACAACGATCCGGGTTCCGAGGCATGGATCGGCGACGCAGAGGGAAGTATCACCGTGCGTTGAGGGCAGGCTTGCCGCAGACGTCGAGATGAGGGTAGTGAGGCGCTCCGTAGAGCGGGACTGGACATCAGTGTGCCAAGTGGCTACACTGACCCTTTGCGCTGCCTGTTAGCTGCTCCCTGCCCGTCACCAGGGGCATGCCCTCGCTCGAGCACCGTCGACCGGATCGGCCCCCACCTGGGGTTTCCGGCTCTGTGCAGGGTGGGGGACCGGTACGCGCGTAGTGAGTCCGAGCCCTCGGAAGGACCCCCTCTTGGCCGCCTCGCGCAATGCCTCGACCGCGAATACGAACAACGCTGCCAGCACCGCCCCGCTGCGCATCTCCTTTGCAAAGATCAAGGAGCCCCTCGAGGTTCCGAACCTCCTCGCGCTGCAAACCGAGAGCTTCGACTGGCTGCTCGGCAACGACGCGTGGAAGGCTCGCGTCGAGGAGGCTCTCGAGTCGGGTCAGGACGTCCCCACCAAGTCCGGTCTTGAGGAGATCTTCGAGGAGATCTCCCCGATCGAGGACTTCTCCGGGTCGATGTCGCTGACCTTCCGCGACCACCGCTTCGAGCCGCCGAAGAACTCCATCGACGAGTGCAAGGAGCGCGACTTCACGTACGCCGCCCCGCTCTTCGTCACCGCCGAGTTCACGAACAACGAGACCGGCGAGATCAAGTCCCAGACCGTCTTCATGGGCGACTTCCCGCTCATGACGAACAAGGGCACCTTCGTCATCAACGGCACCGAGCGTGTCGTGGTGTCGCAGCTGGTCCGTTCGCCGGGCGTCTACTTCGACTCCTCCATCGACAAGACGTCCGACAAGGACATCTTCTCCGCCAAGATCATCCCGTCCCGGGGTGCCTGGCTGGAGATGGAGATCGACAAGCGCGACATGGTCGGTGTGCGCATCGACCGCAAGCGCAAGCAGTCCGTCACCGTCCTCCTCAAGGCGCTCGGCTGGACGACCGAGCAGATCCTGGAGGAGTTCGGCGAGTACGAGTCCATGCGCGCCACCCTGGAGAAGGACCACACCCAGGGCCAGGACGACGCGCTGCTCGACATCTACCGCAAGCTGCGTCCGGGCGAGCCCCCGACCCGGGAGGCCGCGCAGACGCTGCTCGAGAACCTCTACTTCAACCCGAAGCGCTACGACCTCGCCAAGGTCGGCCGCTACAAGGTCAACAAGAAGCTGGGTGCGGACGCCCCGCTCGACGCGGGCATCCTGACCGTCGAGGACGTCATCGCGACGATCAAGTACCTGGTCAAGCTGCACGCCGGGGAGACCGAGACGGTCGGCGACAACGGCCAGCCGGTCGTCGTCGAGACCGACGACATCGACCACTTCGGCAACCGTCGTCTGCGCAGCGTCGGCGAGCTCATCCAGAACCAGGTCCGTACGGGTCTGGCGCGTATGGAGCGCGTCGTGCGCGAGCGCATGACGACCCAGGACGTCGAGGCGATCACGCCGCAGACGCTGATCAACATCCGGCCGGTCGTCGCCTCCATCAAGGAGTTCTTCGGCACCAGCCAGCTGTCGCAGTTCATGGACCAGAACAACCCGCTGTCGGGTCTCACCCACAAGCGCCGCCTGTCGGCGCTCGGTCCGGGTGGTCTCTCCCGTGAGCGGGCCGGCTTCGAGGTCCGTGACGTGCACCCCTCGCACTACGGCCGCATGTGCCCGATCGAGACGCCCGAAGGCCCGAACATCGGTCTGATCGGCTCGCTCGCCTCCTACGGCCGGGTCAACGCGTTCGGTTTCGTCGAGACCCCGTACCGCAAGGTCGTCGAGGGCCAGGTCACCGACGACGTCGACTACCTGACCGCCGACGAGGAGGACCGCTTCGTCATCGCGCAGGCCAACGCCACGCTCGGCGACGACATGCGGTTCGCCGAGAACCGCGTGCTGGTCCGCCGCAAGGGCGGCGAGGTCGACTACGTCGGCCCCGAGGACGTGGACTACATGGACGTCTCGCCGCGCCAGATGGTGTCGGTCGCGACCGCCATGATCCCCTTCCTGGAGCACGACGACGCCAACCGTGCCCTCATGGGCGCGAACATGATGCGCCAGGCCGTGCCGCTCATCAAGTCCGAGGCGCCGCTCGTCGGCACCGGCATGGAGTACCGCTCCGCGGTCGACGCCGGCGACGTGGTCAAGGCCGAGAAGCCCGGTGTGGTCCAGGAGGTCTCCGCGGACTACATCACCACCGCCAACGACGACGGCACGTACATCACGTACCGCCTGGCGAAGTTCTCGCGCTCCAACCAGGGCACCTCGGTGAACCAGAAGGTCATCGTCAGCGAGGGCGACCGGATCATCGCCGGCCAGGTCCTCGCCGACGGCCCCGCCACCGAGAACGGCGAGATGGCGCTCGGCAAGAACCTGCTGGTCGCGTTCATGCCGTGGGAGGGTCACAACTACGAGGACGCGATCATCCTGTCGCAGCGCCTCGTGCAGGACGACGTCCTCTCCTCGATCCACATCGAGGAGCACGAGGTCGACGCCCGTGACACCAAGCTCGGCCCCGAGGAGATCACCCGGGACATCCCGAACGTCTCCGAGGAGGTCCTCGCCGACCTCGACGAGCGCGGCATCATCCGCATCGGCGCCGAGGTCATCGCCGGCGACATCCTCGTCGGCAAGGTCACGCCCAAGGGCGAGACCGAGCTGACGCCCGAGGAGCGGCTGCTGCGCGCGATCTTCGGTGAGAAGGCCCGTGAGGTCCGTGACACCTCGCTGAAGGTGCCGCACGGCGAGACCGGCAAGGTCATCGGCGTCCGCGTCTTCGACCGCGAGGAGGGCGACGAGCTTCCCCCCGGTGTCAACCAGCTGGTGCGCGTCTACGTCGCGCAGAAGCGCAAGATCACCGACGGTGACAAGCTCGCCGGCCGCCACGGCAACAAGGGCGTCATCTCCAAGATCAACCCGATCGAGGACATGCCGTTCCTGGAGGACGGCACGCCGGTCGACATCATCCTCAACCCGCTGGGCGTCCCGTCCCGGATGAACCCGGGACAGGTCCTGGAGATCCACCTCGGCTGGCTCGCCAGCCGCGGCTGGGACGTCTCCGGCCTCGCGGAGGAGTGGGCCCAGCGGCTCCAGGTGATCGGCGCCGACAAGGTCGAGCCCGGTACCAACGTCGCCACCCCGGTCTTCGACGGTGCGCGTGAGGACGAGCTGGCCGGTCTGCTCCAGCACACCATCCCCAACCGGGACGGTGAGCGGATGGTGCTGCCGACCGGCAAGGCGCGGCTGTTCGACGGCCGGAGCGGTGAGCCGTTCCCGGACCCGATCTCGGTCGGCTACATGTACATCCTCAAGCTGCACCACCTGGTCGACGACAAGCTGCACGCCCGCTCGACCGGCCCGTACTCGATGATCACCCAGCAGCCGCTGGGTGGTAAGGCCCAGTTCGGTGGCCAGCGCTTCGGTGAGATGGAGGTGTGGGCGCTGGAGGCGTACGGCGCCGCTTACGCCCTCCAGGAGCTGCTGACCATCAAGTCCGACGACGTCACCGGCCGCGTGAAGGTCTACGAGGCCATCGTCAAGGGCGAGAACATCCCCGAGCCCGGCATCCCCGAGTCCTTCAAGGTGCTCATCAAGGAGATGCAGTCCCTGTGCCTCAACGTGGAGGTGCTGTCCTCGGACGGCATGTCCATCGAGATGCGCGACACCGACGAGGACGTCTTCCGCGCTGCGGAGGAGCTTGGCATCGACCTGTCCCGGCGCGAGCCGAGCAGCGTCGAAGAGGTCTGACGGGAGTCCGGCGGCCTTCCCCGCGAAGGCCGCCGGCCCCAGGACCCCCGTATCAGACCCCATGACTTACAACCCTGAGAGGGATTGACGCATAGTGCTCGACGTCAACTTCTTCGATGAGCTCCGGATCGGTCTGGCCACCGCTGACGACATCCGTCAGTGGAGCCACGGCGAGGTCAAGAAGCCCGAGACCATCAACTACCGCACCCTCAAGCCGGAAAAGGACGGGCTCTTCTGCGAGAAGATCTTCGGTCCGACCCGGGACTGGGAGTGCTACTGCGGCAAGTACAAGCGCGTCCGCTTCAAGGGCATCATCTGCGAGCGCTGTGGCGTCGAGGTCACGCGCGCCAAGGTGCGCCGTGAGCGGATGGGCCACATCGAGCTGGCCGCCCCCGTCACGCACATCTGGTACTTCAAGGGCGTTCCGTCGCGGCTGGGCTACCTGCTCGACCTCGCCCCGAAGGACCTGGAGAAGGTCATCTACTTCGCCGCGTACATGATCACGTACGTGGACGAGGAGCGCCGTACGCGCGACCTGCCCTCGCTGGAGGCCCACGTCTCCGTCGAGCGCCAGCAGATCGAGCAGCGCCGCGACGCCGACCTGGAGGCCCGCGCCAAGAAGCTCGAGACGGACCTCGCCGAGCTGGAGGCCGAGGGCGCCAAGGCCGACGTGCGCCGCAAGGTGCGCGAGGGTGCCGAGCGTGAGATGAAGCAGCTGCGCGACCGCGCGCAGCGCGAGATCGACCGCCTCGACGAGGTGTGGAACCGGTTCAAGAACCTCAAGGTCCAGGACCTGGAGGGCGACGAGCTGCTCTACCGCGAGCTGCGCGACCGCTTCGGCACCTACTTCGACGGCTCGATGGGCGCCGCCGCGCTGCAGAAGCGCCTGGAGTCCTTCGACCTGGAGGAAGAGGCCGAGAAGCTCCGCGAGATCATCCGCACCGGCAAGGGCCAGAAGAAGACCCGCGCGCTCAAGCGCCTGAAGGTCGTCTCCGCGTTCCTGCAGACCAGCAACAGCCCCAAGGGCATGGTGCTGGACTGCGTGCCGGTCATCCCGCCGGACCTGCGTCCGATGGTGCAGCTGGACGGTGGCCGCTTCGCGACCTCCGACCTGAACGACCTGTACCGCCGTGTGATCAACCGCAACAACCGCCTGAAGCGGCTTCTCGACCTCGGCGCGCCCGAGATCATCGTGAACAACGAGAAGCGCATGCTCCAGGAGGCCGTGGACGCGCTGTTCGACAACGGCCGTCGTGGCCGGCCGGTGACCGGTCCGGGCAACCGCCCGCTCAAGTCGCTGTCCGACATGCTCAAGGGCAAGCAGGGCCGCTTCCGCCAGAACCTGCTCGGCAAGCGCGTGGACTACTCCGCGCGTTCCGTGATCGTCGTCGGCCCGCAGCTCAAGCTGCACCAGTGCGGTCTGCCGAAGGCGATGGCGCTGGAGCTGTTCAAGCCGTTCGTGATGAAGCGCCTGGTCGACCTGAACCACGCGCAGAACATCAAGAGCGCCAAGCGCATGGTCGAGCGCGGCCGCACGGTCGTGTACGACGTGCTGGAAGAGGTCATCGCGGAGCACCCGGTTCTGCTGAACCGCGCGCCCACGCTGCACCGCCTCGGCATCCAGGCCTTCGAGCCGCAGCTGGTCGAGGGCAAGGCCATCCAGATCCACCCGCTCGTCTGCACCGCGTTCAACGCGGACTTCGACGGTGACCAGATGGCCGTCCACCTGCCGCTCTCCGCGGAGGCGCAGGCCGAGGCCCGCATCCTGATGCTGTCCTCGAACAACATCCTCAAGCCCGCCGACGGCCGTCCGGTGACGATGCCGACCCAGGACATGGTCCTCGGTCTGTTCTTCCTCACCACCGACGGCGAGGGCCGGGACCTCAAGGGCGAGGGCCGCGCGTTCGGCTCGGCGGCCGAGGCGATCATGGCCTTCGACGCGGGCGAGCTGTCGCTCCAGTCGAAGATCGACATCCGCTTCCCGGTGGGCACCATCCCGCCGCGCGGCTGGACCCCGCCGGCCCGTGAGGAGGGCGAGCCCGAGTGGCAGCAGGGTGACACCTTCACGCTGCGCACCACGCTGGGCCGCGCGCTCTTCAACGAGCTGCTGCCCGAGGACTACCCGTTCGTCGACTACGAGGTCGGCAAGAAGCAGCTCTCCGAGATCGTCAACGACCTCGCCGAGCGCTACCCGAAGGTCATCGTGGCGGCGACGCTCGACAACCTGAAGGCGTCCGGCTTCTTCTGGGCGACCCGTTCCGGTGTCACCGTGGCCATCTCCGACGTCGTCGTCCCCGAGGCGAAGAAGGAGATCGTCAAGGGCTACGAGGCGCAGGACGAGAAGGTCCAGAAGCAGTACGAGCGCGGTCTGATCACCAAGGACGAGCGCACGCAGGAGCTCATCGCGATCTGGACCAAGGCGACCAACGAGGTCGCCGAGGCGATGAACGACAACTTCCCGAAGACCAACCCGATCTTCATGATGGTGAACTCGGGCGCACGAGGCAACATGATGCAGATGCGTCAGATCGCCGGTATGCGTGGTCTGGTGTCGAACGCGAAGAACGAGACGATCCCGCGTCCGATCAAGGCGTCGTTCCGTGAGGGCCTGTCCGTGCTGGAGTACTTCATCTCCACGCACGGTGCCCGTAAGGGTCTGGCGGACACCGCTCTGCGTACCGCCGACTCGGGTTACCTCACCCGTCGTCTGGTCGACGTCTCCCAGGACGTCATCATCCGCGAGGAGGACTGCGGCACCGACCGCGGTCTGCGCCTGAAGATCGCCGACCGTAAGGACGGCGTGCTGCTCAAGGCGGAGGACGTCGAGACGTCCGTGTACGCGCGCTGCCTCGCCGAGGACATCGTGGTCGACGGCAAGGTGCTGGCCCCGGCCGGCACCGACCTCGGCGACGTGCTCATCGACGAGCTGGTCAAGCACGGGGTCGAGGAGGTCAAGACCCGCTCGGTCCTGACCTGCGAGTCCGCCGTCGGCACCTGCGCGATGTGCTACGGCCGCTCGCTGGCCACCGGCAAGCTGGTCGACATCGGTGAGGCGGTCGGCATCATCGCCGCCCAGTCCATCGGTGAGCCCGGCACCCAGCTGACGATGCGCACCTTCCACACCGGTGGTGTGGCCGGTGACGACATCACCCAGGGTCTGCCGCGTGTCGTCGAGCTCTTCGAGGCCCGTACCCCGAAGGGTGTCGCCCCGATCTCCGAGGCCTCCGGCCGCGTGCGGATCGAGGAGACCGAGAAGACCAAGAAGATCGTCGTCACCCCGGACGACGGCAGCGACGAGACGGCGTACCCGATCTCGAAGCGCGCCCGTCTGCTGGTGGGCGAGGGCGACCACGTCGAGGTGGGCCAGAAGCTCACCGTGGGTGCCACCAACCCGCACGACGTGCTGCGCATCCTCGGCCAGCGGGCCGTCCAGGTCCACCTGGTCGGTGAGGTGCAGAAGGTCTACAACTCGCAGGGTGTGTCGATCCACGACAAGCACATCGAGATCATCATCCGGCAGATGCTCCGCCGCGTGACGATCATCGAGTCCGGCGACGCCGAGCTGCTGCCCGGCGAGCTGGTCGAGCGCTCGAAGTTCGAGACCGAGAACCGTCGTGTGGTCCAGGAGGGCGGTCACCCGGCCTCCGGTCGTCCGCAGCTGATGGGTATCACCAAGGCCTCGCTGGCGACGGAATCCTGGCTGTCGGCCGCCTCCTTCCAGGAGACGACCCGAGTCCTGACGGACGCGGCGATCAACGCCAAGTCCGACAGCCTCATCGGCCTCAAGGAGAACGTCATCATCGGTAAGCTCATCCCGGCCGGTACGGGTCTGTCCCGCTACCGCAACATCCGGGTGGAGCCCACCGAGGAGGCCAAGGCCGCGATGTACTCGGCCGTCGGCTACGACGACATCGACTACTCGCCGTTCGGCACGGGCTCCGGACAGGCCGTGCCGCTGGAGGACTACGACTACGGGCCGTACAACCAGTAGGGCCTACGTCCACTGAAGGGCGGCCACTCCGCTTCGCGCGGGGTGGCCGCCCTTCGGCGTGCCGGGGCAGCCGGCGGCGACCGGGCGGGCCGCGGAGGGCGCGGCGGCGGGGCGCGGGCGGTCAATCCGCGCGAACCGTCGAAGAAGCGCCGTTCTTGGCGCATCATGGAGGAACCTCGGGCGTTCGGGAGGTCCTCGGTGTCGTATCCGTCATGGCAGTCCTGGGAGGGCGTGGACCAGCCGCCGGGTGGTGTCGTGCCGGGCCCTGGAGGCCCCGCGGGCACCCCCCGGCCGGTGCCGGGCCCGGCGGGTGCTGTGCCGCGCCCCTGGCCCGGCTACGGGGTGCCGCAGCCAGCCGCCGCCTCGGTGTCGTCCCTGCTCGCCTCGCACGCCGAGCGTGAGCGGGCCGTCGATGTGCTGCGGGCCGGGTACGGAGAGGGGCGGCTGGAGCACGCCGAGTTCGAGAAGCGGGTCGCGCGGGCCTACGGGGCGCGGACCGTCGGGGAGCTGGCGGTGCTGGTCGCGGATCTGCCGCAGGGGCCCGTGCCGGTCGGGCGGGCGGTGCCGGGGACGTTCCTGCCGCCGCCCGCGCCGGTCACCAACGGCAAGGCGGTCGGGGCCATGGTGTGCGGAGTGCTCACGGTCGTGACCGGGGGGCTCACCGGAGTGCCGGCGGTGGTGCTCGGGCACGCCGCGCGCGGGGAGATGCGGCGGACCGGGGAGCGCGGGGAGGGGCTCGCCATGGCCGGGCTGGTGCTGGGATGGATGTCGATCGCCGGCTGGGCGTTCATCGTCACGGTGCTGATCGCGGCGGGGCTGGCGTCCTCCGGATGACCTCGCGGGCTTGACACGTGCCGTAGGAGGACGCGGGCGTTCCGTATTTGTTTTGACCGCAGCGAATGCGGTAGGTACGCTCAGACCTTGTGCCTGGGGTGTGCCCTGGCTTCTGTGCGTGCCTTCAACCGCACGGACGTCCGCAAGCGGCCACCGTAATCTGTGCTCCTTTCGCCTCGCGGCGGGAGACCGCTGGATTCGACACACCCGACCGCGTGGGTCGGCGACGTTCCAGGTTAGCTGTACCCATCGGCACACAGAAACCGGAGAAGTAGTGCCTACGATCCAGCAGCTGGTCCGGAAGGGCCGGCAGGACAAGGTCGAGAAGAACAAGACGCCCGCACTCGAGGGTTCCCCTCAGCGCCGTGGCGTCTGCACGCGTGTGTTCACGACCACCCCGAAGAAGCCGAACTCGGCCCTGCGCAAGGTCGCGCGTGTGCGTCTGACCAGCGGGATCGAAGTCACCGCTTACATTCCGGGTGAGGGGCACAACCTGCAGGAGCACTCCATCGTGCTCGTGCGCGGCGGCCGTGTGAAGGACCTCCCGGGTGTTCGCTACAAGATCATCCGCGGTTCCCTCGACACCCAGGGTGTCAAGAACCGCAAGCAGGCCCGCAGCCGCTACGGCGCCAAGAAGGAGAAGTAAGAATGCCTCGTAAGGGCCCCGCCCCGAAGCGTCCGGTCATCATCGACCCGGTCTACGGTTCTCCTCTTGTCACGTCGCTGATCAACAAGGTGCTGCTGAACGGCAAGCGCTCCACCGCCGAGCGCATCGTCTACGGCGCCATGGAGGGTCTGCGTGAGAAGACGGGCAACGACCCGATCATCACGCTGAAGCGCGCGCTGGAGAACATCAAGCCGACCCTCGAGGTCAAGTCCCGCCGTGTCGGTGGCGCCACGTACCAGGTGCCGATCGAGGTCAAGCCCGGTCGCGCCAACACGCTCGCGCTGCGCTGGCTGGTCGGTTACTCCCGCGCCCGTCGCGAGAAGACCATGACCGAGCGTCTGCTCAACGAGCTTCTCGACGCCTCCAACGGCCTCGGCGCCGCTGTGAAGAAGCGCGAGGACACGCACAAGATGGCCGAGTCCAACAAGGCCTTCGCGCACTACCGCTGGTAGTCGCTACCCACATCGAGACCGAGAGAAGACTGAAGCCTTATGGCTACCACTTCACTTGACCTGGCCAAGGTCCGCAACATCGGGATCATGGCCCACATCGACGCGGGCAAGACGACCACCACCGAGCGGATCCTGTTCTACACCGGTGTGTCGTACAAGATCGGTGAGGTCCACGACGGCGCCGCGACCATGGACTGGATGGAGCAGGAGCAGGAGCGTGGCATCACGATCACGTCCGCTGCCACCACCTGTCACTGGCCGCTGGAAGACGTCGACCACACCATCAACATCATCGACACCCCGGGCCACGTCGACTTCACCGTAGAGGTGGAGCGTTCGCTGCGCGTGCTCGACGGTGCCGTGACGGTGTTCGACGGCGTCGCCGGTGTCGAGCCCCAGTCCGAGACGGTGTGGCGTCAGGCGGACCGCTACGGCGTTCCGCGCATCTGCTTCGTCAACAAGCTCGACCGGACCGGTGCCGAGTTCCACCGCTGCGTCGACATGATCTCCGACCGCCTGGGCGCGCAGCCGCTGGTCATGCAGCTGCCGATCGGCGCGGAGGCGGACTTCAAGGGCGTCGTCGACCTCGTGACGATGAAGGCCTTCGTCTGGTCCGCCGAGGCGACCAAGGGTGAGATGTACGACATCGTCGACATCCCGGAGACGCACACCGAGGCTGCCGAGGAGTACCGCGGCAAGCTGCTCGAGGCCGTCGCCGAGAACGACGAGGAGCTGATGGAGCTGTACCTGGAGGGCACCGAGCCCACCGTGGAGCAGCTCTACGCCGCGATCCGTCGTATCACCATCGCGTCCGGCAAGGGCGACGGCACCACCGTCACCCCCGTCTTCTGCGGCACCGCGTTCAAGAACAAGGGCGTCCAGCCCCTGCTCGACGCCGTCGTGCGCTACCTCCCCTCCCCCCTGGACGTCGAGGCCATCGAGGGCCACGACGTGAAGGACGCGGAGAAGGTCATCGCGCGCAAGCCGTCCGACGACGAGCCGCTCGCGGCGCTGGCGTTCAAGATCATGAGCGACCCGCACCTCGGCAAGCTCACCTTCGTCCGCGTGTACTCCGGCCGCCTGGAGTCCGGCACCGCCGTGCTGAACTCCGTCAAGGGCCGCAAGGAGCGCATCGGCAAGATCTACCGCATGCACGCGAACAAGCGTGAGGAGATCGAGTCGGTGGGCGCCGGCGACATCGTCGCCGTGATGGGTCTGAAGCAGACCACGACCGGTGAGACGCTGTCCGACGAGAAGAACCCGGTGATCCTGGAGTCCATGGACTTCCCGGCGCCGGTCATCGAGGTCGCGATCGAGCCCAAGTCCAAGGGCGACCAGGAGAAGCTGGGTGTCGCCATCCAGCGTCTCGCGGAGGAGGACCCCTCCTTCCAGGTGCACACCAACGAGGAGACCGGCCAGACCGTCATCGGCGGTATGGGCGAGCTTCACCTCGAGGTGCTGGTCGACCGGATGAAGCGCGAGTTCAAGGTCGAGGCCAACGTCGGCAAGCCGCAGGTCGCGTACCGTGAGACGATCCGCAAGGCCGTCGAGAAGGTCGAGTTCACCCACAAGAAGCAGACGGGTGGTACCGGCCAGTTCGCTCGCGTGATCATCGCGATCGAGCCGATCGAGGGTGGCGACGCCTCCTACGAGTTCGTCAACAAGGTCACCGGTGGCCGTGTGCCGAAGGAGTACATCCCTTCGGTGGACGCCGGCGCGCAGGAGGCCATGCAGTTCGGCATCCTCGCCGGTTACGAGATGACCGGTGTCCGCGTGACGCTGCTCGACGGTGCCTACCACGAGGTGGACTCCTCCGAGCTGGCGTTCAAGATCGCCGGTTCGCAGGCCTTCAAGGAGGCCGCGCGCAAGGCCAGCCCCGTGCTGCTCGAGCCGATGATGGCCGTCGAGGTCACCACGCCCGAGGACTACATGGGCGACGTCATCGGCGACATCAACTCCCGCCGTGGCCAGATCCAGGCCATGGAGGAGCGGGCCGGTGCCCGCGTCGTCAAGGGGCTCGTGCCCCTGTCGGAGATGTTCGGCTACGTCGGCGACCTCCGCAGCAAGACGTCGGGTCGCGCAAGCTACTCGATGCAGTTCGACTCCTACGCCGAGGTTCCGCGGAACGTCGCCGAGGAGATCATCGCGAAGGCCAAGGGCGAGTAACGAGGCTCCGTTTAACGGACCGCGTATCCACGCCTTAGGCTTGACTCCGGAGCCTGACGGAGGGCATTCCGCCACCAACCCGGCGGAATGCCCCGGGCCCGGGATATCCAGCAAAGATCACCTGGCGCCGATGAAGCAAGGCGTTCAGAACCACTCCACAGGAGGACCCCAGTGGCGAAGGCGAAGTTCGAGCGGACTAAGCCGCACGTCAACATCGGCACCATCGGTCACATCGACCACGGTAAGACGACCCTCACGGCCGCCATTACCAAGGTGCTGCACGACGCGTACCCGGACCTGAACGAGGCCTCGGCCTTCGACCAGATCGACAAGGCTCCCGAGGAGCGCCAGCGCGGTATCACCATCTCCATCGCGCACGTCGAGTACCAGACCGAGACGCGTCACTACGCCCACGTCGACTGCCCCGGTCACGCGGACTACATCAAGAACATGATCACGGGTGCGGCGCAGATGGACGGCGCCATCCTCGTGGTCGCCGCCACCGACGGCCCGATGCCGCAGACCAAGGAGCACGTGCTCCTGGCCCGCCAGGTCGGCGTTCCGTACATCGTCGTCGCGCTGAACAAGGCCGACATGGTGGACGACGAGGAGATCCTGGAGCTCGTCGAGCTCGAGGTTCGTGAGCTGCTCTCCGAGTACGAGTTCCCGGGCGACGACCTGCCGGTCGTCAAGGTCTCGGCGCTGAAGGCGCTCGAGGGCGACGCCGAGTGGGGCAAGTCCGTCCTGGAGCTCATGAAGGCCGTGGACGAGGCCATCCCGGAGCCCGAGCGTGACGTCGACAAGCCGTTCCTGATGCCGATCGAGGACGTCTTCACCATCACCGGTCGCGGTACGGTCGTCACCGGCCGCATCGAGCGTGGTGTCCTCAAGGTCAACGAGACCGTCGACATCATCGGCATCAAGACCGAGAAGACCACCACCACGGTCACCGGTATCGAGATGTTCCGCAAGCTGCTCGACGAGGGCCAGGCCGGTGAGAACGTCGGTCTGCTGCTCCGCGGCATCAAGCGCGAGGACGTCGAGCGCGGCCAGGTCATCATCAAGCCGGGCTCGGTCACCCCGCACACCGAGTTCGAGGCGCAGGCCTACATCCTGTCCAAGGACGAGGGTGGCCGCCACACGCCGTTCTTCAACAACTACCGTCCGCAGTTCTACTTCCGCACGACGGACGTGACCGGCGTGGTGACCCTCCCCGAGGGCACCGAGATGGTCATGCCGGGTGACAACACCGAGATGAAGGTGGAGCTCATCCAGCCCGTCGCCATGGAAGAGGGCCTGAAGTTCGCCATCCGCGAGGGTGGCCGGACCGTGGGCGCCGGCCAGGTCACCAAGATCAACAAGTGACCTGACCTGGGCTGATCCAGCCTCTGAGGGCCCGCACGACTTCGGTCGTGCGGGCCCTTCGCCGTTCTCGGCGGGCGTTGTCGGTGGCAGCGGGGAGACTGTCCTGCGACCCGTTCCCTCTGCCGTGAGAGCGGCCCGTGAGTGCCTCGCCCGATGACGAACCGTCCGTGTCCGACGCGGAGTCGGAGGCGTTCCTGAAGCGCGCCGCCGGGGGCTCCCCGGGCGAGGCTGCGGCCCGCCAGGGGAACGGGCGTCCGCGGAGCCCCCGGGGGCGGCGGACCGGGCCGGCCCGGCAGGAGAGCGGCGGCGGCCGGGTACGCCGGCGCCGGCTCCTCGGGGTGATCGGCGTACTGGTCACGGTGGCCGTCGCCGTGGTCGCCGTACGGCCCTCGCTGCTGCTGTACCGGTTCGGTGGCGACGAGGGGAGCCGGGGGCCGGGGCTGTCCACGCGTGCCGAGCCGTTCCGCGGGTCGCCCGCGCTGAGCTGGGCCGACGGGGCCGAGGGGAGCTTGCGGGGCTCGGGGAGGCGGGGCAAGGGGTTGGTACGGACCGGGGGGCGGGGACGCCCTTCTCAGATGCCGGTGAGCTGGACCCGGCCCCCGCACAGCCGGGACATGTCGTCGAGGCCGGACGTCAGCAGGGCGACGGGGCCCGGCTGGCGGAGGGCCATCTCCGCGACGGTCGCGTCGATGGCGTCCTTGTGACCGTGCAGGCCCGCGGCCTTGAGCAGTTCCGCGGACGCCTTCGCCGCGTCCGCGGTCACCGGCTCGACGCGGGCGCGGGACAGTGCCCACCGCAGCCGGTGCGGGTTCACGCGCGCGTGGGTGACTTCCACGATGGTGTTGGCACCGATGACGACGTCCGTGCCCAGGGCGTGGAACACCTGGAGCACCGCGAGGACCTCGCGGTCCTGGGCGATCCACCCGGAGAGGCCCTCGGAGTCCAGGACCACCGTCTCGACGTGCCCGGTCACGCGGCGCTCGCGGAGCCGGAGACACATGATGCGCAAGGAATCCGCCGGGGGCGCCTCCGAACTGGCGTGGTTCAAGAGCAGCCACAGCGGTGGCGCGAACGGGGAGTCCTGTGTCGAGGTGGCGATAGCCCCGCATGCCGTGCACGTGCGTGATTCCAAGACGGCCGTGGACGGTCCTCGGCTGGCGGTCGCGCCTGGGGCGTGGGGGGAGTTCGTGGCGTACGCCTCGGGGAGGTGACGTGACCGACCTGGCCTGGTTCAAGAGCAGCTACAGCGGCGGCAACGACGGAGAGTCCTGCGTCGAGGTCGCGATAACCCCCCGTTCCGTCCACGTCCGTGACTCCAGGTACGGCACCGGGGGCAGCCCCCGGCTGCTGCTGGGGGCGGGGAGCTGGGACCCGTTCCTCTCCTCGCTGCGCTGCGCTGAGGTCGCGGTGGGGCAGGGGGAACTCTCGGTGAACTCTGTGGCAACGCTGTTCGAGAGCTTTGCGCCGGGTCGATCACAACGCTTCCGCTGACATGAGCACTGCTCTTGTCTGGTGGGGTGAAGCAACCCATGCCCCCGCTCACCACAGCCGGCCCCCCGGCCGCCGCCGTCCCCGTCCAGCGTTCCTCACCGGACCAGGGGCCCCCGGCGGGGAAGGGCGCGGACCGCGCACCCCGCGCCGGACGGCGGCTGTACGTGATCGACGGCATCCGGCTCGTCGCCGCCCTGATGGTCGCCCTGCACCACTACGCGGGCACCGAGCGGGTCGACCGGCCGGGCAACGTGATCTGGGGCCGGCCGGTCGGTGACCTCATGCCGACCGTGCACCACCTCGCCGCCTACGGCTGGATCGGCGTCGAGATCTTCTTCGTGATCAGCGGCTTCGTGATCTGCATGTCGAGCTGGGGGCGCTCGCCCCGGCAGTTCTTCGTGTCGCGGGTCATCCGGCTCTACCCGGCGTACTGGTTCGCGGTGCTGTTCACCACGGGCGTGCTGGTCGCCGTACCGGGCGTGTGGGAGCGGCTGAAGATACGCGAGGTGCTGTTCAACCTCACCATGCTCCAGTCCGGCTCCGGCGTGCCGAACGTCGACGGCGTCTACTGGACCCTCTGGTCCGAGCTGCGCTTCTACCTGCTGTTCCTGGTCGTCGTCGCCATGGGGCTGACGTACCGCAGGGTGGTGGCGTTCTGCTGCGTGTGGGGCGCGGTGGCGATGCTCGCGCCGGCCGCCGACCTGCCCGTCCTCGAACTGGTCGCCAACCCGGACGGGGCCTGGTTCTTCATCGCCGGACTCGCCCTGTACCTCATGCACCGCTTCGGGCCCGACCTGCTGCTGTGGGGCATCCTCGGCATGGCGTGGATGATGGGGCAGCTGGAGCTGGGGCGGCGGATCGACGAGATCGAGCACGTCTCCGGCTGGCGCGGGGCGTTCCTGGTCTACACCGTCTTCCTGCTGTTCATGGCCGCCGTCGCCCTCGGGTACACCGACCGCGTGCGGTGGAAGTGGCTGGTGACGGCGGGGGCGCTGACGTACCCGCTGTACCTGACGCACTACGCGGCGGGCACCGCGCTGATCAGCCGGCTGCGGGACACCATGGACCCCCGGCTGCTGGTGGTGGCGGTGATCGCCGGGTTCTGCGTGCTGAGCTACCTGGTGCACCGGCTGGTGGAGCGGCCGGTGGCCCGCGGGATCAAGCGCGGCCTGGACCGCTCCTTCACCCGGCTGCGGGCCGCCGACCGCCACGGCTGAGGGCCGGGACTCAGCCGATGGTCCACTTCTGGTTGGCCGTGCCGGCGCAGGTCCAGATCTGCAGCCGGGTGCCGTCCGCCGAGGAATGGCCCGTGGCGTCCAGGCACTTGTCCGCACCCGTGTTGGTCAGGTCACCCGCCGCGGTGTACGTCCACTTCTGGGCGCCGGTGCCGTTGCAGGTGTAGAGCTGCACCGGCGTGCCGTCCGCCGTCGCCCCGCCCCGCACGTCCAGGCACTTGCCGAGCGCCCGCACGGTGCCGTCGCCGGGGAGCGTCCACTTCTGCGCGTCGACACCGGTGCAGTCGTGCAGCTGGACCGGCGTGCCGTCCGCGCTGGAGGCGCCGGCGACGTCGACGCACATGCCGCCGATGCCCTTGATCGCCCCGCCGGTGGCGCCGCCGCCGGAGTCGGAGGCGGAGACCCGGACGTAGTCGACGGTCATCGTCTGCGGGAAGGGGGTGGAGGAGTCCGGGCTGCCGGGCCAGTTACCGCCGACCGCGAAGTTCAGGATGATGAAGAACGGGTGGTCGAAGACCCACTTGTTGCCGTTGACCCCGGACGGCGTCAGCGTCTTGTACGCCTGCCCGTCCACCGACCAGGTGATCCCCGCCGGGCTCCAGTCGACCGCGAAGGTGTGGAAGGCGTCGGCGAACGCCTGCCCGTTCGGCAGCGTGTACGCCGCGCCGATGCCGCCGCTGCCCGAGTAGCCGGGGCCGTGCACCGTGCCGTGGACGGTGCCGGGCTCGTTGCCGACGTTCTCCATGATGTCGATCTCACCGCTGCCCGGCCAGCCCACGCTGCCGAGGTCGTCGCCGAGCATCCAGAACGCCGGCCACACGCCCTGGCCGCGCGGCACCTTGATCCGGGACTCGAAGTGCCCGTACTTCTGCGTGAAGGTCCGCGCGGTGTTCAGCCGGGCCGAGGTGTACTGACAGGTCCCGTACCAGCACTGCAACCCGCCGTCGGTGTTCTTGCGGGCGGTGATGACCAGGTTGCCGCCGCCGTCGAGGGCCGCGTTGGAGGTGCTGTCCGTGTAGTACTGGAGTTCATTGTTGCCGTTGCCCGAGCCGCCGGTCTCCAGCGTCCACTTCGCGGAGTCGGGGCGGGAGCCGGCGGCGCCGTCGAACTCGTCGGACCAGGTGACCGCGGCCTCGGCCGCGTCGGCCCGGTGGGTGCCGGGACCCGATGTGGCCAGGAGCAGGGCGGTGACGAGCGCACCGGTCACGAGCAGGACCAGTCCGCCGAGGGACCATCTCGGGGCGCGATGAACAGCCATCGTGAGCACACCTCGTTCGTGGGGAGGATCGTCCGTGGGGGAGAGCGATGCTGTGCCCGGCATGCTAGGGACCTGGTCATGACAACCGCTAGTAGGCGGAACGCGCCATTCACTGCGCTGACCTGCTCTTACCTGAGGTAATAAGCTTGCGACGGGGACGCTTAAGGGCGCTTTAAACGCTGGTTAAGGCGCGCGAGGGCGGCGTCGGTGGTTTGAGGTGCGGCGCCGGCGGGGTACTGTCGTCGGCTCGATTGGCGTCCGCGGTGCCCTGTATGGCAGACTAGCGGGGTTGCTCGGTCGAGTGCCGATGCTGCGCGCCTCCCGCCGGGGGGACCGGAAGCGAGTCCCACAGTACTCGTCGCCTCATGTGATGTGCCGAAAGGCGCAGGGGCGGACGTACGGGAATCTTTCGGGAAGCGTATGCGGGGTTCCGGCCAGGCGCCCGGTGGGTCTTCGCCCCCGGCCCGCGGTTCCGGAAGGGCCCGCACTCCCATGGCAGGGACGTTCGAACAAGGGACATCTTTGTCAGCGGGAGCGCGACACGCCCGACCGCGTGGGTCGGAGACGCAAGACAGCAGACTCCGGGTCCCAGAGCGTTAGAGAGACAGGACTACCAAGTAGCCATGGCGGGACAGAAGATCCGCATCCGGCTCAAGGCCTACGACCACGAGGTCATCGACTCTTCGGCGAAGAAGATCGTCGAGACGGTGACTCGCACTGGTGCGTCGGTCGCGGGCCCGGTGCCGCTGCCCACTGAGAAGAACGTGTACTGCGTCATCAAGTCGCCGCACAAGTACAAGGACTCGCGCGAGCACTTCGAGATGCGCACGCACAAGCGCCTGATCGACATCCTCGACCCGACCCCCAAGACCGTTGACTCTCTGATGCGACTCGACCTCCCGGCCGGTGTCGACATCGAGATCAAGCTCTGAGGCCGGTGATCTGAACGATGGCTAAGCAGATCAAGGGCATCCTGGGCGAGAAGCTCGGCATGACGCAGGTGTGGGACGAGAACAACCGTGTTGTTCCGGTCACCGTCGTCAAGGCCGGCCCCAACGTCGTGACCCAGGTGCGTACCAACGACGTCGACGGCTACGAGTCGGTCCAGATCGCCTTCGGCGAGATCGACCCGCGCAAGGTGAACAAGCCCCTCAAGGGCCACTTCGCCAAGGCCGACGTCACCCCCCGCCGTCACCTCGTCGAGATCCGCACGTCGGACGCCGCCGAGTACACGCTGGGCCAGGAAGTCACCGCCGAGGTGTTCGAGTCGGGCGTGAAGGTCGACGTCACCGGCAAGAGCAAGGGCAAGGGCTTCGCCGGTGTCATGAAGCGTCACAACTTCAAGGGCCTCGGCGCCGGCCACGGCACCCAGCGCAAGCACCGCTCGCCCGGTTCCATCGGTGGCTGCGCCACCCCGGGCCGCGTGTTCAAGGGCCTCCGCATGGCGGGTCGCATGGGCAACGAGCGCGTCACCACCCAGAACCTGACCGTCCACGCCGTTGACGCGGAGAAGGGTCTGCTGCTCATCAAGGGCGCGGTTCCCGGTCCGAACGGCGGCCTCGTCCTGGTCCGCACCGCGGCCAAGGGGGCCTGAGGTAACCGATGAGCACTGTTGACATCCTTTCGCCGGCGGGCGACAAGGCCGGGACCGTCGAACTCCCCGCGGAGATCTTCGACGTCGAGAAGGTCAGCGTTCCGCTGATCCACCAGGTCGTCGTCGCACAGCTCGCCGCCGCCCGCCAGGGCACCCACAAGACCAAGACCCGTGGCGAAGTCCGCGGCGGTGGCAAGAAGCCGTACCGCCAGAAGGGCACCGGCCGCGCCCGTCAGGGCTCGACCCGCGCGCCGCAGTTCGCCGGTGGTGGCGTCGTGCACGGTCCCGTGCCGCGCGACTACTCGCAGCGCACCCCGAAGAAGATGAAGGCCGCGGCCCTGCGCCACGCCCTCACCGACCGGGCGCGCCACAACCGCATCCACGTCGTCTCCGGCGTGGTCGAGGGCGAGATCTCCACCAAGGCCGCGAAGACGCTGTTCGGCAAGATCAGCGAGCGCAAGAACCTGCTGCTCGTCGCCGAGCGCTCGGACGAGGCCGCGTGGCTCTCCGCCCGCAACCTGCCCCAGATCCACATCCTGGAGCCGGGCCAGCTGAACACGTACGACGTTCTCGTCTCGGACGACGTGGTCTTCACCCAGGCCGCCTTCGAGTCCTTCGTGTCCGGCCCGAAGGCCAATGACACCGAAGGGAGCGAAGCCTGATGGCTACGCGTCACCCGAGCATCGCCTCCAAGGCTGCGAAGGCCGCCAAGGCCGCGCGCGTCGCCAAGGCGCGCCGCCACGCCACCGAGGGCAAGAACACCGTCGAGACCCCGCTGAGCAAGTCGTACACGGACCCCCGTGACGTGCTGCTCAAGCCGGTCGTCTCCGAGAAGAGCTACGCGCTCCTCGACGACGGCAAGTACACGTTCATCGTCGACCCGCGGGCCAACAAGACCCAGATCAAGGAGGCCGTGCAGGCGGTCTTCTCGGTCAAGGTCACCGGGGTCAACACGATCAACCGCCAGGGCAAGCGCAAGCGCACCCGCACCGGTTTCGGCCAGCGGGCCGCCACCAAGCGCGCGATCGTGACCCTCGCCGAGGGCGACCGTATCGACATCTTCGGCGGTCCGACCTCCTGACGGAGGTCCGGATCGTCCGATATCGGACGAGGACTGAGAAATGGGAATCCGCAAGTACAAGCCGACGACTCCTGGCCGTCGTGGCGCCAGCGTCGCCGACTTCGTCGAGGTCACGCGGTCCACGCCGGAGAAGTCGCTGGTTCGCCCGCTGCACAGCAAGGGCGGCCGTAACAACGCCGGTCGTGTGACCGTTCGCCACCAGGGTGGCGGACACAAGCGCGCCTACCGCGTGATCGACTTCCGTCGGCACGACAAGGACGGCGTGCCGGCGAAGGTCGCGCACATCGAGTACGACCCCAACCGCACCGCGCGCATCGCGCTGCTGCACTACGCGGACGGCGAGAAGCGCTACATCCTCGCCCCGCGCAACCTGCAGCAGGGCGACACCGTGGAGAACGGTCCCGGGGCCGACATCAAGCCGGGCAACAACCTGGCCCTCCGCAACATCCCGGTCGGTACCACGGTCCACGCGATCGAGCTCCGTCCCGGTGGCGGCGCGAAGTTCGCCCGTTCCGCGGGTGCCTCGGTGCAGCTGCTGGCCCGTGAGGGCGCCATGGCGACCCTCCGTATGCCGTCCGGCGAGATCCGCATGGTGGACGCGCGCTGCCGCGCCACCGTCGGCGAGGTCGGCAACGCCGAGCAGTCGAACATCAACTGGGGCAAGGCGGGCCGCAAGCGGTGGCTGGGCGTTCGCCCGACCGTCCGTGGTGTGGTCATGAACCCGGTGGACCACCCGCACGGTGGTGGTGAGGGCCGGACCTCCGGTGGCCGTCACCCCGTGTCCCCGTGGGGCAAGAAGGAAGGCCGTACTCGTTCGCCCAAGAAGGCGTCGAACAAGTACATCGTCCGCCGCCGCAAGACGAACAAGAAGCGCTAAGGACGGGTTGAGATGCCGCGTAGCTTGAAGAAGGGGCCCTTCGTCGACGACCACCTCATCAAGAAGGTGGACTCGCAGAACGAAGCCGGCACCAAGAACGTCATCAAGACCTGGTCCCGTCGCTCGATGATCGTCCCCAGCATGCTGGGCCACACGATCGCGGTGCACAACGGCAAGACCCACATCCCGGTGTTCGTCACCGAGTCCATGGTCGGCCACAAGCTCGGCGAGTTCTCGCCGACCCGCACCTTCCGGGGTCACGTCAAGGACGACCGGAAGTCGAAGCGCCGCTAAGGCGGGGTGGAATCGACTAATGACTAACACCGAAGGGACAACCATGGAAGCCAGGGCCCAGGCGCGGTACATCCGCGTCACGCCCATGAAGGCCCGCCGCGTGGTGGACCTCATCCGTGGCATGGACGCCACGGAGGCTCAGGCGGTCCTGCGTTTCGCCCCGCAGGCCGCGAGCGTGCCGGTCGGCAAGGTGCTGGACAGCGCCATCGCCAACGCCGCGCACAACTACGACCACACCGACGCCGACAGCCTCTACATCTCCGAGGCGTACGTCGACGAGGGCCCGACCCTGAAGCGGTTCCGGCCGCGCGCCCAGGGCCGCGCCTACCGGATCCGCAAGCGGACCAGCCACATCACCGTGGTCGTCAGCAGCAAGGAAGGAACCCGGTAATGGGCCAGAAGGTAAACCCGCACGGGTTCCGGCTCGGTGTCACGACCGACTTCAAGTCGCGTTGGTACGCCGACAAGCTGTACAAGGACTACGTCAAGGAAGACGTCGCCATCCGCCGGATGATGACGTCCGGCATGGAGCGCGCCGGCATCTCCAAGGTCGAGATCGAGCGCACCCGCGACCGTGTCCGCGTGGACATCCACACGGCGCGTCCGGGCATCGTCATCGGCCGCCGCGGCGCCGAGGCCGACCGCATCCGCGGTGACCTGGAGAAGCTGACCGGCAAGCAGGTCCAGCTGAACATCCTCGAGGTCAAGAGCCCGGAGACGGACGCTCAGCTGGTGGCCCAGGCCGTCGCCGAGCAGCTCTCCTCCCGCGTCTCCTTCCGTCGCGCCATGCGCAAGAGCATGCAGGGCACGATGAAGGCCGGCGCCAAGGGCATCAAGATCCAGTGCGGTGGCCGCCTCGGCGGCGCCGAGATGTCCCGCTCGGAGTTCTACCGCGAGGGCCGTGTGCCCCTGCACACGCTCCGCGCGAACGTGGACTACGGCTTCTTCGAGGCCAAGACGACCTTCGGCCGCATCGGCGTGAAGGTCTGGATCTACAAGGGCGACGTCAAGAACATCGCCGAGGTCCGCGCCGAGAACGCCGCTGCCCGCGCCGGCAACCGCCCGGCCCGTGGTGGCAACGACCGCCCGGCCCGTGGTGGCCGCGGTGGTGGCGAGCGTCGCGGGCGCAAGCCGCAGCAGCAGTCGGCCCCGGCCGCCGAAGCCCCCAAGGCTGACGCGCCCGCCGCTGCCGCTCCGGCCGAGAGCACCGGAACGGAGGCCTGACCGTCATGCTGATCCCCCGTAGGGTCAAGCACCGCAAGCAGCACCACCCGAAGCGCCGTGGTCAGGCCAAGGGCGGTACGACGGTCTCGTTCGGCGAGTACGGCATCCAGGCCCTCACGCCTGCGTACGTCACGAACCGCCAGATCGAAGCGGCTCGTATCGCCATGACCCGTCACATCAAGCGTGGCGGCAAGGTCTGGATCAACATCTACCCGGACCGCCCGCTGACCAAGAAGCCCGCCGAGACCCGCATGGGTTCCGGTAAGGGTTCGCCCGAGTGGTGGGTGGCGAACGTGCACCCGGGCCGGGTCATGTTCGAGCTGTCCTACCCGAACGAGAAGATCGCGCGCGAGGCCCTGACCCGTGCGGCTCACAAGCTGCCGATGAAGTGCAAGATCGTCAAGCGCGAGGCAGGTGAAGCGTGATGTCGGCCGGTACCAAGGCGTCCGAGCTGCGCGAGCTGGGCAACGAGGAGCTGCTCAACAAGCTCCGCGAGGCCAAGGAAGAGCTGTTCAACCTCCGCTTCCAGGCGGCGACGGGTCAGCTCGAGAACCACGGTCGGCTCAAGGCCGTCCGCAAGGACATCGCGCGGATCTACACCCTGATGCGTGAGCGCGAGCTGGGCATCGAGACGGTGGAGAGCGCCTGATGAGCGAGAGCAACGTGACTGAGAACAACACCGAGGCGCGCGGCTTCCGTAAGACCCGCGAGGGCTACGTCGTCAGCGACAAGATGGACAAGACCGTCGTCGTCGCCGTCGAGGACCGCGTCAAGCACGCGCTGTACGGCAAGGTCATCCGCCGTACCAACAAGCTCAAGGCGCACGACGAGCAGAACGCCGCGGGTGTCGGCGACCGTGTCCTCCTCATGGAGACCCGGCCGCTGTCCGCGACCAAGCGCTGGCGCGTCGTCGAGATCCTCGAGAAGGCCAAGTAATTCATTCCTGCGGGGATCATCCCGCAGGACAGTTCCGCCAGGCTCCGGGAGCCGGTCAGCTGACCGGCTCCCGGGGAACCGGCAGACATTCAGGAGATAGACGTGATCCAGCAGGAGTCGCGGCTGCGTGTCGCCGACAACACGGGTGCGAAGGAGATCCTCTGCATCCGTGTGCTCGGTGGCTCCGGCCGCCGCTACGCGGGTATCGGTGACGTCATCGTCGCCACCGTCAAGGACGCGATCCCCGGTGGCAACGTGAAGAAGGGTGACGTCGTCAAGGCGGTCATCGTTCGCACCGTCAAGGAGCGCCGCCGTCCGGACGGCTCGTACATCCGCTTCGACGAGAACGCCGCCGTCATTCTCAAGAACGACGGCGACCCTCGCGGCACCCGTATCTTCGGCCCGGTGGGCCGTGAGCTGCGCGAGAAGAAGTTCATGAAGATCATCTCCCTCGCGCCGGAGGTGCTGTGAGCATGAAGATCAAGAAGGGCGACCTGGTCCAGGTCATCACCGGTAAGGACAAGGGCAAGCAGGGCAAGGTCATCGCGGCCTTCCCCCGCGAGGACCGCGTCCTGGTCGAGGGTGTCAACCGGGTCAAGAAGCACACCAAGGCCGGACCGACCGCTCGCGGTTCCCAGGCCGGCGGCATCGTCACCACCGAGGCGCCGATCCACGTCTCCAACGTCCAGCTGGTCGTGGAGAAGGACGGTCAGAAGGTCGTGACCCGCGTCGGTTACCGCTTCGACGACGAAGGCAACAAGATCCGCGTTGCCAAGCGGACGGGTGAGGACATCTGATGGCTACCACCACCACTCCGCGTCTGAAGACGAAGTACCGCGAGGAGATCGCGGGCAAGCTGCGTGACGAGTTCAAGTACGAGAACGTCATGCAGATCCCCGGCCTCGTCAAGATCGTGGTCAACATGGGTGTCGGCGACGCCGCCCGTGACTCCAAGCTCATGGACGGCGCCGTCCGTGACCTGACCACCATCACCGGTCAGAAGCCGGCCATCACCAAGGCCCGCAAGTCCATCGCGCAGTTCAAGCTGCGCGAGGGCCAGCCGATCGGTGCGCACGTCACCCTCCGTGGCGACCGCATGTGGGAGTTCCTGGACCGCACCCTGTCGCTGGCGCTCCCGCGCATCCGCGACTTCCGCGGCCTGTCCCCCAAGCAGTTCGACGGCCGGGGCAACTACACCTTCGGTCTCACGGAGCAGGTCATGTTCCACGAGATCGACCAGGACAAGATCGACCGCGTCCGGGGTATGGACATCACCGTGGTCACCACGGCGACCAACGACGCTGAGGGCCGCGCGCTCCTTCGTCACCTCGGCTTCCCGTTCAAGGAGGCGTGAGCGAGATGGCGAAGAAGGCTCTGATTGCCAAGGCTGCTCGCAAGCCCAAGTTCGGTGTGCGTGGCTACACCCGCTGCCAGCGCTGTGGCCGCCCGCACTCCGTGTACCGCAAGTTCGGCCTGTGCCGCGTCTGCCTTCGTGAGATGGCTCACCGTGGCGAGCTGCCGGGCGTGACCAAGAGCTCCTGGTAGTTCCCTTCTAGGGACTTCCCAGGGCTCTCGGTAAGCAACTGGGTCGACAGGGGCCCGTCCTCGCATGCCTTAGGCTTGTGGGGTTGGGCGCCTGTCGTGCCCATACGACTTACTACGCCGTAGGTCCACCGCGCCGCACCCGTCCCGTCTCGGATCGGGGAGAGGGATGGCGCACCAGGAAACCCCGGCGAGAGAGGCCGAAGGCCAATTCATGACCATGACTGATCCGATCGCAGACATGCTTACGCGTCTGCGGAACGCGAACTCGGCGTACCACGACTCCGTGACGATGCCGGCGTCCAAGATCAAGTCTCACATCGCGGAGATCCTCCAGCAGGAGGGCTTCATCACGGGCTGGAAGGTCGAGGACGCCGAGGTCGGCAAGAACCTCGTCCTGGAGCTGAAGTTCGGCCCCAACCGTGAGCGCTCCATCGCGGGCATCAAGCGGATCTCCAAGCCCGGTCTCCGGGTTTACGCGAAGTCCACCAACCTGCCGAAGGTGCTCGGCGGCCTGGGCGTGGCGATCATCTCCACGTCGCACGGGCTCCTCACCGACAAGCAGGCCGGCAAGAAGGGCGTGGGTGGGGAAGTCCTCGCCTACGTCTGGTAGCAGAAGGGAACGGAGGAAACAGCTATGTCGCGCATCGGCAAGCTCCCCATCGCGGTTCCCGCCGGCGTGGACGTCACCATCGACGGCCAGACGGTGTCGGTCAAGGGCCCCAAGGGCTCGCTGTCGCACACCATCGTGGCGCCGATCGAGATCGCCAAGGGCGAGGACGGCGTGCTCAACGTCACCCGCCCCAACGACGAGCGTCAGAACAAGGCCCTGCACGGCCTGTCCCGCACGCTGGTGGCGAACATGATCACCGGCGTGACCCAGGGTTACGTGAAGAAGCTCGAGATCAGCGGTGTCGGTTACCGCGTTGTCGCCAAGGGTTCGAACCTGGAGTTCTCCCTCGGTTACAGCCACCCGATCCTCGTCGAGGCCCCCGAGGGCATCACCTTCAAGGTCGATGCCCCCACCCGATTCTCGGTCGAGGGCATCGACAAGCAGAAGGTCGGCGAGGTCGCGGCCAACATCCGCAAGCTGCGCAAGCCCGACCCGTACAAGGCCAAGGGCGTCAAGTACGAGGGCGAAGTCATCCGCCGCAAGGTCGGAAAGGCGGGTAAGTAAGCCATGGCATACGGGCAGAAGATCCTCAAGGGCGACGCCTACAAGCGCGCCGCGATCAAGCGCCGCCACATCCGCATCCGCAAGCGTGTCGCGGGTACGGCGGAGCGCCCCCGTCTGGTCGTGACCCGCTCCAACCGCCACATCGTGGCGCAGGTGATCGACGACCTGAAGGGCCACACCCTGGCATCGGCGTCCACGCTGGACACGTCGATCCGCGGTGGCGAGGGCGACAAGTCCGCGCAGGCCAAGCAGGTCGGCGCCCTGGTCGCCGAGCGCGCCAAGGCCGCCGGTGTCGAGGCCGTGGTGTTCGACCGTGGTGGTAACCAGTACGCCGGGCGCATCGCCGCCCTGGCGGACGCCGCCCGCGAAGCCGGCCTGAAGTTCTGAGCCGGTTCCGAGCTAGCGGAAACAGAGAGAGGTAATTCCAATGGCTGGACCCCAGCGCCGCGGTGGCGGTGCCGGTGGCGGCGAGCGGCGGGACCGGAAGGGCCGTGACGGCGGCGCAGCTGCCGCCGAGAAGACCGCATACGTTGAGCGCGTCGTCGCGATCAACCGTGTCGCCAAGGTTGTGAAGGGTGGTCGTCGCTTCAGCTTCACCGCGCTGGTCGTGGTGGGCGACGGTGACGGCACCGTGGGTGTCGGTTACGGCAAGGCCAAGGAGGTGCCGGCCGCCATCGCCAAGGGTGTCGAGGAGGCCAAGAAGCACTTCTTCAAGGTCCCCCGTATCCAGGGCACCATCCCGCACCCGATCCAGGGTGAGAAGGCTGCCGGCGTCGTCCTGCTCAAGCCCGCGTCCCCCGGTACCGGCGTTATCGCCGGTGGTCCGGTGCGCGCCGTGCTCGAGTGCGCCGGTATCCACGACATCCTGTCGAAGTCCCTGGGCTCCGACAACGCGATCAACATCGTGCACGCCACCGTGGCGGCCCTCAAGGGCCTGCAGCGTCCCGAGGAGGTCGCGGCCCGCCGCGGTCTGCCGCTCGAGGACGTCGCCCCCGCGGCCCTGCTGCGTGCGCGTGCCGGGGCGGGTGCGTAATCATGGCGCAGCTCAAGATCACGCAGGTCAAGTCCTACATCGGCAGCAAGCAGAACCACCGCGACACCCTGCGCTCCCTTGGTCTCAAGGGCATCAACACGCAGGTCGTCAAGGAGGATCGTCCCGAGTTCCGCGGCATGGTGCACACCGTCCGCCACCTCGTGACGGTCGAGGAGGTCGACTGATCATGGCGGAGCAGAACCCGCTCAAGATCCACAACCTCCGTCCCGCCCCGGGCGCCAAGACCGCCAAGACCCGTGTGGGTCGTGGTGAGGCGTCGAAGGGTAAGACGGCCGGTCGTGGTACCAAGGGTACGAAGGCCCGCTACCAGGTTCCGGAGCGCTTCGAGGGTGGCCAGATGCCCCTCCACATGCGTCTTCCGAAGCTGAAGGGCTTCAAGAACCCGTTCAAGACCGAGTACCAGGTCGTGAACCTCGACAAGCTGGCCAAGCTCTACCCGCAGGGTGGCGAGGTCACGGTCGAGGACCTGGTGGCCAAGGGCGCCGTTCGCAAGAACAGCCTGGTCAAGGTCCTCGGCGAGGGCGAGATCTCCGTGGCGGTCGAGGTGAAGGTCGACAAGGCCTCCGCCTCCGCCAAGGAGAAGATCGCCGCCGCCGGCGGCAGCGTCACCGAGCTCGTCTGAACACCACAGGCGTCTCGATGACTTGAGCGATCCCGACCGGGGATACCCCACAAATGGGGTATCCCCGGTTGGTCGTTCCAAGGGCAGTGGTCTCGCCGGTAAGGTGACTGGAACTGCCCACTTTCACGGGTGTCACACATGAGGCACCCTGAGCGGCAGTTGACCGTTACTCATTAAGTCGTCAGTCGAACCTCAAGACCGTCACCCTTGACGCGCCAGCGCGGGGGTCGCAGGAGGCACCGTGCTCACCGCGTTCGCCCGGGCGTTCAGGACGCCCGACCTGCGCAAGAAGCTGCTCTTCACGCTCGGCATCATCGTGGTGTACCGAGTGGGTACCCACATCCCGATCCCGGGCGTCGACTACAAGAGCGTCCAGGAGTGTGTCGACCAGGCATCCGGCAACCAGGGCCTGTTCGGTCTGGTCAACATGTTCAGCGGCGGCGCCCTGCTGCAGATCACGGTCTTCGCGCTCGGCATCATGCCGTACATCACGGCCAGCATCATCCTTCAGCTGCTGACCGTCGTGATCCCGCGCCTGGAAGCCCTCAAGAAGGAGGGCCAGGCCGGTACGGCGAAGATCACGCAGTACACCCGCTACCTGACCATGGCGCTCGCCATCCTCCAGGGCACCGGTCTGGTCGCCACCGCGCGCAGCGGCGCCCTGTTCTCCGGGTGCACCGTCGCCAACCAGATCGTTCCGGACCAGGCGATCTTCACCACCATCGTCATGGTGATCTGCATGACCGCCGGCACCGCCACCGTGATGTGGCTCGGTGAGCTGATCACCGACCGCGGCATCGGCAACGGCATGTCGATCCTCATGTTCATCTCGATCGCCGCGACCTTCCCGTCCGCCCTGTGGGCGATCAAGACGCAGGGCTCGCTGGCCGACGGCTGGATCGAGTTCGGCACGGTCATCCTGGTCGGGCTGGTCATGGTCGGCCTGGTGGTCTTCGTCGAGCAGGCTCAGCGCCGCATTCCCGTGCAGTACGCCAAGCGGATGATCGGCCGTCGCTCCTACGGGGGCACGTCCACGTACATCCCGCTCAAGGTGAACCAGGCGGGCGTGATCCCCGTCATCTTCGCGTCGTCGCTGCTGTACATCCCGGCCCTGATCGCCCAGTTCTCCAGCGGCACCTCGGGCTGGAAGACCTGGATCGAGGCCAACCTCGTCAAGGGCGACCACCCGATCTACATCACGCTTTACTTCTTGCTCATTGTTTTCTTCGCGTTCTTCTACGTGGCGATCTCCTTCAACCCCGAGGAAGTCGCGGACAACATGAAGAAGTATGGTGGCTTCATCCCGGGCATCCGGGCTGGCCGACCGACCGCTGAGTATCTGAGCTACGTACTCAACCGGATCACCTGGCCGGGTTCGCTGTATCTGGGTCTTATCGCTCTCGTGCCGACGATGGCGTTGGTTGGTTTCGGGGCAAACCAGAACTTCCCGTTCGGCGGTACCAGCATCCTGATCATCGTGGGTGTGGGACTGGAGACGGTGAAGCAGATCGAGAGCCAGCTCCAGCAGCGCAATTACGAAGGGTTCCTCCGCTGATGCGAATCGTCCTCGTCGGGCCGCCGGGCGCCGGTAAGGGAACGCAGGCCACCCGCCTTGCCGAGACGCTGCACATCCCGCACATCTCCACGGGCGACCTGTTCCGCGCCAACATCAGCCAGCAGACGGAGCTGGGCAAGCTCGCGAAGTCCTACATGGACGCGGGGAATCTCGTCCCCGACGAGGTCACCATCGCCATGGCGAAGGACCGCATGGAGCAGCCCGACGCCGAGGGCGGCTTCCTGCTGGACGGCTTCCCGCGCAACGTCTCCCAGGCGGAGGCGCTGGACGAGCTGCTCGAGACCGAGGACATGAAGCTCGACGCGGTGCTGGACCTCGAGGCGCCGGAGGAAGAGGTCGTCAAGCGGATCGCCGGGCGGCGGGTCTGCCGGAACGACTCGGCGCACGTCTTCCACGTGACGTACAAGCAGCCGGCCGAGGAGGGCGTCTGCGACGTCTGCGGCGGGGAGCTGTACCAGCGGGACGACGACTCGGAGGAGACGGTCCGCAAGCGGCTGGAGGTCTACCACACGCAGACCGAGCCGATCATCGACTACTACAAGGCGCAGGGGCTGGTCGTGACCATCTCCGCGATGGGAGCGGTCGATGAGGTCACGGGGCGTGCGCTGGAAGCGCTGAAGCGCGACCAGTAGTCGTTCCGTACGTCGCTTGCAGCCGCGGTCCGCTGAGAGGCGGGCCGCGGCTGTGGTGTGCCGGGGGGCGCGTGCGCGGCCCGGCGCCGGCGCGGTGCCGCCGCGCCCACCCGTGCCGCCCCGGGGGAGGCCCGACTGCCCGCGGTGGGCGGCTCCCGCCGCCCGCGGTCTGCGGGGGTGCGGGTCGCCGTATCGTTGGGGGTGCCCGTTCCTTCCCCTGGTCCAGAGAGGTCGCAGGTTTTTCCCATGGTGCAGATCAAGAGTCCCGAGCAGATCGCCAAGATGCGTGAGGCGGGGCTGGTCGTCGCCGCCATCCACGCGGCCACGCGGGAGGCCGCCGTGCCCGGGGCCACCACCAAGGACCTCGACCAGGTCGCCCGCAAGGTGCTCGCCGAGCACGGCGCCAAGCCGAACTTCCTCGGGTACGGCGGTTTCCCCGCGACGATCTGCACCTCGGTCAACGAGGTCGTCGTCCACGGCATCCCCTCCGACGAGGTCGTGCTGAAGGACGGGGACGTCATCTCCATCGACTGCGGGGCGATCGTGGACGGCTGGCACGGTGACGCCGCGTACACCGCCTTCGTGGGGTCCGGGCACGCGCCCGAGCTGATCGAGCTGTCCCGGGTGACCGAGGAGTCGATGTGGGCCGGGATCGCGGCCATGAAGCAGGGGAACCGGCTGGTCGACATCTCCCGGGCCGTCGAGACGTACATCCGCCGGCAGCCCAAGCCGGGCGGCGGCCGTTACGGGATCATCGAGGACTACGGCGGCCACGGCATCGGCACCGAGATGCACATGGACCCGCACCTGCTGAACTACGTCGACCGGCGCCGGGGCAAGGGGCCCAAGCTGGTCCCCGGGTTCTGCCTGGCCATCGAGCCGATGGTGTCGCTCGGTACCCCGAGGACGCGGGTGCTGGAGGACGAGTGGACCGTGATCACCACGGACGGCACCTGGTCCTCGCACTGGGAGCACTCGGTCGCGCTGACCGAGCAGGGGCCGCTGGTGCTGACCGCCCCCGACGGCGGCAAGGCCAAGCTCGCCGAGCTGGGGATCACGGCCGCGCCCGACCCGCTCGCATAGGGATCTCCACGGTGGGGCAGACTTCCTCGTTTCGCCTTTCCGGGTGTGCTGACGTAGACTGACGCGTCGGCTCTGGTGCACCCGCATGTCTGCATGCGCACATGTGTACGTGTGACAAGAGTCGATCAAGGTAGTCGATTCGAAGGGCGAAGCGTGGCCAAGAAGCAAGGTGCCATCGAGATCGAGGGCACTGTCGTCGAGTCTCTGCCGAACGCCATGTTCAAGGTTGAGCTCCAGAACGGCCACCAGGTCCTGGCACACATCAGCGGCAAGATGCGTATGCACTACATCCGCATCCTCCCTGACGACCGGGTCGTGGTGGAGCTGTCTCCGTACGACCTGACGCGTGGCCGGATCGTCTACCGGTACAAGTAGATCTTGCCCACGTCCCGCGTGCTGTCCGCGTGGGTCCGCCGGCAACTGACCCGGAGAACCTCACACCCATGAAGGTCAAGCCGAGCGTCAAGAAGATCTGCGACAAGTGCAGGGTGATCCGCCGTCACGGTCGGGTCATGGTCATCTGCGACAACCCGCGCCACAAGCAGCGCCAGGGCTGACGCAGTACCCTCCCTCCGCGATTCGCAGTACTTCGCGCGACGCGAGCTGAATTGTTCATACGCAGGGCCCGGACACCGAGGTGTCCGACACCCCCGGCTCGGAGGCCGGGGACCCCGTCCGTACCTGGTACGGCGGGCGGGGAGCCGGTTCTGCGGAAGACCTCCGAAGATCACCAGGAGCCATTGAATGGCACGCGTTTCCGGTGTTGACATCCCGCGCGAAAAGCGCGTGGAGATCGCCCTCACCTACGTGTTCGGCATCGGCCGGACCCTCTCGCAGCAGACGCTGGCCGCCACCGGTGTGGACCCGAACACTCGTGTTCGCGACCTCACCGAGGAGCAGCTCGTCGCGATCCGCGAGTACGTCGACAACAACATCAAGACCGAGGGTGACCTCCGTCGCGAGATCCAGGCCGACATCCGCCGCAAGGTCGAGATCGGCACCTACCAGGGTCTGCGCCACCGTCGTGGTCTGCCGGTCCGCGGTCAGCGCACCAGCACCAACGCTCGCACCCGCAAGGGCCCGCGTCGCGCCATCGCCGGTAAGAAGAAGCCGGGCAAGAAGTAGTCCTCAGCGGACAACGCTTCACCAGCGGTCTTCGCTGTAGGACCGACCACCTCCCCGTAGGAGTTATAGATGCCCCCCAAGGGTCGTCAGGGCGCTGCCAAGAAGGTGCGCCGCAAGGAAAAGAAGAACGTCGCTCACGGCCACGCGCACATCAAGAGCACGTTCAACAACACGATCGTGTCCATCACGGACCCGACCGGCAACGTGATCTCCTGGGCCTCCGCCGGCCACGTCGGCTTCAAGGGCTCCCGGAAGTCCACGCCGTTCGCCGCGCAGATGGCCGCCGAGTCGGCCGCCCGTCGCGCGCAGGAGCACGGCATGCGCAAGGTCGACGTCTTCGTGAAGGGCCCGGGCTCGGGTCGTGAGACGGCCATCCGTTCGCTCCAGGCGACCGGTCTTGAGGTCGGCTCCATCCAGGACGTCACGCCCACCCCGCACAACGGCTGCCGTCCGCCGAAGCGCCGTCGCGTCTGACACGCTTCTCGGCTTGGGTTCCGGGCGGTACGGCTCCTTGGGGTCGTGCCGCCCGTACCCTTGCAGTACATGGTCGGGCGTCAAATAGCGGGCGCCCCTGACTGAAGGAACACACATGCTGATCGCTCAGCGTCCCTCGTTGACCGAAGAGGTCGTCGACGAATTCCGCTCCCGGTTCGTGATCGAGCCGCTGGAGCCGGGCTTCGGCTACACCCTCGGCAACTCCCTGCGTCGTACGCTCCTCTCCTCGATCCCCGGTGCCGCTGTCACCAGCATCCGGATCGACGGCGTCCTGCACGAGTTCACCACCGTGCCGGGTGTCAAGGAGGACGTCACCGACCTGATCCTCAACATCAAGCAGCTGGTCGTCTCCTCGGAGCACGACGAGCCGGTCGTGATGTACCTGCGCAAGCAGGGTCCGGGTCTGGTCACCGCCGCCGACATCGCGCCGCCGGCCGGTGTCGAGGTGCACAACCCCGACCTCGTCCTCGCCACGCTCAACGGCAAGGGCAAGCTGGAGATGGAGCTGACGGTCGAGCGTGGCCGCGGTTACGTCTCCGCCGTCCAGAACAAGCAGGTCGGTCAGGAGATCGGGCGCATCCCGGTCGACTCGATCTACTCGCCGGTGCTGAAGGTCACGTACAAGGTCGAGGCCACGCGTGTCGAGCAGCGCACCGACTTCGACAAGCTGATCGTCGACGTCGAGACCAAGCAGGCGATGCGTCCCCGTGACGCCATGGCCTCCGCGGGCAAGACCCTGGTCGAGCTGTTCGGTCTCGCCCGCGAGCTGAACATCGACGCCGAGGGCATCGACATGGGTCCGTCCCCGACGGACGCCGCGCTCGCCGCCGATCTGGCGCTGCCGATCGAGGAGCTGGAGCTCACCGTTCGGTCGTACAACTGCCTCAAGCGCGAGGGCATCCACTCCGTGGGTGAGCTGGTCGCCCGTTCCGAGGCGGACCTGCTGGACATCCGCAACTTCGGTGCGAAGTCCATCGACGAGGTCAAGGCCAAGCTCGCGGGCATGGGCCTGGCGCTGAAGGACTCGCCCCCCGGGTTCGACCCCACCGCCGCGGCGGACGCCTTCGGGGCGGACGACGACGCGGACGCCGGGTTCGTGGAGACCGAGCAGTACTGAGTCCCGTGCCGGTCCGCTGTGGCCGGTCGCGCAGTTCCCCGCGTCCCGGTGGGGCGCGGTCCTTCCGGGGGCGTCGGCAAGGCGCCCCCGGATCTCCGACAGGCGGCCGCCTGCTCGGATACTGACTCCGGTACCTGATACGGCCGGGGCAGACACCTAGGAGAGACAACATGCCGAAGCCCACCAAGGGTGCCCGTCTGGGCGGCAGCGCCGCGCACGAGAAGCTGCTCCTCGCGAACCTCGCGAAGGCGCTCTTCGAGCACGGCAAGATCACGACCACCGAGGCGAAGGCCCGCAAGCTGCGGCCGTACGCCGAGCGTCTGGTCACCAAGGCGAAGAAGGGCGACCTTCACAACCGCCGTCAGGTGCTCCAGGTGATCACGGACAAGAGCGTCGTCCACACGCTCTTCACCGAGATCGGCCCGCGCTACGAGAACCGCCCCGGTGGCTACACGCGCATCACCAAGATCGGCAACCGCCGTGGTGACAACGCGCCCATGGCCGTCATCGAGCTGGTCGAGGCCCTGACCGTCGCCCAGGAGGCGACCGGTGAGGCCGAGGCCGCGACCAAGCGCGCGGTCAAGGAGTCCGAGGAGACCAAGGCCGAGGAGACCAAGGCCGAGGAGACCAAGGTCGAGGAGACCAAGGTCGACGACGAGGCTGCCGCCGAGGAGTCGAAGGACGCGTAAGCGTTCTGCCGGGTTCCCCGCGCCCCTCGAGGGCGTTGCGGGTCCGTCCCCACGGGGGGCGGGCCCGCTTTTTGTGTACCTGAGAGGATCTCTGGGTGAGTGACGAAGTTGAGGCCGGACTCGTGCGGGTGCGGATGGACCTCTCGTACGACGGGACCGCCTTCTCCGGGTGGGCCAAGCAGGCCGGTGGGCGGCGGACCGTGCAGGGGGAGGTCGAGGACGCGCTGCGGACCGTGACGCGGTCGGGGGAGCGGACGTACGAGCTGACCGTGGCGGGGCGGACCGACGCCGGAGTGCACGCGCGGGGCCAGGTGGCGCACGTGGACCTGCCGGCCCAGGTGTGGGAGGCGCACCGGGAGAAGCTGCTGAAGCGGCTCGCCGGGCGGCTGCCGCGGGACGTGCGGGTGTGGGCGCTGCGGGAGGCGCCGGCCGGGTTCGACGCGCGGTTCGCGGCCGTGTGGCGGCGGTACGTCTACCGGGTCACCGACCACCCCGGCGGCGCCGACCCGCTGCTCCGCCACCACGTGCTGTGGCACGACTGGCCGCTGGACGTGGCGGCGATGGACGCCGCGGCCAAGCCGCTGATCGGGGAGCACGACTTCGCGGCGTACGCGAAGAGGCGGGAAGGGGCGACGACCATCCGGGAGATCCTCGACTTCGGGGTGCGCCGGACGGCGGGCGGCATCGTCGAGATCGAGGTGCGGGCGGACGCGTTCTGCCACAACCAGGTGCGGTCCATGGTGGGGGCGCTGCTGTTCGTGGGCGACGGGCACCGGGGCGTGGAGTGGCCCCGGAAGGTGCTCGACGCCGGGGTGCGGGACAGCGCCGTGCACGTGGTGCGGCCGCACGGGCTGACGCTGGAGGAGGTCGGCTACCCGGCCGACGAACTGCTCGCGGCACGGAGCCTGGCGGCGCGGAACCGGCGGACCCTGCCGGGCGCGTGAGACGGTCCGGCGGGCTCCCGCCCGCCGGTCCGGTCCGGCACGTCAGCCGTTGGCCGCCGCCGACGCCTGGGCCTCGCCCCGGCGGTGGATCTGGCGGTAGGTGAACGTGCCCAGGTCGTCGCCGATCCGGAAGGCGGCCGTGTCCTGCTCCGTGACGTCCTTGCCGTTGGTGTGCCCGGCGATGGTGAAGTAGACGTACCGGCCGTAGGAGTTGATGGTGGTGCGGCAGACCGCGCCGGTGCAGAAGGAGCCGACACCGCCGCCGGGGAGCGGCTTGACGATGCTCTTGGAGTCCGTCGCCGACTTGGCCTGCCCGGCCTTCGCCGCGGTGTCGAAGACGGCCACGCCGACCGTCACGGCGATGTCGTCCTTGGCGTAGGTGACACGCATCAGCCGGGTGCAGCCCCCCGCTTCGAGGGCCTTGGGGAGGGTCTGCTGGGCGGCCGAGGAGCAGGTGCGGGTGTCGGCGGTCGGGCCCTTCCTGTACACCGTGTCACCCATGGTCAGCTGGGTGCCGGGGAAGAGGGTCTCCGGGGCGAGCGCGGCCTTGTCCTTGGCCGCGCTGGAGATGAAGTCCTCCGGGTCCAGCGGCGGGGGCGCGCTGGTCGGGGCGAACGACGGCGCCTTGGCCGTGGCGCTCGGGATCTCGGCCGCCGACGGCAGCTGGGACGAGGGCGAGTCCGACGCCTGGCCCGAGCCGCCCGTGGAGACCACGGCCACGGCGACGGCCGCCGCCACGGCCACGGCGGCCAGCGCCCCGCCGCCGATGAACAGCAGCCGGCGGCGCTTGGCGCGGGCCTCGGACGCCTCGGCCAGCGCGGCCCAGTCGGGGGTGTCGCCACCGCCGCTGTTCCACGGCTGCTGCTGTTGGGATCGCGGTGTCCAGGGATCCCACTGGGAGTCGGGTCCCCCCTGCCCAAAGCTCATGGGGCGCATCTTAGACGGGACAAGGGGCGTGCTGGTCCGCGTCCACAGGGTGCGGAGCGCCTAGCGTTCCGTCCATGCGGACGGGCAAAAACGACATCTCCGGGTGGTTGGGGCAACCTGCGGGGCGGGCCGGGTGGGCGGTGCTCACCCTGGTGCTGGGGGCGCTGGTCGTGCAGACCGGGCGGGTGACCTCGGACGGAGGCATGGACAACGCCATCGTGGTGCGGGCGGCACGGAGCTGGCTGGCCGGCGGCGATCCCTATGACGATCCCCACTTCCTCTACTTCCCGAGCGCGGTCCTGGCCGCCGTGCCGCAGACCCTGCTGCCCCCGGCGGCGCTGCGGGCACTGGTGCCGCTCACGGTGGCCGGGCTGCTGGTACTGGGCTGGGGCTGCGCGCTGCGGCTGCACGGGGTCGCGCGCGGCAGCCGGCTCGCCGTGCTGGGGCTGACCGGCCTCGCGGCGTGCTTCGCGCCGTTCGGGCACCTGGTGCGGCTCGGGAACTGGACGGTCACCGCCGCCGTCGCCCTGCCGCTCTGCCTGCTCCTCGCGCACCGGGGCCGGTGGCTCGCGGCCGGGGCGGCGCTCGGGGCCGCCGTCGCGCTGAAGCCGCTGCTCGCGCCGGCCGCGCTGCTGTTCCTGTTCGCCGGGCGGTGGCGGGCGCTGGCGGCGGCCGTGCTGGTGCCGGCCCTCGCCTCCGGGGCGGCGGCGCTGCTGATGCCCGACCCGGCCGGCTTCTTCACCCGCACCCTCCCCTTCCTGCTCAGCGGCGACGACGGCTTCGTCCGGCTCTACGAGGCGTCCCCGGCGGCCGTGCTGCCCCGGCTCGGCGTGCCCGCGCCGCTCGCCCGGGCGGCGGCCGTCCTGGCGGCGGGCGCCGGGGTGTTCTGCGCGAGGCTGCGCTGGCGGCGGGGCGGCCCGGGACCGCTGCGGTACGCCGAGACCGCGGCCGGCCTGATGCTCTCGGCGTTCCTCGTCTCGCGCCCCTCCTACGACCACTATCTGCTGGTCGTCGTGCCGCTGCTGCTGGCCGGGCTGCCGTACGGCGACTCGGTGACCCGGCGGCCCGGGTTCTGGGCGGCCCTGGTGCCGCAGCTGCCCGGGGTGAGCTGGCCCTGGCTGGAGGCGGGGGTGCGGCGGGCCTTCAAGGACGCGGTCACGCTGGGCGTGCTGGCGGCCACGGTGGCCGTGCACGGCCGGGGGCGCGGGGGTCCCCGGGACGGTGGCGCCCGTTCGCTTCCGGCGGCGCGTACCCTGGAGGCGGACAGCAGTACCGGGTGATCCCTCGTTTTGACCCTTCTGGGGCACCCCGGTATCCTGCTTGTTCGTTGTGTATTGGCTTGCTCATTCTCACGGGACGGGCCCTTACACCGGTCCACCGGGCCGATGACCAGCGACCCCACAACGCGGTATGCGTCGCCGCCGTGGGTCCAGGCTGTCGTGATCGTTTCGGTGACCTGTTCAGGACCATTCACTCGAAGCGAAGGCTACGAACCGTGCGTACGTACAGCCCCAAGCCCGGCGATGTGACGCGCCAGTGGCACGTCATCGACGCTCAGGACGTCGTCCTGGGCCGTCTGGCCTCCACCGCGGCCTCCATCCTGCGTGGCAAGCACAAGCCGATCTACGCGCCCCACGTCGACACCGGTGACTTCGTCATCATCATCAACGCCGACAAGGTGCACCTCTCCGGCAACAAGCGGACCCAGAAGATGGCGTACCGCCACTCCGGGTACCCGGGCGGTCTGCGCTCCGTCCGCTACGACGAGCTGCTGGACAAGAACCCCGAGAAGGCCATCGAGAAGGCCGTCAAGGGCATGCTCCCCAAGAACACGCTGGGCCGTCAGATGCTCTCGAAGCTGAAGGTCTACAAGGGTGACCAGCACCCGCACGGCGCGCAGCAGCCGCAGCCGTTCGAGATCACCCAGGTCGCGCAGTAAGTCCGGCCACCCCCTAAGACTGAAGAGAATCTGAGGAGAATCGTGGCCGAGACCACTGCCGAGCAGCCGCTCGAAGAGCTTGACATCGACAGCTACACCACCGAGTCCGAGGTGCCCGTCGAGGGCGAGTACACCTCGGAGTCGCTGGCCTCCCGCTTCGGCGAGCCCCAGCCGGCCGCCGGCCTGGGCCGCCGCAAGAACGCCATCGCCCGTGTCCGGATCGTTCCGGGCACCGGCAAGTGGAAGATCAACGGCCGCACCCTCGAGGACTACTTCCCGAACAAGGTGCACCAGCAGGAGGTCAACGAGCCCTTCAAGGTGCTCGAGCTCGACGACCGCTACGACGTCATCGCCCGGATCTCCGGCGGCGGCGTCTCCGGCCAGGCCGGTGCCCTCCGTCTCGGTGTCGCCCGCGCGCTGAACGAGGCCGACGTCGACAACAACCGCGGTCCCCTGAAGAAGGCCGGCTTCCTGCGCCGCGACGACCGCGCGGTCGAGCGGAAGAAGGCCGGTCTGAAGAAGGCCCGCAAGGCTCCGCAGTACAGCAAGCGCTAAGCCTCACGCGCTGCGCGTACTCCGAACGCCCCGGCGGCACGCCACATGTGCCTCCGGGGCGTTCGTTTATCCACAGTCGGGGGCGTATAACGGCACAAGACGCTCAAAGGCTTGTGTGATCGGATGACGGCGGGTGTCCGTGTGTGCGTCCGTGTCGTGGCGGTGTACGTGTCGGTGTGCTCTTGTGCGCTCTCGTGCGCTTTCGTGTAATTGACGCTTCCTCAGGAGGACAAGTGGGACGACTCTTCGGCACGGACGGCGTGCGCGGTGTCGCCAACGCGGATCTGACGGCCGAGATGGCGCTCGGCCTCTCCGTCGCCGCGGCGCACGTACTGGCCGAGGCGGGCACGTTCGAGGGGCACCGGCCGACCGCCGTGGTCGGCCGCGATCCGCGGGCGTCCGGCGAGTTCCTGGAGGCCGCCGTCGTCGCGGGCCTGGCCAGCGCCGGCGTCGACGTGCTGCGGGTCGGCGTGCTGCCGACGCCCGCGGTCGCCCACCTCACCGGCGCGCTCGGCGCCGACCTCGGCGTGATGCTTTCCGCGAGCCACAACGCCATGCCCGACAACGGGATCAAGTTCTTCGCCCGCGGCGGTCACAAACTCGCCGACGAGCTGGAGGACCGGATCGAGGCCGTCTACGCCGAGCACCGCACCGGCGCGCCCTGGGACCGGCCGACCGGGGCCGGCGTGGGCCGGGTCCGGGAGTACCAGGAGGGGCTCGACCAGTACGTCGCCCACCTGGTCGGTGTGCTGCCCAACCGGCTGGACGGGCTGCGGATCGTCCTGGACGAGGCGCACGGCGCGGCCTGGCGGGTCTCGCCGGAGGCGTTCGCGCGGGCCGGTGCCGAGATCGTCACCATCGGCGCCGCACCGGACGGCCTCAACATCAACGACGGCTGCGGCTCCACCCACCTGGACCTGCTGAAGGCCGCCGTCGTCGAGCACGGCGCCGACCTGGGCATCGCTCACGACGGGGACGCCGACCGCTGCCTCGCCGTGGACCACACCGGCGAGGAGGTGGACGGCGACCAGATCCTCGCGGTGCTCGCGCTGGCGATGCGGGAGCGGTCCGCGCTGCGCTCGGACACCGTCGTCGCCACCGTCATGTCCAACCTCGGCTTCAAGCTGGCCATGGAGCGCGAGGGCATCCGGTTCGTCCAGACGGCGGTCGGTGACCGGTACGTCCTGGAGGAGATGAAGCGGCACGGGTACGCGCTCGGCGGCGAGCAGTCCGGGCACGTCATCGTGCTGGACCACGCCACCACCGGCGACGGCACGCTGACCGGGCTGCTGCTCGCGGCCCGGGTCGCGCAGTCCGGGCGTCCGCTGCGGGAGCTGGCCGCCGTGATGGAGCGGCTGCCGCAGGTGCTGATCAACGTCCCGGACGTGGACAGGTCCCGGGTGGGGACGTCGGCGGAACTGGCCACGGCGGTGGCGGAGGCCGAGCGCGACCTCGGCTCCACCGGGCGGGTGCTGCTGCGCCCCTCCGGCACCGAGCCGCTCGTCCGCGTGATGGTCGAGGCGGCCGACATCGAACAGGCGCGCGCGGTGGCGGGGCGGCTGGCGGATTCGGTGAAGTCGGCGCTCGGGTAGGTGCCCGCCGCCCGGGAGGGCCGGCCGGCCCGCACGGTGGACACCGTGCGGCGGGCCCTCGTCCCCGGGACACGCCGTGGCCCTGACGTCCCCTGCACCCTCGGCGGGACGGTCGGCGGGGCGACGGCGGCGGCTGCCGCGCGCCGCGGGGTGCCGCCGGAGTTCCCGGGCTCCCGCCGGGTGCCGGACCGCGCGGGCCGCGGGCCGCCCGTGCGGCGCTTCGCACCTGGCGGAGGCCGAGGAGCACCGGTTCGCCCGCGGTCCGGTGGCCGGCTGCACGCCGCCGCTCTCCCCCGAGGAGCCGTACTGCGCCGGGATGATCGACGAGCCGCCGGTGTTCCTGGACCGCGCGGGCGGCGGTGTCCCCGGAGCCCCGGCGCTGGGCGCCGGCCGGGTCGGCACGGAGCGCTGAGCGGCTCGCGTCGGCCGGCGAGGACCTGAGGGAGTACGACGACCGGCTGAGGCCGCCGCGCCGGGCCTGGCTCGTCGACGGGTGAGCCGGCGGGGCGGCGGACACGGGCCTCGGGGTGCCGGGGCCGGTCAGGCGCGGGTGGTGTGCGGGCGGTCGCGCAGGTTTCCGCGGCGGGCCGGCCGGCGCTTCTTGGCCGCCGCCCACAGGGCCTTCTGGGTCAGCAGGGTGAGGGTGCCCGCCAGGACGATGCCCAGCAGGTTCAGCAGGAGCTGCTCCGTGGAGTGCCAGGTCTGGCCGGTGTCGCCGTAGATCAGGGCGACGGCCGCGTTCGCGGCGGCCGGGACCGTGGTGACCGAGATGGCGACGCCGACCAGGGCGCCGGACTTGGCGGAGGTCAGCGAGAGGGTGCCGGCCGCCCCGGCGAGGACGGCGACGACGAACGAGAACCAGTCCGGGGCGTAGATGAAGCCGGTGTTGGGCCGGTCGGCCTCCAGCTTCGCCTCGCTGAACAGGCCGACCGCGTCCATGAACAGGCTGAAACCGGCGGTGACCGCCATGGCGACCGCGAAGCCCGCCAGCAGCGCGACGGCCGACCGCAGCGCCAGCTTGGGGGAGCGCTGCACGATCGCCGTGCAGATGCCGGCGAGCGGCCCGAACTCCGGACCCACCGCCATCGCGCCCACGATCAGGATCGCGTTGTCCAGCACCACACCGCAGGCGGCGATCAGCGTGGCGAGCGTGATGAAGGCCAGGTAGGTGACCGAGAGCGTCGACTCCTCGTGGGTCGCCTCGGTCAGCTGCTCCCACACCACGGCGTCCGCGCCCTCGCCCGGCGCCTCGCGCTCGGCCCGGTCGGCGTACTCCGACAGCGACAGGTCGATGTCCTCGGCGGTGATCGCGCCGCAGGTGTCCAGCTCCAGCGCCCGCAGCGCGTCGATGACGTCGTCGCCCGCCTCCCGGGCCACGTCGCACATCACGACGTCCCCGGCGGGGGAGCGGGCGGCGCCCGGGAGGACCACCAGGTGGGCGGTGCCGACGGTGGTCTCCAGCAGGCGGACGACCGCGTCGGTCTTCTCGGCCGGGGTGATCAGGCGCAGATGCAGCATGCGGCCCATTGAACCGTCATACGGGGCCGGCGTACGCCCGGGTCACAGTTTGCGCAGGCGCAGTCGCTGGACCTTGTGGTCCGGGCCCTTGCGCAGGATCAGGGTGGCGCGGCCGCGGGTCGGGGCGACGTTCTCCACCAGGTTGGGCTTGTTGATGGTGCGCCAGGTGGTGCGGGCGTAGTCCAGGGCCTCCTCCTCCGACACCTGGGTGTACCTGCGGAAGTAGGAGGACGGGTTCTGGAAGGCCGTCGCCCGCAGCTTCTTGAAGCGGTTGAGGTACCACCGCTCGATGTCCTCGGTGCGGGCGTCGACGTACACGCTGAAGTCGAAGTAGTCCGCGAGGCCGACCCTGGTGCGGCCGTCCTTGCCGGGGAGGGCGGGCTGGAGGACGTTGAGGCCCTCGACGATGAGGATGTCGGGGCGGCGGACGGTCAGCTTCTCGCCGGGGACGATGTCGTAGATGAGGTGGGAGTAGACGGGGGCCGTCACCTCCGCCTTGCCGGCCTTGATGTCGGCGACGAAACGGGTGAGGGCGCGCCGGTCGTACGACTCGGGGAAACCTTTCCGCGCCATCAGGCCGCGGGCCTCCAGCTCCCGGGTGGGCAGCAGGAAGCCGTCGGTGGTGACCAGCTCGACGCGCGGGTGCTCGGGCCAGCGGGAGAGCAGCGCCTGGAGCAGCCGGGCGACGGTGGACTTGCCGACCGCGACGGAACCGGCGACGCCTATGACGAACGGGGTGCCGGACTGGGAGCCCTGTTCGCCGAGGAAGGTGTTGAGCGCGCCGCGCAGGCCGTCGGTGGCGCCGACGTAGAGGTTGAGCAGCCGGGAGAGCGGGAGGTAGATGTCGCGGACCTCGTCGAGGTCGATGACGTCACCGAGGCCGCGCAGCTTCTCCACCTCCTCGGCGGTGAGCGGCAGCGGCGTCTTGTCGCGCAGCGCGCTCCACTCGGCGCGGGTGAGGTCGACGTAGGGAGTCGCCTCCGGGCGGTGCCGGTGGGCGCTCCGGGGAGCCGAAGGGGCCGGAGAGATCACAGTCCATTGTTAACGGAGTTCGAACAGGGCGCAGGGTGGGGTGAGTCACGTCGTCCACCTGGCTCGTTCTGCCGTAGGAATTTCCGATATCGGGCACGATCCGACGGGTTCGTGATCGGAAGTGACCGTAGGCTGCCGATCATGTGCGGAATCGTGGGATATGTGGGGTCGCAGTCGGCGCTCGACGTCGTGATGGCCGGACTGAAGCGACTTGAGTACCGGGGATACGACTCGGCGGGCGTCGCCGTGCTCGCGGACGGCGGGCTGGCCCCCGCCAAGCGGGCCGGCAAGCTCGTCAACCTGGAGAAGGAGCTGGCCGAGCATCCGCTGCCGGCCGGGACCACGGGCATCGGCCACACCCGGTGGGCCACGCACGGCGGCCCCACCGACGCCAACGCCCACCCCCATCTGGACAACGCGGGCCGGGTCGCCGTCGTGCACAACGGCATCATCGAGAACTTCGCCGCGCTCCGGGCCGAACTGGCCGGACGCGGCCACGACCTGGCCTCCGAGACCGACACCGAGGTGGTCGCCCATCTGCTCGCCGAGGAGTTCTCCGCCTGCGCCGACCTGGCGGAGGCGATGCGGCTGGTGTGCCGGCGCCTGGAAGGGGCGTTCACGCTGGTCGCGGTGCACGCGGACGAGCCCGGCGTGGTGGTCGGCGCCCGGCGCAACTCACCGCTGGTGGTCGGCGTCGGCGAGGGCGAGTCCTTCCTCGCCTCCGACGTGGCGGCGTTCATCGCGCACACCCGCGAGGCCCTGGAACTCGGCCAGGACCAGGTGGTCGAGCTGAGCCGGGACGGCGTCACGGTGACCGGCTTCGACGGCAGCCCGGCCGAGGTGCGCGCCTACCACGTCGACTGGGACGCCTCCGCCGCCGAGAAGGGCGGCCACGCCTCCTTCATGCTGAAGGAGATCGCCGAGCAGCCGAAGGCGGTCGCCGACACGCTGCTGGGGCGGATCGACGCCGAGGGCTCGCTCACCCTGGACGAGGTGCGCATCCCGGCGCACGAGCTGCGGGAGACGGACAAGGTCGTCATCGTCGCGTGCGGTACGGCCTTCCACGCCGGGCTGATCGCGAAGTACGCCATCGAGCACTGGACGCGCATCCCCTGCGAGGTGGAGCTGGCCAGCGAGTTCCGCTACCGCGACCCCATCCTCGACCAGCGGTCGCTGGTCATCGCCATCTCCCAGTCGGGCGAGACGATGGACACGCTGATGGCGGTGCGGCACGCCCGTGAGCAGGGCTCGAAGGTGCTCGCCATCTGCAACACCAACGGTTCCACGATCCCCCGCGAGTCCGACGCCGTGCTGTACACGCACGCCGGGCCGGAGGTCGCCGTCGCCTCGACCAAGGCGTTCCTGACCCAGCTGGTCGCCTGTTACCTGGTCGCGCTCTACCTGGGGCAGGTGCGCGGCACCAAGTGGGGGGACGAGATCCGGGCGGTGATCCGGGACCTCGCGGGCATCGGGCAGGCGGTCGAGCGGGTGCTGGGGACCATGGAGCCGGTGCGGGAGCTGGCCCGGTCCCTGGCCGGCCAGGACACGGTGCTGTTCCTGGGGCGGCATGTCGGCTACCCGGTCGCGCTGGAGGGCGCGCTCAAGCTCAAGGAACTGGCGTACATGCACGCCGAGGGGTTCGCGGCGGGCGAGCTGAAGCACGGGCCGATCGCGCTGATCGAGGAGGGGCTGCCGGTGGTGGTCGTGGTGCCCTCGCCGCGCGGGCGGTCGGTGCTGCACGACAAGCTCGTCTCCAACATCCAGGAGATCCGGGCCCGGGGTGCCCGCACCGTCGTCATCGCGGAGGAGGGCGACGAGACGGTGACGCCCTACGCCGACCACCTCGTCCGCATCCCCGCCACGCCGACGCTGCTCCAGCCGCTGGTGGCGACCGTGCCGCTCCAGGTCTTCGCGTGCGAACTGGCGACGGCCCGGGGCAACGAGGTGGACCAGCCGCGCAACCTGGCGAAGTCGGTGACGGTGGAGTGAGCCGCCCGGCGGCCCCTTAGGGTGCTCGCCATGAGCATCATCGGGGTCGGCATCGACGTGGCGGAGATCGAGCGGTTCGCGGCGTCGCTGGAGCGGACGCCGGGGCTGGCCGGGCGGCTGTTCCTGGAGAGCGAGCTGCGGCTGCCCGGTGGTGAGCGGCGCGGGGCCGCCTCGCTGGCGGCCCGCTTCGCGGCGAAGGAGGCGCTGGCCAAGGCGCTGGGGGCGCCCGCCGGACTGCACTGGACCGACGCGGAGGTCTACGTCGAGGACAGCGGGCGGCCCCGGCTGCGGGTGACGGGGACGGTGGCGGCCCGCGCGGCCGAACTGGGCGTGACCTCCTGGCACATCTCGCTCAGCCATGACGCCGGGGTGGCGTCCGCGGTGGTCATCGCGGAGGGGTGAGGCCCCCGGTCCCCTCGTGGCTCCCGGCCGGGCGGACCCGGACGAAGGGGCGTTCGCCCTGGGCCCCGTACAGCGCGATCCACTCCACGGGGCCGTCGCCCGCGTTGGCGAGGCCGTGCGGGACGCGGGTGTCGAACTCGGCGGCCTCGCCCGCCGACAGGACCAGGTCGTGGTCGCCGAGGGCGAGCAGCAGCCGGCCGTTGAGGACGTACAGCCACTCGTACCCCTCGTGGGAGCCCTGCTCGGGGCGGGCGGTGCGCGGGGCGGCCGGGGCCGGGAGGATCTGCTTGTAGGCGTGCGGGCCGCCGAGGTGCGGGGTGAGCGGGATCCAGGTCTGCCCGTGCCGGACGACGGGCCGGGGGTGGACGCGGGGGTCGCCCGTGCGGGAGCCGGCCAGGTCGTCCAGGGAGACGCGGTACGCGCGGGCCAGCGGCAGCAGATGCCGCAGCGTCGGCTCGCGCCGCCCCGACTCCAGCCGGGACAGGGTGCTCACGGAGATGCCGGTGACCGCGCCGAGCCGGGACAGCGTGAGGCCGCGGGCCTGGCGGAGGGCGCGGAGACGGGGGCCGAGGCCGGACAGGACGGTTTCGTCGGGGTCGGGGTCGGGGTCGGGGTCGGGGCCGGGGTCGGGAACAGGGGCGGTGTCCTGGCGGGGGCCGATCCGCAGGCGGGGGTCGGCTCCCCGGCGGAGGTCGCTCGTCCCGCTCCGGGGGTTCTGCCGGTCGGGGGCGTCCTCCTGACGGGGGTCGCTCTCCTGGCGGGGGCCGGTGTCCCGGCGGGAGCCGTTCGCGCCGGGCGGGGTGTTCGTCATGCGGACGGCGGGTCGGCCGGGCGCTCGCGGGGAGCGATGCCGGTCAGGATGAGGTCGATCCCGGCGAGGAACTCCACCCGGTCGTCGTGGTGGGGCAGGTCGCCCGCGACCTCCCGGACGAACGGGTACTCCTCCGGGTCCAGCTCCGTCCAGGCCGCCGCCATCCTGGTCAGGAACTCCGTGCGGTCCGTGCCCGCCTCGACCGCGCGGGCGTTCGCCGCGTTCTGGCCGGCGACTCCGACGACGTAGTTCAGCAGTGCGGAGGCGGCCGTGAACCGGACGGCGCGGGGGACGCCGAGGGCCTGGACCTGGCGGCCGAGGCGCTCGAAGATCCGCAGGATCGGCGCGTCCATGGCGGAGCGGGCGAGCTGGGCGCCGACCCAGGGATGGGCGTCGATCGCGTCGAACACCCCGAGCGCGACGGCCCGGACGGCGTCCCGCGGGGCGGTGCCGGCGGGGGCGGGGGGTACGGCGGCGGCCACGACCGCGTCGGTGGCGGCGTGCAGCAGTTCGTCCTTGCCGGTGACGTGCCAGTAGATCGCGCCGGGGCCGGTGGCGAGGCGCTCGGCCAGGGCGCGGAAGGTGAGCCCGCCCTCGCCCGCCGCGTCGAGCAGCTCGATCGCGGCCTCGACGATGCGCTCGCGCGAGAGCGGGTTCTCCCGGCGCTCGGTGCGGCGCGTACGGGTGGCAGCCATGCCTCCATCTTCGCACAGGCGCTGGAACCCCGTTCCATCTTGACAAGTCTGGAACGAGGTTCCAGTCTGGATCGCGTAATGGAACGGCATTCCAGACGGTGAGGCAGCGGCATGACCACCGACATCACGATCATCGGCGCCGGGCTCGGGGGACTGACCCTCGCCCGCGTCCTCCACGTCCACGGCATCCCGGCCACCGTCCACGAGGCGGAGGCGTCGCCCACCGCCCGCGCGCAGGGCGGCCTGCTCGACATCCACGAGGGCAACGGACAGCCCGCCCTCGAAGCCGCGGGCCTGTACGAGGAGTTCCTCGGCCTCGTCCTGGAGGGCCGCCAGGCATCGAGGGCCCTCGCCCCGGACGGGACCGTCCTGCTCGACGAACCCGACGACGGCACGGGCGGGCGCCCCGAGGTGCGGCGCGGCGAGCTGCGGCGGCTGCTGCTCGACTCGCTGCCCAAGGGCACCGTGCGGTGGGGGCAGAAGGTGAGCGGCGCCCGCGCGCTCGGTGACGGCCGGCACGAGGTGCGCTTCGCCGACGGCTCCACCGTCGTCACCGGCCTGCTGATCGGCGCGGACGGCGCCTGGTCGCGGGTCAGGCCGCTGCTTTCCGGCGCCTCACCCGAGTACACCGGCACGTCCTTCGTCGAGACGTACCTGTACGACGCCGGCACGCGGCACCCCGCCGCGGCGAAGGCGGTCGGCGGCGGGGCGATGTACGCGCTCGCGCCGGGCAAGGGCATCCAGGCCCACCGGGAGAGCGGGGACACCCTGCACACCTACGTGGCGCTGGCCGAGCCGCTGGAGTGGTTCCGCGCCGTCGACTTCACCGACGCCGCCGGGGCCGCGGCGCGGATCGCGGCGGAGTTCGAGGGCTGGGCCCCTGAGCTGACCGCGCTGATCACCGACGGCGACACCCCGCCGGTGCACCGCCCCCTGTACGCGCTGCCGGACGGGCACCGCTGGGACCGGGTGCCGGGCGTGACCCTGCTCGGCGACGCCGCGCACCTCATGATCCCGTCCGGGGAGGGCGCCAACCTCGCCCTGTACGACGGTGCCCGGCTCGGCGAGCTGCTCGCCGCGCGTCCCGGTGACACCGAGGCCGCGCTCACCGCGTACGAGGAGGAGATGTTCGCCCGCAGCGCCGCCGAGGCCGTCGAGGCGGGCCGGCTGCACGCGCTCATGTTCGGCCCGGACTCGCCGTACGGCCTGCTCGGCCTGTTCACCGGACACGCGGGGTCCTCCTGACACGGGGCGCGGCGCAGTGGGCAGACTCGACGGCATGCGGACTGCGTACAGCGTGGAGACGGTCAGGACGGCGGAGCGGGCGGCGATGGCGCGGCTGCCCGAGGGCGCCTTGATGCAACGGGCGGCGGCCGGGCTCGCCACCGCCTGCGCCCAGGTGCTGGGCCGGGCGCCCGGCCGGGTGTACGGCAGCCGGGTGGTGCTGCTGGTCGGCAGCGGCGACAACGGCGGCGACGCCCTGTACGCCGGGGCGCGGCTGGCCCGCCGGGGCGCCGGCGTGACGGCCGTCCTGCTCGCACCCGGGCGGGCGCACGCCGGGGGGCTCGCGGCGCTGCGCCGGGCGGGCGGGAGCACCGCGGGGGCTCCGGACGGGGTACGGCTGATCGAGCGGGCCGACCTCGTGGTCGACGGCATCGTCGGGATCGGCGGCAGGGGCGGGCTGCGTCCGGAGGCGGTGCCGCTCGCCGAGGCGGCGGAGCGGGCGCGGGCCGCCGTCGTGGCGGTGGACCTGCCGAGCGGAGTGGACGCGGACACGGGCGAGGTGCGGGGGGCCGCCGTCCGGGCCGACCTCACCGTGACCTTCGGGGCGCACAAGCCGGGGCTGCTGATCGATCCGGCGCGGGAGTACGCCGGGTCGGTGCGGCTGGTCGGCATCGGCCTGTCGCTGGACGAGGTGCCGGTGCTGGAGGCGTTGCAGCACGCGGACGTGGCGCGGCTGCTGCCGGTGCCGGGGGCGGAGAGCGACAAGTACCGGCGCGGGGTCGTGGGCATCGCGGCCGGGTCGGCGCGGTACCCGGGGGCGGCGGTGCTCGCGGTCTCGGGCGCGCTGCGGGGCGGGGCCGGGGCGGTGCGGTACGTCGGTCCGGCCGGGGACGCGGTGATCGCCCGGTTCCCCGAGACGCTCGTGTCCGACCAGGGGCCGAAGCGGGCGGGGCGGGTGCAGGCGTGGGTGGTCGGACCGGGGGCCGGGGACGACGCCGGAACGGTGGCGGAGGTGGTCGCGGCGGACGTGCCGGTGCTGATCGACGCGGACGGGCTGCGGCTGGCGGACGCCGGGGCGGTACGGGCGCGTACGGCGCCGACGCTGATGACGCCGCATGCCGGGGAGGCGGCGGCGCTGCTGGGAGTGAGCCGGGAGGAGGTCGAGGGGGCGCGGCTGGAGTCGGCGCGGGAGCTGGCGGGGCGGTACGGGGCGACGGTGCTGCTGAAGGGGTCGACCACGCTGGTCGCCGGGGCGGACGGGGGCGCGGTGCGCGTCAACGCGACGGGGACGCCCTGGCTGGCCACGGCCGGGAGCGGGGATGTGCTGTCCGGGCTGGCGGGGTCCCTGCTGGCGGCGGGGCTGTCGGCGCTGGACGCGGGGAGCGCGGGGGCGTATCTGCACGGGCTCGCGGGGCGGGTGGCGGCGGACGGGGCGCCGATGGGGGCGCATGACCTGGCGGCGGCGGTGGGGGTGGTCTGGCGGGATGTACGAGGGTGACGTCGGGGTCGGGTGCGAGGGTGACGTAGGGGAGGGGTGCGGGGCGTGCGCGTGCGCGTGCGGGGCGTCGGGAACAGGGGCGCCCGGAGCGGGGGCGGGCCGGGGGCGTGCGCAACCCGGCGTGAGCGGGGTGCCGGCAGCAGCACCTGCGCGCCGGCGGCGGCGAGGCGTGTGGCGATGCCGGGCCCCGTCCCGTCGCTCGCCCCGGTGACGACGGCCCGCTTGGCCGGGAAGGGCGTGCGCGTGCGTGTGCGGGGCGTCGGGTACAGGGGCGCCCGGAGCGGGGGCGGGCCGGGGGCGTGCGCAACCCGGCGTGAGCGGGGTGCCGGCTGCGCCCACCCGTGCCGCTGGGGGTACCTCCCACGGGGTGGGGCCTTGTCCTCCGGGTGCTCTGAGAGACTGGCTCCGAGATGAGTGAGACAACCGCCCGTCAGGGGGCCGCCGTGCGGGCCCGGGCCGAGATCGATCTGGACGCGCTGCGGAGCAACGTGCGGACGCTGCGCGCGCTGCTCGCGCCCGGCACGGCGCTGATGGCCGTGGTGAAGGCCGACGGCTACGGACACGGGGCGGTCCCGTGCGCCCGCGCGGCCGTCCAGGCGGGCGCCACCTGGCTCGGCACCGCCACCCCGCACGAGGCCCTCGCGCTGCGCGCCGACGCGGGGCTGCCGGACGACGTCCGGATCATGTGCTGGCTGTGGACCCCCGGAGGCCCCTGGCAGGAGGCGATCGAGGCCGGCCTCGACGTCTCCGTCAGCGGCATGTGGGCCCTGCGCGAGGTCGAGGACGCCGCCCGGCGCGCCGGACGCCCCGCGCGGGTGCAGCTCAAGGCCGACACCGGGCTCGGCCGCAACGGCTGCCAGCCCGGCCCCGACTGGCACGAGCTGGTGGGCGCCGCCCTCGACGCCGAACGCGCGGGACTGCTCCGGATCACCGGGCTCTGGTCCCACTTCGCCTGCGCCGACGAGCCCGGCCACCCCTCCATCGCCGCCCAGCTCACCGTCTTCCGGGAGATGACGGCGTACGCCGAGGAGCGGGGCGTCCGCCCCGAGGTGCGGCACATCGCCAACTCCCCGGCCACCCTCACCCTCCCCGAGGCCCACTACGACCTCGTCCGGACCGGCATCGCGCTCTACGGCCTCTCGCCCAGCCCCGAGCTGGGCACCCCCGCCGACCACGGACTGCGCCCGGTGATGACGCTGTCCGCCTCGCTCGCCCTGGTCAAGCGGGTTCCCGGCGGCCACGGCGTCAGCTACGGGCACCGCTACACCACCCCCGGCGACACCACCCTCGGCCTGGTCCCGCTCGGCTACGCGGACGGTATCCCGCGGCACGCCTCCTCCAACGGGCCGGTGCTGGTGGACGGCAAGTGGCGTACGGTGGCGGGCCGGATCGCGATGGACCAGTTCGCGGTCGACCTCGGCGGTGACGAGCCGCCGGCCGGCGCGGAGGCGGTGCTGTTCGGCCCCGGCGACGGGGGGGAGCCCACCGCCGAGGACTGGGCGCAGGCCGCCGGCACCATCGGGTACGAGATCGTCACCCGCGTCGGCGCGCGCGTGCCCCGCGTCTACGTCAACGAGTGACCCCGGCGCACACACGAGGCCGCGTGGACGCGCGGACCCGAGGCCGCGTACATGAGGTGAAGAGGAGCGGTTCGTGAGCGAGAGCAGCGGGGAGGCCGTCGCCGCGGCGGCCGTCGCCTCCGCCGCGGAGGTCGCCACCGAGGTCGCCGTCGGCGGCTGGCGCCGGGCCACCGGGATAGCCGGCGTCGCCCTGGGCGTGGTCGCGGCCGGGGCCGCCGCCGGCGTGGCGATAGAGCGGCTCACCGTCGGACGCGGCATGCGCCAGAAGGCCCGCCTCGCCCTGGACGCGGCGGGCCCGTACGGCTCGCTGCGCGGCACGCCCGGCCAGGCGTACGCCGCCGACGGCACCGAGCTGTACTACGAGGTCGACGACGTCGAGCCGGAGGGCGGCACGGCACCGCGCCGCCGGCGCCTCTTCGGCCGCAAGGCCCCCGCCCCGGTGACCGTCGTCTTCTGCCACGGCTACTGCCTCAGCCAGGACTCCTGGCACTTCCAGCGCGCGGCCCTGCGGGGTGTGGTGCGGTCCGTGTACTGGGACCAGCGCAGCCACGGCCGTTCCGGGCGGGGCGTGGCCCAGGTCCGGGACGGGGTGCCGGTCTCCATCGACGAGCTGGGCCGCGACCTGCGGGCGGTCCTCGACGCCGCCGTGCCCGAGGGCCCGGTCGTGCTGGTCGGGCACTCGATGGGCGGGATGACCGTGATGGCCCTGGCCGACGAGTTCCCCGAGCTGATCCGCGAGCGGGTCGTCGGCGTCGCGCTGGTCGGCACGTCCTCGGGGCGGCTCGGCGAGGTCAACTTCGGGCTCCCGGTGGCCGGGGTCAACGCGGTGCGGCGGATACTGCCGGGCGTGCTCAGGGCCCTGGGGCAGCGGGCCGAGATGGTGGAGAAGGGGCGCCGGGCGACCGCCGACCTGTTCGCCGGGATCATCAAGCGGTACTCCTTCGCCGGGCGGGACGTCGACCCGGCCGTCGCCCGGTTCGCCGAGCGCATGATCGAGGCCACGCCGATCGACGTCGTCGCCGAGTTCTACCCGGCCTTCGACGACCACGACAAGGGCGAGGCGCTCGCCCGCTTCCGGGACGTACCCGTCCTGGTGCTGGCCGGCGTACGCGATCTGGTGACGCCCAGCGAGCACAGCGAGGAGATCGCCGGCCGGCTGCCCGACGCCGAGCTGGTCCTCGTCCCGGACGCCGGGCACCTGGTGATGCTGGAGCACCCGGAGCTGGTCACCGACCGCCTCGCCGACCTGCTGGTCCGCGTCGGCGCCGTACCGTCAGGGGCTACCGTGGGTGGCTATGGAAGCACCAGCAGCACCGCAGGGCCCGGACCCGGCTGAGCCGGTCCCCGGCACCGAGATCACCGTCACCTCCCCCGAGCAGATGCGCGAGCTGGGCCGCAGGCTTGCCAAGCTGCTGCGCCCCGGCGACCTGGTGATGCTCAGCGGGGAACTGGGCGCCGGCAAGACGACCCTGACCCGGGGCCTGGGCGAGGGCCTCGGCGTGCGCGGCGCGGTGACCTCCCCGACGTTCGTCATCGCCCGGGTCCACCCCTCCCTCGGCGACGGCCCGCCACTGGTCCACGTCGACGCCTACCGGCTCTCCGGCGGCCTGGACGAGATGGAGGACCTCGACCTGGACGTCTCGCTGCCGGACTCCGTGATCGTCGTGGAGTGGGGCGAGGGCAAGGTCGAGGAACTGACCGACGACCGGCTCCAGCTCGTGATCCACCGTGCCGTGGGCGACACCACCGACGAGGTCCGGCACGTGACGCTGACCGGCATCGGCGCCCGCTGGTCCGCGGCCGACCTGAGCGTCCTCACCGCCTGAGCGGAGCCCCGGGCCCGGTTTTTCCGACAACTCGTCGGGAAAGATATTGCGCTCGGCGTCCTGCCCGTGGTCACATGGTAACCAGTACGTGGTTAGGCATGCCTAACTTCGCTCGCCCCCGAGCTTCAGGAGGCGCCCATGCCGGCTTCACCGACCCCGGGCAGGCCGCTGCCGGCCCCGCCCGCCGCCGTGCCCATGCGGGATCTGCTGGCCGCCTGTGCCGCGGCCGCCGCGATCTCCACACCGCCGCGCGCCCCCGAACCCGAGCCCCGGGCCGCCGCCCCGGAGCACCGCGAGGCCGCCTGACCCGGCCCGCCCGGCCCGCCGGGGCCGCCGCGTCCTCAGCGGACGACCACGACCTTCTGGCCGATCGTCGCGAAGTCCCACATGGCCTCGCCGTCCGCGCGTGTCTCCCGGATGCCGCCCGTCCTCACCCCGCGCCCGGGCCTGGCCGTGGAGCCGTCCACCGCCGCGCTGAACCCGATGACCACCCCGTCGACGCTGGTGAACCGCACCACGTGCTCGATCGGGACGCCGTCGGACCCCGTGACCCGGTTGGACCGGGAGGTCACCGCGTAGGTGCCGGGCGCCGGGTCCACCGTGCTGGGCGTGACCCGGAAGGTGCGCCGGACCCGGTCGCCGTCGCCGACCAGCCACACCCGGTCGTCGCCCACGGAGTACACCACCCGTTCACCCGTCCCGGACCGCGCGGGCAGGGCGTCCGGGTGCCGTTCGTCGCGCGGGGTCCTGGCGGGGCCGGGGGCGGGCGAGACGCCCGCCCGGGGCCCGCCGCGCTCGGGGGGCGCGGTGGCCGCCGCCTGGTAGGCGAGGACCCCGACCGCGACCAGGGCCGCCGCGGTGAGTCCGGTGACCATGACGGAGCTGCTGCTGGGCACTGGCGACCACCTCGGCGTCGTACGGAAAGCGTTGTGCGAAAGCGTCGTGCGAAGAGCGTTGTGCGAAGAGCGTCGTGCGGGAAGCGTCGTGCGGGGCGCGCGGGGGCTGAAGTGCCGTGCGTTGTGCGCCGTACGTCCCGCTTCGTACGGTCTGTGCCGTACGTCGCCCGACCGTAGCAGTCGGTGACCTCCTGACCGGCCCGGCCGACACGGGTCCCCGGGCCGCCGTAGGCTGTTCGTGTGCTCTTGCTCGCTCTGGATACCGCCACTCCCGCCGTCACCGTCGCGCTGCACGACGGCACGGACGTCATCGCCTCCTGCGGCCAGGTGGACGCGCGCCGCCACGGTGAGCTGCTGCTGCCCGCCGTCGACCGGGTGCTCACCGAGGCCGGGCTGCGGCTCGACGCGGTCACCGGCGTCGTCGTCGGCATCGGCCCCGGTCCGTACACCGGACTGCGGGTCGGCCTGATGACCGCCGACACCTTCGGCCTCGCGCTGGGCGTGCCCGTGCACGGTGTGTGCACGCTGGACGGCCTCGCCTACGCCGCCGACCTCGACGGGCCCTTCGTGGTGGCGACCGACGCCCGCCGCAGAGAGGTCTACTGGGCCCGCTACGCCGACTCCCGCACCCGGCTCACCGACCCGGCCGTTGGCCGCCCCGCCGACATCGCGGCCGAGGTCGCGGGGCTCCCGGCCGTCGGCGCGGGCGCGCTGCTCTACCCGGACACCTTCCCCCGGGCCCACGAGCCCGAGCACGTCTCCGCCGCCGCGCTCGCCGCCCTGGCCGCCGAGCGGCTCGCGGCCGGCGTGGAGCTGCCCGCGCCCCGGCCGCTGTACCTGCGCCGCCCCGACGCCCAGGTCCCCAAGAACTACAAGGTGGTCACCCCCAAGTGAGCGGTCCAGCGACTGCCGTGCTGCGCGAGATGCGCTGGTGGGACATCGACCCGGTGCTGCTCCTGGAACGGGAGCTGTTCCCGGAGGACGCCTGGTCCCGGGGCATGTTCTGGTCCGAGCTGGCCCACGCCCGGGGACCGGGGGCGACCCGCAGCTACGTGGTCGCCGAGACGCCGGACGGCCGGATCGTCGGCTACGCGGGCCTGCTCGCCTCCGACGCCGACCAGGCCGACGTCCAGACCATCGCCGTCGCCCGCGACCAGTGGGGCACCGGCCTCGGCTCCCGGCTGCTGGCCGAACTGCTCCGCGCGGCGACCGCCTTCGAGTGCGCCGAGGTGATGCTGGAGTGCCGCGTGGACAACGTCCGGGCGCAGAAGCTCTACGAGCGCTTCGGCTTCGTCCCCGTCGGCGTCCGGCCCGGCTACTACCAGCCGGGCAACGTGGACGCGCTGGTCATGCGGCTCACCGACCCCGCCAACTCCGTACCCCACCCCGTACAAGGAACCGAGACCCATGGCTGACGAACCCCTGGTACTGGGGATCGAGACCTCCTGCGACGAGACCGGCGTCGGTGTCGTGCGCGGTACCACCCTGCTGGCCGACGCCGTCGCCTCCAGCGTCGACGAGCACGCCCGTTTCGGCGGCGTCGTCCCGGAGGTCGCGAGCCGCGCCCACCTGGAGGCGATGGTCCCCACCATCCGGCGCGCCCTGAAGGAGGCCGGGGTCAGCGCCCGCGACCTGGACGGCATCGCCGTCACCGCCGGTCCCGGACTGGCCGGCGCGCTGCTGGTCGGCGTCTCGGCGGCGAAGGCGTACGCCTACGCGCTGGGCAAGCCGCTCTACGGCGTGAACCACCTCGCCTCGCACATCTGCGTCGACCAGCTCGAACACGGCCCGCTGCCCGAGCCGACCATGGCCCTGCTGGTCTCCGGCGGGCACTCCTCGCTGCTGCTCTCCTCCGACATCACCTCCGACGTCCGGCCGATGGGCGCGACCATCGACGACGCGGCCGGCGAGGCCTTCGACAAGATCGCCCGCGTGCTGGACCTGGGCTTCCCCGGCGGCCCGGTCATCGACCGCTACGCCCGCGAGGGCGACCCGGCCGCGATCGCCTTCCCGCGCGGCCTGACCGGGCCGCGCGATCCGGCGTACGACTTCTCCTTCTCCGGGCTGAAGACGGCCGTGGCCCGCTGGATCGAGGCGAAGCGGGCGGCCGGCGAGGAGGTGCCGGTGCGCGATGTGGCGGCCTCCTTCCAGGAGGCGGTCGTCGACGTGCTGACCCGCAAGGCCGTCCGGGCCTGCAAGGACGAGGGCGTCGACCACCTGATGATCGGCGGCGGCGTCGCGGCCAACTCCCGGCTGCGGGCGCTGGCCCAGGAGCGCTGCGAGGCGGCCGGCATCCGGCTGCGTGTCCCGCGCCCCAAGCTGTGCACGGACAACGGGGCGATGGTGGCCGCGCTCGGCGCCGAGATGGTCGCCCGGAACCGGGCCGCCTCCGACTGGGACCTGCCCGCCGACTCCTCCCTGCCGGTCACCGACCCGCACGTGCCCGGCCGCTCCCACGACCACGTGCACGAGGTCAGCAAGGAGAACCTGTACTCATGACCGTCGCCGTCATGTGGGAGGCGCGGGCCGTCCCCGGCCGGGGCGAGGAGCTGCTGGCCTGGGCCCGCGCCCAGGAGCTGCCCGTCGCCCCCGTGCGCCGCGAGACGTTCCGCGCCCCGCAGGACCGGGTCCTGGTCATCACCTGGTGGGACGCGGAGCCGGGCGCCGAGGGCCTCCCCGAACTGCCGGAACCGGCCGAGGGGACGGTCACGCGGGCGGTGCACCGGTGGCGGTTCGAGTCGGTGGACGTCGTCTGACCGGCACGGCCGTCAGACGTCCCCGGACACCTCCACCGCGCACAGCAGCCGCCGCTCCGCCCCCAGCACCCGCTCGGGACCGCCCAGCGTCAGCCGCGCGGTGTGCCGTACGTCGGTGCTGGAGGCCGCCAGCCGCAGTTCCAGGGCGCCGGGCTCGACCACGCGCCGGCCCGTGCGGTCGGTGAACGCCGACAGGTCGGCGTGGAAGCGGAAGGTCACCCGCCGGGCCGCGCCGGGGGCCAGTTCCAGCCGCCGGTAGCCGATCAGGCGGACGTCGGGCCGGGTCACCCGGGCCACCGGGTCGTGCAGGTAGAGCTGCACCACCTCGGCGCCCGTCCGGTCACCGGTGTTGCGGACGGTGACCGCCATCTCGTACGTCCCGTCCGTGGTGATCTCCGGGTCGGAGCCGGCCGGGTCCTCCCAGGCGAACGTCGTGTACGAGCGGCCGTGCCCGAACGGGTACAGCGGCGTCGGGTCCAGGTTGCTGACCTCGCCGGCCAGGCCCAGCGGCGGCTGGAGGTAGGTCCACGGCTGGCCGCCGGGCAGCCGCGGCACGCTCACCGGGAGCCGGCCCGAGGGGGTGACGCGGCCCGACAGCACGCCCGCCACCGCCGGGCCGCCCTCCTCGCCCGGGAAGAACGCCTGGACGACCGCGCCCAGCCGCCCCTGCCAGCGGCCCAGCGCGTACGGCCGGCCGGTGAGCAGGACGAGGACCACCGGCACGCCGGTGGCGACCAGCGCGTCGAGCAGCGCGCCCTGGACGCCGGGCAGCCTGAGGTCGCTCGCGTCGCAGCCCTCGCCGGAGGTGCCCCGGCCGAACAGGCCCGCCCGGTCGCCCAGCACGGCCACGCAGACGTCCGCCTCGGCGGCCCGCGCCACCGCCTCCTCGAAGCCGGCGGTGTCCGGGCCCGAGGTGTCGCAGCCCTCGGCGAACGTCACCTTGGCGTCGGGCAGTTCGGCGCGGAGCGCGTCCAGCACGGTCGGGATGTCGATGCCCACCGGCACCTCGGGGTGGCGGGGCAGGACGTGGGACGGGAAGGAGTAGCAGCCGAGCATCGCCAGCGCGTCGGCGGCCCGGGGACCGACCACCGCGATCCGGGTGTCGGGGGCCAGCGGCAGCAGGCCGTCCGGGTTGTCCAGCAGGACGACGGACTCCTCGGCCAGCCGGCGGGCCACGGCCCGGTTGCCGGGCGGGTCGAGGTCGGCCGGCGCCTCCCCGGCGGGCGGCTCGGGGGACCAGTCCTCGTCCAGCAGGCCCAGGGCGCACTTCTGGAGCAGCACCCGCCGGGCCGACTCGTCGACCAGCGCCTCGGGCACCCGGCCCGCCCGGACCGCCTCGATCAGCGGGGTGCCGTAGCACTTGACCGTGGGCAGCTCCACGTCGATCCCGGCCGCCAGCGCCAGGTGCGCCGCCCCGGCCGGGTCCTCGGCGACCCGGTGCAGGGACTGGAGGAAGCCGACGCCGAAGTAGTCGGCGACCACCGTGCCGGTGAAGCCCCACTCCTCGCGCAGCAGACCGGTCAGCAGCGCCGGGTCGGCCGAGGCGGGCACGCCGTCGGTCTCGGTGTACGCCGCCATCACCGACCGGGCGCCGCCCTCGCGCAGGGCCAGCTCGAACGGGGGGAGCGTCACGTCGGCGAACTCCCGGACGCCCGCCCGCACCGGCGCCAGGTTCCGCGCCCCGGCGGAGGAGGCGTACCCGGCGAAGTGCTTGAGGGTGGCGACGATCCCGGCCGACTCCAGGCCCCGCACATAGGCGGCACCGACCGTGCCGACCAGGTACGGGTCCTCGCCGATGGTCTCCTCCACCCGGCCCCAGCGCGGATCGCGGACGACGTCCAGGACCGGCGCGAGCCCCTGGTGGACGCCGACCGCGCGCAGGTCGTGGCCGATGCGCCGGGCCATCTCCTCGACCAGCTCCGGATCGAAGGACGCGCCCCAGGCCAGCGGCACCGGGTAGGCGGTGGCCCGCCAGGCGGTGAAGCCGGCCAGGCACTCCTCGTGGGCCAGCGCGGGGATGCCGAAGCGGCCGGCCGCCATGATCCGCCGCTGGGCGCTCGCCAGCGACCGGGCGCCGACGGCCGGGTCGACGGGGGCGGTGCCGAAGGGACGGGTGAGCTGCCCGAGGCCCCGGGTGATCAGCTCCTCCCAGTCGTACTCCTCGGTCATCTCGTGCTGGAGCGGGGCGACGCCCTCCCCGTCCGTGGCGGCGCCCACCCACACGCCGTACAGCTGGGCGGTCTTCTCCTCCAGGGTCATGCGGGCCAGGAGGTCGTCGACACGGGCGGCGGCGGGCAGGGCGGGGTCACGCCAGGGCGCGGTGGTCATGGAACTCCTGTCCCGGGAGCCGTGAGGATCGAATGTTTCGGTGTTGCAGCCGAATGTTCCGGGAACCTATGGCGCCGCGCGCACTTCGTCAAGAGGGTCCGCAGGGATACGATCGCCGCCATGACTTCACCGCAGCCCGCCGAAACCAGGACGCGAGGGCGGTCCTCCCAGACCGCGACCCTGGCCGAGATCGCCCGTGAGGCCGGGGTGTCGGCGCCGACTGTTTCGAAGGTGCTCAACGGCCGCGCCGACGTCGCCCCGGCCACCCGCGCCCGGGTGGAGGACCTGCTGCGCGCCCACGGCTACCGGCGTCGGCGCGCCGAGGCCACCCGCTCGCCCCTGATCGACCTGGTCTTCCACGAGCTGGAGAGCGCCTGGGCGATGGAGGTCATCCGGGGCGTGGAGAACGTGGCGCGGGACGCGGGCCTGAGCGTGGTGCTCTCCGAGAGCGCGGGCCGGCTGACGCCGGGGCGGACCTGGGCCGACCAGGTCGCCGCCCGTCGCCCGCACGGGGTCGTGCTGGTCCTGTCCGGGCTGGACGAGTCCCAGCGGGCGCTGCTGACCAGCCGTTCCATCCCGTTCGTGGTGATGGACCCGGCCGGCGACCCGGGCGCCGACGTGCCCTCCATCGGCGCCACCAACTGGCAGGGCGGACTGGCCGCCACCCGGCACCTGGTCGAGCTGGGGCACACCCGGATCGGGGCGATCAGCGGACCGACCCGGATGATGTGCAGCCGCGCCCGGATCGACGGCTACCGGGCGGCCCTGGAGACCGCCGGGCTCCCCGCCGACCCCGGCCTGATCCGCACCGGCGACTTCCACCACGAGACCGGTTACCGCCAGGGCCTGGAGCTGCTGCGCCGCCCCGACCGCCCCACCGCGGTCTTCGCCGGGAACGACCTCCAGGCGCTCGGCCTGTACGAGGCCGCGCGGGAACTGGGCCTGCGCGTCCCGGAGGACCTGAGCGTGGTCGGCTTCGACGACCTGCCGGTGGCCCGCTGGGTCGGGCCGCCGCTGACGACCGTACGGCAGCCGCTGACCGAGATGGCCGAGGCGGCGGTCCGGCTGGTGCTCGACCTCGGCCGCGACGGCGGCTCCGCCGCCGCGACCCGGGTGGAGCTGGCGACCAGCCTGGTGGTGCGCAGCAGCACCGCGCCGCCGCCGCAGTAGGACGGCGCGCACGGTCGAAGCCGGTCGGGTGGCCGTCCGAAACTTTCGCCTCGTCCGGCCCCGGTCTCCCACCCGCCTCGCCCTGCCCGAGAAGTCTGAGAATTTCCGCAGAAACAGCCGCTCTCCGTCGCCGCCCGCAACAATTCGGACGTACGTTCATCCCTGCGGGGCACCGGAACGGGAACGACCCAGGGCAGCGGACGGGGCGGACACATGGGCGGGCGGGGACGAGTGCTGAGGGCCGCCGGCCTCACCCTGGCCGGCGCCCTGCTGCTGGGCATCGCGGCGGCGGGCTGGCTCTACCGGCACCTGGACGACAACATCACCGGCGTCGACATCGACACCGCCCTCGGTGACGACCGGCCGGCCCGCGCCACGCCGACGCCGTCCGCCTCCCCGCAGGACACCGGCCCGCTCACCCTCCTGGTCCTCGGCTCCGACTCGCGCGGCGGCGCGGAGAACGCGGAACTCGGCGGCGGGGACAGCGAGGGCGCCCGCTCCGACACGGCGATGGTCGTCCGCCTCGACGCCGGCCGCACCACCGCCACCGTGGTCAGCATCCCGCGCGACACGCTCGTCACCCGCCCCTCCTGCCCCCGGCCGGACGGCACGTCGACGCGGGAGGCGCACCAGGTCATGTTCAACACCGCCTACGCGGTGGGCGGCCCGGTGTGCGCGGTGAAGACGGTCGAGGCGATGACGGACGTCCGCATCGACCACTTCCTGGAGATCGACTTCTCCGGCTTCGCGAAGCTGGTCGACGCCCTGGGCGGCGTCACCGTCACCGTCGACGAGGACATCGACGACGACAAGAGCCATCTGAAGCTGGACGCGGGCACCCACCACCTCGACGGCACCGAGGCGCTGGGGCTGGCCCGCACCCGCTACGGCACAGCCGGCGGCAGCGACCTCGCCCGCGTCCAGCTCCAGCAGAGACTGGTCAAGGCGCTGCTGGGGCAGATCTCCGGCACGGACCTGCTCACCGACCCGGCCAGGCTCTACCGGGTCGCCGACGCCGTCACCGGGGGCCTCACCACCGACACCGGCCTGGACTCGCCGAGCGAGCTGATCGGGCTGGGCCGGAGCCTCGGCGGCCTGTCGGCGGACGCGGTGCGGACGGTGACGATGCCGGTGGTCCCGGCGCCCTCCGACAGCAACCGGGTGGTCGCCGACGAGCCGGCGGCGAGCGAACTGTGGAAGTCGCTGCGCTGACCCCGCGCGCCGACCGCCCGAAAAAACTTCCCGGGCCGTGTCGATCCGGCCGTCTCCCGATCGACGTAAGGGGTGAGAGGCCGGGAACGAGCCCGGCCGCCGACCCCGAGGAGCCACCATGCCCCGCTTCCTGTCACTGATCCGCGTCGACGAGTCGGACGTCCCCGCCGAGGGCCCCAGCTGCGAACTGATGGAGCGGATGGGGAAGCTGATGGAGGAGATGACCAAGGCCGGCGTCCACCTCGACGACGGCGGCCTGGCCCCCACCGCCCAGGGCGCCCGGGTCCACTGGGCGGGCGGGCAGCTCTCCGTCACCGACGGCCCGTTCACCGAGACCAAGGAGGTCATCGGCGGATACGCGCTGCTCCAGGCCAAGGACCGGGCCGAGGCGGTCGAGTGGGTCAAGCGCTTCCTGAAGACCCACGAGGAGCACTGGACGATCACCTGTGAGGTGCGGGAGATCCTCGGCGGCTGACGGCCGCCGGCGGTTGGCCGGGGGCGGCCACCGGTGTTGCATGGGGCCTGTGGAACCACAGACCGCCTCCGCCGGGGCCGCCCGGGCCGCCATCGAGACCGTCTTCCGCCTGGAGTCCCCGCGTGTCATCGCCGGGGTCGCCCGGGTCGTCCGGGACATCGGCATCGCCGAGGAGCTGGCCCAGGACGCCCTGGTCGCCGCCCTGGAGCGGTGGCCCCGCGACGGCGTCCCCGGCAACCCGGGCGCCTGGCTCATGGCCACCGCCCGCCACCGCGCGGTCGACCTGGTCCGCCGCCGGGAGACCTACGCCCGCAAGCTCGCGGAGATCGGCCGGGGCCTGCCGGACGCGGCCCCGCCCGAGGAACCCGCCGACCCGGACGACATCGACGACGACCTGCTCCGCCTCGTCTTCACCGCCTGCCACCCGGTGCTCTCCGCCGAGGCCCGCACCGCCCTCACCCTGCGCCTGCTCGGCGGCCTGAGCACCGCCGAGATCGCCCGGGCCTTCCTCGTCCCCGAGGCCACGGTCGCCCAGCGCGTCGTCCGCGCCAAACGCACCCTCGCCACCCGCGGGGTCCCCTTCGAGGTGCCCCGCGGCCCCGACCGCGAGGCCCGCCTCGGCTCGGTCCTGGACGTCATCTACCTGATCTTCAACGAGGGCTACGCCGCCACCGCGGGCGACGACCTGCTGCGCCCCGCGCTGTGCGAGGACGCCCTGCGCCTGGCCCGGGTGCTGTCCGCCCTGATGCCGAAGGAACCCGAGGTGCACGGCCTCACCGCCCTGCTGGAGTTCCAGTCCTCCCGCACCGCCGCCCGCACCGCCCCCGACGGCACCCCCGTCCTGCTCAAGGACCAGGACCGCCGCCGCTGGAACCGCCTCCTCATCACCCGCGGCCTCACCGCCCTGGCCCGCACCGACCCCGCCGCACCGGGCCCGTACGTCCTCCAGGCCGCGATCGCCGCCTGTCACGCCCAGGCGTTCACCTACGAGGAGACCGACTGGCCCCGCATCGCCGCCCTCTACGGCCGGCTCGCCGCCCGCGCCCCGTCCCCGGTCGTCGAACTGAACCGCGCGGTCGCCGTCTCCATGGCCGAGGGCCCGGGACCGGCCCTGGAGATCGTGGACGCCCTGGCCGCCGGGCCCGCCCTGCGCGGCTACCACCTGCTCCCGAGCGTCCGCGGCGATCTCCTCCACCGCCTCGGGCGTACGGCCGAGGCCCGCGCGGAGTTCGAACGGGCGGCCTCGCTGGCCGGCAACGCCCGCGAACGGGACCTGCTCGTCCGGCGCGCGCGGGAGTGCGGCTGACGGGAATGCGCGTGCTCACCGGGCCGGGGCGTCCGGGGCGGGGTGTCCGACCAGCATCGTCGGCGCCCCCGCCACCCGGGTCAGGAACACGGTCGCGGAGTTCGGCCCCTGCGGCTTCACCTTCCGCCGCAGCTCCTCCGGCTCCACCGCCGAGCCCCGCTTCTTCACGGTCAGCACCCCGACCCCCCGCTCCCGCAGCAGCGCCTTCAGCTTCTTGACGTTGAAGGGCAGCAGATCGGTGATCTCGTACGCCGTGGCGTACGGCGTCGGCCGCAGCGTGTCGGCGGTCACGTACGCGATGGTCGCGTCCAGCAGGCCGCCGCCGACCTCCTCGGCCACCTCCGCGACCAGATGGGCCCGGACGACGGCGCCGTCCGGCTCGTAGAGGTACCGGCCGGGCGGGCGGACCTCCGGGTCGGGCAGGGCGCGGGAGAGCAGTGTGCGCGGCCCCGGCAGCAGCGTCGCCCGGACCGCCCCCGGCGCGGTGCCGAACCAGAGCACCGCCTCCTTCACGTCCCCGCCGTCGGAGAGGAACTCGGCCTCGGCGTCCGCCGGTACGGCCTCGTGCGGGATGCCGGGCGCCACCTTCAGCGCGGCGGCCCGGGGCGCCGTGCGGGCCGCCGCCACGGCCCACGACAGCGGCGGTGAGTACGCCTCGGGGTCGAAGATCCGGCCCCGCCCGCCCCGGCGTGCCGGGTCGACGAAGACGGCGTCGTACCCGTCCGTCGCCACCTCCGTCACATCCGCCTCCCTCACCTCGATGAGGTCACCGAGCCCCAGCGCCCCGGCGTTGGCGCGGGCCGCCGCGGCCGCCGCCGGGTCACGGTCCACGGCGAGCACCCGGATGCCCCTGCGGGCCAGCGCGATCGCGTCCCCGCCGATCCCGCAGCACAGGTCGGCCACCGAGGTCACGCCCAGCTCGGCGAAGCGGGCGGCCCGGTACGCGGCGACACTCGCCCGGGTCGACTGCTCGACCCCGTTCGGCGTGAAGAACATCCGCCCGGCGTCCGCCGCCCCGAACTTCGCCACCGCCCGCTGCCGCAGCCGCGCCTGCCCCAGCGCCGCCGACACCAGGTCCGCCGGGTGGGTGCGGCGCAGCCGGGTGGCGACGGCCAGCTCCTGGGCGGGATCGGTGTCGCGCACCTCGTCGAGGAGGGCGCGGCCGGCGGGGGTGAGGAGGGCGTCGAGGTCGTTCACCGGGCCATTGTGGGCCAGTCGGTGGACCGTCCACCGCCGGGCGCGTGTCGGGGCGGTTCCCGGACCGGCGGCTGCGAGGATCCGGCACCATGCGAGCAGTAGTACAAAATGACAAAACTAGGGCTTCTCGTACCCGTTACCGGAAGACGCGCGTCCAGGGCGGCCTCGCCGTGCTCGCCGCCGTCGCCGTCCTCGGGGTACCGGGCTGCGCGCGGGACTCCACCGAGGTGCGGTCCGCCCCCGGCCAGCCCCTCCAGGCGCCGCCGGCCCGCGCGCTGGACGCCTACGCCACCAAGCTGCGCGCCGCGCACGCCGCCGCGCAGCGCTGGGGCCTCAAGCGCGCGCCGCTGCCGGCGCCCCCGCCCCCGGCCGAGAAACCGGAGATCCGCACCCGGGCCGGCTTCGAGGTCGACGGTCACACCGAGCGCGGGCTCCCGCCGGTCTTCACCACGATCCCCACCAAGGAGAAGATCGTCTTCCTCACCATCGACGACGGCGGCGAGAAGGACCGCCGGTTCCTGGAGATGATGAGCGAGCTGAACGTCCCGTACACCGCCTTCCTCAGCGACTACCTGGTGAAGGAGGACTACGGCTACTTCAGGACGATGCAGGCCCGCGGGGTCACCCTCAACAACCACACCCTCACCCACCCCTACCTGCCCGGTCTCTCCTACGCCGAGCAGAGGCGCGAGATCTGCGGCATGCAGGAGGTCATCCGCGAGCGGTACGGCAAGCGCCCCGCCGTCTTCCGCCCGCCCTTCGGCAACTACGACCAGGACACCCTGGTCGCCGCGAAGAGCTGCGGCGTCACCCACGTCCCGCTCTGGAACGAGGAGGTCTTCGTCGACCGCTGGGACTACCGCGAGTGGGACCGGGAGATCCACCCCGGCGACATCGTCCTCACCCACTTCCGCGGCGCGAAGGACTGGGACGGCACGATGCCCGACATGGTCCGCCGGTTCCTGGACAAGGTCACCGCCGAGGGGTACGCCGTGGCCCGCCTGGAGGACTACCTGTGACACGCCGGGGCCTCGCCGCGAAAGCCGCCGGCGCCGCCCTGGCCGCCGTCCTGCTCGCCGCCTGCGCCGGGGCCGGCGCCCCCGTCGACCGCACCGGCGGCAAGGCCCCGGAACCGGCCCGGGGAGGCGCGGGCGGCCTGCCGCCGGTCGTCGACCACGTCCCCACCCGCGACCGCGTCGTCTTCCTCACCTACGACGACGGCGCCGAGCGCGACCCCCGCTTCCCCGCCCTCGTCCGCGACCGGCGGCTGCCGGTCACCCTCTTCCTCACCGACACCGTCGCCGGACCGGCGTACGGCCACTTCGCCCGGCTCCGCGCGGTCGGCGCGAGCCTCCAGAACCACACCCTCGACCACCCGGCGCTGCGCGGCCTGCCCCACCTCGGCCAGCGCGCCGAGATCTGCGGACAGCAGCGCAAGCTCAACGCCCGCTTCGGCGTCCGCCCCCGCCTCTTCCGCCCGCCCTACGGCCGCTACGACACGGCCACCCTGCGAGCCGCCGCCGACTGCGGCATCACGGCGGTCGTCCTGTGGCGGGCCGCCCCGGACCCCTCCGGCGCCCTGGCCTTCACCCACGGCGAACCCCGCCTGCGCCCCGGCGACATCATCGCCGTCGACCCGGACCGCCCGAAGGGGACGGCGCTGACGGGACGCACGGAGAAGGTCCTGGAGGAGATCGAGAGACGGGGGCTGCGGGTGGGCCGGCTGGAGGACTACCTGTGACGCCGACCGGCGTCCCCGGCCCCTCCGGCGCCACCCCGAAATCCTCCGACGCGCCGCCGGTATTGGCACTCCGCTTGACCGAGTGCTAACCGCGGTCATAGTCTCAGGTCTGGCACTCCCCTCGGGAGAGTGCCAACACAGCGACGGGCAGGTCCGGCACCCGCGACGACGGATCCACCTGGTCGCCACCTCAGACAGTTAACCCCGTGAGATCTCCGAAGGGGGAGGTCGGATCGTGACGACCGCCAGCTCCAAGGTTGCCATCAAGCCGCTCGAGGACCGCATCGTGGTCCAGCCGCTCGACGCCGAGCAGACCACGGCCTCGGGCCTGGTCATTCCGGACACCGCCAAGGAGAAGCCCCAGGAGGGCGTCGTCCTGGCCGTGGGCCCGGGCCGCTTCGAGGACGGCAACCGTCTTCCGCTCGACGTCTCCGTCGGTGACGTCGTGCTCTACAGCAAGTACGGCGGCACCGAGGTGAAGTACAACGGCGAGGAGTACCTCGTCCTCTCGGCCCGCGACGTCCTCGCGATCATCGAGAAGTAGTTCACCCGAAGCATTTCGCTTCAACGCTTGAAGCTGCGCCCCTGGCTCCCGCCACCACTATGAAGCCGGGCGCCCGGGGCGCAGCGCCGTATACCCCAGATTTCGGAAGAGGGCTCACGCTCCCATGGCGAAGATCCTGAAGTTCGACGAGGACGCCCGTCGCGCCCTCGAGCGCGGCGTCAACAAGCTCGCCGACACGGTCAAGGTGACGATCGGCCCCAAGGGCCGCAACGTCGTCATCGACAAGAAGTTCGGCGCCCCCACCATCACCAACGACGGTGTCACGATCGCCCGCGAGGTCGAGATCGAGGACCCGTACGAGAACCTCGGCGCGCAGCTGGTGAAGGAGGTGGCGACCAAGACCAACGACGTGGCGGGTGACGGTACGACCACCGCCACCGTGCTCGCCCAGGCGCTGGTCCGCGAGGGCCTGAAGAACGTCGCGGCCGGTGCCTCCCCGGCGCTGCTGAAGAAGGGCATCGACGCGGCCGTCAAGGCGGTCTCCGACGACCTTCTCGCCACCGCCCGCCCGATCGACGAGAAGTCCGACATCGCCGCCGTCGCCGCGCTCTCCGCGCAGGACAGCCAGGTCGGCGAGCTGATCGCCGAGGCGATGGACAAGGTCGGCAAGGACGGTGTCATCACCGTCGAGGAGTCCAACACCTTCGGCCTGGAGCTGGACTTCACCGAGGGCATGGCCTTCGACAAGGGCTACCTGTCGCCGTACTTCGTGACGGACCAGGAGCGCATGGAGGCCGTCCTGGAGGACGCCTACATCCTGATCAACCAGGGCAAGATCTCCTCCATCACGGACCTGCTGCCGCTGCTGGAGAAGGTCATCCAGGCCAACTCCTCCAAGCCGCTGCTGATCATCGCCGAGGACGTCGAGGGCGAGGCCCTCTCCACCCTGGTGGTCAACAAGATCCGCGGCACCTTCAACGCCGTCGCGGTGAAGGCCCCCGGCTTCGGTGACCGCCGCAAGGCGATGCTCCAGGACATGGCGGTCCTCACCGGCGCCACGGTCATCTCCGAGGAGGTCGGCCTCAAGCTCGACCAGGTCGGCCTGGAGGTGCTCGGCACCGCCCGCCGCATCACCGTCACCAAGGACGACACCACCATCGTCGACGGCGCCGGTGACAAGGCGGACGTCGAGGGCCGCGTCAACCAGATCAAGGCCGAGATCGAGGCCACGGACTCCGACTGGGACCGCGAGAAGCTCCAGGAGCGCCTCGCCAAGCTGGCCGGCGGCGTGTGCGTGATCAAGGTCGGCGCCGCCACCGAGGTGGAGCTGAAGGAGCGCAAGCACCGTCTGGAGGACGCCATCTCCGCGACCCGCGCCGCGGTCGAGGAGGGCATCGTCTCCGGTGGTGGCTCCGCGCTGGTCCACGCCGTCAAGGTCCTGGAGGGCAACCTCGGCAAGACCGGCGACGAGGCCACGGGTGTCGCGGTCGTCCGCCGCGCCGCCGTCGAGCCGCTGCGCTGGATCGCGGAGAACGCCGGCCTGGAGGGTTACGTCATCACCTCCAAGGTCGCCGAGCTGGACAAGGGCCAGGGCTTCAACGCCGCCACCGGCGAGTACGGCGACCTGGTCAAGGCCGGCGTCATCGACCCGGTGAAGGTCACCCGCTCCGCCCTGGAGAACGCCGCCTCCATCGCCTCCCTCCTCCTGACGACCGAGACCCTGGTCGTCGAGAAGAAGGAAGAGGAAGAGCCGGCCGCCGCGGGCCACAGCCACGGCCACAGCCACTGAGGCTCTCCCAGCCCACGCCGGTGCCCGGCACCCCCTCGGGGGTGCCGGGCACCGGCGCGTTGTCAGTGGGCTCGGGCATCCTGTGCGGCAGGGAACCGAGGAGGGGAAGGCCCACGTGGAGAGCGACCCGCACGGCCACGCCCGCGCACTGCCCCCGCCCCCCGTGCCCAAGGAGCGGGCCGGGACCGGGCGGGCGGCCCGGGAGCCGCGGGAGCACGCCGCCGAGGTCGGCCGCCCGCACCGCGAGCGCTGGGAATGGGGTGGCCGCCCGCCCAGCGCGGCGCTGCGCGGCGTCGGGGGCAACGTCCTCGGGCTGCTGCGCTTCGACCCCGGCCTGGTGCACGCGCTGGACGCGGCCGGCCCCGGGGTCCAGCGGCGGGTGGCGGTACGGGCCGCCCACCGGGCCTGCGAGGCGGCGGGCCTGACCGGCCTGCCCTGGATCGCGCGGGCGCTCACCGCCCTCGACGCGGGGCGCCCGCTTCCCCCGCCCTTCGGTGACCACGACGCGATGTTCGCCGCGCTGCGCGCCGACCCCCGGGTCCCGGACCGGTCCGTCCTCGAGGCGGTCCCCCCGGAGCGACCGCCGTACCGCCCGCCCGAGCCCGGCCCCCGGGGGCGGACCGTCGTGACGGTCCAGCCGGCGCGCCTGCCCCGGCCTCCCCACCTGATCTCCCAGCCCCACTACGCCCTCCCCGCCCTGCCGGCCGCCGCCGACCCCCACCCGCTGCGGGCGGCCCTGGACGCGGTCTGGCACGCGCTCAACACAGAGGGCGAGCACTACCCGCGGCTGCTGGCGGAGGTCCGCTCGGCATGCGGGCTGCCCGGACGGTGACCTGGGCCCACACCGTCCGGACCGCCCTTGGCCGGTCGCGGCAGGCACTCCCCGCGGCTGTTGCCGACCTCGATCCGCACGGAACCGAGGTCGCCGGCGGTGACCACGCGCAGCCCGGCCTCCCGGCCCGGCACCCGGCCGTGGGCCGCCCCACGTCCCGCGCTGCTGGGCCGCCCTGAACCAAGAGCAGCCGCGGTGCCGGTAAGGGCGGTGACCGCGCCGAGGCCGCGACCACGGGGCCGACCGCGGTACGCGACTCCAAGCGCCCCGGCGGCGCCCACCTCTCTGTCGGCGCCGGTCAGTGGGCGGCGTTCGCGCGGAGGGCGGCGCGCGGCTGACACGGAGACGGGAGGGGCCGCCGGCCGCCCGGCCGCCCCTCCCCGGCCCGTGCTCCCGTCACTGCGGCCCGTACTTCCGTCCCGTCCGCGAGCTGATCGACCCCAGCACCCCGCGCGGCACCAGCTTCGCCGCGCCCATCAGGGCCTTGTAGCGGGGGTCCGGGATGGACAGGGTCTTGCCGCGGGCCAGGTCGTCCAGGGCCGCCGCGACCAGCTTGTCGGCGTCCAGCCACATCCAGTTCGGGATGCTGTCCGTGCCCATCCCGGCCCGCTCGTGGAACTCCGTCCGCACGAAACCGGGGCACAGCGCCATCAGCCGTACGCCGCTGCCCGCCAGGTCCTTCGCCGCGCCCTGCGTGAACTGCACGACCCACGCCTTGGACGCGCCGTACGTGCCGCGCGGCAGGAAGGCCGCCACCGAGGCCACGTTGACCACGCCGCCGCGCCCCCGGGCCCGCATCGCCCCGGCCGCCGCCGACGTCAGCCGCAGCACCGCCTCGCAGTGCACCTTGAGCATCCGCAGCTCATCGGCCATGGAGACGTCGAGATAGCGGCCCTTGTTGCCGAACCCGGCATTGTTGACCAGCAGGTCGACGGGGTTCTTGCGGTCGCCCAGCCGGGCGGCCACCGTCTCGATGCCCGCGTCCTCGGCCAGGTCGGCGGTGAGCACCTCGGCCTCGATGCCGTGCCGGTCGTGCAGTTCGGTCGCCTGCTCGCGCAGCCGGTCGGTGCTCCGGGCGACCAGCACCAGGTCGTGCCCGTCGGCCGCCAGCCGTCGCGCGAACGCGGCGCCGATGCCTGAGGTCGATCCGGTAATCAATGCCGTTGTCATGACGCAAGGTTAGTGACCCGGACTGTCGGCGTCCGGTTCGCTCACCGAGCCTCCGTCCGGTGAAGCGCGGGTGAAGGGACGGCAGGCGCTCCCGGAGCCGGGCCCCGGGGAACCGCCCGGGACGCCTCCACGTACGCCCGCGCCTTCGCCAGCGCCACCGGGTGCAGCGCGTCCCCCGCCGCCAGCAGCCGCGGCAGCAGCGCCCGTTCGGTCGTCACCGCGCGGAACTGGAGGGCCACCGTCACCTCGTGACCGGGCCGGTGCACCACCTCGACCGGATCGCCCGCCCGCACCTCGCCGGGCTCGATCACCCGCAGGTACGCGCCGGGCGCGGCGGCCCGCGTGAACCGCCTCACCCACTGCTTCTCACCCAGATGGCCCTGGAAGGTGCGGCAGGGGATGCGGCCGCTGGTCACCTCCAGCAGGGGCCCGCCGCCGATCCGCCAGTGCTCGCCGATCAGCGCGCCGGAGACGTCCAGACCCACCGTGGTGAGGTTCTCGCCGAACACGCCGGCGCGCAGCGGGCGCCCCAGCTCGCGCTCCCAGTCGTCCAGGTCCTCGCGGGCCACCGCGTACACCGCCTGGTGCTCCCCGCCGTGGTGGCGGGTGTCGCAGACCGTGTCCCCGGCGACGCCGCTCGCCCCGTCCGGCCCCGGGGCCGCGATCCGCACCGGCCCGTCGGCCGGCCGCTTGTCGATGCCCGTGATCCCCCGCGGATGGTCCGTGTACGGCACGGTCGCGGGGCGGCCCAGATTCACCGAGAGAAGCCTCATGACGGCACGGTAGAAGAGGCCGGTCAAAGCGTCGACGCATTTTTCGCCGTCGGGTCAAAGAGTCGCTTATCCTCGGTCGGGTGATCGAGGCTCGTCATCTCCGTGTACTGCGCGCCGTGGCCGCCACCGGTTCCTTCTCGGCGGCCGGCCGCGAGCTGGGCTGCACCCAGCCCGCCGTCAGCCAGCAGATGAAGGCCCTGGAGGCGTCCGTCGGCACCCCCCTGCTCGTCCGCGGCCAGCGCGACATGCGGCTGACCCAGGCCGGCGAGGCACTGGTCCGGCACGCCGCGGGCATCCTCGCCGGGCTCACCGCGGCGGAGGAGGAGGTCGCCGCCATCGCGGGACTGCGCGCCGGCCGGGTCCGCCTGGTCTCCTTCCCCAGCGGCAGCTCCACCCTCGTACCGGCCGCGCTCGCCGCGCTGCGCGCCGCGCACCCCGGCACCCGCGTCTCCCTCACGGAGGCCGAGCCCCCCGCCTCCGTCGAACTGCTGCGCGAGGGCGACTGCGACGTGGCGCTCACTTTCCGTTACGAAGGTGCGGCGGGCGGCGTCGAGGAGTGGGACGACCTCGTGGTCCGGCCGCTGCTCGGCGACCGGCTGGTGGCGCTGGTGCCCGACCGGCACCCGCTCGCCCGCGCGGAGTCCGTCGCCATCGGCGAACTGGCCGACGACCCCTGGATCGCGGGCTGCCCGCGCTGCCGGGGCCAGCTCGTCGAGGTCTGCCGGGCGGCCGGCTTCACCCCCCGGATCGATTTCGCGACCGACGACTACCCGGCCGTCGTCGGCCTGGTCGGCGCCGGCCTCGGGGTCGCCGTACTGCCCCAGCTCGCGATCGAGTCCGTACGGCCGCGAGGTGCCCGCACCGTGCGCCTGGAACCGGCGGTACGGCGGGAGATCGTCGCGCTCACGCTGCCCGACCTGGCGCAGGTGCCGGCCGTGACGGCGACGCTGGACGAGCTGGTCCGGGCCGCCGGGCGCTGACCGCCACGCGCGCGTGCCTGCCACGCGCACTCCTTGCAGAAACGTTCCTTCGCCTGTTCGGTGCAGTCATCCGGGACGGTGCTCCCCGCGGGCCGCCGACGCCGCCGCCGGTACCAGGCGGTTGCGCGCCCGCCCCATGAGTTCCTCGCGCTCGTCCTCGGTCAGCCCGCCCCAGACGCCGTACGGCTCGCGCACCGCCAGCGCGTGCGCGGCGCACTCGGCGCGGACCGGGCACCGCATGCAGACCTCCTTGGCCGAGTTCTCGCGAGCGCTCCGGGCCGCGCCGCGCTCGCCCTCCGGATGGAAGAAGAGTGAGCTGTCCACCCCGCGGCACGCGGCCAGGAGCTGCCAGTCCCACAGGTCCGCGTTAGGTCCGGGAAGGCGGGAGAAGTCTGCCATTGCGTGACCCCTTGTAACCGATATGGGTGGATGCCGTATCCACGACCGTACAACTACGATCTAAGGAGATGAAAATATGACTCATTGCGAATCTAGTGCCAGACACCTACAAAGCGGAAGAAAAGCGTCTGAATGGGGCATAGGTTGTGATGAAAGGTCGAGGGTCCCCGCGCGTGACTGGGTCGTGTCCGTCCCCTCACGTAGAGTGCCGAAGACGACACACAGCCCCGTAACTCTTTCGAGTGACCGTCGTTGATGAGGGCGGAGGCGGTCGCAGGAACAGGCGCTCGGGCGGGCGTCCGAGACGGTGACCGCACAGGTGAGATTCCGTACCAGCCTGGAGGCTCAAGGTGACGCGCATCAGCTGCGGAGGACGGTCATGACATCCGTCCTCGTCTGCGACGACTCCCCGCTTGCCCGAGAGGCGCTCCGCCGCGCGGTCGCGACCGTGCCCGGTGTCGAGCGCGTGACGACGGCGGCCAACGGCGAGGAAGTCCTCCGCCGCTGGGGTGCCGACCGATCCGACCTGATCCTGATGGACGTGCGCATGCCCGGCCTGGGCGGTGTCGAGACGGTCCGGCGACTGCTGTCCGCCGACCCCGGCGCCCGGATCATCATGCTCACGGTCGCCGAGGACCTGGACGGCGTGGCCCTCGCGGTCGCCGCCGGCGCCCGTGGCTACCTGCACAAGGACGCCTCGCGCGCCGAGCTGCGGGCCACGGTCACCCAGGCCCTCGCCGACCCGACCTGGCGGCTGGCCCCGCGCCGGCTGCGCTCCGCGGAGATGGGCGCCGCGCCCACCCTCACCGCCCGGGAGATCCAGGTCCTCGAAGGCATGAGCCACGGCCGCTCCAACGCGGAGATCGGCCGTGAGCTGTTCCTCTCCGAGGACACCGTCAAGACGCACGCCCGGCGGCTCTTCAAGAAGCTCGGCGCCTCGGACCGGGCACACGCGGTGGCGCTCGGTTTCCGGTGGGGCCTGGTCCGCTAGGCCACCCCCGTGAGGCGCGGACCCACGGGGCCCGACGGGGGCGCGATGTTCCCCGCTCACCTCCAGGTGAGCGGGGGTGACAAGGTGAACCGCCGGGTGCCCGCTGCTCGTTTCGGCGCGGATGCCGCATCCTTGAGGTGTGGAGTTCCTCGGGGACGAGTCGGTCGAGCGGGAGGGGAGGGCGCAGGGGATGAGTTCCGGCGCACCTGCTCATAACGCTTCAGTGCACAACGACGGACGTAAGGGCGCGGACAAGTCGGCCGCAAGGCACCATGGACCGATGCGCGACGACGAGGCGGCCCCTGGCCAAGGGACAGTCGGTGCGCTCGTCCACCGCGCCGTAGACGGGGACGAGCAGGCCACGCACGACCTGCTCGCCCATGTCCACCCCCTCGCCCTGCGCTACTGCCGGACCCGGCTGTCCCGGCTGCCCGGCGACGCCCGTCACTTCGTCGAGGACCTCGCCCAGGAGGTCTGCGTCGCCGTCCTCCTCGCGCTGCCGCGCTACAAGGACACCGGTCGCCCCTTCGAGGCGTTCGTCTTCGCCATCGCCGCCCACAAGGTCGCCGACCTCCAGCGGGCCGCGATGCGCGGTCCCGGCTCCACCGCCGTGCCCTCCGACGAGATGCCCGAGCGGCCGGACGACTCCCTCGGCCCGGAGGAGCGCGCGCTGCTCAGCAGCGACGCCGAGTGGGCCAAGAAGCTCCTCGCCAACCTCCCCGACAACCAGCGCGAACTGCTGCTGCTGCGCATCGCCGTGGGGCTCACCGCCGAGGAGACCGGGCAGATGTTGGGAATGTCACCCGGTGCGGTCCGCGTCGCCCAGCACCGCGCCCTGAGCCGGCTGCGGGCCCTGGCGGAGCAGTAGGCGGAGCGCCCGGCCGGGACGGCGGCGCCACGGGGGCGGGCCGTCGGGCGCGTGCCCCGCCGCTTCCGCAGAGCTTGCGCGGGGCTTTCGTATGAAGGTACGACGGCTCTGGGTCTCCATGATCGTGGAATGAGCCACCCTCACTTCCCGTTAGCATGGACATCCGCACCGATCAAGGCCATTTGGGGAAGGTGTCATGACTGCCAACGTCGACGGAGTGCCCGATAAATTCGCGACACTCGGGCTGACCTACGACGACGTGCTGCTGCTGCCGGGCCCGTCGGACATGGCACCCGACGAGATCGACACCGCCTCGTACGTCTCCAAGAACGTGCGGGTGAACATCCCGCTGCTGTCCGCCGCCATGGACAAGGTCACCGAGTCCCGCATGGCGATCGCCATGGCCCGCCAGGGCGGTGTCGGGGTGCTCCACCGCAACCTGTCCATCGAGGACCAGGCCAACCAGGTCGACCTGGTCAAGCGCTCCGAGTCGGGCATGGTGGCCAACCCCATCACCATCCACCCGGACGCCACCCTCGCCGAGGCCGACGCCCTGTGCGCCAAGTTCCGCATCAGCGGCGTGCCGGTCACCGACGGCGCGGGCAAACTGCTCGGCATCGTCACCAACCGCGACATGGCCTTCGAGACCGACCGCGCCCGGCGGGTCCGCGAGGTCATGACGCCGATGCCGCTGGTCACCGGCAAGGTCGGCATCTCCGGTCACGAGGCGATGGAGCTGCTGCGCCGCCACAAGATCGAGAAGCTGCCGCTGGTCGACGACTCGGGTGTCCTCAAGGGCCTGATCACGGTCAAGGACTTCGTCAAGGCGGAGAAGTACCCGCACGCCTCCAAGGACGGCGAGGGCCGGCTGCTGGTCGGCGCCGCGGTCGGCGTCGCCGGGGACGCCTTCGAGCGCGCCCAGGCGCTGATCGAGGCCGGGGTCGACTTCATCGTCGTCGACACCGCGCACGGCCACTCCCGCCTGGTCGGCGACATGGTCGCCAAGATCAAGTCCAACTCCTCCGGCGTCGACGTCATCGGCGGCAACATCGCCACCCGGGACGGCGCCAAGGCCCTGGTCGACGCGGGCGCCGACGGCATCAAGGTCGGGGTCGGCCCCGGCTCCATCTGCACCACCCGCGTGGTCGCCGGCGTCGGCGTCCCGCAGGTCACCGCCATCTACGAGGCATCCCTCGCCGCCCGCGAGGCCGGCGTCCCGGTCATCGGCGACGGCGGGCTGCAGTACTCCGGCGACATCGCCAAGGCCCTGGTCGCCGGCGCCGACACGGTGATGCTCGGCTCGCTGCTCGCGGGCTGCGAGGAGTCGCCGGGCGAGCTGCTCTTCATCAACGGCAAGCAGTTCAAGTCGTACCGCGGCATGGGCTCGCTGGGCGCCATGCAGACCCGCGGTGACCGCAAGTCGTTCTCCAAGGACCGCTACTTCCAGGAGGGCGTCGCCTCCGACGAGCAGCTCGTCCCCGAGGGCATCGAGGGCCAGGTGCCCTACCGCGGCCCGCTCTCCTCGGTCGTCCACCAGCTCATCGGCGGCCTGCGCCAGTCGATGTTCTACGTCGGCGGCCGCACCGTGCCGGAGCTGCAGAGCAACGGCCGGTTCGTGCGGATCACCTCCGCCGGTCTCAAGGAGAGTCACCCGCACGACATCCAGATGACCGTCGAGGCACCGAACTACAGCCGCAGCAAGTAAGGCGGCGATCTTCCCGAGGGCGGCCCCGGAGCGACCGGGGCCGCCCTCGGCCGTGTCCGTCGGTGATACTGGAAGACGCTGCAACGCATGAGGGAAAGGCCACACACGTGACTGAGATCGAGATCGGGCGCGGCAAGCGCGGCCGCCGGGCGTACGCCTTCGACGACATCGCCGTCGTCCCCAGCCGCCGTACGCGAGACCCGAGGGAGGTCTCGATCGCCTGGCAGATCGACGCCTACCGGTTCGAACTGCCGTTCCTGGCCGCCCCCATGGACTCGGTCGTCTCCCCGGCCACCGCCATCCGCATCGGCGAGCTGGGCGGCCTCGGCGTCCTCAACCTGGAAGGGCTGTGGACGCGGTACGAGGACCCGCAGCCGCTGCTCGACGAGATCACCGGCCTCGACGCGGACGCCGCGACCCGCCGCCTCCAGGAGATCTACGCCGCTCCCGTCCAGGAGGAGCTGATCGGCCGGCGGATCAAGGAGGTGCGCGACGCGGGTGTCGTTACCGCCGCCGCGCTCTCCCCGCAGCGCACCGCCCAGTTCTCCAAGGCCGTGGTCGACGCGGGCGTGGACATCTTCGTCATCCGCGGCACGACCGTCTCCGCGGAGCATGTCTCCGGGGCCCACGAGCCGCTGAACCTGAAGCAGTTCATCTACGAACTCGACGTCCCGGTGATCGTCGGCGGCTGCGCCACCTACACCGCCGCCCTGCACCTGATGCGCACCGGCGCGGCCGGTGTCCTCGTCGGCTTCGGCGGCGGCGCCGCGCACACCACGCGCAACGTGCTGGGCATCCAGGTACCGATGGCGACCGCCGTGGCGGACGTGGCGGCGGCCCGCCGGGACTACATGGACGAGTCCGGCGGCCGGTACGTGCACGTCATCGCGGACGGCGGCGTCGGCTGGTCCGGCGACCTGCCGAAGGCGATCGCCTGCGGCGCGGACTCGGTGATGATGGGCTCCCCGCTGGCCCGCGCGACGGACGCGCCGGGCAGGGGCCACCACTGGGGCATGGAGGCCGTCAACGAGGAGCTGCCGCGCGGCAAGAAGGTGGACCTCGGCACGGTCGGCACGGTCGAGGAGATCCTCACCGGCCCGTCGCACACGCCCGACGGCTCGATGAACTTCTTCGGCGCGCTGCGGCGGGCCATGGCCACCACCGGCTACAGCGAGCTGAAGGAGTTCCAGCGCGTCGAGGTGACGGTGGCGGACTCGCAGCACCGGCGGTGACCACGACGGACGGCTGACACGGGAAGGCCGGTCGCCCCTTACGGGGTGACCGGCCTTTTCGCGTGCCAGGCGTGCCGCGGGCGGCTTCGACAGGCGGTGGTGCGGGGCGCGCGGGGTGTCACGGGGGCGCGTGGTCGCCTCCGGGGCGGGTTTTCGCGGGGCGGGGCCGGGCGGTGCCGGTGAGGGTCCCGCGGATTCCCGGATGGTGAGCGGTCACCCCTACGAGGCTCAGGGGTGGACACTCCGTGATCCCTCGTGGAGTCCGCCGCCGTGCTCGCTGCGGTGGGCCCCGCCCATGCCGTACCCACGCGGCGCCCCGCTCACCACCGACGCCGTTGGCGGAGGCGCCGGCGTGCGCCCCTTCTACAACCGGTGCGCCGCCCCCGTGGGGGTCGCACCGCGGGTGTCCAGGAGGAGCTGGGCCTTCACCGACAGGCCCTGGAGGTCGTACGTACGGTGCTGCTGGAGGAGGATCGTCAGGTCGGCCTCGGCGGCGGCCTCGTAGAGGGAGTCGGCGCGGGGGATCGGGCGGTCCAGGACGGTCCAGGACGGGACGTGCGGGTCGTGATAGCTGACCGCGGCGCCCATCGAGATGAGGCGGCCCGCGATCTCCTCGGCCGGGGTGGCCTGCTGGTCGGCGAGGTCGGCCTTGTAGGTGACGCCGAGGAGGAGGACGCGGGCGCCGCGGGCGGACTTGCCGTGCTCGTTGAGGAGGGCGGCGGCGCGCTGGACGACGTAGCGGGGCATCTGGCGGTTGACCTGCTGGGCCAGTTCCACCATGCGCAGGGAGCGGGAGGCGTGGCCGGCCAGGTCCTGGGGGACGGAGTGGCCGCCGACGCCGGGGCCGGGGCGGAAGGTCTGGAAGCCGAACGGCTTGGTCTCCGCGCAGCGGATGACGTCCCAGAGGTCGACGCCCAGGTCGTGGCAGAGGACGGACATCTCGTTGACGAGCGCGATGTTCACATGGCGGAAGTTGGTCTCCAGGAGCTGGACCGTCTCCGCCTCCCGGGGGCCACGCGCGCGTACCACCTTGTCGGTGAGCCGGCCGTAGAAGGCGGCGGCCGATTCCGTGCAGGCGGGGGTGAGGCCCCCGATCACCTTCGGCGTGTTCGCGGGGGTGAAGTCGCGGTTGCCGGGGTCGACGCGGCTGGGGGAGTAGGCGAGGTGGAAGTCCCGGCCGGCACGCAGGCCGGAGCCGTTCTCGAGGAGCGGGCGGAGGAACTCCTCCGTCGTCCCCGGGTGGACCGGGGACTCCAGGATCACCGTGGTGTGCGGCCGCAGATGCGCCGCCAGAGTACGTGCCGCGTTCTCCACCTGGTGCAGGTCGAGGCCGCCGTCGTCGCCCGCAGGGGTCGGGGCGCAGATGACCGCGGTGCGCACCCGGCCCAGCTCGGCCGGTCCGGCGGCGGTGCGGAAGCCGCCCGCGAGCATGCGGCGCAGTTCGGCGGGGGTCAGCGAGCCGGCCTCGGGCCCGGTGCGGTAGCCCAGGGTGGGGATGCCGGCGGCGATCGCGGTCTGGGCCAGGGGGAGGCCGTAGGGGCCGAGTCCGATGACGGCGAGATCTGCGGGCATGGCGTAGGCCGTCCTTCCCAGTAGCCGGAGCGGGACAGGTGTGCAAGCCCTGTGGACAGAACGGGCGAGCACAACGTCAGACTAGGAGTAAATATGACCGATATGCGGGATTGGTCGGCCGAGTTTCGGTGAGTGTTGGGGGCGCCGCGCACCGGAGGGGACGCGCGAGGTTGTCCACAGGTGTGGGACGTGTGGTGGCTGAAGTCGGGCAACCCGGTCAGAATCTGGGCAGGGGGGTACTGGGAACGACCGGGCTTCGCCTGTCCCACGGGTGCGGCCGACGCGACCGATCAACCAATGAGCGGGATGAGCGGGAGGCAGCGGTGAGGACAGCGACACTGGGCCCGGCGCAGCGCGCCGAGTCGCTCGCGGCCATGGCCGAGCGGGAACTGGACGTGCTGGTCGTCGGCGCAGGCGTGGTGGGCGCGGGCACCGCCCTGGACGCCGTGACCCGCGGCCTGTCCACCGGCCTGGTCGAGGCGCGCGACTGGGCGTCGGGCACCTCCAGCAGGTCGAGCAAGCTGATCCACGGTGGCCTGCGCTATCTGGAGATGCTCGACTTCGCCCTCGTACGGGAGGCGCTGAAGGAGCGCGGGCTGCTGCTGGAGCGGCTCGCGCCGCACCTGGTGAAGCCGGTGCCGTTCCTGTACCCGCTGCGGCACAAGGGCTGGGAGCGGCTCTACGCCGGTTCGGGCGTCGCGCTCTACGACGCCATGTCGACGGCCCGCGGGCACGGCCGGGGGCTGCCGCTCCACCGCCACCTCACCCGCCGGCACGCCCTGCGGGTCGCCCCGGCGCTGAAGAAGGACGCCCTGGTCGGCGCGCTCCAGTACTACGACGCCCAGGTGGACGACGCCCGTTTCGTGACGACCCTGGTGCGCACGGCGGCCTCCTACGGCGCACCGGTCGCCAACCGCGCCCGGGTGACCGGGTTCCTGCGCGAGGGCGAGCGGGTCGTCGGCGCCCGGGTGGAGGACGTGGAGGGCGGCGGTGAGTACGAGATCCGGGCCAAGCAGATAGTGAACGCCACCGGGGTGTGGACCGACGACACCCAGTCGCTGGTCGGCGAGCGCGGGCAGTTCCACGTCCGGGCCTCCAAGGGCATCCACCTCGTCGTCCCCAAGGACCGCATCAGCTCCTCGACCGGGCTGATCCTGCGCACCGAGAAGTCCGTGCTCTTCGTCATCCCCTGGGGCCGGCACTGGATCGTCGGCACCACCGACACCGACTGGGACCTCGACAAGGCCCACCCGGCCGCGTCCAGCGCGGACATCGACTACCTCCTCGACCATGTGAACTCGGTCCTCAACACGCCGCTGACCAGAGACGACGTCCAGGGTGTGTACGCGGGGCTGCGCCCGCTGCTGGCCGGCGAGTCGGACGCCACGAGCAAACTGTCGCGGGAGCACACCGTCGCCCACCCGGCGCCCGGCCTGGTCGTCGTGGCGGGCGGCAAGTACACGACGTACCGGGTGATGGCCAAGGACGCGGTGGACGAGGCCGTGCACGGTCTCGACCAGCGCGTCGCCGACTGCGTCACCGAGGACGTGCCGCTGCTGGGCGCCGAGGGCTTCTGGGCGCTGTGGAACGCGCGGGCCCGCATCGCCGACCGGGCAGGTCTGCACGTCGTACGCGTCGAACATCTGCTGAACCGGTACGGCACCCGGGCCGAGGAGGTCCTGGAGCTGATCGCCGCCGATCCCGCGCTCGGCGCGCCCCTGCGGGCCGCCGACGACTATCTGCGGGCCGAGGTCGTCTACGCGGCCTCGCACGAGGGGGCGCGGCACCTGGACGACGTCCTCACCCGACGCACCCGCATCTCCATCGAGACCTTCGACCGGGGCACGCGCAGCGCGCGGGACGCCGCCGAACTGATGGCGCCGGTGCTGGGCTGGGACAAGGACCAGATCGAACGCGAGGTCCAGCACTACGAGAAGCGGGTGGAGGCCGAACGCGAGTCGCAGCGCCAGCCCGACGACCTGACGGCGGACGCGGCGCGGCTGGGGGCGCCGGACATCGTGCCGCTGTGATCCGTCCCTCGCGGTCGGCGCCCGGGGTGTCGAGTTCACCCGAACGGGTGTGTGCAGGTGGGATTTCCGTGCGGGCGCCGGCCGTTCTACGGGTGCGGGGACAGGCGGGGCGCGGGGCGAACGGCACGTGGGCCGGCGTTCGAGTGGGCGGCGTGGCCGGGACCGGCCGGGAAGGGGGAAGCGTGAGGCGTATGGCCTGAAGGGGGGTCACGGGGACGGGGGCGGTGCCCCGGTGGCCGGGGTGGTGCCGTACGGGCGGGCGTCGGGGCGGGGGAGCGAGGCGTGAAGGGTCGGCGCCCCGCCGGTCACCGCCCGGGTCGGGCGCTCATCCGACCGTTCCCGGCAGCAACATCGCGCTGCTCACCGCCAGTTGGAGTGCGCCGGGCGACGCCGCGGTGGCCGGGGACCGCACGCGGCGGGCGAGAACCAGGGGGGTCGTCAGTGGCGTCCGAAGCGGTGGCGGCGCGGTTCCTCCCACGGCGCACCCGTCGTCCCGGATGCCGCGCCACCCGGTTCACCGGGGCTCCCGATACGTGGGACCGTGGGGTGCGGCCAGGGGCACCCTGGGCGTCGAGCACTTGTCGGGTGAGAGACAATGAAGGCTCTGTCAGGGCGGGTTGCATGAGGGGACGCATGTCGGAGGCGGAGCGGGCGGGGACATCCCGTCAGGACGAGAGCGCACGTCTCCTCGCCGGGCGGTACCGGCTGGGAGACGTGCTCGGCCGCGGCGGCATGGGGACGGTGTGGCGGGCCCAGGACGAGACCCTGGGACGCACGGTCGCCGTCAAGGAGCTGCGGTTCCCGTCGAACATCGACGAGGAGGAGAAGCGGCGCCTGATCACGCGCACGCTGCGCGAGGCCAAGGCGATCGCGCGGATTCGCAACAACAGCGCCGTGACGGTCTTCGACGTGGTCGACGAGGACGACCGGCCGTGGATCGTGATGGAGCTCGTCGAAGGCAAGTCGCTCGCCGAGGTCATCCGGGAGGACGGCCTGCTGGAGCCCCGGCGCGCCGCCGAGGTCGGGCTCGCCGTGCTGGACGTGCTGCGCTCCGCGCACCGCGAGGGCATCCTGCACCGCGACGTGAAGCCGTCGAACGTGCTGATCGCCGAGGACGGCCGGGTCGTGCTCACCGACTTCGGCATCGCCCAGGTCGAGGGCGACCCGTCGATCACCTCCACCGGCATGCTCGTCGGCGCCCCCTCCTACATCTCCCCGGAGCGGGCCCGCGGGCACAAGCCGGGACCGGCGGCCGACCTGTGGTCGCTCGGCGGGCTGCTGTACGCGGCGGTGGAGGGCACCCCGCCGTACGACAAGGGCTCCGCCATCGCCACGCTCACCGCGGTGATGACCGAGCAGCTGGAGGAACCGAAGAACGCCGGGCCGCTGCGGGACGTCATCTACGGACTGCTGAACAAGGACCCCGCCCAGCGCCTCGACGACGCGGGCGCCCGCGCGCTGCTCAACAAGGTCATCCACGCGCCCGCGAGCACCCCGGCCGAGCCGATGGACGCCACCAAGGTGGTGCCGCTGCCCGCGCAGCCGGACGAGCGGTCCGGCGGCAAGCGGGGCGAGGAGGCCGGGGAGCGGCTGAAGGGCGCGCTGCGCTCCGTGCGCAAGGCGGCGGTGTCGGCCGGAGCGGCCGGTGCGGCGGCCGGGTCCCGCGCCAAGTCCCGGAGCGGCCCGGCGCCGACCGGTTCGGACACCGGCTCCGGCGGGACCGTCCCGGCGGCCGCGTCGCGCGGCACCGGCGTCACGCCCACCGCGTCCGCCGCCGGGAGCGGCGACGCGGCGTCGGGCGGGCGGAGTTCCGGCTGGCCCGTGATGACACCGCCGGACCTGCCGTCCCGGCCCACGCCGAAGGCGTCCCTCACCGATGTCGTGCCGCGGCGCACCCTGGTGATCATCGCGGTGGTCGTCGTCCTCGCCGTGCTCGGCACCGTGCTGGCCCTCACGCTGGGCGGGGACGACGGCGCGGACGACAACGCCGGCTCCGGCGGGACCGCGACCACGGCCACCGCCAGTGACACGACCGCGCAGGACGACGACGCCGTGTCACCGGGCGCCTCGGCGGACGGCTCGACGGGCGCGGAGGCGAGCGCGTCCGGCGAGGCGGGCGCGGGGGCCGGCACGTCCACCCAGGAGGAAGGGCAGGACGAGGGCGCCTCGGAGTCCGGGGACTCCTCGGACGACTCGGGCGAAGGGGCCGCCACCACGCACCAGGGCGACCAGGGGTACGAGATAGGGCTGCCCGAGGGCTGGAAGTACCAGACCACGGGCTCCTCGGGGGACCGGTTCACCGGCCCGGACGGGCAGAAGCTGCTCATCGCCTGGACGACCACGCCGAAGGACGACCCGGTGGCGGACTGGGAGAACCAGGAGCGGTACATGACGCGCTCCCAGTACGAGAAGATCCGCATCGAGAAGGTGGGCTACCGCGGCTGGAACGCGGCCGACTGGGAGTTCACCTACGTGGACGGTGGTACCAAGTACCGCACGATCGACCGCGGATTCGTCGTGGACGAGAAGCAGGGGTACGCCCTGATGTACACCGCGAGGGCCGCCGACTGGGGTACCGACCAGCGACGGAACACCTGGCGGACGCTGACGAAGACCTTCGAGCCGAAGGGCTGATCCCGCTCCGCGCCTCTCGTGCGCGGGTTTGGCGGCGCTGATATCTGGCGACTGCTCTCTGAGGGTTGCCTCCGGCACGTATCGTGAGTGCTTGCGGACCGTACGCAGTAGGAACCGGCCGCGGGGCGAGCGGAATCGACCGACCGGGATGCCGGGGGAGGCAACGTGGACGACTACGCGGGACGGGTCCTCGCCGACCGCTACCGGCTGCCGCTGCCGCCCTCCGACGAGTACGAACTCGCCGAGAGCCGCGCCTTCGACACGTACAGCGGACAGGAAGTACTGGTCAGGCAGGTGCCGTTGCCCGAGGTCGTCGAGGCGGAGGTGCTCGACGCGGAGGGGCTGCCCGAGGGGTTCACGGCGCGTGACGGCGGGGCCCGGCGGCCGGTCCAGCGATCGTCGTCCTCGCGCAGCGGTGTCCGGCGCCCGGCCGACCCCGTGGTGCGGCGGGCGGTGGAGGCGGCGCAGGCCGCGGCGGCCATTCCCGACCATCCCCGTCTCGACCAGGTCTTCGACGTGTTCGCCGAGGGCGGCTCGCTGTGGGTCGTCAGCGAGCTGGTGCCCGCCCGGCCGCTGGCGGCCCTGCTCGCCGAGCAGCCGCTGACGCCGTACCGGGCGGCCGAGATCGCCTCCGACGTCCTGATGGCCCTGCGGGTGCTGCACGCCCACGGCTGGGTGCACCGGAACATCACCGCGCGCACGGTGCTCGTCTGCGACGACGGCCGCGTACTGCTGACCGGGCTGGCGGTCGGCGCGGCGGAGGAGGCGTTGTGCGGGTACGACCCCGTGCCCGGCGGTGAGGGGGAGAGCGGGGCTGACGGGAGCGGGGGCCAGGGGCCGGCCGGCTCCGTGGGTCCCGGCGGCACGTTCGGCTCCGTGAGCTCCACCGGCACGTTCGGTCCCGGTGGTGCCGGTCCCGGTGGTCCCGGTGGTCCCCTGGGTCCCGGTGGACCTGGTAGCCCCGCGCGTTCTCTCGGTCGTGGTGGGCCTGGCAGCCCTGCGGGTTCCCTCGGTTCTGCCGGCGGTCCCGGCAGCCCTGCGGGTCCCGCTGGTCCTGCCGGTGGCCCCAGCAGCCCCGCCGGTCCCCCTCCCCGTGACCCCGAAGCCGCTCGGCGGGCCGCCATCCAGGCGCGGGTGGCCGAGGCGCTGCCGGGGCAGGGCGCGGACGCGGCGGGCGGGGCCGGTGACGCCGGTGGGCCGCGTGCGCTCGGGGGCAGCGGGGACGTCCGGGCCGCGCGGGCCGGGGCGATCGCCGCCTACCGGGCCGGTGCCCGGGCCGCGGCCCGCATCCACGAGGCGGAGCAGAGCCGCGCGGCCTTGCCCGGAGCCCGCCCCGCCCCCGACACCTACGGCACCGGGCCGGGACAGCCGCCGTCCGCTCCCGGACACGCCGGCGGGCCCACGCCGGGGCAGATCGCCGACCCCTACGGCGTCCGCACCACCTCCTGGCACGGCGCCGCTCCCCGTGCCACCGGCGCCCCGGCGACCCCGCCCGCCGACCCCCGGCACCCGCCCGGCCCCGCCGCTCAGCCGGCCCCCTCGGTTCCGCCGGGCGCGCCGGCCCCCGTGCCCGCGCCGGCCCCGCCGACCGGTCGCTGGGACGATCCGGCCGCCGACGCTCCCGTACGCCGGGGACCGGACACCGCGCTCGCCGCCGAGCGGGCCCGGCAGGCGCGGATGGCGCTGGTCGGGCCGGTCACCGAGCGGTGGGCGCCCGAGCAGGCCGGCCCGGTGCACGAGAACTGGCGGCTGGCGCCGCCCATCGGTCCCGCGACCGACCTGTGGGCCCTGGGCGCCCTGCTCTTCCGTGCCGTCCAGGGGCACGCCCCGTACCCGGAGGAGTCCACGGCCGAGCTGGTGCAGATGGTGTGCGCGGAACCGCCCGCCTACGCCGAGGAATGCGGGCCGCTCAGGCCGGTCGTCGAGTCGCTGCTGCGTCAGGATCCCATCGAGCGGCTCGACTTCGAGGAGCTGCGCGGCTGGCTGCGCTCGCTGGTCCGGTCGGCTCCGGAGCCCGACGCGGGACTCCATGTCGTCCCGGCCCCGCCCGTCGACGCGAGCCGGCTGCCGATCGTGCGCCGCCGGGGCGAGCTGGTGCGCAGGCGGCGCGCCGGGCTGCCCGCGCACCAAGGACGGCACAAGCGGGCCAAGCGGGAGGCGGGTTCACCGCGTCGGCTCGGCCGCCTCCTGCTCCTGCTGATACTGGCCGGCATGGCCGCGCTGATCGCGTACGCCATGGTCTTCATGCCGAAGGACGGCGACACCGGCGCGGCCGGCGGCCCCGACCGGACGGGCGCCGCCGGAGCGCCGGACCCCAGCGGCGAGCCCCGCCCCGAACGCGAGTCGCCGCAGGACGAGGAACCGGACCCGTCCCGGTCCGCTGGGTCCACCGAGCCGCAGACCACCGGCCCCGAGGTCGCCGACGGCTTCACCCTGCGCAAGGACCCGGAGGGATTCCGCGTCGCCGTCGCCGAGGACTGGGACCGCACCGCCGTCAACGGCCGCGGGCAGGTCGTGTACAGCCAGGGCGACTTCGAGCTGATCGTCGTACCGGGAAGGGACGGCGCCGGGGAGTTCGGTGCCGATCCGATGACGTACCAGCGGGACCGCGAACCGGAGTTGCAGCCCTACCGGGACTCCAGCTGGGCCACCTCGGCCGGGCTGAAGTCCATCGAGGTGGGCGGACGCTCGATGGCCGAGGGGCAGTTCACCTGGAACGGGGACGACGGGAGCGAGCTGTACGTACGCAATCTCGCGATCCTGATCGACGGGCACTACCACGTGGTACAGGTGCGCGGACCGGAGGCGCAGCGCGACGAGGTGACCCGGCTCTTCGAACAGGCGTCGGCGAGCTACCAGTACACGGGCTGACCCCTTTCGGTCCTCTCCGTACCGCTTGTCCCTGATCGCTGGACCGAATAAGCGCTCTGTTGACGCTGGTTGAGCGGATGTGGTTGCCCGGTCGATCAGAAAGCGACAACCGTCACAGAGCGGTCTCCGGAGCGCCCCACCGGTTCCCTGGACGAGGGCCGGTCCCTACGCTGACCCAGTCAAGACCATTGCGGGGCAACGTGAATCAGATGCAGGGCCAGCTCCTCGCGGGCCGCTACCGGCTCGGCGACGCCATCGGCAGCGGTGGCATGGGCCGGGTGTGGCGCGCCCACGACGAGGTGCTGCACCGGGTCGTCGCCATCAAGGAGCTGACCGCCGCGCTCTACGTCGCCGAGGGGGACCGGGCCGTGCTGCTGGCCCGCACCCGGGGCGAGGCGCGCGCGGCGGCGCGGATCAACCACCCGGCCGTCGTCACCGTCCACGACGTACTGGAACACGACGGCCGGCCGTGGATCGTCATGGAACTGGTCGAGGGCCGTTCGCTGGCCGACGCGGTCAAGGACGAGGAACGCGTCGCGCCGCGCGAGGCGGCCCGGATCGGCCTCTGGGTGCTGCGCGCCCTGCGCGCCGCCCACGCCGCCGGGGTGCTGCACCGCGACGTGAAACCGGGCAACGTGCTGCTCGGCGCGGACGGCCGGGTGCTCCTCACCGACTTCGGCATCGCGCAGATCGAGGGCGACTCCACCATCACGCGGACCGGGGAGGTGGTCGGTTCCGTCGACTACCTGGCGCCCGAGCGCGTCCGCGGCCATGATCCCGGCCCCTCGTCCGACCTGTGGGCGCTGGGCGCGACGCTCTACACGGCGGTGGAGGGCAGGTCGCCGTTCCGCCGCACCTCACCGCTGTCCACCATGCAGGCGGTCGTGGAGGAGGAGGCCGCACCGCCGCGCCACGCCGGTCCGCTGGAGCCCGTGGTCAGCGCCCTGCTGCGCAAGGACCCGGCCACCCGGCCCTCGGCGGAGGAGGCCGAGCAGATGCTCGCCGAGGCGGCCGAGGGACGCCGGTCGGACGCGGCGCAGGCGTATGTGCCGACGCAAGCGGTGACCCACCCGGCCTCGCCGGGTGACGCGGCCGGACCGCGCCCGGCCGACGGGCGTCCACCGGCGGACGGCGCGGTGCCGCCGCCGGCCGGAGGCCCCACGGCCGTCACCCCGGCGCCCGGCCGCCACGGCGCGGACCTCGCGCACCCAGGACACGCCGGACACCCGGCGTACGCCGGGTACTCCGCCTACCACGGACCTCCCGGCGGTACGCCCACCACCTCGACCACCGCCCCTGCGCCGTCCGGCATGCGCCGGGCGCGTACGGTCGTGCTGGCCGTGGTCGTCGCCGCCCTGGTCGGCGGGGGCACCGCCGTACTGCTGCGGGCGACGGAAGGCGGCGACGGGACCAAGGGCGACTCCGCCGTCTCCGTCGGGCCGACCGTGACCGCCGGGGCGACGGAGGGGACCCGGGGGTCCGGCGGCTCCGAGTCGCCGGACGGCTCGGGCGGCTCCGACTCCGCCGGGACGTCCGGGGGAGCGGTTCCGGCCGACTGGGTCCGCCGCGAGGACCCGTTCGGTTTCAGCCTCTCCCTGCCCGCGGACTGGACCCGCCAGGTGTACGGCGACGACGGCGACCTCCGACAGGTCGACTACACGCCCGACGGCGGCGAGCACTTCCTCCGCGTCGCCGTCGACACCTCGCCCGACTTCGACGACCCGTACGCCCACCAGCTCAGCCTGGAGGAACAACTCCAGCGGCTGGCCGACTACCAGCGGGTGACGCTGGAGGAGAACGACTACCGGGACCGTCCCAGCGCCCGCTGGGAGTACACCTGGACCGCGCTGGCCGAGGACACGTCCTTCCCGGGGCCGCGCCGCGCCGTCGAGGAGATGTACCTGTCCCGGGACGGCGTCGAGTACGCCCTCTACATGTCCTCGCCCGTCGACGACTGGGCGACGGCGAGCGAGCAGTTCGAGGCGGTCCTGCGGAGCTGGCGGGAGGGCACCGCCTGACGAGCCCCCGGCGCACCCCCGGCGCACCAGGTCGTTTGTCGGCCACCCGGACCCGCGCGGGTCCCGAGTCGTCGCGCACTGTGCGGCATGATGGGACGCATGGTGACCGAGGGGGCGGGCGGACGTGTCATCGCGGGCCGTTACCGGCTTCTGGCGCGGCTCGGCCGCGGCGGTATGGGCGTGGTGTGGCGGGCGGTCGACGAACTGCTCGGCCGGCAGGTCGCCGTCAAGGAACTGCCCGGCGACGACACCCTCTCCGCCGCCGAGGCCCGGCGCCGCCGTGAGCGCACCCTGCGCGAGGCCCGCGCGGTCGCGCAGCTGAGCCACCCGCACATCATCGTCGTCCACGACGTCGTGGACGACGACGAACGGACGTACATCGTCATGGAGCTGCTCGACGGCGGCTCGCTCGCCGACCGGATCGCCGGTCAGGGGCCGGTCGGCCCCGCCGAGGCGGCCCGGATCGGGCTGGCGCTGCTCGGCGCGCTGCGCACCGCGCACACCGCCGGGGTCCTGCACCGTGACGTGAAGCCGTCCAACGTGCTGGTCGCCGAGGACGGCCGGGTCGTGCTCACCGACTTCGGCGTCGCCCAGGTCCCGGGCGCCACCACGCTCACCGAGTCCGGCGCCTTCGTCGGCTCCCCCGAGTACACCGCGCCGGAGCGGATGTCCGGCGGCCGGGCCGGTCCCGAGTCCGACCTGTGGTCGCTGGGCGCCCTGCTGTGCACCGTCCTCAGCGGCGAGTCTCCGTTCCACCGGGACTCGCTCGGCGGCATCCTGCACGCCGTGGTCACCGCGGAGATAGAGCCGCCCCCGCAGGCGGGCCCGCTGCTCCCCGTCATCCGCGGCCTGCTCGAACGGGACCCGCGGCGTCGGCTGGACGCCGCCGGGGCCGAGGGCATGCTGCGGACCTACCTGGCCACCGGGCGCACCACCGCGCCGGGCGGCTCCGGGCGACGGCGTTCGAAACGGGCCATGCTCACGGTGGCGCTGCTGGCCGCCGCGACGGCGGGCGCGGGCGCCGCCGTGGCGGCGCTGCTGATCGACGGCGCCGGCGACGGAGGCGGGGACCCGCTCCCGACCACCTCGGCACCGGACCAGGCCCCGCCCGGCGACGGCGGCCCCGCCGGCTCCCCGACCCCGGTCCCCACCGCCACCGTCACCGTGACCCGCGTCCCCACGACCCCGCCCCCGCCCATGCCCCCGCCCACGACCCGGCCCGCGACCCCGCCACCCCCGTCCTCCCCGCCGCCCCCGCCGTCGCGGCCGGCCTCCTCCTCGCCGGCGTCCTCCGAGGGCGGCCGTACCCCCGAATAACCCCCTGATCAGGGCGTTCGTTGCCAGCGATCACTGGCGGCATGTGAGCGCTCGGTGAATCTGCGTTACCGACGGGTACACAAGGGCCCCGCAGCGGCATACCCTGCCGCTCATGACGGACGCGCAGGCCCCGGAGCAGACAGCCCCCAAGACCGCCCCCACGACGGTGACGGACCCGACCGCCACCGCACGGACCGGCACCAACCCCCTCGCCCCCGCCCCGCCGGGCGCCCGCACCGCCGCCGACGTGGTCACCCCCGAGCTGCTCGCCCGGCTCACCAAGGGCGTCACCGGCTCGGGACGGACCGCGAGCCACGCCCCGCTCACCGGCGGGAAGCTGGCCGACCTGCCGGAGTCCACACCGGCGGACGTGGCCGAGGCGTACGACCGGGCCCGCGCCGCCCAGCCGGCCTGGGAGCGCACCCCGGTCCGGGAACGCGCCGCCGTCCTGCTCCGCTTCCACGACCTGGTCCTCCAGCGTCAGGCCGAGGTCCTCGACCTGATCCAGCTGGAGACCGGCAAGGCCCGCCTGCACGCCCACGAGGAGGTCCAAGCCGTCGCCGTCGCCGCCCGGCACTACGGCCGCAAGGCCCCCGCCTACCTGCGGCCCAGGCGGCACACCGGCGCCGTACCGGCGCTGACGAAGGTCACCGAACTGCGCCACCCGCGCGGTGTCGTCGGGCAGATAGCCCCGTGGAACTACCCGCTGGAACTGTCGGTGGGCGACGCGCTCCCCGCCTTCGTCACGGGCAACGCGGTCGTCATGAAGCCCGACACCGAGACCTGCCTGACCGCCCTGTGGGCCCGCGACCTGCTCATCGAGGCCGGACTGCCCGAGGGCGTCTTCCAGGTCGTCCTCGGCGAGGGCCCGGTCGTCGGCCCCGAGGTGGTCCGGCACGCCGACTACGTCTCCTTCACCGGCTCCACCCGCACCGGCCGCGAGGTCGCCCGGGGCGCCGCCGACCGCCTGGTCGGCGTCTCCCTCGAACTGGGCGGCAAGAACGCCATGCTGGTCCTGGAGGACGCCGACATCGAGAAGGCCGCGGCGGGCGCGGTCCGCGCCTGCTTCTCCTCCGCCGGCCAGCTCTGCATCTCCGTGGAGCGGCTCTACGTCCACGAGTCCCTCGCCGACGCCTTCCTGGAGCGCTTCGCCGCCCGCACCAGGGCGATGCGGCTCGGCGCGTCCCTCGCCTACGGCGCCGACATGGGGTCACTGGCGGGGCAGCGGCAGCTGGAGACCGTACAGCGGCATGTCGCGGACGCCGTGGAGCGCGGTGCGAAGGTCCTGGCCGGCGGGGTCGCGCGGCCCGACATCGGCCCGTACTTCCACGAGCCGACCATCCTCGACGGCGTCGCCGCGCCCATGGCGGTGTGCGCCGAGGAGACCTTCGGACCGGTCGTCTCCGTCTACCGCTTCCACACCGAGGAGGAGGCCGTCGAGCACGCCAACGCCACACCGTACGGCCTGAACTCCTCGGTCTGGACCAAGGACGCCCGGCGCGGCCGCAAGGTCGCCGCCCGGCTGCGCACCGGCACCGTCAACATCAACGAGGGGTACGCCGCGGCCTACGGCAGCGTCCAGGCGCCGATGGGCGGCATGAAGGACTCCGGGCTCGGCCGCCGGCACGGCTCCGAGGGCATCCTCAAGTACACCGAGGCGCAGACCGTCGCCCACCAGCGCCTGCTGCCGATGGCTCCCTCGCTGGGCCTGGACGACGAGAAGTACGCCCGCTTCATGACCCGCAGCCTCCACCTGATGAAGGCGCTCCGCTTCAGGTGATCCCCCCAGGGCGCGGGGAGAACCGCGCGCCCCGCCCCGACGGACCCGCACGCGCAACTCGACGAGGAGACAACCGTGCCCCAGGACGCCCACGACGACGCCCGCGACGACGCTCGCGACGACGTCCGCGAGGAGCCGTACGACCCGTACGACCCGTACGACGGCGCGTACGACTACGACGTGATCGTCGTCGGCTCAGGCTTCGGCGGCTCCGTGTCCGCCCTCCGCCTGACGGAGAAGGGCTACAAGGTCGGCGTCCTGGAGGCCGGCCGCCGCTTCACCCGCGCCACGCTGCCCAAGAACTCCTGGGACCTGAAGAACTACCTCTGGGCCCCGAAGCTCGGCATGTTCGGCCTCCAGCGCATCCACCTCCTCGGGAATGTCATGGTCCTGGCAGGAGCCGGGGTGGGCGGCGGTTCCCTCAACTACGCCAACACCCTCTACGTCCCGCCCGCGCCCTTCTTCGAGGACCCCCAGTGGGCGGACATCACCGACTGGAAGGACGAACTGGCGCCGTACTACGACCAGGCCCGCCGCATGCTCGGCGTCCGGCTCAACCCGACCACCACCCCCTCCGACGTGCACCTGAAGGCCGCCGCCGAACGGATGGGCTGCGGCGACACCTTCCACCTGGCCCCGGTCGGCGTCTTCTTCGGCGACGGCGAGGACGCCGACGGCTCGGTGCGGGCCCGGCCGGGGGAGCGGGCCCCGGACCCCTACTTCGGCGGGGTGGGACCGGAGCGGCGGGCCTGCGCGGAGTGCGGCGAGTGCATGACCGGCTGCCGCCACGGCGCGAAGAACACCCTCAACGAGAACTACCTGTACCTCGCCGAGAAGGCGGGCGCGGTCGTCCACCCGATGACCACGGTGGTATCCGTCACCGACGACTCGCGCGGCGGCTTCGCGGTCGCCACCCTCCCCACCGACCGGCGCGCGAAGACCGGCGCCCGGGGCGGTGACGGGAGCCGTGGCGGGGGTCGTACCGGAAACCGTTCCGGAGGCCGGACCTTCACCGCCCGCCGCGTGGTCCTCGCGGCCGGCACGTACGGCACCCAGACCCTGCTGCACCGGATGAAGGCCGGCGGCCAGCTCCCGTACATATCCGACCGGCTCGGGACGCTGACCCGCACCAACTCCGAGGCGCTGGTCGGCGCGATGACCGACAACCGCCGCTACCGCAAGGCCACCGGGCAGCCCCGGGCCGACTTCACGCGCGGCGTCGCCATCACGTCCTCGATCCACCCCGACGCCAACACCCACATCGAGCCGGTCCGTTACGGCAAGGGCTCCAACTCGATGGGCAGCCTGTCGATCGTCCAGGTCCCCTACGCGGGCCGCACCGCCTCCGGCACCACCCGCGTCCTGGGCTTCCTCGCCCACGCGGCCAGACACCCGCTGATGGTCGCCCGCTCGCTCTCCAACCGCCGCTGGTCGGAGCGGACCATCATCGGCCTGGTGATGCAGTCGCTGGACAACTCCCTGACGACGTACCTGAAACCGGCCGGTGTCGGCAAGGGCCTGCTCACCTCCCGCCAGGGCCACGGCTCGCCCAACCCCAAGCAGATCAAGGCCGCCACCGAGGGCGCCTCCGCCCTCGCCGCGGAGATCAACGGCTTCGCCGGCTCCAACGTCGGCGAGCTGATGGGCACCCCGCTCACCGCGCACTTCCTCGGCGGCTGCCCGATCGGCGCCTCCCGGGAGACCGGCGTCATCGACCCGTACCACCGGCTCTACGGCCACCCCGGCATCTCCGTCGTCGACGGCGCCGCGGTCTCCGCCAACCTGGGCGTCAACCCGTCCCTGACCATCACGGCCCAGGCCGAGCGGGCGATGTCGTACTGGCCGAACAAGGGCGAGCCCGACCCGCGCCCGGCGCAGGGCAGGGCGTACGAGCGGCTGGCCGCCGTCGAGCCCAAGGCCCCGGTGGTCCCGGCGGACGCGTTCGGCGCGCTGCGGCTGCCGTTCCTCGGAATGCCGGCGGTGCCGCCGAAGCGGTGACGGACCGCCCGCGACGGCGTCGGCGGGGGAACGGAGAAGGACCCGCGCCCCCCTCCGAGCGCGGGTCCCTCCCTGTCCCGAGCCGGGCCCGCCCGGTCGGGCGGGCCCGGCGGCCGGTGCTACGCCCGCGCGCCGACCTTGCGCCGCCGCACCGCGAAGACCGCGCCGGCGCCGGCGACGACGGCGAAGCCGCCGGCCAGGCCGAGCGCGGGCAGCGCGGACCCGGCCCCGGTCGTGGCCAGGCTGCCGGTGACCCGCGGCGTGGTGGCCGAGGGCTTCGCGCCGGTCACGGGTGCCTTGCCGCCGGTCTGCGGCTCGGTGCCGGAGGTGTCGGTGCCGGCGGCGGCGATCTGGAACTCGTAGGACACGTCGGCGGCGCCGAAGCACAGGTCCTCGTCGACGTACAGCGTCGCGCCGAGCGTGAACGCCGAGCCGACCGGGGCACCGGCGGCGACATCGATCCGCAGCGGCACCTCGACCTCGTAGTCCGGCTTCAGGACGTCGGTCCCACCGGCCCAGCCGACCGCGTAGCCCTCGTCGCTGAGGTCGTACCAGGTCTTGTCCTCGGGGTCGTACGCCTGGAGGCGGACCTGCCCGCTGGTGAACAGGGTGTCGCCGTCCTCGGCGGCGGCGCCGACCAGGTAGACGAGGTCGCTGAGCGTGGAGCCGGTGTCGTTGAGGACGTGCAGCGTGAACGCGTGCCAGCCGCTGCCCGCCGCGATGCTGCCCGGCAGACCGGAGATGTCCAGGTCGGCCGTGGCGGCGACGCACTCGGACGGCTCGGGCTCGGGCGCCTCCGACTCCTCCGGGTCCTCGGGGTCCGCCGGGGCGGACGCCGAGGCGCTCGGGGACGTACTGGCGGACGGGGACGCCGACGCGCTGGTCCCGTCGGACGCGGAGGCGCTCGCGGAGGGGGAGCCGCCGGGTGCCGCCGCGGAGGTGGAGCCGGACGGCTCCGGGGAGGTGCCGGTGCTCTCCTGCGCCGGCGTGGAGGCGGAGGCGGTCGGCGAGGAGGACGTCTCCCCGTCGGCGTACGCGGCCGGGGCGGCGAGCAGCGCCAGGGGAGCTATCACTGCCGTGGCGGCCGCTGCCGCCATGGCGCGGTGAAGCTTCATGAAGACCTCGGGAAGTCAGGCGTACCGCCGGTGGCGGCACGGACGAGGAGGAGGCCTCCGCGGTGGGGCGCGGGTGGGGCCCGGGGAACAGCAGGTTGGATCAGTGAACCCCGGGAAAGGTTGTCCGCGTTCTCACGGAATTCTCATGTGCGCTGTGCCACTTCCGTGCGCCACTTCGGTGCGCCACGTCGGTGCGTGGCTCCCGGGGGTGCCTTTCGTGGGTGGGCGCAGGCGAGTGCGCTCGCCGCTCCCGTACCTGGGCGGGCGCGCGCGAAGGGCCCCGCGGGGTGTCGCCGCGGGGCCCTTCGTGGCCGGCACCGGCGTCAGGGCGGCGCCGGTGCCGGCGGAGCGGCGCCGGGGGGTCGCGCCGCTGGTCTGGGTCTGCCCGGCCGGTCGGCGCGAGGCGAAACGGTTATGCAGGGAAGGACGTGACGGAAGGGGGAGGGAGGGGGGCTTCGGAGGACTTCCGTCGGTCGGCCCCGGGCGTCCCCGAAGCCGACCGTTCTCTTGGATGACCGGGCTGCTGTCCCCTGCCGTCCGGTCACTTCCCTGGAGCGAGGTCCCACGACGCACGGAACGATCCGTACGCCTCATCGCTCCAGCGAGCCACGCGTGGTTCTTTCGGGCCCGCCCCTGGCTGGCACGGACACCGGGACCAACGAAGCCACGCGGCCCCCGGTCACGCTCCGTCCGGGTGAGAACGGCCCTGAACTCCAGTGCGAGGGCCCTCAGACGCGACCGCGGCACAGTTCGAGGAGGGTCATGGCGAGGGCCGTGCCCGGCTTGCCGAGGGCCTCGCGGTAGTGGCCGAGGACGGCCGTCTCACGGGAGAGGTTCACCCGCCGGCCCCCGGAGGCGATCCGGGCGTCCTGGATGACGGCCGAGACGGCCATGCGCTCCTGGATCAGGCCGATGATCCGGTCGTCGAGCGCGTCGATGCGCTCGCGGGCGCCGGTGATCACGCCGGCGGCTTCGGGGGTGCGGGCACCGGTCGCGTCGGCGGCGGTGGTCATGGGGCTCATGGGGGCTCCTCGTCGGACGGGGTGCCGCGGAGCGACGGGTCCGGGAAAAGCGCAGGCGCCCCGGACCTTGTCGGCCCGGGGCGCCTGGGGAAGTCGCTTGTCAGTTGCTCAAGCAGCACGACCATGGCAGCCGGTGGGCCGGTCGCCATAGGTAAACAGGAAAGCCTGGTGCGTGAGCATGGGCCCCATTATGCCGGGGCGACGCAGGGTGGCCAACCCTTCCCGCATGGTGAGACCCGGGGCCGGTGCGGGGGCGGCGACCGCGGCCGGGACGGTCCACCTGACCGTCTCGGTAGACTCGGAGTCACAAGACCCCGCCCGACCGCCGGAAGGCACCTCGTGTCATCAGCGACTCCCGCTGCCAACGCCGCCCCCGACACCGTCCTGGTCGTCGACTTCGGCGCGCAGTACGCCCAGCTCATCGCCCGCCGCGTCCGCGAGGCCCGGGTCTACAGCGAGATCGTGCCGAGCACCATGCCGGTTCAGGACATGCTCGCCAAGAACCCGGCGGCCATCATCCTCTCCGGCGGCCCCTCGTCGGTCTACGAGGAGGGCGCTCCCCGCCTCGACCGCGAGATCTTCGAGGCCGGTGTCCCCGTCTTCGGCATGTGCTACGGCTTCCAGCTCATGGCGCAGTCCCTCGGCGGCACGGTCGACAACACCGGCGCCCGTGAGTACGGCCGGACCGACCTCGCCGTCTCCCGGCCCTCCTCCACCCTCTTCGAGGGCACCCCCGCCGAGCAGGCGGTCTGGATGTCGCACGGCGACGCGTGCTCGGCCGCCCCCGAGGGCTTCACCGTCACCGCCTCCACGGACGTCGTCCCGGTCGCCGCGTTCGAGAACGACGAGAAGAAGCTCTACGGCGTCCAGTACCACCCCGAGGTGATGCACTCCACGCACGGCCAGCAGGTCCTGGAGCACTTCCTCTACCGGGGCGCGGGCCTCACCCCCGACTGGACCACGGGCAACGTGATCGAGGAGCAGATCGCCGCGATCCGCGAGCAGGTCGGCGACAAGCGCGCCATCTGCGGCCTGTCCGGCGGCGTGGACTCCGCGGTCGCCGCGGCCCTCGTCCAGAAGGCCATCGGCTCCCAGCTGACCTGCGTCTACGTCGACCACGGCCTGATGCGCAAGGGCGAGACCGAGCAGGTCGAGAAGGACTTCGTCGCCGCGACCGGCGTACAGCTCAAGGTCGTGGACGCCGAGGAGCGGTTCCTGACCGCGCTCAAGGGCGTCTCCGACCCCGAGGAGAAGCGGAAGATCATCGGCCGGGAGTTCATCCGGGTCTTCGAGCAGGCCCAGGCCGAGATCATCGCCGACGAGGGCCCCGCCGTGGAGTTCCTCGTCCAGGGCACCCTCTACCCGGACGTGGTCGAGTCCGGCGGCGGCACCGGCGCCGCCAACATCAAGTCGCACCACAACGTCGGCGGGCTCCCGGAGGACCTGGAGTTCCAGCTGATCGAGCCGCTGCGCAAGCTGTTCAAGGACGAGGTCCGGATGGTCGGCCAGGAACTGGGCCTGCCCGAGGAGATCGTCCAGCGCCAGCCCTTCCCGGGCCCCGGCCTCGGCATCCGGATCGTCGGCGAGGTCACCAAGGAGCGGCTCGACCTGCTCCGCGAGGCCGACGCCATCGCCCGCGAGGAGCTGACCGCGGCCGGCCTGGACCGCGAGATCTGGCAGTGCCCGGTGGTGCTGCTCGCGGACGTCCGCAGCGTCGGCGTCCAGGGCGACGGCCGCACCTACGGCCACCCGATCGTGCTGCGTCCGGTCTCCTCCGAGGACGCCATGACGGCCGACTGGTCGCGCCTCCCGTACGACGTCCTCTCCCGGATCTCCACGCGGATCACCAACGAGGTCAGGGATGTCAACCGGGTCGTCCTCGACATCACGTCGAAGCCCCCGGGCACCATCGAGTGGGAGTGACCCCGGGGACGGGGCGGACCGGGCCTACGCGCGCTCGACGGTGCGCACCGGCCCGCCGGGCTACGCGCGCTTGACGGTGCGCACCGGCCCGCCGGGCTTCCAGACCTCGACGACGAGATACGCGTCGTCCTCGACACGGGTCCGCGTGACCTCGGTCAGCCCGGCACGGAAGAGGTGGAACGGCTGCGGCGGTTCCACCTCTTCCACGTACCGGTCCCTCGCCTCCCCCTCCTCGACCTCGACCGCCCGTCCGCTGATCCGCACGTCGCCGCCTTCCATGCCGGTGCCCGCGCCGGGATTGGCCTGGAGCGCGAAGCGCGGGTCGCGGCGCAGATCGAGCGCCTTGAGCGAGCCGGGCATCATGCCGAGCCACAGCTCCCCGCCGGTGAAACGCGCCTCAAGACCGGAGGTACGGGGTGAACCGTCCGCGCGCAGGGTCGCGAGGACGTGGTGGGGATGGACGCCGAACCGCCGCTCGACGGCGGCGGCGAAACGGGGCTCGGCGGCGGCGAAGACGGACCAGCTCACGGCGGTCCGCCCAGGGTTTCCGTTCGTACGCGCTCGACTCATACGGCGAGTGTGACCCCGATACCCGACATCTCCTGTCCGGAATCGATCGGGCCGCGCCGCACGCCTCGCCTATTTACGGAACATAACTGTCGTACCCGGCTCACCGACGGTAACTTCACGCCCCGTGAATCAACCCAGTGCCGGAGAACACATGCACGCGACGTCCGGGGCCGCTCCGCCCCCGCCACGGCCGCTCGACACCCTCCAGTTCGCGATGCCGCCGATGCACGAGTCCGTCGCAGACGAACGCCGGCACCGCAAGGAACGGCTGGCCGGCGCGCTCAGGATCTTCGGGCGGTACGGCCTGGAGGACGGCGTCTCCGGGCACATCACCGCCCGCGATCCCGAGTTCAGCGACTGCTTCTGGGTCAACCCCTTCGGCCTGCCCTTCCGGCACGTCACGGTGAGCGACCTGGTCCTGGCCAACGCCGCCGGACAGGTGATCGAGGGCCGCTACCACGTCAACCAGGCCGCCTTCACCGTTCACTCCCAGGTGCACGCCGCCCGTCCGGACGTCGTCGCCGTCGCCCACTGCCACTCGGTCCACGGCCGGGCCCTCGCGGCCCTCGGCGAACTGCTGGACCCCATCACCCAGGAGAGCTGCGCCTTCTACGAGGACCACGCCCTGTACGACTCCTACAGCGGGGTCGCCGTCGACGCCGAGGAGGGCCGGCGGATCGCCGCGACCCTCGGTTCCCGCAAGGCGCTGGTGCTGCGCAACCACGGGCTCCTCACGGTCGGCGACTCGGTGGACGCCGCCGCCTGGTGGTTCCTGTCGATGGAACGGTGCTGCCAGGTCCAGCTCACGGCGAAGGCCGCGGGCCGGCCGGTGCTGATCGACCACCGGCGGGCGGCGGCGACCTGGGACCAGCTCGGCGGTGACCTGGTGGCCTGGATCAACTACCAGCCGCTGTGGCGCGACATCAGCCGCGCCGAACCGGACCTGCTGGACTGACCTCCGGAGAGGAGGGGCGAGGGAGGGGAAGGGCTGAGGGCGCTCAGAAACCCCGGAGTACCGCCGCCTTGGCCATCGCGAACTCCTCGTCGGTGAGGACCCCGTCCCGGTGCCACTGCCCCAACTCGCGCGGTCGGCGCAGCAGTACGTCGTGGTGGTCCGCCCGCGGCGGCACGGCGCGGGCCGGCGGCCGGTGGTCGTCCGGACGGTCCCCCGCTGCCCCTGACCCGGCGGCGGGCAGGAAGGCGGACACCGGGGCGGGCGTGGCCGGTGGGTGGGCCGACGGGTGCGGGAGCCGCGCGGTGACCGCGGTGGCGACCAGCGCGGTGAGCAGATCACGCCGGGCGCTGCCCCACAGGTCCAGGGCGTACGGGTCCTTCTCCGGGGACAGCCCGGTGAACACCGCCTCCCGGGTCACGAAGTGCAGATACCCGTTCTCCTGACCGGAGTTGGGCAGCCACTCGACCTGGAGGAGTTTTCCCACGTGGATGATCCTCGGCCCGGTCGCGCGCTTGACCCGGTCGGAGGTGTCCGCCCAGTCGGTCCGCACCCGGGTTCCGTCGAAGGAGACCGTGCCGTCGGAGGAGCGCACCGAGACGGGCGCCGGAGGGCCCGGCAGCAGGTACGCCGTGGCCGGCCCCTCGGGAATCCGGTCGGGCAGCAGCGCCCGGCGGACCTCCTCGGCGAGGTACTCCGCGGTGCCGGCGCGGTCGAGGCCGACCGACAGCCGGTAGGGGTCCGCGGTGTCGGGAGGCCAGCCGCCGGTCGCCTGGAGCAGCGGGTCGGCACCCTCCCGGAGCCTCAACCGCAGCCGCGCGCGCCGGTGTTCCGGTGTGAAGGCGATGCCCGGGACGGCCTCCAGCGGCACGGACACCTCGCGGTACGTCTGCCGAACAACGGCACCGAACGGTGCGGGCCCGGGGTGATCCTGACCGTGCTGCCGTCGAAGGGCCAGGCTCCGTCACGCTGGAAGACCTCGTCCATGAGGGAATCCTCGCAACCGGGTCAACCCCGCGGTCCCGGCATCACCCGTGATGAGCAGAGGGAGCCGGGGGCGCCCGGCGCGAACGGGGTGGTGTAAGGCACAATTCGCTGTCGTCCCGGGGGAGTTGCGGGTCCGGTCGCAAGGGTGCGGAAGGTGGATGTCGGGCGTGGCGGTGCAGGAGGCGAGACACGGTGGGGTGGGCGCGCACGGGGGCGGATGCGAGTGCGGTGACTGCCCGCACGGCGCACGTGAGGGACATCGGCGCGCGGTCGCCGAGTTCGCGCTGCGCAGGGACGCTTTCGCGGCCGGGCAGGGGCTGCCGGCCGCGGTGGCCCACTCGGCGTCGGCGTCCCGGCAGTGGGTCTCCGAGGAACTGACCCAGTCGGCCGGGCTCGTCGCCGAACGCGGCCGGGCCGAGGGCGGCGCCTGGCTGGCCGGACTCTGGCGCCGCACGGCGGGCGCGGCGCTGGCGGCCCTGGTGCTCCTGCTGCTGGTACAGGCGCTCACCGCGGTGGGCGCGGGCTGGACCCCCGCCCGCACCGCCGGACTGGCCGCGGCCGTGCTGGTGGCCGGGGCGCTGACGGCGGCCTCCTGGTTCCACCGCGCCCGGGGCGGCGCGCTCGCGCCGGTCATCGGGGAGGACAACCGGCTCTCCACCTCCCGTGCCGTGGCCGTCTCCTGGGTGCTGTTCGTCGCCTACGCGGTCCTGGTGCTGGTCGGGCAACTGGCCCTCGCCTCCGCCCACGGGCAGCGCGAAGCGCTCATCTCCGGCCTGGAACTGCGCCGGGGCGCCGGAACGGTGACCGTCCTCGCCGTGGTCAGCGGGGTCGCGGTCCTGGTACGGCGGGTGGTCGGCCTGCGGGTGCTGGGCCAGCGGCTCCAGAAGGTCCGGGCGGACCGGCCGCGGGCGGCGGATCTGCTGACCGACGACGCGGGCGGGGGGACCTTCGCCGACATCCAGTACGTCGTGATCAACGCGGTCGCCCTGGCGTTCGGCGCGGTACGGCTGGCCCGGCGGCCGGAGCAGCTCCCGGACCTGCCGTGGGGGCTGGCGGTGGTGGTCCTGGTCTCGGCGGCGACCTATCTGGCCGGCAAGTACGCCGAGGGCGGCCGGCCGGTGGTCCTGTCCGTGGTGCGGGCCCGGGAGGCCGGCGACCTGGACGGCCCCATCCGGACCGGCGACGACATCGAGATCCGAGGTGCCGGCTTCGTGCCCCCGGGTGCGCAGAGCGCGGACCGGCTGTCCCGGATGGTGGTGCGGATCGGCGCGGTCAACGTCCACGTGCCGCTCGTCCCGGTCGCCGGCGGTTTCAGCAACCCCACCGACACGCTGCTGACCGTCCCCGTACCGGCGGATGTCGAACCGGGCCGGGTCGAGGTGCAGGTCGTCACGGCCGTGGGGGTGGAGACCAACCGCTGCGTGGTCGAGATCACGGAGTGAGTCCGTGAGTCCGTGAGTCCGTGAGTCTGTGAGTTCCTGAGTCTGTGAGTTCCTGAGTCTGTGAGTTCCTGAGTTCGGAGTCCTTCTGTCGGGTCGGGGAGCGGTAGTGCCGAGGGGCGGGGTAGCGGGTTGGGGGTGGCTGGGGCTGAGGCTCGGGCTGGAGCCTGGGGCTGGGGCTGGGGCTGGGGCTGGGGCTGGGGCTGGGGCTGGGGTGCGGGCGGTTCGGTGGTCCGGGGGATGGACGGTGGGTGTCGGCGGGATGGGGCAGGTCGGCGGGGTGGGGCGGCGACCGAGGTCGCGCCGCATGGGGGACCGGAGGCGCCCCGCGAACCAGGCACCGGAGGCACCCGCGCGCCAGGCACCGGAGGCACCCGCGCGCCAGGCGCCCGAGGTACCCCACGCGCCAGGGACCCGGCACCCCCGCGGGGCCGGAGGAGACGGAGGCCGGGCCGGGCCATACCGGTCGGAAAACGAGCCGGTCGGGAAAAAACTCGGCCCGTGAGGATTGAGCGGCACCTCCGCGTCGTACGTATGGTCGTCAAGGGGGCACGGCACGCACGGGTGAGAGGCGGCTGGCAGCGATGACTCACGGCATGCGGACGGAGACGTCCTCCACCGGCGGGGCCGGTGGCTGGCGGGCCGACGCCACCCGGTACGCCCTCCTCCCGCTCCGCATCTTCCTCGGCGTCACCTTCGTCTACGCCGGTCTCGACAAACTGACCGACGGCGCCTTCCTGAAGGACTCCGGCGCCGGTTCCGTCGGCGACATGATGCGGACCGTCCGCGACTCCTCGGCGATCCCCGCCCTGGTCGACCTGGCGCTGAAGAACCCGTCCGGCTTCGGCTACGCCATCGCCTTCGGAGAGCTGGCCGTCGGCATCGGCACCCTGGTCGGTCTTCTCGCCCGTCTCGCGGCGCTCGGCGGCGCGCTGATCTCCCTCAGCCTGTGGCTGACCGTCAGCTGGGCCTCCGACCCGTACTACTACGGCAACGACCTGGCCTATCTCATGGCTTGGCTTCCTCTCGTACTGGCCGGTGCGCCGGTGCTCTCGCTGGACGCGGCCCTGCGCGCCCGCCGCCGACGGCGCCGGGCCGCGCACTACGGCTGACGAGGCGCCGGGCCTCAGCCATGGCTGTCCCTCTTCCCGAGGCCGACGGCCGGACCCGTCCCGTCGACCGTGCCCGCACCGCCCGGCCGGGTCCCGGCGGACGGGTCCGGACCCCGCGGTGACCGGCGGCGTCCGCGGCGGCGGCCCCGCGTCACCGTCCCGATGGCCCCCGCGAGGCAGAGGCCGCCCATGACCAAGGGGATCGACACGAACCAGGGTGCCGCCCAGCGGCCCTCCGCGTCGCCGAGGCAGACGACACCCGCCACGGTCAGGAAGACGCCGGCGACCAGCCGTCCGGGCTGGAACTCATGACGCAGCACGGCTCACCTCCACCTGGCCGAGACCGACCTGCATGCCGAGGTCGAGCGTCCCGGTGCCCTTGCCGCCCCCGGCCGGGGACAGCGTCGTCCGCTGGTGCTTGTCCGGAGCCACGTCCACGTCCTTCTCGTCGTCACCCGGCAGTTGGATGTCGCCCAGCCCGACCGAGACGTCCAGCCGCACGGTCACGTCCGGCGGGACGACGACCCGTATGCGGCCCAGGCCCGTCTCGGCGCGCGTGGTGACCGTCTGCCCCTCGTCCAGGTCCAGCCGGGACAGGTCCAGCGTGCCGACTCCCATGCCCACGTCGTACCGGGCTCTCACCTGGTCCGCCGAGGCGGGCGCCCAGTCCACGCGGGCCCATTCGGTGCCGATGTCCCTGGGCAGGGCGGCCGACGCGGTGAGCAGGCCCGCCGTGAGCACCGCCAGGAAGACGGACCCGGCTCCGGTGCGCCCGAGGAAGGAGCTGACCGCGATGCCCAGGCCGAATACCACCAGCGCGCAGGCCAGGCCGGTCTGCAAGCTGGGGCCCAGCGCGTGCTCGCCCCAGGCGGCGCGGGTGCCGAGGGCGCCGGCGGCGAGGGCCAGCAGGAAGACCGGACCCCCGATCCCGCGGGGACCGCGCGGCACGGGCGGCCGGGGACGCGGCGCCTCCGGACGTGTCCGGGGTATGCCGTGGCCGGCCAGCCGGACGTCGACCAGCTCCGAGATGTCCCGCGGGCGGGCGTCGGACGGCCCCCAGAGATACCCCGTGCCCCCGAAGTGGGAGCCGTCCTTGACTATGGGGTCGCGCCACCAGGACGGCCAGGTGAGGGTGACCGGCGGCGCCTGCGCCTCAGGCGGGGCGTCGGCGACGGCCTGCGCGGCCAGCGGGTCCGGCCCGGGGGCGCCGCGCTGCCGCGACCAGTACCCGGCGCCCGCGAGGAGCAGGGAGAGGACGACGGCGAAGGTGAGCACCCCGCCGTTGTGCAGCATGGTGAGGAAGACTCCGCAGCCGACCAGCGCGAAGAGCACGGCCGCCAGCGCCTGACCGTCTACGCGGCCGGTCAGCAGCTTGCGCACCTCGTTCTCGTCCTCGTCGTCGGACGGGACGAACAGCCAGGCGAAGCCGTAGAAGAGCAGACCGAGACCGCCGGTCGCGGAGAGCACGGCCAGGGTGATCCGGAAGATCACCGGGTCCATGTCGCACTGCCGGCCCAGCCCCGCGCACACCCCCGCCACCATCTTGTGCCGCCGGTCCCGCCGGAACCGGTGCGGGGGGCCGGGAGCATCCGGCCCGGCCGTGGCCCCGGCTCCGGGCGTGGCACGGGCACCCGGCGCGGCGCCGGTCCCGGGCGCCGCGTCCCGCGGCCCGGCGTCCCCTGTCGGGCGCGGGCCGGGGCCGGGACCCGTGCCCGCCGCGGCGTGCTCGTGTTCTGTCATGTGTCCATGGTGGCGGCCGGCGGGCCGCGGCGGCAGTCGGTACGACCCTGGCCGGACCCTGAGATCGGCCCCGAGACAGCACCCGGGAGCTGTTCGGCGACGGCCCGCCCCGAAGATCAGGGCAGTATCCGGGACAGACCCTGATGCCCTGGCACCGGGGCCGTGTGACCATCGTTGGCATGCCGGAAGCCGCAGCAGCGCCAGTCGTCGAGCCACGGCCGCCGCGCAAGCTCTACCGCAGCAGCGACGGACGCTGGCTGGGCGGAGTGGCGCGGGGGCTCGCTGGGCACCTCGGGCTGCCCGTGGTCTGGGTACGGCTGGTCTTCGTCGGGCTCTTCATGGCCGACGGCCTCGGCGCGCTGCTCTACGCGGCGTTCTGGTTCTTCGTGCCCCTGGGGGTAGGCGGCGTCGACGCCCAGAAGCCGCCCTCCCTGGTCTCCACCGAGACGGCCCCCGACGGCCGCCGCAGACTCGTCACCCGCAGACCGGACAAGGGGCAGATCGTCGCCCTGCTCCTCATGGTCGTCGTGGCCCTCGTCTTCGTGGGCAACGTGAATGTGAGCGGCGGCGCCAAGGCCTACCTCTGGCCGACGGTGCTGGTCGGCGCGGGCGTCGCCCTCGTCTGGCGGCAGGCGGACAACGCCCGCCGGGCCCGCTGGGTCGAGGCCGGCCGCCGCCGGCGTACGGTCCGGCTGCTGCGCGCGGTCGCCGGTGTGCTGCTGGTGACGGCCGGTGTCTCCGCCATCTTCGTGCTCCAGGGCTCCGCCGCCCACCTCGGCTCGGTGCTCCAGGCCGCCCTCGCGGTCCTCGTCGGGATCACGCTGCTGGCCGGCCCGTATCTCGTCCGCATGACACAGGACCTCTCGGAGGAACGGCTGATGCGCATCCGGGCCCAGGAGCGCGCCGAGGTCGCCGCCCATGTACACGACTCGGTGCTGCACACCCTGACCCTGATCCAGCGCAACGCGGAGAGCCCCGGCGAGGTGCGCCGCCTGGCCCGGGCCCAGGAGCGTGACCTGCGTGCCTGGCTCTACAGGCCGGAGGGCACCGGCAAGGACGAGGACGACGAGCCGACCACCCTCGCCGACGCCGTGAAGCGCGACGCGGCCGAGGTCGAGGACAAGCACGGCGTGCCCATCGAGGTCGTCGTGGTCGGCGACTGCCCGCTCGACGAACGGATCGGGGCGCAGACGCAGGCCGCGCGCGAAGCGATGGTGAACGCGGCCAAGTACGGTGGCGAGGGCGGTGCCGTGCAGGTCTTCGCCGAAGTCGAGGGCAGGACGGTCTTCGTGTCCGTCCGGGACCGGGGCCCCGGCTTCGACCTCGAATCGATACCCGCCGACCGGATGGGTGTCAGAGAATCGATCATCGGCCGTATGGAGCGCAACGGCGGCACGGCGCGGCTGCGCGCGGTGCCCGGCGGCGGCACGGAGGTCGAGCTGGAGATGGAGAGGGCGGAGAAGACGTGAACGACCCGACCGAGGCGAACGAGACGGCGACCGCGGCCGAGCGGCGCGTACGCGTCGTCCTCGTCGACGACCACCGCATGTTCCGTACAGGTGTGCAGGCCGAGATCGGCCGGACCGAGGAGACCGGGGTCGAGGTCGTCGGCGAGGCCGCCGACGTCGACCAGGCGGTCACGGTCATCACCGCCACCCGGCCCGAAGTGGTCCTGCTCGACGTCCACCTGCCGGGCGGCGGAGGGGTCGAAGTACTGCGCCGCTGCGCCCCCTTGGCGGCCGACGCCGAGCGGCCGGTGCGGTTCCTCGCCCTGTCCGTGTCGGACGCGGCGGAGGACGTCATCGGGGTGATCCGCGGCGGCGCGCGGGGGTACGTCACCAAGACGATCACCGGTGCGGACCTGGTCGACTCGATCTTCCGGGTGCAGGAGGGCGACGCCGTCTTCTCCCCGCGGCTGGCCGGATTCGTCCTCGACGCCTTCGCCTCCACCGACGCCCCGCCGGTCGACGAGGACCTCGACCGCCTCACCCAGCGCGAGCGAGAGGTGCTGCGCCTGATCGCCCGCGGCTACGCCTACAAGGAGATCGCCAAGCAGCTGTTCATCTCCGTCAAGACGGTCGAATCCCATGTCTCGGCGGTCCTGCGCAAGCTCCAGCTCTCCAACCGGCACGAGCTGACCAGGTGGGCCACGGCCCGTCGGCTCGTCTGACCGCCGCCCGCCCTCACACCACCCGTGCCGCGGCCGCGAACGGCATCCCGTCCACCGACGCCACCCGCACCGGCGCCGCGGGGTTGGGGGCGTGGATCATGCGGGCCACCGCCCACGTAGAGGCCGACGTGGCTGACAGCGGAGTGGAAGAAGACCAGGTCGCTGGGCGGAGTTCGGAGCGGGGGACGCGGCGGCCGGCGCCGAACCGGGCGTAGGAAGTCCGGGGCGGGGAGACGCCCGCCGAGCGGTAGGCGGCCTGGACGAGGCCCGAGCAGTCGAAGGCGTTCGGGCCGGTGGCGCCCCAGACGTGGGGGCTGCCGAGCTTGCCGTAGGCGTACGCGACGGCCGCCGCGGCCCGGGGTGTGGCCGAGCCCGGCGCGTTCGGTGTCGGTCAGCCGGGCCGGCGGTCGCCGGGCCTCGGTGAGGCTGCCGGTGAGGGCGGCGCCGTGCCGTTTCGGCTCCGCCCGCCGGGACGCCGGCGAGGCCGCCTCCGCCCGTGCCGCCCCTCGCGGCCCGCTCGATCTCCCGCAACCGCCGCTGCGCCCGTGCGACGGCGGTGGCGTGCCGGCTGCCCGCCCGCTCGGCCCGCGCGGCGGAGTCGAGGTACCGGTCGGGTCCGGCGGAGAGCGCGAGCCGCGGGGCCGGGTCGAGGCCATTGTCCCGGTACTGGGCCGCCGCGACGGACCGAGGGCTGTGCGGGCCGTGCCGAGCCGTTCCTCCTCGCGTGCGGCCTCGTCGCGCAGATCCACCAGGCGCCGTTCGGCCGCGTCCGCCTGTTCCTTCGCGCCGCTGTACTTCTCGGTGGCGGCCTCGGCCTCCCGGTACAGCCGGTCCACGGTGGCCTCGACCTGGGCCGGGCTCGGTTCCGGCGCGGCGTGCCCGGTCCCGTTCCACCCAGTGGCGGTCGCCGCGCCGGCGAGGGCGAGGGTGGCGGCGGTGCGGGCGGAGGCGCCGTTCGTCGCGCGCCGGCGGGGTCTGCGGTGTGCTGCCACCGGGGTTCCGCGTTCCTCCGTCCGACCGCTCACGGCCCCGCGCGGCCCGGCGGCGGCCCGTACGGGGGGACGGGTCGGCGCCGGGCTTTCTGGCGGTGGTGCCCGACTGCCACCCCTGGCGGGGCGGCGGCGGTGGGGAGCCGGTCACCTGGTGCAGGACGCTAGACCGGGTCACGCCGGGTGGGTGAGGAGGTGCACGGACATGACGGAAGAGGAGCGATGAGCGACGTCACGTGATCAGGGTCCCGTTCCGGGCGTGCTCGTTTCACGCGGGGTGACGATCGATGTCCGGGATCGAGGGAGGAGGAGGCCCGGGGGTGCTATGAGGCGTGGTACGTCACGCAGGCGGGGATGGCGGGCCGGATGTCCGGGATGCGCCGACCGGTCCGGTGCCGGCCGGGCCCGTGCCCTTGACTAGGCTCCGGCCCCATGGACGTACTCATCCACCTCTTCGTCGGTCTCCACATCATCGGCATCGCGGCGCTGCTCGGCGGCTTCCTCACCCAGATGAAGGCGATGGGCGAGGGCACCGCCCGGTTCGGCCCGGCGATGCTGCACGGCGCGCTGACCATGCTGGTCACGGGGGTGATCCTGGTCGGGCTGAACCAGGCCGACGACCACTCCGTCAACAACGTCAAGATCGGCGTGAAGCTGGCCGTGCTGATCGTGATCCTCGGCCTGGTCTATGTGAAGCGCGACGACGAAAAGGTGGAGAAGCAGCTGTTCGGCCTGGTCGGGCTGCTCACGATGGTCAACGTCTTCATCGCGGTGCTGTGGACCTGAGTCACCGCGGCGCCGCCGGCCGGAGCGCGCCGTGGGCGGAGCGGACCGCTCCGGCGGCCACCGCCAGCCAGGCGGCCACCGCGATCCACAGCAGGGCCTGACCGGGCCCGTCCAGCCACGGCACCTCGACGGCGGCGGCGACGGACAGCGTCGCCGCCGCCGTCATGCCGAGCGGGAACACCGTCGACCAGCGGCGTACGTCGTAGCGGAGCCGCGGCCGGAGCACTTCGGCGACGAGCAGGACGGCGTACCAGGCCAGGTCCAGGACGAGCAGGGCGACGGTCGCGGTGCGCAGGACGTCGCCGTCGTCCTGGTTCCACAGGTACATGCCGGTGCCGTCGGCGGCGAGCAGTTTGGAGCCGGCCAGCGCCGAGATGGCGAGCGCGCCACCCGCCACCCAGTGGTCCCCCGGCCCCTGGGTGACCTGCCGCCAGTCGAAGCGGAGGAGGGCGGCGGCGTAGAGCACCAGGCCGAGCCAGAACGGCACCAGCGCCGCGTGCGCGAGCCAGGGCGTCGAGGTGGTGGCGGCCAGCGTGGCGCCGAGCACGGCGAGCCCCTGTGTCGCCACACAGCCCAGGAACACCGCGCCGGGCATGGACCGCCCCCAGTGCCGGACCACCAGGACGATCAGCCCCGGCCACAGCGCCGTCGCCAGGGCGAGCAGCGCGGCTGCCAGGAACTGCCCGCCGAGCAGGGCGAAGCGGGTGCCTAGCACGGTCGTCGCGGCGATCGCGGTGAGCGCGCCCGGTGTCGCCGCCCGGGCCACCCACGTCGGTCGCTCGCGCAGCAGCAGGACGGTGAAGTTCAGCGCCAGGCCCAGCCAGGCGGCGCAGCCCAGTACCAGGGAGATCCCGGACAGGGTCTCGTGGCCGGCCAGGTGCAGGCCGACGGAGACGATGCCGGTCGCCATGACGGCGGCTCCGGCCGCCGGCGGACGCCCCGCCCACCAGGCGCGCAGAGCGGAGGTCCCGGATGACATGGCGCCGATGCTAGAGAGCGGAGCCGCTCAGGCCGGGCGCACCACGCTGTGGATCGACGACTCCCCGTCGTAGTAGACGGACTCCTCACGGACGTACGCGCCCGGTTTCGGGGCGTGGATCATCATGCCGTCGCCGATGTAGATCCCGACGTGCGAGATGTCGTCGTAGAAGAAGACCAGGTCACCGGGGCGTGCGGCGGAGATCGAGACCGTCGTGCCGGCGTTGACCTGGTCGTAGGTGGTGCGGGGCAGGTCGACGCCCGCGTCCTTCCAGGCGGCCTGGGTGAGGCCGGAGCAGTCGTAGGAGCCGGGGCCGGTGGCGCCCCAGACGTACGGTTTGCCGATCTGGGCGCGGGCGAAGGCCAGTGCCTTCTCCGCCGCGGTGGCGTACCCGGGGTCGGGGGAACCGGACGAGGACGAGGCGGACGAGGAGGTGGTGCCGGACGCGGCCTCCTGTGCGGCCGCCGCGGCCTCCTCCTGCCGTCTCTGCTCCGCGGCCTGCTGCCGGGCCAGTTCCTCGGCCTTGCGGGCCGCCTCCTCCTGCTTCTTCTTCTCGATCGCCGCGAGCCGTGCCTGCTCCTCGGCGGTCAGGTCGGCAAGGAGCCGGCGCGCGGAGGACAGTTTCGTCCGGACGGTGGCCTTGGCCGTCTTCAGGTCGGTCTGCGCGTCGGTCAGCGTCCGCAGGCTCTCGGTGGCCTCCCGGCGCTTCTCCATCGTCTCGGCCTGCTGGGTGGCGTAGTCGTCGACCAGCTGCTTCTGGCGGCCGGTGAGCCGGTCCATCAGCTGGTTCTGGTCGAAGTAGTCCTGCGGCGAGTCCGCGAGCAGGAGGGTCGCGGTGTCGGAGACGGACGTGCCGGTGCGGTACTGGGCGGCGGCGAAGGAACCCAGCTCCTCGCGCGCGTCGTTGAGTTCCTGGGTGCGCGCGGCGAGGGAGTCGAGGAGGCCGTCGACCTGCTCGCGCTGCTTCGCGGTCTTCTCCTTGGCCGCGTTGTACTTCTCGGTGGCCGCCCCGGCCTGGCGGTAGAGGTCGTCGACCTTCCGCTGGACCTCTTCGAGGCTCGGCCGGTCGTCGGCGGGAGCGGCGGTGGCCGTCTGGGACAGCAGGGCCACCGAGGTGAGCGCGGCCGTGGCGAGGGCGGGGGTCCGTATGCCCGCCACGCGTGATCCGGCGGGACGGGACTTGCGGTGCGACGCCAAGGGAGGCGACTCCTTCCGTGCTCCGCCTACCGGGTTAGCTGTCGGGTTCGGGCGGTGGTGGTACGGAAGGCTGCCCTACGGTCCGGCCCGGGGCCGGGCTGTGAACCGATTCACCCCATGTCACGGTGGGTCCCCGGTTCCGGGTGCCGAGCGGGCACGCCGGATTCGGCGGAGGCCGCGCGGCCCGGCGACGGTTCGCCGGTGGGGGTCGTGCGGCCCGCCCGCACCGTAGCCAACTCGTGTGCTGCCTGTGAAGGTTGAAGGGTGATATGCCCGATACATTTTCGTGACCTGGGGCAGGAGTCTCACGGTGCGTGATGCGAGGTGACGGCAGCGTGTCCGGCGGTCCGGTCGCCGGCGGGTTTTCCACAGGGCGTCCGGTTGTCGGTGGGGCGCCCTAGACTCGTAGAGCGATGAGCAGCCTCTTTGACGACAGCTTCCTGGCGAGCCTCCAGGCCCCCCGCGGCCATGAGGAGGAGCCTCTGCCCCCACCCGAGGACGAGCACGTACCGGAGCCGATCCCGGACGATCTGTTCGCCGGGAAGTTCGACGCGCCGCCGGACCGGGACGCGTACTACCGGGACGGTGCCCCACGCCCGGTCCTGGACCCCGCCGCCCTCCTGGAGGGGCTGAACGAGAACCAGCGCGCCGCGGTCGTCCACGCCGGCTCCCCGCTGCTCATCGTGGCCGGCGCCGGCTCCGGCAAGACCCGCGTCCTCACGCACCGCATCGCCTACCTGCTCGCCCAGCGCGGCGCCCACCCCGGCCAGATCCTCGCGATCACCTTCACCAACAAGGCCGCGGGCGAGATGAAGGAGCGCGTCGAGCAGCTCGTCGGCCCGCGCGCGGGCGCGATGTGGGTGATGACCTTCCACAGCGCGTGCGTCCGCATCCTGCGCCGGGAGTCGAAGAAGCTCGGCTTCACCTCGTCGTTCTCGATCTACGACGCCGCCGACTCCAAGCGGCTGATGGCGCTGGTCTGCAGGGACCTCGACCTCGACCCCAAGCGGTTCCCGCCCAAGGCGTTCAGCGCCAAGATCAGCAATCTGAAGAACGAGCTGATCGACGAGGAGGACTTCGCGGCCCAGGCCGCCGACGGCTTCGAGAAGACCCTCGCCCAGGCGTACGCGCTCTACCAGGCGCGGCTGCGCGAGGCCAACGCCCTCGACTTCGACGACCTGATCATGACCACGGTCCACCTGCTCCGCGCCTTCCCGGACGTCGCCGAGCACTACCGCCGCCGTTTCCGGCACGTCCTGGTCGACGAGTACCAGGACACCAACCACGCCCAGTACGCCCTGGTGCGCGAGTTGGTCGGCACCGCCTCCGAACACCCCGTCGACGTGCCGCCCGAGGCCGAGGTGCCGCCCGCCGAGCTGTGCGTCGTGGGCGACGCCGACCAGTCGATCTACGCCTTCCGCGGCGCGACCATCCGCAACATCCTCCAGTTCGAGGAGGACTACCCGGACGCGGTCACGATCCTGCTGGAGCAGAACTACCGCTCCACGCAGACCATCCTGAGCGCCGCCAACGCGGTCATCGAGCGCAACGAGTCGCGCCGGCCGAAGAACCTGTGGACCAACGCGGGCGCCGGCGCGCAGATCACCGGGTACGTCGCCGACACCGAGCACGACGAGGCGCAGTTCGTCGCCGACGAGATCGACCGGCTCACGGACGCGGGCGACGCCAAGGCCGGCGACGTCGCCGTCTTCTACCGCACCAACGCCCAGTCCCGTGTCTTCGAAGAGGTCTTCATCCGCACCGGCCTGCCCTACAAGGTCGTCGGCGGCGTCCGCTTCTACGAACGCAAGGAGGTCCGGGACGTCCTGGCCTACCTGCGCGTCCTCGCCAACCCCGAGGACTCGGTACCGCTGCGCCGCATCCTCAACGTGCCCAAGCGAGGGATCGGCGACCGTGCCGAGGCGATGATCGACGCCCTCGCGCAGCGGGAGAAGATCAGCTTCCCGCAGGCGCTGCGGCGCGTGGACGAGGCGTACGGCATGGCCGCGCGCTCCGCCAACGCCGTCAAGCGCTTCAACACGCTCATGGAGGACCTCCGTACGGTCGTCGAGTCCGGCGCCGGACCGGCCACCGTGCTGGAGGCGATACTCGAACGCACCGGTTACCTCGCGGAGTTGCAGGCCTCCACCGACCCGCAGGACGAGACCCGCATCGAGAACCTCCAGGAACTCGCGGCGGTCGCCCTGGAGTTCGAGCAGGAAGCGGGCGAGGGCGAGTCCTCCGGCGGGCTCGCCGCCTTCCTGGAGCGGGTGGCGCTGGTCGCCGACTCCGACCAGATCCCGGACGAGGAGGACGGCGACGGTGTCGTCACCCTGATGACGCTGCACACCGCCAAGGGCCTGGAGTTCCCGGTCGTCTTCCTGACCGGCATGGAGGACGGCGTCTTCCCGCACATGCGCGCCCTCGGCCAGACCAAGGAGCTGGAGGAGGAGCGGCGCCTGGCGTACGTCGGCATCACGCGCGCGCGGGAGCGGCTCTACCTGACCCGCTCGACCATGCGCAGCGCCTGGGGGCAGCCGTCGTACAACCCGCCCTCCCGGTTCCTGGAGGAGATCCCCGCCGCTCATGTGGCGTGGAAGCGGACCGGAGCGAGCGCGTCCGCTTCGGCCGCGGGTCCGGTCTCGGGGGTGGCGGCCTCGCTGTCGTCGTCGCGGTCCCGTTCGTCGGCGGCCGGCGGGTCGGGCTTCGCCACCAGCCGCGCCGGTGAGAAGCCGACCGTGTCGCTGGCCGTCGGTGACCGGGTCACCCATGACCAGTTCGGGCTCGGCACGGTGGTCGGCGTGAAGGGCACGGGAGCCAACGCCGAGGCGACGATCGACTTCGGTGACGCCAAGCCGAAGCGGCTGCTGCTGCGGTATGCGCCGGTGGAGAAGCTCTGACGGGCTCCCCGGGGAGCCGTCGGCCGTTCGCGGGGACGGCTCCCCGGGGCCTCAGGGCTCCTTCGGCCTCGGATTCGTTCGGCTGCTGGGGGAGTGGGGGAGTTACGTCGGGTCGAGGCCGTGGCTGCGCAGCCACGCCAGCGGGTCGATCGCGGCGCCGCCGGAGGGGCGCACCTCGAAGTGCAGGTGCGGACCGGTGGAGTTGCCCGTGTTGCCGGAATACGCGATCGGGTCACCGGCTTTGACGGTCGTACCGGAGGGCACCTGGTAACTGGAGAGGTGGCAGTACCACGTCTCCGTGCCGTCCTTCGCCGTGAGGATCAGCATGTTGCCGTACGCGCTGTTCAGCTGCGTGCGGACCGTGCCGTCGGTCACGGCTCGCACCGTCGTGCCGTACGAGACGGGGAAGTCGATGCCGGAGTGGACGGACATCCAGTTGATGCCGGACTGGCCGTAATAGGCGCTCAGCCCGTGCTGGTCGACCGGCAGCGCGAACTTGGGGCGGAGCCGTTCCTTGCGCGCCGCCTCCTCCGCCGCGCGCCTCCTCTCGGCCTCCTGCTCGGCCCTGAGGTCGATGCGTTCCTGCGTCCGGCTGGCCCGGTCGGCGAAGTCGTCGGCGCCGGCGGAGAGGCTGGCGAGCTGGGTGTCGAGCTTGTTGTTGGCGGTGGACGGCTTCACCACCTGGGGGGCGGTGTCCGCCGCCGAGGCCGTCGTCTCCCCGCCGTCGTCGCCGCTCAGGCCGTCGACGGAGGCGGCGGCGATACCGGCCACGCCCATCACACAGGCCGACGGTACGGCGATGGTCAGCAGCGCGGAGCGCTTGGCGGGGGGACGTCGGCGCCCACGGGACGCGGCGCGCGCGGCGGCACGGGAGGCGGGGGGCGGCGTCACGTCCTGGGACGGCGCGGTCTCCTCCTGCCCCTCCAGAAGCGTCGGGACGGCCGGGAGTTCGCCGGTGGCGGTCAGGCCGTCGTCCTGCCGGGGGGTGTCGTCGTCCTGCGGGGCGGTGCCGTCCGAGTTCCACTGGGTCGCGTCGAACGCGCCCGAGTCGTAGGGCCGCGTGCCCCAGTCCCAGGGATGGTGCTGGGGCTGCTCGCCGGTCCGGTCCTGCTGATCGTGGAGGTCGGCGCGGGGTTCGTGGTGCTCGCTGTCACCGCCGTGACCGCGGTGGCCGCCGTGACCGGTGTTGCCGTCGTGTCCGTGCTGGTCCGGCTGGTCGGTGGTGTCGGGCTGGAGCCAGGCGCTGGTGTCCCACTGGCCGCTCGACTCGGGGCCGCCCGCCTGCGGTGGCACGGTGGGCAGGGGCTGGTAGGCGTCCGCCCAGGTGGTGGTGTCGTAGGCCCCGGTGTCGTACGTGGCGTGGTGCTGGGCCGCGTAGGAGTCGTAGTTCAGGGTCTGGTGACTGCCGGTGTCCGGCGACTGAGGGGCGCCGGACCACTGGGTGGTGTCGTACGTGCCCGTGGTGTCGTATCCGCCGGCCGGGGCATACGGATCGGTGGCGGCGTACGACGTGGTGTCGTAGGCGCCGGTGTCCTGGGCGGGGAGGCTGCCGAAGAGGGGGTCCGCCGCGAAGGACTCGGGAGCGAAGGCGGCGGAAGAGAGGGTCTCGGTGGCCACGGAGGTGGCGGTGGAGGCGGTCGCGAAACCGGCGGTGTCGTAGCCGTCGTAGGTGGTGAGGTCGCCGTACTGGGCTTCCTGGGTGCCGTACGACGCGTAGTGCGCCGAGGCGGCTTCGGAAGCCGCGGCCGGGGCGGTGGGGGTCCCCGACGGGTGACGGTCGTTCACCAACTTCTCTTTCGCCTCGACAACAGGGGCTGCCAGAGCAGTGCGGCGACTGTACCCGGCGGTATGCGGGCGCGACAATCTTCCTCAGGTTTCACGCGCGCAGGAAACGGGCAATCGGCCGTGATTCGGCGGTCCGTGGACGCGAGTTTGGCCTTTTGTTCGAGAAATGTTCGATCTTTTGGCCGGGTTGGAAAACGTTTCTTCGGGCGCTGGACGTCTGTCCGGCGGCTGTGGGGCGGCTGTCAGTCGGTTGTCGGACGGGATGGGCCGGCCGTCGAACGGGGGTGGGCCGGCCGTCGGGCGAGGGCCGGTCGGTCGTCAGGGGTGCCTCAGGCCACGGTGAGGCCGGAGGGCCCGGCGGAACCGGCCGGATCGTTGGGGTCCGCTCCGGACCGTGCGTCGATGTGACTGGCGTCGAGGGCCTGTCGGATGCCGGTCGCCACGGCGGGGTGAACCGGCAGGGCCAGATGGCCGATGCCGCTGACCCGCACGTTCTGCGTCAGGAGGTCTGGGTGGTCCAGCCGGGCCGCCTCCAGCGGGACCATCAGCGGGTCGAAGTCGCTCCAGAAGCTGACGAAACGGGTGCGGCAGTCGGACGCCGGGCGGGACAGCTCCTCGATCACCGGTGAGCCGGGGCGCATCTGGCGCACGATGGGGTGCGCGTTGGCCAGCGGAGCCACGCGGGTGCCGGTGTGCGGGGTGCCGAGTGTGACGAGCATGCGGACGCGCCGGTCACCGCCGAGACACTGGACGTAGTACCGCGCGATCAGCCCGCCCAGACTGTGGCCGACGATGTCCACCCGCTCCTTGCCGGTGCGCGCGCAGATCTCCTCCAGGTGTCGGCCCAGAAGCTCGGCCGCAGTGCGGATGTCGCAGGTCAGCGGCGAGTAATTGAGTGACTCGACGTGCTGCCTGCCGTGCTGCGCCAGGCTGCGGCGGAGCAGGACGAAGACCGACCGGTTGTCGATGAAACCGTGCAGCAGGACGACCGGGGGACGCCGGCCGGCCTGGGCCGGCAGGCGCGGGGCGGGTTCCTCGGGGGTGAGCCGGGGGCCGGCCGGGTCGGGTGCGGGGAGGGGGGCCGGAAGCGGGGCCGCCCGGCGTTCCTGGCCGATGCCGGACGGATAGAGAAGGACGTGCCCCGCCAGGATGGCGATGTCCAGGGCCGTCGCCTTCAGCAGGCCCAGGGAGACGCCCGCGACCTTGACCGGCAGCACCGGTGCGAGCCACTGGCAGAGCGGACGAAAGGGCTGCGTTGCCCAGTTGACCTTCATGGCCGACCTCCCGTCGGCACGCGGAAGAACGCCTCTGTTCCCCGTGTGCCCTGATGGAGAGCCGTGACACCGGTGTGCGGTGGTGGGGCTGGGGTGGGTAAGGGTCGGCGGGGCGGGGGTGGCTTCGTCGGGTGCCGGAGTGGTTGCGTTGAGTCATGGGCCGGCGGGTGGTGGCTGTGGGTGGTAGCCGGCTAGGTGTGCCGCTGGTGCCGGGGCGTGCATGCGGCACCTGGCGCTGTGCGCCCGTGGTGTGTGCCCGTGCCCGTCCCTGGGGGTGCCCGCGCTGTCCGCGGCGGCTTTTCGCGGCCTGTGGCTGTCGGCGCGGCGTGGCCGTGCCGGGGTGGTGCGGCTCTTCCGTGCGCGCGGTCCGCCGTGACCCGGAACGCTGCGCGACCAACATGTCCTGCTGTGTGATTTCCCCCTCGGTGTCCACCGCGAAACTGCCGGTTGCGAGATGCTGGGGATAACGTTCGTTCACTTCTTCGGGCGGCTCGGTGTGAGGGCCTGGCGGCGCCTGCCGGTGATCGCGGGTATGGGTACCGGTACGGGCGCCGCTACGAATGGGTGTAGCGCTTCAGTCTCTTCAGTCGCTTGAGTTGCTTCATGGAGGCAGTGATGGGTGTGGCAGCCGGTCCGATCCGCGTGGTGGTGGCCAAGCCGGGGCTCGACGGCCATGACCGAGGGGCCAAGGTGATCGCGCGGGCGCTGCGGGACGCCGGTATGGAGGTCATCTACACCGGGCTCCACCAGACTCCCGAGCAGATCGTCGACACCGCCATCCAGGAGGACGCCGACGCGATCGGGCTCTCCATCCTCTCGGGTGCCCACAACACGCTCTTCGGTGCCGTGATCGACCTCCTCAAGGAGCGGGACGCGGACGACATCCTGGTCTTCGGCGGCGGCATCATCCCGGAGGCCGACATCCCGCCGCTGAAGGAGAAGGGCGTGGCGGCGATCTTCACGCCCGGCGCGACCATGACGTCGATCGTGGACTGGGTGCGGGAGAACGCGCGGCAGCACGCCGAAGCGTGACGCGGGGCCGCGGGTGCGCGGGGCGCGTCGGGTGCGGTGGCTGATCCGGTCCGGAGTGGCTGAACCGGTCGGGATGGCTGAACCGGTCGAGGTGCGGCGGGGTCGGTTCCGGGTCGGCGCGGGGTCCGGGTCGGTCCCGGTCGGTGCGGGGCCGGGGCCGGTCAGCGCGGGGCCGGGGCTGGTCAGCGCGGGGCCGGGGCCGGGGCCAGTTCCTCCGCCATCGTCGCGCGCAGCCGCAACGTCGTGACCATGCGCTGGAACGCCTCCGCCCAGTAGCCGCCGGCCCCCGGCGACGCGTCCTCCGGCTCGTCGGCCATCGCGGACAGGCCGTCGAAGCGGCCCGCCTCGGACGGGTCGAGGCACCGTTCGGCGAGACCCATGACCCCGCTGAAACTCCAGGGGTAGTTCCCCGCGTCCCGCGCGATGTCGAGCGCGTCGACCACCGCTCGACCCAGCGGCGCGGCCCACGGCACCGCGCAGACCCCGAGGAGCTGGAACGCCTCCGACAGACCGTGCGTGGCGATGAACCCGGCGACCCACTCGGCCCGTTCACCGGCCGCCAGCACGCCGAGCAGCTTGGCCCGCTCGGCCAGCGACACCGCGCCCGGCCCGCCGGCCTCGGGCACCGTGGGCGAGCCGAGCAGCGCCCGCGCCCACGCGGAGTCCCGCTGCCGGACCGCCGCCCGGCACCAGGCCGCGTGCAGTTCGCTCTGCCAGTCGTCCGCCACCGGAAGCGCGACGATCTCCTGAGGCGTACGCGCGCCGAGCCGGCCGGTCCAGGTCGCCAGGGGTGTCGCCTCCACCAACTGCCCGAACCACCACGACCGTTCGCCACGCCCGGCCGGCGGCTTGGGGACGACGCCGTCGCGCTCCATGCCCGCGTCGCACTCGTGCGGCGCCTCCACCACGATGGTCGCGGGGACCCGCGAACGGTCGACGGACACGCAGGTCAGGGCCCTGGCCGCCATGCGCGCGGCGAGCGCGGAACCCGGCAGCGCCGACAGCAGCTCCGCCGCCGTCGCTCGTACGTTACGGCTGCGGTCGGCGAGCGCCTGCTCCAGGAACGGCTCGTCGTCGGGACCCAGGCCCGTCCGGAGCGAGTCGAGGAACATCAGGCGGTCCTCGGCCCGCTCCGCCGACCACGTGCCGGCGAGCAGCTCACGGGCGTCGGCGGGACGCCGAGCGCGCAGTGAGGCCAGGAGTGCGACCCGCTCGGCGAACAGGCCCTCGTCCCACAGCCGCCGGACCCGCTCCGCCTCCTCGGGGCGGGGCAGCGCGCCGTCACCGCCGGGTGCGGCGCGCAGCGCGAACCGCCAGTCCGGGTTCAGCCGGGCCAGCCACAGCGCGCGCGGACCGGCGAACGTCAGGGCCGCAGGGCGCAGGTCGGTCCGGCCGCGGGCCGCGTCCAGCAGGGCGGGCAGCGACTCCGCAGGGGCCGCGTAACCGTGGCCGTTCGCCGCCGCCAGCCACTGGGGCAGCAACTCCATCAGGTCCGGAGCCGTCCCCCGCCGCCCGCCGCCCGCCACGCCGGACCGGTCGGCGAGCAGCAGGGCGAGCCTGCGGGCGGCGGCCGTCGGCAGCGGAGGGCGGTGATCGGCGGGGGCCGGCGCCGGACGCTTCGCCGACCGCGCAGGACGCAGGGAGGCGCGCCTGCGTACGGTCTCCAGGGCCGCGGCGTCCAGCAGCCGGGTGGGGGCGTCCGGGCCGGGCGCGCAGCCCGGAGGAGTACGACGCTCCGTGCCGAGCAGGGCCGCGATGACGAGCTCCTCCCAGACGGGGAGCGCGGACACGGGAGCCGGTGGCCTGGTCATGCGGGTCCTTTCCGCGGAAGGGCGTGCATCGGAGGGGGAGGGGTGGTGGGGGCGGTTGCGAACGGGCCTTGTGGGGGGAGTGCCGTAAGCCGGGTGGCCGTGGAGCGGGTGGTCGCGGGGCGGACGGCCGTGGGGCGGGTGGTCGCGGGGCGGACGGCCGTGGGGCGGGTGGTCGCGGGGCGGACGGCCGTGGGGCGGGTGGTCGCGGGGCGGACGGCCGTGGGGCGGGTGCTCGCGGGACGGACGGCCGTGTCTTGAACAGCCCCGGAACGACCGGTCGTTGGACGGATGATCGGCGGAGAGGCGGTCACGCCAGGAGCGTTCGTGACGGGACCGGCTACGGGGGTCAGCACAGCGGCACCGCCGCGCCCGGCTCGGCGGGCCAGGCCGTCAGCGGGGTGAAGCCCCGGTGGCCGCACTCGCCGAAGACCGTGACGGGCGCCCCGCCCGAGAGCGCGACCAGGCGCCACAGGCCGGGCCGGTTGCGGGCCACGGCGCTGAGGGGGAGGGCGGTGTCGCCGTCGGCGTCGGCCAGTTGCCAGCCGTCGCCGTCCTGGACCGGTATGACCCGGTCCAGGGTCACCGGGACGGAATCCAGCCAGGGATCGTCCCGGAGTGCCTCGCCGTAGCGGGCGGCCGCCCGTGCCGTGTCCATCCCGGGCGGACGTGTCTCCGTCGTGGCGGGCGGGGAGAACCGCTCACCCAGGGCCGACCGGAACTGGCCGGCTCCCGGATAAGGGGACACCTCGGTCTCCAGGGCCAGTCCCACCGGCAGCGCCAACTCCGGGGCGCGGCCGGCGGCGCCGTAGGAGAGGAGCAGCGCGGTGCGGTCCGACCCGGCGCCGTACAGCCAGATCCGGCGGGTGGTCAGGCGCGCGTCCGCCGTGTCGTACTGGGCGAGGACCAGCCACTGATCACGGACGGCCGGGCCTTCGGGTGAGGCCGGCAGACCGGTCCGTGAGCGGACCGTCGCCGCCAGGGCGTCCGGCAGCTGCTCGCGGCGCAGCCAGCCCTGGTCGAGAAGGTGGAGCAGGGCGCACTCCTCCAGCAACCGGACCGGCCAGCCGGGCCCGGACGAGGGGATCGACCCCAACTCCCGCGCACGGGCGGCGAGCCCCGGTGCCTGGGCGTCGACCATGCGGGCCGCCGTCTCCTCCCACAGCTCGTGACCGGACGCCTCGGCGCCGGCCAGGCCACCGCGCAGCAGGTCCGCCAGGCGCTGCTCCAGCTCGGTCGCGCCCGCGGAGATCCGCTCGGCCCGGCGCTCGGCGCGGCGCCGGGCGGCCTCCGGATCGGCGGAAGCGGAACCGGAACCGGAGGACGCCTCCTGCTTCTTCCGCTCCGCGCGTCCGCGCCGCGTGGCGAGCCACTGATCCGCGAACTCCGGCGGCTCGGCCCGCGGCACGGCTCCGTCCCCGCCCGTCCACAGCAGCAGCAGTCCGAGCGCGTGCTTGCACGGGAACTTACGGCTCGGACAACTGCACTTGTACGCGGGCCCCTCCGCGCCCGCGAGATCGACGACCGTCTGGTACGGCTTGCTGCCGCTGCCCTTGCACAGCCCCCACACCGTCCCCTCGTCGGAACATCCCGCCTCGGACCACGGACCGGCCGTGCCGAGTTTGCTTCCCGCCTTGCGTGACGCGGCGTCAGGTGCCAGTGCCAGCACCTGGTCGGCCGCCCAGCGCTCCCCCTGCTGAGTCATGCCACCGAAACTAGGCCCCGCCACTGACAATCACCCTCCGCGAGGGTATTTGTGCAGGTCAGAGCGATTGTCAGTGGTGTGGTGCACGGTTGGTGTCAGATCCGAACCGGCCGAGCTGGAGGGGGACTCAGCCATGCCTGTGTCCGTAGAACCGACGTCCGTCGACCCGAGCCAGAACGGGTCCGCGCCCGTGCCCACGGAAGCGGACACCCAGACATCCGCGGACGCGCAGGAGAGCCCGGAGGCCCTGCGCCCGCACGCCGAGAACGCCTTCGCCGACGAACTGGCCGCGCTCGCCGCGCAGGACGACCGTCCGCGCCCGGCCCGCTGGAAGCTGTCGCCGTGGGCCGTCGCGACGTACCTGCTCGGCGGCACCCTGCCCGACGGCACCGTGATCACGCCGAAATACGTGGGACCGCGCCGCATCGTCGAGGTGGCCGTCACCACGCTGGCCACCGACCGCGCCCTGCTCCTGCTCGGCGTGCCCGGCACCGCGAAGACGTGGGTGTCCGAGCACCTGGCCGCCGCGGTCAGCGGGGACTCCACGCTGCTCGTGCAGGGCACGGCCGGCACGCCCGAGGAGGCGATCCGCTACGGCTGGAACTACGCGCAGCTGCTCGCCCACGGCCCGAGCCGGGACGCCCTCGTGCCGAGCCCGGTCATGCGGGCGATGGCCGAGGGGATGACCGCCCGGGTCGAGGAGCTGACCCGTATCCCGGCCGACGTGCAGGACACGCTCATCACCATCCTGTCGGAGAAGACACTGCCGATACCGGAGCTGGGCCAGGAGGTGCAGGCCGTCCGCGGCTTCAACCTGATCGCCACGGCCAACGACCGTGACCGCGGGGTCAACGACCTGTCCAGCGCCCTGCGCCGCCGCTTCAACACCGTGGTGCTGCCGCTGCCGGCGAGCGCCGAGGCCGAGGTCGACATCGTCTCCCGGCGCGTCGACCAGATCGGCCGCTCCCTGGACCTGCCGGCCGCTCCCGACGGCATCGACGAGATCCGCCGCGTCGTGACCGTCTTCCGCGAACTGCGCGACGGCGTGACCACGGACGGGCGTACGAAGCTGAAGTCGCCCAGCGGCACCCTGTCGACGGCCGAGGCCATCTCGGTCGTCACGGGCGGGCTGGCGCTGGCCGCCCACTTCGGCGACGGCGTACTGCGGTCCGGTGACGTCGCGGCCGGGATCCTCGGTGCCGTCGTCCGCGATCCGGCGGCCGACCGCGTGATCTGGCAGGAGTACCTGGAGACGGTCGTCCGCGAGCGCGACGGCTGGAAGGACTTCTACCGGGCCTGCCGGGAGGTCAGCGCGTGACCGGCATCGACGCACACGGCTCGTACGAGGCTCGCTGGACGGGGGGACCGGCGGCGCGGGCGGGTTCCGGGAGGACGGGCACGGCGGTCCGGCCCGGCGACGAGGACGACACGGCATGGTCCCTGACGGGAGGGGGAGGGCGTGGCAGGCACTGACGGCAAGGCGGGGCCGGGGCGCGGACCGCTGCTGCTGGGGGTACGTCACCACGGGCCCGGCTCGGCCCGCGCGGTCCAAGCGGCGCTGGCGGCGGCGCGGCCCCGGGTGGTGCTGATCGAAGGACCGCCCGAGGCGGATGCCCTCGTGCCGCTCGCCGCCCACGAGGACATGCGGCCGCCGGTCGCCCTGCTCGCCCACGCCGTGGACGAGCCCGGCCGCTCCGCGTTCTGGCCGTTCGCCGAGTTCTCCCCGGAGTGGGTCGCCCTCCGCTGGGCCGTGGACCACGGCGTCCCGGTCCGCTTCTTCGACCTGCCGGCCGCCCACACGCTGGCCCTGCGGGAGCACGAGGAGGAAGCGGAGCACGGTACGGACGGAGGGCAGGGGGAGACGACGGGGCGGCCCGCTGGAGCCGGCCCGGAACCGGAACCGGGAGCCAAGGCGGAACCAGGAGTGAAGGCAGAACCGGAGCCGGAAGCGGAGGCGGAACCCGGTGCGATGCCGTCGGCGGCCGGGACCCGGCCGGCCGTGCGGACCGATCCGCTCGCCGTGCTGGCCGGGGCGGCCGGGTACGACGACCCCGAGCGCTGGTGGGAGGACGTCGTCGAGCACCGGGGCGCGGGGGAGGACCCGCTCGCCCCGTTCAGCGCCTTGGAAGAGGCGATGGGGGCGCTGCGGGAGACCGAGGGCACGGAGGGGGCGAAGGGGCCGGAGCCTCATGGGGAGCCGGGAGCGGCTGACGAGCACGGCCGGGACCTCGTCCGCGAGGCGTACATGCGGCTCCAGGTCCGGTCCGCGCAGCGGGAGTTCCCCGAGGGCGTGGCCGTGGTGTGCGGTGCCTGGCACGTGCCCGCGCTGCGCCGGAAGTCCACCGTCGCCGCCGACCGGGCGCTGCTCAAGGGCCTGCCCAAGATCAAGGTGGACCTGACCTGGGTGCCGTGGACCAACCGCCGGCTGTCCCGGAGCAGCGGCTACGGCGCGGGCATCGACTCGCCGGGCTGGTACGGGCATGTGTTCGGCGCGGCGGACCGGCCGGTCGAACGATGGCTGACCAAGGTGGCGGGGCTGCTGCGGGAGGAGGACCGGATCGTCTCGTCCGCCCATGTCATCGAGGCGGTACGGCTGGCCGAGACGCTCGCCGTGATGCGTGGGCGTCCGCTGCCCGGCCTCAGCGAGACCACCGACGCCGTGCGCGCGGTGATGTGCGAGGGCTCCGACGTGCCGCTGGCCTTGGTCCATGACCGGCTGGTCGTCGGGGACGTGCTGGGGGAGGTGCCCGAGGAGGCGCCGGCGGTTCCGCTGCAACGCGATCTGACCCGGATACAGCGTCGGCTGCGGCTCAAGCCGGAGGCGCTGGAGCGGGAGCTGGAACTCGACCTGCGCAAGGAGACCGACGCCGAGCGCGGCAGGCTCCTGCACCGGCTGCGGCTGCTCGGCATCGGCTGGGGGGAGCCGGCCGCGTCGCGCACGGGTACGGGCACGTTCCGGGAGACATGGCGGCTGCGCTGGGAGCCGGAGCTGTCGGTCCGGGTCGCCGAGGCCGGCGTGTGGGGGACGACGGTGCTCGGCGCGGCGACCGCGAAGGCCGAGGCGGACGCCGTCGCCGCACAGCATCTGGCCGAGGTCACCGCCCTGGCTGAGCGCTGCCTGCTGGCCGAACTGCCGGACGCGCTCCCCGTGGTGATGCGGGTCCTGGCCGACCGGGCGGCGCTCGACGCGGACGTGGGCCACCTCGCGCAGGCCCTGCCGGCCCTGGTCCGTTCGCTGCGGTACGGCGATGTACGGGGCACGGACACCGGGGCGCTCGCCGAGGTCGCCGCGGGTCTCGCCGAGCGGGTGTTCGTCGGCCTGCCCCCCGCCTGTGCCGCGCTGGACGCGGACGGCGCCGAGGAGATGCGGCGCCATGTGGACGCGGTGAACGGGGCGGTGGGCCTGCTGGCCGACGCGGCCGACGCCCCCGCCGACGCGGCCCACGCCCCGGCCGACGCGGCCCACGCCCCGGCGTCGGCCCCTGGCCCGGCATCGGCTTCGGGTTCAGCGCCGGACGCCGGTTCGGTCCCGGCCCCGGGCCCGGCGTCCGTCTCCGCCCCTGACCCCGCCTCCGGCCCCGGTGACCTGCGGGCTCGTTGGCGCCGGGTACTGCGGGTGCTGTCGGTGCGGGGCACCGTGCCCGGCGTCATCCGGGGACGTTCCGTACGGCTGCTGCTGGACGACGGGGAACTGCCGGCGGACGAGGCCGCCCGCCTCATGGGCCTGGCCCTCTCCCCGGGCACACCACCGGCGGACGCCGCCGCCTGGATCGAGGGGTTCGTCGGCGGCGGTTCCGGGGGCGGCATGCTCCTGGTCCACGACGAGCGGCTGCTGGGGCTGGTCGACGCCTGGCTGACCGGCGTACCGGCGGAAGCGTTCACGGACGTCCTGCCGCTGCTGCGGCGCACGTTCTCGGCGTACGAGCCCGGGGTGCGGCGCACCCTCGGGGAACTGGTCCGGCGCGGCCCCGGTGCGCGGGGCGGCACGGCGGCCGGCGGCACGGGCCTGCCCGGGTTCGCGCCCGAGCCGGACACGGCACGGGCCGACGCCGTCGAGCCGGTCGTGCGGTTGCTGCTGGGCCTGCCGGCCCGGGAGGGGGCCAGCGGGCGGCCCGGACCCGCCGGCAGCCGCACCGGGGGCCGGACACGGCAGGACACCGACGACAACGACCTCGCGGGGGTGCGGGTATGACGATCGAGCCGATGCGGACAGGAGCGGTACCGGAGCAGGCCGACCCGGGGGCGGAGCGCCTGCGGCGGTGGCGGCTCGTCCTCGGGGGCGACGCGGCCGACGGCACCGGTCACACGCTCACCGGGCGCGACGCCGGCATGGACGCGGCGTTGTCCTCGCTCTACGGGAAGGGGGACAAGCCGCAGACGGGACGGGCGGGGCGGGAGCGTTCGGCCGGGCTCGGTGCCTCGGCACCGTCCGTGGCGCGCTGGCTCGGGGACATACGCACGTACTTCCCCTCCTCCGTCGTCCAGGTCATGCAGCGCGACGCGATCGACCGGCTCGGTCTCTCCACGCTCCTGCTGGAGCCGGAGATGCTCGAAGCGGTGGAGGCCGACGTGCACCTGGTCGGCACGCTGCTCTCCCTCAACAAGGCGATGCCCGAGACGACGAAGGAGACCGCGCGGGCCGTGGTGCGCAAGGTCGTCGAGGACCTGGAGAAGCGGCTCGCCACCCGCACCCGGGCCACGCTCACCGGTGCCCTCGACCGCAGTGCCCGCGTCAGCCGTCCCCGGCACCACGACATCGACTGGAACCGCACGATCGCGGCCAACCTCAAGCACTACCTGCCGGAGTACCGGACGATCGTGCCGGAGCGGCTGATCGGTTACGGACGGGCGTCCCGGTCGGTGAAGAAGGAGGTCGTCCTCTGCATCGACCAGTCCGGGTCGATGGCAGCGTCGGTGGTGTACGCGTCCGTGTTCGGGGCGGTGCTGGCGTCCATGCGGTCGATCAGCACCCGGCTGGTCGTCTTCGACACGGCGGTCGTGGATCTCACCGACCAGCTCGACGACCCGGTCGACGTGCTCTTCGGCACCCAGCTCGGCGGCGGGACGGACATCAACCGAGCGCTCGCGTACTGCCAGTCGCAGATCACCCGGCCCAGCGAGACGGTTGTCGTCCTGATCAGCGACCTCTACGAAGGGGGAATACGGGACGAGATGCTCAAGCGGGTGGCGGCGATGAAGGCGTCGGGCGTGCAGTTCGTGACGCTGCTGGCGCTGTCCGACGAAGGTGCGCCCGCCTACGACCGGGAGCACGCGGCGGCTCTCGCGGCACTGGGCGCACCGGCGTTCGCCTGTACACCGGATCTGTTCCCGGACGTGATGGCGGCGGCGATCGAGAAGCGGCCGCTGCCGATACCGGACACGGTGTGACGCGGGAGGCGGTGCGCGCGACGGGAGTGGTGGCGCAGGCGGTGCGCGCGACGGGAGTGGTGGCGCAGGCGGTGCGCGCGACGGGAGTGGTGGCGCAGGCGGTGCCGTGGGGCGGGGTCGGTGGTGGTGGGGCTGCCGGTGATCGTGAGGTGGCGGGTGGCCATGGGGTGGCCGGGCATGTGACTACCTGTCGGTAACAGAGGGCTTGCGCGAACTCCGTCTGTCCGTGCGAGGATCGACGTGCGGCGGCCGGCGTCCCCATCTCCGCCCGTCCGTACTCGCGTCGCGTCGGTTGCCGCCCGTGACGCCCACCTCGTTCCGTCGCACGGGAGGCGTCTCCTTGTCCTGGCCGGCCGCACTGCTTGATGCCGCTCGGCGCGTGCCGCGCTCGGTGACGGGGCGGCACGTGCTTCTCGGGGCGCTGCTGGTCGGTGTCGTGTTCGTCCTCGGGCTGTTCCTCGGGCAGCGTGCGCAGGCTGCGGAGGGCGGCGCGGACGCGGGGGTGCGGGCGTCGGCGGAGGCACAGGGCGAGGCAGAGGGCGAGGCGGAACAAGCGCGCCCGGTAAGCGGGGCGTTGGCCCTGCTCGGCGGGGAGGCCCTCGGCGACGTGAGCGACGCTGTCGGCGCGGTGGCCGGGAGGGGAGACACGGCCGGGGGCGGCGCTGCGGAGCGGACGGACGTGCCGTCGCCGCGAGCACCGCAGGCACCGACGTCGCGGTCGACACCCCCTCAGCCGGCGCCCTCACCGTCGTCGACACCGCAGGCGCCGACCAGGCCGGGGCAGCCTGCCCGGTCGCGTCTCCCCGGCGTCGCGAGTCCGCCCGTACCCTCCGGCCTGCCGAGCCTCGCTGACCTGCCGAGCCTCCCGGATCTGCCCGCCCTGCCCGCTCTCCCCACCCCCGCACCCGACGACGACCGTCCCACCCGGCCCGCGCACCCCACCCTCCCCGCTCTCCCCCTCCCCGCCGACCTGCCCGTCCTCCCGGACCTGCCGGACCTGCCGGACCTGCCGGACCTGTCCGGTCTGCTCGGTGGGGCGACGCTTCCCGGGCTGCCCGAGCTTCCGACCGGCCCGGCGCTTCCGGGTGGGGTCGAGGTGCCGGTGGGGATCGCCGTACCCGCGCAGCCGTTGCCCGCGCCGGTGGGCGGTGACGAAGGGGACGGCCCGGTCGGACCGCCGCACGGAGGGGCCGCGCCCTCCGCCGTGGCGCCGGGCCCGGCCGCCGCGTCCGTCGCCCGAGGGCGGGGCGGTACGCCGAGCGGTGCGGCCGGGGCGGTCGGGCCGGTCGGCGTGCACGGGGTGGCGTACTCGGGGACGTCCGACCTCGACATCAGGCGTCCGGCTGCGGGCGGCGGACGAACAGCCGCGCCCGTTCCGCACGCGCCCGCCGGGGACCCGGACGGGACGCTGGATGCCTCGGCCGCGGCCGATCACGGTACGCCGCGGCACGCCGACGCCTCCGCCGTCGCCCTCAGCACCCGGATTCCGCAGGTGCTCGTGGCCGGCTCCGTCGTCCGCGCCGACGCGAGCGACATCCGCGACCGGTACCGGGACGTACTCGTCCCGCCCGCGTAGTCCCGAGGTCCCGGAGACCGGGAGTTCGCCCGTCCCCCCAGGTCCGGAGTCCCACAGGCCCGGACTCTCCCTGGCACGGAGCCCCACGGCCCTGGAATCCCACAGGCCCGGGGTCCCGGAGTTCGGGACTCCGTAAGCCCAGGGGGTCCCGCAGGCCCAGGGTTCCCGCAGGCCCGGGGTCCCCGCAGGCCCGGCGACGGACGAGGCTCACCCCCCTGGCGGGCCCCCTCCCCCTCCGGCGTGGACTCACGCACCTCCGGCGTGGACTCACGCACCTCCGGCGTGGACTCACGCACCTCCGGCGCAGACCCACGCGCCGCTGAGACCGTGCCGTGGCCCCCGCGTCCGCGGCAAGGCCGTTCGCCGCGCCGCGCCTTCCCTCCTGACCTCCCGCCCAGCACGGGCGGGTGCCCGACGCCGCGGAGTCTCCGGTGCCGGAACGGCCGAAATCCGTCGTTCGTCCGGCAGCGGGGTCCGCGGAGAAGGCCGTCCCGTCCCCAGGGGCGGGGACGGGACGGCCACGCCCCGGCGCACCAGCCGGCACCGACCGGCGTCCGGGGCGCACACCGGCCTCACCGGGCCCACCCCAGCCCGGTGAGGCCTCCCCACAGCCCGCCACCCTCACCCTCCCGTCCGTCTCGCCGTCCGGCCCCCTCCCCTCACCTGCGGCACCCCGTGCCAGTGAGGGCGGCATCATGTGACAGGTATCACCGCTCAGGTGTGAGGTGAGATTTAGAGACCGTCCGCCAGCGGCGATAACCTGCGAGACGGACATGCCGCGCGCTCGGACACCGTGTGCGCCTCCCTTGTGACTGACAGACGGCGGACGTCACGTTGCCCTCGCGGCACGCCCACGCAGACAACGAACCGCGAGATCACTGATAGGGACGGAAGCGCGTGGACCTGTTCGAGTACCAGGCGAGGGACCTCTTCGCCAAGCACGATGTACCGGTGCTGGCCGGTGAAGTCATCGACACGCCTGAGGCGGCCCGCGCAGCCACCGAGCGCCTCGGTGGCAAGTCCGTCGTCAAGGCCCAGGTGAAGGTCGGCGGCCGCGGCAAGGCCGGTGGCGTCAAGCTCGCCGCCTCGGCGGACGAGGCCGTCGCCCGCGCGACGGACATCCTCGGCATGGACATCAAGGGCCACACGGTCCACAAGGTGATGATCGCCGAGACGGCCCCCGAGATCCTGGAGGAGTACTACGTCTCCTTCCTCCTCGACCGTGCCAACCGCACCTTCCTCTCCATCGCCTCCGTCGAGGGCGGCATGGAGATCGAGGAGGTCGCCGCGACCCGCCCCGAGGCCGTCGCCAAGACCCCGATCGACGCGATCGACGGTGTGACGCCGGAGAAGGCGCGCGAGATCGTCGAGGCCGCGAAGTTCCCGGCCGAGGTCGCCGACAAGGTCGCGGACGTCCTCGTCAAGCTGTGGGACACCTTCATCAAGGAGGACGCCCTCCTCGTCGAGGTCAACCCCCTCGCGAAGGTCGCCTCCGGTGACGTCATCGCCCTGGACGGCAAGGTGTCGCTCGACGACAACGCCGAGTTCCGTCACCCCGACTTCGAGGAACTCCACGACAAGGCCGCGGCCGACCCGCTCGAGGCCGCCGCCAAGGAGAAGAACCTCAACTACGTCAAGCTCGACGGCGAGGTCGGCATCATCGGCAACGGCGCGGGTCTCGTCATGAGCACCCTGGACGTCGTCGCGTACGCCGGCGAGAAGCACGGCAACGTGAAGCCCGCCAACTTCCTGGACATCGGCGGCGGTGCCTCCGCCCAGGTCATGGCGAACGGCCTGGAGATCATCCTCGGCGACCCGGACGTCAAGTCCGTCTTCGTCAACGTCTTCGGCGGCATCACCGCCTGCGACGAGGTCGCCAACGGCATCGTCCAGGCGCTGAAGCTCCTGGAGGACCGCGGCGAGAAGGTCGAGAAGCCGCTGGTCGTCCGCCTCGACGGCAACAACGCCGAGCTGGGCCGCAAGATCCTCACCGACGCCGCCCACCCGCTGGTGCAGCGCGTCGACACCATGGACGGCGCCGCCGACAAGGCCGCCGAGCTGGCTCACGCCGCCGCCAAGTAAGCACTCAGGACGAGGACACCAACACACCATGGCTATCTGGCTCAACAAGGACAGCAAGGTCATCGTCCAGGGCATGACCGGCGCCACCGGCATGAAGCACACCAAGCTCATGCTCGGCGACGGCACCACCGTCGTGGGCGGCGTGAACCCGCGCAAGGCGGGTCAGTCCGTGGACTTCGACGGCACCGAGGTACCGGTCTTCGGCACCGTCAAGGAGGCCATCGAGAAGACCGGCGCGAACGTGTCCGTCATCTTCGTGCCGGAGAAGTTCACCAAGGACGCCGTCGTCGAGGCCATCGACGCCGAGATCCCCCTCGCGGTCGTCATCACCGAGGGCATCGCGGTGCACGACTCGGCGTCGTTCTGGGCGTACGCCGGCAAGAAGGGCAACAAGACCCGGATCATCGGCCCGAACTGCCCCGGCATCATCACCCCGGGTCAGTCCAACGTCGGCATCATCCCGGGCGACATCACCAAGCCGGGCCGCATCGGCCTGGTCTCGAAGTCCGGCACGCTGACGTACCAGATGATGTACGAACTGCGTGACATCGGCTTCTCCACCGCCGTCGGCATCGGTGGTGACCCGATCATCGGCACCACGCACATCGACGCGCTCAAGGCGTTCGAGGCCGACCCCGAGACCGACCTGATCGTCATGATCGGCGAGATCGGCGGCGACGCCGAGGAGCGGGCCGCGGACTTCATCAAGGAGAACGTGACCAAGCCGGTCGTCGGCTACGTCGCGGGCTTCACCGCGCCCGAGGGCAAGACCATGGGCCACGCCGGCGCCATCGTCTCCGGTTCGTCCGGCACCGCCCAGGCGAAGAAGGAGGCCCTGGAGGCCGCGGGCGTCAAGGTCGGCAAGACCCCGACCGAGACGGCCAAGCTGGCCCGCGAGATCCTGGCCGGCTGAACCACCGCCGCGTGACCCGAGGGCCCGCCACCCCAGCAGGGGAGGCGGGCCCTCGGGCCTGTCCGGTGCGTGGCGCGGTGCGTGTCAGCGGGCCTGCGGAACCAGCCGCTCCGGCCCGTCCTGGAGCTGCTCGCGCAGCTTGTTCCGCAGGGTGACTTCCTCGTCCGACAGCGCGCCCTGCGCCATCCGGGCCGGCACGCCCCGCACCGCCTGTCCCGCGGGCACCGGTGGCTCGTACCGGGTCGGGGCGGTCCACAGCGTCAGCGTCGTCGTCCCGATCAGGGCGGCCGTGAGCGCGATCGCGGCCCGGGTCAGCAGCCTGGCCCGGCGTTCGCTGCCGATCCGCACCGCCGGTGACTCGGCGGCACGCAGGCGCGCGGTGGACGCCAGCTCGGCGAGGCGCCGGTGCAGTTCGGCGGGGTCCGCCAGCCGCGGCAGCCGGGCGGCGACCGCCTCGCGGGCGCTGAGCAGCCGGTTGGCCGCGGCCGGCGTGGTCGCCTCCGTCTCCGCCGCCGTCTCCGGCAGCCCCAGGCCGACACCGTCGTAGAGGACGAGGGTGCGGCGGTGGGCGGGCGGGAGTTTCAGCAGGGCGGCCAGCAGGACGCGGTCGTCGGCGCCGGCGGCGGGCGGTTCGGGCTGCCGGTGGCGGAACCGGAACCGGTGCCAGGGGGAGAGGGCGTACTCGTACGCCGCCGCCCTGATCCAGCCCGCCGGGTCCCGGTCGCGGGCCACCTCGGGCCAGCGGTCCCAGGCGAGCTGGAAGGCCCGCTCGACCGACTCCCGCGCCAGTTCCCGCCGTCCGGTGAGCAGATACGCCTGCCGGACGAGGGCGGGGGCGCAGAACGCGTACAACGCGTCGAACGCCTGAGCGGGCGTCAGGGGCGGTGGCCCCTGCTCGGGTTCGGCCGCCGGTGCCGGTGCCGGTGCCGGTGCCGATCCCGGTGCCGAGCCCGATCCCGGCTCGACACTTCCCTCCTCCTCGCCCTTTCCCTCCGGCACGGCACCCTCCGGCACGGCACCCTCCGGGGGCGGCGCGACGTTCGGCGGTGCGGCCGGCACCGTCCCACCCGTCGCCCCGGTCCCTCCTGTCGTGGGCGTCTCCGTCGCCTCCCCGGTCTCCTGGGCCAGCCTGGCCAGCAGTCGCGCGTACGCCTCCCGCTTCCGGCCGTGCGGCGTCGTACGGCCGGTCTCCCACGCGCGTACCGTCTCGCGGCTGACACCTACCCGAGTCGCCAGCTGAGCCTGGGTCAGGGCGGCGGCCTCCCGCAGGCGCCGGCGTGCCTTGGGAGGGGGAAGCGGAATGACAGGACTCTCCGTCACCGGGCGCCCCTCCGTGCGAAAAAGTACATAAACATATATTGAGCGACACAGCGGTGCTTCGCCTGTTACGACGGGAAAGCGCGTGTCGTTGGGAGCATGACCGGCGTGATGCCCACGACCGCTCGCCGACCGTCGTCGTTCTCGTCGCCCTCCCCGCTCCTCGCCCGTGTGCGTGAACGCTGGCGGGACCGTTCGCCGGGGCTCGCCGCCGGGCTGCTGGGCGGCGCGGTCGCCGCCGGGCTCGGACTCGGCGCGCTCGCCGTCCTGGTGACGGTGCTGTGGATCAGCGCGCCCTCGCCTGACACCGGTCCCGGTGGCGCCCTGCACACCGCCACCGCCCTGTGGGTGCTCGCCCACGGCGCCGAACTGGTCCGCACCGACACCCTCTCCGGCGTCCCCGCCCCCCTGGGGGTGACGCCGCTGCTCCTCACCCTGCTGCCGGTCTGGCTGCTGCACCGGGCCGCCCGGGACGCCACCGACGCCGGTGACGGCACCGGCGTGACCGTGGGGCCGGGCGCCGGTGTCCGGGTCCGTGACCTGCCGGACGGCGTCCGTCACCTGCCGGACGGCCCGCCGCCGGTCTCCGCGCGCAACGCCTGGACGGGCGTGGTCCTCGGCTATCTCGCCGTCGCCCTGCCCGTGGTGCTGTACACGGGTGACGGCACCCTGCGGTCCTCCTGGACGGCGGTGCTGTGGGTGCCGCTGGTCACCATGGCGGCGGCCGGCGCGGGGGTGTGGACGGCGTTCGGCCGTCCGGGCGGTCCGGTGGGCCGGGCGCTGCGCGCGCTGCCCCGGTCACCGCGGGAGCTGATCGTGGAGCCGGACGCGCGCATGGGCGCCTCGGCGCGCGCCGCGGGCGCCGGCGCGGCGGTGCTGGTCGGCGGCGGGGCGCTGCTGCTGACGGTGTCCCTGGCGGGCCACGGCGGCGCGGCCGGGGATTCGTTCCTGCGGCTGGCGGACGGCTGGGCGGGGCAGGTCTCGGTCCTGCTGCTCTGTCTGGCGCTGGTGCCCAACGCGGCGGTGTGGGCGGCGGCGTACTCCCTCGGCCCCGGGTTCGTGCTGGGCACCGGCCATCTGGTCGGCCCGTTCGCCTCGGCGCCCGCCTCGCCGCTGCCGCCGTTGCCGCTGCTCGCGGCGGTGCCGGACGCGGGGCCGGGGACGCCGCTGCACTGGGCGGTGGCGGCGGTGCCGCTGGCGGCCGGTGCGACGGTGGGGTGCTTCACCGCCCGGTCCGCCACCGCACCGGCCCGCGCCCCCGTCCCCACGGTCGCCTCACCGGTGCCCACCACGCCGGCGCCGCGGACGGAACCGGCGGTGGCCGGGGGGCGTACGCCGGTCTGGTCGAACGGGCGGACCGTCGCCGCCGCCTCCCTGGCGGCGCTGCTGTGCGCGCTGCTGGTCGCGCTGTTCGCCGCGCTGGCCGGCGGACCGCTCGGCACCGGGGCGCTCGCCCGGTTCGGGCCGGTGTGGTGGCAGGCCGGGGGCGCGGCCCTCGTGTGGGTCTGGGCGGTCGCCGTCCCGACGGCGCTGGTCGGACGGGCCTGGCGGGCACGGGCAGGCGCACGCGGGAGCGCGGCCGGGACATCGCGGGCGGGGGGCGTCCGCCGGTGGGCGGCGCGCGTGCCCCGCCCGTCCCCGGCGTGGTGGGAGAGAGTCACCGGACGCGGGACGGGGGAGCACACCACCGCAGGCCCCTCCGGCCGCCACGGCGAGGACACCGGCCGGACCACCGCCGGCGCCACCCCGTACGACCTGCTCCCGGCCGACGACCCGCCTGCCGACCCGTCTGCCGGTCCGCTCGGGAAACCCTGACGGCGCCGTCAGCCCTCCGTGCCGAGCACGCTCCGCAGCTCCTCGGGCAGGTGCCGGCTGCACGACTGCTGCGCCTCATGGGTGAGCGCGTCGCTGCGGCAGGTGTAGTAGTCGCTGTAGACGAGCTGCGCGGCGAAGGACGCGGCGACCAGCAGGATGCCCAGCGACGCTGTGACCAGGCCGCTGACGGCGGCGGTGGTCTGCGGGCGGCCGGCGCCGGGCGGCTGCTCGGGCGCCGGGGTGTCCGGGTCGGCGGCGGCGCGGGGCTTGGCGCGCAGGGCGCTGACGCCCCAGTACAGCGCCAGCGCACCGAGCAGCAGCGCCACGTACGCCCAGCTGAACAGCGCGAAGAACAGGGCCCACATACCGCTCAGCAGCGCATACCGGGCGCGGCGCTGGGCCGGGTCGGTCGGGTCCCAGCGCGGGCCGCCCGGGCCGGCGGGCTGCTCCGGACCGCCGCCGTGGCCGGGGCCGCCGGGGCGCTCGCCGAAGCCGCCGGGGGAACGGCCGGGCTGCCGGTCGCTCCACTGCCCGCCCCACGGCCGGTGACCGCCACCGCCCTCACCCCGCGGGCCGCCGTCGCCGTCACCGTCGCCGCCGGACGGGCGGCGCGGCTGCCACGGCCGGTCCGGGGTGCCCTCGGGCGGCGGGGCGAAGGGGTTGTCGTCCTGCTCGGGGGCGCGGTCGCCGGTCCCGCGGCCGCCGGGTGCGCCGGGCGGCGAGGACGGGCGCTCTCGCAGCAGTACGGCGGCGCTGTGCTCCCTTCCCTGCGCCGACTGCTGGGGGAGCGTGAGCAGTCGCAGGCTGCGGTCCGGCATCAAGTGAGCGTCTTCCCCTTGGCTGTGGGCCCATGGCGGTGGCGATCGGGCGGATACGACTGGTGAACGCGCGGTACGCGGACAGCGTTCCCGGCACGCCTCCCTCCGCACGCTACCTTCCGGCCACGCCCCCGTCCCGAGGGGGCCGTCCGGAGTGCCGGTATCGTTGCTGCCGGTCGGCTGCTTCGTAGGCTTCCCCGTATCCGGGGGCGTGAAGCATTCGTACGACCGCACAAACGCGGTGGTGCGAGCCGTCCGTACCACCTGTGACACCACCCCGCTTCCCCGAGAAAGGCCCCCACCGTGGAGCGCGTCGCGCGTCTCGTCGTGCTGGTCTCCGGCTCCGGCACCAACCTCCAGGCGCTCCTCGACGAGATCGCCGCCACCGGGACCGGGGCGTACGGCGCCGAGATCGTGGCCGTCGGCGCGGACCGCGAGGGCATCGAGGGGCTGGCGCGCGCCGAGCGGGCCGGGGTGCCGACCTTCGTGCGGAAGGTCAAGGACTTCGCCACCCGTGAGGAGTGGGACGCGGCGCTCGCCGGGGCGGTCGCCGCGTACGAGCCGGACCTCGTGGTCTCGGCCGGGTTCATGAAGATCGTGGGCAAGGAGTTCCTGGCCCGCTTCGGGGGGCGGTTCATCAACACCCACCCCGCTCTCCTCCCCAGTTTCCCGGGGGCGCACGGCGTGCGGGACGCGCTCGCGTACGGCGCCAAGGTCACCGGCTGCACCGTCCACTTCGTCGACGACGGCGTCGACACCGGTCCGATCATCGCGCAGGGCGTGGTGGAGGTCCGGGACGAGGACTACGAGGACGAGGGTGCCGCTCTGCACGAGCGCATCAAGGAAGTCGAGCGAAGGCTGCTCGTCGATGTCGTGGGCCGGCTCGCCCGCCACGGCTATCGCATCGAGGGACGAAAGGTAGTTATCCAGTGACCGCCGAGAGCAACAAGCGGGCCATCCGTCGCGCGCTGGTCAGCGTCTACGACAAGACCGGTCTTGAGGAGCTCGCCCGCGGGCTCCACGAGGCGGGCGTCGAACTCGTCTCCACCGGGTCGACGGCCGGCCGGATCGCCGCCGCCGGCGTCCCGGTCACCAAGGTCGAGGACCTCACCGGTTTCCCCGAGTGCCTGGACGGCCGGGTCAAGACCCTGCACCCCAAGGTGCACGCCGGCATCCTCGCCGACCTGCGCCTGGAGAGCCACCGGCAGCAGCTCGACGAGCTGGGGGTGGCACCGTTCGACCTGGTCGTGGTCAACCTCTACCCGTTCCGCGAGACCGTCGCCTCGGGGGCGTCCCCCGACGAGTGCGTCGAGCAGATCGACATCGGCGGCCCCTCGATGGTCCGCGCGGCCGCCAAGAACCACCCCTCGGTCGCCGTGGTCACCAGCCCCGGGCGGTACGCCGACGTCCTGGACGCCGTGCGGGACGGCGGCTTCGACCTCGCCGCCCGCAAGCGGCTGGCCGCCGAGGCGTTCCGGCACACCGCCGAGTACGACATCGCGGTCTCCTCCTGGTTCGCCTCCTCCTACGCCCCGGCCGACGACTCGCCGTTCCCGGAGTTCCTCGCCACCAGCCTGGAGCGCGCGCACACCCTGCGCTACGGCGAGAACCCGCACCAGCCCGCCGCCCTCTACACCGCCGGCACCGGCGGGCTCGCCGAGGCCGAGCAGCTGCACGGCAAGGAGATGTCGTACAACAACTACACGGACACGGACGCCGCCCGCCGTGCCGCGTACGACCACGCCGAGCCGTGCGTGGCGATCATCAAGCACGCCAACCCGTGCGGCATCGCGACCGGCGCGGACGTCGCCGAGGCGCACCGCAAGGCGCACGCCTGTGACCCGCTGTCCGCGTTCGGCGGCGTGATCGCGGTCAACCGGCCGGTCTCCAGGGAGATGGCCGAGCAGGTCGCGGAGATCTTCACCGAGGTCATCGTCGCGCCGGACTACGAGGACGGCGCCCTCGAAGCCCTCACCAAGAAGAAGAACATCCGCGTACTGCGCTGCCCCGACACCCCGGCCCACCCGGTCGAGGTCAAGCCGATCGACGGCGGCGCGCTGCTCCAGGTCACCGACCGCCTCCAGGCCGAGGGCGACGACCCGGCCACCTGGACCCTCGCCACCGGTGAGGCCCTGACGGCGGACGAGCTGGCCGAGCTGGCGTTCGCCTGGAAGGCGTGCCGGGCGGTCAAGTCCAACGCCATCCTGCTCGCCAAGGACGGCGCCTCGGTCGGCGTCGGCATGGGCCAGGTCAACCGCGTCGACTCCGCGAAGCTCGCCGTGGAGCGGGCGGGCGCCGAGCGCGCGCGGGGGGCGTACGCCGCGTCCGACGCGTTCTTCCCCTTCCCCGACGGCCTGGAGATCCTCACCGAGGCCGGCGTGAAGGCGGTCGTCCAGCCGGGCGGCTCGGTCCGGGACGAATCGGTGGTCGAGGCCGCGAAGAAGGCCGGCGTCACCATGTACTTCACCGGGACGCGGCACTTCTTCCACTGAGCCGTGGCGCCGGGCCGCGCGGGTCCCTGAGAACTCTCAGGGTCACGTGCGGCCCGCGGGCGTGTATTCCTTGAGGTAGTGGGCGACGCGGTCGGCGTAGTCGCGGTACTGCGGGGGAACACCGGCCGCGTCGTTCACCGTCCGGTACGACGTCCGGTAGGCGGCGGCGATCAGGACGCGGCGGTCGCCCGGCAACCCGTCCTCCAGGCGGGGCGCGATCCAGCACAGGTAGCGGCCCATCGCGGGGATGGACTCGGCCGGCGGGAACGGCGGTTCGGGTACCGTCTCGCCCGGGGTGCCGTCCTCGTTCATCCACCAGCGCAGCACGCGCGGGGTCCAGCGGGCGATGCCGTACTCGTCCCGCGCGGGGTCGGCCAGGTCGGGGTCGAAGTCGCTCTCCACCTTCAGCATCGCGGCGATCAGCGCCGGGGTGACGTGCGCGTCGGCGCAGTCGTGCGCGGTCTCCACGATCAGCAGCCGGTACGCCGGCGGAACGCCCCGGTCGGTGCGCAGCTCGGCGGCGCCGTAGGAGGCGGCGGCGACGGCCGGGGTGCCGGCGGAGGAGCCGCCCGCCCCGGGGCCGCCCCCGCCGTGCCGGTCCGGGCCCGCGCCGGTGGGGCCGGCGACGCCGTACGCCAGTGCCGCGACGGCGGCGGTGGCGGCCGCGGCGGCGAGGACCCGGTGTCCTTTGCCGCGGCGCGCGCGGAGGAACGCGGCGGGCCGCCACCACAACCGCCGGCCGTCCACCGGGGCGGCCGTGACCTGCGCGACCCGGCGCAGCAGCGCCTCGGTGCCGATCCGGCCGGTGTGCGTCCGGGTCAGACAGGCGCGGACGATCTCCCGCCACTCCTCGGGCAGTTCCGGTGACAGCCGCAGCTCGTCGGTGCCGCGGGCGTAGGCGACGGCGGCGTCGCGGCGGGCGGCCGGGGTGCCGCCGGGCAGCGGGAGGGAACCGGCGAGCACCAGGTGGGCGAGGATGCCGAAGGCCCAGACGTCGGCGGACGGGCGGGTCTGCCGGCCCCGCTCGCCGATCTCGGACCAGAGCAGCTCCGGCGGGGTGTAGTCCGGGGTGGAGAAGGCGGGCGTGTAGGCGTGGGTGCCCTCCAGCTCCGCGGCCATGTTGAAGTCGGCGAGGCGCGCCGAACCGTCCGCCATCAGCAGTACGTTGCCCGGTTTCAGGTCGCCGTGGACCCAGCCGGCGCGGTGCAGCTGGGCCAGGCCCTCGCAGACCTGGGCGAGGAGGACGGGACCGGACGCCGGCCGCGGGTCGGCGGCGAGCAGGCCGGACAGGGAGCCCGCGGCCCGTTCCAGTACGAGGACGGTGGCGCCGTCGAGGCGGGGCTCGCCGGGGTCGTCCACGGTGAGGGTCTCGTACATGCGCACCAGCCGGGGCCTGCGCAGCCGGCGCAGCAACCGCACTTCACGCTCGGCCAGTTCGCGCAGGTGGGCGAGGTACCGGGGCGTCCCCGTGCCGGTCGGCAGGAACTTGAGGGCGACGGAGGCCGGCGCGTCCGCCCCGTCCGTGGCGCCCGCGGGGGACGCGCCGCCCGCGTCGCCGGCCCGGCGGGCGGCGTAGACGCTGCCGAAGGCGCCGGTCGCGATCGGTTCGCGTACCTCCCAGTCGCCCACCCGGTACCCGCGCGGCACCGGCACGGCGTACGGCTCGTTCACCGCAGCGCCCGCCGGGACGGCTCCGCGAGGACCAGCAGGTCGTCCTCGCGGACCAGGTCGAAGCGGAGCGCCAGCGACACCAGCGACTCCTTCTTGCCGTTCAGCCGGGGGCCGGGATCGGCCGTCTCCGGGCCGGGCTTGAGGCGGAGCTTGACGGCGAGGTAGTCGATGTTCCACTGCACCGACGTACGGGACGCGGCCGGCCAGGCGGGGCGCAGCCGCTCGACGACCTGGTCGACGGTGGGCAGCGGGGCGTGCGGCGCGCCCCGCAGCCGGGGCTCGCACAGGGCGGCCAGGACCGCGAAGTAGCGCTTGGTGCGGTCCAGGGAGAAGGCCGGTGCGGTCGGCTCGCCGTCGCGGCGGCCCGCAGCGCCGTCCCCGTCCGCACCCTCGTCTCCGTCCCCGGTGCGGAGGTAGTCGTGGCGCGGCGCCCACACCTCGACCGGCAGCAGCTCGCCCGCCGCGGGCAGCACGATCCGCGAGAACTCGAACGGCACCGGCGCGTCCAGCCGGCCCGGCGCCACCTTGATGTGCTCGCCCGCCCCTTCCGGGTTCTCCACCACGTACGTCTGCCGGCGGGAGAGGTTGCTCAGGGTCCAGAAGGCTCCGTGGGCGGTGATCTCACCGGCCCGGCGGGACACCCCCTCGTGCGGGACGGTCAGCCCGCCCGCGGGGACCGAGCGCCCGAAGGCGAGCCGCTCACCGGGGGCGAGCCGGAGCTGGGGGCGGTGGTCCGGTCCGTCCTCCGTGGTCGGCGGAGGTACCACGATGATGCTGTACAAGGTGCGTCTCCCCGTGCCTGACGGCTGCACCGGCAAGCCTAGGGGGACGCGTCGGGGCCGCGCTCCCCTCGAAAGGGTGAGACACGGCCCCGGGACGTGAATGGCCGGAAGTGCTCAGTACCGCGGGCGGTTGAACCAGTGGCCGCCGTTCTTGTTGGCGCAGAACACGATGATCAGGATGCCGAGGACCACGCTGACCAGCGCGAAGACATTGGCGCCGACGAGGCTGACCAGGCTGAACAGCAGGACCACCGAGGCGTAGACGATCGCGGAGACGCGGACGCCGCCGCGGCCGGTGGCGAACTTCACGCCGGTGAGGATCGCCCAGGCCGCGAAGGCCAGGACGATCACCCCGAGGACGATCATGACGCCCGCGCCGACGCTGGCGGCGGTGTCCGCGTCCTCGGCGGAGAAGGCCGGGTCGGAGGAGACGGCGTCCTCGAACTGGTCGGCGAACCAGGCGCTGGCCACCATCATCAGGATGCCGCCGAGCACCTGGAAGCCGCCGAGTACGAACAGCATGATCCGCGCGGCCTTGACCGTGCCGGGCATCTCGGCGGGCGGGGCGGGGTAGCCGCCGTAACCGCCCTGGACCGGCGGGGCCGCCGGGTAGCCGTAGGCGGGCTGGCCGGGCTGCTGCTGGTACTGCGGGTAGCCGTAGTCACCCTGGCCGGACTGCTGCTGCGGGTATCCCTGACCGGGCTGCTGCCCGCTGTCCTTGGGGGAGCCGTAGGGGTTGTTCGCATCGCCGAAACTCATGGCGGTTCTTCCTCCGTCTGTCGCGTGCGGGGACGACGCGCGGCATGGTGCGGAGGAAGGTCTGGTGAGCGGTTCGTCCCCCCGGTACTGCCCCGCGGCACTGTGCCCGTCAATCGTTCGTGACCGGGCTCTCGCTTGTCCAGCCTTGTCCGGGCGTATTCGCCAGGTGTTGTGCAAGTGCAACATCCTTGATCAATACGGGACACGGCGGGACCCGTCCGGTGCGGTGCGGGCGGCGGTGGCGGGGTGGCCGGATTGGAACAGGAGGCCGGTCATCCGCGAGGATGGGGGTATGACCGCCCAGATTCTCGATGGCAAGGCCACCGCAGCCGCGATCAAGTCCGAACTGACCGCCCGCGTGGCGGCCCTGAAGGAGAAGGGCGTCACGCCCGGCCTCGGCACGATCCTCGTCGGGGAAGACCCCGGCAGCCAGAAGTACGTCGCCGGCAAGCACCGCGACTGCGCGCAGGTCGGCATCGCCTCCATCCAGCGCGAGCTGCCCGCCACGGCGACGCAGGAGGAGATCGAGGCGGTCGTCCGCGAGCTGAACGAGGACCCGGCCTGCACCGGCTACATCGTCCAGCTGCCGCTGCCCCGGGGCATCGACGAGAACCGGATCCTGGAGCTGATGGACCCGGAGAAGGACGCGGACGGCCTGCACCCGATGAACCTCGGCCGCCTCGTCCTCAACGAGCCGGCGCCGCTGCCCTGCACCCCCAACGGCATCCTCACCCTGCTCCGCCGCCACGGCGTGGAGATCAAGGGCGCCGAGGTGGTGGTCGTCGGACGGGGGGTCACCATCGGCCGGCCGATGCCGCTGCTGCTCACCCGGCGCAGCGAGAACGCGACCGTGACCCAGTGCCACACCGGCACCCGCGACCTCTCCGCCCACCTCAAGCGCGCCGACATCATCGTCGCCGCGGCGGGCTCCCCGCACCTGGTCCGGGGCGAGGACGTCAAGCCGGGCGCGGCCGTCCTCGACGTCGGCGTCTCGCGCAACGCCGAGGGCAAGATCGTCGGCGATGTCCACCCGGACGTCGCCGAGGTCGCCGCCTGGATCTCCCCGAACCCCGGCGGCGTCGGACCGATGACCCGGGCCCAGCTGCTCGTCAACGTGGTCGAGGCGGCGGAGCGCAGTGCCGGCCGATGAGAAGGCCGCGGACACGGCCGAGGAACGGGACACGCGGGACGTGCGGGACGAGCAGGACGGGCGCGAGGTGACGCGGGGCGCGGGCGTCGACGCCGAAACCCGGGCCGGTGCCGAGGACCGGGGCGGTGCCGACGACCCCGACGGCATCACCGTCCGGGACGCCGTCAGTGCCCCCGACGCCCAGGGCCGGCCGCGCCGGGTCACCCGCCGGTTCCCGCTGTTCACCCGGGACACCGCGCGCCCCGAGGGCGGTGGACGGGCGGCTCCCCGGGACGCCCCGGCGCCCGCCCGGCAGTGGCCGGTGCTCACCGTCGTCGGCCTGGTCGGGCTCGGCCTGCTGCTGACCGCGCTGGACGCGTTCCGCGCCGGGACGCTGCTCATCGGCCTCGCGCTGCTGGGCGGCGCGGTGCTGCGCTGGTTCCTGCCGGACGTCGGCATGCTCGCCGTACGGTCCCGCTTCACGGACATCGCCACCTACGCCGTGCTCGGGACAGCCATCGCGCTGCTGGCGATGATGGCCCAGCCCAAGCCCTGGCTGGAGATCCCGTTCCTGAAGGACACGCTGCACTTCACCGTGAGCAACGAGTAGCTGCGGGCGCCCTGTCAGGGGCGAGACCGGGGCCTCCCTGAGACGGACCACGGGGGTCCCGGTGGGAGACTGGACCGCGAGCCAGGGGCGTGCGACGGTGCATGTTCGCTGCCGCTCTGCTTCTGTGCGCCCTCGCCCCGGGAAACCGAGCCCTTGCCGGGCGCATCCCTGTGGGTATCCAGAACGGGACTCGGCGGAGCGCACCCGCACGGGGGACGACCAGCACGACATCCGGGGGAAGAGGGGAAGCAATGCCTCGTTGGAAGGCCTTGCCCGACGAACTGGACCCGCAGATCAAGGAGTTCGCCGGCCAGCTGCGCAGGCTCGTCGACCGCAGTGAACTGAGCATCGCGGCGCTGGCCGACGCCACGGGTTACAGCAAGTCGTCCTGGGAGAAGTACCTCAACGGCCGGCTGCTCGCCCCCAAGGGCGCCATCGTGGCACTCGCCGAGGTCACGCGGACCAACCCGGTGCATCTGACCACCCTGTGGGAGCTGGCCGAGCGCGCGTGGAGCCGCTCGGAGATGCGGCACGACATGACCATGGAGGCCATCCGCATCTCCCAGGCGCGAGCGGCACTGGGCGACCTGACAGCACCGCAGTCCGAGGTCAGGAGCGGCAAGGGCCTCCGGGCGGAGAACCGGACCGAGAGCCGGGGCGAGCACCGGGCCGACAAGCGGGGCGAACACCGGGCGGAGAAGCGGGGCGAGAAGAGCGGTGCGGCCGGCCGGGGGGCCGGGGGCGCCGTCCTCCGGCCCGGTGTCGCCGGTCCGGCCGGAGTGGCACCGACGGTGCCGCCGGTGCCGGCCCAGCCGACGCCCGCGGACAGCCAGGACCGGGCCGGCGGCCGCAGCGGCGACGGCTCCGGCGGGGGCAACTCATGGAACATCGCCGGCTACCGGGGCCCGGCGCCGGCCGGTCCGCGGGCGGCCGGAGCCGCGTCGTACGGCGCCCATGTGCCCGGACCCGGCGGACCGGGCGGTCCCGGCGGACCCGCGCGCCCCGCGCGGGACGCCACCGTCGCGCTGGGCGTCGCCGGGGAGCCGGGGACCGCCCCGGTCGCCCGGCCGCGGGGCGGACCGCCGCCGGACGGCCGCGCGCCGGGCCGGAGGGCCGGGAGCGGCGGCCGGCGGCTGACCACGTTCGTCGTGAGCGCGGTCGGCGTCCTGGTCGTGGCCGCCGGGGCGTTCTTCCTGCTCGACGGCGGCGACGACGAGAAGGCCGCGGGCACCCGGCCGTCCCCGTCGCCCACCGCGACCACCGGCCCGGCCCTCCCGGCCGGGGTGAAGTGCGGCGGCGACCAGTGCGCCGGGAAGGACGCCGAGGCCATGGGCTGCGGCGGGGACCTGGTCACCACCGAGCGGACGGCGACCGTCGGCACCGCCCTCGTCGAGGTCCGGTACAGCAAGATCTGCGGTACCGCCTGGGGCCGCGTCACCCAGGCCGGAGAGGGCGACGAGGTCACGATCAGCGCGGGCGGGGACGAGCAGACCGGGTCGGTCACGGTGGCCGGCGACACGATCGCGTACACGCCGATGGTGGCCGTCGGGGCCCCGGCCGACGCCAAGGCGTGCGTGCTGCTGGCCTCCGGCGAACAGGGCTGCACCGAGTGACCGGGCAGCCGACGGCACGGGCGGCAAGGGCCGCGTGGGACGGGCGCGGAACCGCCCCCGCGAGGCCCCTGGAAGCGGGCGTGCCGCGGGCGCCGGAAAAAGTGCCGCCGCAAGAGGCATGACCGCCGCGAACCCGGGCACGCGAACAGTACCCCCACGGGAGTCCGGCAACGGGTGTCCCTCACGGCGGTCGCCTCCGTCCCCCCTCTCCCGGACGGGCGGCCGCCTTTTCCGTGCGCGGACGCTCCCCGCCCGCCGCCCCGCCCCGGGACCCGCCCCCCCCGTGCGACAGCGCCCACCACGCGCCCGTGCCGCGGCGTTCGGCCAGGTCGGCGCCTTGTGGGACGGGCCACACGGACCCGGAGGTCCGGGATGCCGGATGCGCGATAGCCTGACCGCTGGGTCGATCTCTTGACGCCGAGAGATCGATCAAACGTAGCGGGGCAGGGACGCCGCCCCACCGCCAGCTGTCATACGGAGAACGCCATGACCCGCACTCCCGTGAACGTCACCGTCACCGGCGCGGCCGGCCAGATCGGTTACGCCCTCCTCTTCCGCATCGCCTCCGGCCAGCTGCTCGGCGCGGACGTGCCGGTCAAGCTGCGCCTGCTGGAGATCAGCCCGGCGCTGAAGGCCGCCGAGGGCACGGCGATGGAGCTGGACGACTGCGCGTTCCCGCTGCTCCAGGGCATCGACATCACCGACGACCCGAACGTCGCCTTCGACGGCGCCAACGTCGCCCTCCTCGTCGGCGCCCGCCCGCGCACCAAGGGCATGGAGCGCGGTGACCTCCTGGAGGCCAACGGCGGCATCTTCAAGCCGCAGGGCAAGGCCATCAACGACCACGCGGCGGACGACATCAAGGTCCTCGTCGTCGGCAACCCGGCCAACACCAACGCGCTCATCGCGCAGGCCGCCGCGCCCGACGTACCGGCCGAGCGGTTCACCGCGATGACCCGCCTGGACCACAACCGCGCGCTGACCCAGCTCGCGAAGAAGACGGGCTCGTCGGTCTCCGACATCAAGCGGCTCACCATCTGGGGCAACCACTCCGCCACCCAGTACCCGGACATCTTCCACGCCACCATCGCCGGCAAGAACGCCGCCGAGGTCGTGAACGACGAGCAGTGGCTGGCCGACGACTTCATCCCGACCGTCGCCAAGCGCGGCGCCGCGATCATCGAGGCCCGGGGCGCGTCCTCCGCCGCCTCCGCCGCCAACGCGGCCATCGACCACGTCCACACCTGGGTCAACGGCACCGCCGAGGGCGACTGGGTCTCCATGGGCATCCCGTCGGACGGCTCCTACGGCGTCCCCGAGGGCCTCATCTCCTCCTTCCCGGTGACCACCAAGGACGGCGTGTACGAGATCGTCCAGGGCCTGGAGATCAACGAGTTCTCCCGCACCCGCATCGACGCCTCCGTCCAGGAGCTGGCGGACGAGCGCGAGGCGGTCCGCGGTCTCGGCCTCATCTGAGCCACCCCCGCACACCCCTTACGGGACCCCTGACGGGCCTCCCCCCGGTCACTTCCGGAGGGAGGCCCGTCGGCGTCGACGCCGAGGTGCCGTACGACCCGGACGCCGGGTCCCCGTACGACCCCGGACGGGGAGTCAGCCGTGCTGCCCCGGCCGGTAGTGCCCCGGCGTCATCCGACAGGTCACGCCGAACCTGTTCCAGGCGTTGATCACCGTGATCGCGGCGATGAGCTGGGCCAGCTCCGCCTCGTCGGGGAAGTGCTTCGCGGCCCGCTCGTACACCTCGTCCGGCACGAATCCGTCCGTGAGCACGGTGACCGCCTCGGTCAGCTCCATCGCCGCCAGCTCCTTCTCCGTGTAGAAGTGCCTCGACTCCTCCCAGGCGCTGAGCTGCACGATCCGCTCCACGCTCTCGCCCGCCGCGAGCGCGTCCTTGGAGTGCATGTCGAGGCAGAGGGCGCAGTGGTTGAGCTGCGAGGCACGGATCTTCACCAGCTCGTACAGCTTGGCGTCCAGGCCCTTCCGGGCGGCGGCGTCGAGCCGGATCATCGCCTTGTACACGTCCGGGGCGTGCTCGGCCCACTGGAGGCGGGGCGGCTGCTCGGCGGCGTACGGCTCGGTGGTCTCGTTCTGTGTCATGCCTCGACCCTAGGGACGAAGCAGCCCACGGGTATGGTCCACTTCCGTGACGGAAACACGGGCCAATCCTGGCCTCGACCTGCACCTGGAACCGGCCGGTCCGGGTCTGCGCCGCGGCCTGACCGAGGCACTGCGCGCGGCCGTCCGCACCGGCCGCCTCGCCCCCGGCACCCGCCTGCCGTCCTCCCGCGTCCTCGCCGCCGACCTCGGCATCGCCCGCAACACCGTCGCCGACGCCTACGCCGACCTCGTCGCCGAGGGCTGGCTGACCGCCCGGCAGGGTTCCGGTACCCGCGTCGCCGACCGCCCCGTCACCACCCCGCCCGCCGCCCCCGCGCCCCCGGCCCGCACCCCGGCCCGCCCCGCCTACGACCTGCGCCCCGGCACCCCCGACCTCGCCTCCTTCCCGCGTACCGAGTGGCTGCGGGCCGCCCGCCGCGCCCTGCACGCCGCCCCCGACGAGGCCCTCGGCTACGGCGACCCGCGCGGCCACGCCGCTCTGCGCGCCGCGCTCGCCGGTTACGTCTCCCGGGCCCGGGGCGTGCACGCCGACCCGGGCCGCGTCCTCGTCTGCAACGGCTTCGTGCACGCGCTGGACCTGCTCGGCACGGTGCTGCGGGCGCGCGGCGTCCACACGGTCGCCGTGGAGTCCTACGGCCTGCACATCCACCGCGACCTGCTGGCCGCCGCCGGCCTGCGCACGGTCCCGCTGCCCCTCGACGACCAGGGCACCGACCCCCGCGCCGTCCCCGAGGGCGCCGGGGCCGTCCTGCTCACCCCCGCCCACCAGTTCCCCCTGGGCATGCCCCTGCGCCCCGACCGGCGCGCGGCCGTCGTGGAGTGGGCGCGCCGCACCGGCGGTCTGGTCCTGGAGGACGACTACGACGGCGAGTTCCGCTACGACCGCCAGCCGGTCGGCGCCCTCCAGGCCCTCGGCCCCGACCACGTGATCCACCTCGGCACCGCCAGCAAGGCCCTCGCCCCCGGCCTCCGCCTGGCCTGGGCCGTGCTCCCGCCGCCGCTGGTCGAGGAGGCGCTGGCGGCCAAGAACCACCTCGCCACCTGCTCAGTGCTGGAACAGCTCACCCTCGCCGAGTTCCTCACCTCCGGCGCCTACGACCGGCACGTCCGCGCCGCCCGGCTGCGCTACCGCCGCCGCCGCGACACCCTGGTCGCCGCCCTCGCCGCCCGCGCCCCGGGCGTCCACGCCACCGGCATCGCCGCCGGACTGCACGCCGTACTGCTGCTGCCGCCCGGCACCGAGCAGTCCGTCGTCCAGGCCGCGACCTGGCAGCACCTCGCCCTCCACGGCCTCTCCCTGTTCCGCCACCCCGACGCGGTCACCGACCCCGTCGACGCCGTCGTGGTCGGCTACGGCACCCCACCGGACCACGCGTGGACCGGGGCACTGGATGCCCTGTGCAGGGTCCTGCCGTAGCATCCACCTCCGAACGGCGGCCGGACATCCGATCGACCGGCCAACTGCCGTTCCGCACACGGACGAACAGGGGGAGACGGACATGGCGGAGAAGCGGCGACGGCTGCGGTCGAGCACGGTGGTGCTCGGCGGCATGGGAGTGCTCGCGGCGGCCCTGACCTCGTGCGGCTCGGAACCCGACCGGCGCTGCGTCAACCGCGACGACTACACCACCGCCGACGGCTACAGGATCGTCGCCGACCGCAACTGCAAGTCGTCCACCGGCACGGCGCGCGCCGACTGGTACTACGACTCGGACGCCAAGCGGGGCCGGGCCGACTACGGCACCTTCGACTACGACGACGCCGTCGACCGCGGCGGCTTCGGCTGCTCCTCCGGCAGCGGCGGCGGCTGACCGGCCGTGGAACGCCGCACCACGACCCCCCGCCCCGGCTGGCAGCGGACCGTCGAGGACCAGGGCCTCGTCTACCCCCTCACCCGCCATCCCGACGGCTCCCTGCGCCCCTACTGGGACGAGAGCGCCTACTACGTCTTCTCCCTGCCGGAGATCGAGGCGCTGGAGGAGACCGTCGAGGAACTCCACCGCATGTGCCTGGCCGCCGCCGGACACATCGTCACCGCCGGCCGCTTCGCCGACCTCGGCATCACCGACCCGCGCGTGGTCCGCGCCGTCACGGAGGCCTGGCACCGCCGCGCCGAACTCCCCTCCGTCTACGCCCGCTTCGACCTGCGCTACGACGGCACCGGACCGGCGAAACTCCTGGAGTACAACGCGGACACCCCGACCTCCCTCGTGGAGGCGGCCTCCCCGCAGTGGTTCTGGATGGAGGAGCGCTTCCCCGGCGCCGACCAGTGGAACTCCCTGCACGAGCGGCTGATCGACGCCTGGAAGAAGCAGGCCGCGCTGCTCCCGCCCGGCAGCCCCCTGTACTTCGCGCACTCCACCGCCGACGAACTCGGCGAGGACCTCATGACCGTCGCCTACCTCAAGGAGACCGCCGAGCAGGCCGGCCTGGAGACCGCGTCGATCGCCATGGAGGACATCGGCTGGGACCGCATCTCCGGCCGCTTCGTCGACACCCGGCTGCGCTTCATCCGCAGCTGCTTCAAGCTCTACCCCTGGGAGTGGCTCACCACCGACCGCTTCGCCGACCACGTCCTGGCCACCCTGGACAACGGCGGCGGCACCGGCACCACCCTGTGGATCGAGCCCGCCTGGAAGATGCTGCTCAGCAACAAGGCGCTGCTGGCGGTCCTCTGGGAGCTGTACCCGGACCACCCGAACCTGCTCCCCGCCCACCTCGACGGCCCCCGCGACCTGGCCACCACCACCGGCTGGGTCGCCAAGCCCCTCCTCGGCCGCGAGGGCGCGGGCGTCACGGTCCACGAGCCCGGCGACGACCCCGCCCCCCGCGACGAACCCTGCTGCTACCAGCAGCTCGCCCCCCTCCCCGCCTTCGACGGCAACCACGTCGTCCTCGGCGCCTGGGTGGTCGAGGACGAGTCGGCGGGCCTCGGCATCCGCGAGTCCGCGGGCCTCGTGACGGACGGGTACGCCCGCTTCCTGCCCCACGTGATCCTGTGACGGACCGCCCCTTCCCGGCCCCGGGGGAGGGCGCGGGCGGGCCCGCATGATGGACGCCGTCCGTCCCCGCCCCGGCACCTTGGGTACCCTGGCTGCGGGCCGTGACTGGCGCGCTGGGATGGGACCGACCATCGGGAAGCGGCCCGTACGGGAACATGTGCCGTGCGCCTGGGCCGAACCGTGTACGCCGAACGCCCACGTCCGGAGGTAGCCCATGTCCGCCGAGCAGCCCCTGTCCACCGCGTCCACCGCCTACCGCGCCGCCCTCGACGTGATCCGCGCCGTCGAGCCGCGCGTCGCCGACGCCATCGGCCAGGAGGTCGCCGACCAGCGCGAGATGCTCAAGCTGATCGCGTCCGAGAACTACGCCTCCCCGGCGACGCTGCTGGCGATGGGCAACTGGTTCAGCGACAAGTACGCCGAGGGCACCGTCGGCCGCCGCTTCTACGCCGGCTGCCGCAACGTCGACACGGTGGAGTCCCTCGCCGCCGAGCACGCCAGGGAACTCTTCGGCGCCCGGCACGCCTACGTCCAGCCGCACTCCGGCATCGACGCCAACCTCGTCGCCTTCTGGGCCGTCCTCGGCGCCCGCGTCGAGGTCCCCTTCCTGGAGAAGACCGGCGTCCGCCAGATCAACGACCTCAGCGACGCCGACTGGGCCGAGCTGCGCCAGGCGTTCGGCAACCAGCGCATGCTCGGCATGTCCCTGGACGCCGGCGGCCACCTCACCCACGGCTTCCGCCCGAACATCTCCGGCAAGATGTTCGACCAGCGCTCCTACGGCACCGACCCCGCCACCGGCCTCATCGACTACGAGGCCCTGCGCGCCTCCGCCCGCGAGTTCAAGCCGCTGATCATCGTCGCCGGGTACTCCGCCTACCCGCGCCTGGTGAACTTCCGGGTCATGCGCGAGATCGCCGACGAGGTCGGCGCGACGCTCATGGTCGACATGGCGCACTTCGCGGGCCTGGTCGCGGGCAAGGTGCTCACCGGCGACTTCGACCCGGTCCCGCACGCCCAGATCGTCACCACCACCACCCACAAGTCGCTGCGCGGCCCGCGCGGCGGCATGGTCCTGTGCGACGACTCCCTCAAGGACCAGGTCGACCGCGGCTGCCCGATGGTCCTCGGCGGCCCGCTCCCGCACGTCATGGCCGCCAAGGCCGTCGCCCTCGCCGAGGCCCGGCAGCCCGCCTTCCAGGACTACGCCCAGCGCATCGTGGACAACGCCCGCACGCTCGCCGAGGGCCTGATGAAGCGCGGCGCCACCCTGGTCACCGGCGGCACCGACAACCACCTCAACCTGATCGACGTGGCGTCCTCCTACGGCCTCACCGGCCGCCAGGCCGAGGCCGCCCTCCTCGACTCCGGCATCGTCACCAACCGCAACGCCATCCCCGCCGACCCCAACGGTGCCTGGTACACCTCCGGTATCCGCGTCGGCACCCCGGCGCTGACCACCCGGGGCCTGGGCACCGCCGAGATGGACGAGGTGGCCGGCCTCATCGACCGCGTCCTGACGGCCGCCGAGCCCGGCACCACCAAGTCCGGCGCCCCCTCCAAGGCGTCCCACGTCCTGGACGCGAAGACCGCCGACGAGATCTCCCGCCGGGCGACGGACCTGGTGGCCGGCTTCCCGCTGTACCCGGAGATCGACCTCGGCTGATCCCCTACGGGAGGTGTGCCACGCCCGCGGGGCGGCGTTCCCCACGGCCGACGCGGAGCCGTCCGCCGGGTCCGGGCCGAAGGCGAACCGCCCGTAGGCGGGACGCATCACGACCGGGCCGGCGGCGTCCGGCACCACGCCGTCCCCGCAGCCGGGGGCCGCTGGAGCCGACGTCGCCGAACCAGGCCGGACCCGCGCCGAGGCGACGGTCACCGTGGAGGTGAAGCCCTCCGGGGACGTGAGCACGCCGCCGGACGAGGTGCCGGCCGTCGCGCCGGCCGGCACACGGTCCTCCGGCCACGTGATGTCGACCACACCCGCGAGCCCGGTGGCGCCGAGGGCCGGCCCGCCGTCGCGCAGTGCGACGCCGGCGTCGCCGTGGCAGGGCCCGAGGCGGACCGTGCGCCGGCGAGGCCGGGCCGCCACTGGGCGCCGGGCTCGGCTCCCACGGCGACCGGACGCACGGCGCGCCCCCGGGCCGCCGCGCTGTGCGCCCCCCGTGCCCCCCCACGCGACTGTCGTGCACCTGACCCCGACCCATGAGAAACACCTGAGACAATGAGAGGCATGGCCTCTGATCGTCCCCGCGTGCTCTCCGGGATCCAGCCCACCGCAGGTTCGTTCCACCTCGGCAACTACCTCGGTGCCGTCCGCCAGTGGGTGGCGCTGCAGGAGACCCATGACGCGTTCTACATGGTCGTCGACCTGCACGCGATCACGGTCCCGCAGGACCCGAAGGAGCTGCGCGCCAACACCCGGCTGGCCGCCGCGCAGCTCCTCGCCGCCGGACTCGACCCGGACCGCTGCACCCTGTTCGTCCAGAGCCACGTCCCCGAGCACGCCCAGCTCGCCTGGGTCATGAACTGCCTCACCGGCTTCGGCGAGGCCTCCCGCATGACCCAGTTCAAGGACAAGTCCGCCAGACAGGGTGCCGACCGCGCCTCCGTCGGCCTGTTCACCTACCCGGTCCTCCAGGTCGCCGACATCCTCCTGTACCAGGCGCACGAGGTCCCGGTCGGCGAGGACCAGCGCCAGCACATCGAGCTGACCCGCGACCTCGCCGAGCGCTTCAACGGCCGCTACGGCGACACCTTCACCGTCCCGAAGCCGTACATCCTCAAGGAGACGGCGAAGATCTACGACCTCCAGGACCCCACGGTCAAGATGAGCAAGTCGGCCTCCACGCCGAAGGGCCTGGTCAACCTGCTGGACGAGCCGAGGACCACCGCCAAGAAGGTCAAGAGCGCGGTCACCGACACCGACACGGTCATCGTCTACGACGCGGAGAACAAGCCCGGCGTCAGCAACCTCCTCACCATCTACGCGACCCTCACCGGGACCGGGATCGGCGAACTGGAGGAGAAGTACGCGGGCAAGGGCTACGGTGCGCTGAAGACGGACCTCGCCGAGATCATGGTCGACTTCGTGACGCCGTTCCGGGAGCGCACCCAGCAGTACCTGGACGACCCCGAGACGCTCGACTCGGTCCTGGCCAAGGGCGCGGAGAAGGCCCGCGCCGTCGCCGCCGAGACCCTCGCGCAGGCGTACGACCGCGTGGGCTTCCTGCCCGCCAAGCACTGAGCGGAGCACGGACCGTGCCCCGGGCGCCGCACATCACCACCGTTGCGCCTGCCCGGAGCCCGGCCGTGGCCGTACAGTCGATTGACAGGCGGCCGCAGCGGCGGCCGCTTCCGCCGACGGAACGACAGGAGACGACGTGGGGACCGTAACGATCGGCGTGTCGATCGCGGTCCCGGAGCCTCACGGCAGCCGGCTTCAGCAGCTGCGCGCGGGCTTCGGCGACGCCGCGGCGCACGGAATCCCCACGCATGTCACCCTGCTGCCGCCGACCGAGGTCGACGCCGCGGCGCTGCCCGCGATCGAGGCCCACCTCGCGGAGGTCGCCGCCGCCGGGCGCTCCTTCCCGATGCGGCTCTCCGGCACCGGCACCTTCCGCCCGCTCTCCCCGGTGGTCTACGTCCAGGTGGTGGAGGGCGCCGAGGCCTGCACCTGGCTCCAGAAGCAGGTCCGGGACGCCTCCGGCCCGGTCGCCCGCGACCTCCAGTTCCCGTACCACCCGCACGTCACGGTGGCGCACGGCATCGAGGAGGCGGCGATGGACCGCGCCTTCACCGAGCTGTCCGGCTACGAGGCCGACTGGCCCTGCACCGGCTTCGCCCTGTACGAGCAGGGGCCGGACGGCGTCTGGCGCAAGCTCCGCGAGTTCCCCTTCGGCTCCACGGTGGTCCCGCCCCAGGCCGGCCCCGCGGAGCGGGGCTCGCTGCCCACCGGCTAGCGCCTGTCGTTCGGATCACGCCGCGGACGCGGGGCCTGGCACGCGCACTGGCCGCGTTGTCGTCACTCGCCGACGCTCCGCGTCGACTCCCTCCTCCGCCTCGCATCCGCACGCACCAGGCCCCGCTCACCGGCGCGAGGAAGGCACAGCCGATCCCCCGCGACCTGATCCGAACGACAGGCCCTGGATCGCGGCCACCGCCCGGCGCTCAGCCCGGCAGCCGCCGGAACACCGGGCGGGGCAGGTGGCGCACCGCCGCCATCACGGCCCGCAGCGCGCCCGGCACCCACACCGTCTCCGAGCGGCGGCGCAGCCCCAGTTCGATGGCGGACGCCACGGCCTCGGGGGTGGTGGCCAGCGGCGCCTCCGCCAGGCCGGCGGTCATCCTGGACCGTACGAACCCGGGGCGCACGACCATGACGTGCACGCCGGTGCCGTACAGCGCGTCGCCGAGGCCCTGCGCGAAGGCGTCCAGACCGGCCTTGCTGGAGCCGTAGATGAAGTTGGCGCGGCGGGCCCGTTCCCCGGCGACCGAGGAGAGCACGACCAGCGAGCCGTGCCCCTGGTTCTGCAGCGCGGCGGCGCTGACCAGGCCGGCCGAGACCGCCCCGGTGTAATTGGTCTGCGCGACCCGCACGGCGCTCACCGGGTCCTGCTCGTCGTGGGCCTGGTCGCCGAGGATGCCGAAGGCGAGCAGCACCAGGTCGATGTCGCCCTCCGCGAAGACCTTGCCCAGGGCGGCCTCGTGGGACTCGGGGGCGAGGGCGTCGAAGGCGACGGTGCGGACGTCCGCGCCGAGCGCCCGCAGCCCTTCGGCGGCCTCGTCGAGCGCGGGGGAGGGGCGGCCGGCCAGCCAGACGGTACGGGTGCGGCGGGCGATCAGGCGCCGCGCGGTGGCCAGGGCGATCTCGGACGTACCGCCGAGGACGAGGAGGGACTGGGGGAGGCCGAAGGCGTCCTTCACGGGGGTTCTCCTAGAGGTCGAGCCGGCGGGACAGGTCGGACACGAACACCCCGTCCGGGTCCAGCTCCGCGCGCAGGGCGCGGAAGTCGGCGAGCCGCGGGTACATCGCGGCGAGCAGCTCGGGCCGCAGCCGGGAGTCCTTGGCGAGGTAGACCCGGCCGCCGGCCCCCGCGACCTCCTCGTCCAGCTCGTCCAGGAAGGCGCCGAGCCCCGGCAGGTTCGCCGGGATGTCCAGGGCGAGGGTCCAGCCGGGCACCGGGAAGGACAGCCAGCCCGGGTCGGCGTCCCCGAACCGTTTGAGGACGGCCAGGAAGGACGGGCAGCGGCGGGCGGAGATCCGGCCGACGATGCCGCGCAGGGCCTCCTCCTGGCCGTGGCCGACGGCGAACTGGTACTGGACGAAGCCGCCGGGGCCGTAGATCCGGTTCCAGTGCGGGACGCCGTCCAGGGGGTGGAAGAAGGACGGGATGCGCTGGAGCTGCCCGGTGCGGGAGCGGGGGGCCTTGCGGAACCACAACTCGTTGAAGAGGCCGACCGTCGTCCGGGTCAGCAGGCCCTCGGGGACGGAGGCGGGGGCGGCCGGGAGACGGGTGGTGCGGAAGGCCAGCGGGTCACGCCGGGCGCGGGCGCGGCGCGGCAGCGCGTCCAGGGGCGCGTGGTCGCCGCGGGTGAGCACCGCGCGCCCGGTCGCCGCGCCGCGCGCCAGCAGGTCGATCCAGGCGACGGAGTAGCGGTAGCGGTGGTCGGTGGCGGTCAGCCGGGCCAGCAGGTCGTCGAGGTCGGCGGCGCGCTCGGTGTCCACCGACATCAGCGACGTCTCGACCGGCTGGAGCCGCACCGTCGCCGTGAGGATCACCCCGGTCAGGCCCATCCCGCCCGCGGTCGCCTCGAACAGCGGCGTGCCCGGCGTGACGGTCCGCACCCGGCCGTCGGCGGTGAGCAGCTCCAGGGAGAGCACGTGCCGGGTGAAGGAGCCGGAGACGTGGTGGTTCTTGCCGTGGATGTCGGCACCGATCGCCCCGCCGACCGTGACGTACCGCGTCCCGGGCGTCACCGGCACGAACCAGCCCAGCGGCAGCAGCACCTCCATCAGCCGGTGCAGCGAGACGCCCGCGTCGCACAGCACGGTGCCGCCCTCGACGTCGATGGCGTGCACCCGGTCCAGGCCGGTCATGTCGAGCACGGCCCCGCCCGCGTTCTGCGCCGCGTCCCCGTAGGCCCGGCCGAGGCCCCGCGCGATGGAGCCCCGGGCCCCGCAGGCGCGGACGGCGACCGCCGCCTCCTCGTACGTGCGGGGGCGGACCAGCCGGGCGGTGGTGGGGGCGGTGCGGCCCCACCCGGTGACGGAGCCCCACTCGATGACGGGAGCGGTGTCGGTGTCGGCAGACATGGCGGCGACCGTATCGCCCCTTTAATCCAAGTCACTCAATAAATCTCCGCTTTGTCCCCGAAATGGGTGATTAATGGGATGTCGCTCAATAGTCCCGGAGTTTTGCCGGACTTCGGCCGCCGTCGCCGTGAACAGTGAGTCCGCATGGACGACCACCACTACGGCATGGACCACCGGATCGTCTCGGCGCTCAGAGCCCGCGGCGGTGACCCGCGCGTGGCCGGCGCCGCCCGCGCCCTGTCCTGGGCGGGGGAGCACGGGGCGCTGTGGCTGGCGGCGGGCCTCGCCGGGGCCGCCGTGGACGGCGCCCGGCGCGGCGCCTGGCTGCGCGGCACCGCGCTCACCGCGGGCGCCCACCTCACCAGCATGGGCGTGAAACGGATCGTGCGCCGCCCCCGCCCGGCGCACGTCGAACCGCTCGTACGCACCGCCGGGCGGCACTCCTTCCCCAGCTCGCACGCCGCCTCCGCGGTGGCCGCCGCCGTCTCCCTCGGCACCCTCGGCAGCCGCGCGGCCTGGCCGGTGGCCGCCGCGGTGTGCGTCTCCCGGCTGGTCGCCGGCGTCCACTACCCCTCGGACGTGGCCGCCGGCGCGGCCCTGGGCGCCCTGACCGCCCGGCTCGGCGCCGGCTGGATGCGAGGGGGCGCCGCCCGTGGCTGACACCGCCGTCCTGCGGCAGCACGCCCCCCAGCGTCCCGCGCCCCGGCCGCCCCGCGCCGGCGGCCTGCTGGCCGGCCTGGTCCGCACCGCCCGCCCCAAGCAGTGGGTCAAGAACGTCCTCGTCGTCGCCGCCCCGGCCGCCGCCGGCGAGCTGTTCACCGCCCCCGCCCTGACCCGGCTCCCGCTGGTCTTCGCCCTGTTCACGGCCTGCGCCGCCGCCGTCTACCTGGTCAACGACGCCCGCGACGCCGAAGCCGACCGCGCCCACCCCGTCAAACGCCGCCGCCCGGTCGCGGCGGGCCAGGTCCCCGTCCCCGTCGCCTACGCCGCCGGCGCCGCCCTCGGCGTCCTCGCGCCCGCCGCAGCGCTCTGGCTCCGCGCCCCGGCGGTCGCCGCCCTGCTCACCGCCTACCTCGCCATGCAACTGGCGTACTGCCTCACCCTCAAGCACGTCCTCGTCGTCGATCTCGCCGTCGTCACCACCGGCTTCCTGATGCGCGCGGTGATCGGGGGCCTCGCGCTCGGCATCCCGCTCTCCCGCTGGTTCCTCATCACCACCGGCTTCGGGGCGCTGTTCATGGTCGCTGCCAAGCGCTACTCCGAGGCGGTGCAGATGGCCGGGACGGCGGGCGCCACCCGTGCGCTGCTCACCGAGTACACCCCCGGCTACCTCCGCTTCGTCTGGCAGCTCGCGGCCGGTGTCGCCGTCCTCGGCTACTGCCTGTGGGCGCTGGAGGAGGGCGGCCTCCCGCACACCGGTCTGCTGCCCTGGCGCCAGCTCTCCGTGGTCGCCTTCGTCCTCGCCGTCCTGCGCTACGCCGTCTTCGCCGACCGGGGCACGGCCGGCGAACCGGAGGACGTCGTCCTGCGCGACCGCGCGCTCGCCCTGATCGGCCTGGTCTGGGCGGCGATGTACGCGGCGGCGGTGGCCGATTGGTGACCCTGGCCGGCGGCCGGCGCGAACTGCTCGGCTTCGCCTCCGTCGGCCTGCTCGCCTACGCCGCCGACCTCGGCCTGTTCACCCTGCTGCGCGGCCCGGCCGGGCTCGGCCCGCTCACCGCCAAGGCGCTCTCCTTCACCGCCGGCTGCACGGTCGCCTACGCCGGCAACGCGCTGGGCACCTACCGCCACACCCGCGTCCGCGGCCTGCGCCCCTACGCCCTGTTCTGCGCGGTGAACCTCGCCGGGGCCGCCGTACAGCTCCTCTGTCTCGCCGTCAGCCACTACGGTCTTGGTCTCACCTCGCAGCGCGCGGACACGGTGTCCGGCGCCGGGGTCGGCATGGCGCTGGCCACGATCTTGCGTTTCTGGGGCACAAGGACACTTGTTTTCCCAACTGGGGGCAGGGTCGGATCATGGACTGGCTGAAGAAGCTTCCCGTAGTGGGCCCGTGGCTGGCCAGGCTGATGGCCACGCACGCCTGGCGGTCGTACGAGCGGCTGGACCGGGTGAAGTGGGCGCGGCTCGCCGCCGCCATGACCTTCACCAGTTTCGTCGCGCTGTTCCCGCTGCTCGCGCTGGCCGGTGCCGTCACCGCCGCCACGCTCAGCGAGCGGCAGCAGAAGCAGGTCCAGGACAAGATCGCCGAGCAGATCCCCGGCATCGCCGACCAGCTGGACATCGACGGCCTGGTGGAGAACGCCGGCACCGTCGGGGTCATCGCCGCGGCCCTGCTGCTCTTCACCGGCATGAACTGGATCGAGCAGGTCCGGGGCTGTCTGCGGGCCGTGTGGGAACTGCCCGACGAGGACGAGAACCCGGTCCTGCACCGGATCAAGGACGGCGGCGTCCTGATCGGCTTCGGCGGGGCGCTGCTCGTCACCCTCGCCCTCTCGACCGTCGCCTCCGCGCTGGTCGGCTGGATCATCCGCCGCCTCGGCATGGACGGGGGCGGCGTCGGCGGGGTGCTGCTGCACATCGCCGCGATCGCCGTCGCCGTACTCGCCGACTTCCTGGTCCTGCTCTACGTCCTGACCCTGCTGCCCGGCGCCGAGCCGGAGCGTCGCCGGCTGATGGTGGCGGCGCTGCTCGGCGCGGTCGGTTTCGAACTGCTCAAGCTGCTGCTCAGCGGCTATATGCAGGGCGTGGCCGCGAAGAGCATGTACGGCGCGTTCGGGGTGCCGGTCGCCCTGCTGCTGTGGATCAACTTCACCTCGAAGCTGGTCCTGTTCTGCGCGTCCTGGACGGCGACCGGCAGCAAGGAGACCGAACTCGGCGGCGGTGCTACGGGCGGGTCCGGCGGCGTACCAGATCCGGTAGCGGCCACCGGCGGTTGACCAGGAACGCGGCGCCCGCGAGCAGCACCAGCGCCCCGGCCGCGATCCCCAGCGCCGTCCCCGCGCCCCCGGAGCCGCCCGCGGCGGCGGCCACCGGGCTGCTCCGCGGTGCCGCGCTCCCGCTGCCGCCCGCCTCGCCCTCACCGACCGCGGGGGCGGCGGTGGGCGCGGCGCCCTTCGGCGCCACCAGCTCGCCGACCGGCTCGACCTTGCCGGCCGCCTCGAAACCCCAGTCGAAAAGCGCGGCGGTCTCCTTGTAGACCTCGTTGTGCCCGTTCTTCTCCGGGTTCATCACCGTCACCAGCAGCACCCGCCCGGCGCGCTCGGCGACCCCGGTGAAGGTGGCGCCCGCGTTGGTGGTGTTGCCGTTCTTGACGCCCGCGATGCCCTGGTACTGCTCCATGTCGTAGTCGCCGGTGAGCAGCCGGTTGGTGTTCTGGATCTCGAAGTCCTCGCGGACCGTCCTGCCCTTCTTGTTCTTGGTCGTCCGCCCCGGGAACTTCGCGCTGACCGTCGAGCAGTACTCGCGGAAGTCCTCCTTCTGGAGCCCGGAGCGCGCGAACAGGGTCAGGTCGTAGGCGGAGGAGACCTGGCCGGGGGCGTCGTACCCGTCGGGGCTGACCACGTGCGTGTCGAGGGCCTGCAGTTCCTCGGCGTGGTCGTTCATGTCCGCGACCGTCTTCGCCACGCCGCCGTTCATCGCGGAGAGCACGTGCACGGCGTCGTTGCCCGAGCGCAGGAAGACGCCGAGCCACAGGTCGTGGACGGTGTACGTCTCCTTCTCCTTGATCCCGACCAGGCTGGAGCCGGAGCCGATGTCCGCCAGCTCGGCCGGGTCGACCGTGTGCTTCGCGGTCTTCGGGAACCGCGGCAGCAGGGTGTCGGCGAACAGCATCTTCAGGGTGCTGGCGGGCGCCAGCTCCCAGTGCGCGTTGTGCGCGGCCAGCACCTCGCCGGACTCGGCGTCGGAGACGATCCACGAGCGGGCGGTGATGTCCTTGGGCAGCACCGGCACCCCGCTCGCCAGGTTGACCTGCGTCCCCGCCTGCCCGAGCCGGGCGCCGCCGACGGTCGACATCGACGCCGGGGGCGTGGCGGAGGGGCTCGCTGAGGCGTCCGGGCGGGGGGCCGCGTACGCGGCGGGCGCGGCCAGCGCCAGGGACACGGCGGCGGTCAGGACGGCGGGCGCGGCCGACAGGGAGCGCCGGGCGGTCTTCTTGGGTGCGGGCACGGTCGAGAACGTACCGCCCGCGGGCCGGGCCGTCACACCCGCCTCCCCACCCCGGACACGGAACCGGCGGGCCCCCGGCGATACTGGAACCATGAAGCTCAGCCGTCCCGTCTCCTGGTTCCTGCTCGCCTTCGGGGTGTGGTCCTGGATCATCTGGATCACTTTCGTCAAAAACCTCGCCAAGGACAGCAGCGGGCTCGCGTTCGAGGACGGCGACCCCACGGCGTACTTCTGGGTCCACCTGCTGCTCGCGGTGGTCTCCTTCCTCTTGGGGACGGCCGTCGGGGTCATCGGGTTGCGTGGACTGCGCGCACTGCGCCGCACGTCATAGCCGTCGCCTCGGCGACGAAGAGGGGGGTACGACGGCATGGTGATCGTCTTCGCGCTGGTCGCGCTGGCGGTACTGGGCGTCCTGGTGACGGCCAACTGGTACGTGTGGCGGCGCCTGTTCCGCGACACCGCCCGCGGCGCGGGCGTGCGCCGGGCGGGCGCGGCGCTGGTCGCGGGCGGCTGGGCGCTGGCCGTCGGCGCGCTGGTCGCCGAGCGCACGGGCGCGCCGTTCTGGCTGCAACGGGTGCTGGGCTGGCCCGGGTTCCTGTGGATGGCCCTCTCCGTCTACCTGCTGCTGGCGCTGCTGGCGGGAGAGGCGGTGCGGCCGCTGCTGCGGTGGTACCTGGAGCGCCGGGCACCCGCCGCCCCGGAACCGGCCGCCGCCCCGATACCGGCGGGCACGGCACCGGCGGGCACGGCACCGGCGGGCACGGCACCGGCCGCGGGCCCCGGGGAACCCGCGCCGGCGCCCGCGCCCGCCACGCCCCTCGCCGTGCCCTCCCGGCGCCTGTTCGTCTCCCGGGTGGTCGGGGGGGCCGCCGCCGCGGCGGCCGTCGGCACGGTCGGGTTCGGCACGTACGGCGTGCTGAACGGGCCGGCCGTGAAGCGGGTCACCGTGCCGCTGGCCAAGCTGCCGCGCGCGGCGCACGGCTTCCGGATCGCCGTGGTCAGCGACATCCACCTCGGTCCGGTCCTCGGCCGGGGCTTCGCCCAGAAGGTCGTCGACACCGTCAACGGCACCCAGCCCGACCTGATCGCCGTCGTCGGCGACCTGGTCGACGGCAGCGTCAAGGACCTCGGCCCGGCCGCCGCGCCGCTGGCCGGGCTCAGTGCCCGGCACGGCACGTACTTCGTCACCGGCAACCACGAGTACTTCTCCGGCGCCGAGCAGTGGGTGGAGGAGGTACGGCGCCTGGGCCTGCTGCCGCTGGAGAACGCCCGCACCGAGCTGCCCCACTTCGACCTCGCCGGGGTCAACGACATCAGCGGCGAGGACGAGGGCCAGGGCCCCGACTACGCCCGCGCCCTCGGCGACCGCGACCGGTCCCGCGCCTGCGTGCTCCTCGCCCACCAGCCGGTGATGATCCACGACGCCGTCGAGCACGGCGTCGACCTCCAGCTCTCCGGCCACACCCACGGCGGTCAGCTCTGGCCCGGCCCGCTCCTCGCCGCCGCCGCGAACCCCACCGTGGCCGGCCTGGAGCGCTACGGCGACACCCAGCTCTACGTCAGCCGGGGCGCCGGCGCCTGGGGGCCGCCCACGCGCGTGGGCGCGCCGTCGGACGTCACCGTGATCGAACTGGCGTCCCGGCAGGCGTGAGCGGTCACCTCACCGCGCCGTGCGCCCCGGGTCCGGCAGGAACCGGGTCATCCCCGGCAGGAAGTCCGTGAACAGCTCGTGCACCTCGCGCACCAGCGGACGCAGCACCCGGAACCGGGCGAGGACGACACCCCGCGCGGTGAGCCGGGCCCCGCGCTCGGCGAGCCGGTAGCTGCGCTCCCGGCCGTCGGTCCGGTCGAAGACCCAGTACAGGACCAGTCCCAGCTGGGCGAGCCACATCAGCTCCGGCAGGACGTCCCGCAGCTCCTCGGGCACCTTGGTCCGCGTCCCGGCCAGCACCGCCCGGTGGACGCCGACGGCCTCCGTGCGCGCGGGCTCCGACTCCGCGGAGAACGGGCTGAGCGGGCTGTCCGGGTCGGCGGCGTTCTTGAAGAACTGCACCGCGAACTCGTGGTACGGCGCCGCGATGTCCAGCCACACCTTCAGCACGCCCGCCATGCGCGCCTCCAGGTCGGTCTCCCGCGCCAGCAGCTCACGGACCGCCACCTGGTGCTCGGCGGCGATCCGGTCGTAGAAGCCCTGGATCAGGTACTCCTTGCCGGCGAAGTAGTAGTAGGCGTTGCCGACCGAGACCCCGGCCTCCTGGGCGATGGCCCGCATGGTGGTCCTGTCGTACCCCCGTTCCCGGAACAGCCGCATCGCCGTCTCCAGGATCAGGGCGCGGGTCTGCTCGGATTTTCTGGGGGGCGCTCCGTCACCGGAGCCGTCGTTCTTCGCGGGCACAGCAGCAGAGCCTAACCGCCGGCCCGCTCACGGACGGCGGCCGAGCTGCGGGCGCTTGGTGTAGTCGGTCAGACCGACGACGTTGCCCCAGGGGTCGGCGAACTCCACCGTCCACCCGGTGGCGCTGGAGAAGGGACCGTCGTACGCCTCGATCCCGGCCTCCGTCAGCGTCCGCGCCGCGACCCGTGCGTCCGGCACCTCCAGCCACACCCGGGACGACGGCCACGGCGGCGGGCGGTGCCCGAACCCGTCCTCGTGGCGCAGCAGCAGCCCCGGCGTCTCCCCACCGACCCGCAGCAGCGCGATCCCCCCGTCGTCGAAGCGGAACCCCACGGTGAACCCGGCCCGCTCGTAGAACCCCACGGCCTCGTCGAGGTCACCGACCGGCAGCAGGACGTTGTCGAAGCCGAGCAGCTCGTACGACTTGTGATCTGACATGCCGTCAGAGTAAAGGGATGATCGGCCGGAACCGGTGATTGTCAGTGCCGCCTCGTACGGTCGGAGGCATGGGAATCGTGACGTTCGTCGACGAGACGACTGCGGGGGAGCGGCGCCCGGCCCGGGGGCTGGAGATCGCCGAGGAGCGGCTCACCGCGCGGGAGCTGATCCGGCGCCGGGTGTTCCAGGAGGTCGCCGAGTACGACGCGCGGACGCCGCAGGTGTTCCAGGGCCTGGTCCAGCCCACCGACAGCGAGCGGGTGCTGAACGGGTACGCGCTGCGCACGCCCCGGCGCCTGGACCCCGAGGCCCAGACCGGGCTGGCGCTGCGGGCCTTCGCGGGCAACGGCTTCCTGATGCTGGTGGGGGACCGTCAGATCACCGGCCCGGACGAGGAGATCGCCCTTCCGCTCGGCACCGAGGTCACCTTCCTCAAGCTCGTCGCCCTGGTGGGTGGCTGATGGGCACCGCGCGTTCACTGCGGGACCGGCTGCGGGACCGGTTCGCCGCCGGGGAACCCGAGCGGGCCGCCGAGGAGCTGCTGAAGGGCCTGGACGGCGGGCACGCGCACCGGGACCGGGGTGGCTGGGGCCAGGTCCTCGACCTGCTGCGCGGACTGCCCGCCGAGAGCCGCGGCGCCCTGCTCCGGACCGTGGCGGACCGCTTCCCGGCCCGGTACGGGGAGGACGGGGCGGACGTGGAGGAGCGTCTGCGCATCCTCTCCCTGTGCGCCGTGGCGGGCGAGGGCCTTCCGGACGACCCGCTGGCCGCCGGGCGCACCGCCGCCCTGGCCGACCTCGGCCGGCTCCACCGGACATGGGACACGCCCCTGCTGGACGCCGTGGTCGCCGCGGAGCCGGCCGCGGGCCGCTCCCTCACACCGGCCACCGTGGCCGCGATCCGCCGCACCGGCCAGGACCGGTACGCGCCGGCCGAACTCGCCGCCCTGGCCCGCACCCTCACCGACCCGGTGCTCAACGCGGGCGAGGACTGGGCCGACCAGGCCCTGCGCGACGCCACCGACCCGGAGCTGCGGGCCCTGCTCGCCCACTGCCGCACCGCCACCGCGGGCAAGCCCCCGGCCGCCTGGGACGAGCGGGCCCGGAGCCTCGTCGACGCCGCCGGCCCGGACCGGGTCCGTACGGCGGTCCTGTCCTGGCTCTCCCGCGTCGGCCGCCCCCGCACCCTCCCGCTGACCCCGCGCCCCTACGAGGCCCACGTCAACGACGTCTACGACCCGTGCAACGCGGACGCCCTGCGCGGCCTGGCCTGGCTGCTCTCCCTGCTGCCGCCGCACCCCGGTACCGCGCGCGCCCTCGGCGCCCTGGTGGAGACGTCCCTGCGGAAGGTGGCCGGCGTCGGCCCGCGCAGCTCCAAGGTCGCCAACGCCGGGGTCGTCGCCCTCGCCCGCACCGACGGCGAGGCGGCCCTCGCGGAACTCGCCCGTCTCGCCGCGCGGGTCACCTACAAGGCCACCGCGAAGATCCTCGACACCGCCCTGCGCGCCCGTGCCGACGCCCTCGGTCTCAGCCGCGAGGAGGTCGAGGAACTGGCCGTTCCCGCCTACGGACTGACCGGCGTCGGCCATGCCGAGCACCGGTTCGGCGAGGCCACCGCGACCGTCGCGGTCCACGGCACCCGGGCCGGCCTGAGCTGGCGCGGCGCGGCGGGCAGGCCGGTGCGGAGTGTCCCGGCGGCCGTCCGCCGCGACCACGCCGATGCGCTGAAGGACCTCAAGGCCTCGGTCAAGGACATCGACAGGATGCTCTCCGCCCAGAGCGAGCGCCTGGACCGCCAGTTCCTGGCCCGCCGCGTCTGGCCCTACGCCGCCTGGCGCGAGCGGTACCTCGACCATCCCCTGGTCGGCACCCTGGCCCGCCGGCTGCTGTGGACGGTCGACGGCACCGCGGCCGGATACGCCGACGGGGCCCTGCGCACCCTCACCGGCACCCCGGTCACGGACGGCACCGAGGTCGCCCTCTGGCACCCGGTGGGCGCCGACCCCGCCGAGACCGTCGCGTGGCGCGACTGGCTGGAGCGGCACGGCGTCACCCAGCCCTTCAAGCAGGCCCACCGCGAGGTCTACCTGCTGACCGACGCCGAGCGCGCCACGGGCACGTACTCCAACCGGTTCGCGGCGCACGTCCTGCGCCAGCACCAGTTCCACTCCCTCGCCGCCGTCCGGGGCTGGCGGAACAAGCTGCGCCTCTGCGTCGACGACGAGGCCCCGCCGGCCACCCGCGACCTGCCGGCCTGGGGCCTGCGCGCCGAGTTCTGGGTCCAGGGCGACGGCGGGGAGTACCTGGAGGACACCACCGAGTCGGGCAGCTTCCTGCGGCTCCGCACCGACCAGGTCCGCTTCTACCCGATCGACGCCCCGGAGAACTCGGCGCACTGCTCGGGCGGCGCGTACCGGATGTGGCTGCGGGACGGCCGGGACCCGGTGGACCCGCTGCCCCTCGACGCGGTCCCGCCCCTGGTCCTCTCCGAGGTCCTGCGCGACGTCGACCTGTTCGTCGGCGTGGCCAGCGTCGGCAACGACCCGACCTGGCAGGACGGCGGCCCCGGCGGCCGTTTCCGGGAGTACTGGACGTCGTACGGCTTCGGTGAGCTGAACCAGAGCGCGCGGACGCGGCGCGAGCTGCTGGAGCGTCTGATACCCAGGCTGGCGATCGCCGGCCGCTGCCGTCTGGAGGGCCGCTTCCTGCACGTCAAGGGCGAGCGTCACACCTACCGGATCCATCTCGGCTCGGGGAACATCCTCAGGTCCCCGGACGACCGGTACCTGTGCATCGTCCCGAGATCCGGCGCGGGCCCGGCGGGCACCGGCTACCTCCCCTTCGAGGGCGACCGGACGCTCGCGGTGATCCTCAGCAAGGCCCTGATGCTCGCGGACGACACGAGCATCACGGACCCGACCGTCCTCAGTCAGCTCTGACCGGAGCCCTCCTGCGGCCGGCCGGCCCCCAGGACCTCCTCGACGTCCAGGACGACCCCGGCCCCGGGCGACGCGGGAAGCACGACGGACTCGCCGGGGGAGTGGACGCGGTGCGCGGCGTACTCGGCGCCGTCGGGGTCGGTGAGGACGTGGAGCCGGTCGTGCTCACGGTCGACGATCACATAGAGCGGAACCTTGGCCTGTGCGTAGGCAGGACCTTGGTTCGCAGGTCGGTGCGGTAGTTGCTGGAGGTGACCTCCAGGACCAGGCGGAAGCAGATGGGATCGTAGGAGTTGCTCTCGATGAGGTGGTCATCGGCGTCGGTGTCCATCACGGCGAGGTCCGGGATCGCGTAGTCCTCGGTGCCGTAGGCCGGAAGGCGCCTCCAGGCCGGTACGGCAGCCGTTCACCCGGTACGTGCGGCACATGCCGACGGCCCCGTCTCCCGGCGGGAGACGGGGCCGTGAGGGCGTACGGCCGACGGACGTCAGAAGCGGCGCGTGATCAGCGCTCGCTTCACCTCCGCGATGGCCTTGGTGACCTCGATGCCGCGCGGGCAGGCGTCCGTGCAGTTGAAGGTCGTGCGGCAGCGCCAGACGCCGTCGCGGTCGTTGAGGATCTCCAGCCGCTGCTCGCCGGCCTCGTCGCGCGAGTCGAAGATGAAGCGGTGGGCGTTGACGATCGCGGCGGGGCCGAAGTACTGGCCGTCGTTCCAGAAGACCGGGCAGGACGACGTGCACGCGGCGCACAGGATGCACTTGGTGGTGTCGTCGAAGCGCTCGCGGTCCTCGGCGGACTGGAGGCGCTCGCGGGTCGGCTCGTTGGTGTCCTTCGTGATCAGGAAGGGCATCACGTCCCGGTACGCCTGGAAGAACGGCTCCATGTCGACGACCAGGTCCTTCAGGACCGTCAGGCCCTTGATGGGCTCGACCGTGATCGGCTTCTCGGGGCTGATGTCCTTGATCAGCGTCTTGCAGGCGAGGCGGTTCTTGCCGTTGATCCGCATCGCGTCGGACCCGCAGATGCCGTGGGCGCAGGAGCGGCGGAAGGTGAGGGTGCCGTCCAGTTCCCACTTGATCTTGTGGAGGGCGTCCAGGACGCGCTCCTTGGGGTCCATCTCCAGCTGGAAGTCCTGCCAGCTCGCCTCGGCCGAGACCTCCGGGTTGAACCGGCGGACGCGGACCGTGACGGTGATGTAGGGGGAGTCGGCGAAACCGGGCTCGGGCGATCCGGCCGCGTCCGCCTTGTCCAGAACAGGGGTAGCCATCAGTACTTACGCTCCATCGGCTGGTAGCGGGTCTGGACGACCGGCTTGTAGTCGAGACGGATGGACTCGGTGCCGTCGTCGCCGACCTCGCGGTACGCCATGGTGTGGCGCATGAAGTTGACGTCGTCGCGGTTGGGGTAGTCCTCGCGGTAGTGACCGCCGCGGGACTCCTTGCGGGCCAGCGCGGAGACGGCCATGACCTCGGCCAGGTCGAGCAGGTTGCCCAGTTCGACGGCCTCCAGGAGGTCGGTGTTGAACCGCTTGCCCTTGTCCTGGATCGAGACGTTCCTGTACCGCGCGCGCAGCTCCGCGATCTTCTCGACCGCCGTCTTGATGGTCTGCTCCGTGCGGAACACCATCACGTTGGCGTCCATCGTCTCCTGCAGTTCGCGGCGCAGCTCCGAGACCCGCTCGTTGCCGGTGGAGGTGCGCAGCCGCTCGATCTGCTCGACGACCATGGACTCCGGGGAGTCCGGCAGCTCGACGAAGTCGGCCGAGTGGGCGTACTGGGCCGCCGCGATGCCGGCCCGCTTGCCGAAGACGTTGATGTCCAGGAGCGAGTTGGTGCCGAGGCGGTTGGCGCCGTGCACGGAGACGCAGGCGACCTCGCCGGCCGCGTACAGGCCCGGCACGACGGTGGTGTTGTCCGCCAGCACCTCGCCCTGGACGTTGGTCGGGATGCCGCCCATCGCGTAGTGCGCGGTGGGCTGGATCGGGATCGGGTCCGTGTACGGCTCGATGCCGAGGTACGTCCGCGCGAACTCGGTGATGTCGGGCAGCTTGGCGTCGAGCTGCTCCGGCGGGAGGTGGGTGAGGTCCAGGTAGACGTGGTCGCCCTCGGGGCCGCAGCCGCGGCCCTCGCGGATCTCCGTGTAGATGGAGCGGGAGACGACGTCGCGGGAGGCCAGGTCCTTCATGACGGGCGCGTACTTCTCCATGAAGCGCTCGCCGTCCTTGTTGCGCAGGATGCCGCCCTCGCCGCGGGCGCCCTCGGTGAGCAGGATGCCCATGCGCCAGATGCCGGTCGGGTGGAACTGGAAGAACTCCATGTCCTCCAGCGGCAGCCCGCGCCGGTAACAGGCCGCCTGGCCGTCACCGGTGAGGGTGTGCGCGTTGGACGTCACCTTGAAGAACTTGCCGGTGCCGCCGGACGCGTAGATCACGGACTTGGCGTGGAAGACGTGGATCTCGCCGGTGGCCAGCTCGTAGGCGACCACGCCGGCGGACTTCTTGACGCCGTCGACCTCGGTCATGATCTGGTCCAGGACGTAGAACTCGTTGAAGAACTCCACGCCCTCCTTGACGCAGTTCTGGTACAGCGTCTGGAGGATCATGTGACCGGTGCGGTCCGCGGCGTAGCAGGACCGGCGGACCGGGGCCTCGCCGTGGTTGCGGGAGTGGCCGCCGAAGCGGCGCTGGTCGATGGTGCCGTTCGGGGTCCGGTTGAACGGCAGGCCCATCTTCTCCAGGTCGAGGACGGAGTCGATGGCCTCCTTCGCCAGGATCTCGGCGGCGTCCTGGTCGACCAGGTAGTCACCGCCCTTGACCGTGTCGAAGGTGTGCCACTCCCAGTTGTCCTCCTCCACGTTGGCGAGCGCGGCGGCCATGCCGCCCTGCGCGGCGCCCGTGTGGGAGCGGGTCGGGTAGAGCTTCGTCAGGACGGCCGTGCGGCTGCGCTTGGTCGCCTCGATGGCGGCCCGCATACCGGCGCCACCGGCGCCGACGATGACGGTGTCGTACTTGTGTACCTTCATGGATTCGCAGCCCCGTGCCTAGCGGATGTTCGGGTCGAAGGTGAAGATCACCAGCGTGCCCAGCAGGATGGTGAACACCGTGGCGGTGTAGAGCAGGCCCTTGAGCCACAGCCGCGTGTTCGGGCGCTCCGCGTAGTCGTTGATGACCGTGCGCAGGCCGTTGGCGCCGTGCAGCATCGCCAGCCACAGCATCAGCAGATCCCAGACCTGCCAGAACGGCGACGCCCAGCGGCCCGCCACGAAGGCGAAGCCGATCTTGGAGACGCCGCCGTCGAGGACGAGCTGGATCAGCAGGTGGCCGAGGACCAGGACGACCAGCACCACGCCGGACAGGCGCATGAAGAGCCAGCCGTACATCTCGAAGTTGCCCCGCGTGGACTTCGGGGACTTCTTGGTGCGCTTGCGCGGGGGTTCGATCAGCGGCGCGGGGTTGTCGACCGAGTACACGGACGAGCCCTCCACGGGGCCGACCCCGGTGGCGGTTCCAGCGGTGACTGTGTTGTCAGACATGCTGCGCGTCAGCTCCCGAACAGTTCACGAGCGGCGTGGCCGAGGACGGGGTAGATCGCCCCGAGCATGAGCACGATCCACAGGACGACGACCGACCAGAGCATCTGCTTCTGGTAGCGGGCGCCCTTGATCCAGAAGTCGACGGCGATGACACGCAGACCGTTGAGCGCGTGGAAGAGGATGGCGGCGACGAGGCCGTACTCCAGCAGCGCGACGATAGGCGACTTGTACGTGGCCACGACCTTGTCGTAGGCCTCGGGGGAGACACGCACGAGAGCGGTGTCCAGCACGTGTACGAACAGGAAGAAGAAAATGAGGACGCCGGTGACTCGGTGAGCCACCCAGGACCACATTCCTTCCCGGCCGCGGTACAGCGTTCCAGCCGGCACGGAAGTTTCCTCCGGGAGCGGGGATTGGGGCCGCGCCGGCTTCTCTGTCGGTCGGGCCCGGCCGGGTACGGTCCACCGGCCCCCAGCATCGTAGCCAGCCGCCGCCGCGGTGCTTACAGCGGGCCTACCGGTGTGATCAAAGTTGCACGCAACGGAGTACCGCCGGTGGTCAGCGGAGCGGGGGGCTTGCCCGGTTTGCCGGTTGTGGGGTGTTGGCGGCGCCCGTGCCCCCGGCGGAGCCGCTCATGTCACCGCCCCGCGCCCCTCAGGGCGTGCCTCAGCCGTTGCCCCGCCAGGCGGCGGAGTTCCTCCGCCGTCACGGCCCGCTCCTCCTCCGGATCGTTCGCCAATCGTGACCGGATGCCCTCCAGGGTGCGGTCGAGGGCCTCGGCCGCCGGGATGCCGTCGAGGCAGATGACGAACACGTGTCCGAAGCGGGACTCGTAGGCGGCGTGGGCCGCGCGCAGGGCCGTGCCGGCCGCCGCGTACGTGCCCGCGGGGAGGTCCGGCAGGGACTCCGCCGCCAGGGCCTCGGCCAGGTCGTCCGGGGTCAGGTCGTACGCCGCCTCGTCGGCCGCCGCCAGCAGGGCCGGGGCGTCGGGATACGGGCGGTGGGCGGCGAGACGGCGGGCCCAGCGGGTGCTGTGCAGGCAGGTCAGGAGGGTGCGGGCGGCGTCCTCGGGGCCCGCGGTGTTGAAGAGGTGCAGCGGGGTGGCGGTGGCGCGGGTTTGGGCCGGCACGGGGAGGGCCACCCGGCCGGGGAGATCTGGAAGACGGTGCGCAGGCAGCGTGGGTCCTTGTGCGTCACGTGTGTGTCGGCAGGGGCTTGTGTGAGTTGTGTGGCGCCACGTTAGCGAGTGAGGGCATGACATGGCCGAACGATGCCCGAATTTCACCCGAACGGGAGAGTTTCGGAACGCCTGGTGGACACTCGTCCGGGGTAACGGCCGTAGGTTGGCGTCGTGAGCCAGCACAGGCGCCGGACACCGGCGGGACAGAGGGCCGGGGGGCGGGCTGCGGTCGCCGGCGCGGCGGTCGTGGCGCTCGGCGCGGGCCTCGCGGTCTGGGGCTGCGACGCCGGGTCGCCGGGATCGGCGGACCGCTCCTCCGGGGGCGTGGCCGCCGCGCCGACCAGCCCCTCCCCGAGCCCGAGCCGCTCCTACCCGCTCTCCGAGGAACCGGACACCATACCCGCCGTACGGGAGCACACCCCCGCGCGCGGACCGGGCTGGAAGCCCGCCGACGGGCACCGCGTCGTCATATCCGACGCCGCCCTCGCCGACGAGGGCAGGCTCATCGCGAGCGAGCTGGGAATGACGTACGCGGGTCAGAAGGACGACCGGAAGGCCGGTGACCTCCGGCTGGAGACCACGGGCGGTCAGGGCGGCGAGTCGTACACCCTGACCGTGCGCGACGGGCGGGCCACCGTCGGCGCGCCCGGGGAGAGCGGCGTCTTCTACGGCACCCGGACCCTGAAGCAGGCGGTCACGGCGGGCGGCGCGGCGCCCGAGGGGGTCGTGCGGGACGAGCCCGCCAAGGAGCGGCGCGGACTCATGCTGGACATCGCCCGCAAGCACTACTCGGCCGACTGGATCAAGGACCGGATACGCGAGATCGGGGACCTGAAGTACAACGAGCTGGGGCTCCACTTCTCCGACGACCAGGGATTCCGCATCGAGAGCCTCTCGCACCCCGAGATCGTCTCCGCGGACCACCTCACCAAGGCGCAGGTCAAGGAGATCGTCGCGCTGGCGGCCGAGCGGCACATCACCGTCGTCCCCGAGATCGACTCGCCCGGCCACCTCGGTGCCGTCATCGCCGCCCACCCCGACCTCCAGCTCCGCAACGCGCAGGGCACGGCCACCAAGGGCGCGATCGACATCTCCGAGCCGGGCGCCGCGAAGATCGTCGACGACCTGATCGACGAGTACTCCGACGTCTTCCCCGGCAACCAGTGGCACCTGGGCGGCGACGAGTACCAGGCGCTGACCGTCTCCGACCCGGAGACCTCCTACCCGCAGCTCGCCGCCGCCGCCCGCGAGAAGTACGGCGCCGGCGCCACCGTCGAGGACCTCACCGCGGGATGGCTCAACGACCGCGCCGCCACCGTCCAGAAGAACGACCGCACCCCGCGGGCCTGGAACGACGGCTTCTTCAAGGACAGCGACCCCGCGGCGGCCGAGAGCATCAAGGTCGCCTACTGGACCGGCAAGGAGATCGGCGCCCGGCAGCCGGCCGAGTACCTCGCCGAGGGCCGCGACGTCATCAACTACAACGACGAGTTCCTCTACTACGTGCTCGGCCAGCCGCAGACCTTCGTCTACCCGACCGGCGAGCGGATCTACGAGCAGTGGACCCCGCGCGTCATCCGCGGCACCTCGCCCGTCGACGCGAAGTACGACGACCAGATCCTCGGCGGCAGCTTCGCCGTCTGGGGCGACTACCCCGGTGCCCAGACGCAGGACCAGGTCGCGGACGGCATCCGGCTGCCGCTCGCGGCGACCGCGCAGAAACTCTGGGACCCCGGCGACCCGGAGCCGACCTGGACCCAGTTCCGGGCGCTCGCCGACCGGCTGGACTGACCCCGCGCACGCCCGCGCGTGAACGCGCCGCCCCGCGCCGGCCCGGTCCCGGGCCGGCGCGGGAATCGCCCGGTACCCGCTGCGGGGCGTCCCCGGCTGTGGTGCTCCGTGGCCGGGTCGAGCCGCGCGGGGGACACCGGCGGGCACCGTGGAGCGACAGGGCGGCGCGGGGGGAGCCGGCATGGGCTGCCGGGGTATCTCGTCGTGGGCCGCGCGGAGCGGCCGTTCGCCGACTCGGGGCGCTGCCCGGCGCCGAGGACGGCCGGGCTCTGCGGACCTCCGCACCGGGCGGGCGGCGGCTCTGGGAGCACCCGGGCGAGACCGGCGCGGGCAGCGTGAACGACCTGGCCGGGCGGACCGGCGCCCCCGCCCTCTTCGGGTACGTCATGGGCGGCGCCCGCGCGATGGCCGGGGCGGCGGCGCCGGCGAGCGGGGCGTGGACGACCTGCCTGGGGCGGGAGGCGATGGCCGGGTACCTCGGCGTGGCGGACGGCGGCCCCACCCTGGAGGACTGCCTCCTGGAGCCGTCCGACGCCGGGGCGCGGACCGTCGCCCGGGCCGCCGAGGCCGGGCACGCGGCGCGCGCGGCGGGTGCCGCAGGGATCCTGACGGCCGGCCCGGCGCGGGGTGCGGCCGGCCTGCGGCTGCCGGACCGGCTGGGCGTGGTGCCCCTGTGACCGACGCGGTGAAGGTGTGGTGGTCCTGCGCCGATCCCGGGCAGCCGCCCCGGCCCGCGTGACGAAACCCCGCCGTACGACGCTGCTGCCGGTGTGACGACGAGGACCACGTGGACCCATACGACGACCACCCCGCGGACGCCGGGCGGGACCGGCGCCGCCCGGCCCCCGGCCGCGACGCGCCCCGCCCGGTGGGCCGCGGACGCGGTGTCGGCCCTGCGCGAGGGCGCGCGGCTGCGGCTCGACTACTCGGCGCAGAGCCTGTGGCGCGTCGACCGGATGATCGAGGGCATCCGCCAGGAGGAGGCGCCGTACGCGGCGGTCGAGACCGTGCTGCGCGGCTTCGGCGCCTATGCCGGTGAGGTGATCGCCCGGCTGACGGGCGGCGAGTGGTGGGCGTCCGGCGGCGACCACTGGCTCCGTACTCCGGACGGCCGGCTCTGGGACCCGATCGACGAGGCCCGCCGCTGTTTCGCCGGCCACGGCTCGCTGCGGCTGCTGTGCCGGGAGGCGGCGGGGCAGGACTGACGCGGGCGCGGGCCGGGCCCCGGACGGACCGGGCCCGGATGTCCCTACGGGAAGACTTCCCGGTGGAGCGGGCAGATCCGGCCCCGGCCCGGTGGTCGGGCCGCGGGGCGGAGATGGAATGGCCGGACCCGTGGTGGGTGCGGCGGGCGGGTGGCGGCGGCCACGGAGCCGCCGGTGCCGAAGAGCACGGTAGAGCCGTCCGCCCGCGGTACACCACCCACCCCCTTCCTCCGACTTCTCGGGAGCAACAGGTGCCCTCGCGCTTCAACGGACGCTGCCGCGGCGCAGCCGTCGTCCTCGGTCTCACGGTGTCGCTTCCCCTCTGCGCCGGGACCCCCGCGCGCGCGGAGGACGCGAAGGACTGCGGCCGGGTCGGCGTCGAGTACACGGCGGACCGCGGACAGCACTGGCTGACGAGTGGCCGCATCACCCAGGACACCCCGGTGACCAGGATCGACGTACGCCTGAAGGAGGAGCCCGCGCAGGGCTGCCGGTACGCGGTCTCCCTGGCCTCCTACAGCACCGAGGGACCCACCTGGGAAACCTCCGGAACCCAGACGTTCCTGGGCTCCGACACGGTCGTCCTCACCAAGGACCTGGCGCAGAGCGCGCTGGACGTGTCCGCGTTCGCGCCGGAGTGCTTCGGCCAGATCGACCTGTACAGCGGTGACCGCACGTACGACGGCGAGGACGCACCGCTGCCGCACTATCCGGTGGGGCAGATGGACGACAGCCTGATCGCCTACTGGAACGGGGGCACCGAGTGCGCGACCCCGCCCCCCGCCGACAGCCCGGCACCGACCCCCGGCGCGTCGACGCCCCCCGGCGCGACACCGGGGACCACGCCCCCCGCTCCCTCGCCGAGCGGGACCCCGGACACGCCCGCCCCCGCCACCAGCGCTCCGCCGGCGCCCAGTCCGTCCAGCACCACACCCCAGGCCGCGGTCGTCCCCGGACCGTCCACGCACTCGACGGTCCCGGGGACCCTGGCGAGCACGGGCAGCGACAGCGGTACGACCACCGCGCTGACCCTCACGGCCGCCGCTCTGGTGGGCCTCGGCGGGGGCGCGTACCTGCTCGCCCGCCGTCGCCGGCACGGGTGAGCCTCACCCGGGTGTTTCTGGCTGTTCCTGACCGCTGTTGGTCACGCGTTGGTCACGTGACGCCGCCTGTTGCTCTCTTGTCCCTGCAGGTCGATGGGTGCCCGGATGGTGAGGTCGGGCACCAATCGACGTCTCACCGGGCGGGCGTCTCGTCCCCGGCCCGGCTTTGCGTGTAGCCCTCGGGGTCGCGCATGCAACGGGCGGCCGACTTCAGCACGAGTGTCTTCACCAGGCGGGGCGCTGTCTCCTCGGGCCAGTCGCGGCCGTACGTGGTCGCAAGGTCTGAGGCGTCGTCGAGCGCCGATGTGGCGATCCGAGCCTCGTCCTCGTCCAGGACGGAGCGGTGGACCCCGCGCTTGAGTTTCTTCTGGGTCGGTTCGGCGAACCATCGCTCGACCAGGTTCAGCCAGGACGCGCTGGTGGGCGTGAAGTGCGGGTGGAACCCGGGAATGGGCCGGCAGCCACTTCTTGATGTCGGGTGTCTTGTGGGTCGCGTAGTTGTCGAGGATCAGGTGGACCTGGAGGCCGGCCGGAACCTCCTTGTCGAGTTCGGCGAGGAACTTCTTGAACTCGGCGGCCCGGTGGCGGCGGTGGAGCGAGCCGATGACCTTGCCGGTGGCCGCTTCCAGGGCTGCGAACAGGGTGGTGGTGCCGGCGCGGACGTAGTCGTGGCTGCGGCGTTCGGGGACGCCGGGCATCATCGGCAGGACCGGCTGGGACCGGTCCAGGGCCTGGATCTGCGACTTCTCGTCCACACAGAGCACCAGTGCCTTCTCCGGCGGGTCGAGGCAGAGGCCGACGACGTCGCGGACCTTGTCGATGTACAGCGGGTCGGTGGACAGCTTGAACGTCTGCGACCGGTGCGGAGCAAGGGCGAAGGCCCGCCGGATCCGCGAGATCGCTGACTGTGACCGAGTCCACCGTCCGGCGCTGGCGGGACGAGGCGATCGGACCGCGCGCCGCACAGGCCCCGCGCGTGCGAGAAGACCGCCCGGCAGGGTGGGGAGGCCGTCCTGATCGACGGCGCCCTCATCCCCACCGGGAGCGATGTCCGCCGCAGAAGTGGTTCGTAAGGGAAGGGCCCCTGCCGCCGGAGCGTGGGGTGGTCCGGCGCGGAGCCGCCGCGAGTACGGCAGGACCTGCACGCGGCGATGAGTACGGGCCCTGCCCGCTGTCGGCCTGCCGGTGCCGGGCGGCGGCCACGCCTGGCACCGGAGCGTGCGCCGGCCGGTGTGCGCTCAGTAGGGGATGGGCCGGTTCTTCTCGACCCAGAGCTGGTGGGCTTCGCTCTCGGGCGGGGGCGGGGCGATGCCGTCGAGCATCCAGAGGTCACGGGGGGTTTCGTCGATGTGGAACTCGCAGTACAGGCCGCGCTCGGTGGTGTGAGGGGCGAGGATGCGCGTCAGGATCTGGCGCGTCCTGACCCGGATGCCGGGGTCCTTGGTGTGGACGGCGATGTGGTCGGCTTTGATCCTTACGGATGTCGCTGTGGGCTCGCCTCCGATGAGGAAGGAGTCTGCGTCGATCTCCTGGAAGACGGTGACGACGTAGAAGGCCGGCAGGTTTCCGTAACGGGTGTAGAAGCCGGTGATGTCGGCGGAGAACCGCTTCTTCTGCTGGGGGGTGTAGGCGCCGGGCGGGTGGTAGATGGTCCAGAGCGGCATGAGTTCCTCCGGATGAGGGCGTCGGAGTGCGGGCTGCCGGGGCTCAGCGGCGCGGAGCGGGCAGGGCGAGGCCCTCGACCGGGCCGGCGAGCGCCGCCTTGAACGTGCGGGTGACCTCGTCGACGAGGACCTCGCTCTCGCCGCGCTCGACGCCGTCCAGGACGATGCGTGCCACGTCGGTGGGCGCGATCTTCTGGGTGGGGATGGCCGCGACCATCTCGGTGTCGGCGAATCCCAGGTGGACGCCGACGACCTGGGTGTGCTGTGCGGCGAGTTCGATGCGCAGGGAGTTCGTCAGCGACCACAGGGCCGCCTTGGAGGCTCCGTAGGCGCCGCTTCCCGCCGCCCAGGAGAGCAACGAGTGGATGTTGACCAGGGCCCCGCCGCCGTTGTCGGCCAGGATGGGGGCGAACGCCTGGGCGACGCGCAGCGGGCCGTAGACGTTGGTGTCGAAGGTGGCGAAGACCTGCGCGAGGTCGCCGGTGAGCAGGGGAGCCGGGTGGAGCACGCCTGCGTTGTTGATGACGATGTCGACGTCGCGCGCCTTCTCGGCCAAGTCGGTCACGGAGTAGCCGTGTGTGACGTCGAGGAAGACTGCTTCGACGCGGGGGTCGTCGCTGGGGCGCGGGTCGCGGGCGGTGGCGTACACCTTCGTGGCGCCCCGGGCCAGGAGTCGTTCTACGAATGCCTTGCCGATGCCTCGTTGGCCACCTGTGACCAGGGCGATGGAACCTTCGACTGCCGTCATGCGCGTTCCTCGGTGTGAGTTGCGTCCGGGCACGTGTTGTCGCGCCGCAGGGCGGTTCGCGACGACGCGTGCAGTAGCTAGCCACACGATAGATGATTGGCATCATCTAAAATAGGGTGGTGCTGCCGTAGGCTGATCACCGCGGGGCCGGTGGGTCGGGGACATGGGAGAAAGAGGGCGCGGGCATGCCTCGTATGTCGCGAGAGGTGACGGAGCAGCACCGGCGGCAAGTGGTCGAGAACGCGTCACGGCTGATCCGCGAGAAGGGGCCCGAGCGCGTCAGCGTGCCGGAGGTGATGGCTTCCGCAGGGCTGACCCACGGGGGGTTCTACCGGCACTTCGCCTCGAAGGACGACCTCCTCGCCCAGGCGCTCGCGGTGGCGTTCACCGAGCGCCGTGCCGCCATGGACCGGATCGCGGACGAACCGGCTCCGCCCGGCGCCGTGTCGGCCCGCGACGCCTTCCTTGCCAGGTACCTCTCGGAGTCGCATCGGGACCACCCTGCCGACGGCTGCCCGGCCGCCGCCGTGGCCGCCGACGCGGCCCGCGCCGAGCCCGGCTCTCCCTTGCGCACGTCGTTCACCGCGGGCGTACGCGATCTCGCGGAGGGACTCCACGGGCTGAACGGTTCCGAACGCGACGCCGGCGTGGTCGACCGCCCGCTCGCCGAACTCGCCCTCCTCGTGGGCGCCGTCCTGCTCGCCCGCGCCAGCGACGACGCCGCCCTGTCCCGCGACATTCTGGACGAAGCCCGCGGCCTCCTGCGCGACCGGGCCACCCAGGAGCCCGCAGGCCCGGAAGCGGACTCCGCCGGCTGACGCCGCGGCCGGCGGAGACGCTGCGCCCGTGCGGGCTACCGGCTCGGCTCGTCGGCCGCCGGCCGGGAGGTGACGAGCCGTGCCTCGGTCTCCTCGATGCCCACATCGTGTCCCGCCGCGCACCGCACGGCGGGGAGGAGTGCCTCGCCGCATCCGGCGTGCGCGAGCTCGACTCCGCCCCGCCCGCCGTCTGTCGCACTTCCCCAGTTCATCAAGGCGACGAAAAGCGGGAACAGGGAGCGGCCTCGCTCGGTCAGCACGTATTCGTGCCGGGTTCGCGCGCCCGGCACCCGGTAGGGCCGCCGTTCCATCAGGCCGTCGGCCACCAGTTGCCGCAGCCGCTTGGAGGCGACCGTCTCCGCGAGGCCGGTGCGCCGGACCAGGTCGTCGAAGCGGCGCCCGCCGTAGAACGCCTCTCTGACCAGCATCATCGCCGAGCGGGTGCCGACCACTTCCAGGGACCGTTCCATGGCGCACCAGCCGGCCGCCGTGAAGGCGTCACGGTCGGCGAAATCGCCCGTGCGCGTGAACACCGTGTCTTTGTCGTGCAGGTCAGCGCGTTCCATGCATCCATCGTAACCTGGCTAGCTTTTTTGCAAGTCAGGCTGCTACCTTCCTGGCTATGCAAAGCAGCAGCCAGCCGTCGGGTGTGAGTATCGCGCCCCCTCCCGCTTCCTCCACGGCCGCGATGCCCGTTCACCCCTGGCGCGGGGTGATCACGGTGTGCCTCGGCGTGATGATGGCGTTCGTCAACGTCTCCTCCACCATCGGCGCCCTCGGCGTCATCCAGCAGGATCTGCATCCGTCCGCAAGCACGCTGGTCTGGGTGACCAGTGCCTACTCCCTGGTCGTCGCCACCCTCGTGATGTTCGCCGGAACCCTCGCCGACCTGGTCGGACGCCGTGCGGTCTTCCTCGGCGGAGCAGTCGTGTTCACCGCGGGCAGCCTGCTGGCCTACGCCGCCGACAGCACGGGACTACTGATCACCGCACAGGCGGTCATGGGCGTCGGCGGGGCAGCGGTCCTCCCCGCCAGCCTGTCGATCGTCAGCCACTCCTTCAGCGACCCTCACCAGCGGACCAGGGCAATCGGCGCATGGGCCGGCTGCTCCGGCCTCGGCCTGGCCGTCGGGCCGCTCGGCGCCGGACTGCTGCTCGGCAGCTTCACCTGGCACGCCGTATACCTGATCGACGTCGTGATCGGCGCGGTCACCGTGATCCTGACACCCTTCATGGTGCCCGAGACGAAGCACCCGACCCGGCGCCTGGACCTCGCCGGCGTTCTGCTGGGAACCGTCGTGATCGCGTCCGCGACCTACGCCATCATCGAGGGCGGCTCCTCCGGCTACACCTCGGGCCGCATCGTCACCGTGTACGGCGTCTTCGCCGTCTCCCTCGTCCTGTTCCTCACCGTCGAGGCCCGCCACCACGACCCGATGCTGGACCTGCGCCTCTTCCGCAACGCCTCCTACACCGCGGTGATGGGCGTCGCCGCGGCATCCATGTTCGGCTTCGTCGGCACGTCCCTGCTCGCCGTCCTGTACATGGAACGCGTCCAGCAACTCTCCGCACTGGCCACCGGGGTCCGGCTGCTGGCCATGTTCGCCACTTACATCGTCGTCAGCGCACTCGCCGGACGCCTCGTCCAGAAGGTCGGCTTCACCCTCATGCTGACCGCGGGCCTCGTCATCCTGGGAGGCGGCGCACTCGCCCTCCTGGCCATCGGCCCCTTCACCGGCTACAGCGCCCTCTGGCCCGGCCTCCTCGTCGCAGGCATCGGCTCGGCACTGCTCACCGCCCCCTCGACGGCCGCAGCTGTCAACAGCGTTCCGCGACTGCAGGCCGGCATGGCCAGCGCGACCGTCAACATGTTCCGCCAGATCGGCTCCGTCCTCGGCCCCAGTGTCCTGGGAACCCTCGTCACCACCAGATTCCCCCGCTACCTCGAAGACCAGCTGATCACCTCGGGTGTGCCGGCCCCCGACGCCTCCGAGATCACCGCCGGTGCCGTCCACGGCGACACCGCGGCCGCACTGCCGGCCGGACTCGCCCACACCGTCACGGAGGCCGCGGCACGCGCCTTCACCGACGCCGTCCACCTCGGACTGCTCATCGGTGGCATCACCCTGCTCGTCATCGCGATCCCCACAGCGATCTTCGTACGGCACCGCAACACCTCCACCCCGTCAGCCACTGCGGTGGAACTCGCAGTGTCGTAGGGGCTGTCGAGTGTCGGGCGCCTGCGGCACGACCGGGACGTGCGGTATCCACAAGGTGGCGGGCTGACTGCCGCCCGACAGCACTCCGCGAGGAGTCAGGGTCCGGGCGGCCGAGCGGTTCACCCGGCGCGAGGCGAGTGACCGCCAAGGGACCCGCGCGTCGGCGTCCGGTCGGTGCGGGCGGTGGCGGCGGACCTGGGAGGAAGGCGGCCCGCGGCCCCTGCGCTCGCAAGGCCCGGCGTCGCTGCCGGGACTCGGCGAGGAGCAGTTCGCCCAACTGGAGGCGGAACCCGCCAAGGGGCCGGCCCCGCACGGCTGGGAGGACCAGCGCTGGACCCTGACGCGGATCAGGACGGTGACCGGCCGGTGCTTCCACCCACCCGCACGAGCCGAGGGCGTTCGGAAGCTGCCGGCACGCAACGGCTGGTCCTGCCAGGTCCCGGCCCGCCGCGCCGTCGAGCGGGACGATGACGCCGTCACAGGCGTGGTCGAAGAGGTGTGGCCACGCGCGGAAGGCTCGCGGCGGCCGGGGAGCATGGCTGGTCTCCGAGGACGAAGCCGGTTTCTCCATGACGCCGCCGCGTGCCAGGTCACCGATGCGGGGCGGCTGCCACCACCGGCGGACACACGTTCCTGACGGTCGATGATCCGAAGTCAACCAGGTGAGGGCGAGTCGTCCTGCTCCGGTCCCGGCCGGGCGAAGGTGACCGGGACCGAAACATGAACGGTGGCTTCGGTCTGGTTTGTGGACCGTTCGGCTACGGGGCGTTCAGCGGCCGATGCCATCCAGCTCGGTCAAGTCCTCGTGCGACAGGGAGAGTCCCGCGCCGGCGATGTTCTCGCGCAGGTGCGCTGTCGATGACGTGCCGGGGATGAGCAGGATGTTCGGTGATCGCCGCAGCAGCCAGGCAAGCGCGACGGACATCCGTGTCGCCTTCCGGCGAGCGGCGACCGCCGAGAGAGCCGCGGACTGGAGCGGGGTGAAACCCCCGAGGGGGAAGAAGGGCACGTACGCGATGCCTTCGGTGGCGAGCCGGTCGATGAGCTTGTCGTCGTGGCGGTGGGCGAGGTTGTACATGTTCTGCACGCACACGATCGGCGCGATGCTTTGCGCCTCGGTGACCTGCTCCTCGGTGGCGTTGCTGACCCCGAGGTGGCGGATCAGGCCCTGCTGCTGGAGTTCCACGAGCGTGGCGAACGCGTCGGCGAGCGAGCCGGGCTGGGGACCTTCGGCGTTGCCGAGCCGTAGGTTGACCAGGTCGAGCACGTCGAGCCGGAGGGACCTGAGGTTGTCGTGGACCTGGCGGCGCAGATCTTCGGGTCGCCGGGCCGTGGGCCAGCCACCCTGTTCGTCGCGGGTCGCGCCCACCTTGGACACGATGTGCAGCGACTCGGGATAGGGGTGCAGTGCCTCGCGGATCAACTCGTTGGTGACCCGCGGCCCGTAGGCGTCGCTGGTGTCGATGTGGGTGATACCGAGGTCGACCGCTTCACGCAGAACGGCCAGGGCACCCTCGCGGTCGGTGGGCGGCCCCATGACCCACGGGCCGGCCAGTTGCATGGCGCCGTAGCCGAACCGCGTGACGGTCAGGTCACCCAGGGTCCAGGTGCCGCCGGGAAGAGAGAAGGAGGGTGTGCTCATCCTGTTGCCTTTCGTCGTGCGAACTCGGGGGGTGGCGCCTGCTGCCTCCCTGCATCAGCATTGGAGAGAAACTTCCTGCCGGGAAGTAGGCACTCTGGAGTGCGTAACCCACCCATCGGTGAGAGGTGCGATCAGTGACGACGACGAAGGCGGCCCAGAAGAGGGCTCAGGCCAAGGCGGAGTACAACGCGTTCCTGGCAGGGTGCCCCAGCCGGCAACTGCTCGACCGAATCTCGGACAAGTGGGTCGTCCTGATCCTGTGCGCGCTGGGCGGCGACAACAATCCCGGCCGGCCCGGTGCGGCACACGCCGACGCTCCGAAGGCGATGCGTTACTCCGAGATCTCTCGTCTGCTGGCCGGGGTCAGCCAGAAGATGCTGACCCAGACGCTACGGTCGCTGGAGCACGACGGGCTGCTCACCCGTACCGTGACGCCAACCGTCCCTGTCACCGTCTCCTACGAGCTGACCGACCTCGGCCTCTCGCTTCATCACATGACGCGCGGGCTCAGACACTGGGCGCAGACACACATGGCCGAGGTCCTCGCGAACCGCGAGAACTACGACTCTCGCACCTCCTGACGACTCACATCCAGCCGTCCGACAGCTCCATGTTCCCGGCGCCACCCCCTCGACTGCGAAGAGCCGCTCAAAGCGCAGGGGGAGCGCCAGCGGGTGCGGAAGGACCGGCTCGGCTCCCTCCGGGTGGACCAGGGTCTTGTTCTCGCGCGGGACAACGGCGGCCAGCAGAGCGGTGGTGAGCGCGGCGGTGTCGGCGCGCTCGACACAGGCTGCGCAAGGACGGGATCACTCCGGGGGCCACGGGATGCCGGACAGGTCGGCGCGCGACGGGAACCGTCAGAGAGAGATTGTGTTCGCCCGACCGGTTCCGCATCCACGACCAAAGGCACAGCGAGGGCACCGATGATCTGGATGCGCCGGCTCGGAGGGCATCGCGTGAAGTGCCGGGAGCGTTGGTCACGCTGTTGGTCACGGCGATGGGGAACGCCCCGCATCACCGCAGGTCACGGGGGGAGGAACCGCGGAGACGACCGGGGCCGCCACCCCCCACAGGAGAGGCCCCGGCCGTCGCGCGGTACGGGCCGCGCGGCGACCCGTACCTTCTACTGCGCCGGGCCGGCGATTCATGTCACACCGCCGTGCGGCGCGGAACGGCATGGCCGGTGCGTCACGGGTTAGTTGCGTCTTGTACGGCCGGGTCCTCCGACCATGGACGGGACCGGTTTCACGACGTAACGTGCCTTTCGCGCCGGAGTGCGGAGGGCCGTGCCCCCGTCCCGAGCTGCGGTAGACCACCGCAACCACCCACGGAGAGTCAGGCGCAAAGAGAGGCGCGCGCGGTGCTGGGGGACGACGCGGAGCTGACCGCCGCCGTGACGGCGGCACAGGACGGGGACGAGACCGCGTTCCGGACCGTCTACCGTGCCGTGCACCCGCGGCTGCTCGGCTACGTCCGCACCCTCGTCGGCGACCCCGACGCCGAGGACGTGGCCTCCGAGGCGTGGCTGCAGATCGCCCGGGACCTGCACCGGTTCGAGGGCGACGCCGACCGGTTCCGCGGCTGGGCCGCCCGGATCGCCCGCAACCGCGCCCTCGACCACATCCGGATGCGCGGGCGCCGCCCCCTGATCGGCGGTGACGAGACGGAACTGGCCGGCCGGCCCGCCTCCTCCGACACCGCGGGCGAGGCCATCGAGGCGCTCACCACCGACACCACCCTCGCCCTGATCGCCGGCCTGCCGCAGGAGCAGGCCGAGGCGGTCGTCCTGCGGGTGGTGGTGGGCCTGGACGCCAAGACGGCCGCCGAGACGCTCGGCAAGCGGCCGGGGGCGGTCCGTACCGCCGCGCACCGCGGCCTGAAGCGGCTGGCCGAACTCCTCGGCGACGACCCGGACTCCGCCGCCGGCCCGCGCGCGCTGCCCGTCCCGCGAGAACCGCACGGCCGTGCGGTGACGTCCGCGACTGTGACGCAAAGCGGCGCGCGGACGCAGAGGGACATGTGATGGCCGACAAGCAGGGCGGGTGGCTGGACCGCGAAACGGCGGAGCGGATGCTGCGCGGAGAGCCACTGGACACGGTCGATCCGGTGGCCCGCGCTCGGGCCGAACGGCTCACCGACGCCCTCGGCACGCTCGCCGGCCCGGACCCGCGACCCGGCGGGGAACTCCCCGGCGAGGCGGCGGCGCTGGCCGCGTTCCGCGCCGCCCGCGCGGAGCGGACGCCGGGGACGGACCCGGCCCGGCACCGGGACACCGGCCCGCACACCACGGGCGCCGCCGCCGGCACCCCGCTGATACGGATCGGTGGCCGGGACAACGCTGCCCGGCGCGTCCGCCGGCCGCGCCCGCTGCGCCTGGGCCTGGCCGCCGTGCTGGCCGCCGGCATGGTCGGCGGGGTCGCGGTGGCGGCCGGGAGCGGGGCCCTCGCCCCGTTCGGCGCCGGCGACCCGGAGCCCACCGCCTCCGTCGCGGCCACCCCGGACCGCCCGGCGGTATCGCCCTCACCGCGTGACGTCCCGCAGGGCGGCGGCGCCGACCGTTCCGCCACCGCCCCGGCCGGCGGGGGCGACACCCCGGCGTCCACCGGCCCCGGCGCGGAGCCGGACCAGGACACCGGCTCCGGCGCCGGTGACCCGGGGGACGGCGCGGCCGGCGGCGGGTGGCGCGCGCTCACCGCGTCCTGCCGTGACCTGACCACCGGCAAGCAACTCGACGGCACCCGCAGGCGGGCCCTGTCCCGGGCGGCCGGGGGCTCCTCGCGGGTCCGGGCGTACTGCGCGGGCGTCCTCGACGACGACGTCCAGCGGAACGGGCGGGACGGGCGGGACGGGAACGACGGCGGGAAGAGCGGCGGGGCCGGCAAGGGCGGCAAGGGCACGGACGGTCACGACGCGGGCAAGGGCCGCGGCGCCGGCGAGGACGACGACGAGGGCCGGGACGGCACGGCGAAGGGCGGTGCCGGGCCGAACCGCAACGCGAACCTCCTGAGGGACGACGGCGGAACCGGGGGCCGGGGCGACGGCGGCGCCGGCGGCGACCACGGAGACCGCGACGGTCACGGGAGCCACGAGGGCCGGGGGGATCGCGGGGACCACCGGGATCGAGGCCGGGACCGGGATCGAGGCGGAGACCGGGGTCGGGGCAACGACGGGCGGGCCGGAGCGGGCCCCTCCGCGCACGGCTCGCCCGCGGTGACGGGCTCCCCAGCCAGCCCCGGACGGGCCTCCGGCCCGGATTCCGCGCCGGTCGGGGCGGACCCCGCGACGCGGGTGTGACACTTTCGGACGCCCCGGCGCAGTAGGTATTGAGCCGACTGGTCATCGGCTTCGCACGGAGCCGGGGTTCCCCCCGTACCTACGGCTCGTGCACCTGGCGCGGGCGGGACACGTTCCCCCGGTCCCGTCCGCGCCCCCTTCGCGTCCCGCGCCGCCTCACCGGTACACGACGACCTTGTCGCCGGTGCGGACCTGCGCGTACAGGTCCTTGATCCCGGCCTCGTCCCGGACGTTGACACATCCGTGCGAGGCGCCGGCGTACCCGCGGGCCGCGAAGTCCGCCGAGTAGTGGACGGCCTGACCGCCGCTGAAGAACATGGCGTACGGCATGGACGAGTCGTACAGCGTGGACCAGTGGTTCCGGGACTTCCAGTAGACCTCGAAGACGCCCTCCCGGGTCGGGGTGCCGCGCGAGCCGAAGCGGACCGACAGCGTCGACACGGTCCGGCCGTCGATCATCCAGCGCAGCGTCCGGCTCTCCTTGCTGACGCACAGCACCCGGCCGGTCAGGCAGCGCGGATCGGGCGCGGCGGCGGGCTGGCCGCCCATCAGGTACAGCTCCCAGTGGCCCGGTTCCCGGGTCATGGCGCGCAGCCGCTCCCAGGTGACGGTGTCGGTCCGGCCGGTGACGGGCAGCCCGCGCTTGCGCTGGAAGCCGCGGACCGCCTTCTCCGTCAGGTCGTCGTAGGTGCCGGTCGGCCCGTCGTACAGCCAGGCAATCTGGCGCAGCCGGGCCTGGACCTCGCGGACGTCCCGGCCGGTGGCGCCGGGTCCCCAGAGCACGGGGGCGGGCACCACCGGGAGCGGCGGGTCGCTGCTCCGCCGCGCGGGGGCCGTGGGAGCTGCGGGGGCTCTGGGAGCCGTGGGGGTCACGGGAGCGGCGGGTGCCGTGGTCGCCGGGCCGCCGCTGCCCGGCAGCCCGATGTGCACCGGCGAGCGGCCCTTCCCGTCGCCGTCGACCGGCTGCACCGTGCAGCCGCCGACACCCCCGACGGCCAGCGCCAGCAGCGCGGCGAACCCCGTCCCCGTACGCGCCCTACGCATCGACGTCACCCCGGATGTCTCCCCGCCCGGAGCGGTTCCGATACCCGGGCGGGCGAACGGGGACGGGAGTCGCCGTGCCCCGGCTACGCTCGGTGCGGAGTGAGCCCCGACAAGGAGGACACCATGGCCGTACTGCAGCAGCAGATGGCCCGGGGCGAGGCCGCCGGCCGGCTCGCCCGCGCACTGCCTGGCACCGCGTGGGGATTCTCCACGGGGGACTCACTGTGACGCCGCCGCCGGACGGCTCGCACGGGCTGTCGCTGACCAGGCTCTGCCGGGCGCTGGATCGCGCGGGGGTATCGCGGGAAGCGAGGTCGAACGGATGCACGGCGCGGACCTGTGGCTGCTCGCGTCGGCGTCGGACTTCGCCCTTCCCGACCTGTCCACCGTGGACGAGGATTTCCGCGACGCCCACGTCACCGAGCACTGCTACGCCCCGCACGCCTTCCGCATGGCCGTCGAGATCACCTCGTCGAACTGGGCCGACGACCTCGACACCAAGGTCGAGTGCTACGCCCAGGCCGGTATCCCGGCCTACCTGATCGCGGACCGCGAGCACGACGAGGTGCTGCTCCGCACGGCACCGGCCGACGGGAAGTGTCCCCGCCCCCAGCGCTTCCAGCGTGGCCAGGACGTGACCCCGCCGGAGCCGGTCGGCGCCCGCGCCGAGTTGTCCGTGGACACCCTTCTCGACGGCTGAAACGGCGCCGCGCGTTGTCGTACCCCCGTGCGACACTCCTCCCATGTTCGGCGTCATCGATCTGCCCGCCTACCTGGCGGGCCTCGTCCTCATCATCCTGCTCCCCGGGCCCAACTCCCTCTACGTACTCTCCGTCGCCGCCCGCCGCGGGGTGCGCGCCGGGTACCGGGCCGCCACCGGGGTCTGGTGCGGGGACGCCGTGCTGATGACCCTCTCCGCCGCCGGGGTCGCCTCCCTGCTCCAGGGCAACGCCGTACTGTTCGCGGTAGTGAAGTACGCCGGTGCCGGGTATCTGACCTGGCTCGCCGTCGGGATGCTGCGGGCGGCCTGGGCGATGTGGCGGACGCGGCGCGAGCGGACCGCGGCGCAGGCGCCGGACGCGCCCGCCGGTGACGAGCGGCCGTTCCGCCGGGCCCTGGTCGTCAGCCTGATCAATCCGAAGGCGATCCTGTTCTTCATCGCCTTCTTCGTGCAGTTCGTCGACCCGGGGTATGCCTACCCCGCCCTCTCGTTCGTCGTCCTCGGTGCCTTCGCCCAGCTGTTCAGCTTCCTGTACCTGAGCGCCCTGATATTCGGCGGCACCAGGCTCGCCGCCGCCTTCCGCCGCCGCAGGCGCCTGTCGGCGACGGCCACATCGGCGGCCGGTGCGCTGTTCCTGGGCTTCGCGGTGAAGCTGTCGCTGGCCAGCGCCTGACCGGCACGACACGTCAACTCGGCACTGGGCTCCCGTCCATGGCGGAAGCGACCGTGGCGGCACTGGTCAGGCGCGGGCGGGACGTCGCGGCCCGCTGGGGCGCGCTCGGCGTCGTGACCCGGGACGCGGTGGGCACCGTACGGCTCGCGTCCGTGGTGTTCACGCCGGTGACGGCGTCGATCGGCGCCCGGTTCGGGGACCTGCCGCAGCGGCCGTACGACCTGCCCGGCGTGCTGCTCACCGCGGCGCTGTGGCTGCCGCCGGCGGTGCGGCGGCGGTGGCCCGGGGCCTGCCTGGCGCTGGTGGTGCCGGCGTTCGGGGCGCGCGAACTGATCGCTTCCCGCCGGTGTTGGCGAGCGTCGGGCTGTACGCCGCCCTGTACGCCGCGGGCGCCCGTGGCGGCCGGCTCCGCCCGCTTCGTGACGGCGCCCGCGATCGGCGCACCGGCCGTGAACACCGCCGTCGCCGCCGGCGTGACCAGTCACCGGCCGGCCTCGGGAACCGAGCGGTCCGCACGGCCCGGCGTCGCCGCGACCCGTCGTCAGCCCAGCCCCACGCGACCCAGGTACGCGACCGGCACGGCTGCCCCCGAAGCCCCGCTCCAGCCGACGTAACCGTCCGGCCGGACCAGGAACAGGCCGGTCCCGTACGTCCGGTGGGCGGGCCCGCGCACCACCCGTACCGCCCCCGGCAGCGCCCCGGGCAACTCGGCGTCCAGTGCGAGGAGCGTCCAGTGCGGCCCCCGGAAGGCGTCGAAGAGCCGCACGCCCGCCACCGTCCCGTCGGGCGCGCGGTCACCGGCCAGGACCGGGCCGTCGGGGGACGTACGGGTCTCCTGGGCGAGCGACGACTCCCGGTAGTTCAGCCCCAGTTGCGAGGTCGCCTCCCCGCGCCGCACCTCGCCCCGGTGCACCCCGCTGGTCAGGCCGAGCATGTCGGCGGCGACCGGGCGGCGCTCCTCCTCGTAGGTGTCCAGGAGGGACGCGTCCGCGCCCTCGCGCAACACTGCGCCCAGCTTCCAGCCCAGGTTGTAGGCGTCCTGGACACTGGTGTTCAGGCCCTGTCCGCCGGCCGGCGAGTGGACGTGGGCGGCGTCCCCGGCGAGGAAGACCCGGCCGTCCCGGAAGCGGTCGGCGAGGGCCTCACGGGGCCGGAAGTCCGAGGCCCAGCGGACCTCGGTGACGTCCTCGGCGGTGAGGTGGGAGCGGTCGGCGACGGCCTTGCGGACGCCGTCGGGGGAGAGGTCCACCTCGGTGCCCGCCGGGAAGTCGGCGTAGACCTGGAAGTCCTCGGTCCCGGCGAGCGGGCAGGCGGCCAGCACGACACTGTCCTTGGTGACCGGCCCCTGGCCCGTCGCGAAGAAGTGCCAGTTGTCCCGGTCCAGGCCGGTGATCCGGACGTCCGCCACCAGCATCGGCTTGGGATCGACGGTCCGGCCGGCCATCGCCACGCCGAGCGCGCGGCGCACGGCCGAGCGGCCGCCGTCGGCGGCGACCGCGTACCGGGCGCCCAGCTCGGTTCCGTCGGCGCACCGGACGCGGACCCCGTCCGCGTCCTGGGCGATGCCGGTGACCTCCCGGCCGAACTCGACCCGGCCGCCCAGCTCCGTCAGCCGCGCGTACAGGATCTCCTGGGTGCGCCACTGCGGCACCATCCACGACGAGGCGTACGGCGCGGACTCGTCCGCCTCCATCGGGTCGGCCATGTGGTACTCACCGAGCCGCTCGCCGTCCCGCCAGATCATCCCGACCGGGTACTCGCCGCCCGCCGCCTGGATCGCGTCGATGACGCCGAGGTCGTCGAAGACCTCCCGGGTGCGGGGCTGGAGGCCCTTGCCGCGGGAGCCGGGGAACAGCCCGTCCGCCTTCTCCACCACCAGCGCGTCGACGCCGCGCCGGGCCAGGTCGATACCGAGGGCGAGTCCGGTGGGGCCGGCGCCCACGATCAGCACGTCCATAACATCGGTTTTCACGCATCTCTCCTTAACGTCGTTAAGTGGCGTCGACGGCGAGCATGCCCTTAACGTCGTTAAGGTGTCAAGCTGTCAGGCGTGGAAAGTGGAACGACCGGACGACAGCGCACGCCCCTCGACCGCCGCCGGGTCGCGGACACGGCGCTGCGCCTGCTCAACGAGGTCGGCCTGGACGGCCTGACCCTGCGCACCATCGCCCGGGAGCTGGACGTCAAGGCGCCCGCGCTGTACTGGCACTTCAAGGACAAGCAGGCGCTGCTCGACGAGATGGCGACGGAGATGTACCGCCGGATGATCGCCGGGACCCCCCTGGACCCGGCCGACACCTGGCGCGAGCGCCTGCTGAAGGTGAACCGGGGGCTGCGCGCGGCGCTGCTCGGCTACCGCGACGGCGCCAGGGTCTTCAGCGGTTCCCGTTTCACCGGCATCGAGCACGCCGAGCAGCTGGAGGAGACCCTGCGGCTGCTCACCACCGCCGGCTTCGACCTCGCCCAGGCCGTGCGGGCGACGACCACGACGTCTCTGTTCACCCTCGGCTTCGTCACCGAGGAGCAGGGCGTCGAGCCACTGCCCGGCGAGCGCCGCGAGGGCTACGACGTGGCCGAACGCGCCCGCGCGATGGCCGGCTTCCCGCTGAGCGCGGCGGCCGGCCCGGAGATGTTCGGTGACTTCGAGCAGCGGTTCGAGGAGGGGCTGGCACTGCTGCTGGACGGCATCGCCGCCCGGTACGGGATCGGCTGAGCCCCCGGGCGGTCAGCGACGCGACAGCGCCGCCCGCAACCGCGGCGTCAGCGGCTTCTCGACGCACCGGTTCAGCACCCAGGCCAGCAGCAGCATCGAGACGACGGTCAGGACGAAGGTCGCGGCCGACGGCACGCCCAGCGTGCGGTGCAGGGCGCGGATCACCACCCAGCCCAGGTGCTCGTGGACCAGGTAGAAGGGGTACGTCAGCGCCCCGGCCACGGTCAGCCAGCGCCAGTTCGCCCGGCGCAGCCAGCCCAGCGCGATCGCCGCCACCGCCGCGAAGCCGAAGGCGACCACCGCGACGATGCCGAGGGTGGTGCGGTGGGCGAAGGCGTTCGGGTCGTCGGCGTTGTACAGCTCGCCCACCATGTAGTGCTGCCCGATCAGGAAGCAGACGGCCGTCAGCGCCCAGGCGTGGGCGTCCCGCCGGTCCCGGTGGATCAGGTACAGGCCGATCCCGCCGATGAAGAACGGCGCGTACTGCGGCATCAGCACCACGTCGAGCAGCGGCTCCCGCGCGGCCCGCGCCAGCACCGAGGCCAGCAGCCAGCCCCCGCTGAACAGCAGCACCCGGCGGCGGTTCGCGCCGGGCAGCACCACGCACACCGCGAACAGCGCGTAGAACCGCACCTCCACCCAGAGCGTCCAGCACACGCCCAGCACCCGGTCGGCGCCCAGCGGCTGCTGCATCAGCGTCAGGTTCACCAGCGCGTCGCTCGGGGAGACGGTCTCGTAGGCGACCTGGGGCAGCGCGAAGACGGCCGTCACCAGGACCACCGCCACCCAGTACGCGGGCATCAGCCGGGAGACCCGGGAGGCGAAGTACGCCGTCAGGGTCCGCCCCCAGCCGCTCATGCAGATCACGAACCCGCTGATCACGAAGAAGACCTCGACCCCGAGGCAGCCGTACGCGAAGAGGGTGTGCAGGGTCGGGAACTGGTGCTGCGGGGAACCGCCCCAGGCGTCGGTGACCAGGCCGCCGCGCCCGCCGTAGTGGTACGCCGCCACCATCAGCGCGGCCACCAGCCGCAGTCCGTCCAGGGCCCGCAGCCGGGGCTCCGGACGGGACGCCGGAGCCGGCCGCGGCGCGTGCGCCGGGCCGGCCGCGCCGGACCCCTCGGTCGCCTCGGCCACCGGTCGGACGGTCGCGCTGGTCACGGAGTTCTCCTCGCCGGAAGCTCGCCGGATGGGGGGCAGCGGTGAGTTCGCTGTCGATGTCCCCAGCACGGTAACCAGCACGCCAGTCCGAATCACAGGCATGTCCGTTCGACGGCGCAACGATTCGCCCTGTAGACCCGGCCCGTTCACCCGTGCGTCGTTTTGGCTTTCTAAATTCGCCCGACATCCCCCCACGTCCCGGTCTCCTCGGCGCGTGAGGCTGCGGATGGGAAGACCGCTGTGGCGAAAGAAAACGGGAGTGGCATGACGAGGGTCCAGAACAGACGTGCGCGCGGGGGTGAGCTGGACGTCTGCATGCGCGCCTGCGCCGTGCACAGCGGCAAGCTCGTGGGCAGCCTCGACCGGCGCCGCGTGGAGCTCGCCGAGGAGCTGCGCAAGCTGCTCGTCGTGTGGGGGACGCACCGCATCGACGGCCCCGCCGCGGCCCCGTCCGGCGCCACCGCCCTGCTCAAGCGGGCCGTCAAGGGCACGGCCGCGCCCGCCGCCGACACCATCACGGGGGAACTGCTCGACGCGCTGCTGGCCGTCGCCAACAAGGCCCTGCAGTGCGGCTACGACGACGAGATGAACCTCGCGCTCGTCATCAGCGACACCGTCCTCGCCCAGCGGAAGAACTCCCGGGCCGGCTGGCGCCTGCGCGCCCGGCTGCTGGAGGCGCTCGGCGAGGAGGCGGAGGCCGTCGAGGCGTACGAGAAGTACGTCTCCCTGACCGACTCCGACGGCTTCGGCGTCCGCTCCCGCATCGCGGGCCTGCGCACGGCGGCGGAGAAGGAGCGCGAACTGCTCGGCCTGCTGGCCCGGCAGCGCCCGGCGGCCCGGGACCACGCCCGCGGCCCCGCCACCGACGTATGGGCCGAAGGGCTGGCGCTGCACGCCGCCGGCGACTGGGCGGCGGCCGAGCCGCGGCTGGTGGGAGCGCTCCTGGCCCTGGCCGAGGAGGAGGCCCCCGTCGCCGACCGGCAGGAGCTGCTCAGCCAGTACCTGGACCTGCGCACCGCCGTCGACACGGACCTGCCGGCCCTCACCGAGGTCCTCGCGCTCTACGCCGAGCAGCGCCGCAACCGGATGCGCGGCCCCGTCGCCGACCCCACCGTCGGCGGCGTGCAGTGGATCACCCTCGGCGAGTTCCGCAACCTGGTGGCCGGCAAGTCCATCTGCCTGATCGCCAACTCGGGGCGGGTCGGCGCCAGTTCGATGGGTGCGGAGATCGACGACTACGACCTGGTCGTGCGCTTCAACTCGTACCGGATCGACCCGAAGCACACCGGCAGCCGTACCGACATCCACGCCACCATCCACAAGCACGGCTTCAACTGGGACCAGAAGGTCACCACCCGGCTGGTCTTCGGCGGCATCTCCGGCGACTGGAAGTGGTCCCTGCGCAACCGCCTCGTCCCCGGCGCCCAGACCTACCTCGGCGACGAATCGCTGCGCTGGCCCGTCCGGAACATCGGCCGCCTCGGCACCGACGTCTGGTCGGGCATCCCGACCACCGGCTTCAACATGCTGTTCCTGCTGGACTTCCTGGACGTCAGCCCGAAGCTCGACCTGATCGGCTTCGACTTCTACGAGAGCGGCGCCTACCGCGTGCCCGAGGCGATGAAGCTGGCCATCACGTCCGTGCACGAATACACCAGCGAGAAGGAATGGGTCATGCAGCGGGCCCAGAGCGTGACCGACATGAGGATATCCCTGCGATGACGACGACCTCCCTGACACCGGCCGCCGCACCCCAGGCCCCGGTGACCGCGGCCCATGACCTCACCGGCAAGCGCCGCATCGCCTTCGCGTCCTACGTCGACGAGAACTACCTCCCCGGCTTCCTCGTCCTGCTGCGCAGCCTCGCCCTGTCCAACCCCAGCGTCTGCGAGGACTTCGTCGTCCTCCACGACGACCTGCGCCCCGGCTCCATCGCCAAGATCCGCGCCCTGCACCCGCGGATCGTGCTGCGCCGGGTGAACGCCGAGCACTACGACTCGTACAAGAAGGGCGACCAGGACAACTACCTCGTCCGCAAGGCGTACTTCATCCTGGATGTGTTCCGCATCCGCGAGTACGACACCGTCATCACCCTCGACACCGACATGGTCGTCCTCGGTGACCTCGGCGAACTGCTCAAGCTCCGCGAGGGCCTGGCGGCCGTCCCGCAGTTCTTCTACGGGCAGCACAAGCTCAACTCCGGTCTGCTGGTCATCCAGCGCGAGTACCTCTCCGACGCGTTCTGCGCGAAGCTCGACGCCACCGGACGCAGCGGCGACTACGAGCTGGACAAACACGACCAGGGCATCCTCAACGCCGTCCTGGACGGCGACTTCGTCCGTCTCGACGCCCGCTACAACTTCGTCAAGCGGCGGCTCTCCGGTGACCTGCCGGTCCCCGAGGACACCGCGATCCTGCACTTCACCGGGCGGCACAAGCCCTGGCAGGGCGGCGAGTCCGGGTACTCCCAGGCGGAGGAGCGCTGGCGCGAGTTCGAGATGTCCGACGCCGAGTTCCACGCCGCCTACCTCAACTCCTCCGGCGGTCTCCACCACGACCTGCTCGTGCACTTCGGCACCCCGCACGTCAAGCGCACCGGCAACGTCGAGTACGCCCGCAAGGTGGCCGCCGCGCACATCGCGGCCGGTGACTACCAGGACGCCGTCGACATCCTCTCCGGGGTGCGCATCCCGCTCGACGAGGCGTGGCCGCACGAGGTGCTCGGCCACGCCCTGATGAGCGTCTCCCGCCACGACGAGGCCAAGGCCCAGCTGCTGCTGGCCGCCGCCGCGCCCAACCGGGCCGCGACCGCCTACGCCCGGCTCGCCCAGATGGCCTGGGTGCACGGCGACAACGCCGAGGCGCTGAAGTACGCCACGGCCGGCCTCGCCGTCGACCCCACCCACCGCTCCAGCCGTCTGTGGGCGCAGCGCGCGGCCAGCGTGCCCGCGCAGGAGCTGGGCGCCCCCGAGGACCAGCTCGCCCACGTCGCGTTCTACATGGACCGGCAGGGCAACGCCGGTGACAAGCTGCTCCCCGAGACCGTCCGCCTCGGCTTCGGCCCGGACACCACCACCCGGCGCTGGCACTCGGTGCACGCCCACCGCTACTTCGACAAGGCGGCCCTGGACCGGGTCAACGCCCGGCGCGGTCTGGTCATCGGCGGCGGCGGCCTGTTCATCCCGGACACCATGCCGAACGGCAACAGCGCCTGGCAGTGGAACGTCCCCGACGAGCACCTGCGCGCCATCGACGTGCCGATCATGGTGTACGCGGTCGGGTTCAACGCCTTCGACGGCCAGTCCTACCGGGCCGGGCGGTTCCGGGAGAGCCTGCGTCTGCTGGTGGAGAAGTCGGCCTTCTTCGGGTTGCGCAACCACGGGTCCATCGCCAAGGTGCGGGCCATGCTCCCCGCGCACCTCCAGGACAAGGTCCGTTTCCAGCCCTGCCCCACCACGGTCAGCCGCCAGCTGGTCCCCGGCTGGACCGACCCGGCCTACCGCGAGGACACCGTCCTGCTGAACGCGGCCTACGACCGCGCCGGGCTGCGCTTCGGCCACGACTACGCGCACTTCCTCGGCGAGATAGCCAAGGCGGTGCGGGCCATCGGGGCGCACACCGAGGTCCGCTGCGTGGCGCACTCCCTCGACGACGAGAAGATCGCCTTCGATCTGCGCCGCGAGCACGGCATCTCCCTGCCGGTCATCCCGATGTACGACTTCGACAACGACGAGATCCGGGAGCTGTACGCCAAGACACGCCTGGTCATCGGCATGCGCGGGCACGCCGGCATGATCCCGTTCGGGGTCGGCACGCCGATCATCAGCCTCATCTCGCACCCGAAGATGGCGTACTTCCTGGCCGACATCGAGCGCCCCGAGTGGGGCGTCTCCGTCCACGACAAGAACCTGGGCGCCGTCCTCACCGAGCGGGCCATCGGCATCCTGGACGACCACGCCGGTACGGTCGCGGACGTCCACGACCGCCAGCGGGAACTGTGGAAGGTCACGGAGGCCAACGCCGCCGACATCAGGGCGATCCTGGGCGCCTGACGCACGGCCCGAGCCCCCGCGGTCACCGTGACCGCGGGGGTTCGGGCGTGCCGGGCCGTCAGCGGCCGACGGCCTTCTTCACCAGCCGGCCCAGCCGGGAGCCGCCCCCGTGCGCGGCGCGGTCCTGCTCGTAGGCCTTGCGCAGCTGCTCGAAGTGGTCGGCGCGGGTCCGGCTCAGATACTCGTCGGAGGTCAGCGGCTTCGCGATCGACCAGGCCCGCTTGTGATCGCCCTCGTAGTGGGCGACGTACGCCTTGGCGAACTCAAGGACCGGGCGGAACGGGATGCCGCCGGTGTGGTCCCGGTCGATCCGCTCCTGCACGGCGGCGATCAGCTCCAGCTTCTCGTCCACCGTGTAGGCGTCCTCGGCGATCCGCTTCAGCACGTCCTCGGGGATCGGCCGCACCACCTCGAAGGCGAGTGTGGAGCGGATCGGCGGGCCCGCGATCTCGATGTACGGCAGCAGCGCGCCGGTGCTGTGGTGCAGCCACGGCAGCCGGGGCCCGGCGAAGTCCTGGTGCAGCACGACCGACCCCGGCACGAGCCGGGTCAGGAACCGCTCGGTGACACAGCGGAACACGCGGGCGGTCTTGGCGATGTCGATGTGCAGGAACTCCACCGCACTGGTGTCGTGCGGGTCGGACGTCCGCCACAGGTCCCCGGCGTGGATCTCCAGGAACGGCAGGAACGGCGCGAGCCGGTCCCGGAAGTCGTTCAGGAAGGAGTTGTCGTCCTGCGGCTTGGCCCCGGAGGTGAAGAACTTCTCCGTGGCGAAGGTGCCCTTGCCGACCCGGAAGAAGTCGTACGCGTGCAGCCGGCCCGTCCGCTCGTCGAAGACGGGACTCTCCTTGAGGCCGAGGGCGAGGGCGTACGTCGAGCCGCCGCCGCCGGAACCCAGCTCGACCAGCCTGCCCTCCCCCCGCAGGTGATGACGCCCCAGCAGGTAGAGGAACCGCAGCTCCCAGGAGCTGACCTGGGAGTAGGGGATCGTGTCCGGCAGCTGGACGTCGTCGAGGAGGGGGTAGAGCCGGCCGAGGTTCGTCATGGATGCCTCACGGTGTCGATGGCGCAAGAGGAAGGCGGCGCGTGCGATCCTAGGGGGACAAGGGGTAGTTCACCATGGTTTCCATGGCTTTACGCCGATGTTCCCTATTGTTCCTCCGGCCTTGGCCCGAGGTTCACCGACGGGCCGGCGCCGCCTCCCCGGTCAGCGCCCCGCCACCCGCCGGCGCAGGCTGCGGGCCTTGCGGGCGACCCGCCGCACCGTCGGGTTGCGGGGCAGGAAGCCCAGCTGGGCGGGGACGCCGCCCGGCAGGCCCAGCGAGGTCAGCCGCTTCTTCTTGAAGTACCGCCAGGTGCGCTCGTCCAGCCGCGCCGCCAGATACGCCTCCGTCTCCGGCCGCAGCGCCGGCAGTATCCGCGGCTGCATCGTGAAACCGACCGCCCGGACCAGCGCGGCGAGGGCGTCGGTGTCGATGCCGGGCCGGCGTCCGGTGACCGCCGCGGGATCGGCGAGGTCCGGGACCAGCGCGTCGACGACGGTGACCGGGATCCGGTTGCTGTTCTCGAACGGCGTCAGCCGGTCCAGCAGCGTCTCCGTCCCCACCCGCGCCACCGGCAGTCCGTACAGCGCGGACGCGGTCAGCAGGGCCGTGGAGAAGCAGCCGACGACCAGGGCCGGGCGCATCCGCTGGTACAGCACCTCGGCCAGCACCGGGGTGTCCACCACCGTCAGCTCGACGCCGAGCTTCTCGGCCTCCTCCTCCAGGGTGCGGGCGAAGCGGGCCGGGGCCGTGGGGTGCGGCTTGAACACCACCCGGGTGTGGCCGAGGCCGGCGGCGCCCCTCAGCATCCGGACGTGCAGGCCCTCCTCCTCGTCGGCGGAGAGGATGTTCAGCGCCGACAGGTACTGGCCCAGCAGCAGCGCGGGCGCCTCCACGTCCGGCAGCCCGGCGCCGGTGCCGGCGAGTCCGGCCAGCACCTTGGTGAACACCTCGGTCGGCACCACCTCCGGCTCGACCTCGAACTCGGTGAGCAGCAGCGGCTTCAGACCCGGCACCAGGTCCAGGTGGAGCAGCCGCTCCACGCGCGTGCCGACCAGCGGGTCGATCTTGTTGCGGGTGGGGCCGTAGCTCATCAGGCCGTCCGCGTAGACGGTGACGGGCGCGTCGGTGAGGATCTGCGCCACCCCGAGCGCCGGGTTGACCTGGATCGACTCCACCACGAGCGCGAGATCGTCGTCGCCGAGCCGCCAGAGCAGCCGCAGGTACCTCTCCCACATCGGGATGTCGTCCGGCCGGGGCGACCAGGCGCCCGGGTGGAACGGGAAGATCGCCTCGTTCCAGTGGACGACCTCGTCGAACCGGGTCCGCAGCGCCTCGAAGCCGGGCATCCCGGCCACCGACGGGGTGGTCTCCGGCGTCGTCGCGTTGTTGGAGACGAGCAGGACGCGCCGCCCGGCCGGTGGGAAGCAGCCCGCGTCCAGGGCGGCGGCGAGCGTGGCGGTGCCGTACAGCGTCGACGCCATGAAGATCTGCGTGGTCACGCCGCCACCTCCGCGCCCGCCACCGGACGGCGGCGCAGCCGGCGCAGCCGCCCGGCCCGCTCGGCGTCCATCGACGCCAGCGCGTCGTCCAGCACGTCCTGCGGCATCCGCCGCAGCGCGGCGGTGCTCATCGCCTTCAGCTTCCGGGCCACGGGTGCCTCGAACCTTTCGACGGAACCGAGGTGATGGGAGATGATCGCGCAGTACGTGCGCACCGCCTTCGGCAGCAGCCGCGCCGCGTCCGGGTCGGCCGCGGTCTCCTCGATCACCTGGTCGAAGGCGCGGATGAAGTCGAGCTGCCGGGCGTCCCCGATCTGGGTGAGCGAGGAGGCGACCCCGCGCCGGTAGAAGACGCCGAGCAGGCTGGTCACCGCGAAGGACTCCGCCTCCCGGTGCAGCTTCCAGATCCAGGGCCGGTCCTCGGCGGTGCGCAGCCCGTGCGTGAAGTGCAGCAGGCCCCGCTCGACCAGCCGGCGGTGATAGATCCCGGCCCAGGCGTAGGCGTAGTCCACGGACGTGGTCCGGTGGGTGGGCAGGATCGCCTCGCGCGGCGTCAGCACGACGTTGCGGCGGCCGTGCGGCACCCGGTGCACGGCGCGGGCCCGTGCCGTGCACTGCACGTGGTCGGTGCGGACGAAGTCGCAGCCCAGCTCCTCGATGACGGCGACCAGGCGCTCGTAGTAGCCCGGCGCCAGCCAGTCGTCGCCGTCCAGGAACGTCAGGTACTCCCCGCGGGCGGCGTCGATGCCGGTGTTGCGGGCGGTGGCCAGCCCGCCGTTCTGCTCGTGTCTGAGCAGCACCGACCCCGGCAGCCCGGGCTGCTCGCGCGCGAGGAGATCCGCGGTCCCGTCGGTCGAGCAGTCGTCGACGAGAATGAATTCGAAGTCCGCGCGCGCGTTGGCGCGCAGACTCCGCAGGGCATCGGGGACGTATTGCCGCACGTTGTAGAACGGCACGATGACGGAGAGCTTTGGCACGCACCGGACGTTAGGGCCCGGCCCGGCATGCGGATTGTCCCGCACCTTGCTGCCGGGTGAACGCCGCGTGGCGAAGCCGTGAAGCGAACGCGTTTCCGGGTGTCCGGCGGCCCGATTCGCCATTCGGCGGCGTGCTGTTAACCGTTTGTTGTGTTCCGGTTGGGCCGTTCATCGGAATGGCTTCCTAGCGTCATCGACGTGCCAGCAAGTGCAACGAAGGCCCTGCGGGTCGCGGTTCTCGCGGACTCCGACACCCGGTGGAAATGGGGCGCGCTCACCGCGAGCCGTATCGCCCCGCGCTCCCCGGGCGACGCGGACATCCGTCTCGACGGCTACCTGCTCCGCGGCCGCGCGACCCCGACCCCCCGCCAGCTGAGCGAGGTCGGCGTCCACGCGGACGCCCTCACCGAGGTCACCGCCGTCGAGTTCCTGCGGGCGATGGGGGAGAAGGAGTACGACCTCGTCGTCCTCGCCCTCGTCGGCGGCGGTGTCCAGGCGATGCTGCACGGCCTCGGCCGGGTCTGGGCCGACCGCGCCGACCGCCCCGTGGTCGTCACCGGCTATGTCGGAGTCGTCTACGAGAAGCTCGCCGACGGCCTGCTGCTGCGGCACGGCGCGGATCTGGTCCTCGCCAACTCCCGCCAGGACGCGGAGCGTTTCCGGGCCGTGTACGAGGGGGTCGGTGCCGACGCCTCCGCCGTCACCGAGGTCGCGCTGCCCTTCCTCGGCGGCGCCCCCTACGCCGGGGAGCACGACCCGTACACGGTCGTCTTCGCCGCCCAGCCCTCCGTGCCGGACAGCCGCCGGGACCGCACGTACCTGCTGAACCGGCTCATCCGGCACGCCCGTCGGCACCCCGAGCGCGAGGTCGTGCTCAAGCTGCGCTCCAAGCCCGGCGAGCACACCACCCACATCGAGGAACTGCCGTACCAGAAGCTGGTCCAGAAGGCCGACCCGCCGCCCAACTTCTCCCTGCGCTACGGGAACATGGGCGAGGTCCTCGACCGCACCGACCTGCTGGTCACCGTCAGCTCCACGGCCGCCCTGGAGTCCCTGCACCGGCGCATCCCGACCGTGGTCCTCACCGACCTCGGGGTGCGCGAGGCGCTCGGCAACCACCACTTCACCGGCTCCGGCTGCCTCGCCTCCTGGGACCAGCTCGACGAGGGCCACCGGCCCGTCCCCGACGAGGCGTGGCTGGCCCGGCAGGGCGTCGCCGCCGACGGAGGGTACGAGACCGCCTTCGACGCCGCCCGGGAACGCATCGCCAAGCTGCTCGCCCGCCCCGGCGGACGCGCCCCGCTCACCCCGTACTACACACCCGTCACCGCGCCCGGCTACCTGCCCGGCATCCTCGCCCGGCACCACCTCGCCCCCGACGGCCACCCGCTGCCCGGCGCGCCCGCCGCCGACAAGGAGCCCGGCCCGGTCCGGCAGGTCGTGCGCCGCGCCGCCCGCGGCGCCTACCGGCACGGCGTGCAGCGCGTGGCCCCGGTGATCCGGCGGATGGGCGAGCTGTGACCGCCCGGACGGAAGGGCGAGCCATGACCGCCCGGACCGACGAGCGGGCCGCGACCGCCGTCCCGACCCCCGACCGAGAGGTACACCTCATGTCCGATCCGCAACCGGTACGCCGCGTCCTCGCGGTCATCCCCGCCCGCGGCGGCTCCAAGGGCGTACCCGCCAAGAACCTCGCCCCCGTGGGCGGCGTCCCGCTGGTCGTGCGGGCCGTGCGCGAGTGCCTCGCCACCCGGCTGGTGACCGACGTCGTCGTCTCCACCGACGACCAGGCCATCGCCGCCGCCGCCCGCCAGGCCGGCGCCGAGGTGGTGCTGCGCCCCGCCGCGATCGCCGGGGACACGGCCACCTCCGAGGCCGCGGTGCGCCACGCCATGGACGCCCACGAGGCACTGCACGGCGCCGCCGTGGACGTGGTGCTGCTCGTGCAGTGCACCAGCCCGTTCCTCGTCCGCGAGGACATCGACGGGGTGGCCGGCGCGGTCGTCGAGGGCGGCGCGGACACGGCCGTCACGGTCGCCCCCTTCCACGGCTTCGTCTGGCGGGAGGGCGCCGACGCGGGCGAGGAGCCGGGCGGCCACGGCGTCAACCACGACAAGACCTACCGCCCCCGCCGCCAGGACCGCCCCCAGGACTTCCTGGAGACCGGCGCCGCCTACGCGATGGACGCGGCCGGCTTCCGCACCCACGGCCACCGCTTCTTCGGCCGCACCGAGCTGGTCCGCACCGACCCGGCGCGGGTCCTGGAGATCGACGACCCGCACGACCTGGCCCGCGCCCGCGCGCTGGCCCCCCTCTTCGACGGCGCCCGCCCGGGTGCCCTGCCCACCGCCGCCGACATCGACGCCGTGGTCCTCGACTTCGACGGCACCCAGACCGACGACCGGGTGCTGATCGACTCCGACGGACGCGAGTTCGTCTCCGTCCACCGCGGCGACGGCCTCGGCATCGCCGCCCTGCGCAAGGCGGGCCTGCCCCTCCTCGTCCTCTCCACCGAGGTCAACCCCGTCGTCGCCGCCCGCGCCCGCAAGCTCCGGGTCCCGGTCCTGCACGGCGTCGACCGCAAGGACCTCGCCCTGAAGCAGTGGTGCGAGGAACAGGGCATCGCCCCCGAGCGCGTGCTCTACGTCGGCAACGACGTCAACGACCTGCCCTGCTTCGACCTCGTCGGCTGGCCCATCGCGGTCGCCGGCGCCCATGACGTCGTCCGCGGCGCCGCCCGCGCGGTCACCACCGTGCACGGCGGCTCCGGCGCGATCCGGGAGATCGCCGGCTGGCTGCTCGGCCCCTCTCTCGACACCCTCACCAAGTAAGGAACCCCTGATGAGCAACTCCCGTATCCGCAAGTTCGGCAACCGCGAGGCCGGTCCGGGCCGCCCCGTCTACATCTGCGGCGAGATCGGCATCAACCACAACGGTGAGCTGGAGAACGCCTTCAAGCTGATCGACGTGGCCGCCGAGGCCGGCTGTGACGCCGTCAAGTTCCAGAAGCGCACGCCCGAGATCTGCACCCCCCGCGACCAGTGGGACATCGAGCGCGACACCCCCTGGGGCCGGATGACGTACATCGACTACCGCCACCGCGTGGAGTTCGGCGAGGACGAGTACCGCCAGATCGACGCGTACTGCAAGGAGAAGGGGATCGACTGGTTCGCCTCCCCGTGGGACACCGAGGCCGTCGCCTTCCTGGAGAAGTTCGACGTCCCCGCCCACAAGGTGGCCTCCGCCTCCCTCACCGACGACGAGCTGCTGCGCGCCCTGCGCGCCACCGGCCGCACCGTCATCCTCTCCACCGGCATGTCCACCCCGAAGCAGATCCGCCACGCGGTCGAGGTCCTCGGCTCGGACAACATCCTCATGTGCCACGCCACCTCGACCTACCCGGCGCAGGCCGAGGAGCTGAACCTCCGCGTCATCAACACCCTCCAGCAGGAGTACCCGAACGTCCCGATCGGCTACTCCGGCCACGAGACCGGCCTCCAGACCACGCTGGCCGCGGTCGCCCTCGGCGCCACCTTCGTCGAGCGCCACATCACCCTGGACCGCGCCATGTGGGGCTCCGACCAGGCCGCCTCCGTCGAGCCGCAGGGCCTGGTCCGCCTGGTCCGCGACATCCGCACCATCGAGGCGTCCCTCGGCGACGGCGTCAAGAAGGTCTACGAGTCCGAGCTGGGCCCGATGAAGAAGCTGCGCCGCGTCACCGGCGTGGTCGCCGAGGCGGAGATCGCCGCCGCGGCCGGCGAGCCGGTCACCGTCTGACCCGCACCGCCACCCCCTACCCCACGCCCAGAGACGGGACGGTTTTACGCCGATGAGCCCCCGCGCCGGGAACGCCGGCCCCCACACCCTCGCCTTCGTCGAGAGTCCGGTACAGCTCCTGAACGTGCTGGAGTGGGCGCACGCCCGCGCCCCCTGGACGGGGCTCACCCTCGTCGTCCTGTCGCCCGTGGACCCCATGACCCGGGGCCAGCTCCGCCGCATGTCGGAGCTGGCCCGCGAGGACGGTCACGAGGTCCGCTGGGAAGAGGCGCGGGGCGGGGCCTCGGCCCCCTTCCGCACGGTGGGCGGCCTGGCGGGCCTGCTCCGCCGCGCCGGCCGCATCGTCATGGGGGACCCGTTCTCCCGTTACGTCCAGCTGCTCCTCACCATCACCCACGCCCGCGAACTGGTCGTCGTCGACGACGGCACCGCCACGATGGAGTTCGCGGGCCAGCTCGCCCGCGGCGAACGCCTGGTCCGCTGGCACCGCAAGGGCAGCCGCCCCGGCCCGCGCGACCTGCTCTTCGCCCCGGTCTCCTCCTCGGCCCGCCGCCGCCTGTCCCCGTCGGGCCGCCGCAAGGTCGAGATCTTCTCCTCCATGCCGATCACCGAGGTCCCCGAGGGCGTCACCGTCACCCCGCACTCCTTCGCCTGGACCCGTGACCGCTTCGGCCCGCCCCGCATCACCAAGGGCGCGGACATGGTCGGCACCTCCCTGGTGGAGACCGGCGTCGTCGACGCCGCGGCCTACCTGGACGCCGTCCGCCGCCTCGCCAAGACCCACGGCGCCACCCGCTACTTCGCCCACCGCCGCGAATCGACCGAGAAGCTCCACCGGCTGGCCGTCGAGACGGGCCTGGAGGTCGTCCGCCCCGACCTCCCCCTGGAACTGATCGCCCGCCGCGGCCCGGTCGGCCGTACGATCCTCAGTTTCCCCTCCACGGTCGTGCACACCCTGCCGCTGGCCCTGGCCGGCACGGAGGTCAAGGTCGCCGTCTGCGACATCGACCCGGCCTGGCTCACCCGCACCGCCTCCCCCCGTGCGCAGGGCTTCCTGGACGGCGTCACGGGGACGGCGACGGGCGTGGAGCGGCTGCTGGCGGTGCCGGGCGTCTGAGGCGCGGCGCCACACCGCCACGGCCTCCTGGGCCCCGCCCCGCGCCCCCGCCCCGTACGCGGGCGCCAGGCGTAGGAGGCGTGGGGCGTGGTAGCCGTGAGGAACGGGTGGGTGCGCGACCCGGGCGCCGGCGGCGGCAGCGGAGCAATCGATATTCGGGCCGTTGTACCCACCCACGCCGACGCCTATGCGTCCGGCGGCGGCACTTTCTTCCCTCGCACGGGTAGAAGTTTTGTTGATCGTGGGTCAGCCGGCCGTCCGGGCGTCCTACCCTACAAAGGGTGAAGCAACTGATGTCACTGGAGTCCGAAGCCGACGTCCCCGGGGAAGCCACACTGCCCGGCCTCGTGCCGGAGGCGCTGCGGGCGGAGCTGATCGCCTTCCGCCGCGACCTGCACATGCACCCGGAACTGAGCAATCAGGAGTTCCGCACCACCGCCGCGATCAAGGAACGCCTCGAACGCGCCGGGCTGGCACCCCGGGTCCTCCCGTCGGGGACCGGGGTCGTCTGTGACATCGGCACCGACCCCCGGCGCCCGGACGCCACCGGCTCCGGCCTGCTCGCCCTGCGCGCCGACATCGACGCCCTGCCCATCCCGGACGTCAAGAGCGGCTGCGCCTACCGCTCGACCGTGCCGGACCGCGCCCACGCCTGCGGCCACGACGTGCACACCACCGTCGTCCTCGGCACCGGCCTGGTGCTGGCCGCCCTGCACGAGCGCGGACTGCTGCCCCGCCCGGTCCGGCTGATCTTCCAGCCCGCCGAGGAGGTCCTCCCCGGCGGCGCCGAGGACGTCGTGGCGGCCGGCGCGCTGGACGGCGTACGGCGCATCCTCGCCGTGCACTGCGACCCCCGGGTGGACGCCGGCCGGATCGGGCTGCGCGAGGGTCCCATCACCTCCGCCTGCGACCGGCTGGAGATCGCCCTCGCCGGCCCCGGCGGCCACACCGCCCGGCCGCACCTCACCACCGACCTGGTCACCGCCGTCGCCCGGGTCGCCACCGACGCCCCCGCGCTGCTCGCCCGGCGCATCGACGCCCGCGGCGGCCTCTCCCTGACCTGGGGCCGCATCGAGTCCGGCCACGCCGCCAACGTCATCCCGCAGCACGCCGAGCTGTCCGGGACCGTGCGCTGCCTCGACCTGGACGCCTGGCGGCAGGCCCCCGACCTGGTCGTCGCGGCCATCGACGAGATCGCCAACCTGCACCGCGCCAAGTCGGAGATCACCTATGTGCGGGGCGTGCCGCCGGTCGTCAACGAGGTGACCAGCGTCGAACTGCTCCAGACCGCCATGATCGCCCGGCGCGGCCCGGACTCCGTGGAGTCCACCGAGCAGAGCCTGGGCGGCGAGGACTTCTCCTGGTACCTGGAGCGCGTCCCCGGCGCCATGGCCCGCCTCGGCGTCCGCCCGCCCGGCGAGCGCACGGTCCGCGACCTCCACCAGGGCGACTTCGACGTCGACGAGCACGCCATCACGGTCGGCGTGGAACTGTTCACGGCGGCGGCCCTGATCGACATCACGGACTGACCGGGACAGACCACGCCGGGCGCGGGCCGCCTCCGCGGCCGTCACTCCGGGGGCAGCCCCCCTGTGCCCGGCCCGTGCCCGGCACGACCCGGCCATGGCGCCGAGCCGGTCCGCGTCGGGCTTCCGGGCCGGCGGCGGTCCGGTACAGCCGCAGCCGGGCGGCGGCGAAGGCGTCGACCGCCGCCGGAGCCGCCTCCCGCCACGCGGGCCGCCCGGCCGCCCACACCTCCGCGCCGCCGGGGGTGTGCCGGCCCCGGTCCCAGCGGGTCTCGGTCCAGTCCCGTTCCGTTCCCCCTCCGGGGGTGCGGTCGCTCCCGGGCGTTCCCGGCGGGCACTCGTCGTCGGTGCCGGGGGAACGGGAGCGACGCTTCAGTGCCGCGGCAGGGCGTGCGGCTGGGACGCGTGTCCGGATGCAGCGCCTACGGCGTGGCCGGTGGCTCGGTCCCGGTCGTGGGACTGGACGCGCACCATGTGGCCCAGCTCCGCGACGCACGGGCCGCACGCGTACACGTCACCCGTCGCGCCGGGCGTCGACACGGTGCCGACCCACAGCACGCGCACGCCCTCCCGCCGGCAGTACAGCCAGCAGGTGCCGCTGACCCACCGGTTGCCGTCGCCCGACTGCGCGACGAGCGGCCATACGTCCCGCCACGGGTGCGCGGCGGACGGTGCGAAGATCACGACGCTTCCCCGTCCGCCGGCCCCGGGCCGGACAGCCCCGCCGCGGGGCGCGGGACCGCGTGGTCGCCGACGGCCCGGCGGCAGCGCCGACGCCCCGACTCCTGCGTGCGCCCGCGCCGCCCCTCCTCGACCGGCCCCGGGCCACCATGCGTGCCGGACGCCGCGCCGCACTCGGTCCCGTCGTCGGATACGCAACGAACCTCGTACTCCGGTTCAGCTGTCCGGTCCTGCTCGATGGTGAACGGGACGTGGCGGAACACGGGCCGGGTCACCGCGCCGCCCGTTGCCCACCGCGTGCCGCGGCCATGACGTGCAGGAACCCCCCGGCCTTCTCGACCTCGCGTGCCACCTCGTCGAACTCCTGCGGAACGGACGAGATCATCGAACGGCACGACGTGAGCACCGCCCCGGCCGCTTCGCTCCTGACGTGTTCGACGGCCCGCTTCAGTCCCTCCCGCCCTTGCGGCGGCAGCAGGCCCACGCGCTCCTCGATCACGTCCGTGATCCCCCACCCGAACGCCTCGGCGTACTCCGCGCACTCCTCGCGGGGCCCGGCGATGTCCGTGCCGGGAGCACCGCACAGGTAGATCACGCAGTGGAACCGTTCGATCGGCGGCATACCCGCCGCCGCGTCCGCCAGTGCCCGGCGCCGTCTCAGGTCCCCCTCGGTCCGGCGGGCCCGTGCTCGTTCCTGCGTCTGTGCGCTCTTGTCGCTGACCATGCGCCAAGCGTGCCCGCACGATCACGCGGAGTGAAGTGACGAGGCGTACGACGGAACGAGGTTGCCCGGCCCCGGCTCGTACGCTCCGTAGGATTCACGTGATCAGCGGCATGCCGATCACTTCACCGATCCTGCGCACACGGGCCGTCGACACCTTCGCCAGCCGCTTGCCGATGACCCCGGGCAGCGCCTGGTGCCTGACCCACTCCGGTGCGTCGAGGCCCACCTCGATCAGTGTGTCCCCGGCCTGGTCATGGAGGCCGACCGCGCACTGCGCCAGAGCGACGTCCAGTTTGTAGCGGTTGCGGGCCACTTTCGACATGGACGCGGGAAGCTTCTTCATGTCCGGCTGGCCGGCGAGTTTGAGCGCGCGTCCGTAATTCTTCAACGCGACGTGGATCCCCACGGCCTCGGTCTTCGCCGCGGTCGGGCCGAAGACCGTTCCGTACAGCTTCTCGTCCCGGCCCAGCCTCGCCGCTGCGGCGTGCGCCTGGGACAGATAGTCGTCGGCCGCGCGCTCGTCCTCACGCCTGGACGCGGCCACGGCTGCGGAGATCATCAGGCGCCCGTACGCGAGCAGTTGCGGGCGGGATCCGCTGCTGAAGGACGGCTCGATCGTCAGCGCCGCGCGCTCGGCCACGGAGACGGCGCGGGGCACCTTGGCGCTGCGCAGATAGATCCAGGACAGTGTGGACTCCAGCAGCGCTGCCATCACGGGGTCGTCGCCGCGCTCCGCAAGGTGCTTCGCGGACGTGAGGGCGCTCAGCGCAAGGTCCCGTTGCCCGAAGCCGTTCGAGCACGACGCGGCTACGCGGTACGTGCTGGCCAAGATCGGCACCAGCCGGTCACGCTCGCTTCCGGTGGCGCCGGCGTACCGGGCCTGTCCTTCCATGAGGACCCTGGAGGCGTAACTGCTCACCTTGGCCGTGTCGCTGGCCCAGTAGGCATCCCATGCGCGGTCTCGGGCCTCACTCAGTTCCTCGACGGTGCTCGGATCGTCGATGCCCTCCCACATGCCCAGCGCACTGTCGTGCACGGCGTCCGAGAGGCGGCGTACGGCGGCCCGGGTGCCGCTGTCCATCCCCCGGCGAGGGGCCTGCTGCCCCAGGATCACCGACACGTCCGTGTGCAGCGCGTGCGCGAGCTTGAGCAGGGAGCCGACCGACAGCTCCCCCCGGTCCTGCTCGGCCTTCTGCACCAGGGCGAGGGACAGCCCCGACGCCTCGGCCAGCCCCTGCTGGGTCAGATCCGAGCCCCGCAGGTGTTTGATGCGCTTACCGGTCGTAAGGTCGGCCCAGTTGCTCACGATCACCCCAGTGGGTCAGTTCGCTCCGGCTTGCTGCGCTTCGATGGTAGGCCCGCATACCGGCGCCCCCTCCTCCATGTACCCGCCGTCACCCTTTTCGGCCCCTTCGAGCCCTTGGTTCACGGGACCGTAACCCCCACCGCCACGAATGCATAACGGCCCCGAGGAACCCCGTTCCCAGGGCTTTCTACGCGCGTTAATGTGCGCCGAACCGGGCGCCAGCCTCGGGGAGTTGAAGATGGGGAGCTTCAGATGCGTCGGACAACGAGCCTGCGTCGGACACCGAGACTGACCAGCGCCGCGGTGGGGGTCGCGTCGCTCGCCCTCGCCGCCACCGCCTGCGGAGGCACCAGCACCGAGGACGGCGGCGACGACGGCGGCAAGGAGGACCTCGGTCTGGCCATCGCCTACGACATCGGCGGCAAGGGCGACCAGTCCTTCAACGACGCCGCCTACGCGGGTCTGGAGCAGGCGAAGAAGGAGTTCGGCTACAAGACCGCCGACATCGAGCCCACCGACGGCGAGACCGACGCCGACAAGGAGCAGCGGCTCGCCTCGCTGGCCAAGCAGGGCTACAACCCGGTGATCGGCGTCGGCTTCGCCTACGGCCCCGCGATGGAGGCCGTCGCCGCCGACTACCCGGACACCACCTTCGGGATCGTCGACTCCGTCGTCGAGGGCGACAACGTCGCCTCCCTCGTCTTCGCCGAGAACGAGGCGTCCTATCTGGCCGGGGTCGCCGCCGCGAAGGCGACCAGGACCAAGACGGTCGGGTTCGTCGGCGGGGTGGACGTACCGCTGATCCACAAGTTCGAGGCCGGGTACAAGCAGGGCGTCGCCGACACCGATCCCGAGGTCAAGGTGGTCTCGCAGTACCTGACGCAGACCGCCGAGGAGGGCGGCTTCTCCAGCCCGGACAAGGGCAAGGCCGCCGCCGAGGGGCAGATCGAGAAGAAGGCCGACGTCGTGTACCAGGCGGCCGGCCTGTCCGGGCAGGGCGTGATCGAGGCCGCCGCCGCCAACAAGGTGTGGGCGATCGGCGTCGACTCCGACCAGTACCGGCAGGAAGCCCTCGCCAAGTACAAGGACTCGATCCTCACCTCCGCGCTCAAGGACATCGACGGCGCGGTCTACGCGCTGGCCAAGTCCGTCGAGGACGGCAAGCCGCTCACCGGCACCCAGACCTTCGACCTGAAGTCCGAGGGCGTGGGCCTGTCCGAGAGCAACCCGAAGTACGCCGAGGTCGCCGGGCTCAAGGACGCCGTGGCCAAGGCCCAGGAGGCCGTCGTCAGCGGCTCGGTCAAGGTGCGGACCGAGCCGTAGGCCGGGTCCGGCGCCCCCGCCCGGCCGTCCCCGCAGGGCGGCCGGGCATCACTGAAAGCCACCTTCCGTTTGCGCCCGGCAAGGGTTGGGCACGGCCCGATAACAAGGTGGACAGAAGGGGTTTTCAGGCCGGTCTACGCGCGTTAATCTGCGGCGAACCCAGCGCCGCAGCCGAACCCCGTCCGGCGCTTGTACGACAGGAGCACCACACATGCGCCGGATTTCCCGGATCACGGTCGCAGGCGCAGCGACCGCCTCCCTGGCCCTCGCGCTCGCCGCCTGCGGTGGTACCTCGACCTCGTCCTCCTCGTCCTCGGACAGCAAGGACGACAAGGGCCTCGCGATCGCGTACGACGTCGGCGGCAAGGGCGACCAGTCGTTCAACGACGCGGCCTTCGCCGGCCTGGAGCTGGCGAAGAAGGAGTTCAAGTACGAGACGGCCGACATCGAGCCGACCGACGGTGAGACGGACGCCGACAAGCAGCAGCGCCTGGAATCCCTCGCCAAGCAGGGCTACGACCCGATCGTGGGCGTCGGCTACGCGTACGCCGCCGCCGTCAAGGGAGCGGCCGAGAAGTTCCCGGACGTCACCTTCGGCATCGTCGACGACTCCACCATCGAGGCGAAGAATGTCGCGGACCTCGTCTTCTCCGAGGAGGAGGCGTCCTACCTCGCCGGTGTCGCCGCCGCCGAGTCCACCGAGAGCAACGTGGTCGGCTTCATCGGCGGTGTGGACAACCCGCTGATCCACAAGTTCCAGGCCGGCTTCGAGCAGGGCGTCAAGGACACCAACCCCAAGGCCAAGGTGCTCTCCCAGTACCTGACGCAGACCGCGGAGGAGGGTGGCTTCTCCAGCCCCGACAAGGGCAAGACGGCCGCCGAGGGCCAGATCGAGAACAAGGCCGACGTGGTGTACGCCGCGGCCGGTCTCTCCGGGCAGGGCGTGATCGAGGCCGCCGCCGCCAACAAGGTGTGGGCGATCGGCGTCGACTCCGACCAGTACCGGCAGGAAGCCCTCGCCAAGTACAAGGACTCCATCCTCACCTCGGCGATGAAGGACGTCGCCAAGGCGGTGTACAACCTCGCGAAGTCCGTCGAGGACGGCAAGCCGGAGACCGGTATCGTTCGGGGCGATCTGAAGTCCGGTGAGGTGAGCCTGTCGGACTCCAACCCGAAGTTCGCGGACGACACCGAACTCCAGGGCGCCCTGAAGACGGCCAAGGAGAAGATCATCAGCGGCGAGATCAAGGTCAAGAGCAGCTGACACCCGGCACCACCCGCACCGTGCCACCGTGGTCGCGCACACGCCCGGCGGGGCACGGGGAGGACGCCTCCCCGTGCCCCGCCGGAGCAGGTGCGCCACCGCTTTCGATGCCGTAGGGGCGCTACGCGCGTAGACGACCCCCGTCCCCAGGAGAGTGCGCCATCAACGCGTCCAGCAGCCCTCCGGCCTCGGCAGCGGCGGGCGGTCAGGTGACCGCCGTCGAACTCGCCGGGATCACCAAGCGCTTCCCCGGAGTCGTGGCCAACCACGACATCCACCTCACCGTCCGCAAGGGCACCGTCCACGCCCTCGTCGGCGAGAACGGCGCCGGCAAGTCGACGCTGATGAAGATCCTCTACGGCATGCAGAAGCCGGACGAGGGCACGATCGCGGTCGACGGCGAGCAGGTCTCCTTCTCCTCGCCCGCCGACGCCATCGCGCGCGGCATCGGCATGGTCCACCAGCACTTCATGCTCGCCGACAACCTCACGGTCCTGGAGAACGTGGTCCTCGGCAGCGAGAAGCTCCACGGCATCGGCGGCAAGGCCCGCCGCAGGATCCAGGAGATCTCCGAGCGCTACGGTCTCGACGTCCGCCCCGACCTGCTGGTCGAGGAGCTGGGCGTCGCCGCCCGCCAGCGCGTGGAGATCCTCAAGGTCCTCTACCGGGGCGCCCGCACCCTCATCCTCGACGAGCCGACCGCCGTCCTGGTCCCGCAGGAGGTCGACGCGCTCTTCGACAACCTGCGCGAGCTGAAGGCCGAGGGCCTCTCCGTCATCTTCATCTCCCACAAGCTGGGCGAGGTGCTCTCCGTCGCCGACGACATCACCGTCATCCGGCGCGGCACGACGGTCGGCACCGCCGTCCCCGCCGAGACCACCCCGCGCCAGCTCGCCGAGCTGATGGTCGGCAGCGAACTGCCGACGCCGGAGACGGCCGAGTCCACGGTCACCGACCGTCCGGTCCTCACCGTGGAGAAGCTGCGGCTGGTGGCCCCCGGCGGCAAGGCCCTGCTGGACGACGTCACCTTCACCATCCACGCCGGCGAGGTGCTGGGCATCGCCGGTGTCGAGGGCAACGGCCAGACCGAGCTGGTGGACGCGCTGATCGGCCTGCGCTCCGCCGACTCCGGGACGATCCGGCTCGCCGACGACGAGATCACCGGCTGGACGACCAGGAAGCGCCGCGAGCAGGGCGTCGGCTACATCCCCGAGGACCGCCACCGCCACGGCCTGCTCCTGGAGGCGCCCCTCTGGGAGAACCGCATCCTCGGCCACGTCACCGAGAAGCCCAACGCCAGGGGCGTCTGGCTGGACCCGAAGGCCGCCCAGGCCGACACCCGGCGGATCGTGGAGACGTACGACGTCCGCACCCCCGGCATCGACGTCACGGCCGCCTCCCTCTCCGGCGGCAACCAGCAGAAGCTGATCGTCGGCCGCGAGATGAGCCACGCGCCGCGCTTCCTGATCGCCGCCCACCCCACCCGGGGCGTGGACGTCGGCGCCCAGGCCGCGATCTGGGACCACATCCGCGAGGCCCGCCGCGAGGGACTGGCGGTCCTGCTGATCTCCGCCGACCTGGACGAGCTGATCGGCCTCTCCGACACGCTCCGGGTCATCTACGACGGCCGGCTGGTGGCGGACGCCGACCCGGCGACCATCACCCCCGAGGAGCTGGGCTCCGCGATGACGGGCGCGGCCACCGGCCACCTGGAGCACGAAGAGAGTCCCGAGGCCGGGACTTCCCCGAAGGGCGAGGCCCACTGATGAAGAAGTTCGACAAGGAGCGGGTGCTCCTCGCGGTGGCCGGCCCGGTCATCGCGCTCGCCGTGGCCTTCGTGCTGAGCGCGATCGTGCTGATCGCCTCCGGCAAGAACCCGGTGGAACCCTTCGCGCTCATGTTCGAGCAGGCCGGGTTCTCCGACATCCAGGTCCTGATCATCAACCAGGCGTCGATGTACTACATCGCCGCCCTCGCGGTCGCCATCGGCTTCCGGATGAACCTGTTCAACATCGGCGTCGACGGCCAGTACCAGCTCGCCGCCATGATGGCCGCCGTGGTCGGCGCGCACGTCGCCCTCCCCGGCGTCCTCCAGATCCCGCTGCTCCTCCTCACCGCCGTCCTCACCGGCGCCTTCTGGTCCGGCATCGCGGGCGTCCTGAAGGTCACCCGGGGCGTCAGCGAGGTCGTGGCGACGATCATGCTGAACTCCATCGCCACCGCCGTCATCGGCTACCTGTGGCTGCCCGACGTCTTCGGCGTCAAGGTCGGCAACAACAACACCACCGGCGAGATGCACGACTCCGGCTGGGTTCCCGGCATCGACATGGGCGCGGCCGGCGAGGTCTACGGCCTGGTGATCCTCGCGGTGCTGCTCGGCATCGGCTACTGGGTCGTCCTCAACCGCACCCGCTTCGGCTTCGACCTGCGCGCCTCCGGCGCCTCCGAGACAGCCGCCGCGGCCAGCGGCGTCAGCCCCCGGCGGATGGTCCTCACCGCGATGCTCCTCTCCGGCGGCCTCGCCGGTCTCGCGGGCCTGCCGATCCTGCTCGGCGACACCCACACCTACAGCCTCAACTTCCCCACCGGCATCGGCTTCCTCGGCATCGGCATCGCCCTGCTCGGCCGGAACAGCCCGGTCGGCATCGCCTTCGCCGCCTTGCTGTGGGCCTGGCTCGACAAGGCCAGCCCCGAGCTGGACTTCCACGGGTACGACAAGGAGATCGCGGTCATCATGCAGGGCCTGATCGTCCTTTCCGTGGTCGTCTCCTACGAGGCCGTCCGCGAATGGGGCCTGCGCCGCCAGCAGCGCCGGGTCGGCGCCGAACTGGCCGCCGGTCACGTCCTGGGCGCCACCACCGACAACACCGACAAGGAGGTGGCGGCGCGATGACCACCGTGACCGACCTGAACCAGCCGACGCTGCGGCCCACGGCGCCCACCGGCCGCCGGATGCCGCTGCCGGTCCTGCTCCTGGTCATCGCCGGAGCCCTGGCGCTGACCTCGATCGTCCGCCTGATCACCGGCGCGGACGGCATCACCAACGTCAGCCAGATGTCCACCGCCCTCCAGCTCGCCGTGCCGATCGGCCTCGCCGGTCTCGGCGGCCTGTGGGCGGAGCGCGCGGGCGTGGTCAACATCGGCCTCGAAGGCATGATGATCCTCGGCACCTGGTTCGGTGCCTGGGCCGGCTTCCAGTGGGGCCCGTGGACCGGCGTCCTCGTCGGCATCGTCGGCGGCGCGCTCGGCGGGCTGCTGCACGCCATCGTGACGATCACCTTCAACGTGAACCACATCGTCTCCGGCGTCGCCCTCAACATCCTCGCCCTCGGCGCCACCCGCTACCTGGCCCCCCTCGCCTTCGAGGGCCACCAGGGCGGCTCCGCCAAGCAGTCCCCGCCGGTCGACTCGCTCGGCCACTTCACCGTCCCGGGCCTGTCCGACGGGCTCCAGACCCTCAACGACAAGGGCTGGTTCCTGGTCTCCGACATCGCCGGCCTGCTCGGCGGCCTGGTCACGAACGTCTCCTGGCTCACCCTGATCGCGGTCGCGCTGGTCCCGGCGAGCTGGTGGATTCTCTGGCGCACCCCGTTCGGCCTGCGGCTGCGCTCCTGCGGTGAGAACCCGGTCGCCGCCGAGTCCCTCGGTGTCAACGTCTACAAGTACAAGTACCTCGCCGTGATCATCTCCGGTGGACTGGCCGGCCTCGGCGGCGTCTTCCTCTCCATCGTCGCCAACCCCTTCTACCTGGAGGGCCAGACCAGCGGCCGCGGCTACATCGGCCTCGCGGCGATGATCTTCGGCAACTGGATGCCGGGCGGCCTCGCCATCGGCGCCGGCCTGTTCGGCTACACCGACAGCCTCAACCTGCGCGGCGGCTCGGCCAACGTGCACGCGCTGCTGCTGCTGGGCGCGCTGCTGCTCCTGGTCGGCGCGATCTGGCTCGTGGTCCGCAAGAAGTACGTCAAGGCCGTGATCACGCTCGTCGTCGGCGCGCTGGTCTTCGCCTGGTACGCGGGCACCGACGAGGTCCCCAACCAGGTCGTCTCGGCCACGCCGTACGTCATCACCCTGGTCGTCCTCGCCCTGTCCGCGCAGCGGCTGCGCATGCCCAAGGCGGACGGCATGCCGTACCGGAAGGGGCAGGGCAAGTGACGGGCGTCGACTGGGAGTCGCTGCGCCGGGCGGCCCGGGACGCGATGTCCCGGGCGTACGCCCCGTACTCCGGGTATCCGGTCGGCGCGGCGGCCCTGGTCGACGACGGCCGCACGGTCACCGGCTGCAACGTGGAGAACGCCAGTTACGGCCTCGGCCTGTGCGCCGAGTGCGGGCTGGTCTCCGCCCTGCTGAACTCGGGCGGCGGGCGGCTGACCCACTTCACCTGCGTCGACGGCCAGGGCGAGATCCTCGTCCCGTGCGGCCGCTGCCGGCAGCTCCTGTACGAGTTCGGCGGCGCGGAGCTGCTCCTGGAGACACCGGCGGGGGTCCTGCCCCTCGCCGGGATGCTCCCGCAGGCCTTCGGCCCCGACCACCTCACCAAGTAAGGAACACCCGTCATGGACGTCATCTCCGTCATCCGCACCAAGCGCGACCGCGGTGAACTCAGCGACGACCAGATCGACTGGGTCATCGACGCGTACACCCGCGGAGCCGTGGCCGACGAGCAGATGTCGGCGCTGGCGATGGCGATCCTGCTCAACGGCATGAACCGCCGCGAGATCGCCCGCTGGACGGCGGCGATGATCGCGTCCGGCGAGCGGATGGACTTCTCCTCGCTCTCCCGGCCGACCGCCGACAAGCACTCCACCGGGGGCGTCGGTGACAAGATCACCCTGCCGCTCGCGCCGCTGGTCGCGGCCTGCGGCGCGGCCGTCCCGCAGCTCAGCGGCCGGGGCCTCGGCCACACCGGCGGCACCCTGGACAAGCTGGAGTCCGTCCCGGGGTGGCGCGCGCTGCTCTCCAACGACGAGATGCTGGAGGTCCTGGACTCCACCGGCGCGGTGATCTGCGCGGCCGGCGACGGGCTGGCCCCCGCCGACAAGAAGCTCTACGCCCTGCGGGACGTGACCGGCACGGTGGAGGCGATCCCGCTGATCGCCTCGTCGATCATGTCGAAGAAGATCGCGGAGGGCACGGGCTCACTGGTGCTCGACGTGAAGGCGGGCAGCGGCGCCTTCATGAAGACGGTGGAGGACGCGCGCGAACTGGCGTCCACGATGGTCGGCCTCGGCACCGACCACGGCGTCCGCACGGTCGCCCTGATCACCGACATGTCCACGCCGCTCGGCCTGACCGCCGGCAACGCCCTGGAGGTCCGCGAGTCGGTCGAGGTCCTCGCCGGCGGCGGCCCCGCGGACGTCGTGGAACTGACCCTCGCCCTGGCCCGCGAGATGCTCGACGCGGCGGGCGTCAAGGACGCCGATCCGGCGAAGGCGCTGGCCGACGGCTCCGCGATGGACGTCTGGCGCCGCATGATCGCGGCGCAGGGCGGCGACCCGGACGCGCCGCTGCCCACGTCGAAGGAGCAGCACGTCGTGACGGCCTCCGCCACCGGCGTCCTGACCCGCCTGGACGCCTACGGCATCGGTGTCGCCGCCTGGCGCCTGGGCGCGGGACGTGCCCGCAAGGAGGACCCGGTGCAGGCGGCGGCGGGCGTGGAACTGCACGCCAAGCCCGGCGACGAGATCCGCGCGGGCCAGCCCCTCCTCACCCTCCACACCGACACCCCCGACCGGTTCGCCTACGCCCTGGAGGCGATCGGGGACTCCTACGACATCGCCGCCCCGGGCACCGAGCACACGCCGTCCCCGGTGGTCCTGGAGCGCATCGGCTGACCTGGCGATCGCCCGATCGGACGAACGGGACCGGTGGACCACCGCCGGTCCCGTTCGGCATGCTGGGATCGGTGATGACCGTTAGGAGACGGCCGTGAGCGCACTCACCGTGAGCCAGGACCCCGAGCAGAGCTGGGACGATCTCGTCCGGTTCTGGGAGGAGATGGAGTGGCCCGAGGGCAGCAAGGTGGAGATCATCGAGGGGATCATCACCGTGTCACCCGCTCCCGCTGTCCGTCACAACGTCATCGCGGCGCGTATCGCACGTCGCCTCTACCCGGTGATCTCCGAGGACTGGGAGATCTTCCAGACACTCGCGATCGCTGTGCCGTCCCGTCTCGGCATGCTCATCCCCGACCTCGTGGTGGCTCCCGTGCCGGATGACGGCGAGTCCGACAGCCACATCCCCGCGTCCCTCGCCGAACTCGTCGTCGAGGTCACCTCCAGGTCGAACGCGCGCCACGACCGCGTCACCAAGCCCGCCGCCTGTGCCACCGCCGGCATCCCCCTGTACCTGCTGGTCGACCGTTGGGCTCCGGGTGGACCGACCGTCACGCTGTACGGCGAACCGCGGGGTGACGTCTACCGCACGCTGCACGCGGGCAGGTTCGGTGATCCGGTCGAGCTGCCCGCACCCTTCGGTCTGCGGCTCGACACCAGCGAGTTTCCCACCGGCTGACCGGCGTCACCCCAGTACCGCCGCCACCCCCACCAGGACCGGGACCGCCGTCACCGTCGAGACCAGGACGGCGTCGCGGGCCAGGCGTTCGCCGACGCGGTAGGCGGAGGCGTAGGTGTACATGTTCTGGGCGGTCGGGAGGGCCGACGTCACCACCACGTCCAGCAGGTGCGCGCCGCGCAGGCCGAAGACGCCGGCGGCCAGGGCCCAGGCGACGGCGGGCTGGCCCACCGACTTCAGGGCCACCGCCAGCAGGACGGGGGAGCGGTCCGGGCCCCGGAAGGGCATCGCGCTGCCGCACAGGGAGATGCCGAACGCCATCAGGACCGCCGGGACGGACATGTTGCCGATCAGGGTCAGCGGGTCCATGACCGGCGCCGGCACGTGGACGCCGAGCGCGGCCACCGCGACGCCGGTCAGCGAGCCCAGCGCTATCGGGTTGCGCAGCGGGGCGAGCAGCCGGGACCAGGGGGAGCCGGAGCGGCCGTCGCCGGCCTGGTCGAGGAAGGCCATCCCGACCGGTGCGACCACGACGAGCTGGAAGAGCAGCACCGGCGCCACCAGCGACGCGTCGCCCAGCACATACACGGCGATCGGGATGCCGAGGTTGCCGGAGTTGACGTAACCCGAGCACAGGGCGCCGATCGTGGTCCGGCCCACGCCCCAGCGGCGTACCACGCCGACCGTGACGAAGACGCCCGCGACCGCCGCCGTGCTGAGCGCCGTCACCAGCAGGCTGCTGGAGAAGACCACCGACAGGTCGGCCTGCGCGCAGGTCGTGAACAGCAGGGCCGGCGAGGCCACGTGGAAGGCGAGCCGGGTCAGCACCTCGCGGCCCTGGTCGCCCAGATAGCCGCGCCGGCCGAGCAGATAGCCGACGGCGATCACCACCGCGATCACCGCGAAGCCGGTCAGCACGCCCTGCACGGCACCCCCCGAACGGCGGGTACGGCGGCGGGCAGAGCACGGGGAGGGGATGCGTGGGGCATACAGCGAACCCTCTGACACCAGGCATGCCCAGGTCAACGCCGGTCTTCCGTGCGGGCCATTCAAATACCGGTATAGTATGGCCGGTATAGTTATTGGAAGCGTGTGAAAGGCGCCGACGCGTGATCGAGATCCTCAACCCCACCCTGCTGGACCGCGCGCGGGACACCGGCGCGCTGGTCGCCGACATCCTGCACACGCTGAAGGGCCGCAGCACCGTCGGCACCAACCTCCTCGACATCGACCGCTGGGCCAAGGAGATGATCCTCGACGCCGGCGCCACGTCCTGCTATGTCGACTACGCGCCCTCCTTCGGCCGCGGCCCCTTCGGGCACTACATCTGCACGGCCGTCAACGACGCCGTGCTCCACGGACGGCCGCGGAACCAGACCCTCGCCGACGGCGACCTGCTCACCCTCGACCTCGCCGTCTCCCTCGGCGGGGTCGCCGCGGACGCCGCCATCAGCTTCCTGGTGGGCGAGGCGCGGCCCGAGGAGAGCGTGAAGCTGATCGACACGACCGAGCGCGCGCTGGCCGCCGGGATCGCCGCCGCCGGGCCCGGCGCCCGCATCGGCGACCTCTCGCACGCCATCGGCACCGTCCTGAAGGAGGCCGGATACCGGGTCAACACCGAGTTCGGCGGGCACGGCATCGGGTCCACGATGCACCAGGACCCGCACGTCCCGAACACCGGCCGCCCCGGCCGCGGCTACCCCCTGCGCCCCGGCCTGCTGCTCGCCCTGGAGCCGTGGGTCATGGCGGACACCGCCACGCTCGTCACCGACGACGACGGCTGGACCCTGCGCAGCGCCACCGGCTGCCGCACGGCCCACAGCGAGCACACCATCGCCATCACCGAGGACGGCGCCGAGATCCTCACCCTGCCCACCCGGGCCTGAGCGCGCCGGCGCCGATGAGTTCCGCCCCGGACCCCGGTCTACCGGGGCGTGGATGCCGAGACACCTGCCGTGCTCGCGCTGCCGGGGCCCGTCTCCCGCCAGACCCTGCCCCGGCTCTGCGCCGACGTACGCGCGCTGCTGGACGCCACCCGGGCCGGGGTGGTCGTCTGCGACGTCGGCGGGCTGGGGCCGCCCGGGCTCGCCGCGGTCGACGTGCTGGCCCGGCTCCAGCTGGCCGCGCTGCGCCACGGGGGCCGGATCAGACTGCGCGCTCCCGATCCGGCCCTGCGCGCCCTACTCGCTCTGGTCGGCCTCCGCTTCGAGGTGGAGGGGGAGGCCGAACAGCGGGAACCAGCGCGCGGTGTCGAGGAAGCAGTGGAACCCGGTGATGCGGCCCGCTGAGATCTCCAGCACCTGCACCGCCCACGGCGAGAAGCCGCCCGCCTCCGGGTCCGGCTTGTAGTGCGCGAAGGCCGGCAGCCCGTTGGCCCGGACCGGCACCAGGCGCGAGCCCGCGCAGGACGCGCCGATCGTGGTCATGAAGCCCGTGATGTCCGCCGGACCCGCCAGCCACAGGTCGAACGGCGGCATCGTCATCACCGCGTCCTCGTGCAGCAGCGCGGTCAGGGCCGTCATGTCGTACCCCTCGAACGCGGCCACGTACCGGTCGAGGAGCTTGCGCTGCTCCTCGTCCAGCGGGTCGGACACCTCCCCGGCGGGGCCCTCGCCGTCCCGCTCCGCCAGCGTGGCGCGGGCCCGCTGGAGCGCGCTGTTGACCGACGCGACCGTGGTGCCGAGCAGCTCGGCGACCTCGCTCGCCCGCCAGGCGAGCACCTCGCGCAGGATGAGCACCGCCCGCTGCTTGGGCGGCAGCCGCTGGAGGGCCGCCATGAAGGCGAGCCGCACCGACTCCTTGGCCACCGCGGCCTCCGCGGGGTCGTCGGCCGCCGGCAGCATCCGGGCGTCCGGCATCGGCTCCAGCCAGGTGTGGTCCGGCCGGGGCGACAGGACCGCCCGGGCCAGCGGGGTGGCCTCCGTCAGGTCCATCGGCCGCGCCCGCTTGCTGCCCGCGCTCAGCATGTCCAGGCAGACGTTGGTCGCGATGCGGTACAGCCAGGAGCGGAGACTGGAGCGGCCCTCGAACTTGTCGTAGCTCCGCCAGGCGCGGACCAGGGTGTCCTGGACCGCGTCCTCCGCCTCGAAGGAGGAGCCGAGCATCCGGTAGCAGTACCCGGTCAGCTCGACCCGGTGCTTCTCCAGTGCCGCGTCCAGCTCCGGCGCCGCCGTGCCGTTGGTCATCGTCCACCCACCCCTGTGGAGTCCTGCCGCGCGCGTCTTCGCGCCCCGCACTCCGGAAGCTACCGCAGCGCACCGACAATGGCGCGCAGAGTGCGGAAAGCAGCAGGTCAGGGGCGCGGGGAGGCAGGGCGGCAGGTCGGGGGCGGGCCGGGGGCGGGGGAGGTCAGGCCGTCGCGGGAACCCGCGCGGCCTGCCGGCGGGCCGCCCGCGTGCCGAGCAGCGTGATCGCCACGACGCCCGCCATCGCCACCAGCCCGACGCCGACCGTCCCCGGCCAGCCCCCGGCGTGGAAGGCCGTCGCGCCGGCCGTGCTGCCCACGCTGGAACCGATGTAGTACGCCGACTGGTACAGGGCCGACGCCTGTGCCCGGCCGTGCGTCGCCGTCCGGCTGACCGCCGAGGAGGCCACCGAGTGCCCCGCGAAGAAGCCCGCCGTGATCAGGACCAGGCCCAGCAGGACGAGCGGCAGGGTGTCCGCAAGCGACAGCAGCAGACCGGCCGCCGTGGTGCCGCCCGCCAGGTACAGCGCCCCGCGCCGTCCCAGCCGGCCCACCAGCCGGCCCGACGTGGACGCCGAGACCGTGCCGACCAGGTACACGAGGAAGATCGAGCCGACGATGCCCTGCGGCAGCGAGAACGGGTCCCCGGTCAGGCGGTAGCCGATCACCGTGTAGACGCCGCCGAAGACCGTCATGAACAGGGCGCCGATCGCGTACAGGCGCCGCAGCAGCGGGTCGGAGAGGTGGTCGCGGACGGTCCCGGCGAGGACCCGCGGGCGCAGCGACCCCGGGCGGAAGTGCCGCGGCCTCGGCAGCAGCATCCGGAACGCCACCGCACACCCCACGGCCACCACGCCGATCACGCCGACGGCCACCCGCCAGCCCCACTCCTGCGCGACCCAGCCGGTGATCACCCGGCCGCTCATGCCGCCCACGCTGTTGCCCGCGACGAACAGGCCGATCGCCGTCACCAGCGCCTTCGGGGTGACCTCCTCCGCGAGGTACGCCGTCGCCGAGGCCGGCAGCCCGGCCAGCGCCGCGCCCTGCACCGCGCGCAGCGCGACCAGCGCCGGCAGCGAGGGGGCGAAGGGCACCAGCAGTCCGACGGTCACCGCGACCGCGAGCGCGGCCGTCATGACCGTACGCCGGCCGAACCGCTCCGACAGGGCGCTCATCGGGAGGACGAACACCGCCAGACCGCCGGTCGCGGCGGCCACCGTCCAGCTCGCGTCGCCCGCCGACACCCCCAGGTCACCGGAGATCAGCGGCAGCAGGGCCTGCGTGGAGTACAGCAGCGCGAAGGTGGCGACGCCCGCGAGGAACAGGGCGAAGCTCATGCGGCGGTAGCCGGGCCCGCCCGGGGCCACACGCGAGTCGGGAACATCGGCGACGGGTGCGGCGGCGCCCACGGTGGTGGACGCCCCGGTATCGGCGGGAGTCATGCCCACGACCGTAGGAGCCCCGCACTCATCCGTCCAATGCACGGAACGTCCATAATCGTTCCCATGGCGCATCAGCGAAGCTCACAGCGGCGGCTGTCACGGGACAGTGACACAGAAGACATCGTCGCGCTGCTCGCGCCACGCCTCGCGCACTTCGCCGGCGTGGCCCGCACCGAGCACGTCACCCGTGCCGCGCGGGAGATGAACGTCCCCCAGTCGACCCTCTCCCGGGCACTGGCCCGCCTCGAACAGGACCTCGGCGTCGACCTGTTCGCCCGGCACGGCCGCACCCTCTCCCTCACCCCCGCCGGGCACACCTTCCTCGCCTCCGTCGAACGCGCCCTCGCCGAGATCGAGCGGGCCGCCGACGCGGTCCGCGCCGACGCCGACCGCACCACCGGCAAGGTCGCCTTCGGGTTCCTGCACACCCTCGGTGTCGAGACCGTCCCCGGACTGATCCACGCCTTCCGCGCCGACCACCCCCGCGTCCGCTTCAGCCTCGTCCAGAACTACGGCGAGGCCATGCTGGAGCGGCTGCGCGCCGGCGAACTGGACCTCTGCCTGACCTCCCCGGTGCCCGACGCCCCGGACCTCGTCGGCCGCCGCCTGGACGAGCAGCGGCTGCGCCTGGTCGTCCCCGCCGACCACCGGCTGGCCGCCCGGCGCCGGGTCCGGCTCGCGGAGGCCGCCGACGAGCCCTTCGTGACCCTGGAACCCGGCTACGGGCTGCGCCGCATCACGGACGCGGTGTGCGAGGAGGCCGGGTTCCGGCCCCGGGTGGCCTTCGAGGGCGAGGAGGCGGAGACGCTGCGCGGCCTGGTCGCGGCGGGCCTGGGCGTCGCCCTGCTCCCGCCGCCCGCCGTGCCCCGCCCCGGAGTCGCCGAACTGACGGTCACCGCACCGCGCGCGGTCCGGGAGATCGGCGTGGCCTGGCTGGCGGGGCGGACGGACACACCCCCGGTCGCCGCCTTCAAGGAGTTCCTGCTCTCACGGCGCGGCCGTCTGCTGCCGTGACGGGCGCGGGCACGGCGCGACCGGCCGTGGAGCCGCCCGCACCCGCCGGCGGACCCCGCACCGCTGCGGCGTCACCGCAGCGTCTTGCCGAACCCCACCGCCAGCGGCATCCGCAGCCCCAGCGGCGGCGGCGCCGCGAGCGCGTCCGTCACCGGGCGGGAGAACGGGCGGCCGAACAGCGCACCCATCGCGAAGTCCTCCACCAGCGCGGCCACTTCGTCCCGGAAGTGACGCAAAGCGTGCCCGTCGGAGTGCACTTCGAACCGGCACACGTCCCGGTTCGCCTTCTTCGCCCGCGCCGCCAGCCGGAACGACAGCTCCGGGTCGCAGCGCCCGTCGTCCGTGCCGTGCACGATCAGCACCCGGCGCCCGGAGAGCTGCTTCACCGGTTCGGGCGGCGCCGCCATGTCCTCCTCCGGCAGCCAGGGGGCGACCGCCACGACCGAGTTGACGGCCTCGTGCCCGCCCGCGCGCAGCGCCGCCCGCCCGCCCATGCCCACGCCGATCAGGCAGACCGGGACGTCGCCGTAGCGCCGTACGGCCTCCCCGGCGGCCCAGGCGGCGTCCCGGGCGAGGTGCGCCTCGCTGCCGTTCCACCCTCGGTAGCGGTAGTGCACGACGTGCGCGGCCAGCCCCTCGTCGCGGCCCGCCCGCGTCAGCCGCCGCCCCCACGCCCGCACCGAGGTTGCCGCCAGCACGGGGGACGGTCTGCGGCCGGAGACCTCGTCGCCCGCCGGGAGCAGCACCGCCACCCCGCTCACCGCCGCCGTCTGCGGACCCAGCGCCCGCCCCAGCCGGGCCTCGCGCACCGGCGTCGCTTGTTGTGCCATGGCAGAACAGTGTCAGAAGCGCGGGTGTCCGCCATCCGTATGCGCGGTCACCGTTACGTATCGGCCGGGTCCGGTGCCGCGCGGGCCGCCCGGTCCCGCGCACCCTCCCGATCTACGCGCGTAGGAGTTAGAGTGCGGAAATGACGAGCCAGACCACCGCGAAGTCCCCGACGCCGGACCGGATCCGCCGGGCGCCCAAGGTTCTGCTGCACGACCACCTCGACGGCGGGCTGCGCCCCGCGACCGTCGTCGACCTCGCCCGCGAGAGCGGCTACCCGGCGCTCCCCGAGACCGATCCCGACCGGCTCGGGCGCTGGTTCCGCCAGGCCGCCGACTCCGGTTCGCTGGAGCGGTACCTGGAGACCTTCTCGCACACCGTCGGTGTGATGCAGACCCGTGCCGCGCTGGTCCGGGTGGCCGCCGAGTGCGCCGAGGACCTCGCCGCCGACGGGGTCGTCTACGCCGAGGTGCGGTACGCGCCCGAGCAGCACCTGGAGGGCGGCCTCACCCTGGAGGAGGTCGTCGAGGCGGTCAACGAGGGCTTCCGGGAGGGGGAGCGGCGGGCCCGCGAGGCCGGGCACCGCATCCGGGTCGGAGCCCTGCTCACCGCCATGCGGCACGCCGCCCGCTCCCTGGAGATCGCCGAACTCGCCAACCGCCACCGCGATCTCGGCGTCGTCGGCTTCGACATCGCCGGCGCCGAGGCCGGCTACCCGCCCACCCGGCACCTCGACGCCTTCGAGTACCTGAAGCGGGAGAACAACCACTTCACCATCCACGCCGGCGAGGCGTTCGGGCTGCCGTCCATCTGGCAGGCGCTCCAGTGGTGCGGCGCCGACCGGCTCGGGCACGGGGTGCGCATCATCGACGACATCCAGGTCCACGACGACGGCACGGTGAAGCTCGGACGGCTCGCCTCCTACGTGCGGGACAAGCGCATCCCGCTGGAACTGTGCCCCAGCTCCAACCTCCAGACCGGGGCGGCGTCCTCGTACGCCGAGCACCCCATCGGGCTGCTGCGCCGGCTGCATTTCCGGGCCACGGTGAATACCGACAATCGGCTGATGTCCCACACCAGCATGAGCCAGGAATTCGAGCACCTTGTCGAAGCGTTCGGTTACACGCTCGACGACCTCCAATGGTTCTCCGTCAATGCGATGAAATCGGCCTTCATCCCTTTCGATGAACGACTGGCCATGATCAATGACGTGATCAAGCCCGGATATGCCGAGCTGAAGTCCGAATGGCTGTTCCAGTAGACCGCTCCGGCCTGCGGTGACGCGGGGAACGGGTGGGCGGAGGCGGTGATCGGTCTTCGAGGGCGCGAATCGGCTTTCACCATTCGTTCGCATTTCGATGTTTGCGGCCGGTGACGGCGCGTGTTTACGGTCGAGGACCGCTCTCATCCCCGACGAACCGTTTCGAGGACGCATTTCATGAAGCAGTCTGCTGCCAAGACCCTCGGTGTCGCCGTTCTCGGTGCCGCCTTCGCCGCCGCCGGCGCGGGTGCCGCCAGTGCGGCCCCCGCGGTCCCGGACCTCGCCCAGACGGCCGACGGCGTCGCCCGGACGCTCCCGGCCGAGACCGTCGCCCAGGCCGCGCCCGGCGCGGGCAACGCCCTCGACGCGGGGCGGCGCGCCGCCGGCACCGGTCTGACCGCCGCGCAGCCGGTCGTCGAGCAGCTCGTCGCCGAGCAGCTGGCACACGGGCCGACCAAGCCGGTCGCCGGACTGCTCGGCGGCCTCCCGCTGAGCGGCCTGCCCACCGGCGGTCTGCCGGTGAACGGCCTGCCGCTCGGCGGCTGAGCCCGCCCCTCCCGACGTGCCGACGGGGCGCACCCGGTCCGTGCCGGGTGCGCCCCGTCGGCGTACCAGTACCGGAGGGAGAACTCCTCGCGGAGGTGTCACCAGGCCGTGCGGGCCGCCTTCTCCTCCGAGGGGAGGAGGATCCACAGCGCCAGGTAGAGCAGGAACTGCGGGCCGGGCAGCAGGCACGAGACCAGGAAGACGACGCGCATGGTGGTCGCGGAGGTGCCGAAGCGCCGCGCCAGCGCGGCACACACCCCGCCGATCATGCGGCCGTGGGTCGGGCGGGCAAGGCGGGACATGGCGGCTCCTTCGTGAGCGTCGGTCCGAGGCGCCCCCGTCGGTCGCCTCATCTGCCTTCCACGCTACGGGGACGAACAGGGCGAAGCATCGCTCTACGGGGCGATCCCGACCCTGGGAATCGTCGGGGTCCGACCCTGAGAGGGCTCCTCCTGCGGTACGGCCCCGGGCCGCCCGGCCCCGGCCCTGCGACGGAGCCAGGCCCGGCCCGCCGGCACCACGGCGAGGTGCGCCAGGGCCACGCCCAGGGTGTTCAGCAGCAGGGAGTCGATGTCGGCGACCCGGCCGGGCACCCCGGTCTGGAGCAGCTCGATGCCCAGCGACAGCAGGGCGCCGGCGGCGGTGCAGCGCAGCAGCGAGGCCGGTGCCGAGACGACGGTCCGCCCGTCCACCATCGGCAGCAGCACCCCCAGCGGCGCCAGCAGCCCGAGGCCCCCGCCGATGCACCGGACCGCCTCCGGCCAGCCCAGCGCGGCCTCGGCGCGGATGCCCGCGAAGGGACGCGGATTGGCGGGCGTCACCCAGGGGACGTCCAGCGGACGCAGCGTGAGCCAGGCGACGACCACGAGGTGCGCGACCAGGAGGACGCCTCCCGTCGCGCGGATGCGGAGCGCGGCGCTGCCGCCGGAGAACCCTTGACGCTGCACGCCCCCGTAGACGCGGCGCCCGGCGCGCGCGGTTCCGGAGTCTCCCCCGGACGGGTGAGTCATGCGCCACACCTCGCGGCCGGGCCCCCGCCGTCAGCCCCCGGTGACCACGGCGGACGGCGGTTCGTTGCTGCCCGGCCGGGTGCGGACCTCGTCCGTGCACGTGTACCGGCGCGGCGCCCGCTCGTCCGGCCCGGCGAGGATCACCGAGCCGTCGTCCTCGGCCGCCTCGGACCCGGCGACGGTGCAGACGACCTGGGCGAGGGCGTACGAGGTGAGGTCGCCGGGCGCGGTGCTCAGCCGCAGGGTGCCCGCGGGGTCGCCCGCGCGCGGCCCCGACACGGTGATCCCGCCCGGCACGTCGGTGGTGTACCGGGCCTCCGTCTCGGCGGCCGAGGGCGGCGCGGAGAGCTGGGCCAGCAGCCCCTTGGCGACCAGGACCCGGCGCTCGGCGCCCGGGGTGCCGTCCGGCACCCGTACCGTCCGCTCCACCGTCACCAGCGACGAGCCGCAGAGCAGCAGGACCCGCACGGCCGTGCCGGTGGTGGTGTCCCGGGCCGCCGCGTCCGGCTCGGCGAGCGAGCAGCGCACCCGGGAGGGCGCGGGCCCGAAGTCCGTCGGCACCTCGGTGGCCCGGATGCCGCACCCGGCGAGGGTCGCGGCGAGCACGGGGAGCGCCAGCAGGCGGCGTACGGTCATCAGCTCAGCCCTGTCCCTTCGCGTCCTTGGCCCCGCGTCCGCCCCGGGGGTCCTCGGCGTCCCGTTCCGCCAGCTCCGACGCGTCCCGGGGCAGCCGCAGCGTGAACTCCGCCCCGCCGTCCGGGGAGTTGCCGGCCGTGATCTCGCCGCCGTGGATGTGCGCGTTGGCCAGGGCGATCGACAGGCCGAGGCCGCTGCCCTCGGAGCGCGGCCGGGAGGCGCTGGCCTTGTAGAACCGGTCGAAGACGTGCGGCAGGACGTCCTCCGGGATGCCCGGCCCGTGGTCGCGGACGGCGATCACCACCGCGTCCTCGGCCGCCCGCACGGAGACCCGCACCGGCGACCCGCCGTGCTTGAGGGCGTTGCCGATCAGGTTGGCCAGGATGACGTCGAGGCGGCGCGGGTCGAGCCGGGCGTGGATGCCGCGCGGCGCCTGCAGCTCGACGGCGTCCAGCCAGGCGCGGGCGTCGACGCAGGCGGTGATCTGGTCGGCGACGTCCACGTCGTCCAGGACCAGCCGGGCGGTGCCCGCGTCGAAGCGGGTGACCTCCATCAGGTTCTCGACGAGGTCGTTCAGCCGCCGGGTCTCGCTGACCACCAGCCGCACGGCGGGCTCGATCATCGGGTCGATGGTGCCGCCGTCGGCGTCCAGCTCCTCCTCCAGCACCTCCGTGACGGCCGTGATCGCGGTCAGCGGCGTACGCAGCTCGTGGCTCATGTCCGCGACGAACCGCCGGGACGACGCCTCCCGCGCGGCCATGTCCTCGACCCGCTTCTCCAGCGACTCCGCCGCGTTGTTGAACGTCCGCGACAGATCGGCGAGTTCGTCGGTGCCGGAGACCCGCAGCCGGGTGTCCAGCTTGCCCTCGCCGAGCCGGCGGGCGGCGGTGCCCAGCCGGTGCACGGGCTTGAGCACGGTGGTCGCGAGGGCCTGCGCGAGCAGCGCGGAGCCGATCAGCGCCAGCGCGGTCGCGATCCCCAGCGACCAGGCCAGCGAGTCGATGTCCTTGGCCTCCGGCTCCAGCGACTTGAGCATGTACCCGGTCGGCCCGCCGCCGATCACCCGGCTGCCCGCCACCAGGTACGGGGTGTCGTCGACACTGATCCGCTGCCAGTAGAGGTGGTACGCAGACTTGTTGGCACCGGTGACCTTCTGCTTCCGGTCCACCGCCGTACGCAGCGACGCGGGCACGTCCGCCAGCGAGAACCCGGCCGGCTCGCCCGCGCTGCCGTACACGGTCTTCCCGGTGCTGTCCTCGGCGACCAGCAGCACGCCGAAGCGCTGGCTGCTGTTGGCCATCTGACCGGCCGTGTGCTGCAACTCGTCCTGGGTGGGGTGCTCCGGCAGCGAGCCGGCCCGGTTGCGCATCTCCTGCTCGAAGTCGCCGAGCACGGCGTCCTGGGCGCGGGTGAGCACGGCCTCCCGGTTGAGCCAGTACGCGATCCCGGACGCGGAGACGGCGGCGGTGAGCGCCACCAGGCCGAAGACGACGACCAGCCGCAGCCGCAGGCTGGTGAGGCGCAGCCGCGACCGGACGCCCTTGCGCGCCGCGGACCAGCCGCGGGCACCGGCCGGCCGTTCCTGTGTCACCGAGGTCACTGAGGCGGGTCCAGCCGGTAGCCCACGCCCCGCACGGTACGGATCAGCGTCGGGGACGACGGCACGTCCTCGACCTTGGCGCGCAGCCGCTGCACACAGGCGTCCACCAGCCGCGAGTCGCCGAGGTAGTCGTGCTCCCACACCAGCCGCAGCAACTGCTGCCGGGAGAGCGCCTGTCCGGGCCGCCGGCTCAGTTCGAGGAGGAGGCGCAGCTCGGTCGGCGTGAGCTGGAGGTCCTCGCCGTTCTTGGTGACGGTCATCGCGGAGCGGTCGATGACCAGGCTGCCGAAGGTCGCCGAGTCGCTGGACTCCCTCTCCCCGCGCCGCAGTACGGCCCGGATGCGGGCGTCGAGGACGCGTCCCTGCACCGGTTTGACGACGTAGTCGTCGGCGCCGGACTCCAGGCCGACGACCACGTCGATGTCGTCGTTGCGCGCGGTCAGCAGGATGATCGGCAGCTGGTCGGTGCGCCGGATGCGCCGGCACACCTCGAAACCGTCGATGCCGGGCAGCATGACGTCCAGCACGATCAGGTCCGGCCGTTGCTCGCGCAGCAGCTTCAGACCGTCCTCACCGCTGGCAGCCGTGGCCACCCGGTGGCCCTGGCGCGTCAGAGAGAGCTCCAGGGCCGTGCGGATGGCGTCGTCGTCCTCGATCAGCAACAGGGAAGGCACGGGCTCATTCTGGCCTATGGAGGGGCCGGGGTTCGACGGGGTGGGCGGTCGAGCGGGTTCTCCTGCCCCGGGATTCTGTGCCGGGCCTGTGGTTCCGGCCTGACCGGCCGCTGTGACAGGTCTGTGACAGTCGGCGGACACGGCGATGAAGTGGCGTCGGCAGGATTCTCGGCACAAGCACGACAGCGGGACCGCAAGCCGGACACCGGGAACTCCACGACGGGGGGCGCATGATGAACACGCTGACTCGCACCAGCACCAGCGCAGTGATCACGCGTCTGCACGACGTGAACGGGGCCTGGGGCCGTGAGAAGTCCGGCCCCGACGGGGGTACCTCCCACGCGGGTCTGTTCGAGCGTGCGGGAGGGCGGGGGTGCGCTCGCGGGACCGGGCGTCAGCATCCGGCGGCGTACATGTCGGTGGTCGACGCGAGGACGGGGGAGTCCCAGGGGGGGACGGCGCACGGGGAGGAGCCGGGGGAGCGACGCTCGCTGTCGGAGGCGGAGTTCACCGCCTACGTCCAGGAGCGCCGCGCCTCCCTGTACGCCACCGCCTATCACCTGACCGGTGACCGCTTCGAGGCCGAGGACCTGCTGCAGAGCGCGCTGTTCTCGACCTACCGGGCGTGGGACCGGATCAGCGACAAGGCGGCGGTCGGCGGTTACCTGCGCCGCACCATGACCAACCTGCACATCAGCGCGTGGCGCCGCCGCAAGCTGAACGAGTACCCGACCGAGGAACTGCCGGAGACGCCCGGCGGCACGGACGCGATGCGCGGCACCGAACTGCGCACGGTCCTGTGGCAGGCGCTGGCCCGGCTGCCCGAACTCCAGCGCACCATGCTGGTCCTGCGCTACTACGAGGGCCGCACGGACCCGGAGATCGCCGGCATCCTCGGCATCAGCGTCGGCACGGTGAAGTCGAGCATCTGGCGTTCGCTGCGCCGGCTGCGCGACGACGAGGTCCTCAGCTTCGGCCGGGACCACGAGGACGCCTTCGGCGAACTGGTCGCCTGACCGGCCCGAGGGGGGGCGGAAAAAAAGTAGGGGTCCGGGTGTATCAGGGGGCGGGGACCGGGCTCTTACTCACGGGGGGAACACCACGGGGGACACGGGGGAAAGGAAGAAACGGGGGACACGGGGGAAGTACGGGGGATACGGGGGACACGGGGGAAGAAGCGGGACTGGGGGGCCGGGGGGTCCATCCAGTCCCGCTTCGCCGTGTACGGGCCCGCGGGCGTACGTCCGTCAGGCCGGCGTCCGGGTCGTCGCGCAGCGCCCCGCCGCCGCGGCGGCCAGCCGGCCCATCGCCTCGTCCCGGTCGCAGGCGTGGGCACCGAGCGCGGTCTGGCGGGCCACGATCGACCGCTCCTGGCGCATCAGCCGCCAGCCCCGGCGCAGCAGGAACGGCGCCGACTTGCGGCCCTCCTTCAGATCCCGCAGGAAACGGCGGCGGAAGGTGGTCAGGGGGCCGCGGCTCAGACAGAGCGCGTCGGCCAGGACCCCCAGGTCGCGGCAGCGCGTCACGATCTCGGCGGCGAAGACGCCCTCCGCGATGAACAGCGGTGTCCGCCCGATGTCGACGCTCTCCTCACCGGTGCGCGCGCTGAGCGCGATGTCGTAGACCGGCACGACGGTACGGCCCGTGCGGCACAGCTCCGTGATGGCGGCGACGGCGGTGTCCGCGTCCCAGGAGCCGGGGTGGTCCCAGTCGATGTCGGAACTCCCCGCCACCAGCGGCAGCGTCGGGTCGGTGCCCTCCTTGTAGAAGTCGTCGAGCCGCAGCACCGGGAGGCCGGAGCGGGCCGCGAGGAGGGACTTGCCGGAGCCGGAGGGGCCGCAGAGCAGCACGACTCGGGTGGGTATGGGCGGATGGGAGCTCACGGGAGACCAGTGTGCGGCATCGAACGGCCGCTGTTCGACCCCGCGGGTCGGCTTTGAAGCGCGCGTCACACGTCAACTACGCTTCGCGTCGACCCGATTACTCTCGGCAGTACCGTGACGGTACTCCCCAGCAAGAGGTGGCAGCAGCGATGGCCCGACACGCGTCCCCCCGCACCCCGTCCGTCCCGCGCGCCCTGGTCGCCCTCGCGACCGCCGGCGTGGCCCTGGGGGCGGGAGCGGGAGCGGCCTGCGCCGACGAGACGGAGACGGTCGCGGGCGTGCTGCACGCCCGTCCGTCCTCTCTCGGCACGATCGACCCGCAGGCCGGCCTCCAGGCCACCGCCGCCGCGCTGCCCTACGTCACCGGTCCGGTCTCCGGCCTCAAGCCCAACCCGCTGGCCGGCACGGGCGTCGACCCCCTGGACAACGGCGTCGGCACCCAGGTCGCCGACTTCCAGCCCCTGACGTCGACGGCCCTGACCCGCCCCGTCGCCCAGGCCCCGTCCCTCGGCAGCGTGCCGGTGGTGGGGCAGCTGACAGGGGTGCTGGGCGGCTGACACCGTCGAGGGGCGGGCCGCGCCGGGCGCCCGGACGCGCATCCGGGCAGCGGGTCAGTACGACGACCCGGACACCCCCAGCGCCCCCGTCGGGTGCCACACCGTCTTCGTCTCCAGGAAGGGCGTCATGCGGTCCAGGCCCGGGGTCGCGGTCCAGTCGTCCACAGGGTGTGGACGCAGGACGCGCTTGAGGTTGTCGGCCGCGGCCACCTCCAGTTCCTTCGCCAGGGCCGGGTCCGCGCCCGCCAGGTCGATCGCGTTGACGTCCTGGTGGGCGGCGAGGGCCGGGGCGATCTCCGCCGTACGGCCGGACAGGAGGTTGACGACTCCGCCGGGGACGTCGGAGGTGGCGAGGACCTCGGCCAGGGAGAGGGCGGGCAGCGGGGACCTCTCGGAGGCCACCACGACCGCCGTGTTCCCGGTGGCGATCACGGGCGCGACGACCGAGACCAGGCCCAGCAGGGACGACTCCTGGGGGGCCAGGACCGCCACCACGCCGGTCGGCTCCGGGGAGGACAGGTTGAAGTACGGGCCCGCCACCGGGTTGGCGCCGCCGAGCACCTGGGCGATCTTGTCCGTCCAGCCCGCGTACCAGACCCAGCGGTCGATCGCGGCGTCCACCTGCTCGGCCGCCCTGGACTTCGGCAGACCCTCGGCCGCCGCCACCTCCCGGGCGAACTGCGCCCGGCGGCCCTCCAGCATCTCCGCGACGCGGTAGAGGACCTGGCCCCGGTTGTACGCCGTCGCGCCGGACCAGCCGCCGAACGCCTTGCGGGCGGCGACCACCGCGTCGCGGGCGTCCTTGCGGGAGGCCAGCGGGGCGTTCGCCAGCCACGCGCCCTTCCCCGCCGCGTCAGCGGCTGATGTCCTCGTGGTCACCTCGTACACCCGGCCGCTCTCCGAACGCGGGAACTTCCCGCCGACGTACAGCTTGTAGGTCTTGAGTACGGACAGTCGCTCAGACATCGAGGTACGCCTCCAGGCCGTGGCGGCCGCCCTCGCGGCCGAAGCCCGACTCCTTGTAGCCGCCGAAGGGCGAGGTCGGGTCGAACTTGTTGAACGTGTTGGACCAGATGACGCCCGCGCGCAGCCTGCCCGCCACGGCGAGCATCCGGGAGCCCTTCTCGGTCCAGATGCCCGCCGACAGGCCGTACGGGGTGTTGTTGGCCTTGGCGACCGCCTCGTCCGGGGTGCGGAAGGTCAGCACCGACAGGACCGGGCCGAAGATCTCGTCACGGGCGATGGTGTGCGCCTGGGTGACGCCGGTGAAGACCGTCGGGGCGAACCAGTAGCCCGAGGAGGGCAGTTCGCAGGACGGGGACCAGCGCTCGGCGCCCTCCGCCTCGCCCTGGTCGGCCAGCGCGGTGATACGGGCGAGCTGCTCGGCGGAGTTGATCGCGCCGATGTCCGTGTTCTTGTCCAGCGGGTCGCCCAGGCGCAGGGTGGAGAGCCTGCGCTTGAGCGCGTCCAGCACCTCGTCGTGGACCGACTCCTGCACCAGCAGGCGGGAGCCCGCGCAGCAGACCTGGCCCTGGTTGAAGAAGATGCCGTTCACGATGCCCTCGACGGCCTGGTCGACCGGGGCGTCGTCGAAGACGATGTTGGCGCCCTTGCCGCCCAGCTCCAGCGTGAGCTTCTTGGCCGTGCCGGCGACCGTGCGGGCGATCTCCTTGCCGACGGCGGTGGAGCCGGTGAAGGCCACCTTGTCCACGTCGGGGTGGGCGACCAGCGCGGCGCCGGTGGCGCCGTCACCGGTGACGATGTTGACCACGCCCCTCGGCAGCCCCGCCTGGCGGCAGATGTCCGCGAAGAACAGGGCGGAGAGCGGGGTCGTCTCGGCGGGCTTCAGCACGACCGTGTTGCCGGCCGCCAGGGCCGGGGCGATCTTCCACGCCAGCATCAGCAGCGGGAAGTTCCAGGGGATGACCTGGCCGGCCACGCCGAGGGGGCGGGGGTCCGGGCCGAAGCCCGCGTGGCCGAGCTTGTCGGCCCAGCCGGCGTAGTAGAAGAAGTGCGCGGCGACCAGGGGGAGGTCGGCGTCGCGGGTCTCCCGGATCGGCTTGCCGTTGTCCAGTGTCTCCAGGACGGCCAGCTCACGGCTGCGTTCCTGGATGACGCGGGCGATGCGGAAGAGGTACTTCGCGCGCTCGGCGCCGGGCAGCGCCGACCACGTCTCGAACGCCTTGCGGGCGGCCCGGACGGCGCGGTCGACGTCCTCCGCCGTGCCCCGGGTGTACTCGGCGAGCACTTCCTCGGTGGCCGGGCTGACCGTCTTGACCAGGTCGCCGCCGGCGCTCTCGGTGAACTCGCCGTCGATGAACAGGCCGTAGGACGGCGCGAGATCGACGACGGCGCGGGACTCGGGCGCCGGTGCGTACTCGAAAACAGGTGCCATGGTGATCAGTCCACCGTCACGTAGTCGGGGCCGGAGTAGCGGCCGGTGGCCAGCTTCTGGCGCTGCATCAGCAGGTCGTTCAGGAGCGAGGAGGCGCCGAAGCGGAACCAGTGGTTGTCGAGCCAGTCCGCGCCCGCCGTCTCGTTGACCAGGACGAGGAACTTGACCGCGTCCTTGGCGGTGCGGATGCCGCCGGCCGGCTTCACGCCCACCTGGACGCCGGTGGCGGCGCGGAAGTCCCGGACCGCCTCCAGCATGAGGAGGGTGTTGGCGGGCGTTGCGTTGACCGCCACCTTGCCGGTCGACGTCTTGATGAAGTCGGCGCCGGCCAGCATGCCGAGCCAGCTCGCGCGGCGGATGTTGTCGTACGTCGACAGCTCGCCGGTCTCGAAGATGACCTTCAGGCGGGCGTCCGTGCCGCACGCCTCCTTCACGGCCGTGATCTCCTCGTACACCTTCAGGTACCGGCCCGCGAGGAACGCGCCGCGGTCGATGACCATGTCGACCTCGTCGGCGCCCGCCGCGACCGCCTCGCGCACGTCGGCCAGCTTCACGGCTAGGGAGGCGCGGCCCGCCGGGAACGCGGTGGCCACCGAGGCGACCTTGACGCCGGAGCCGGCGACGGCCTCCTTGGCGGCCGGCACCATGTCCGGGTAGACGCAGACGGCGGCGGTGGACGGGGTGGCGCGGTCGGCCGGGTCGGGGCGGACCGCCTTGGCGCCGAGCGCCCGGACCTTGCCCGGGGTGTCCGCGCCCTCCAGCGTCGTCAGGTCGACCATGGAGATGGCGAGGTCGAGGGCGTACGCCTTCGCGGTCGTCTTGATGGACCGGGTGCCGAGCGCGGCGGCGCGCGCCTCCAGGCCGACCGCGTCGACCCCGGGCAGCCCGTGCAGGAAACGGCGCAGGGTGCTGTCGGAGGCGGTGACGTCGGCGAGTCCCGGTACGGATGCGGTGGACCCCGGTGCGGGTGCGGTGGTGGGCATGGTCACCAGCCGAGCATATCTACGCGCGTAGCGGCTGTACAGCCCCCGGAGCGGCACCGGGCGGGTGAGCCCCCGGGCGGGCGCCGGGCCGGCGTCGGGCACAATCGGCAGCATGACCACCCCGGAGCACCCCCCGCCCGCGCCGCGGCCCCCGGCGCCCGCGTCCCAGGACCGGATCTACCGCTCGTCCGCGGGCATCGCCGGCGGGGTGCTGCTGCTCGCCATCGCGCTGTGGCTCGGCATCGACGCGCTGGTGGCGGGCGAGGGCCGCACCCCGTGGCTGGCGCTCGCCGCCCTGCTGCTCGTGGTGCCGCTGGTGACCGCCTACACCCTGCGGCCTGCCGTCTTCGCGGACGAGGAGCGGCTGCGCGTGCGCAACCCGCTGCGCGTCGTCGTGCTGCCCTGGGAGCGGGTCGGCGCGCTGCGCTCCGGCTACTCCAACGAGGTCGTCGCCGACACCGGCGCGAAGTACCAGCTGTGGGCCGTGCCCGTGTCGCTGCGCGCCCGCAAGCGGGCGGCCCAGCGCGAGGCGCGGCGGACGGCGGCGGACGGCCGGAAGCCGGCCGGGCGGGCCGGCTTCGGGCTCGCCGGCCGGCGGACCGCCGCCGAGGCCGATGACGGGCCGGTGCGGGCCGAGGGCGACAAGGTGATGGACGAGCTGCGCTCCCTGCTGGCGGCCCGGGAGGGGACCAGCGGGACGGCCGGGGGCGAGATCGGCGTCCGATGGGCCTACGAGATCATCGCGCCCGCGGTGGCCGGGGCGGTGCTGCTGGCGGTGCTGGCCGCCACCGGCTGACCGGGTGCCGGGGCGCCCGCTCCTGGGGGGAGGGGCGGGCGGCCTGTGGTGGGTCAGGGTCCGGCTGTGGTGGTCGGGTCGTGTCTGACGGCCGCCGGCCGCCCCCGCCCCCGCCGCCGTGGTCCGGGCCGTGGGCGGTCCGGTGCGGTCGGCGGCGGGGACGACCTGGCCTGTGGTGGGTCAGAGTCCGGCTGCGGTGGCCAGGTCGCGTCTGACGGCCGCCAGCCGGTCCGCCGCCGCGGTCCGGGCCGCGGGCAGCCCGGCGCGGTCGGCGACGGGGACGACCACCTCCAGGTAGCACTTCAGCTTCGGTTCGGTGCCGCTCGGGCGGACGATGACGCGGGCGCCGTCCAGGGTGTACCGCAGCCCGTCGGTGGGCGGCAGCCCGTCCGCGCCGTGCGCCAGGTCCTCGCTGCGGACCACCGGCAGGCCCCCCAGCGCGGCCGGCGGACGCGTCCGCAGCCGGTGCATCGCGTCGGCGATGACGGTGAGGTCCTCCACCCGCACCGAGAGCTGGTCGGTGGCATGCAGGCCGTGGGCGACGGCGAGGTCGTCGAGGAGGTCGAGGAGCGTGCGGCCCTCCGCCTTCAGGACCGAGGCCAGCTCCGTGACGAGGAGCGCCGCGGTGATGCCGTCCTTGTCGCGGACGCCGTCCGGGTCGACGCAGTAGCCGAGGGCCTCCTCGTAGCCGTAGCGCAGGCCCTCGGCGCGGGCGATCCACTTGAAGCCGGTGAGGGTCTCGGTGTGGGGCAGGCCGGCCCGCTCCGCGATGCGGGCGAGGAGCGAGGAGGAGACGATCGACTCCGCGAAGGTGCCGCGCGCCCCGCGCCGCACCAGGTGGGCGGCGAGCAGCGCGCCGACCTCGTCGCCGCGGAGCATCCGCCAGCCGGTGCCGTCGGGCACCGCCACGGCGCAGCGGTCGGCGTCCGGGTCGTTGGCGACGACCAGGTCCGGGGCGGCGGCGCGGGCCGTCGCGAAGGCGAGGTCCATCGCGCCGGGCTCCTCCGGGTTGGGGAAGGCGACGGTCGGGAAGTCCGGGTCGGGGTCGGCCTGTTCGGCGACGAGGACCGGCTCCGGGAAACCGGCGCGGGCGAAGGCGGCGAGCAGGGTGTCGCGGCCGACGCCGTGCATCGGCGTGTAGACGGTGCGGGCCGTGCGGGGCGAGCCGGGGGCGAGCACGGCGTCCGTGCGGGCGAGGTAGGCGTCGAGGACGGCGTCGTCGAGGACGTCCCAGCCGGCCTCCGGGCGCGGTACGTCGTGCAGGGAGCCCACGGCGTCGATCTCGGCGGCGATGTCCGCGTCGGCGGGCGGCACGATCTGGGAGCCGTCGCCGAGGTACACCTTGTAGCCGTTGTCGCGGGGCGGGTTGTGGCTGGCGGTGACCTCCACACCGGCGACCGCGCCGAGGTGCCGGACGGCGAAGGCCAGCACGGGGGTGGGCAGCGGGCGGGGGAGCACGGCCGCGTGCAGGCCCGCGCCGGTCATGACGGCGGCGGTGTCGCGGGCGAAGTCGTACGACTTGTGCCGGGCGTCGTAGCCGACGACGACGAGGCCGCCGTCGTGGCCCTGCTTCCTCAGGTACGCGGCCAGCCCGGCGGCGGCGCGGACGACGACCGCGCGGTTCATGCGCATCGGGCCGGCGCCCAGCTCGCCGCGGAGGCCGGCGGTGCCGAACTGGAGGGTGCCGGCGAAGCGGGCGGTGAGTTCGGTGACGTCTTCGGCGTCGATGAGGGCGGAGAGCTCGGCGCGGGTCTCCGGGTCGGGGTCCTCGGCCAGCCAGGTCCTGGCGGCGGCGATGACATCGGTGTGCACGGGAGTCCTTTCGCTTTCGGTCCGTCGGGGGCGCGCGTTCCCGGGGGCTCCGCGCCCGGAACCCCCGGCCGTCCGGGAGCCCGGCGGGACGGAGCCCCCGGGTGAGGCCGCGGCGACTACAGCCGGCCCAGCACCTGCGTCAGCAGCGAGCCCATCCGGGCCGCCGAGTCCCGCCCGGCCTGGAGGACCTCCTCGTGGTTGAGCGGCTCGCCCGTCATCCCCGCGGCGAGGTTCGTGACCAGGGAGATGCCCAGCACCTCGGCCCCCGCCTCCCGCGCCGCGATGGCCTCCAGGACCGTCGACATGCCGACCAGGTCCGCGCCGATCACCCGGGCCATCCGGATCTCGGCCGGCGTCTCGTAGTGCGGGCCGGGGAACTGGGCGTAGACGCCCTCCTCCAGCGTCGGGTCGACCTCCTTGCACAGCGCCCGCAGCCGCGGGGAGTACAGGTCGGTCAGGTCGACGAAGTTCGCGCCGACGATGGGGGAGGTGGCGGTGAGGTTGATGTGGTCGCTGATCAGCACCGGCTGACCGGGACGCATGCCCTCGCGCAGACCGCCGCACCCGTTGGTCAGCACGACCGTCTTGGTGCCGGCCGCGACGGCCGTCCGCACCCCGTGCGCCACGGAGGCCACGCCGTGACCCTCGTAGTAGTGGGTGCGGCCGAGGAAGACCAGGGCGCGCTTGTCACCGACGGAGTACGAGCGGACCTTGCCGCCGTGCCCCTCCACCGCGGGCTGCGGGAAGCCGGGCAGCTCGGTGACCTGGAACTCGGCGTCGGGGGCGCCCAGGGCGTCCACCGCGGGGGCCCAGCCGGAGCCCATCACGAGGGCGACGTCGTGGGTCTCGGCGCCCGTCAGTTCGCGCAGGCGGGCCGCGGCGGCGTCGGCGGCGGCGTACGGGTCGCCCTGGAGGTCGTCCGGAAGAAGAGATGCGTTCACGCGGACGAGGGTAGCCGCTTTGGGCCTACGCGCGTAGATGGTGGAGGTGACGGGTTCGCACCCGATTCCCCGGGCACCGGTCAGCAGGGCCGTTTGCGCAGTTCCATGACGTAGTCGTGCGGGGCGCCGGCGGATTCGGCGGCGTCGGCCAGCTCCCCGAGGTAGCGGGCCGAGGGCAGGCCGCCCTCGTAGGCGTTCAGGACGTACGTCCAGGCGCCCTCCTCGCCCTCCAGGGTGTGGGCCCGGACCCGGGCGCGGCGGTAGATGTCCAGGCCCGCGCCCTCCCAGCGGTCCAGGGAGTCCTCGTCCATCGGGGCGATGTCGTAGAGGGCGACGAAGACCTGGGAGAACGGGTCCTCCACGAGGGTGGCCAGGGCGCCCTGCCAGCCGAGCTGCTCGCCGCCGAAGGTCAGCCGCCACCCGTTCAGCCAGCCGGTGGCGCGCAGCGGCGAGTGCGGGGCGCGGCGGGACATCAGCCGCGCGTCGAGGTTGCCGGCGTACGCGGCGTAGAGCGACATGGGGAGAGGGTACGGCCTCTTCCGGATCACGGGGGCGTATCGGCCGGGCCCCCGGGGCGGTCGCCGGGCGGGGCGTACGGGACAATGGAGTACGTGACTCGGATCGTGATCATCGGTGGCGGACCCGGCGGATACGAAGCGGCGCTGGTCGCCGCGCAGCTCGGCGCGGAGGTGACCGTCGTCGACTGCGACGGTCTGGGCGGGGCGTCGGTGCTGACCGACTGCGTGCCGTCGAAGACCCTCATCGCCACGGCCGAGGTGATGACCACCTTCGACTCCTCCTACGAGGAGCTGGGCATCATCGTCGCCGACGACACCCCGCCGGCGGAGCAGTCCGCGCGGGTGGTCGGCGTCGACCTCGGCAAGGTCAACCGCCGCGTGAAGCGCCTCGCGCTGGCCCAGTCGCACGACATCACCGCCTCCGTGACCCGGGCCGGCGCCCGGGTCATGCGCGGGCGCGGCCGGCTGGAGGGCATGCAGGCCCTCGACGGCTCCCGCAAGGTCGTGGTGCGCGCCGCCGACGGCAGCGAGGAGACGCTCACCGCGGACGCCGTGCTGATCGCGACCGGCGGCCACCCGCGCGAGCTGCCCGACGCCCGCCCGGACGGCGAGCGCATCCTCAACTGGACGCAGGTCTACGACCTCGACGAACTCCCCGAGGAACTGATCGTCGTCGGCTCCGGTGTGACCGGCGCCGAATTCGCCGGCGCCTACCAGGCGCTGGGCTCCCGGGTCACCCTCGTCTCCTCCCGCGACCGGGTGCTGCCCGGCGAGGACCCGGACGCCGCCGCCGTCCTGGAGGACGTCTTCCGGCGCCGCGGCATGAACGTGATGGCGCGCTCCCGCGCCCAGTCCGCCGAGCGCGTCGGCGACCGCGTCGAGGTCACCCTCGCCGACGGCCGGGTCATCACCGGCTCGCACTGCCTGATGGCGGTCGGCGCCATCCCGAACACCGAGGGCATGGGCCTGGAGGAGGCCGGCGTCCGGCTCAAGGACTCCGGGCACATCAAGACCGACCGGGTCTCGCGCACCTCCGCCCCCGGCGTCTACGCCGCCGGTGACGTGACCGGCGTCTTCGCGCTGGCCTCGGTCGCCGCGATGCAGGGCCGGATCGCCATGTACCACTTCCTGGGCGACGCGGTGGCCCCGCTGAACCTGAAGACGGTCTCCTCCAACGTCTTCACCGACCCGGAGATCGCCACCGTCGGCTACACCCAGGCCGACGTCGACGCCGGCAAGATCGACGCCAAGTCGGTGAAGCTGCCGCTGCTGCGCAACCCGCGCGCCAAGATGCAGGGCATCCGGGACGGCTTCGTCAAGATCTTCAGCCGCCCCGGCACCGGCATCGTGGTCGGCGGCGTGGTCGTCGCCCCGCGCGCCTCGGAACTGATCCACCCCATCTCGGTCGCCGTCGACAACAACCTGACGGTCGAGCAGATCGCCAACGCCTTCACGGTGTACCCGTCCCTGTCGGGATCGATCGCGGAGGTGGCCCGGCAGCTGCACACCCGGCAGGCGGGGGAGCCCGCCTGAAGCCACGCGGTTCCCGGGAGCGAACCCTCGCGTCCGGGGTTCTATACCACTTCGCATGACCCGGTGCGAACAACTTCTGTTATTCGCCGCAAACTGCTGAAAGCAGACGGTCGCTGGGGTTACTGTCAGTTTCGTGTTCGCTGCAGAACGTCGCCAATTGATCCTCGAAATGGTGCGAGCGAACGGGGCCGTGTCGCTCCGTGAACTCGCCCGCGTCGTCCAGACCTCCGAAGTGACCGTACGGCGGGACGTGCGCGCACTGGAGGCAGAAGGACTCCTCGACCGCCGGCACGGCGGTGCGGTACTGCCGGGCGGCTTCACGCGGGAGTCCGGCTTTCCGCAGAAATCCCATCTCGCGACCGCCGAGAAGACGGCCATCGCCGATCTCGCGGCGGGCCTCGTGGGGGAGGGCGAGGCCATCGTGGTGGGGGCGGGAACCACCACCCAGGAGCTGGCCCGCCGGCTCGCCCGGGTGCCCGGCCTGACCGTCGTCACCAACTCGCTGCTGGTCGCCCAGGCCCTCGCCCACGCCAACCGGGTGGAGGTCGTGATGACCGGCGGCACCCTGCGGGGGTCGAACTACGCCCTCGTCGGCAGCGGTGCCGAGCAGTCCCTCCAGGGCCTCCGGGTCTCCAAGGCCTTCCTGTCGGGCAGCGGTCTGACCGCCGAGCGGGGGCTGTCCACGTCCAACATGCTGTCGGCCTCCGTGGACCGCGCGCTGGTCCAGGCCGCCGCCGAGGTCGTGGTCCTGGCCGACCACACCAAGCTGGGCACCGACACGATGTTCCAGACCGTGCCCACCGAGCTGATCACCCGCCTGGTGACGGACGAGCCACCCGGTCACGACGACCGGGCCGGCACCGAACTCCAGGCCCTGGCCGATCAGGGCGTACAGATCGCCGTGGCCGGTGCGTCGGGGGGAGCCGCGGGCCAGGGAAGCCCGGGGGGTGATGCCGGCCCGGCGCGTCAGCAGCGCCGGGACGTGCCCCTTCCCGGCCCGCGTCGCCAGGTCCCCGGCACGGCACCGGGGCTGCGTCCGGCCGCGTCCCTGGGCGACCAGGGCACCGGGCCGGAGCAGCGGGCGAGGGTCGCGGACCTGCGCCGGCGGTAGGGCCTGTCGTTCGGAGCACGCCGCGGACGCGGGGCCTGGCGCGCGCACCTGCCGCGTTGTCGTCACTCGCGGACGCTCCGCGTCGATTCCCTCCTCCGCCTTGCATCCGCACGCACCAGGCCCCGCTCACCGGCGCGAGGAAGGCGCAGCCGCTTCCCCGTGACCTGATCCGAACGACAGGCCCTGGGCCCGCCGTTCGGATCAGGTCGCAGCGCGCCGGTGGTGCCGGCCGGCCCCGCCTGCGCGGCGCCCGGTCGGCCCCGCGTGCGCGGCGTGGTCCCGGCGACCGGCCCGGCCGCCTACCGCTCCCGGGCTGTCGTCCGGGCGGACGCCGCGTGGTGCGGCGCGCCCCGTCCAGCGGGCCCCGGGCCCTGCGGGGTCCGTCGTGGCGCGCGCGAAGGCGTCCGGGCGGAGCGGCTGTCGCGGTCCGCGGCGCACGCGAAGGCGCCCGGCGGACCGGCTGCCGTGGTCCACCGGGCGCCCCTGCGGCGTCGTGGGATCAGTCCTTGATCTCGCAGATCGCGGCGCCGGACGTGACCGACGCGCCGACCTCAGAGGTGAGGCCCTTGATGGTGCCGGACTTGTGGGCGTTGAGCGGCTGCTCCATCTTCATCGCCTCCAGGACGACGATCAGGTCGCCCTCCTTCACCTCCTGGCCCTCCTCCACGGCGATCTTGACGATCGTGCCCTGCATCGGGGAGGCGAGGGTGTCACCGGAGGCCGCGGGCCCGGACTTCTTCGCCGCCCGGCGCTTCGGCTTGGCGCCCGCCGCGAGACCCGTACGGGCCAGCGACATGCCCAGGGACGACGGCAGCGAGACCTCCAGGCGCTTGCCGCCGACCTCGACGACGACCGTCTCGCGGCCGGTCTCCTCGTCGGTGTCCGCGCCGGCGCCGGCGGTGAAGGGCTTGATCTCGTTGACGAACTCGGTCTCGATCCAGCGGGTGTGGACCGTGAACGGGTCGGTGGAGCCGGTCAGCTCCGGCGCGAACGCCGGGTCCCGCACCACCGCGCGGTGGAACGGGATGGCCGTCGCCATGCCCTCGACCTGGAACTCCTCCAGCGCGCGGGAGGCCCGCTCCAGCGCCTCCTTGCGGGTGCGGCCGGTGACGATCAGCTTGGCCAGCAGCGAGTCCCACGCCGGGCCGATGACCGACCCGGACTCCACGCCCGCGTCCAGCCGGACACCGGGGCCGGACGGCGGGGCGAAGGTGGTGACGGTGCCGGGCGCGGGCAGGAAGCCCCGTCCCGGGTCCTCGCCGTTGATGCGGAACTCGAAGGAGTGGCCCCGCAGCACCGGGTCGCCGTACCCCAGCTCCTCGCCGTCGGCGATGCGGAACATCTCGCGGACCAGGTCGATGCCGGCGACCTCCTCGGTCACCGGGTGCTCGACCTGGAGGCGGGTGTTGACCTCCAGGAAGGAGATCGTGCCGTCCAGGCCGACCAGGAACTCGACGGTGCCGGCGCCGACGTAGCCGGCCTCCTTCAGGATCGCCTTGGACGAGGCGTACAACTGGTCGAGCTGGGCCTGGGAGAGGAATGGCGCCGGGGCCTCCTCGACCAGCTTCTGGTGGCGGCGCTGCAGCGAGCAGTCACGGGTGGAGACGACCACCACGTTGCCGTGGGTGTCGGCCAGGCACTGGGTCTCCACGTGCCGGGGCTTGTCCAGGTAGCGCTCCACGAAGCACTCCCCGCGCCCGAAGGCGGCGACCGCCTCGCGCACCGCGGAGTCGTACAGCTCGGGGACCTCCTCCAGCGTGCGGGCCACCTTCAGGCCGCGCCCGCCGCCGCCGAACGCCGCCTTGATGGCGATCGGCAGGCCGTGCTCCTCGGCGAACGCCACGACCTCGTCGGCGCCGCTCACCGGGTCCGGGGTGCCCGCCACCAGCGGCGCGCCGGCGCGCTGGGCGATGTGCCGCGCGGCGACCTTGTCGCCGAGGTCGCGGATGGCCTGCGGCGGCGGGCCGATCCAGATCAGACCGGCGTCCAGGACCGCCTGGGCGAACTCGGCGTTCTCCGAGAGGAAGCCGTAGCCGGGGTGGACGGCGTCCGCCCCCGACTCGCGGGCCGCCTTCAGGACCTTCCCGATGTCCAGGTAGCTGCTCGCCGGGGTGTCACCGCCCAGGGCGAACGCCTCATCCGCGGCGCGGACATGCAGAGCGTCCCGGTCCGGGTCCGCGTAGACGGCCACGCTCGCGATTCCGGCGTCCCGGCACGCGCGGGCCACCCGGACAGCGATTTCGCCACGGTTGGCGATGAGCACCTTGCGCACGATTGAGGCTCCCTCCTTGAAACAAGCCGAGTTTAGGGACTGCCGACACGGACCTTCGACCCGTCCCCATTGGTGAGCTTGCCCACACGGAGCGTGATGCGAGGCTCGCTCGACCCGCGAAAGCCCTTGTCGCCACAGGGTGCGCCGGACTCTTCCCCAAAACCCTAGCCGCCCGGTGTGGCCAAGGTCTCTGTGAGGGCGTGCTGCGCGCCACTCCGTTTCTTTGTGGAGTCCCTACGAATGGACCAATGAATCTTTGCCCGCGCCCGGACTCTTGTCCGCCGCTTTACCCGCTAGTAACGTCCGCGGCACAGCGAACGTACTCGGAGTAACCGCACAACTGCTCGGACGATCGGAAGAGGTGGGACCGGTGGTGCGCAGACCGGTGGCGTGGGTGGTGGCGGTCCTGCTCTTCGCGGAGGCGGTCGGCGTGGCGGCGCTCAACTGGCTGCTCAGCGTCTTCGTGGACCGCCAGCAGATGTCGCTCGCCGGGCTCGACGCCGGCCTGATGGCCGTCTCCGCCAAGGTGGGCGGCGTCGTCTTCGGTCTCTACTTCGCCCTGTGCGGCCTGGTCGCGCTGCTGGTGGCGGTCCGCGACCGCCGGCCCGCCGGCCTCGGCCGGGTCCTGCTGGTCAGCGCGGCCGTGGTGCACGGCCTGCTCGGCGCCTTCTGCTGGGGCCCGGTGGGCTGGACGGCGTTCCTCTTCATGGTCCTGGTCCTCGGGCTCATCGTGCTGCTGCTGACCAGCTACGACGTGCCCGAGGAACCGCGCGACCGGGTCAGTTCCCCGTCGGCGCCCACAACTCCGTGATGCCGACGCCCAGTTCCGCGAGGAGGCGGCGCAGCAGGGGGAGGCTGAGGCCGATCACATTGCCGTGGTCGCCCTCGATGCCGTCGATGAACGGGGCCGAACGGCCGTCGAGGGTGAAGGCCCCGGCGACGTACAGCGGCTCGCCGGAGGCGACGTAGGCGGCGATCTCCTCGTCGCTCGGCTCACCGAAGCGGACGACGGTGGAGGCGGTGGCCGAGGTGTGGCGGCCGGTGGCCGTGTCCCACACGCAGTGGCCGGTCTGCAGGGTGCCGGCCCGGCCGCGCATCGCCTTCCAGCGGGCGGTGGCCTCCTCGGCGTCGGCGGGCTTGCCGAGGGCCCGGCCGTCCAGGTCGAGGACCGAGTCGCAGCCGATCACCAGGGCGCCGTGCACCTCCGGCCGGGCGGCCACCACGGACGCCTTCGCCTCGGCGAGGGCGAGGGCCAGCTCGGCGGGCGTCGGGGCGGTGACGGCGTCTTCGTCGACACCGCTCACGATGACCTCGGGGGCGAGTCCGGCCTGGCGCAGCAGTCCCAGCCGGGCGGGGGACTGGGAGGCGAGGACGAGTCGGCGGCGGGGCTGATCAGTCATGCGGTCAGGTTAGCCACGGCGGGGCCTCCGGCTCACCTCGTGTAGATCACGATCATCGCCAGGACCATGGCCAGGGCCATGAGGAGGCCGAGCCGCCGCAGCATGGCCTGCGCGTGGCGCAGGTCCTCGGGGGGTTTGTCGTCGGGGTCGGACCAGAGCATGCCACCAGCGTGGGGCCCGGGCGGGGAGAGCGCCTGAGTAGGGGTACTCATTCGGCGCCCTCGGTTTCGGTTCCGCGGGCCCACGCGGCGGAGCCGCGTGTCCACACAGCCTCACGCCCCTGACGGTCACCCGGGCCAGTAGGTGCGGGTCCACGCGGTCGGGCCCGGGTGGGGGACGCGAGGCCGGGCGATGCGGGACGGGTCGGACCAGGCGTCCCCCGCGGGCTCCGGGGCCGGCTCCTCGGGGGCCGGGGCCGCCGCGCGGGCCTTGACCACGGCCAGGGCGGCGGCCAGTTCCTCCGGGGACGGGTTGCCCCGTACGACCTTGATGGTCACAGCGGCTCCTTACAGGCTCAGAGGGGGATGTTGCCGTGCTTCTTCGGGGGGAGGGATTCCCGCTTGGTGCGCAGGTGGCGCAGGCCCCGGACGATGTGGGCGCGGGTGTCGGACGGCAGGATCACCGCGTCGACGTAGCCGCGCTCGGCGGCGGTGTAGGGGTTGAGGAGGGTGTCCTCGTACTCCTGGATCAGGCGGGCCCGGGTCGCCTCCTCGTCCCCGGTGGTCTCCGCGGCGGCCAGCGTCTTGCGGTGCAGGATGTTGACCGCGCCCTGTGCGCCCATCACGGCGATCTGCGCGGTGGGCCAGGCCAGGTTGAGGTCGGCGCCCAGGTGCTTGGAGCCCATGACGTCGTAGGCGCCGCCGAACGCCTTGCGGGTGATGACCGTGATCAGGGGGACGGTCGCCTCGGCGTAGGCGTAGATCAGCTTGGCGCCGCGCCGGATGATGCCGTCGTGCTCCTGGCCGACGCCCGGCAGGAAGCCGGGGACGTCCACGAAGGTCAGCACGGGCACGTTGAAGGCGTCACAGGTGCGCACGAAGCGGGCGGCCTTCTCGGACGCGGTGATGTCCAGGCAGCCGGCGAACTGCATCGGCTGGTTGGCGACCACGCCGACCGGGCGGCCCTCGACCCGGCCGAAACCGGTGAGGATGTTCGGCGCGAACAGCGCCTGCGTCTCGAAGAACTCCGCGTCGTCCAGGACGTGCTCGATGACCGTGTGCATGTCGTACGGCTGGTTGGCGCTGTCCGGGACGACCGTGTCCAGCTCCCGGTCCTCGTCCGTGACCGTCAGGTCGGCCTCCTCCGGGAAGGCCGGGGGCTCGGAGAGGTTGTTGGACGGCAGGTACGACAGCAGCTGCTTGACGTACTCGATGGCGTCCTTCTCGTCGCCGGCCATGTGGTGGGCCACGCCGGAGGCGGTGTTGTGGGTGCGGGCGCCGCCCAGCTCCTCGAAACCGACGTCCTCGCCGGTCACCGTCTTGATGACGTCCGGACCGGTGATGAACATGTGCGAGGTCTGGTCGACCATGACGGTGAAGTCGGTGATCGCGGGGGAGTACACCGCGCCGCCCGCGCAGGGGCCGACCACCAGGGAGATCTGGGGGATCACACCGCTCGCGTGGGTGTTGCGTCGGAAGATCTCGCCGTACGCCCCCAGCGAGGCCACGCCCTCCTGGATGCGGGCGCCGCCGGAGTCGTTGATGCCGATGACCGGGCAGCCGGTCTTCAGCGCGAAGTCCATCACCTTGCAGATCTTCTGCCCGTACGTCTCGCCGAGCGCGCCGCCGAAGACGGTGAAGTCCTGCGAGAAGACGGCGACCGGACGGCCGTCGACCGTGCCGTAGCCGGTGACGACGCCGTCGCCGTAGGGGCGGTTGTCCGCCAGGCCGAAATTGGTGGAGCGGTGCCGGGCGAACTCGTCCAGTTCGACGAACGAGTCCTCGTCCAGCAGCAGGCCGATGCGCTCACGGGCCGTCAGCTTGCCCTTGGCGTGCTGCTTCTCGACGGCGCGCTCCGAACCGGCGTGCGTCGCCTCCTCGATACGGCGTCGCAGGTCCGCGAGCTTGCCCGCGGTGGTGTGGATGTCGGGCTGCTGCTCTTCCGGCTCGGACATCGCGATACGGCTCCCTGCCTGGTCACATGGGGGGACGGGTGTTCCATCGCAGCGTAGTGGGGTGGCTACCGATCGGCAGTGCGGTGTTTCCCACACCTAGGGTGGCTTGCATGACGCCGCGAGATGTCCCCGAACGGAACAGCAGCCCGTGGTCCGACCTGGACCGGCCGCCCCTCGACGCCCGCGCGCTGCGGCGCGGCCTGGTCCGGGAGGGCGGGCTGTGGCGCGAGGTGGAGGTGGTGCGGCGGACCGGCTCCACCAACTCCGACCTGGCGGCACGGGCCGCCGACGGCCGCGCGGCGGAGGGCGCCGTCCTCGTCGCGGAGGAGCAGGACGCCGCCCGGGGGCGCCTGGACCGGCGGTGGACCGCCCCGGCCCGCTCGGGCCTGTTCTTCTCCGTGCTGCTGACCCCCGCCGAGGTCCCGGTCGCCCGCTGGGGCTGGCTGCCGCTGCTCACCGGCGTCGCCGTCGCCACCGGCCTGTCCCGCGCGGCCGGCGTCGACACCGCCCTGAAGTGGCCCAACGACCTCCTCGTCACCGTCGGTGGCGAGGAACGCAAGGCCGGCGGCATCCTCGCCGAACGGGCCGGGGCCGCCGGCGTGGTCATCGGCGTCGGCGTCAACGTCACCCTGCGCGCCGACGAGCTGCCCGTGCCGCACGCCGGCTCCCTCGCCCTGGCCGGCGCGGTCACCACCGACCGCGACCCGCTGCTGCGCGCGATGCTGCGCTCCCTGGAGGACTGGTACGGCCGCTGGCGGGAGGCCGGCGGCGACCCGGGGCCCTGCCGGCTCCAGGAGACCTACACCGCGGGCTGCGCGACGCTCGGCCGGCACGTACGGGCGGAACTGCCGGGCGGCCGGGACCTCACCGGGGAGGCGGTGGCCGTGGACGGCGACGGGCGGCTGGTGCTGGCCACGGAGGACGGCGTGCGGGAACCGGTGGGCGCGGGGGACATCGTCCACCTGCGCCCCGCGTAGCACCACCGCCCCTGTGAGCCTCCCGCTCGCGGGAGTGAGCTGGCCCACAGCTGACGTAAAGTTGGGGCCGGTCGATACCTGACCGCGGCAGATCGGAAGGGCAGCACGCGTGACCGTCGACGACACGGGCTCCGGCACGGACGGGGACGGCGAGGTGGACCCCGCCGACCCCGGCGACGACCCGCTCGCGCTCCGCCTGGAACAGCTGATCCTGGGCGCCGGGCGCCGCTACACCCCTTTCCAGGCCGCCCGCAGCGCGGGTGTCTCCATGGAGCTGGCCTCCCGTTTCTGGCGGGCCATGGGCTTCGCCGACATCGGCCAGGCCAAGGCGCTCACCGAGGCCGACGTCCTGGCCCTCAGGCGGCTGGCCGGCCTGGTGGAGGCGGGGCTGCTCAGCGAGGCGATGGCCGTGCAGGTGGCCCGGTCCACCGGCCAGACCACCGCCCGGTTGGCCGAATGGCAGATGGACTCCTTCCTGGAGGGCCTGACCGAGCCCCCCGAGCCCGGCATGACCCGCACCGAGGTCACGTATCCGATCGTGGAGCTGCTCCTGCCCGAGCTGGAGGAGTTCCTCGTCTACGTCTGGCGGCGCCAGCTCGCCGCGTCGGCCGGGCGGGTCGTCCAGGCCACCGACGACGAGGAGATGGTCGACCGGCGCCTCGCCGTCGGCTTCGCCGACCTGGTCGGCTTCACCCGGCTGACCCGCCGGATGGAGGAGGAGGAACTGGGCGAGCTGGTCGAGGCCTTCGAGACCACCGCCGCCGACCTGATCGCCGCCCGCGGCGGACGCCTGGTCAAGACGCTCGGCGACGAGGTCCTCTACGCCGCCGACGACGCCGGTACGGCGGCCGAGATCGCGCTGCGCCTGATCGAGACCATGGCGCACGACGAGACCATGCCGGAGCTGCGGGTCGGCATGGCCTTCGGCACGGTCACCACCCGGATGGGCGATGTCTTCGGCACGACCGTCAACCTGGCCTCCCGGCTCACCTCGATAGCTCCCCGCGACGCCGTCCTCGTCGACACCGCCTTCGCGGAGGAGCTGATCCGCACCGGGGACGCGCCCTCCTCCGAGGCGGAGGCGGCGGAGGAGGCCGCGGCGGCGGAGAAGGAGGGCGAGGAGCCGCCGGCGTACCGGTTCGCGCTCCAGCCGATGTGGCAGCGCCCGGTCCGGGGCCTCGGGGTCGTCGAGCCGTGGCTGCTGACCCGACGGGGCGAACCCGCGTAGACCGCAGCACGTCCACTGTCCCGATCCGATGTTGGAGGGGTGTCATGAGCGAGGCACGGTACGGGGAGTACGTCCTGGTCAGGCGGCATGCCGAGGGGCATGTCGCGGAACTGGCGCTGGACCGGCCGAAGGCCATGAACGCGGTGTCCAGCGGCATGGCGACGGCGATCGCGGAGGCCTGCGCGGCGCTGGGCGCGGACCCGGGCGTCCGGGCCGTGGTGGTGACCTCGACGCACGAACGGGCGTTCTGTGTGGGCGCCGACCTGAAGGAGCGCAACTCCTTCACCGACGCCGACATGCTGCGCCAGCGCCCGGTCAGCCGGGGCGCGTACACCGGCGTACTGGAGCTGCCGGTGCCGACGGTCGCCGCCGTGCACGGCTTCGCGCTGGGCGGCGGCTTCGAGCTGGCACTCTCCTGCGACGTGATCGTCGCCGACCGTACGGCGGTGGTGGGGCTGCCCGAGGTGTCGGTCGGCGTGATCCCCGGCGGCGGCGGCACCCAGCTGCTGCCGCGCCGGGTGGGGGCGGCGCGCGCCGCCGAGCTGATCTTCAGCGCCCGCCGGGTGGAGGCCGCCGAGGCGCGGGAGCTGGGCCTCGTCGACCGGCTCGTCGACGAGGGACGGGACCGGGAGGAGGCGCTGGCCCTGGCGGGCCGGATCGCGGCCAACTCCCCGGTCGGGCTGCGGGCCGCCAAGCGGGCGCTGCGGCTCGGGCAGGGCCTGGACCTGCGGGCCGGCCTGGAGGTCGAGGACGCGGCGTGGCGGACGGTCGCCTTCTCCGGGGACCGGGCGGAGGGCGTCGCGGCGTTCAACGAGAAGCGCAGACCGGAGTGGCCGGGGGAGTGATCCCCGGCGGCGGCCTGCCCGGTATGTACCTAACCTGATGAAATGGGTGAGGACAGACGCCTCGCGGCCGTCGTCGCGCTGGCGCAGGGCATGGCCGCCGCGCACGGCCTCCAGGAGGCGTGGCGGGCGGCGGCCCTCGGCGGCTGCCGGGCGCTGGGCGGCAGCTTCGCCGCGCTGTCGGTGTGGGAGCGGGAGCTGGGCCGCCTGCGGGTGCTGGTGAACGTGGGCGAGCGGGCCGAGGACGAGGAGGAGTTCCCGGAGGACGAGTCCTACCCGGTGCACCAGTTCGCGGAGATCACCGAGTTCCTGCACGAGCGCTGGGCCGGCGGCGGCGAGCCCGACGCCTGGGTGGAGACCGCCGAGGGTCCGGCGGCCGGGAGCCCCGGCTACGTCCATCAGCGGGTCGCCGCGCTGCGCCGCCGGGGCCGCGGCTGCTGCGTCGTCGCCCCGATCGTGCTGCACGGCCGCGCCTGGGGCGAGCTGTACGTGGCCCGGCCGGTGGGGGTGCCCGTCTTCGAACGGGCCGACGCCGACTTCGCCACCGTCCTGGCCTCGGTCGTCGCCGCCGGGATCGCGCAGACCGAGCGCCTGGAGGAGGTGCGGCGGCTGGCGTACACCGACGCGCTGACCGGGCTGGCCAACCGCCGGGCCGTCGACGCCCACCTCGACGAGGCCGTGGAACGCCACCGCCGCGACGGGGTGACCGTCAGCCTCGTCGTCTGCGACCTGAACGGGCTCAAGCGGGTCAACGACACCCACGGGCACGCGACCGGCGACCGGCTCCTGGAGCGGTTCGGCTCGGTGCTCTCGCTGTGCGGGGCGATGCTGCCGGGCGCGCTGGCGGCCCGCCTCGGCGGCGACGAGTTCTGCCTGCTCGCGGTCGGCCCGCCCGCCGACGAGGTGGTGGCGGCGGCCGGTGAGCTGTGCCGCCGGGCGGCCGTCCTGGAACTGGGCGACGGGGTCGCCTGCGGGGTGGCCTCCACCGGGGACCCGATCGGCCCGGTCGGCTCCGCCCGCCGTCTCTTCCGGCTCGCCGACGCCGCCCAGTACCGCGCCAAGGCCGAACGCTCGGGCCGTCCCGTCGTCGCCGGGCGCGCGGGCCCCGACGACCCCGTCGTCCGTCTGGCCGACGAGCCGTCCCGCGAGGAGCGCGACGGCGAACGCCGCCGCTTCCGGGGCCGGCACGCGCCCTAACGGCGGCGCCGGCGCAGCCATCCCCGGATGCCGCGGGGCGCCGGGGGCGGGGTGCCGGTGCCGTCCGCGGCCCGCACCCGGAGGAGGTCGCGGGCGGCGCGGAGACCGAGGACGGCGGCCTCGGCCACGGTCAGCGCGGCCAGCTCGCAGCCGGGTGCGTGCCGCCGCGTGTGATGGCAGCCGGGGCAGGCGTCCGCCGGCGGCGGCGCGCCCGTGGCCGGCGGGGCGGCGCGCAGCGCGTGGACGCGGTCGAGCGCCGCGTCGTACCCGAGCACCGCGGCGTCCCGCACCGGCAGCGGTTCCAGGACGCAGCCCCGCTGATGCCGCCGGGTGTGGTGACAGGCGGGACAGGCGTCGGCCGGGGGCGGCGCGCTGCCGGGTTGCGGGCCGAACCCCTCGCCGCCGTGGCCGAGGGCGGCGGCGTCGGCGACGGGGAGGGGGGTGAGGGGGCAGCCGGGTGCGTGGGTGTGGGTGTGGTGGCAGGTGGGGCAGGCGGGGGCCGGGGGCGGTGGGGCGCCGTAGCCGGTGTCCCGTGCGCGTACCTGTGCGAGTGCCGTGTCGTGGCCGAGGGCGGCGGCGTCGGCGACGGGGAGGGGGGTGAGGGGGCAGCCGGGTGCGTGGGTGTGGGTGTGGTGGCAGGTGGGGCAGGCGGGGGCCGGGGGCGGTGGGGCGCCGTAGCCGGTGTCCCGTGCGCGTACCTGTGCGAGTGCCGTGTCATGGCCGAGGGCGGCGGCGTCGGCGACGGGGAGGGGGGTGAGGGGGCAGCCGGGTGCGTGGGTGTGGGTGTGGTGGCAGGCGGGGCAGGCCGGGGCCGTCGGCGGGGGCCGGAGCCTGTGCGCCGGCGGGGCCGGTGCGGGTGGGGCCAGCGGATAGTCCCCGTCGGCGCGGGCGCGCAGGAACTCCAGCGCCGCGTCGTGGCCGAGCGCGGCGGCGTCCCGCACCGGCAGCGCGGCCAGCGCACAGCCCGCCAGGTGCTCGCGCGTGTGGTGACAGTCCGGACAGGCGGGCCCCGGCGGGGGTGAGGCCCCCGCAGCAGCGGCCGGCACCCCGGCCCCCTCGCCACCGTGGAGGTCACCGCCGCGCTCATCACCGTGGGGGCCACCGCCCCGCCCGTCGCCGCCGGTCATGGCCCTCCCCGCAGCAGCCGCCGACGCCGTACCCGGCGCTCGGCCCACGGATACGCGCTCCACACCGCCTCGACCACCGCGGCAGCCGCCGCCACGGCCGCCGCCGCCCAGCGGAACGGGGTGTCGAGGGCGCCGCTCGGCGCGGGCGGCGCCAGGACCAGGGACACCCCCAGCCAGAGCATGATCATGCCGCTCGTGTAGGCGGCGTAGGTCCTGCGGCGCCAGCCTTCCCACAGCGCGAAGTCGTGGTGCTGTTCCTCGCGCAGCAGCTCGTGGCGGTCCCGGACCTCCTCCTCGGTCCACCAGGCGGTGACGTCGGCGTACGAGTAGAGGTGCCGGCGGGCGTGGAAACCGAACTGCACGCACATGACGAACGACAGCGCCGCCAGGGTCAGGAACAGCAGCACGGGCCCCGGCCAGCGGAACTTGTCGCTGTCCGCGGCGACCACGCCGATGGCCGCGACGGCGAACCCCGCCAGCAGCGGCGCGGCCACGTTGCTCACCGCGTCCACGGCCGCGCCGAAGCCCAGCGGCGACGGTTTGCGCCACCGCGGCGGCGCCGGCCCGTTCCCGGTCAACACGTCCTCCCGGTCATCGGGGAAGCCCTTGCGCGAGCCACCCGGCGGCGCCCCGCGTCAAAGAAAAGTCAAGGAGTTCCAAAGGTTTGAGAAACCCTCAGAATCTCCCCGGGATTCGCCCGGGTTCCTCAGAAACCGAGGCGTTCGCGGCGCACGGAGTACACCACGAAGCCGGCGCCCAGCCCCAGCAGGGCCGTGCCGCCGACGACGTACGGCGTGCTGTCGAAACTGCCGGTGTCGGCCAGCCGGGTGTCCGGCACGGCCTGCGGCTCCGCGACTCTCGCCTGCTGTGTGACCTGCGGGGACGCGGAGGGCGCGGGGGTGCTCTCGGCCGGGCTCTGCGAGGTCGCGTTGGCCGACGGCACGAACCACAGGGCGCACAGCAGGCCGCCGGCTGCGGCGGCGGTCAGCAACGAACGGCGAGCGGATGACACTGAATATCGATCCCCTTGTGGCGCTGGTGAATTGGCCGTGTGGGGCGATGTTAGTGAAAGGCGCGGGTCACGGGAAAGTCACGGGAGCCGGCGGCCTTACGCTCCGGGCATGAGCACTGCGGACGCATCACGCTATGTACGGATTCGAGCCGAACTCGTCCTGGAGGTCGAGGACGCCGAGGCGATCACCCGGGCCGCGCTGCGGCGGATCGCCGAGGACCCCGGCCTGCCGGAGGCGGAGCGCACCGGCGCCCGGGGCGCTGTGACCGAGGACACCGCGGAGGCCCTGGCCCATCTGGTCGACCCGTTCGACCTGGTCAGCGAGGTGCCGGGGGTCGGACTCCAGCAGGCCACCTGGAGCGGCGAGCGGATCGCGTACGACCCCGATTCGCCCGACTGGGGTCTTGACGAGGATGATGAGGATGATGGCGACCTGGACGACGCGTACGACGGACCGCACGGACGCCACGGACCACACGGACCGGACCGGCGGGTCGACGAGGACGGCGCGGAAATGACGGTCGGCTGACGCTCTTTGGGGAAACCGTGACCCCGGACGGCAACCGCCGTCCGGGGTTCCGTCGTCTCACCCGGCGCACCGGCCGACACCGGCAGGGCCCCGCGCCCCGCCGGACGTGGTGTGGCCCACACCTGGGGGCCATGTGGAACGGGACGAACCGGTCGTAGCGTTGAACAGGTTGACGGGGAATCTCGGGGTTGACGGGATCGGTAGCAATGGAGAAGCGTGTGATGACGAACAGTAGGCGGCGCAAGGGCCTCGCGGCCGCGTCCGCCCTGCTCGGCGGGGTGCTGGTGCTCTCGGCCTGCTCCGGCGGTGACGACGACGCCTCCGGCGGCGGGGGCGGGTCCTCGCAGGCGCAGGTCGACAAGGCGGCGGCCGAGAAGACCTCCGAGGCCCAGATCAAGATCACGCCGAAGGACGGCTCCTCGAACGCCTCCATCAACAACTCCGCGACCGTCTCGGTGGCCAAGGGCACCCTCACGGACGTGAAGATGACCACCTCGGACGGCACCGAGGTCAGCGGGGAGATATCCGCCGACAGGACGAGCTGGAAGCCCAGCGCGCAGCTGGAGCGGGCCACCACCTACAAGGTGACGGCGACCGCCCAGGACTCCGCGGGCCGTGCCGCGCACGAGAACGCGTCGTTCACGACCGTCTCCCCCGACAACAGCTTCATCGGCACCTTCACGCCGGACGACGGCTCCACGGTCGGCGTCGGGATGCCGGTGTCGATCAACTTCGACAAGGCGATCACCGACAAGGCCGCCGTCCAGAAGGGCATCACGGTCAGCACCGACGGCGGCCAGGAGGTCGCCTGTCACTGGTTCAACGCCAACCGCATGGACTGCCGCCCCGAGGACTACTGGAAGGAAGGCTCCACCGTCACCCTGAAGCTCGCCCTCGACGGCGTGCAGGGCGCGGACGGCGTCTACGGCGTCCAGCAGAAGACGGTCACCTTCAAGATCGGCCGCAACCAGGTCTCCTACGTCGACGCGCAGACCAAGCAGATGAAGGTCACGCAGGACGGCAAGACCGTCAAGACCATCCCGATCTCGGCCGGCTCCCCGGAGAACAAGACCTACGAGGGCCAGATGGTGATCTCCGAGAAGTACAAGGAGACCCGGATGGACGGTTCGACGGTCGGCTTCACCGACGACGACGGCAAGGGCGAGTACGACATCAAGGACGTCCCCCACGCCATGCGGCTGAGCACCTCCGGGACGTTCATCCACGGCAACTACTGGGGCGCGAAGTCCATCTTCGGCAGCCAGAACACCAGCCACGGCTGCGTGGGCCTGTCCGACACCAAGGGCGCCAACGACCCGAACACCCCGGCGGCCTGGCTGTACGAGCACTCCCTCATCGGTGACGTGGTCGTCGTCCAGAACACCGGCGACAAGACCATCGCCCCGGACAACGGCCTCAACGGCTGGAACATGAACTGGTCGGAGTGGAAGGCCGGTTCGGCCGTCTGACGCTCCGCCGGCTCCCGCCGCGCACCCGACCGCCGCTCGCCCTCCGGGGCGGGCGGCGGTTCCGCTTTCACCCCGCCGGCTTCATCACGCGTCGGCAACGCCCAGCCTTCTCATCGTCCTCTTATCCGGGCCTTATGCCGCGATCACGCGCCGTCCCTACTTTGCGGCCATGTTCTTCACCTACCTGAGGCGCGAACTGCGCCGCCGCAGAAAGGCGGCCCTCGTCGTCGCCTCCGGACTCGCGCTGGGCATCGCGCTGGTCATCGTGGTCAACTCCGTGTCCTCGGGCATGAGCAAGGCGCAGGACAAGGTGCTGGAGTCGCTGTACGGGCTCGGCACCGACATGACCGTCACCAAGGCCGCCGCCGCGGCGGGTGACGGCGAGGGCGGCCAGGGCGAGCGCCCGCGGTTCCAGTTCGACGCGCAGGACGGCGACTCCGACGAGGAGCAGTCCAGCGACCGCGTGATGGTGCAGGGCTTCCAGACGCTCGCGAGCTCCACCGTCGGCAAGGTCGCCGACCAGAGCGGCGTCGCCGACGCGGTGGGCGGCCTCAGCCTCCAGGTCATGAAGGTCAGCGGCCAGTTCACGCGCGGTCAGTTCCAGCAGGGCGGCGACGGTCAGACGCAGGGTCAGGGCCAGGGCGGTGCCCCGAGTGGCGGCACCGGCGGCCAGGGCGGCGAAGTACAGGGCGGCGGCGCGGACTTCGACGTCAACAGCTACTCCGTCTACGGCACCGACGTCACCAAGACCGGCCTCGGCCCGCTGACCTCCTCAAAGATCACCAGCGGCCGCACCTTCAAGACGTCCGAGACGAACGCGAAGGTCGCCGTCGTCGACTCGGCGTACGCCAAGGAGAAGGAGCTGAAGACCGGCTCCACGGTCACCATCTCGGACACCGAGTTCACGGTCATCGGCATCGCCACCGCCGACAGCGGCGACGCGGCGGCCAATCTCTACATACCGCTGGCGCGGGCCCAGACGCTCGGTGACGTGAAGAACAAGGTCACCACCATCTACGTCCAGGCCGCCGACTCCCAGCGGATCGACAGCGTCAAGTCGGCCATCCAGAAGAACATCTCGGGGACCACGGTCACCACCTCCGCCGACCTCGCCGACACCGTGTCCGGCTCGCTGTCCACCGCCTCCTCGCTGGCCACCAGCGTCGGCACGTGGCTCTCGATCCTGGTGCTGGTCGCCGCGTTCCTCGTCGCCGGCCTGCTCACCTCCTCGGCCGTCTCCCGCCGGGTGCGCGAGTTCGGCACCCTGAAGGCGCTCGGCTGGAAGTCCGGCCGGGTCACCCGGCAGGTCGTCGGCGAGGCCGTCGTCAGCGGCCTGGTCGGCGGCGTCCTCGGCATCGCGCTCGGCCTGGCGGGCGCGTACGCGGTCACCGCGGTCAGCCCCGGCCTGGAGGCCGAACTCGGCACCGCCGCGAGCGGTTCGGGCGGCGGACCCGGCGGCATGGGCGGTGGCCCCGGCGGCGGCATGGGCCGGCAGGCCGCGTCCCGGACGCTGGAGGTCGCCCTGACCGCGCCGGTCAGCCTCACCACCATCGCCCTCGCCGTCGTGCTCGCCGTGGCCGGCGGGCTGATCGCGGGCGGCTTCGGCGGCTGGCGCGCCTCGCGGCTGCGCCCGGCGGACGCCCTGCGCCGCGTCGAGTAGCACCGCCGCTTCCCCCCCGCACCGGGGCCTGCCCGCCCCACCTCCCGGGCGGCGGGCCCCTCCCCCTTACGCAACCCCAGGAGTCGGACCATGTACGAACTCAGAGGCGTCACCAAGCGCTACACGCGCGGCAAGGACACCGTCAACGCCCTCGACGGCATCGACCTGACCATCCCCGACGGCGACCGGCTGGTCATCCAGGGCCCCACCGGCGGCGGCAAGTCCACCCTGCTCCAGATGCTCGGCGCGCTGGACCGGCCCACCTCGGGCGAGATCGTCCTCGACGGCACCGACCTGGCCACGCTCTCCGAGGCCCGGCTGACCCGGGTGCGCAGCGAGACCATCGGCATCGTCTTCCAGTCCTTCAACCTCATCCCGACGCTGACCGCGCAGGAGAACGTCGAGACCGCCCTCGTACCGCTCGGGGTCAAGACGAAGGAGCGGCGCGAGCGGGCCGCCGAGGCGCTCGCCTCGGTCGGGCTCGGCGAGCGGCTCGGGCACCTGCCCGGCGAGATGTCCGGCGGCCAGCAGCAGCGCGTCGCCATCGCCCGCGCGCTGGTGAAGCAGCCCAAGGTGCTGCTCGCCGACGAACCCACCGGCAACCTCGACGAGTCGATGCGCGACGAGATCATGGAGGTGCTGGAGCGGATGTGGAAGGAACTGGGCCTGACCTTCGTCATGGTCACCCACGACTCCGCGATCGCGAAGAAGGCACCGCGCCTGGCGACCATCCGCAAGGGAAGGATCACCATCCGGGAGAACGCGTCGGCGTGACGCCACCCGTGACACCCGTGACGCCACACATGCCCCCCGGGAGTCCTTCCGTGCCCCCCGTGAAGCCACCCGTCGTGACGCCACCCGTCGTGACACCCGTGAGGCCGCCCGTCGTGAGTCGCGTGACCCCTGTGGCCGCCGGTAACCCATCGGTCCGGTAACGGACTTCGGGCGGGCGGGTAACAACCACCCGGCGGTTTTCTCACCTTTCTCTCATCCGCCGAGCCTTCCATTGAGACGGTGATCACCCCCCGGCATACTGCGTGACTCCGGGGGGTGCGCACAGGCGTACGAGACCACCCCCGGCCGGGTGAGCCCGAGCGGTCCGCCCGGACATCCGCTAGGGGGAACCTTGCGCAGACGAACGAACACTGGCCCGGCGGGGAAGGGACGCGTCGCCGCGGTCGCCGCGGCGGCGGCCGTCGCCCTCGCCGCCGGACTCACCACCCCGGCCGCCGCGGCCGGGACCACCGCCGACCGCCCGGCCGGCGGTGCTCTCTCCGCCACCCACCGCATCACCCTGATCACCGGGGACCGGGTCCTCGTCGACGCCCGGGGCCGGGTCACCGGGGTCGAGCCCGCCAAGGGCCGCGAGCACATACCCGTACAGGTCCGCCGGTCCGGCGGCCACACCCTCGTCATCCCCGCCGACGCCGCCCGCATGGTGGCCGGCGGCAAGCTCGACCGGCGCCTGTTCGACATCACCGAACTGAACCGGGCCACCACCCGCAAGGCGCAGCGGAGCGGCCTGAAGGTCATCGTCGGCTACAAGGGCGCCCCCGCGGCGACCAAGTCCGACGTCCGCGCGGCGGGCACCCTGCGCCGCTCGCTCACCTCGCTCAACGCCGACGCCGTGCAGACCCCGCACCGGGACACGCCCGACCTGTGGAAGGCGGTCACCGACGGCGGGAAGACCGCCTCCGGCATCGCCCACGTCTGGCTCGACGGCGTCCGCAAGGCCAGCCTCGACAAGTCCGTGTCCCAGATCGGCGCCCCGCAGGCCTGGGCGGCCGGCTACGACGGCAAGGGCGTGAAGATCGCCGTCCTGGACACCGGCATCGACGCCACCCACCCCGACCTGAAGGACCAGGTCGTCGCCGCCAAGAACTTCTCCGTCTCGCCCGACGCGACCGACAAGTTCGGCCACGGCACGCACGTCGCCTCCATCGCGGCGGGCACCGGCGCCAAGGCCGGCGGGAAGTACAAGGGCGTCGCGCCCGGCGCCCAGCTCCTCAACGGCAAGGTCCTCAGCGACGACGGCTACGGCGACGACTCCGGCATCCTGGCCGGCATGGAGTGGGCAGCCGCGCAGGGCGCCGACATCGTCAACCTCAGCCTCGGCGGCGGCGACACCCCGGAGGTCGACCCGCTGGAGGCCGAGGTCAACAAGCTCTCGGCGGAGAAGGGCATCCTCTTCGCCATCGCCGCGGGCAACGAGGGCGAGTACGGCGACCGGTCCATCGGCTCCCCGGGCAGCGCCGCCGCGGCCCTGACCGTCGGCGCCGTCGACGACAAGGACGCGCTGGCCTCCTTCTCCAGCACCGGTCCCGGCCTGGACGGCCAGATCAAGCCGGACGTCACCGCCCCGGGCGTCGACATCACCGCCGCCTCCGCCAAGGGCAGCGTCATCGCCCAGGAGGAGGGCGAGAACCCGGCCGGATACGTCACCATCTCCGGTACGTCCATGGCGACCCCGCACGTCGCGGGCGCCGCCGCGCTGCTCAAGCAGCAGCACCCGGAGTGGACCTACGCCGAGCTGAAGGGCGCCCTCACCGCGTCCGCCAAGGGCGGGGCGTACACCCCGTTCCAGCAGGGCGCGGGCCGCATCCAGGTGGACAAGGCGATCGCGCAGACCGTCGTCGCCGACCCGGTGTCGCTGGACTTCGGCACCCAGCAGTGGCCGCACACCGACGACCAGCCGGTCGCCAAGCGGCTGACCTACCGCAACCTCGGCACCGAGGACGTCACCCTCAAGCTGAGCGCGTCCGCGCTCGACCCCAAGGGCAAGGCGGCCCCGGCCGGCTTCTTCACCCTGGACGCCGACACGGTCACCGTCCCGGCGGGCGGCACCGCCTCCGTGGGCCTGACCGCCGACACCCGCCTCGGCGGCACCGTCGACGGCGCGTACTCGGCGTACGTCACGGCGACGGGCGGCGGGCAGATCGTCCGCACGGCCGCCGCGGTGCAGCGCGAGGTCGAGTCGTACGACGTGACGCTGAAGGTCATCGGCCGCGACGGCAAGCCGTCCGCGAACTACAGCGCCGACCTGGCCGGCGTCTCGGGCCTGGCCGCCGACGAGTGGTACGCGCCCTACGAGGCCGACGGCACGGTCACCGTGCGCGTGCCCAAGGGCGGTTACATCCTCAACTCCGGGATCTTCGTCAGCGCCGACCCGATGGTGGACAAGGGCACCGACTGGCTGGCCCAGCCGAAGCTCAGCATCACCAAGAACACCACGGTGACGCTGGACGCGCGGACCGCCAAGCCGGTCGACATCACCGTCCCGGACAAGGGCGCGAAGCCGTCCCTGGCCTCCGCCGACTTCTACGTGGAGACCGCGGACTCCGGTTACGGCTTCGGCTGGTTCCTGGACGGCTTCGCCAAGTTCCGCACCCGCCACCTCGGTCCGCAGGTCACCGACGGCTCCCTGAGCCAGCAGTGGGACGGCCACTGGCTCAAGGGCTCCACGGAGCAGTACGACACCGTCGCCGGCGGCGCGGTCAAGCAGCTGGCCACCGGGTACACCCGGCACTACAAGGCGAGCGAGCTGGCCACGGTGAAGGTCGCCATGGGCGCCTCCGCGAAGGGCAAGAAGGGCGAGATCACCGCGCTGGGCTGGCTCCCGAACAGCTCCGGCGGCTCCTCGGGCGGCTCCCTCCAGACCCTGCCCGGCACCCGCACCCTGCACCTGTCCACCGCCTCGGGCGTCCGCTGGGACACGCAGTTCACCCAGTACGGCGGCGTCGACGAGGAGGGCTACCCGCTCGCGGACGCCTTCTACCTGGTCGGCACCGGGCAGGCGTTCAAGGCGGGCAAGAGCTACTCGGCGAAGGTCAACACCGGCGTCTTCGCCCCGCGCGTGACCTCCGACTACGGCCTCTACCGTGACGGCAACGCCATCGGCGGCATGATCCCGCTGTTCTCCGACGGCGCCGGCCACGCGGGCTCGTCCGACTTCTCCTCGGTCGCCACGACGCTCTACCGCAACGGCACCAAGGTCGGCTCGAACAAGGACCCGCTCTTCGGTGACGAGGAGTTCAAGGTCCCGTCCGGCGAGGCCGAGTACAAGCTGACCACGTCGGTCAAGCGCTCCGCCAAGGTCGCCGCGGCCAGCAGCCGCATCGACGCGAGCTGGACCTTCCGCTCCAAGAAGACCTCCGCCTACACCATGCTGCCCGCCTCCTCGGCCCGCTTCGGCGCGGCCGTGTCGCTGGACAGCACGGTGAAGGCCGGTCAGAAGGCGACCTTCCCGGTCACCGTGGAGGGCGCCGCCAAGGGCTCGAACCTCAAGTCCCTGACGGTCTGGGCCTCCTACGACACCGGCAAGACCTGGAAGAAGCTCACCGTCACCAAGGGCAAGGTCACCACCAAGAACCCGGCGAAGGGCAAGGGCATCTCCCTCCGCGCCAAGATCATCGACAAGAAGGGCAACACGTCGCTGATCACGGTGTTCAACGCCTACCACGGCAAGTGATCCGCTAGCTCCCGAAGGCGACGGCCTGTCCGCGACCACCCGGTCCGGGCAGGCCGTCGTCATGCCGCCCCCACGGTCCCCCAGAACTCCCGCAGCGCGGTGACGAGCGGTCCGGGCGCGTCCTCGGCGATGTGGTGCCCGGAGACGAGCGGACCGCCGGTCAGCGGGGCGTCCACCCAGTCCCGCCAGACGCCGAGGACATCGCCGTAGAGGTCCGCCATGTCGTCACCGGTGGCCCACAGCACCTGCGTCGGGCACCGGACGCGCCGTCCGGCCCGCCGGTCGGCGTCGTCGTGCTCCCGGTCGACGCCGAGCCCGGCCCGGTAGTCCTCGCACATCGCGTGCACGGTGGCCGGGTCGTGGACGGCCCGCCGGTAGTCCTCGTAGGCCTCGGCGCCCATCTGCTCGGCGGTGCCCTTGTACCAGGCGTCCGGGTCGGCGTCGATGACGCGTTCGGCGGGCTTGTCGGTCTGCCCGAGGAAGAACCAGTGCCACCAGCGCGCGGCGAACCCCGCGTCGCAGCGCCGCAGCGCCTCCCCGAGGGGCACCGCGTCCAGCACGCTGAGCGCGGAGACGGCCTCCGGGTGGTCCAGGGCGAGCCGGGTGGCCACGTAGGCGCCCCGGTCGTGGCCGACGACGGCGAACCGGCGGTGCCCCAGGCGCCGCATCACCGCCAGGCAGTCGGTGGCCATCGCGCGCTTGGCGTACGGGCGGTGCCGCTCGTCGGTCGGCGGCTTGTCGGACGCGCCGTAGCCGCGCAGGTCGGGACAGACCACCGTACGGCCGGCCGCCACCAGCAGCGGGGCGACCCGGTGCCAGGTGGCGTGGGTGCGCGGATGCCCGTGCAGCAGCAGCACCGGCGGCCCGCTCCCGCCGTGCCGGACGCGCAGGTGCGCGCCCTCGCCCTCGTACCGGCCCAGCTCGAAGCCGTCGAACACGTGCCCTCCCGGGTCCCTGGCGGTCACGGCCCGCCTGCCCCGGCGGTCCGCCGCCCATACGTCGGTACGCCGCTCAGGGCGCGCTGGCCCACCGCCCCGGCCGGCCGAGGCGCGCGGTCAGCAGGTTGGCGTCCCCGCCCGTGGTGAGCGCGCCGCTGGTGACGTGGACGGTGCCGTCGTCGACGGCGACGGACGTGGGGTTCTGGAGGCCGTCGGCCGTGTCGAGGGCGGTGCGCGCGGTCTTCGCCACACCGCCGTCCGGGGCCGGCCGCGCCTCCCTCTTCCCCTTCGCCGCGGACGGCGCGGCCCTCGTCGCCGACCTGCGGCTGACCCGCGCCGCCTACCCGGGGGAGAAGGAGATCGAGGACCTGGTCGAGGAGGCCCGGCGGGCCGGCGCCGGCTTCGGGGAGCTGTGGGCCACCGCGACGCTGGGGACGCGCCTCGGCGGCACCAAGCGGGTCCGGCACCCGCTCGTCGGGGAGCTGGTGCTGGACAGCGACGTGCTGAAGGTGCCGGACCACGACATGCGGATCATGACGTTCACGGCGGAGCCGGGGACGCCGGACGCGGAGGGACCGGACCGCCTGCGGGCGGCGGCCGAGGGAGCGGACGTGTCCGTGTGAGGCGACGTGTCCGTGTGAGGCGGAGGTGTCCGTGTGACGCGGACGGCCGCTCAGCCGGCCGCCGGCGTCAGCGGCCCCGTGGTCCCTGCCTCCCCCGCCGCCCGCGCGGGGCGGGGAAGGCCGGGAAGCTCGCACCAGACGGTCTTGTGGTCCGCGCCCGGCTCCACGCCCCACCGCACCGCCACCGCGTCCACCAGGGCGAGCCCGCGCCCGGACTCGCTCGTGCCGGGCGCCCTCAGCAGCACGGGCAGCGCGCGCGGGTCCGGGTCCGTCACCTCCACGCGGGTCCGGCCGGTCCCCGTCCCGTACACCCGGACGGTCACGGGTGTGCCCTCGCCGAGATGGTCGATGACGTTCGTCAGCAGCTCGCTCGCGCAGAGGCGGACGTCGATGTCGTGGCCGCGCAGCAGGCGCCGCAGCTCGGGCACGGCCTTCGGCGCGGCGAGCAGGCCGATCTCCAGGGTCACGCCGGGGCCGCCTTCCGCAGGGCGGCGGTCAGCGCGCGGGCGGTGTCGCTGTTGCAGCTCCCGAGCGCGACGAGCCCCGCGTACGCCCCGTGGTAGGTCAGCGGGTCCGCGCGGAGGGAGGGGAGCGTGATGCCGTGGACGGCGAGCGCGGCACGGAGTTCGTCCACGCAGCGGGTCAGGTCGTCTTCCTGGGGGCGGGGGTGCGGCATGGGGCGGCGCCTTTCCGTGTGCGGGGTGTGACGAATCGCTCACAGCGTGACGCCGGGCGCCCTACCGTGAGAAGGGGCCGCGCGTGGGCGGCCCGGAGTGCGGAAGAGGCAGGGGCACATGGCACGGCGCAAGGACATCGACGGCTCGATGAGCGTCCCGACCTTCTACGGCAAGGAGTTGCGCTGGAAGCGGGAGGCGGCGGGCCTGTCCCTGGAGGGCCTGCTCGAAGGGAGCTTCTACGGGAAGTCGTACCTCAGCGACATCGAGCACGGGGAGCGGCGGATGCCGCTGGATCTGGCCCGGCATGTGGACCGGGTGCTGGGGACGGACAAGTTCTTCGAGCGGAATTGCGAGGATGTGCGGAGGGCCCGGCGGGCCGGTCACGCCGAGTATTTCGAGCAGGTCCTGGAGGCGGAGAAGCACGCCAAGGCCATCGAGGAGTGGTGTCCGAGTCTCTTCCCCGGACTTCTCCAGACCCCCGCGTACGCGCGTGCCGTCGTCCTCGCGACCCATCCGCAGGCGCTGGACGAGGAAGTGGAGCCGAGGGTCAGCGCGCGGATGGCACGCGCCGAACTCTTCGAGGCGGACCACCATGTCCCGTCATACTGGGCGATTTTGCACGAGGCGCTGCTGCTGGACCCGATCCTGCCCGCGCCTGACATGGCGGAGCAGCTTGACCGGATCACCGGGCTGGCCGTGCGGCGACGCATCGTTCCGCAGATCCTTCCGCGGACGTGCGGCCCGCACCCCTTCATGGTCGGTACCGCGAAGCTCATGACCTTCCCGGACGCACCACCGCTGGTCTACACGGAGTCGTTGCACACGGGGGTCACCATCGATGATCCGATTCTCGTGGAGGAGTACCGCAAGTCGTACGATCGGCTCAGGGCCGTCGCGCTGTCACCTGAGGCGTCCCTGGCCATGATCCAGGCAGCGGCAGAGGACTACCGAAATGGCAAGCAGCCCGACCGACTTGAGTGACGTGCCGTGGAGGAAGAGCAGCTACAGCAATGGCAGCGGCGGTGATTGCGTAGAGATAGCCACCGGAGTCCCCGGACTCGTCCCCGTCCGGGACTCCAAGGTCTCCGAGGGCCCCGTCCTCATGGTCACCGCCGCCGCCTGGGCGCCGTTCCTCACGGCGTTGAAGGCGCGCTGACCGGCGCTACTCCGCGCCGCCCGTGAACGTCCAGGACGCCCCCGCCCCCGGCCCGACCACCAGGGCCGAGTTCCCGATGCGCTCCACGTGCCGCTCGGCCACGCTCCGGTCGAGGGCGAAGCCGATGTGCCGCAGGCCCGCGTCCTCGCGCGGTACGGGGTCCAGCCGGACCCTGGTCATGCCGTCGTCGGCGACGACGCCGCCCCCCGGCAGCGTCCGCACCGAGAACCCGCCCGCGCGCAGCAACGGCACCGTGTCCGCGAGGTCGGCCGCCGTCACGCCGAGACGGACGGAGGTCACATCCCGCATCAGGTGCCCGGCGTAGGCGTCGGACAGGTACCGCTCCCGGCCGACGTCGCCCGGCCCGCTCGCCGGCTCGGTGTCGCCGCGCGGGTCCGCGAAGTACTCCGGCCGGTACTCCATCCCCCACGCCCCGAAGGCGTCGTACCGCGTGTCGGTGAACACCGCGTCGAACCAGGGCACCGGCACCCCGTCCCCGAAGTCGCGGGTCTGCTGGAACAGGACCGGCTCCGCGACCCCGAACGACGGCAGCCGGTCGACGGCCCTCGCCAGGTCACCGGCCCGCTCGGCGGACACCCCGAGCCCGGCGGCGCCCAGCGTGCCGTCGGGCCCCGCCAGGTCACCCACCCCGAACAGCTCGACGTACGTCTCGCGCCCCATCAGATAGCGTCCGGTCCAGGTCTGCCCGTCGGCTCCGGTCGTCGTCCGCACCTGGAAGTCGGCGAACTCCCGCAGATACGCGGAGTCCTCGATCGCGTCGGCGGTCTCCCGGTCCAGGACGCCGTACGCGTGGTTGAAGTACAGCAGCGGACGCCCGTCCGCGTGCGCGGTCGTCCCACCCGCGACCACCCCCGTCAGCACCACGGCGAACATCATGATCATTCGTAACGTTCCGCGAAGCAGCATGCGGGGGAGGGTAGTTGCCGCACCCTTGCCGCGCCCGGCGTTTACGCGGGCGCAGCCGCCCCCGCGGTCCAGCTCGCCAGCAGCCGCAGCGCGTCCGCCGACGCCGAGCCCGGCTCGGCGTGGTACGTGACCAGGGACTGGTCCGCGTCGTCCACCAGGCGGAACGTCTCGAAGGACAGGGTCAGATCCCCGACCACCGGATGCCGCAGCCGCTTGAGCCCGTGGCTCTTCTCCTTCACGTCGTGCGCCGCCCACAGCCGCCGGAACGTGTCACTCTTCACCGACAGCTCCCCGACCAGCGCGGCCAGCTGCGGATCGTCCGGGTGGCACCCGGCGTCCATCCGCAGGTAGCCGACGATGTCGGCCGCCTTCTGGTCCCACTCCACGAACAGCTCGCGGTAGTCCGGCCGCAGGAACACCAGCCGCGCCCAGTTCCGCTCCCGGGCCGGCATCCGGTCCCAGCCGCCGAACAGGACCGAGGCCATGCCGTTGAAGGCGAGCACGTCGGTACGCCGTCCGGTGATGTACGCCGGGACCGTGTCGAACGACTCCAGCAGCTGCCGCAGCGTCGGCCGCACCTGCTGGGCCCGGGCCGACGCCTGCCGGTGCCGCTGCTGCTTCGGCTTCGCCAGATGCGTCAGGTGCGCGCGCTCGGCGTCCGACAGCCGCAGCGCGCGGGCGATCGCGTCCAGCACCTCCGCCGACACGTTCCGCCCGTTGCCCTGCTCAAGGCGGGTGTAGTACGCCACCGACACCCCGGCGAGCTGCGCCAGCTCCTCCCGCCGCAGCCCCGGCACCCGGCGGGCCCGCCCGAACACCGGCAGCCCGACGTCCTCCGGCTTCAGCCGGGCCCGCCGGGTCCGCAGGAACTCGCTCAGCTCGGCACGCTGGTCCAGACCGGGACCGGCTTCGGGTGGTACGTCCATGTCCTCCAGTATCACCGCCGCGTATTCCCGGTGTCTGTGGTCGTAGGCACAGCAGCCTGACCCTGCCGGTGGTACGCACGGCGGACGTACGCAAAACCGTGGTCTGGGTAGCCGCGCCGCAGGTCGGCACCCTGGGAGACGTACAGAACCACCCGTCACGAGGAACTCCGGAGAACCCGGCATGACCACTGTCGCCGCGTACGCCGCACCCGCCGCCAAGGCTCCGCTGGAGCGCACCACCATCGAGCGGCGGGACGTCCGCGAGCACGACGTCCTGATCGACATCCAGTACGCCGGCATCTGCCACTCCGACATCCACCAGGCCCGCGAGGGCTGGGGCGAGGCCATCTTCCCGATGGTCCCCGGCCACGAGATCGCGGGTGTCGTCACCGAGGTCGGCTCCGCCGTGACCAGGTTCAAGGTGGGCGACCGGGTGGGCGTCGGCTGCATGGTCGACTCCTGCCGCGAGTGCGAGAGCTGCAAGGCGGGCCGGGAGCAGTACTGCGAGCGCGGCCAGGTCGGCACGTACAACGCCGTCGGCTACGACGGTGAGGTCACCTACGGCGGCTACTCGCAGAAGATCGTCGTGGACGAGGCGTTCACCGTCCGCATCCCCGACGGCCTCTCCCTGGACGTGGCCGCGCCGCTGCTGTGCGCCGGCATCACCACGTACTCCCCGCTGAAGCGTTTCGGCGCGGGCCCCGGCAAGAAGGTCGCCGTCGTCGGCCTCGGCGGTCTCGGCCACATGGCCGTCAAGATCGCGCACGCCCTCGGTGCCGAGGTGACCGTGCTGTCGCAGTCGCTGCGCAAGAAGGACGACGGCCTGAAGCTGGGCGCCGACCACTACTACGCCACCAGCGACCCGGCGACCTTCACCGAGCTGGCCGGCCGCTTCGACCTGATCGTCTCCACGGTCTCGGCGCCCCTGGACTTCGGCGCCTACCTGAGCCTGCTGAAGGCCGACGGCACCCTGGCCAACGTCGGCGCCCCCGAGGAGCCGATCTCCCTCAACCTCTTCTCCCTCATCGGCGGCGGCAAGAACCTCGCCGGCTCGATGATCGGCGGCATCGCCGAGACCCAGGAGATGCTGGACTTCTGCGCCGAGCACGGCATCGGCGCGGAGATCGAGCTGATCGAGGCGAGCCAGATCAACGAGGCCTACGAGCGCGTCCTCGCCAGCGACGTCCGCTACCGCTTCGTGATCGACACGGCGACGATCTGACCCAGAGGATCTGACCCAGAGGATCTGACCCACCCCCACGGGACGCCCACGCCCCGCCGGCCGGTACCGCACCGGCCGGCGGGGCGTGGGCGCGGCGCTGCGGGGCGGTGCCACCGCTCCGGTCCGGTCCGGTCCGGTCCGGGCGACCCCGGTCACGCTCCCAGGTGCGCCGTCAGCTCGTCCCCGGCCGGATAGGGACGTTCCTCGGGCAGCAGCCGGGCCGCCGCGTCCAGGTCGCCCCTGCCGACGTGCTCGTGGACGGTGCGGGCGAGCGGGGTGACGTCGGTGATCGAGACCGTCCAGTCGTCCGCGTACCGGCGTGCCGCCTCGCCGGAGAGGCCGAGCTGGAGGGAGCGGTGGGGGAGCGGGGCGAGACGCAGGTCCCGCTCCGGGTCCCACTGGACGCGGGCCGGGGAATGCCTCAGCTCGCGTCGCCAGGCGGCCCGGTCGGGGTGCGCGCCGGGGTCGTGGCTCGACAGGCAGGCGTGGCGCAGCGCCCACGCGAAGCCGTCACGGGTGATCTCGACGGCGAGCACGGTCTCCTGCCCCGGCTTCGTCGCCCAGCCGCAGCGGTACATCATCCACAGGAACGACGGCTTGATCCACGTCATCCGGTCCCGCTTCCAGGCGCCGGGGAACCGCCCGTCCCGGGCCGCCGGCAGGCCGATCGCGGGCGGGTACGCCTGGTAGACGGTGATCGTCGAGGGGCCGTAGGTCGCGCGGATCTCGCGCTGCGGTCGTTCCATGACCGACAGGGTGCGGGGCGGGGCACGCGGCCGGCCACCGGTTTTCCGCGTACCCGCGGGCGGTGCGGAATCGGGCGGTGCCCTGATGTGTTGACAGGGGTGGCCGTCGGGTACCGGCCGGTGAGCCGGGTGGCCCGAGTGAACGAGTGACCAAGAGTGGAGGGCCGTGATGGCCGGGCAGACGCAGAGGGCCGTGCTGGCGGGCGGATGTTTCTGGGGGATGCAGGACCTGATCCGCAAGCTTCCGGGCGTGACGGCGACCCGGGTCGGCTACACCGGGGGTGACGTGCCCGACGCGACGTACCGCAACCACGGGACGCACGCGGAGGCCATCGAGATCCTCTTCGACCCGGAGCAGACCGACTACCGGGCGCTCCTGGAGTTCTTCTTCCAGATCCACGACCCGACCACCAAGAACCGCCAGGGCAACGACATCGGCATGAGCTACCGCTCCGCGATCTACTACGTGGACGACGAGCAGAAGCGCATCGCCGAGGACACCATCGCGGACGTCGACGCCTCCGGACTGTGGCCCGGCAAGGTCGTCACCGAGGTCGAGCCGGTCGGCCCGTTCTGGGAGGCCGAGCCCGAGCACCAGGACTACCTGGAGCGCTACCCCGAGGGCTACACCTGCCACTTCCCCCGCCCGAACTGGCGCCTGCCGGCCCGCACCCAGGGCTGACCCGGCGGCGGCTCCGGCCGCCGTCAGCCATCCTCCGGGCGGTCGTCGCCCGGGGGCACGGCACCGAGGGCCTCGGCGGCACGGTCCGCCTCCGCCAGGGCCGTCGACTCCACCTCGCCGATCACCAGCGCCTGCACGATCACGTCGTTCGCCTGCCGGGCGCGGCCCCTTCCCATGGCCACCAGCAGGGCCGACAGCGCGAACGCCAGGAGGAACAGCGGCGAGACCCGCACGGAGAGCGCGACGGCCAGGACCGCCACGCCGGCCCCCACGTTGACCCGAAGGTCCGCCTCCGCCATCAGCCGGTCCTGGTCGGCGTAGAGCGTCGAGTTCTTGGCGTGCAGGCGGGTGCCGAGCTGGCCCAGCTCGTCCAGGACGTCGCGCAGCAGGATGTTCTCGGCGACCTCGCGGTGCCGCTTCTAACGGTGCGTCTCCAGCCACCGCGGCAGCGGACTCGTCCGCACGTGGGCCCGCAGGTCCGCCCAGGCCTGCCGGGTCAGCAGCCGGGTGTCCGTGAAGGCCGGGTAGCTCCCGGAGGCCGCCGCCCGGTACTGGGTCAGCACCGGACGGCCCTGGACGACGGGCCACCGCTCCGGCAGCACCTGGACCGCGCCCCAGGCGTCCTGGGCGGCGGGCTCCCGCAGCAACTGGTTCGCCGGGACGCTCACCACGCTTCCGACGACGTACGCGGTGAAGAGCAGGGCGGCACCGACTCCGGGCCGCCCGACCAGCTCCGCCAGCTCGTAGACGCGCGCCGCGAAGCCCGTGGCACGGGCCCGCTCGGGCACGCGGTCACCGAGGGCCACCCAGAGCGTGAGCAGCCACAGGACGCCCGTCGCCAGGGGCGTGCGCAGCTCGCGGAACCCGGGCAGTACCTGAGTGAGCACGGCCCCCCTCGGCCATCTTGTCCATCGGCGATGCGTACGAGCCGCGTGTCCCGGCCCCGGCCGGCGTCAGTGCGGCAGCGTGGCCGGGCTGCCGCCGTTGGCCTCGTAGCCCGCCACCGCCAGGGCCCGGTAGACCGCGAACTCGGCCGCCGGGTCGGCGGACAGCGTCCACGGCAGGGCGCCGACGTGGCCGTCTATGCGCACCAGCTGGTCCATGGCCTCCGACCAGCGCTCGCCGCGGACCAGGAAGAACAGCAGCAGATGGCGGACGTGCGCCGTCATCGGGTCGTCGGGGCGGGCCGAGTGCACCGCGTGCAGGGCGCCGTGCACCGCCTTGGTGACGACCTCGCTGCGGTGGAAGGAACCGACCAGGTTCACCTCCGGAAGGTGCTCGAACACCGCGAACAGCGGCATCGCCGCCAGCAGCGAACCCCGGGGCGCGCGGGCCGCCGCCGCCTCCGCGAAGGAGTACGCCAGCTCGCGCGAGCCGTGCCACTTCTCGCACCAGTAGTGCAGCGCGGCCAGGTGCGCGCCCATGTGGGCCGGGTCCCGGTCGAGGATCTTCAGCCAGAGCTGCTCGAACTCCGCCCGCTCGTACCCGAGACCGCGGGCCACCGACAGCTCGACGATGTACGGCACCGGATCGCCGGGGGCGAGCAGGGCCGCGTCACCGCACGCCGCCCGCGCCTCCTCCATGATGATCCGGAACTCGTCCGTGCCGGGCGTCGACGTCCGCCACGCCTGCTGCACCAGGAACTCGGCGTGCACCGCCGCACCGCCCGCGTCCTTCGGGTGCTCCGCCCGCCACACCCGCAGCCACTGGCCGCCCGGCGTCTCCTCGACGCCGCCCGGCCGCTGCTGGAGCTCCAGCGCCACCGCGCCCGCGAACGCCTGCACCCGCTGCCAGCGCCGCTCGCCCGTCGCCTCCGTGCCGGCCAGCAACTGCTCGGCCGCGCGGTAGTCACCCGTGCGCTGCACCAGGTCGAGGACGTCGAGCAGGTCCTGGTCGGGCCCCGGCATGCGGATGTCCAGCTCCTCCTCGCGCACGAAGCCGTAGTGCGCGGGGTCCGCGGCGTCCGGGTGGCCCGGCGGCACCTGCTCGATCATGCCCCGCCGGCGCCGGAAGACGGGGAGCAGCACGAAGCCGAAGAGGACCAGTGCCAGCAGGACCCAGAGAATCTCCATGCCTCAAGCGAACCAGACCGCGCCGACAATTGGCCAACCTGCGCCCTCGGGCCTGTGGAAAACCCCGCGCCTGTGGAAAAACCCCGCCCCGCCGCCCCGCCGCCCGCGCCCCGGTCCGGCCTCACCGGCCGCCGCCGCGCACTACGCTCGGGCCCATGAGCGACAGGCACTTCAGTCAGCACTTCGAGACCCTCGCGATCCACGCGGGCAACACCGCCGACCCCCTGACGGGCGCGGTCGTCCCCCCGATCTACCAGGTCTCCACCTACAAGCAGGACGGCGTCGGCGGGCTGCGCGGCGGCTACGAGTACAGCCGCAGCGCCAACCCGACCCGCACCGCGCTGGAGGAGAACCTCGCCGCTCTGGAGGGCGGCCGGCGCGGCCTCGCCTTCGCCTCCGGACTGGCCGCCGAGGACTGCCTGCTGCGCACCCTGCTGCGCCCCGGCGACCACGTGGTCATCCCCAACGACGCCTACGGCGGCACGTTCCGCCTCTTCGCCAAGGTCGCCACCCGGTGGGGCGTGGAGTGGTCCGTGGCCGACTCCGCCGACCCGGCCGCCGTACGGGCCGCCCTGACGCCGAAGACCAAGCTGGTCTGGGTGGAGACGCCCTCCAACCCGCTGCTCGGCGTCACCGACATCGCCGCCGTCGCCCAGGTCGCCCAGGACGCCGGCGCCCGCCTCGTCGTCGACAACACCTTCGCCACGCCCTACCTCCAGCAGCCGCTGGCCCTCGGCGCGGACATCGTCGTGCACTCCCTCACCAAGTACATGGGCGGCCACTCCGACGTCGTCGGCGGCGCGCTGATCGTCAGCGACCCCGAGCTGGGCGAGGAACTGGCGTTCCACCAGAACGCCATGGGCGCCGTCGCCGGGCCCTTCGACTCCTGGCTGGTGCTGCGCGGCACCAAGACCCTCGCCGTCCGCATGGACCGGCACAGCGAGAACGCGGCCAAGGTCGCCGACATGCTGACCCGGCACGCGCGCGTGACGCGCGTTCTCTACCCCGGGCTGCCGGACCACCCGGGCCACGAGACCGCCGCCAAGCAGATGCGGGCCTTCGGCGGCATGATCTCCTTCCGGGTGGAGGGCGGCGAGGAGGCGGCCGTCGAGGTCTGCAACCGCGCGAAGGTGTTCACCCTGGGCGAGTCCCTGGGCGGCGTCGAGTCGCTCATCGAGCACCCCGGCCGCATGACGCACGCCTCCGCGGCCGGTTCGGCCCTGGAGGTCCCGGCCGACCTGGTCCGCCTCTCGGTCGGCATCGAGAACGCCGACGACCTGCTGGCGGACCTCCAGCAGGCCCTCGGCTGACCGCTGCCGGTCACCAGTCCGTCAGGGGTGGTGTCGTCTCGGACGGCGGCGCCACCCACGGCTGGACGGCCAGCGCCCAGACGGCGAAGGCCACGGCTGCCGCGAGCAGCAGCAGCCACAGCAGCCGCCGCGCGGCCGTCCTGCGGCGCAGCAGCCGGCCGCCGCGCCGGACGGCGTCGGCGCACAGGCCGGGCGGCACCCGCGGCGGCGACCGGTCCATCGACCGCCGTACCGCCGCCTCCCGCTCCCGCCGGTTCACGACCGCTCCCGCCGGCACCGGTTCACGACCGCTCCCGCCGTTCCCGCTGGTTCGCGACCGCTTCCCTCCGCCGTCCCCGCTCGTTCACGACCGCGTTCCTCCGCCGGGTGCCGTCACCGTCGCCGGCCGGGCGCCGTCGCCGCTGCCGCGTGCCGACCACAGGGTCGCCGTGGCGCGGGCGCAGAGCGTGTCGACCCGCTCGCGGGGCAGGCCCAGCAGCGCCGCGGCCTGCTCCTCGGCGACTCCCTCGTACAGCCGGAGGACCACCACCAGGCGCTCCCGCGGGCCGAGGGCCGCCAGCGGACCGGCCGGGCGGCGGCGGGCGCGGCCCGGGACGCCGTACCGGTGCCGGAGGTCACGGGCGAAACGGGTGACCAGGTGGCACCGGACGCGGTCGTACGGGTCCTCGCCGCGCAGCCGGTCCCACCGCGCGTAGGTGTCGGCGAGGGCGCGGGTCAGCAGCCGCAGGGCGCGCGGGTTGTCGTCCGGCGGCTCGGCCGTCAGCAGCGTCGCGGCATGCAGCAGCCGCCCGGCCGCGCCCGCGACGAACGCCTCGAACTCACGGGCCCGGCGGGCGTCCCGTGCCGCGTGCCGTGCGCGCACCGCGCCTCCCCCGAGCGGGCGACCCTGCCGTTCTCATCTGAGGACAGGCGCGGTCCGCCGGTCAAGAGCCGGGGCGTACCGAGTGCGGCCGGACGCGGTCAGGCGACCGGCGGCTGCTCCGCCTCCGCGCTCCCCTGGGGGGCCATACGGGCGGACAGGGCGCCGTTGAAGCGCGTGAGGAGCGCGCAGAACGCCTCGCGCTCCTCCGGTGCCCAGTCGTGGGTCAGGTCGGCCATGAGCTGACGGCGGGAGGTCCGTACCTCGTCGAGCCGGGACGCCCCGCGCGGCGACAGCTGGAGCACGACCGCCCGTCCGTCCTCCGGGTGCGAGGTGCGCTTGACGAGCCCGCTGTCGACCAGCGGGGCGACCTGCCGGGTGACCGTCGAGGAGTCGATCCCCATGCTGGAGGCGAGCGCCTTGACGCCCATCGGGCCCTCCTGGTCGAGGCGGTTGAGCAGCAGATACGCGGCGCGGTCCATCGTGTTGCGCACCTGCCCGACACCGCCGAGCCGGGTCTGTTCGGCGCGGCGGGCGAACACCGCCACCTGGTGCTGCAGCGTGTCGAGAAGACCGGGGTCACCGGCGGTCGTCATGTCCATCGACATTTCGGGTGTTGTGGGCATGGCCGGGGGCTCACTTCGTGAAGGGCTGCTGGTTGGGGGACAGGGTACGCGGAGCGGGCGCGGGCCGTACCGGCGCTGCGCAAAGCGGGTCTCGGTCGTTGGTCACACAGTTCGCCGTCCGCTGTGAACTGCGATGCTGGAGGGCATGAGCTACAGCACGGCTGACCTTTCGCGGACCGTCACCCTGGACGATGTGCGAGGGGCCCAGAAGATGCTCTCGGGCGTGGCGCGGACGACCGCGATGGAAGGCAGCAGGCACCTGTCCCAGCTGGTCGGGGCGCCCGTGCTCTTCAAGTGCGAGAACCTCCAGCGCACCGGCTCGTTCAAGCTGCGCGGCGCCTATGCGCGGATCGCCGGGCTGCTGCCGGAGGAACGGGCCGCCGGGGTGGTCGCCGCCAGCGCCGGCAACCACGCGCAGGGCGTCGCCCTCGCCTCGGCGCTGCTGGGCGTGACCTCGACCGTGTTCATGCCGAGGGGCGCACCGCTGCCCAAGATCAGCGCCACCCAGGACTACGGTGCCGAGGTGCGCCTGCACGGCCAGGTCGTCGACGAGACGCTGGCCGCCGCGCAGGAGCACGCGCGCCAGACGGGGGCCGTGTTCATCCACCCCTTCGACCACCCGGACGTCATCGCGGGCCAGGGCACGGTCGGGCTGGAGATCCTGGAGCAGTGCCCCGAGGTCCGGACGATCGTGGTCGGCGTCGGCGGCGGCGGACTGGCGGCCGGGATCGCGGTCGCGGTGAAGGCGCTGCGGCCCGAGGTGCGGATCGTGGGCGTGCAGGCGGAGGGCGCGGCGGCGTACCCGCCGTCGCTGGCCGCCGGGCGCCCGGTCTCCCTCGCCCACCCCGCGACGATGGCCGACGGCATCAGGGTGGGCCGGCCCGGTGACGTGCCGTTCGGGATCGTCGGGGACCTGGTGGACGAGGTCCGCACCGTCACCGAGGACCAGCTCTCCGCGGCGCTGCTGCTCTGCCTGGAACGGGCCAAGCTGGTGGTGGAACCGGCCGGGGCGAGCCCGGTCGCGGCGCTGCTCGCCGAGCCCGGCGCCTTCGAGGGGCCGGTGGTGGCGGTGCTGTCCGGGGGCAACGTGGACCCGGTGCTGATGCAGGGCGTGCTGCGGCACGGCATGGCCGCGCAGGGCCGTTACCTGGCGGTGCGGCTGCGGCTGACGGACCGGCCGGGCGCCCTCGCCACGCTGCTCGGGGTGTTGTCAGGGGCCGACGCCAATGTCCTGGACGTGAGCCACGTGCGGACCGACCCGCGCCTCGGACTCACGGAGGCGGAGGTCGAGCTGCACCTGGAGACGAAGGGCCCCGAGCACTGCGTCGAGGTCGGCCGGGCGCTGCGGGACGCGGGTTACACGGTGATGCGGTAGGCGCCGAGGACGCCGGTCCCGCGTCCGCGTAATCACGTTGAGAGACGCGTTACATCGCCTTACCGTGAACCGGCTCGACGACGCACCGTACGCGCGGCTCGACGCACGTGTACGACGCTCGACGCACCCGTACGCGCGGCTCGACGCACGTGTACGAGGCTCGACGCACCCGTACGCGCGGCTCGACGCACGTGTACGAAGCTCGACGCACCCGTACGCGCGGCTCGAGGCACCCGTACGAAGCTCGACGTACGCGTACGGAGTACGACGTACGCGTACGAAGGCAGTACCGACGCACGACCGAGGCACAGCGAAGCATCCCCGACGACGTGGAGACTCATATGCCTGGCGCCATCTATGCCGAGGGCCTGGTGAAGACCTTCGGCGACGTAAAGGCTCTGGACGGCGTCGACCTCGACGTCCCCGAGGGCACGGTCCTGGGCCTGCTCGGCCCGAACGGCGCGGGCAAGACCACCGCCGTCCGCTGCCTGACGACCCTGCTGCGGCCCGACCGGGGCCGGGCGGTCGTCGCCGGCCTCGACGTGCTGGGACAGCCCGACGCCGTACGCCGCTCGATCGGCCTCTCCGGCCAGTTCGCGGCGGTCGACGAGTACCTGACCGGCCGGGAGAACCTCCAGATGGTCGGTCAGCTCTACCAGATGCGCGCGAAGCCGGCGAAGGCGCGCGCCGCCGAGCTGCTGGAGCAGTTCCACCTCGCCGACGCCGCCGACCGGCCCGCCAAGACGTACTCCGGCGGTATGCGCCGCAGGCTCGACCTGGCCGCCGCCCTGGTGGTCTCGCCGCCGGTGATGTTCATGGACGAGCCGACCACCGGCCTCGACCCCCGCAACCGGCAGCAGCTGTGGGAGGTCATCAAGCAGCTCGTCTCCGGCGGTACCACCCTGCTGCTGACCACCCAGTACCTGGAGGAGGCCGACCACCTCGCCCACGACATCGCCGTGGTCGACCACGGCCGGGTGATCGCCCAGGGCACCTCCGACCAGCTCAAGGCCCGCACCGGCGGCGAGCGCGTCGAGGTCGTGGTGCACGACCGCGAGCACCTCTCCGCCGCCGCGGCCGTACTGGGCGGCCTCGGCAAGGGCGAGGCCACGGTCGAGGACCACATGCGCAAGCTCACTGTCCCCGTCACCGGCGGCGCCAAGCTCCTCTCCGAGATCATCCGCGAGCTGGACGGCCGCGGCATCGAGATCGACGACATCGGCCTGCGCCGTCCCACCCTCGACGACGTCTTCCTCTCCCTCACCGGCCACGCGGCCGAGACCGAAGAGACCGAGGGGCCCCAGTCAGGCAAGGAGGCCGCCCTGTGAGCGCCGTCACCGACGCCGTCCGCGCCGACGCGCCCGGCAACCGCCTCGTCCGGTCCGTACGCGACTCCCTGGTCGTCGCCCGCCGGAACCTGATCCGGATGACCCGCATCCCCGAGATGGTCCTCTTCGGCATCATCCAGCCGGTGATGTTCGTGGTGCTGTTCACCTACGTCTTCGGCGGTTCCATCAAGGTCGGCAGCACCACCGACTCGGGCGTCTACAAGGACTTCCTGATGGCGGGCATCTTCGCGCAGACCGTCACCTTCGCCACCGCCGGATCGGCCGCCGGCATCGCGGACGACATGCAGAAGGGCCTCGTCGACCGGTTCCGCTCGCTGCCGATGGCCCGGGGCGCGGTGCTGACCGGCCGTACCGTCGCCGACCTCGCGCAGACGGCCGTCACCCTGCTCGTCCTCGCGATCGTCGCCCTGCTCGTCGGCTGGCGCACCGGCACCGCGGAACCGACCGACCCCGGCAGAATCCTGGCCGGCTTCGGCCTGCTCCTGCTCCTCGGCTACGCCTTCACCTGGATCGGCGCGCTCATCGGCCTGTCCGTACGCACCCCGGAGGCGGCGACCTCGGGCGGCATCATCTGGCTGTTCCCGGTCACGTTCGTCTCCAACGCCTTCGTGGACTCCACCCAGATGACGCCCTGGCTGCGGCACATCGCCGACTGGAACCCGTTCAGCGCCAGCGTCCAGGCGTGCCGCGAGCTGTTCGGCAACCCCGGGGTGTCCACCTCCGACGCCTGGCCGATGCAGCACCCGGTGTGGGCCACGCTGCTCTACTCGATCCTGATCATCGCCGTCTTCCGGACACTGGCGGTGCGCAAGTACCGCGGGGCGGCGGGGTAGCCCCCGACTCCTCCGAAGAGGGCGGCCAGAGGCGACCCGGAGTCCCCTTCACGCGCGTCGTGACGGGGACTCCGGCGTTCGGGCACAGGGCATAGGGGATACGGACAGCGAGCGGCGGACCGAGGTGGCCCCGACCCTCCCGGAGGAGCGGATGCCGGCCTTCCTCACCCAGCGCGTTACCCGGCGCTGCGCTGGGAGCGCCGTCCCGACCGGTCCGGACGAGGCGCGGATCGGCACCCCTGGCCGGGAGCATGAAGGGGCGCACGACGAGGCCCCCGGCGTCACACGGACGCCGGGGGCCTGCCATGCGTGCGGTCAGCCGTTGTACGGCTCGGCCTTGAGGATCTTGACGGAGGCCTTCTTGCCGTTCGGCAGCTCGTACTGGGCGTCGTCGCCGACCTTGCGGCCGATCACGCCGGTGCCGAGCGGGGACTGCGGCGAGTACGTCTCGATGTCGGCGCTCGCGTACTCGCGGGAGGCGAGCAGGAACGTCAGCGTGTCGTCCTCGTCGCCGTCGAAGGCGATCGTGACGACCATGCCCGGCGCGACGGCACCGTTGGCCGCGGGCGCCTCACCCACCTTGGCGGTCTCCAGGAGCTGGGTCAGCTGGCGCACACGGAGCTCCTGCTTGCCCTGCTCCTCCTTCGCCGCGTGGTACCCGCCGTTCTCGCGCAGGTCCCCCTCCTCACGCGCCGCGGCGATCTTGGCAGAGATCTCCGTGCGCGCAGGACCAGTAAGGTAGTCAAGCTCCTCCTTGAGCTTGTTGTACGCCTCCTGGGTGAGCCAGGTGACGTTCTCGCTGGTCTGGGTCACAGGTGCTCCTCGTCCGTACCGGGAATACAAAGCATCGCCCTACCCAGAAGCATGTTCCTTCACGGAAGGGCGAAACCACGAGCCTAACAATTGCGCGGCCAAAGGGGGAGGACATAAGGCACCAGATTCACGTCGACGCAGGTCAGCCCCGAAGTGTCGGCGTGACCGGGTGCGCGGCCCCGGGCTCAGTCCGTGTGGCAGCCGAGCAGCTCCGCCGTGGAGCCGGGAGCCTTGGTGCGCAGCGTGACGACCTGGTCGAAGCGGGTCCGGTCACCGCTGAAGCGGAAGTCCGCCCGGCCCACCTCGGCGCCGTCCTCCGACTGGGAGCGCACGGTGCAGTAGCCGTCGACACCGGCGTCCTTGTGCACCTCCAGGTGCACCTTCACCGCGTCCTCGCCGGTCTCGAAGGTGATCACCTCGCCGCTGATCCCGCTCTGCGCCACGTAGTGGTACGCGAACCAGCCGATCAGCGCGAGCAGGGCGGCCCCGAGGACCGTGCCGACGACCTTGAGCGTACGATCCGCCCGGGCGTCCGAGGAACGGCCGTAGCGGCTCTCGGGCGGGCGTGTCGTCGCCGTACTCATGATCGTCCTCTCGGCAGGAGCGGGACGGATGTCCCGAAAGGGGCCCCGGGAGCACGACCCCGGAATTATTCGCCCTCCGATTCGGTCACTATAGAAGCCGCCGAACGCGCTCGAAGACACCGGGGCGCCGACTTAACCGAGGATCGAGTCTTGACTGACCAGCTGCGACTGATGGCCGTACACGCCCACCCCGACGACGAGTCGAGCAAGGGCGCGGCCACCATGGCGAAGTACGTGTCCGAGGGGGTGGACGTGCTCGTGGTGACCTGCACGGGCGGGGAACGCGGCTCCATCCTCAACCCCAAGCTCCAGGGGGACCCGTACATCGAGGAGAACATTCACGAGGTACGCCGGAAGGAGATGGACGAGGCCCGCGAGATCCTGGGCGTCAAGCAGGAGTGGCTCGGCTTCGTCGACTCCGGGCTGCCCGAGGGCGACCCGCTGCCGCCGCTGCCGGAGGGCTGCTTCGCCCTGGAGGACGTCGACAAGGCGGCCGGCGAGCTGGTGCGCAAGATCCGCGCCTTCCGGCCGCAGGTGATCACCACGTACGACGAGAACGGCGGTTATCCGCACCCCGACCACATCATGACCCACAAGATCACGATGGTGGCGTTCGAGGGGGCGACGGACACCGAGAAGTACCCGGAGAGCGAGTACGGACCGGCGTTCCAGCCGCTGAAGGTGTACTACAACCAGGGCTTCAACCGGCCCCGCACCGAGGCCCTGCACCAGGCCATGCTCGACCGCGGCCTGGAGTCCCCCTACGGGGACTGGCTCAAACGGTGGAACGAGATCGAGCGCGTCGAGCGCACCCTCACCACCCACGTGCCGTGCGCCGAATTCTTCGAGATCCGGGACAAGGCGCTGATCGCGCACGCCACGCAGATCGACCCCGAGGGGGGCTGGTTCCGCGTTCCGATGGACCTCCAGAAGGAGGTCTGGCCCACCGAGGAGTACGAGCTGGCGAAGTCGCTCGTGGACACTTCCCTCCCCGAGGACGACCTCTTCGCGGGCATCCGGGACAATGCCTGACATGAGCGCTAGCGCAAGCCAGGCAATGACGCACCTCGTCACCCTCGCCGAGGTGGACGAGAACAAGGTCACCCCCGGCGTCCTCGGCTTCATCGTCTTCGCGGTGATGGCGGTGGCGGTGTGGTTCCTGATGAAGTCGATGAACCGGCACATGGGCAGGGTCGACTTCACGGAGTCCGCCGAGACGGAGCCGGAGGGCGGCCCGGTCTCCGGCCGGGCCAAGCCGCAGCAGGGCTGAGGGCGCGGCAGGGCCGGCGGCCGCCCGCGCGGCCGCTCAGTCCTGCCCCACCCCCACCTCCACCCCCATGACCTCCCGCGCGTGCCGGTTCGGGACCATGCCCAGGCGCCAGCCCTGCCAGCCGGACTCCAGCCGGACGCCGCGCTCCAGCAGCAGCTCGTAGGCGCGCAGGCCGTCCGTCAGGCGTTCGTCGCGGGCCGGGTGCGTCGCGCGGGCCAGCTCGGCCAGCTCCTCCTGCGCCACCGCCGTACCGACCTCCACACCGCCGGGCGCCCCGTACGGCAGCAGGGTGCAGCGCAGGAAGCGGGCCCAGTCGTCGCCGCGGCGGTCGCCGTACGACGCGAACAGCGTGACCGCCTCGTCGCACAGGTCGAGGGCCTGCGCGGTGCGGCCGTTGCCCGCGTCGACCACCGCCAGCTCCAGACAGGTCCACGCCTCGCCGTGCGCGACCCCGATCCGGCGGAAGTCGGCACGGGCGTCGACCAGGAGCTGGCGGGCGAACCCGGAGTTGCGCAGCGAGCCCGTCTGCGCGGCGCGCTGGTCGCGGGTGACGCGGGCCGAGTGGTGCCGGGCGCAGGCCAGGCCGTAGACGTCCCGCATCCGGGAGAACATCGTCCGGGACCGCTCCAGCTCGCGGACGGCCCGGTCCAGGTCGCCGGTCTCCTCCAGCGCCTGGCCCAGGTAGTAGACGGTCCACGCCTCGCCGCGGGCGTCCTCGTTGTCGCGGTGCCGGGCCGCCGCCCGGTACAGGTCCTCCACCGCGCGCACCGCGTCCTGGTCGACCAGCCGGGCCCGCGCCAGCTGGGTCAGCGCCCACGCCTCGCCGCGGGCGTCCTGGGTGCGGCCGTACAGGCCGAGCGCGGCCCGCAGGTCGGCCTCCGCGCGGGGCACGTCACCGCGGCGCAGATGGAGCTGGCCGAGCTGGTAGTGGGCCCATGCCTGGCCGTGCACCGACTCGCCCGCGCGGTGCAGGACCAGCGACTCCTCCAGCAGCCCCAGGGCCTCCGCCAGCCGCGACCGGTCGCGCTGCACCGCCGCCAGGGCGTGCAGCGTCCACGCCCGGTCGGTGGCCAGCTCGGGACCGGCCTGGAGGCCGAGGGCCTCGTGCAGCTTGGCCGCCGCCCCGGTCAGGTCTCCCTGGTGGTGCAGGGTGATGCCGAGCGAGGTCAGCGCACGGGCCGCGCCCGCGTCGTGCTGCGCCTCCAGGTACAGGTCGACCACCGAGGTCAGCGTGGTCCGCGCCTTGTCCAGCTCGCCGAGCTGCCGGGCCGCGATACCGGTGCGCCACTGCACCGAGCGCAGCAGCAGCCCCTGGTCGACGGCCTGCGCCAGGTCGCTGATCTCCCCGAGCCGGTACAGGTCGCCGCGGAGCAGGCAGTAGTCGCACAGCGCGCCCAGCAGGTTCAGGACCGCGCCCTGGTCGACGCCCTCGGCGTGCCGCAGCGTCGCCGTGATGAAGCTGGACTCGTCGTCCAGCCAGCGCAGCGCCTCGTCCAGCGAGGTGAAGCCGTGCGGGCCGAACCGGTCCGAGCGGGTCGACATGTTGCCGTCCACCAGCCGCAGCACCGAGTCGGCCAGCTCCCCGTAGTTCGCGATGAGCCGCTCCTGCGCCGCCGTCCGCTCGGCCGCCTCCTCCTCGTCGCCCAGCCGGGCCTGCGCGAAGGCCCGCACCACGTCGTGCAGGCGGTACCGGCTGCCCCGGACCCGGTCGATCAGCCCCGCCCGGGACAGCGCGGTGAGCTGCCGGGTCGCCTCCGGCTCGTCGGTGGCGAGCAGCGCCGCGGCGGCGGCGGCGCCCAGGGAGGTACGGCCGGCCAGCGCGAGCCGGCGCAGCAGCCGGCGGGCCGCGTCCGACTGGTCGGTGTAGCGCAGCCACAGCGCCCGCTCGGCCGGCTCCACCGGACCGTAGGCGCCCAGGTCGGCGGCGAGGGCGCGGGGCGAGCGCGGTCCCAGCGCGGAACCGGCGATCCGCAGCGCCAGCGGCAGCCCCCCGCACAGCTCCCGCACCCGGTCGGCGGCCTCGGCGTCGTAGGGCTCGTCCGGGTCCTGCGCGGCGGCCCGCAGCAGCTCCTCGGCGCCGGCCGCGTCCAGCGGCTCCACGGGGAGGTGGTGCACCCGGGCCGGCAGGTCCGCGGGCAGCTCCAGCGGGTGCCGCGCGGTGACCAGGACGAGGCTGTCGGACCGCTCAGGGAGCAGCGTGCGCACCTGCTCCACGTCACTGGCGTCATCGAGTACGACGACGACCGGGACGCCCGTCAGATGCTGGTGGTACAGCTCGCTCAGCCGTCTGACCTGCTGGTCCGCCGAGGAACGCTCCCGGAACAGCAGTTGCTCGCGGGGCGCGCCGAGCCGGTTGAGCAGATGCAGCAGCGCGTCCCGGGTGGACAGCGGCGTCTCCCCGGAGGTGTCGCCGCGCAGGTCCACCACGCAGGCACCGCGGAAGTGGTCCTTCAGGTCGTGGGCGGCCCGCACCGCCAGCGTCGTACGGCCGCTGCCGGGAGCCCCGTGCAGCACCACCACCGTCGGTTTCGTCTCGGTGCTCGCGCGGGCCTCCCGCACCCACTGCCGCAGCCGCGCCGTCTCCCGCCGCCGCCCCGCGAACACCCCCTCCGGCACCGGAAGCTGCCCGAACGACTGTTCCAGCACCGTCCGCCCGCGGGCCGCCGCGCTCTTGTCGGCGCCGCGCAGCTTCGGCCCCGGCTTGCTCGGCCCCGTCGACGCGGCGAGCACCCGCTGCTGGTCCAGGAACGGCCGGATGCCCCGCACCTCCAGCGCCGTCAGCCACTGCAACCGCAGCGCCTCCGGGCCGCCGGGCTGCTGCGCCGCGCCGGCCCGGTGATGGGCGGCGGGCAGATGGACGCCGGCCACCTTCACCACGGTCGCCGCCGCGCCCACCACCCCGACCGCGACGCCCGCGCCGACCGCGGTGCCGGTGCCGGTGCCCAGGGCGACGTCGGCCACCACCGCGGCGACGGCCGCGACCCCGGCCACCAGCAGGGGAGTGCCGGCGCCCTCCTGGGCGTAGCGCCGGCGGAAGGTGAGCCGGCCGGCCTCGCCCTCGTCCAGGGCCCGGACGTACGCGTCGTACTCCTCGGCGGCGGTACGCGCCATCGCGTCCAGCGCGCCGCGCGCCCGCGCCAGCAGCACGCTCCCGTCGGCCCGGCCCCCGGTGCGGCGGACCTCCTCCTCGACGGCCCGCGCGAGCACCCGCTCGGCCTCCGCCCGATGACTGTCCCGCATGTCCCGTCCCCCTCCGGCAGCCCCGGTCGCCCCCTGCGCCGCCCGGCCGCTCCACGGGTCCTTCCCACGTCGACCCCCGGCCAAATGTCCCGCCGGGTGAAGGCCCTGGGAAGAGGGACGGCGGCGGTGTGCCGTCCGGGGAGGCGCGGGTACTGGGGCAGGATGGACCCCATGGCGAACCGACTGGCCCGCGAGACGTCCCCCTACCTGCTGCAGCACGCCGACAACCCCGTCCACTGGTGGCCCTGGTCGGAGGAGGCGTTCGAGGAGGCGCGGCGGCGGGACGTGCCGGTGCTGCTGTCGGTCGGCTACTCGGCGTGTCACTGGTGTCACGTCATGGCCCACGAGTCCTTCGAGGACCAGGCCACCGCCGACTTCCTCAACTCGCACTTCGTCAGCGTCAAGGTCGACCGCGAGGAGCGGCCCGACGTCGACGCCGTCTACATGGAGGCCGTGCAGGCGGCGACCGGGCAGGGCGGATGGCCGATGACGGTGTTCCTCACGCCGGACGCCGAGCCCTTCTACTTCGGCACGTACTACCCGCCCGCGCCCCGCCAGGGCATGCCGTCCTTCCGGCAGGTCCTGGCCGGGGTGCACCAGGCGTGGACCGACCGGCGCGGGGAGGTCACCGAGGTCGCCGGGAAGATCGTCCAGGACCTCGCCGGGCGGGAGATCTCCTACGGCGACGCCCGGGCCCCCGGCGAGGAGGAGCTGGCGGGGGCGCTGCTGGGCCTGACCCGGGAGTACGACGCGCGGCACGGCGGATTCGGCGGGGCGCCGAAGTTCCCGCCGTCGATGGTGATCGAGTTCCTGCTGCGCCACCACGCCCGCACCGGCGCCGAGGGCGCGTTGCAGATGGCGGTGGACACCTGCGAGCGGATGGCCCGGGGCGGGATCTACGACCAGCTGGGCGGCGGCTTCGCCCGGTACTCGGTGGACCGGGAGTGGGTCGTGCCGCACTTCGAGAAGATGCTGTACGACAACGCGCTGCTGGCCCGGGTCCACGCCCACCTGTGGCGGTCCACCGGCTCCGGCCTCGCCCGGCGGATCGCCCTGGAGACCGCCGACTTCCTGGTCCGCGAACTGCGCACCGCCGAGGGCGGGTTCGCCTCCGCGCTGGACGCCGACAGCGACGACGGCACCGGGCGGCACGTCGAGGGCGCCTACTACGTCTGGACGCCCGAGCAGCTCCGGGAGGTACTCGGGGACGCCGACGCCGCCCTCGCCGCGCAGTACTTCGGGGTGACCGAGGAGGGCACCTTCGAGCACGGCGCCTCGGTGCTCCAGCTCCCCCAGCACGAAGGCGTGTTCGACGCCGAGCGGGTGCTCTCCGTACGGGAGCGGCTGCTCGCGGCGCGGGCCGGGCGGCCGGCGCCCGGCCGGGACGACAAGGTCGTCGCCGCCTGGAACGGCCTCGCGATCGCCGCGCTCGCCGAGACCGGCGCCTACTTCGACCGGCCCGACCTCATCGAGGCCGCCGTCGCCGCCGCCGACCTGATGGTCCGGCTGCACCTGGACGACCAGGGGCGGCTCACCCGCACCAGCAAGGACGGGCGGGCCGGCGCCAGTGCGGGCGTCCTGGAGGACTACGCCGATGTCGCCGAGGGCTTCCTCGCGCTGGCCTCCGTCACCGGGGAGGGCGTCTGGCTGGACTTCGCCGGGCTGCTCCTGGACCACGTACTGACCCGGTTCCGGGACGAGGCGGGGTCGCTGTACGACACGGCCGTCGACGCGGAGCGGCTGATCCGGCGACCGCAGGACCCGACGGACAACGCGACGCCCTCCGGGTGGACGGCGGCGGCGGGCGCGCTGCTGACGTACGCCGCGCACACCGGGTCCGCGCCGCACCGGGAGGCCGCGGAGCACGCGCTGGGCGTGGTGAAGGCGCTGGGGCCCCGGGTGCCGAGGTTCGTCGGATGGGGGCTGGCCGTGGCGGAGGCGTATCTGGACGGCCCGCGCGAGGTCGCCGTCGTGGGCGACGGGGAGCTGCGCCGGGCCGCGCTGCTCGGGACCGCGCCGGGGATGGTGGTCGCCTTCGGCGAGGAGGGCAGCGAGGAGTTCCCGCTGCTGGCCGGACGACCGCTCGTGCAGGGGCGGCCGGCGGCGTACGTGTGCCGGGGCTTCGTCTGCGAGGCGCCCACGACGGACGTGGGGCGGCTGCGGGACGCGGTGCGGTGACGGCCGCGCCCGCGCGGGGAGCGCGCGGGACGCGGTGCGGTGACGGGTGTGCGGGGCGATGCGGTTCGGTGCTCGGTCGGGCCGGTGCGGGGGCGTGAGTGGTGCGGTGGTGGGTGCGGCGTCGCTGGTCGCGCCTGCGCGGGGCGATGCGGTTCGGTGCTCGGTCGGGCCGGTGCGGGGGCGTGAGTGGTGCGGTGGTGGGTGCGGCGTCGCTGGTCGCGCCTGCGCGGGGCGATGCGGTTCGGTGCTCGGTCGGGCCGGTGCGGGGGCGTGAGCGGTGCGGTGGTGGGTGCGGCGTCGCTGGTCGCGCCTGCGCGGGGCGATGCGGTTCGGTGCTCGGTCGGGCCCGTGCGGGGGCGTGAGCGGTGCGGGGGTGGGTGCGGTGGCGCCGGTCGCGCCTGCGCGGGGCGATGCGGTTCGGTGCTCGGTCGGGCCCGTGCGGGGGCGTGAGCGGTGCGGGGGTGGGTGCGGTGGCGCCGGTCGCGCCTGCGCGGGGCGATGCGGTTCCGTGTTCGGTCGGGCCGGTGCGGGGGCGTGAGTGGTGCGGTGGTGGGTGCGGTGGCGCCGGTCCTGCCCGTGAGGGGACGGCTCTGCCCGGTGTCCGGTCGCGTGGGGACCGCGCCACTGCCCCGCCCTCGCCGTGAGGGGCATGCGCCCCCCTTTACGGCGCGTGTTTCCTGACGATCGCCTCCAGTTGCTCGTGGTGGGCGCCCCGCCAGTACGCGCGGCCGCACTCCGCGCACTGGGCGAAGACGTCGTACGACCGCTGCGTACCGCTTTCCAGCTGGTCGGCGACCTCCTCCTTGGTCGCCTCGCGCAGCAGCCCGTTGCAGGCCGTGCAGCGGGTCCACGGGTGGAGGGCGGGGGCGAAGCGGTCCAGGATGTCGGAGAGCTGGTCGTCGGGGCGGGTGCTGTAGACGAACGCGCCGGCCCACAGTTCGCGGCGGCGCAGCAGGCCCCGGTCGCGGCTGAGCAGCACCCGGCGTTCGGCGGCGGAGCGGGCGGCCAGCGCCGGGTCGCCGATGTCCGCCGACTCGTACGCGGCGTCCACGCCGAGCAGGCGCAGGCGGCGGGCGAGGGTGCCGAGGTGTACGTCGAGGAGGAAGCGCAGCGGGGCGCCCGGGACGCGCTGCGGGCGGTCCACGGGGCGGACGGCCACCGACTCGCCGGCGACGGGGACGTGCCCCGGCGGTACGCGGTGGCCGTCGACGAGGAGGGTGCCGACCTCGGTCAGCGGGACGCCCAGGGACTCCACGACGTGGCCGAGGGTGGACACGCCGTCGACGGGGGCGCGGATGGTGCCGGCCGGGCGGGCCCGGGGGACGAAGAGCAGCAGTTCCGGGGCGAACCCGACCTGGATCTCGGGACCGTTCACCCGGTCAGGATGTCATGATCACCGGGTGGCGGGCAGGTCCCGGAAGACGTCGAGGGCGTGGTCGGCGAGCCGGGCCAGGTCGTCCCGGCAGCCGCCTTCGACCCAGAGGGCCATCGCCTCCAGCAGGGCTCCCGTCAGGCCCATCGCGTAGAGGCGGACCTCCGGGTCGCTCTCGTCGCGGCCGGTGCGGGCGGCGAGGGCGCGGCGCATCAGGCGGGCCGTGCCGGACCCGCTCTCCAGCAGGCGGGCGCGGACGGCCGGGACCTCGGCCAGCAGCCGGACGCGGAGCAGCAGGTCGTCGCGGTGCGGAGGCCCGCCCGGGGGCAGGGCGGTCACGCGGCGCAGCACCCACCGCAGTGTCTCCGGCACCGGCTCGTCCGCGGGGCGGTGCCGCAGCAGTTCCTCCAGCAGGGGCTCGTACGCGTCGGTGAGGACGATGTCCTCCTTGGCGGGGAAGTAGCGCGCGACCGTGCTGGGGGAGACGTCGGCGCGCTCGGCGATCCGCTCGACGGTGGTGGCGTCGTACCCCTGCTCGCGGAACAGGGCGAACGCGGCCTGCCGGATCGCGAGCCGGGTCCTGAGCTTCTTCCGCTCCCGCAGCCCCGGCGGCCGGGGCGCGGCCTCGGGGGCGGGGGTGCGGGACGCCGGGGTCATGCCGTCCATTGTCCTCCCGGCGTCCGCACCCGGCCCGTCAGTACGCGACCAGGGAGATCCCCACGTAGTGGGCGGTGAACGCCGCCAGCGTGAAGGAGTGGAAGACCTCGTGGAAGCCGAACCAGCGCGGGGACGGGTTCGGGCGCTTGATGCCGTAGATGACGCCGCCGATGCTGTAGAGCACCCCGCCGAGGACGATCAGGAAGAGGACCGCGACGCCGCCCTCCCGCAGGAAGTCGGGCAGGTAGAAGACGGCCGCCCAACCCATGGCGAGGTAGCAGGGCGTGTAGAGCCAGCGGGGGGCGCCGACCCAGAAGACGCGGAAGGCGATGCCGGCCACCGCGGCGGCCCAGATGCCCCACAGCAGCAACCGTCCCTGGGACTCCGGCAGCAGCAGGATGGTCAGCGGGGTGTAGGTGCCCGCGATGATCAGGAAGATGTTGGCGTGGTCCAGGCGGCGCAGGACGCCGTCCATCCGCGGACTCCAGTCGCCCCGGTGGTACAGGGCGCTCACGCCGAACAGCAGGCAGGCCGTCAGGACGTAGACCCCGCAGGCGACGCGGCCTCTGGTCGAGTCGGCGAGCGCGGTGAGCACGAGGCCCGCGACGAGGACGGCCGGGAACATTCCGAGGTGCAGCCAGCCGCGGAGCTTGGGCTTGACCGGATGCGGCAGGGAGAGCGCGACGGGACCGCGGCCGGCGGCCGGGGAATCCGTGTGCGCATCGGAAGCGGACGCAGTCATATGGGAAGCGTACCTACGCACCCGTAGGTTACGCGTCAGTACAGGCGTACGAATCCAGTCGCCCGCTCATCTTCCCACGGCGGCCGAGTAAAAGAAGTTCCAGGTGAACCCAACGTATACGCAAAGAAACGGCGCCATACCCCCTGGTGCGTGGCGATCCTCACGCCGCTCAGCTGTGCGGCCCTCTGGACAGATGGGCGCGAGCGTCGGATGATCAAATGAGTGCGGTCGGCACCGGATGAGCGCGCGGGTGATCACGGGCAGGCATCCGGGTCGCAGCCCCCACGGGGCCTCCAACAAAAAACCCCTCATCTAGGAGCAAACGTGGCGCGCGACATCGCGGCTTCCCCCGTTCCCACCCGGCACCAGGAGCTGCTCTCCTGGGTGGACGAGATCGCCGGACTGACGCAGCCGGACCGGGTGGTCTGGTGCGACGGTTCCGAGGCCGAGTACGAGCGACTGTGCGAGGAGCTCGTCGCCAAGGGCACCTTCCGGAAACTCGACCCGATCAAGCGCCCGAACTCCTACTACGCCGCCTCCGACCCCAGCGATGTCGCCCGCGTCGAGGACCGGACCTTCATCTGCTCCGCCAAGGAGGAGGACGCCGGCCCCACCAACCACTGGAAGGACCCCGCCGAGATGCGGGAGACCTTCACCGGGGAGAACGGCCTGTTCCGCGGGTCGATGCGCGGGCGGACCATGTACGTCGTGCCGTTCTGCATGGGGCCGCTGGGCTCGCCGCTGTCCGCGATCGGCGTCGAGATCACCGACTCCGCGTACGTCGCCGTCTCGATGCGGACGATGACCCGCATGGGGCAGCCGGTCCTGGACGAACTGGGCGACAGCGGCTTCTTCGTCAAGGCCGTGCACTCCCTCGGCGCCCCGCTGGCGGCGGGCCAGGAGGACGTGCCCTGGCCCTGCAACAGCACCAAGTACATCTCGCACTTCCCCGAGGACCGCGAGATCTGGTCCTACGGCTCCGGCTACGGCGGCAACGCGCTGCTCGGCAAGAAGTGCTACGCCCTGCGCATCGCCTCCGTCATGGCCCGCGACGAGGGCTGGCTCGCCGAGCACATGCTCATCCTGAAGCTGACCCCGCCGCGCGGCGAGGCGAAGTACGTCGCCGCCGCCTTCCCGAGCGCCTGCGGCAAGACCAACCTCGCCATGCTGGAGCCGACCGTCCCCGGCTGGACGGTGGAGACCATCGGCGACGACATCGCCTGGATGCGCTTCGGCGAGGACGGCCGCCTCTACGCCATCAACCCCGAGGCCGGCTTCTTCGGCGTCGCGCCCGGCACCGGCGAGCACACCAACGCCAACGCGATGAAGACGCTGTGGGGCAACTCGGTCTTCACCAACGTCGCGCTGACCGACGACAACGACGTGTGGTGGGAGGGGATGACCGAGGAGACCCCCGCCCACCTCACCGACTGGAAGGGCAACGACTGGACGCCCGGGTCCGGCACGCCCGCCGCCCACCCCAACGCCCGCTTCACCACGCCGGCCGCGCAGTGCCCGATCATCGCGCCGGAGTGGGAGGACCCCAAGGGCGTGCCGATCTCCGCGATCCTCTTCGGCGGGCGGCGCGCCACCGCCGTGCCGCTGGTCACCGAGTCCTTCGACTGGAACCACGGCGTCTTCCTCGGCGCCAACGTGGCCTCCGAGAAGACCGCCGCCGCCGAGGGCAAGGTCGGTGAGCTGCGCCGCGACCCGTTCGCCATGCTGCCGTTCTGCGGCTACAACATGGGCGACTACATGGGCCACTGGGTCGACGTCGCGAAGGACAAGGACCAGGCGAAGCTGCCGAAGATCTACTACGTCAACTGGTTCCGCAAGGACGACGACGGCCGGTTCGTCTGGCCCGGCTTCGGCGAGAACAGCCGCGTCCTGAAGTGGATCGTGGAGCGTCTGGAGGGCAGGGCCGAGGGCGTCGAGACGCCGATCGGCGTGCTCCCGGCCAAGGGCGCGCTGGACACCGACGGCCTGGACCTGTCCGAGGCCGACCTGGACTTCCTGCTCACCGTCGACAAGGAGGTCTGGCGCGAGGAGGCGGCCCTCGTCCCCGAGCACCTGAACACCTTCGGCGACCACACGCCGAAGGAGCTGTGGGACCAGTACCACGCGCTGGTGCGGCGCCTGGGCTGACGCCCGCGCGGGTTTCGCGGCCGGTCCGGCAAGCCCTGACCAGCGTTGTCGTCACGAAGGCCGGTCGCGAGGGGGTTCCTCCCCGCTCCAGTAGCTCGATGTCCCGGAGCGCGGGGGAGGAACCCCGTCCGGGCCGGGTCCCCGCACAACGGCGTGCGACGGACCCGGCCCCACAGCGTCCTCGGCCCGCTCGGTCCGGTCTCCGGTCACGTCCGGTCAGTCCGGCGAGGCGTCCGGCCGCCGCCGGGGCAGCCCGGCGTCCGCGAGGCAGGCGCGCCGGCCTTCTCCCGGGGCACGGCGGCCACCGGTCCGGGCGGCGTTTCGGGTGGGTGGGGGTGAAGCTGTCGTCGGTCTCGGTCATGCCGGTCCCCCCGTCGTCCACGCGCCCGGCGGGCGATCTCGCGCGGCACCGCGGAGGTGGGCACGGGCGCCTGCCGGACGCCGGTCAGTCGCCGGTCGGGACAGGCGGTGCGGTCCTGCGTCGCCTGTCCCGGTGGGCTCGGCGGTCGCGCCCTGCGGCCGGAACCCGTGCCGGACGGCGAGCTTCCGCGGCTCCGGGTCCCACACCGCGGCCAGCAGGACCGCGAGGACGGTTCCCGCGATGCGTCTCACAGGCGGAGCGGCGTCGCGGAATCCCAGGTTCCCCGGTGTCCGGGGTGACCGGGCGGTGACCGGGCCATGCCGGTACGCGACAGGAACCGGCCACTCCGCCGCGCCGGAGCCGTTTCCCGCGGCGCCACGCCGCCGAAAAGCCTCCGCCGTTCGGGAGGTGGCGGGGTACGCTCCCGATCCCGCTCGACCCGAACGCGCGTTCCCCATCGGTGGGGAGCCGTACCGGGTCGCCGACAGCCTGTGGGGGGCACAAGGTGAATACAGTTCGAGGTATCAGACGTACCGGGCGGCTCGGGGGCACGCTGCTCGCGGCGGCGCTCGCGGCCGGCGCCCTGACCGTCTCCGCCGCACCCGCCGCGCACGCCGCGGCCTCCGACCTCGTGGCCAAGCTGCCGATCTCCTCGTTCTCGGCGCTGACGGTCGACTCCGCGCACCAGCGCGTGTACGTCGCCGACAGCAACATGGGCAGCTCGTCCAACACCGGACTCATCGCCGTCTACGACTTCTCCGGCGTGCGGCTCAGCACCATCACCACCCAGCGCCACGTCTCCGGCCTCGCGCTGAACGCCGACGGCAGCGTGCTCCACGCCGGTGGCCGGGAGACGATCCTGCGCTACGACACCACCACGTACCAGGCGCTCCCCGCCGGGGCGGCCAGTACGGACACCTGCGGGCGCAGCCTGGCCTTCGCGGGCGGCAAGGTCCACCACACGGTGTCGTCGTACATCACCTACCTCTCGGACTGCGACACGTCACTCACGTACCTGGATCACAGCCGGCCCGACAACACCTGGCAGCGCAGCGGATGGCAGGACTACGGCAGGCTCCAGCTGGAGGCCGGCCCCGGTGACCGGCTGATGATGGGCCAGCCGGCGAACAGCAAGGCCGCGAACCCGTTCCTCGCGGTGTTCGACGCGAGCGGGGAGACCCTGGTGCGGACGGCCGCCCGCCGCTTCGCCGACGGCGAGGGCAAGGGCGCGCTCGACTTCAAGGACATGGCGTTCTCTCCGGACGGCACCGCGGTGGCCGTCGCCGACGCCACCGCGGGGACCCGGCTGCTGAACACCGCCGACCTGTCCGACGCCGCGACCGGCTACCCGGCGCTGCCGGCCGGCGCCGCCGCTTCCGCCGTCGCCTTCAGCGGGGACGGGAAGTACCTCGCGCGCGGCGCCTCGGCCCAGGGCGCCACGCCCGACCTGCTGCTGTCGCCCGCCGACCCGGAGGACGCGACCCCGGCGCTGGAGTTCGCCTTCGAGGGCAGCCTCGACGGCGACCGGGTGGCGCCGCGCGGCCTGGAGTGGTCCGCCGACGGCTCCCGGCTCTTCGCGGTCACCACCAACACCGCGGGCAGCCAGTACTGGCTGCACGTCGTCCAGCCGCCGGCCGTCCAGTACGACGCCCGCTTCACCGGCGGACTGACCCACAGCCCCGCCGGGGCGGTCGCCGGCGAGGCGCTGGCGGTGCGCGGCAGGCTGGAGCTGGACGGACCCGCGCCGGCCGAGCCGCTGAAGGTGACGGCGACCCGCACCGACGCGGGCGGGACGCGCGAGCTGGGCACCGCGACCGTCAGGGCGGACGGCACCTTCACCGTGCTGGACGAGCCGGACCTGGTCGGGGAGGCGACGTACACGGTGTCGTTCCTGGGTGACCTCACCCACCGCCCGGCCACCGACGTCACCCGCACGGTGTCCGTCGGCCGGGCGGGCAGCGCGATCACCCTCACCGCACCGGCGGAGGCGTCGAAGAGCGCCGGCGTGCACATCACCGGCACGTTCACCGCGCGGGGCGCGGCGCTGCCCGAGCGGGCGGTGCTGACGGTGGAACGCACCGACCGGCTCGGCACCGGCACGCTGTCGTCGGTGACGGTCGCCGCCGACGGCACCTTCACCATCGACGACCTGCCGCGCACCCGCCGGGACACGACCTACACGGTCGGCTGGCCCGGCGACGACCTGCACGACGGGACCACGGCGTCGGCGACGGTCCGCGTCACCGCCTGACCCGGACGGCACGCACCCACGGGCGGGGTGCCCCGGGCAGGACGTCCGGGGTACCCCGCCCGTGCGCGCAGGGGCACTGCGGGGCTCAGCGGGACGCGAGGGCGAGCGACTCCAGGGCCGCCGTGTGGGCGTCCATCCGCTCGGCGGCGAGGATCGCCACCACCGTGTCGGCGCGGGAGGCCGCCACGACCAGCGCGCGGCCCGCCAGGGCGTGCGCCCGCCGGTGCAGGCCGGCGAGGCGCCCGGTGTCGCGCACCACGGAGAGCGGGACGCGGACCGGCGGCTGCCCGCCCCGCAGCCGGGCCACCTGCGCGGCCAGCCGCTCGGCCGCCGCGTCCAGTTCCGCACCGGGCGCGAGGTCCCGCAGCTCGTCCGTGACGGTGAGCAGTGCGGCGAGGTGGCCCGCGAGCTGGATGTCCAGCTCCTCCTCGCGGGAGCGGTGGGGGAAGTCCGGGCTGCCGTCGGCCATCGTGCTGTGGACCGACTTGGTACGGATCGGCTCGTACATGGATGGCCTCCTGACTACTACCAGGAAACCATCCTACATTGGAATCATTCTAAAGTTGTGCCGATCCCGGGAAGACGGGTCCCGAGAAGACGGGTCCCGAGAAGAGGGGCCTGAGGAGAGTGGTCCTGAGGAGAGGGGCCGTCAGGGCTGGCCGTAGCCCTCCAGGAAGTGCTTGATGCGCCCCACCGCGTCCCGCAGGTCCACCACCGAGGGCAGGGTGACGACCCGGAAGTGGTCCGGCTCGGGCCAGTTGAAGCCGGTGCCGTGCACGACCATGATCTTCTCCTGGCGGAGCAGGTCCAGGACCATCTGCCGGTCGTCCTTGATCTTGAAGACCTCGGGGTCCAGGCGCGGGAAGAGGTACAGCGCCCCCTTCGGCTTCACACAGGTCACCCCCGGGATCCGGGTCAGCAGCTCGTACGCCGTGTCCCGCTGCTCGCGCAGCCGCCCGCCCGGCAGCACCAGGTCCGTGATGGTCTGCCGGCCGCTGAGCGCGGCGACCACCCCGTGCTGGCCCGGCATGTTCGCGCACAGCCGCATGTTCGCCAGGATCGTCAGGCCCTCGATGTACGACTCGGCGTGCGCGCGCGGACCGGACACCGACATCCAGCCGACCCGGTACCCGGCCACCCGGTACGCCTTCGACATGCCGTTGAAGGTGAGCGTCAGCAGGTCCGGGGCGATCGAGGCGGTGGGGACGTGCACGGCGTCGTCGTAGAGGATCTTGTCGTAGATCTCGTCCGAGCAGACCAGCAGGTTGTGGCGGCGGGCGAGGTCGGTCAGGCCCCGCAGCAGCTCCTCCTCGTACACCGCGCCCGTGGGGTTGTTCGGGTTGATGATGACGATGGCCTTGGTGCGGTCGGTGACCTTGCGCTCGATGTCCGCGAGGTCCGGCATCCAGTCGGCCTGCTCGTCGCAGCGGTAGTGCACGGCCGTGCCGCCGGACAGGGAGACGGCCGCCGTCCACAGGGGGTAGTCCGGGGCCGGTACCAGCACCTCGTCGCCGTCGTCGAGCAGCGCCTGCATCGCCATCACGATCAGCTCGGAGACGCCGTTGCCGATGAAGACGTGCTCGACGTCCGTCTCGATGCCGAGGGTCTGGTTGTGCATGACCACCGCCCGGCGCGCGGCCAGCAGCCCCTTGGCGTCGCCGTAGCCGTGGGCCGAGGAGACGTTGCGGAGGATGTCCTCCAGGATCTCGGGCGGGCACTCGAACCCGAACGCCGCCGGATTGCCCGTGTTCAGCTTCAGGATGCGGTGACCGGCCGCTTCCAGCCGCATCGCCTCCTCGAGCACCGGGCCCCGGATCTCGTAACCGACGTTGGCGAGCTTGGTCGACTGGATCACCTGCATGCCCGCGAGCTTACGGCCCGGTCCGGGGGGCCGGGCCGTGTTTTCCACCACGTGGGACGGGTGGTTCGCGAGGATTTCTCCTCCCTCAGCGGGGTGTCCTCCGGACCGACCGTCCCGCCAGGACGTCCGTGCGGCGGCCGTCCTCGATCACGAAGCGGCCGTCGACCAGGACGTACGGGATGCCCGTGGGCAGGCGGCGGGGGTCCTCGAAGGTGGAGCCGGCGGCGACCGTCGCCGGGTCGAAGAGGACGAGGTCGGCGCGGTGGCCCTCGCGGACCAGGCCCCGGTCGGGCAGGCGGAGCCGGGCCGCCGGGCGGGAGGTGAGGTGGGCCACGCACTCCTCCAGGGAGAGGACGCCCAGCTCGCGGACGTAGTGCCCGAGGTAGTGCGGGAAGGTGCCGTAGGCGCGCGGGTGGGGCTTGGCGCCCTGGAGGATGCCGTCCGAGCCACCGGTGTGCACGCGGTGGCGCATGATCGCGCGGACGTTCTCCTCGTGGCCGACGTGCTGGAGGATGGCCGTGGCGAGCCGGTCGGTGCGCAGCAGGCGGCGGGCGACCGTCCACGGGGTCTCGCCGCGGGCCGTCGCCGACTCCTGGACCGTGCGGCCGACGTACGGCGCGAGGGCGGGGTCGGCCACGCCGGAGATCTCGATGGTCTCCCACTCCACGGGCACGCCGTGGCAGCCGTCGGAGCCGGTGACCTCCAGGTGGTGCCGGACGCGCTCGGCGGTGTCGTCGTCGGCGAGGCGCCTGAGGATCTCCTCCGGGCCGCCCTCGCTCGCCCAGCTCGGCAGCAGCGCGGCGAGGGTGGTGGAGCCGGGGGTGTACGGATAGGTGTCCAGGGTGATGTCGGCGCCGCCGGCGAGGGCCTCGTCCAGGAGGGCCAGCAGTTCGGGGGCGCGGCCCTTGTTGACGCCGAAGTTCATGGTGGCGTGGGCCAGGTGCAGGGGGCAGCCCGCCTCCCGGGTCAGGGCCACCATCTCCTCGTACGCCGCGAGGGCGCCCGCGCCGTACGAGCGGTGGTGCGGGCAGTAGTAGCCGCCGTACTCCCCGACCACCCGGCACAGCTCGGTCAGCTCCGCGTCCTCGGCGTACATGCCCGGCGTGTACGTCAGTCCCGACGACATGCCCACCGCGCCCTGCTCCAGGCCCTCGGCGACCAGCCGCCGCATGCGGTCCAGCTCGGCGGCGGTGGCCGGCCGGTCCTCCCAGCCGACCGCGAGGGCGCGGACCGTGCCCTGCGGGATCAGGTAGGCGGCGTTGACGGCGATGCCCCGGTCGAGCCGGTCCAGGTACTCGCCGACCGAGCGCCAGTCGAAGTCGACGTCGTCGCCGGGGCCGTTCCACCCGGCGATGGCGCGGCGCACCTCGCCGAGGGTGCGGTCGTCGACCGGCGCGTAGGACAGGCCGTCCTGGCCGAGGACCTCCAGGGTGACGCCCTGCGCCGCCTTCGCGCTGTGGTCGGGGTCGCGCAGCAGCGCGAGGTCGCTGTGCGCGTGCATGTCGATGAAGCCGGGGGCCAGCACGAGGCCCTCGGCGTCCAGCTCGCGGCGGGCGGTGGGCCGCTGGCAGCCGGCCGCCGCCTCCTTCACGATGGACGTGATCCGGCCGCCGTCGACCACGACGTCCGCCCGGTAGGCGCTCCCGCCGGAACCGTCCACCACGTCGGCGTCCCGGATGACCAGCTCTTCCACGCGAGTCTCCTTCTAGAAGAACGTACGGATGTACTCGACGACCGTCCCGTCCGCCTCGGCGACCGGGATGAGCTGCCACTTGTCGAAGGACGTGCAGGGGTGCGACAGGCCCATGCCGACCCAGTCCCCGACCTCGACGTCCGCCTCCGGCTCCGTACGCAGCCAGGCGTGCTGGTCGGACAGGCCGGTCACCTCGACGCCGGTGGCCGGGCGCTCGGTGCCGTCCCGCCGGATCACCTGGGCGAAGGGCAGGTGGAGGTCGTACGCCGCGTCCCGCTTGCCCGCGTTGGTGAACGCCTGCCCGGGGGCGGGCCGGGAGACGACCTGGCTCCACAGGCGGAACGCGGGCTCCAGGGCGCCCTCCTCGGGGACCCGGTTGAACGGCGTCAGCTCGCGGTAGTGGCCGTCGTCATGGGAGACGTACGCCCCCGAGCGCAGCAGCTTCAGCACGGGCCGGGAGAGCGCCGGGAGCTCCGCGAACACGTCGGCCACCGCGTCGAACCAGGCGCTGCCGCCCGCGCTCACCACGATCTCGCCGGCCTCCGCGAAGCAGCCCCGCCCGTCGAGGCCGGCGGCGAGCGCGACCAGCCGGCGCAGATACGCCCGCACCCGCTCCGGGCTCGCGTCCGGCACCTCGCCCTCGTACCCGGCGACGCCGGCCAGCCGCAGTCCCGGCGCGGCCGTCACCGCGTCCGCGACCGCCGCGCACTCCGCCTCCGTCCGCGCCCCGGTGCGGGCGCCCTCGCCGGCGGCCAGCTCCACCACCACGTCCAGCGGGCGGGCGGCCCCCGCGAGCGCCGCGTCCATCAGCTCGACGCCGCGCACGGAGTCGACGTAGGCGATCAGCCGGAAGTCCGGGTCGGCGTCCTGCTCGGCGGCGATCCAGCGCAGGGCGGCGGCGTCGACGAGTTCGTTGGCGAGGAAGATCCGCCGGACACCGAAGGCCCGCGCGACCCTGACCTGGTGGGGGACGGCGAGGGTGATGCCCCAGGCGCCGTGCTCCAGCTGGCGGTGGAAGAGCTGCGGGGCCATCGAGGTCTTGCCGTGCGGCGCGAAGGCGAGGCCGTGCCGGGCGGAGTAGGTCTCCATCAGCGCGAGGTTGTGCGCCAGGCGCTCGGCGGACAGGGCCAGCACGGGCGTGGTGAAACCGCCGGTGAAGAGGTCGCGGCGCTGCCCGGCCAGCTCGGCGACGGTCAGCCCGTACGCGTCCGGCGGAAGGCCCTTGAAACGGTGGTCGATGTGCTCCTCGGCCAGCTTGGCGAGGGCTTCCGTACCGGTGACGAGGGCCATCGAGCCTCCCTGATCAGGTGTGTTGCATACTCTGCAACACCCATTGCGTATATCGCTTACTGCTGTCTAACATCTCGGCGAACGCGGGGTCAACGGAGCCGCCGCCCGCGCGACGCGACAAGGAGCCTGCCCATCGTGACCCCCGACGGACCCCGCAGCGCCGCCCCCGCCCCCGGGGACCTGGCCGATGTCGTAGCGCTCGGCGAGTCCATGGTCACGTTCCTGCCGTCCCGCCCCGGCCGCCTCGCCGACGTCCCCTCCTTCGACCGGGCCATCGGCGGCGCCGAGTCCAACGTGGCCTGCATGCTGGCCGCCGCCGGACACCGGGTCCGCTGGGCCGGCCGGGTCGGCGCGGACGGCTTCGGCGACCACCTGGTCGAGACGATCGGCGGCTACGGGGTCGATGTGAGCGCCGTCCGCCGGGACCCGGCGCGTCCCACCGGCGTCTACTTCCGCACCGCCGGGGACCGGGCCACCGACGCCCACGAGGTGGCGTACTACCGGGCCGGATCGGCCGCCTCCGCCATGTCCACCGCCACCATGGACCTGGCGGCGGTCCGCGCCGGGCGGGTGCTGCACCTGTCCGGCATCACCGCCGCGCTCTCCGCCGACTGCCTGGAACTGATGCGGGAGCTGACGGCCCGCCGGCCCGGCCGCCCCCTGGTCTCCTTCGACGTCAACCACCGGCCCGGCCTCTGGCGGGACCCCGCTGACGCCCCCCGCGTCCTGCTCGGCCTGGCGCGCGGCGCCGACCTCGTCTTCGTCGGCGAGGACGAGGCGTGGGACCTCGGCGGCCCCGAGGCGGTCCGGGCCGCGCTGCCCGAGCCCGAGGTGCTCGTCGTCAAACAGGGCGGCACCGGCGCCGTCGCCTTCCACGGCCGGCACGCCACCTCCGTGCCGGCCCTGCGGGTCGACGTCACCGCCGCCGTCGGCGCGGGCGACGCCTTCGCCGCCGGGTTCCTCTCCGCCACCCTGCGCGGGCTGCCCGTACGGGACCGGCTGCGGCACGGGCACCTCTGGGCCGCGGCCGCCCTCACCGTCCCCGGCGACCTCGCCCCGCCGCCCGCCCGCGACCTGGCCGACCGGCTGGCCGCCCTGGACGAGGAGGCATGGGGGAGACTGCGACTCGGCCCCGGCTGGACCCGTGCCGAGAAGGCCGACGAGGAGGTACGCACCCCATGAGCCAGACCGTCGACCGCGCGCTCAGCATCCTGCCGCTGCTCGCCGAGGGCCCCGCCGACCTCGGCCGGGTCGCCGACGCCCTCGGCGTCCACAAGTCCACCGCGCTGCGCCTGCTGCGCACCCTGCACGACCACGGCTTCGTCTACCGCCAGTCCGACCAGCGCTACCGCCTCGGCTCCCGGCTCATCGCCCTCGCCCAGGAGGCGATGGAGAACCTGGACGTCCGCGAGATCGCCCACCCCCACCTCGTGCGCCTCAACGAGCAGTGCGGGCACACCGTGCACCTCGCCGTCCACGAGGAGGGCGAGGTCCTCTACATCGACAAGGTCGAGAGCCGCTACCCGGTCCGCATGTACTCCCGGATCGGCAAGCCCGTCGCCATCACCGTCGCCGCCGTGGCCAAGCTGCTGCTGGCCGACCTCCCCGAGAGCGAGCGGCGCGCGGTCGCCGAGAGGCTCGACTACCCCCTGTACACGTCCCGTTCGACACCGGGCGCCGAAGCGTTCCTCAAGGAGCTGGCCACGGTGCGCGAACAGGGCTGGGCCACCGATCTCGGCGGCCACGAGGAGTCCATCAACTGCGTCGCCGCGCCCATCCGGGACGCGGCCGGCCGGGCGGTCGCCGCGATGTCGGTCTCCGCGCCGAACGTCGTCGTCACCGCCGAGGAACTCCTCACCCTGCTCCCGCTGGTGCGCCGTACGGCGGACGCCATCAGCGGCGAGTACTCCGGCAGGACCCCAGTCAAGGAAGTCAGCACATGACCGAGAAGACCGCGCTCACCCCCTCCACCCACACCGTGCCCCCGGCGAAGTTCAGCCACGGCGTGAGGAAGGGCAACATCCTCCAGGTCGCCGGCCAGGTCGGCTTCCTCCCCCACGAGGACGGCAAGGCCCCCACCCCGGCCGGCCCGACCCTGCGCGAGCAGACCCTCCAGACCCTCGCCAACGTCAAGGCGATCCTCGAAGAGGGCGGCGCCACCTGGGACGACGTGATGATGATCCGCGTCTACCTCACCGACGTGGACCACTTCGCGGAGATGAACGAGATCTACAACGCCTACTTCGAGGAGCAGGGCCTCACCCAGCCCCCGGCCGCGCGCACCACCGTCTACGTCGGCCTGCCCGCCGGTCTGCTCATCGAGATCGACGCGCTGGCGGTCCTCGGCTAGGCCGTCCCGCCCCGCCCGCCCGTCTGTCTGTCACACGGCACGGCACCTCCGTTCCACCGCGTGGGTGCCGTGCCGCGCCCTTCCCTGCCCGAAAGCAGTATGCGCTTACCCAGAGGACCCCCGAATGCCCGGAATACCCCTTCAGTTCGCCGCCGCCGAGACCCCACCCCACACCGGTGGCCTGCTCACCCTGATCGACGGCACGGCCGGCCTGCTCACCGTCGCCGCGATCGGCATCGCGCTGCTGCTCTTCCTCATCATCAAGGTGCGGCTCCAGCCGTTCGTCGCGCTGCTCGCCGTCTCCATCGCCGTCGGCCTGCTGGCCGGCCTGTCGGTCACCGAACTCTTCGGCACCGTCCAGAAGTCCGACGCCGTCTCCACCATCGAGTCCGGCATGGGCGGCATCCTCGGGCACGTCGCCATCATCATCGGCCTGGGCACCATGCTCGGCGCCATCCTCGAGGTCAGCGGCGGCGCCCAGGTGCTGGCCTCCCGCCTCCTCGGCCTCTTCGGCGAGAAGCGCGCGCCCCTCGCCATGGGCCTCACCGGCCTGATCTTCGGCATCCCGGTCTTCTTCGACGTCGGCATCTTCGTCCTCGCGCCCATCGTCTACGCCGCCGCCAAGCGCTCGGGCAAGTCGGTCCTGCTGTACTGCCTGCCGCTGCTGGCCGGCCTCTCCATGACCCACGCCTTCCTGCCGCCGCACCCCGGCCCGGTCGCCGCCGCCGGACTGCTCCACGTCGACCTCGGCTGGGTCATCCTCATGGGCGTCGTCTGCGGCCTCCCGGCCGTGCTGGCCGCCTGGGCCTACTCCGCCTGGATCGGCCGCCGCCTCTTCGTCGCCGTGCCCCAGGACATGGTGGAGGCCGCCGAGGAGGCCAAGGAGGCCGTCCTCGCCGAGCAGCGCGCGGCCGGCGTCACGCCGAAGGAGACCCCGGTGCCGCTCGGCACGGTCCTCGGCATCATCGGCACCCCGCTGGTCCTGATCCTCGCCGCGACCTTCTCCTCGATCGCCCTGGACCCCTCCACCGGCCGCTCGGTGATCGAGTTCTTCGGCAACCCGTTCGTCGCCCTGACCCTCGCCCTCTTCCTCGCCTACTACCTGCTGGGCATCCGGCGCGGCTGGTCCCGCAAGTCCCTGGAGGCCGTCTCGACGGCCTCGCTGAAGCCGGTCGGCAACATCCTGCTGGTGGTCGGCGCGGGCGGTGTCTTCGGCGCCGTCCTCAAGGGCAGCGGCGTCGCCCAGGCCCTCTCCGACACCTTCAACGGCGTCGGCCTGCCGGTGATCGTCCTCGCCTACCTGATCTCGCTGGTCCTGCGGGTCGCCCAGGGCTCGGCGACGGTGGCGATCGTGACGACGGCGGGCATCGTGGCCCCGCTGCTCGCGGAGGGCGACCACTCACAGGCGTTCGTCGCCCTGGTCATCATGGCCATCTCGGCGGGCTCGATCTTCGCCTCGCACGTCAACGACGGCGGCTTCTGGATGGTCGCCAAGTACTTCGGCATCAGCGAACGGGACACGCTCAAGTCGTGGACCGTGCTGGAGAGCGTGCTGTCGCTGGCCGGGTTCGCGGTGGCGGCGGTGGTGAGCCTGTTCGTCTAGGCGGGCGGCCGGCCCGCACCGGGAACCGTATGCGAAGAGGGCGTTGCAGAGGTTCCTCCGCAACGCCCTCTTCGCGTGCACGACCGAGTCACCGGACCACGAGGTCCGCGGTCTCGACGCCCGTTCGCTGCGCGGGCTCGCGCGCCCGCTGCGCATGGAGCCGCTCGACGCCCTGCGGCGCGGCGGCCCCGCCACCTCCTCCCAGTCGGCCGCGCGGCTGGGCGAGTCCAGCGGCGCCACCGGCCACCACCTGCACCGGTCCGCCGCGCACGGCTTCGTCGAGGACGCGCCGGAGCACGGCGAGGGGCGGGAGCGGTGGTGGTGGGCGGTGCGCGGGGCCGCCGGCCTCTTCCCGCACGAACTGGCCGGCCAGCACACCAGGGAGCCAGCGACCTGGCTCGGCACTCGCGGCGACCGGCCCGAGGACCGGCGCCGCGCCTCGGACCTGAGCGACTGGACGCCGAACCTCACCCCCGCCCTCGCCCAGGAACTCATCGAGAAGACGCACGACCTGCTGGAGAGCCACCGCGCGCTCGACCCCGGGGACGCCCCGGACGCCGGGCGGGTGCGCCTCCACACGCACGTCCTCCCCGCCCGTACGGACCGAGAGGCCGGCTGATGCGTCCCGGCACCCATCTCGCCCCGCACCGCCTGCGCACCGCCGAACTCCGCGCCGAGGCGGACGCGTACCGCCGCGCCGCCCGGGTCCGGCGCCGCCGGGACCTCCGCGGCCGGCTCGGCTGGACGCTCGTGGCGGCCGGCCTGCGGCCGGCCGTCACGCCCAGGACGGCGGTCGCCGTGCCGCGCGCGCTGTGAGGGGGCGGTCGCGGCGGGAGCGGTGGCGTAGGAACGGTAACGATGCCGGAGCCGACTGTGTCCCGCACAGGAACGTCGACCATACTTCGCGCTGTGGAGCAGCGCATTGGATCGAGCAGCCAGCCCCTGGAGGGCGCCGGGTTCGACCCGGCCTTCGTCCCCGGGCTCACCTCGCCCGCGTCCGGTGACCCGGAGGAGGTGAAGCCGGCGGCGGAGACCGAGCCCGAGCCCGAGGACGCCGCCGAGGAGCGGGACCCCGCGCCCGAGGAGCCCGCGGCGGACGCGGTCCCCGACGGTCCCGTCTTCGAGGCGTCCGACCGGCGCGCCCGGGTGGTCGCCGACCACCGCGGCGTGCGGCTCGCCCTGGACGACCAGGAGTGCGAGTTCCGCTGGGACGAGATCGCCGCGGTGGAGACGGAGACGCCCCGCTTCGGCAAGCGGTTCACCGTGACCGTGCACACGCCGGACCGGCGCTGGTACTACCTGGAGGTCGAGGCCGCCTCCCGCAGCCGCTTCGCGGAGTGGGACACGGCGCTCGACGCCGTCCTGGACGCCTACTTCGAGGACGGCCAGGACGGCCGGGACGCCCGGGACGACGGGCCGGAGCAGGCGGAGGAAGCGGCGTCCTCCTAGGAGGCCGCGCAGTACTGGGCCTGCTTGCCGATCGACCGGTACATGCAGTCCGCGTTCTCCAGGAGCTGCAGCACCGCGTCCCGGTTGCGCGACGTCTCCCGCTCGATCACCTCGTCGGGCGGGTAGAAGCCGCCGCCGGAACTGGACGCCGGGTACATCTCGAAGGTGTAGCCGAAGATCTTCTGGTTGCCCCACAGCCAGTCGTCGATCGACCCGTCGGTGATGTACAGGTCGCTGGACTGCTCCGCCGTGTAACCGTTGCTCGCGGCCATCTTCTGCCCGATCGCCGCGAAGGCGTTCCGGTCGTCGGCGGTCATCCCGGTCGTGGTGTCGGCGGTGGTGTACCCGAAGGGCCAGAGCACCAGTTCGCTGTACGTGTGGAAGTCGATGCCCGCCTTGATCTGCTGGACGCCGCCGACGACCCGGCTGCGCACGAAGTCGGCGACGACCTTCACCTCGGGCGCCGACTCGCCCGCCGATCCCCGGTAGGTCTCGGAGGACGCCGAGCCGGAGGAGCCGCCGCAGCAGCCCCAGCGGTACGCCCAGTTGCGGTTGAGGTCCGTACCGACCGCGGTGGAACCGGAGTTGGGCTGGCGGTTCTTGCGCCACGAGCGGTAGGAGCCGGTGGCGATGTCGTACTCGCCGCCGTCCGGGTTGAGGTCGGGGACGATCCAGATCTCCCGGCCGTTCACCATGCTGGTGACCCGGGAGTCGGAGCCGTAGCCCGCGCCGAGTTCACGGATCAGATAGAGCGCCATCTCCACCGTCAGGTGCTCACGGGCGTGCTGGTGGTGGGTGAACAGAACCTCGGGCTCGTTCTCGTCCGCCGCCACGTTGTCGCTGATCTTGACGGCGACGATGTCCCGGCCCTGGTACGACTTGCCGATCACCCGCTTGCTCATGATGCCGGGGTACGCCGCGATCCGGGCGTCGATCTCGGCGTTCATCTCCGCGTAGTTGTGGTAGCGCGAGTCGGCCGAGGGGAAGTCGAGGAGCCGTACGTCGTCCGCGCCGCCCGAGCGGTCCGGCGCCGCGCCCAGCGGGGTGACGTCGTAGCCGAGCCGTTTCAGCTCCTTGATCTGGCCGGCCCGGCCCGAGACGACGACCGTGTTCTCGTCGGCGTCGTCCACGGAGACGCCGGCGCGCTGGAGCGCCGTGCGCGAGGCGGAGTCCGAGCGGGTGTGCACCTCGTACTGGCGGATGTCGTCGGCCGACGGGGCGGGTGTGCGGGCACTGTCGGCGCCGGCCTCGTCGGTCGCGGAGAGCGGCGCGGCGAGGGCGAGCGCCAGGACGGCGGCGAGCGCGGCCCAGTGTCTGCGGCTGCCGGGGCCTCGTGAGCGAAGTCGCATGAAGTCTCCTGGTTTCTCCGGCCGCCGGGATCTCCGGGGCGGGGGAGTGGAACGGGGGGTGGTCCAGCGACGTGCCGTGCGGATGTGGCGCTCATCGTGGCGGTCTGGCATGAGCAGGTCAAGACTGCCGGTCGGCCACGCACGCCCTCTTGTGCCGGAGTGCCCTTTGCGCTTTCTTGATCCGCATGGCGGACACCACGGGCGACCTCAGTGACACCGGCACTCTGCGCAAGTCGAGTTGGCGCCACATCGGCCCCGGCATCGTCGTGGCGGCGACCGGCGTAGGCGCGGGCGACCTGGTCGCCACCCTCATCGCCGGCGCCAACTTCGGGTACACCCTGCTCTGGGCCGCGGTCATCGGCTGCCTGGTCAAGATCTCCCTGGCCGAGGCGGCGGGCCGCTGGCACCTGGCCACCGGCCGTACTCTCTTCGACGGCTGGGCGAGCCTGGGGCGCTGGACGACCTGGTTCTTCGCCGTCTACGTCGTCGTCTGGGGCTTCGTCTACGGCGCGGCGGCGATGTCCTCCAGCGCGCTGCCCCTCCAGGCGCTGTTCCCGGGAGTGATGGACCTGAAGTGGTGGGGCGTGGCCTGCGGGGTGGTCGGCCTGGTCTTCGTCTGGTTCAACAAGTACGCCGTCTTCGAGAAGGTCATGACCGTCCTGGTCGGCGTCATGTTCGTGGTCACCGTCTACCTCGCCGTCCGGGTCACCCCCCACCTGGGCGACGCCCTCGCCGGCCTGCTCCCGGTCCTGCCCGACGAGAAGGACTCCGTCCTCAACACCCTCGGCCTGATCGGCGGCGTCGGCGGCACGATCACGCTGGCCGCGTACGGCTACTGGGTCAACGCCAAGGGGTGGACCGACACCGGCTGGATGAAGGTGATGCGCCTGGACAACCGGGTCGCCTACCTCACCACCGGCGTCTTCGTCGTCGCCATGCTCTTCGTCGGCGCCGAGCTGCTGCACAGCGCCCACCTGGCCCTGGCGAGCGGCGACAAGGGCCTGGTCCAGCTCGGCGGCATCCTGGAGGACGAGTACGGCACCGCCACGGCGAAGTTCTTCCTGATCGGCTTCTTCGCCACGTCGTTCACCTCGCTCATCGGCGTCTGGCACGGCGTCAGTCTGATGTTCGCCGACTTCACGGACCGGCTGCGGGCCGGCACGGAGGCGACGGGGGAGAAGGTCGCCTCCGGTGACCGCGAACGCTCCTGGGCGTTCCGCGCCTACCTGCTCTGGCTGACTTTCCCGCCGATCGTCCTGCTCTTCCAGGGCCAGCCCTTCCGGCTGGTCATCGTCTACGGCGTGCTGGGCGCCGCGTTCATGCCCTTCCTCGCCCTGACCCTGGTCTGGCTCCTCAACTCCGCCCGCACCCCGCGCGAGTGGCGCAACGGCCGCCTGAGCAACGGCATGCTGGCCGTGGCGGGCCTGCTCTTCCTGGTCCTGTGCGTGAAGCAGGTCTGGGACCAACCGTGGTCGGAGTTCTTCTAGGCGCTGCGGGACGCGCGACTGCCCTTTCGGGCAACGCGACCGCACCCTCGGCTGCCCCGTCCGCCCTGACGGGCCGGGACGCGGCGTGTGAACCTGCTGATGGAGAGTCCTGGCCTGCGGGCCGGCGCGTTGACGTCCTGCGGAGGGAACAGCATGCGAGGACGCGATGAGCGGTCCGACGGTCAGACCGTGAACCGGCCGGGTGCCGCACCGCCGGTACCGGTGGCACGGACGGAGGGCCTCGCGTCGGGAGCCGGCCGGGTGGAGACGGCCGGGACCCATTCGCCCCAAGCCGTGGCCGCACTCCAGCGCACGGCGGGGAACGCGGCGGTCGCGGCGACGATGGCGGTGCAGCGCCGGCCCCGCGGAGAGCGGGGGGAGACGGCGTCGCAGGCGCCGCAGCCGACCGTTCAGCGCATGTTCAACAAGCTGAAGAACGCGATGTCCGGCACCTCCTCGACGCCGGCGGCCGCCCAGGTCATGGTGCGGGTGGGCGGTGAGGACCTGCCCATGACCCGGCAGGGCGCCTTCTACGTGTACCGCACGGATCAGGGCGGCCAGGCGTTCATCCATGACATCGCGGTCCGCAACGGCGTCCTCAACGACGACCTCACGGGGTACGTGATGCGCTACCGGGCCGGTGGACTGGCCCTGTACCGGGGCATTCCCCGCTGGCACGCCACCTGGCACGACGTCAACGGCGCCGGGGTGATGAACCCGCTGGGCCGGGGCAACGCCCCGGACTTCGACACCCACAACACGTCCTTCATCCCGTTCAGCCCCGACGAGGGCGTCGCCCGTTCCGCCGCCGTCGCCGCCACGGGCATGGGGGAGCGGGACCGTATCGAGTACGTGAACGGGTACTCGCGGAGCAACGGGCAGTTCTTCATCGGGCTGCTCGCGACGGTCGTGGCCGGCCCCGGCCAGGACGTCGCCTTCTTCAACGGGAGCGAGATCCAGCTGCGTGGCCCGGTCCGCGGCTTCGACACGGAGCACTTCCGGATGAGCACCGACGTGATGGAGGCGCTGCGGGGCCGGGCCGGTGACCCGCCGGAGCCGCTCGGCGAGACCCGCCCGCACACCCCGGACGAGGACCAGAAGAAGGACTTCGCACGGCAGCACGGTGCTCTGCTGCCCTGACCGGGTCCCTGCCTCTCAGCCCGCGGCCAGGGTGTCCCACTCCGGGCTGAGCGCGATCTCGCGCAGCTCCGCGAGGGTCAGGGCCGGGGCCTCGCGGGTGGCGGGCCGGTCCTGCGCCCCGCTGTTGAAGGCGCTGACGACGACGCGCAGGGACGCGGGGGCGGGCCGCAGGGTGTCGACGGTCCACATCACGACACCGGCGCCGCCCTTCTCGCCGGGCATCTGCTCGGTGCTGACCAGGGTGCCGTCGTCGAGGGTCTCGGCGGAGCCGTAGAGACCGTCCGTCATACCGGGCTGGACGTTGATCTGGACCAGACTCCGGCCCTCGCCGTCGTCCACGACGGCATAGGCGTACTCCTCCTCCTGGCCGCCCTCGGTGACGACCTCGACGTCCTCGGGGAGCAGCCTGGTGAGCAGCGCGCCGATCCGCTCGCCGGAGACCGCCGGCGGCGCCTCGTCCACCGAGGCGGTGGCCAGTCCCTTGGGGTTCTCCGGGATGGCGTCCACCACGTCGCGCCACACCCCGGCCGTGACGACCTCCGTCAGCTGGGCGGGGGTCAGGGGCGGGTCCTCGCGGCTGACCGGCGCGTCCTTCTCCGCGGCGGCGTTCCACTCGCTCAGCGTGATGTGCTGCCCGCGGGCCGTGACCAGCTGCGCCGACCACCACTTGGTGTCCACCCGCCGGTCCGGATACTCGTAGCCCTGGTACAGCATGAGCAGGGAGCCGTCCGGCAGCCGGCTGGTGGAGCAGGCGTCGTACGCGACGAGCGTCTCGTCGGGGCAGCGGGTCAGCTCCCGCACCTCCGGGCTGCCCGGCTCGACCCGGTCGAAGCCGATGCCGATGGCCGCGGGGCCGTCCCCGTCGTCGTACACGAGATGGGCGTTCGGCGGCAGGCCCGGGCCGGTGCCCCGGGCCCCCTCACCGCTGAACCGCCCGTCCGGGAGGAGCCCCTTGAGCTCCTTGAGCAGGTCGTCCCCGGAGTAGGAGGGCACGGGTCGCGGCGTCGCCGAGGGGGCCGGGGCGGCGGCCGGGGTGCGGGCCTCCTCGACGGAGCCGTCCCCGCCCGGCAGCAGCAGTGCCCCGCCCACCCCGACCAGGGCGATGCCGGCCACCCCGCCGAGCACACCGGCCCGGCGCCGCAGCCGGGCGCGGCGCCCGCGGCTCTGCCCGCCGGCGACGAGGGCGGCCCGGTCGGCCGTGAAACCGTCGCCGGTGTCGCGCAGGGCGGTGGTGAGCCGTTCCTCGAAGGAGTCCCGCGGGTCCTGCTGGTTCTCGGGCATGGCGAACACCCTTTCCGCAAGGTGTGAGGTGAGTGAGTGATGGCCGTGTGGTGGAGGGCGTGACGGGCGGGGCGGGCCGGGTCAGGGTCTGGCGTACTCCGAGAGGTCCTCGCCGAGCAGCCCGCGCAGCTTGCCCAGCGCCCGGACGCAGCGGGTGCGCACCGCCGCCGAGCTGACGTTCAGCACGTCGGCGGTCTCCTCGACGGAACGGTCCTCCCAGTAGCGCAGGACGACGACGGCCCGGTCCTTGGCGGGCAGCCGGGAGAGCGCGTCCAGCAGGGTGAGCCGCAGCGGCGCGTCCCCGTCCGCCGCGCCCGGCAGGTCCGGGAAGCGGTCCGTGGCCCGCTCCCGGCTGCTGAGCCGCCGCTGGTGGGCGAGGAAGGCGCGGGTGAGGACGGTCTGCGCGTACCCGGCCGGATTGCCGACCCGTGCCATCCGCCCCCAGCGGACGTACAGCCGGCCGAGGGTCTCCTGCACGAGGTCCTCGGCGAGATGGGTGTCACCGGCGGTCAGCAGGCACGCGGACCGGTAGAGGTGCCCCGCCCGCGCCGTCGCGAACTCGGCGTACTCGTCCTCCCGGCCCTGCCGCTTCTGCCACATCCCCGCTCCCCCCTGTCGTCCCGCCCTCACCTCACTGATGCGGCGGGAGTGCGGAAATGTTTCATACGGACTTCACCCGGAGGGCCGCGCACGGGTGCGGCCGCCCCCACGGGGTGGGAGCGGCCGCCCGGTGGTCCGGGAAGGTCAGAGTCCGTCCACGTGCGGCCCCACCGCGTTCGACCACGCGTTGCCCGCCGTCGCGTCCCAGTTCGTCGACCAGGTCATCGCACCGCGCAGGTCCGGGTACGCCTTCGACGGCTTGAAGGCGCCGCAGCCGGTCAGCCTGGTCAGGCAGTCCAGGGCGTTGTTGACCACGCTCGGCGCCACATAGCCGCTGCCCGCTCCCCGGGCCGAGGCCGGTACGCCGAGGCCCACCTGGGACGGGGCCAGGCCGCCCTCCAGCTGGATGCAGGCCAGCGCGGTCAGGAAGTCCACCGAGCCCTGGCTGTAGACCTTGCCGTCGCAGCCCAGCATGGAACCGCTGTTGTAGTACTGCATGTTGACGACCGTGAGGATGTCCTTCACGTTCAGCGCCGTCCGGAAGTAGGACCCGGACGTCGACTGCATGTCGATGGTCTGCGGGGCCATCGTCAGGATCAGGTCCGGGCCCGCCTTCGCCGACAGCGCGCGCAGGGCCTGGGTCATGTACGTCGGGTCGAGTCCGTTCTCCAGGTCGATGTCGACGCCGTCGAAGCCGTACGTCTGCATCAGGGACCAGACGGAGTCGGCGAAGGTGGCGGCGGAGGCGGAGTCCGCGACGGAGACCGTGCCCTTCTCGCCGCCGACCGAGATGATCACCTTCTTGCCGGCCGCCTGCTTGGCCTTGATGTCGGCCTTGAACTGGTCGACGGTGTAGCCGTTCAGCTCCGCCGACGCCAGGTTGAAGGTGACCGCGCCCGGGGTGGTGGTCGCGTCGGCGAAGGCGACGGCGATGATGTCGTACGCGGACGGGACGTCGGAGAGCCTCTGGACCGCGGCGCCGTTGTCGAAGTTCTGCCAGTAGCCGGTCACGGCGTGCTTCGGCAGGTCGCCGCCGCTGCCGCCCCCGTCGCCCCGCTCCGCCGTCCGCGCCGTCACGGCCGTCGACCTCACCGACTCACCGGCCGCGTTGACGGCGGTGACCTGGAAGGAGTACGAGGTCGCGGCCGACAGGCCGGTCACGGTGGCGGAGGTGCCGGTGACCGCCGTGACCTTGGCGCCGTCGCGGTAGACGGAGTAGCCGGTGGCGCCGGAGACCGCGTTCCAGGACAGGGAGACCGACGAGGAGGTCGTGCCGGAGACGGCCAGGCCGGCCGGGGCGGCCGGGACCGAGGGCTGCTCGCCGCCGCCCCCGCCGCCGTCCGGGCCCCGCACGGTCAGGTCGTCGGCGTAGTAGGCGGACTGGCCGTACCAGCCGTGGGTGTAGACGGTCACCGAGGTCGTCGACGCGCCGGTCCGGAACGTCGTCGAGAGCTGCTTCCAGGAGGACGAGTCCGGCGTCCAGGTCGACACGTCCGTCGTGCCCGTGCCCGTGACACCGAGGTAGGCGTAACCGCCCTGGACCCAGGCGCCGAGGGTGTACGTGGAGTTCGGGACCACGGCGACGGTCTGGGAACAGCGGGCGTTGTCCTGGCCGCTCGGGGTGGCCTTCAGCGCGGCGGCGCCCCCGTGGACGGGGGAGCCGACGGTGGTGCCGCTGCCCGCCGAGCACGTCCAGCCGCTCAGGCCCGACTCGAAGCCGGCGTTGCGCGCGTTGTTGACGTCCGCGGCGGAGGCCGGGGCGGCGGTCACGGCGGTCAGGGCGAGCGCGGCGGCGGCCACGCCGGCCCACGCGCCGGTCCGCCCGCTGTGTCGTCTGCGTACGGGGTCCACTGCAGCCTCCGGGGGGAAGTAGGGGGACGGTGGCCACCGTTGGGAGTACAAGGTGGTCCAGACCAATTGCCGTGTCAAGAGGTGAGGACCAGGGCGGTGTGGGGTGAGCGGGGGTGAAGGCGGGTAGACCCGGGGGGTGTTCGGACCCGACCGCCGGCCATCGAATGGCCAACCTGCCCCGATATGGGGTGACTTGTGCGGCACAAGTTGTTCCACCGCTGCAGAAACGCTGTTCTCCGGTCACAGACGCGTGGATACAGTGCTCGGGTAGTCACGCAGTGAAGTCATCCGGGTGTGCCGGAGTAACACCGGCGGACCGACGGGCTTGGGAGACCGGGAGCCGCGCGTGCCAACTGCCATTGCCGTGACCAGTGCCGACCTGGCACTGCCGCCGCAGGACGAACGGACCATGCCCGCGGCCGTGCTCCAGGACGTCGACCGGCGCCCCCTCGACCACGTGCTCGCCGAGCTGCAGACCCTCGTCGACCAGTACGGACACGTGATCGTGGTCTGCTCCGCCGCCGCCTCCCCGGACGTCGAACGGCGGCTGCGCACCGTACGGTCCCTGATGGAGAGCGACCGGATCGCCCTGTTCCGCCCGGGGCTGCCGCCGCTCGGGGCCGCCGTCCTGGCCCGGCAGCTGCGGCAGCTCGCCTCCTGCGACATCAGCCCCGGGGTGCTGGCCTCGGCCGGCCGACTGCTCACCCACTACATCCACGCCGGCGCGCTGCTCGGCTCCGTCGCCCGGCTCGACCGGGTGCCCGTCGACCTGAAGGCGCACGCCAGGTCCTGGGTCCCCGGCAGCCAGTTCGCCGTCCTCGCCCACCCGGAGCCCCGGCTCGTGCGGGCCGGCCCCGGCGCGGCGCTCCCCGGACCCGAGTTCGGGACCTGGCTGCTGGTCGCCGAGGGCCAGCTCCCCGCCGACTGGGTCACCGGGACCCTCGCCCCGTCCTGGAACGCGCTCGGGGTGCGCGAGACGCCGCTGCCCGCCGACTCCCCGGCCTGGTGGGGAACGGGCAAGGTGACCGAGTTCTGCGCCTTCCTGCCCGACCTGTCGGTGCTCTACCAGCTCGTCACGTCGGTCCGGCAGAGCACCTGCCACTGGTGCGGCATCGACGTCATCGGCGACCGGTGCGTGTTCTGCTCCGCCGGGCCGCGGGGCGAGGAGGGCCGCCACCGGGACGGCCGCGGAACCCCGGCGCGGGGCGGCCACGGCGACCGCGGGAGCCTCCCGGCAGGCACCTCACGGCCCGGGAACCCGTACGGCATCCAGTACGGCCGGCACGCCGGCCGGGGCCCGTACGAGATCGAGCGCGGCGGCCCCCCGGCGGCCGGCGCCACCCCGGCCGGGGACGGCGCGCGCGGCGCCCTGCCCGCCGGACCCGGCGGATGAGCGCCGAGCCCGCGCGCCGTCCGCGCCCCGAACAGCCCCCCGTTCCCGCCCGACCGCTCCCCCCGATGAGGTTCTACGGCCCATGAACTCCCGTCAGCGCCGCGGCGTGCTCCTGATCGTCCTGTCGGTCCTGTGCGCCCTCGGCGCCTTCGCCGGCGTGCTGTCCGTCATCAGCGACGTGAAGTCCAAGGTCGGCCCCGAGGTCACCGCGTACCGGGTGAAGGACGACATCGCGCCGTACACGACCCTCGGCGCGGGGCAGTTCGAGAAGGTCACCATGCCCGAGCGGTGGCTGTCGGAGAACGCCGTCACCGACCTCGCCGCCCTCCGCGGCAAGATCGCCGTGACCACCCTCAGGAGCGGCTCCCTGCTCCAGAGCGACATGATCGTCGACCGGCCCGCCCTCCGGCCCGGACAGCAGGAGGTCGCCATCATGATCGACGCGGCGACCGGGGTGGCCGGCAAGATCACGGCGGGCGCCACGGTCAACGTGTACGCCACCTTCGAGGGCGCCCGGGAGGGCGACCCCGACCAGTCGAAGATCATCGTGACCGGCGCCCGGGTCATCGACGTCGGCAAGCTCACCTCGCTGGAACCCGACGAGGACAGCTCCCGCCGGGACGCCTCCGAGGCCGTCCCCATCACCTTCGCGCTGTCCGCCCTCGACGCCCAGCGCATCACCTACGCCGAGTCGTTCGCCCAGCGGGTCCGGCTCGCGCTGGTCGCGCCGGGCGGCGACACCGCGGTCCCCGAGCAGGACCGGACGTACGAACTCGCGAAGGACAAGTGAGAGGCCCGTATGCCCACGAGGATTCTCCCGGCGGTCGGCGACGCGGACGCCGTCCGGTCCATCACCACCCTGCTCAGCCAGCTCCCCGACGCCGAACCGGTCCCCCCGGTCACCGACTCCACCCAGCTCGTCGACACCCTCGCCCGGCTCGCCGCCGAGTCGGTCGACGAACTGCCCGAGGTCGTCCTCGTCCACGAGCGGATCGGCCCGGTCCCGGCCCTGGAGCTGATCCGCGAGGTGGCGCTGCGCTTCCCGGCCGTCGGCGTCATCCTCGTCACCTCCGACGCCGGGCCCGGCCTGTTCCAGGCCGCCATGGACCACGGCGCCCGCGGCCTGGTCGCCCTCCCGCTGCACTACGAGGAACTCGCCGCCCGCGTCTCCGTCGTCGCCCAGTGGTCGGTCGGCGTCCGCCGCCACCTCGGCAGCGGCGCCGACGTCCTCACCGGCCCGGGCGGCACCGTCGTCACCGTCAGCGGCGCCAAGGGCGGCGTCGGCACCACCGTGACCGCCGTACAGCTCGCCCTGGCCGCGCAGGCCTCCGGCCGTTCCACCGCCGTGCTCGACCTCGACCTCCAGACCGGCGACGTCGCCTCCTACCTGGACGTCCAGTTCCGCCGCTCGGTGGCGGACCTCGCCGCCATCACCGACATCTCCCCGCGCGTCCTCGCCGACGCCGTCTTCCGGCACGACAGCGGCCTCGCCCTGCTGCTCGCCCCCGCCGAGGGCGAACGCGGCGAGGACGTCACCGACCGGGCCGCCCGCGCCGTCGTCGGCGCCCTGCGCTCCCGGTACGACGTCGTCGTCATCGACTGCGGCGCCCAGCTCGGCGGGGCCGGCGCGGCGGCCGTGGAGACCGCCGACCGGGCGCTGCTGGTCACCACCCCGGACGTGGTCGCGGTGCGCGGCGCCAAACGGGCGGTGCGGATGTGGGACCGGCTCCAGATCCGCAAGGCCGAGGAGACCACGGTCGTCGTCAACCGGCACACCCGCACCACGGAGATCCAGCCACCGCTGATCGCCCGCATCACCGGCGCACCCGTCGCGGCCACCACCGTCCCCGCCCACTACAAGGAACTCCAGGGCGCCGTCGACGCCGGCCGGCTGCACGAACTCGACGGCCGCAGCACCGTACGGCAGGCCCTGTGGGGACTGGCCGCCGAACTCGGCCTGGTGACCGCGCCCGTGCCCGCCGGGAAGACCGGGCGCGCGGTGGTGCTGCGGCGGCGCAAGGGAGGCGCGGGATGAGGGGCTCCCCACAGGCCGCCCGGCGCGACGGCGGCCAGGTGACCGTCGAGTTCCTCGGCATGACCCCGGTGATCCTCGTGACGCTGGTGGTGCTCTGGCAGCTCGTCCTGGTCGGCTACACCTTCTCGCTCGCGGGCAACGCCGCCGACGAGGCCGTACGGGCGGGCACCGCCGCCTCACCGGGCGAGCGGCAGGGCGCCTGCCGGACGGCCGGCCTCGACAAGCTGCCGGACGCCTGGAGCGGCGAGGTGGGCTGCGCCACGGGCGGCGGCTATGTGCGGGCCACCGTCGACCTGCGCGTCCCCGTCCTCTTCCCGGGCGCCTTCGGGCTGCCCTTCACCGTCCACGGCGACGCGGGCGCGGTCGAGGAGGAGACGGACTGACATGCCGTACCGCCGCCGACGCCACGACGACCGCGGGCAGGCCGCCCTGGAGTACCTCGGCTTCCTGCCGATCCTGGTCCTGGTCGCCCTGGCCGCCGTACAGCTCGGACTGATCGCCTACGCCGCCCAGCAGGCGGGCACCGCCGCCCGCTCCGGGGCGCGGGCCGCGTCCCTGGACCTCGGTGCCCAGCAGGGCTGCGACCGGGCGGTCAGCGACTGGCTGTCCGTCGGCTGCGCCGCCGGCGCCGGCGGCGACGAGGTCACCGTCACCGCGACCGTCGGCATCCCGTCCGTGGTCCCCGGCTGGGACTTCGGCGACGCCACCCGGACCGCCACCATGCCCCGCGACGCGGACGACTGAGCGGGCGCCCCATGAGCGACGAGGAACGAGGAGCACCGGACGCATGAGCCTGCGCGCGCGCATCCACTCCCCCGAGGAGCACGCCGGCCGGGGCGAGGACGGCCACCTGGTCGCCTCGTACCGGGCGAAACTCCTGGAGGAGATCGACCTCGCCGAGATGAGCGCGCTCGCCGCCGCCGAGCGCCGGGCCCGGCTGGAACGCGTCCTCGGGCACATCATCAGCCGCGAGGGTCCGGTCCTGTCGACCGTCGAACGGTCCCAGCTGATCCGCCGGGTGGTCGACGAGGCCCTCGGCCTCGGCATCCTCGAACCGCTCCTGGAGGACGCCTCCGTCACCGAGATCATGGTCAACGGACCCGACGCGATCTTCGTGGAGCGCGGCGGACGGGTGGAGCAGCTCCCGATCCGGTTCGCCTCCCACGACCAGCTGATGCAGACCATCGAGCGGATCGTCTCCACCGTCAACCGCCGCGTCGACGAGTCCAACCCGATGGTCGACGCCCGTCTGCCGTCCGGCGAACGCGTCAACGTGATCATCCCGCCGCTCTCCCTGACCGGCGCGATCCTCACCATCCGCCGCTTCCCGCGCTCCTTCACCCTGCACGAGCTGATCGGCCTCGGCTCGCTCGACGAGCACATGCTGTACCTGCTGGCGGGGCTGGTGCGGGCCCGGTTCAACATCATCGTCTCGGGCGCCACCGGCACCGGCAAGACGACCCTCCTCAACGCCCTCTCCGGGCTGATCCCGGAGCACGAGCGGATCATCACCATCGAGGACTCCGCCGAACTCCAGCTCCAGCAGTCCCACGTCATCCGCCTGGAGTCCCGGCCGCCCAACGTCGAGGGCCAGGGCCGCATCACCATCCGCGACCTGGTCCGCAACTCGCTGCGGATGCGCCCCGACCGGATCGTCGTCGGCGAGGTCCGCGGCGGCGAGTCCCTCGACATGCTCCAGGCCATGTCCACCGGCCACGACGGCTCCCTCGCCACCGTCCACGCCAACAGCGCCGAGGACGCCCTGATGCGGCTCCAGACGCTCGCCTCCATGTCGGACGTGGAGATCCCCTTCGCCGCGCTGCACGACCAGATCAACAGCGCCGTCGACGTCCTCGTCCAGCTCACCCGCTTCCCCGACGGCGCCCGCCGCATCACCGAGGTCGCCCTGCTCGCCAGCCACGGCGGGGAGCCGTACCGGCTGACCACCGTCGCCCGCTTCCACGCCCAGCCCATGACACCCGACGGCCGTGTGCACGGCGTCTACGAGCACCATCCGCTGCCCCGCCGCACCGCCGACCGCCTGCACATGGCCAGCCAGCCCGTCCCGCAGGCCTTCGGCGTCGCCCGCTCCGCGGACCAGCTCACCACCCGAGAGACCCGGTAGGAGCCCGACCGATGGAACTGTCCGCCCTCGTCCGGCTCACCACCGGCATCACCCTGCTGGCCTGCGTCCTGGCCGTCGCCGGCCTGCACTCCTACGCCTCCGGGCGGGCCCGGCACCAGGCCCTGGTCGACCGGCTGGCGGCCACCGGGCAGACCCACTACGCCGGCCGCCGCCGGCACTTCCCCGGCCTGGACCGCCGGCTGCGCCGCACCCGCCTCGGCCGCGCCCTGGAACTCCGGCTCGCCGCCACCGGCCTGGACGTCACCCCGGGCGAGTTCACCGCCTGCCTCGCCGTCGCCGTCGCCGGGCTCTGGCTGATCGGGCAGGCCGCCCTCGCGCCCTTCTTCGGCCCGCTCGCCGGGCTGCTGGGGATCTGGGCGGCCGTGCAGTTCCTCGCCTGGCAGCGCCAGAAACGCATCGAGCGGTTCATCAACCAGCTCCCCGAACTCGCCCGCATCCTCGCCAACGCCACCCAGGCCGGACTCGCCCTGCGCACCGCCATAGGCATGGCCGCGGAGGAACTGGAGGCCCCGGCCGGCGAGGAACTCGGCAAGGTGGCCAACCAGCTCGCCGTCGGCGCCTCCATGGACGACGCCCTCGGCGAACTCGCCGACCGCCTCCCCTCCCGCGAACTCGTCGTCCTCGTCACCACCCTGGTCCTCTCCAACCGGGCCGGCGGCCAGGTGGTCAGCGCCCTGCGCAACCTCACGGAGACCCTGGAGGAACGCAAGGAGACCCGCCGCGAGGTCCGCACCCAGCTCTCCCAGGTCAACATGACCTCGTACGCCGTCCCGGTGCTCGGCGTCGGCTCGCTCTTCCTGATGAACGGCGTGAAGGACGGCGCCCTGGAACGCATGACCGGCTCCCCGGCCGGGCAGATCGCGGTCCTCGTCGCCTTCGGCCTCTACACCGTCGGCTTCGTCCTCATCCGCCGCCTGTCCCGCATCGACGTCTAGGGAGGTCCTGACATGGCACTGCTGCTCGCCGCCCTCATGGGCCTGGCCGTCTGGGGCGTCTTCGCCGGCGTCCGCATGTACCGCGCGGACGTCAAACTCCCCGGCGACCTCGCCCTCGCCCTGGAGATCGGCGCCACCCGCACCGGCGCCGTCGACTCCGTCGTCGACCGCCTGGGCATGCGGTACGCCCCCGCCGTCCTGCGGCTCATGGGGCCCTCCCTGGTCGCCAGGTACCGCCGCCGGATCGACCTCGCGGGCAACCCCGGCGGCCTGACCATCGACCGCTACGCCGCCCGCCGCGCGGTCTACGGCTTCCTCGGCGCCGTCGGCTTCCTGGTCTTCCTCCTCCGCGGCCAGTACCTGGTCGCCCTGCTCCTGCTGGCCTTCGGCGCGTTCTGGACCGAGGTCGGCATCTGGTCCGCGATCCGCGTCCGCAAGGACGTCATCGAGCGCACCCTGCCCGACTTCCTGGACGTCCTCGCGGTCGTCGTCAGCGCCGGCCTCGGCTTCCGCCAGGCCCTGGACCGGGTCGCGACCCGCTACGAGGGTCCCTGGGCCGACGAACTGCGCATCACACTGCGCCAGATGGACCTCGGCATGAGCCGCCGGCAGGCCTTCGCGGAGCTGCGGCGGCGCAACGACTCCGAGCAGGTCGCGATGTTCGTCACCGCCCTCCAGCAGGGCGAGGAACTGGGCGCCCCCATCGTCGACACCCTGGTCTCCCTCGCCAAGGACATGCGCCGCACCGACGCGCAGAACGCCCGCCGCAAGGCCGCCCGCGCGGTCCCCAAAGCCACCATGATGATCACCACCTTCATGGTCCCGGCCACGATGATCCTGCTCGGCGCCGGACTGATCCTCGGCTCCGGCACCGACTTCGGTTCGATCACCGGTGAGTAGGCGGGGCGGGTGACGTTCATGGAGACGACCGGCCGGCGCCGGGGCGGGGCGCTGTCGCGGCGGGCGCGCGGGCGGGAGGCGGGGGCGTCCGCCGGGTCCGCCGCCCCGGACGCCCCCGCCGAGGAGACGCCCCCCGCGCTCGGCCTCCAGGTGAACGCCCTCCAGGCGCTGTGCCGCCAGGTCTTCGGCTTCCGGCTGGCGATGATCGCCCTGGCCGCCCCCGCCGCGCTGCTGGGCGCCAGCCCCGGCACCGGCGCCCGGCTGGTCGGCGCGGCCGTCGTCGTCACCTTCATGGGGTCCTACGTCCTCTTCCGCGACTGGGAGCGCTTCGGCCCGCTCCTCCTGCGCCACCCCACCCTGCTGGCCGCGGACACCCTCTTCGGCGCCCTGCTCCTGGTCTCGGCCGGCCCGGACACCACCCTCGCCTACGTCGGCGTCTGCACCCCGCTGCTGGCCGGCCTGGTCTACGGCTGGCGCGGCGCCGCCGTCTTCGCCTCCCTCCAGGGCCTGATCCTGCTGCTGGCGCACGCCACGGACCGGGACTCCTCGCCCGGCGTCGCCCAGTCGCTGCTCCTGCCCGGCCTCTGCGTCGCCGCCGGCGCCGTCGGCTCCAGCCTGCGGGGCCTGATGCTCCGCTTCGGCTCCGCCACCGAGGCCCTGACGGCCGTACGGGCCCGGCTGGCCGTCACCGAGGCGGTCGCCGCCGAACGCGCCCGGCTCGCCCGCGATCTGCACGACTCCGTCGCCAAGACCCTGCACGGCGTCGCCCTGGCCGCCGACGGCCTCGCCGCGTCGGCCGCCGCCGACCGGGTCGACCCGGTCCTCGTCCGGCGCCAGGCGGAGCTGGTCGCCCGGTCCGCCCGCCGGGCCGCCGCCGAGTCCCGGGACCTCCTCGCCGACCTGCGCCGCGAGACCGACCCGGGCCACGGCACCGACGTGCTCGTCGAACTGGCCGCCCGCACCCGTGACTTCGCCGCCCGCACCGGCACACCCTGCGTCTACCGGCCCACCGGCGACCACGCCGTCCCCCCGGTGGCGCCCGCCGTGGCCCGGCAGCTCCTCACCATCGCCGCGGAGGCCATGGACAACGCCCACCGGCACGCCGCGCCGACCCGGATCGACGTCCGGGCCGGCGTCCACGACGGCCACCTCCGCATCACCGTCCGCGACGACGGCCCCGGCCTGCCCGGACCGGCCGACCTCGAACGGCTCCGGGCCGCGGGGCACTTCGGTCTCCTCGGCATGGCCGAGCGGGCCGCCTCGATCGGCGCCCGCCTGAGCGTCGGCGGCACCGGACGCGCGCCGGGCACCGAGGTCCGCCTCGACCTGCCGCTGGCCGCCCTGACCCCCCGACCGGCCCGACCGGTGCCCCCGGCCGAGGAGATGGCCTCATGACGCTCCACCCACCCGCCCCGCGCCCCCCCGCCGCCGTGCGGGTGCTGGTCGCCGACGACAACCCGGTCGTCCGGGCCGGCCTGACCGCCCTGCTCTCCGGCCGCGCCGACATCACGGTGGTCGCCGAGGCCGCCGACGGCCGCCAGGCCTGCGAGGCCGCCGACCGGCACCGGCCCGACGTCGTCCTCCTCGACGTCCGCATGCCCGGCGTCGACGGCCTGGCGGCGCTGCCGTACCTGGCGCGGATCGCCCCGGTGATGATGCTGACGTACAGCGGGGAGCCGGAGACGGTACGGGAGGCGCTGCGCCGGGGCGCGGAGGGCTATCTGGTCCACGGCGAGTTCACCGCCGACCAGCTGATCACCGCCGTACGGGACACCGGGGCGCGCCGCACGCACTTCTCGCCTACGGCGGCGGGAGCGGTCCTTCAGCAGCTCAGAAGTGCGAATGCATACGATGATGCCGGGCGTGCCGCACCGGATACAGCGCCGACGCGGGCGAGTTCACGCGGTTTCGCGGAAAACCTTTCGCTAATGCAACCAGATGTGGGACAGTCGTCCGGTAGCAGACCGGGGTTCCCTCTGAGCGCCAGGGAGGCGGAGATCATGGACCTCATCGCGTCCGGCATGACCAACCAGCAGATCGCCGGCGCCTGCTTCATCAGCGAGAAGACGGTCAAGAACCACATCAACCGCATCTTCGCCAAGCTGCACTGCGCCAGCCGCGCCGAGGCGACCGCCGCGTGGCTGGGCCGCCGGGGTGACGCGCGGTGAGCCCCCGCCTTTGGGCCCGGCTTTGGGCCCTGGGGCCCTCGGCGGGACGGCTCCTGCCCCCGTACGGTGCCGCCACCGGCACCGGTCACCGCGAAGGGGAACACCATGGGCAACTGGCTGCACACCACCGCCGCGTACCTCCGCACCCGCGCCACCCGCGACGACCGGGGCCAGACGGCGGTGGAGTACCTGGGCATCATCGCGGTGGTGGTGGCGATCGTGCTGGCGATCACGGGAACGGACATCGGGCAGACCATCTACAACGCCATCAGGGACAAGATCACCGAGGTCACCGGCGGCTGATGCCGCGTCGTGCCCATGGCGACGCGGGGCAGGCCTTCCCCATCTACCTCACGGTGGTAGGAGGCCTGCTTTTTCTTGCGCTCGCCTACCTCGCGGTCGGACAGGCGGCGGCCAACCGCAACGGCGCGCAGACCGCCGCCGACGCGGCAGCGCTGGCAGCGGCCCAGGACAGCCGGGACCAGCTCGCGGACCTCTGGACGGAGAACGTCCTGGACCCCGACACCTGGCGGGCCATCTTCGACGGCACCACCGCGGGGCTCGCGCCCTCGTGCCGTCGCGCGGAGGAACTGGCGGCGCGCAACGACGCGGACGTGCTGGCCTGCCGCCCGGACGGCCCCCTGGGCTTCACCGTGGAGGTCGAGACCGAGGACACCGTCGGCGAGTCCATCGTCCCCGGGACGGAGAGCATGAGGTCCCAGGCATCCGCGACAGCGGTGATCGAGCCGCGCTGCACCTTCGAACTCCCCGGCGCGGACGCGGGGGACGACGAGCTTCCGCCGCTCGACTGCGAGGGTGAGGACTGGGAGCTGGATCCCGAGGACCTTGAGGTACTGCCGGATCCCCGGGATCTCTTCGACGTCCATCTGGCCGACTGACAGCGAACGACGAGGGACGAAGGAAGCAAAGGCATGAGCGTGCGACTCGCCACAAGGGCCCGCAGAGGGATGGTCGCGCTGACCGTCGTGGCCGGCCTGGCCGTCGGGGTGGCCGGCTGCGGAGGAGGCGGTGACGACGACAAGCCCGGGGCCTCGTCCTCGTCCTCGTCCGCCGCCGGCTCCGAGCCGAGCACCCAGGAGAACAAGCCGGGTACCCCCCTGGCGGAGCTGAAGGGCCCGGACGGCCTGCTGCTCAGCCTCACCTCCGCGGAACGCGACGCGGGCGGCTTCGTCACCGTCAGCGGCGCCCTGAAGAACGACGGCGACGAGACCACCAATGTGCCGGCCCAGTTGAGCGGCAACGAGACGGAGATCATCCGGAACGGAAGCTCCCTCGGCGGTGCCGCCCTGGTCGACTCCAAGGGGAAGAAGCGGTACTACGTCCTGCGCGACACCGACGGACGGCCGCTGACGACGACCAACTTCCCGGCGCTGAAGCCCGGCGAGTCGGTCCCCGTCTTCATGCAGTTCCCCGCGCCGCCCGCGGACACCGGCGAGGTCACCTTCCAGCTGCCCATGTTCTCGGCCGACACCATCGCGATCTCCGGGTGAGGCAGCCCATGACACCCACACGCCTCACCGTGCTCCTCACCGCCTCCGTCCTCCTCCTCACCCCCGCCCTCCCCGCCCAGGCCGACGACGCCCCCAGCGTCCCGCCCGGCACCGAGGCGACCGCCTCCCCGCCGACCGAGGTGGACCCCAACGACCCGGATCTGAAGCTGCCCGAAGGGGCCACCCTCGCCCGGCCCAAGGTGCTGGACATCAAGTCGGTCGTCGAGGACCAGAGCGGGGACGAGCGGCGCGAGGACACCAACGTGGACGTGAAGTTCGCGCTCCAGGCCGAGGTGCTGTTCGGCAAGGACAGCGCGAGACTCGGCGGCGAGGCCACGTCCCGCATCGCCGGTATCGCCGAGGAGATCAAGGCGCAGAACGCCACCCGCATCCGCGTCTTCGGCTTCACCGACGACCTCGGCTCCGCCGCCCACGGAGACGTTCTCTCCAAGAAGCGCGCCAACGCCGTGCACGACGTCCTCTCCCAGGCGCTGAACGACGCCGGCATCACCTACGAGGTACGCGGCTACGGCGAGCAGTACCCGATCGCCGACAACTCCACCGAGGCCGGCCGCAAGAAGAACCGCCGGGTGGAGGTCTCCTTCCCGCGCTCCGGGAGCTGACCCGTGGCACGGCACCGGGCGCCCGGACCCGCCCTGGCGGCCCTCGCCCTCCTCGCCCTGGCCGGCTGCGGCGGCCCGGCCCCGGCGCCTCCCCGCACCTCGGCCCCGGCCACTCCCCGCACCTCGGCCCCGGCCACCCCCCGCACCTCGGCCCCGGCCACACCCCCGCCGCCGGCCACCGCCGACGCACGCGGCCTGCGCGCCTGCGCCGACGCCGACTGCGAGGTCACCGTCGCCGCCCCCGTGGACATCGCCTTCGCGGGGCCGGAGGGCCGGGCCGGGCTGACGGTGACCGAGGCCGGCCGGGCCGCCGTCGGCTACCGGCTGGTCTCGGGCGACGGCCATACCCGCGGCAGCGCCACCGGCCCCGGCTCGGCCTGCTGGGCCGTCCTCTCCGCCGGCGGCAGCAGCGGCGGCTGCGGCCCCGGCGCACCCGCCCCCACCGCCGCCCCCGGCACCGTCGCCCTGCACCTCGCCGCCACCGGGGACGGCACGGCGGTCGTCCGCATCAGCCGGGGATGATCTCCACCCGGGCACCCGCCCGCACCCCCCACCCGGCCATCGCCCCGGCCGCCGCCTCCAGGACGTGCCGGGACCGCAGCCGGGGCAGGCCCAGCCGCCCCGGCACCATCGTGGTCACCGCCAGGACGGTGCACCGCCGGTCCAGATAGGCCACGTCGATCGGCATCCGCATCCCGAAGGTGTGCACCGACCCGGCCGGTGACAGCAGCAACGCCCCGTCGACGGACGTCCGCCCCAGCAGCCCCCGGGTCCGCGCCCGGTAGGACACCGCGAACTCCAGCGGCACCCGCGCCTCCGCCTGCCCCTCCGCCCCCGGCACGAGCAGCGTGCCGTGCCCGTCCCGCCACCGCCGCCGCCCGGTCACCGCGCCCCCCGCCCGGCGTCCGCGCGGTACAGGTCTCGCAGCAGGGCGATCTCCGCCCCGAGGTGCGGCACCTCCCGGCCGGCCCGCCACACGACGTCGGGGAACGGCTCCTCCGGATCGCCGCCGTACGGATACCCGCGGTGCCCGACCCGGACGAGCGCCGCCGCGTCCCGCCCCCACGCCCCGGCGCCCGCGAGGAACCCCGCCCGCGCCCCCGGCCCGTCCGTCCGCCGCCGTACCGGCCAGCGGTCCGGGACCGGCTCCCCGACGCGCTCGGCGTCGGCCGGCCGTGCCCGGGCGGAGTCGGACTGGTCCAGCAGGGGGGCGGGACGGGCTGGGATCACTGCGGCCCTCCAGGGCGGGGGAGCGGGGGACGGTCCGGCTGCCGACCCGTCAGCGTGCCACGGCCGCCCGTCCGGACGCGCCCTTTTCCGCCCGCCCCCTCCGCCCCGGACCGAAATGCCGTTGTACGACGGCCCCGCACCCGGGTAGGAAGGGCACCATGACCACACTCGGCGCCGTGTTCCGGCCCCAACTCGCCCCGGAGCGGCTGCGCGCCGTGGCCCGGACCGCCGACGAGGCGGGCCTCGACGAACTGTGGCTGTGGGAGGACTGCTTCCGTGAGGGCGGCATCTCCACCGCGGCCGCCGCCCTCGCCTGGACCGAGCGGGTCCGGATCGGCGTCGGCCTGCTCCCCGTGCCCCTGCGCAACGTCGCCCTCACCGCCATGGAGACCGCCGGTCTGCACCGGATGTTCCCCGACCGCACCGTCCTCGCCGTGGGCCACGGCGTGCAGGACTGGATGGGCCAGGTCGGCGCGCGGGCCGGGTCCCCGCTGACGCTGCTGCGGGAGTACCTGACCGCCCTGCGGGCACTGCTGCGCGGCGAACGGGTCACCACCGAGGGCCGTTACGTCCGTCTCGACGACGTCGCCCTGGACTGGCCGCCGCACGGCACCGCCGAGGTGTTCGCCGGCGCCACCGGCCCGCGGACCCTGCGGCTGTCCGGCGAGGCCGCCGACGGCACGGTGCTCACCTGCGCCACCCCGCCCGACGGGGTCCGCGCGGCCCGCCGGCTCATCGACGAGGGCCGGTCGGCGGCGGGCCGGACCGGCCGGCACGAGGTCGTCGTCCACCTCCTCACCGCCACCGGCCCCGGCGCGGCCGACCGGCTGCGCGCCGAACTGGCCGCCGAGAAGCTGGACTCCGTACCGGGCCTGGGCGTCGCCGGTGACGCGGGCGCGGTCGCGGACGCCGTCGAACGCCTCGCCGCGGCCGGCGCCGGCACGGTGATCCTCCAGCCCACCGCCGACGAACCCGACCCCGAGGGCTTCGTCCGCTTCACCGCGGAGAAGGTCGGCCCCCTGATCGCCTGAAGCCCCGCCCGCCCGACCCAGTGAAAGACCGGCGTCCATGACCGTCCCCCCTGCCCACCGCGCCTTCGAGGACCTGGTCGCGGAGGCCGTCGCCGTCCCCACCGAGGGCTGGGACTTCTCCTGGTTCGAGGGCCGGGCCACCGAGGAACGGCCCTCCTGGCGCTACGCCCGGTCCCTGTCCGGCCGCCTGGCCGGCGCCGGCACCGCCCTCGACCTCCAGACCGGCGGTGGCGAGGTCCTGGACCACGCGCTCGGCGCGGCCCCCCGTACGCCCCGGCTCACCGTCGCCACCGAGGGCTGGCCGCCGAACACCGCCAGGGCCGCCGCCCTGCTGCGCCCGCGCGGCGTCGCCGTCGTCGCCGTACCGGAGGACGCGCCGCTGCCCTTCGCGGACGGCGCCTTCGACCTGGTCGTCAGCCGGCACCCCGTCAGGCCGCACTGGGCGGAGACCGCCCGGGTGCTGGCGCCCGGGGGCACCTACTTCGCCCAGCACGTGGGACCCGCCAGCGTCTTCGAACTGGTCGAGTACTTCCTGGGACCGCAACCGGAATCCGTCCGCCGCGCCCGGCACCCGGAGGACGAGCGGGCCGCCGCGGAGGCCGCCGGGCTGGAGGTCGTGGAACTGCGCGCACAGCGGCTGCGGATGGAGTTCCACGACATCGGAGCCGTCGTCCACTTCCTGCGCAAGGTCGTGTGGATGGTCCCGGGATTCACGGTCGAGGCGTACGAGCCCCGGCTGCGCGCCCTGCACCGGCGGATCGCGGACGAGGGTCCCTTCGTCGCCCACAGCACCCGGCACCTCTTCGACGCCCGCAAGCCCTCCACCGCGCCTTAGACACCCCATAGATCCCATTTGCTGGTATTTGCTCAGGTTGCTCCGTCCGGGGTCTCCGGGGCACCTCCGGGAGTTCCATGGGGTGTCCACATCGTTATCCCGCCCCGGCTCCCGCGACTCGATCGCACCCCGCCGGATCGCGTAAGTTCGGACCAATCCGATTCGCGTGAGCAAAGCCACGTGGGTGGCACCGCGCAGTGGAGGGGGCTGCGCGGTGCCGGGTCAAGTGCGCGTTCGCCGGTGGCGTCCCCCGGCCGGGGGAAGCGGGGGCACTTCACCGGAACGGAGCCCGAAGTGCGCCGGGCCCTGCGGATCACCTCTCCGGTCACCCGTTTCCCATGGGATCGTGCTGTGATCCGGCCATGATCCCCATGTGAATCGAGGCTCCGTGGGCCTGCGCGGCGTCGCCGGACGAATCCGGAGAGTAGTTGTTCCGCGCCGATGTGCCCACTTGCCCTCACGAAGGGTTATGGTGGAAACCCCCCCTCGGGCCGGTCCGTCTCCCCCCCACGGACCGGCCCGTTTTTTCTGTGTGGCCGGACCGGGCCGCTGCCCGCGCGGGCGCGGCGACCGCCCCCGCGGACCCACCCGCCACCGGGCGGAACGGGCGTAACGAACAGTTCATCAGCCCGCCGTCATATGCCGGGGCATGGCCGCGCTCCGGGAAGGGCATAAAGCAACCAGGCCGACGCCCGAACCACGGGTGTCGGATCTCAGCGGGCGGCACGGGGCCGTCCGCCCGGGAGGTCCTTTGCACCAGCCCGACCGTGCGGTCACGGCACGGCAGCAGTGGAGGGCCGGTCCCCGGCCCGTGCGGTGCGTGCATCGCGGCCGTCGACCGGTCCAGCCCCACTCCGTCGCTCCCCGACCTCTTCCGAGGGGGTACGTCCTTCCGTGGTGACCAGCGCAAAGCGCCCCAAGCCTGACCGGCGCACCTACGTTCTCGACACCAGCGTCCTGCTGGCCGATCCCAACGCCCTCAGCCGCTTCGACGAGCACGAGGTCGTGCTCCCCATCGTCGTGGTCACGGAGCTGGAGGCCAAGCGGAACCATCCCGAACTCGGCTACTTCGCCCGGCAGGCCCTGCGCCTGCTCGACGACTGCCGGGTCCGGCACGGCCGCCTGGACGCCCCCATCCCGACCGGAGAGCTGGGAGGGACCCTGCGGGTCGAGCTGAACCACTCGGACCCCAGCGTGCTGCCCAGCGGCTACCGGCTGGGGGACAACGACTCCCGCATCCTCGCGGTCGCCCGCAACCTGCAGGCCGAGGGGTTCGACGTCACCGTCGTGTCGAAGGACCTCCCGCTCAGGATCAAGGCGTCCTCCGTCGGCCTGCTCGCCGAGGAGTACCGGGCCGAACTGGCCATCACGGACTCCTCCGGCTGGACCGGCATGAGCGAACTGACCCTGCCCGGCGAGCAGGTGGACGTCCTCTTCGAGGAAGGGCACGTGCACGTGCCCGAGGCCGCCGGGCTGCCCGTGCACACCGGCCTGACGATCCAGTCGGAGCGCGGCAAGGCACTGGGCCGGGTCGCCGCCGACGGCACCGTCCGGCTGGTCCGCGGCGACCGGGAGGCGTTCGGCATCAAGGGCCGCAGCGCCGAGCAGCGCATCGCGCTCGACCTGCTGCTCGACCCCGACATCGGGATCGTGTCGATGGGCGGCCGGGCCGGCACCGGCAAGTCGGCGCTGGCGCTCTGCGCGGGCCTGGAAGCGGTGCTGGAGCGCCGGCAGCACCAGAAGGTGATGGTCTTCCGGCCGCTGTACGCGGTCGGCGGCCAGGAACTGGGCTATCTGCCCGGCACCGAGGCCGAGAAGATGAGCCCCTGGGCGCAGGCCGTCTTCGACACCCTCTCGGCGGTCACCAGCCGCGAGGTCATCGAGGAGGTGACCGCGCGCGGCATGCTGGAGGTGCTGCCGCTCACCCACATCCGCGGCCGGTCGCTGCACGACGCGTTCGTCATCGTCGACGAGGCCCAGTCCCTGGAGCGCAACGTCCTGCTGACGGTCCTCTCCCGGATCGGCGCCGACTCCCGGGTCGTCCTCACCCACGACGTGGCCCAGCGGGACAACCTCCGCGTCGGCCGCTACGACGGAGTCGTCGCCGTGGTCGAGAAGCTGAAGGGGCATCCGCTCTTCGCCCACGTCACGCTGACCCGCTCCGAGCGGTCCCAGATCGCGGCGCTGGTGACCGAAATGCTGGAGGACGGCCGCATCTGAGGAGACCGCCCCCGGGCGCCGTCCGGCGAAAAGGCCAAGAGCCTAGCCGGGCGGCGCCTTCGCGTGCGGGAGTTTCCGTCATCCGACGGCCCCAAACGGCATGTGAGCTTTCACACGCAACTCAAGATTGCCTCGCGCCGTCCGGGTACGGCAGAGTCTCCTTCCTGTCAGGCCCCGCATACGACACACCTGTACCCCCAGCGGTACGGACAACCAGAAGCACCAGTGCCAACTCCATAGACACGTCGTATGCCGCCCGAGCACCACGCGGCGCTCCCGCACCGGGAGTTGCCCACCGGGCCCGCGCCTCCCGTGACCCCGAAGTTGGGGAGGCCAGTGCCAGGGGCACGATCGCGTCCGCGAGGGTCACCGAAGCGGGCGATGCTGGAAGGAAACCGTGTGAGCCGGATCTCGGTCCGGGGATTCGCAGTGGCCTCGGCCACCGCGGTCACCGCCGTCGGAAGCGTCGTCGGAGTTGCCTCGGGCAGCACCGCGCAGAACAACGACGCCGAAGCGACGGCCGCTGGCACCACGCTCCTCGCGGACATCCCCGCGGGACAGCAGGCCGTGGTGCAGACCGCGTCCCTGACGCAGCAGGCCGACGCTCAGGCCATCGCCGCGGACGCGGGCGCCAAGAAGGAGGCCGAGGAAGCGGCGCGCAAGGCCGCCGCCCGGACCGCGGTCGCCAAGAAGAAGGAAGCCGACGAGGCGGCCAGGAAGAAGGCCGAGCGGGAGGCCGCCGAGCGCGAGGCGAAGGAAGCGGAGGCCAGCCGCAGCGCCACCCGCGACGCCGCCAGCTTCTCCGTCCAGAGCTCCTACAGCGTCGCCGAGATCCAGGCGATGGCACGCCAGATGGTGCCGAGCGCCCAGTTCCAGTGCTTCAGCAACATCGTGAACCACGAGTCGAGCTGGAACTACCAGGCGGTCAACGCCTCCTCGGGTGCCTACGGCCTCTTCCAGGCGCTGCCCGCCTCCAAGTACTCCTCGGCCGGCTCCGACTGGCAGACCAACCCGGCCACCCAGATCAAGTGGGGCCTGAGCTACATGGACGGGCGCTACGGCAGCCCGTGCGAGGCCTGGACCTTCTGGCAGGCCAACCACTGGTACTGAGCCCCCGCGCTCAACCCCGTACAGCCCCTCGCCCTCCTGCGGTGAGGGGCTTTCGCGTGCCCGCCCTGTACGGTCGACAGCGACGGCTCCAGGGGGAGTGCTGAGGAGAGACGGGGGAAGAGGGACATCCATGTCGCGAGTGCCAGGGTGGATCGGCCGGCTCGGCTCCGGGCTGACCCACATGAGCCGGACGCTGGAGCAGCGCCGTGCCGAGGCGGAGCGGGAGGAGGCCGCCGAGTCCGACCGGCCGCGGTCCTACGACCCGCTGCCGCCGCCACCGGACCACCCGCCCGCGGCGTACTCCCGGCCCGACCCCGCCCAGGCCGTGCCGTGGGGCGTCCGGGTCGCCGCCGAGGCGGGCTGGCGGCTGCTGGTGCTCGCCGGGACCGTGTGGGTGCTGATGAAGGTGATCAGCGCCGTCCAACTCGTCGTGCTGGCCTTCGTCATCGCGCTGCTGATCACCGCGCTGCTCCAGCCGACGGTGGCGCGGCTGCGGCGGCGCGGGGTGCCGCGCGGGGTGGCGACGGCGCTCACCGCGTTCGGCGGGTTCGTGGTGATGGGCCTGATCGGCTGGTTCGTCACCTGGCAGGTCATGGAGAACATCGACAACCTCTCCGACCAGGTCCAGGACGGCATCGACGAGCTGCGCCGCTGGCTGCTCGACAGCCCGTTCCACGTCACCGACAAGCAGATCAACGAGATCGCCAAGAACCTCCGGGAGGCGGTCGGCGCCAACACCGACCAGATCACCTCCGCGGGGCTGGAGGGCGTGACCGTCGTCGTCGAGACCCTCACCGGCATCCTGCTGGCCGTCTTCTCCACCCTGTTCCTGCTCTACGACGGCAAGCGGATCTGGGAGTGGACGCTGAAGCTGGTCCCGGCCGCCGCCCGCCCGGGCGTGGCCGGCGCCGGACCGCGGGCCTGGCGGACGCTGACCGCGTATGTGCGCGGCACGGTGATAGTGGCCTTCATCGACGCCGTCTTCATCGGCCTCGGCATCTACTTCCTCGATGTGCCGATGGCCGTGCCGCTGGCCGTGTTCATCTTCCTGTTCGCGTTCGTCCCGCTGGTCGGCGCCGTGGTGTCGGGGGCGCTCGCGGTCGTCGTCGCGCTGGTCACCCAGGGCGTGTTCACCGCCGTGATGACCCTCGTGGTGGTGCTGGCGGTGCAGCAGATCGAGGGGCACATCCTCCAGCCGTTCATCCTGGGCCGCGCGGTCCGCGTCCACCCGCTCGCGGTGGTCCTCGCGGTCGCCGCGGGCGGGCTGGTGGCCGGCATCGGCGGCGCGGTGGTCGCCGTACCGCTGGTCGCGGTGACCAACACGGTCGTCGGCTATCTGCGGGCGTACTCCCGCGAGTCCGCACTGCGCGGCACGCCGAAGCCGCACGGGGCGACGTCGACGGACGCGGCCCCCGCGGCGGAGCCGCCGCCCCCGCCCCCGCCGGACCAGGACCCGGCCTCCGCGTGACGGCACGACGACGGGCCCCGCCCACCGGAAGGTGGACGGGGCCCGTCGTCGCGCCGTGCGCGGGGTGCTACTCGGCGAGGACCGCCTCGGCGTCCAGCGTGACGCCCACGGCCTGGATCACGGCCGCGATCTTGAACGCCTCCTGGACGGTCTCCCGGTCCAGGCCGGCCTTGCGGAGCACCTGCTCGTGCGAGTCGAGGCACATGCCGCAGCCGTTGATCGCGGAGACCGCGAAGGACCACAGCTCGAAGTCGACCTTGTCGACGCCCGGGTTGCCGATGACGTTCATCCGCAGCCCGGCGCGCAGGGTGCCGTACTCGTGGTCCGACAGCAGGTGCCGGGTGCGGTAGAAGACGTTGTTCATCGCCATGACGGCGGCGGCCGACTTGGCGGCCGTGTACGCCTCCGGCGACAGGTTCGCCTTCGCCTCCGGCTCCAGCTCGCGCAGCACGATCGGGGAGCGCGAGGCGATGGCGGTCGCCAGCACGGTGCCCCACAGCTGCTGCGCCGGGAGGTCGGAGTTGCCGATGACCGAGCCCAGGTTGAGCTTCAGGTCCTTGGCGTAGTCCGGTATGGCGGACTTCAGGGAGTCGAGGGACATGTCAGCTCACTCCCCCGACAGCAGCGCGACCGGGTCCAGGGTCTCGTCGCCCTTGCTCCAGTTGCACGGGCAGAGCTCGTCGGTCTGCAGGGCGTCCAGGACCCGCAGGACCTCCTTGGGGTTACGGCCGACGGAGCCGGCGGTCACCATGGTGAACTGGATCTCGTTGTTCTGGTCCACGATGAAGACCGCGCGCTGCGCGAAGCCGTCCTCGCCCTCGATGCCGAGCGCGCGCATCAGCTCGTGCTTGGAGTCGGCCATCATCGGGAACGGCAGGTCGGTCAGGTCCGGGTGGTCCTTGCGCCAGGCGTGGTGCACGAACTCCGAGTCACCGGAGAACCCGAGGATCTGGGCGTCGCGGTCGGCGAACTCGTCGTTCAGCTTGCCGAAGGCCGCGATCTCGGTCGGGCACACGAAGGTGAAGTCCTTGGGCCAGGCGAACACGATCTTCCACTTGCCCTCGTAGGTCTTGTGGTTGATCGTCTCGAACTCCTTGCCCTTCTCCAGCGAGACGCAGGCGGTCAGTTCGAACTCGGGGAACTTGTCACCGACAGTGAGCACGCGCTCTCCTTGCAGCGAAGAAACGCCCATTTTGCAGACGTTTCCCATGGGTTGGACGGTTCTGATGGTGGCACAGGGTGCATTGATTACGGAAATAGCTACACTCGGTCGCGTCGATCGGAGGTAGTTATCAGTACGGCCGGTAATAAGCCCAGGCAACCCAGCCTCTCCCAGCTCCGCGCGTTCGCCGCGGTCGCCGAGCATCTGCACTTCCGCGATGCCGCCGCGGCGATCGGCATGAGCCAGCCCGCGCTGTCGGGCGCCGTCTCCGCCCTGGAGGAGTCACTCGGTGTCACCCTCGTCGAGCGTACGACGCGCAGAGTGCTGCTCACTCCGGAGGGGGAACGGCTCCTGGTCCGGGCCAAGGCGGTCCTCACCGAGATCGGCGCGCTGACCGAGGAGGCGGCGGCGCTGCGCGCCCCGTTCACCGGCGCCCTGCGCCTGGGCGTCATCCCGACCGTCGCGCCGTACGTGCTGCCGACCGTGCTGCGCCTGGTGCACGAGCGCCACCCGGAACTCGACCTCCAGGTGCACGAGGAGCAGACCGCGAGCCTGCTGGACGGGCTCACCTCCGGCCGCCTGGACCTGCTGCTGCTCGCCGTGCCGCTCGGTATGCCCGGCGTCACCGAACTCCCGCTCTTCGACGAGGACTTCGTGCTCGTCACGCCGCTCGGGCACCGCCTCGGCGGCCTGGAGGGCATCCCGCGCTCGGCGCTGCGCTCGCTCAACCTGCTGCTGCTCGACGAGGGCCACTGCCTGCGCGACCAGGCCCTGGACATCTGCCGGGAGGCCGGACGCGCGGACGTGCCGGCGACCACCACGGCCGCCGGCCTGTCCACACTGGTCCAGCTCGTCGCCGGCGGCCTCGGCGTCACCCTGCTGCCGCGCACCGCGGTACGGGTGGAGACCTCCCGGGCCGCCGGCCTGCTCACCGCCTACTTCGCCGAGCCCGCGCCCACCCGCCGGATCGCCCTGGCCATGCGCGCGGGCGCGGCCCGCGCCGCCGAGTACGAGCAACTGGCGGACTCCCTGCGGGAGGCGGTACGGGAACTTCCCGTGCGGGTGGCGCACCCGGGGCTCCGGACTACTCCGTCCTGAGCCCCTCCGGCCGTACCAGCTTCAGCAGCGGCGGCAGGCTGAGCAGCGTCACCACCAGGACGACCGCCGCGCCCACGCCCGTCATCGACAGCAGGCTCGGCCAGTCGACCCGGACCGGGGTGCCGGTCATCTTCAGCAGGACGGTGCCGAGGGTCAGGCCCACCACCGCGGAGAGCAGCAGGCCCACCGCGATGGGGACCGCCGTCTGCCACAGCACCGACAGGCCCAGGGTGCGGCGCCGGGTGCCGAAGGCGACCAGCGACGACAGCAGCTTGCGGCGCTCGCGGAGCTGCTCCAGCTGCGTCACCAGCAGGCTCGCCCCGATCAGTGCCAGCACACAGGCGGCGCCGACGAACAGGCCGGTGCGGATGGCCGTGAACTTCTCGCTCTGCTCGGTGGCCGACCAGACCATGACGTCGGCCAGGGGGTCGACGGCCGCGGCGGTGTTGCGCACCTGTTCCTGGTGGTCCGGCACCGACCGGTCGAGCTGGAGGTAGACCTCCGTGCGCAGACCCGCCAGCGCTTCGCCGTCGAGGGCCGCCGGGGTGAACAGGAACCCGGTCGTCGTGTTGGCGGTCAGGCCGACACGCTCACGGGCGTTCTTGACGCCCTCCGGCACGGTCCAGGCGACCCGGGCGCCCTCGTCGTCGCCGTAGGACGGGTCGAAGTACAGCACCCGTCCCGGCGTGGCCAGCGCCTTGATGTCCGACTCGTAGGAGGGATCGAGGACGGCGAAGACGTCACCGTCCGCGCAGGAGTCCAGCCGGACCACCTCGCGCAGCGCCGCGCAGTCCCCGACCGTCACCTGCTCGGAGCTCTCCGGGTCCGTGCGGCGGTCGCCGACCGAGCCCTCCGAGAAGGCGTAGACCTTCTCGACGCCCGCGGTGGACGCGAACCCGGCGGTGGCGGAGGCCGGCATCCCGTCCGACAGGGTCACCTGCATCTGGGCGCGGGAGACGTCCCGGCCGGTGTCCCGGGTGTAGTCGTCGTCCACCCCGGCGAACAGCATCTGCAGGGCGACCGCCCCGGCGACGGCCACCGCCACGCCGTTGACCATGCGGGCCGCGGTGCCGCTGTTCACCTGGATGCGCCGGACCGCGAGCTGCCAGGCGACCGGGCCGGCGCCCAGCCGGGCCACGAACCGCTCCACGATCCACGGCAGCAGCGCCGTCACGCCGATCAGCAGCAGGACGACACCGCCGACGACCAGGTACTGGTTGAAGTCACCGCCCTCGCGGCCCTGACCGATCATCGGGTAGAGCATCGCCAGTCCGGCCAGCGGCAGCAGCAGCCGCCACCACAGCCGGCGCCGCGCGGGCCGCGCCGTGCGCACCACGCCGAGCGGCTCGATGACCACCCCGCGCAGCGCGAACAGCGTGACCAGCACCGCGGCCGTGGGGACGGCCACCGCCACCAGCAGGGCCAGCAGCGGCGAGGGATCGAGATAACTCGGGAAGACGCTGACGTCGTACACCACGGCCTGCCCCGCGAGCTGCCGGCCCACGAGGAAGAACGCCGTACCGAAGAGCAGCCCGAGCACCGAACCCGCCAGCGCCTCGCCGGCGGCGATCCGCCGGGTCATCCGGCCGTCGGCGCCGACCAGCCGCAGCGCGGCCAGCCGCCGGTCGCGCCGCTCGCCACCGAACCGCACGGCCGTGGCGATGAACACCGCGACCGGCATCAGCAGCACCACGAACACCACGATGACCAGCAGCAGCAGGACGGGGTCGAGCCCCTCCGACGCGCTGTCGGAGGCGCCGAAGTGGTCGATCCGGGTGACGCGGTAGTCGCCGAGGTGCGCGGCGAGTCCCTCCGCGCCCCGGACGAAGGCGAACTCCCGCGAGCCGACGAGGCCCTCCTCGGCGATGGTGCCGGTGATCCGGTCCGGGAGCCGGTCGCGCAGCAGCTTCCCGGAGTCGGACTCCAGCAGCTCCCGCAGCGCGGGGGAGACGGCCATCTCGCCCACGGCGGGGACGGCGTCCAGGCCGGGCGGCACGGGAGCGCCGGGCCCCTCGGGCTCCATCCCGCGGCCCCGGATCTCCTGGCCGCGGTACTCCGTGTCGAGGTCCGCGACCAGCAGGGTGTCCTCGCCCTTCGGAGGCGCGGGGCTGTCCATCCAGGTGATGTCCGTGCGGTCGGCCTCGCGCTCGTGCCGCGCGTCGAGGGCGCTCGGGATCGCCGTCGTCAGCAGCAGCAGCGCCACCCCGAGGCCCACCCCGACGGCCGTCAGCAGCGCCCGGGTCCAGCCCTCGCGTCCGCCGGTCAGGGCGAACCGGACACCCATCGCCAGATCGCGCGCCCACTGCGCGACGCTCATACGACCCGCTCCATGTCCCGGGACTTCCCGTCCCGTACGACGATCTCCCGGTCGGAGTAGGCGGCCACCCGGGCCTCGTGCGTGACGAGGACGACGGCGGCGTTCGCCGACCGGGCGGCGTCGGTGAACAGCTCCATGACCCGTTCGCCGTTGAGGGAGTCCAGCGCGCCGGTCGGTTCGTCGGCGAAGAGCACCCGGGGGTCGGTGACCAGCGAGCGGGCCACGGCGACCCGCTGCCCCTGGCCGCCGGAGACCTCGCCCGGCCGCTTCTTCGCCAGGTCGTCGACCTCCAGCCGCTCCATCCAGCCGAGCGCGGCCCGCTCGGCCTCCTTGCGGGGGCGGCCGTTCAGCCGCAGCGGCAGGGCGACGTTCTCCACACAGGTCAGCTCGGGGACGAGCTGCCCGAACTGGAAGACGAAGCCGAACTCCGAGCGCCGCAGCGCGCTGCGCCGGGCGTCGTTCATCGCGGACAGCTCCTGGCCGTCGTACATGATCGTGCCGGAGTCGGGCGGGACGATCCCGGCGAGGCAGTGCAGCAGCGTCGACTTGCCGGAGCCGGAGGGGCCCATCACCGCGACGACCTCGCCGGGGTGGATGGAGAAGTCGGCGCCGTCCAGGGCGAGGGTCGGGCCGTACGCCTTGCGCAGGTTCTCGGCGGTGAGCAGGGAACCGGGGGGCGGGGCGGTCGTCACGGGGCCACCACCTGACGGAGCTTGTCGAGCCGGGCCGCGGTCAGTTCCAGCCAGCGCAGGTCGGCCTCCAGGTGGAACAGGGCGTGGTCGCAGATCAGCTGGTCGGCGAGGTCGCCGTCGCGCTTGCGCTCCGTCAGGGCGCGCATGTGCCGCAGGTGCTCGGAGCGCTGGCCGTCGAGGAGGTCGGCGGCGTCGCGGTGGGTGAGCAGGGCGAGGACGACCTTGGTGTACAGCGTGGACTGGAGGTACGGCTCCGGCGTCTCCGGCGTGGCGAGCCACCGCGCGACGTCGGTGACGCCGGCCTCGGTGATGGCGTACCGCTTGCGCTCGGGGCCGCCGCCGGCCTCGATGCCGTCGACCTCCACGAGGCCGTTCTTCAGGAGCCGGGACATGGTCGAGTAGACCTGGCCGTAGTGGAGCGGCCGGTCGTGACCGAACTTCTCGTCGAAGGTTCGCTTCAGGTCGTAACCGTGGCGGGGCCCGGACTCCAGGAGTCCGAGCAGCGTGTGACCGATGGACATGCCGCGCACTCTACACACGGTGTATACGCGGTGTGTATACGCGCCGTGCGCAGAGGCGGCAGAGGGCGGTGGCGCCGCAGGTCGCGGCGGGTTGTCACGGTTCTGTCACGGGGGGCGGGGGCTCGTCCGGGGCGTCGCGGCGACCGCGCCCGGCGGCCGGTGGCCGGCCGCGCCGGGGGAGGGGGCCGGTGTCGCCGGGCAGCCGGCCGGCCTCCGCCAGGGACCGGCGCAACAGGAACTCGATCTGCGCGTTGGCGGACCGCAGCTCGTCGCCCGCCCAGCGCGCCAGCGCGTCGTAGACCGCGGGGTCCAGGCGCAGCAGCACCTGCTTGCGCGCCCGCGGCCGGCGCCGCGGGACGGCCTCCTCGCCGCCCCCCGCCGCTCCGCTCTCTTCCGGCTCTCCGGTCACTGGTAGAGCGTGCCCGTGTTCAGGACCGGCTGGGCGGAGCGGTCGCCGCAGAGCACGACCATCAGGTTGGAGACCATCGCCGCCTTGCGCTCCTCGTCCAGCTCCACGATGCCCTCCTGGGCGATCCGGGCCAGCGCCATCTCCACCATCCCGACCGCCCCGTCCACGATCTGCCGCCGCGCGGCGACGACCGCCCCCGCCTGCTGCCGCTGGAGCATCGCCGAGGCGATCTCGGGCGCGTACGCGAGGTGCGTGAAGCGGGACTCGACGATCTGCACGCCGGCCGCCTCCACGCGCGCGTGCAGCTCCACGGCGAGCTTCTCGGTGATCTCCTCCGCGTTGCCGCGCAGCGAGAGGGCGTCCTCGTCATGGGCGTCGTACGGGTACTCGATGGCGATGTGCCGCACGGCGGCCTCGGTCTGCGTGGAGACGAACTCCACGTAGTCGTCCACCTCGAAGGTGGCCTGGGCGGTGTCCTCGACCTTCCACACCACGACCGCCGCCAGCTCGATCGGGTTGCCGTAGGCGTCGTTCACCTTCAGCACCGCGGTCTCGTGGTTGCGCACCCGCGTGGAGATCTTGGTGCGCGAGGTCAGCGGATTGACCCAGCGCAGGCCGTCCTGCCGGATGGTGCCCCGGTACCGGCCGAAGAGCTGGACGACGCGGGCCTCGCCCGGCGCCACCATGTTCAGCCCGCACATCGCGAGGAACGCGGCGACGGCGAGCAGGATGCCGCCGATGATCAGCACGGCCTTGGTGCCGGCCGCGCCCACCGCCGTGGCGCTCACCACCAGGCCGGCGCCGGCCAGCAGTCCGGCCAGGCCGAGCAGCAGCGCCCAGCCGCCGCCGATGCTGGCGGCCTGGAACTCCCGCACCCGCGGGGCCGGCATGTCGGGCAGGTCGGCGGCGGGCCGCCGGGTCTCGTGTGCGGTCATGGATGATTCCCCGTCTTCTTCGATGGCTGTTTCCGCGCTTGCTGTTTCCTAGCTAACTGATATCACTTTACCCCGTCCCGGCAACCCCCGACCCCTCCCGGACGTCGGTTCCGAGTGGACGGGGTGCTGATTGTCACGTCCGTAAAAGGCTGGATCGGCGACCCTTTGTCATACCTGGCGGTGCTAGCTTTCTACGCTGACCTGCTGACGGAACCTGTGTGACTCCTGAGCACACACGAACGAAGCGGAGCGAGACGGGCCCATGGGACGAGCGGACGAAAGAAGAGCGCGGCAGCGTGGCGGTCGCCGCGCCGCGCCCAAGCGCCGCCGTCCGGCCGCGGACGGCAAGGGGCGGATACGCCGGCTCTTCACCTGGAAGAAGATCCTCGGGACCTTCTTCGGGCTCTGCCTGCTCGGCATGGGCGCCTTCGCCGTGCTGTACATGATGATCCAGATCCCCGAGGGGAACGCGGACGCCCGGCTCCAGAGCAACGTCTACAAGTACAGCGACGGCACGGTCCTGACCCGGGACGGCGACCGCAACCGCGAGATCGTCGACCTCGCCAAGGTGCCCAAGGACGTCCAGCACGCCTTCGTCGCCGCCGAGAACAAGACCTTCTACGAGGACTCCGGCGTCGACGTCAAGGGCACCGCCCGCGGTCTGCTCAACACCCTCTCCGGCAAGGGCGCGCAGGGCGGCTCGACCATCACCCAGCAGTACGTCAAGAACTACTACCTCACCCAGGACCAGACCGTCACGCGCAAGCTGAAGGAACTGGTCATCTCCCTGAAGCTGGACCAGCAGAAGTCCAAGGACTACATCCTCGCCGGCTACCTGAACACCAGCTACTACGGCCGCGGCGCCTACGGCATCCAGGCCGCCGCCCAGGCCTACTACCGGGTCGACGCCGAGGACCTCACGGTCCCGCAGGGCGCCTACCTCGCCGCGCTGCTCCAGGCGCCCAGCCAGTACGACTGGGCGGTCGCCACCGAGACCGGCAAGAAGCTGGCCAAGGAGCGCTGGAACTACGTCCTGGACAAGATGGCCGAGCAGGACTGGCTGAGCGCCGCCGACCGGAAGGCCGCCGAGTTCCCGGTGCCCGAGGAGCCCCGGGGTGTCGCGGGCATGCAGGGGCAGACCGGGTACCTGGTGGACGCGGCCAACGACACACTGGAGAAGCAGCTCGTCGCGGACGGCACCGCCGAGGACGCCAAGCAGGCCGCCGCGATGGTCGAGGCGGGCGGCTGGACCATCACCCTCAACATCGAGAAGAAGAAGCAGGCCGCGCTGGAGAAGAGCGTCAAGGCCCAGCTCACCGGCAAGCTCGACCCGGACGCGCGCGACGTCGACGCCGACGTCCAGGCCGGCGCGGTCTCCGTCGACCCGAAGACGGGCGCGGTCGTGGCGATGTACGGCGGCGTGGACTACCTCAAGCACTACGTCAACAACGCCACCCGCGAGGACTACCAGCCGGCCTCCACCTTCAAGCCGGTCATCCTCGCCGCCGCCGTGGACCAGGACGCCGAGACGCAGGACGGCGTGCCGATCACGGCGAACACGATCTACGACGGCACCAGCAAGCGCCCGGTCGTCGACGACGGGGTGAAGGTCGGCTTCGCCCCCGAGAACGAGGACGACGCCGATTACGGCGACATCTCCGTACAGACCGCCATGAACAAGTCCGTCAACTCCGTCTTCGCGCAGATGGGCGTCGACGTCGGCATGGACCGGGTGGTGGACGTCGCCGGCGACCTCGGCATGGACACCGAGGGCATGGAGGCCGTACCGGCGCAGACCCTGGGCAGCATGGGCGCGAGCCCCCTGGAGATGGCCGGCGTCTACGCCACCCTCGACCACCACGGCAAGAAGGTCACCCCGGCCGTCGTGAAGTCCGTCGAGCACAACTCCCGCGCGGTGGAGCTGCCCGACCCGGTCGGCGGCCAGGTCATCAGCCGGGAGGCCGCCGACACGGTGACCAGCGTGCTGACCGGCGTGGTCGACGACGGCACGGCCCAGGAGTCCGTACGGGACAACCCGCTGCGCGGGGGCCAGCAGGTGGCGGGCAAGACGGGCACCTCCGACAACAACAAGTCGGCCTGGTTCACCGGTTTCACCCCCACCCTCGTCACCTCCGTCGGCCTGTTCGGCGAGGACGCCAAGACCCACGGCCAGGTCCCCCTGTACGGCGCCGGCGGCAACGACCGCGTCAACGGCGGCGGGTACCCGGCGCGGATCTGGGCGGCGTACACCTTCGGCGTGATGACGCAGACCAGCACGTTCGACCTGGACACCAAGCAGGGCGCGGCGGTCGCGCCCACCACCTCGGCCCCGCCGACCGAGACCACCTCGTCACCGCCCGCGGAGGAGACGACCAGCGCTCCGCCGAGCGAGGAGGAGACCACCTCGGCCCCGCCCACGGACGAGGAGACCACCTCGGCCCCGCCGACCGGCGAGGAGACCACCTCGGCCCCGCCGACGGGCGAGGAGACGACCTCCGCGCCGCCGAGCGGCGAGGAGACCGGCGACGACGACGGCGGCGGCTGGCTGGACGACGACCGCTGACCGGCGGACGGACGGCGACGGCGCGAGGGGCGCCCGGTGCACACCGGGCGCCCCTCGCGCCGTCGGGACCGCCGCCCGCTCAGCCGTGGTTCAGCTCGAACCAGACCACCTTGCCCGTGCTCAGCCGGGTCGCGCCCCAGCGCCGGGCCAGACGGTTGACCAGGTACAGACCGCGACCGCCCTCGTCGGTGGCGCGGGCCTGCCGCAGGCGGGGCAGTTGCGGCACGTCGTCGCCGACCTCGCAGCGCAGCACGTCGGTCCGCAGCAACCGCAGGGTCACCGGCCGGGTCGCGTACCGCACCGCGTTGGTCACCACCTCGCTGACCAGCAGCTCCACCGAGTCGGTCAGCTCCTGAAGACCCCAGCGGGCCAGCGCGTGCCGGGCCAGGCGGCGGGCCCGGCCGGGCGCGGCGTCCTCCGGCTCCAGGTACCAGTACGCCACGTCGCTCGGCGCGATCCCGTCGAAGCGGGCGGCGAGCAGCGCGATGTCGTCGTCCCGGTCGCCCGGCCCGAGCATGTCCAGCACCTCGTCGCACAGCGCTTCCAGCGGCGGCGAGTGGTCCGGGCCGGTCAGCTGCGCGGTCGCGGCGAGCTTCTCCCGCAACTGCTCTATGCCGGTCCACACGTCCCGCAGCCGGGACTCCACCAGCCCGTCCGTGTACAGCAGCAGGGTGGCCCCGGCGGGCGCGTCCAGCTCCACCGCCTCGAAGTCCACGCCGCCGACGCCGATCGGGGCGCCCGGCGGCACCCGCAGCACCTCGGCCCGGCCGCCCAGGTGCAGCAGGACGGGCGGCGGATGGCCGGCGTTGGCGATGGTGATGCGGTGCGACACCGGGTCGTAGACCGCGTAGAGGCAGGTCGCCATGCGATCGGTGCCCAGCCGCTGGGCCTGCTCGTCGAGGTGGTGCAGGACCTCCTGCGGCGGCAGGTCGAGGCCCGCCAGGGTCTGCGCGGTGGTACGGAGCTGGCCCATGATGGCCGCCGACGTCATGGAGTGCCCCATCACGTCCCCGACCACCAGGGCGACCCGGCTGCCGGGCAGCGGGATCGCGTCGTACCAGTCACCGCCGACCCGGGCGGTCTCCGCGGCCGGGAGGTAGCGGGAGGCCAGCCGGACGCCGGTGCAGCGCGGCAGGTTCTCCGGGAGCATCGTGCGCTGCAACTCGTCGGCGATGTACGCCTCACGGCCGTACAGCACCGCCTTGTCGATGCCGAGCGCGCTGTGCGTGGCGAGCTGGGCCGCCACCAGGAGGTCCTCCGCCTCGAACGCGATCCGCTCCGGGCGGCGCAGGAACAGCGCGGCGCCGATCACCCGGCGCCGGCCGCGCAGCGGCGCGAGGATGGCCCGACGGCCGCCGGGCACCGCGAAGTCGGAGACCTCGCCCAGGAGTTCGGGCAGCGCGGCGCGGGCCGCCGGGGCGTCCGTGAACACCGGGCGCACCCCGCGCAGCACCTCCGCCAGCGCACTGCCCGGCCGCACCTCGCACAGCTCCGCGCCGACCGCGTCCAGCTCGGTCGGCTCCGGCTGGACCGGCGGCATGAACCCGCCCTCGGTGTCCCGCTCGGCGGGAATCCGGTCGGTGCGGCGCAGCCGCAGCACCAGCGGACCGGTGGGCCGCTCGTCGCCGACCGGCAGCGGCTCGCGCAGATAGACCAGGATCGCGTCGGCGAACGTGGGCACGGTCGCCCGGCACAGCCCCATCACGATCTCGTCGAGGTCCATGCCGCGGGCGATCCGCCGGGTGGCGGCGCCGACGAACCGCAGCCGGTCCCCGTCCCGCCGCATCGGCGTGGGCTGCCCCGGCGGCCGGGGCCGGCCGCTGCGCCGCTCCGGGACGGCCGGCTGACCGGCCCCGCCCTCCGGCACCGGGACCGGCCGGGGCCGGTGGGCGTCGGGTCCGGCCGGGTCCTCGGCGCCCGGCTGGGCGTGCTCCGAGACGCCGGCGGCGTCCCCGCCGGCGGCCGGCGGCGCCGGCGTGTCCCCGGAGCGGTCCTGCGCCGGCGGCGCGCCGTCCGGGGCCCGCGGCGGGACCGGGGTGTGCAACAGCGCCCCGCGGGGGTCCGTGGGGTCGGCGCCCGCCTGGGGGCGCTCGAAGGAGATCGGGTGCTCCGTCACGCGTGTCGAATCCATCCGTCCGCGACTGCGCGCCGCACGTGCAGTTCGTCCCGCAGAAGTCCCGATACCCGGAACACACGCCCCGGGAACGGATTTTCCGCGCGGTCAGAGGCTGTTCCTGGACCGCTGCCGGGCCGGCCGCGGTCCGTACCGGCGTCGCCCTCGTACCCCTCGCTCACGTCCTGCCGCCCCTCGGTGACGTTCGGTCAAGCCCTGCGTGTGCCACGCCTGTTGCCACCGCGAGCCCTTGCGGAGGACGATCCTACGTTTCATGCCCGGGGGCACATCAAGGGTCTCATGAGGACACGTGCGCGGGCGTGCGATCCCAGTCCGCCGGAAGGTCCGGTACCGGCCACGACGGGTCCGGGCGCCAGTGCTCCCAGCCCTCCGAGTACGGCGGCCCCCAGGCGCGGATCACCTCCACCGCGGCCCGCCCGGCCTCCCGCACCCGCGCGGCGAGCGCCGCGTCCATCAGCCCGTCCCGCTGGGCCTGCGCGAACTCGTCCTCGTCCCGCCAGTGCCAACTGCGGTCCGGGTGGACGGAGATGTCCAGGAAGTGGTCCTCGGAGTCGACGCCCCCCGACCACCGGGCCAGCGGCTCCTCCAGGTTCACGTACCAGTTCTTGAACCGCCAGCCCGACTCCCAGAACAGCCACACCGACCAGGGCTCGCCGGGTCTGGCCAGTTTCAGCACCCCGGTCCCGAGCCAGCGGCCGTGCGCCACGGTCCGGGGCCGGGTGTAGCGGGAGGCCAGCGGCTCCCGGTGCGGGGGCGTGCCGTCCGCCATCACCGGCTTCACGCACTCGGTGCCGGGAGCCAGCCAGACGGCGAGCAGGTCGGGGTCGTCGCGTACGACGGTGACGGGGCGGGCGATGTGGAGGTGCGGGCCGCCGTTCTCCCGGTACCGCCACAGGATCTGGCTGCCGGGGGTCCAGAACGCCGCCGGCCCGTGCCCTCGTGCCGCTGTGCTCACCGCTTCACCGTCTGCCATGGACAGATATTAGGTGCCGCGGACCACCCGCGCTGCGGCATCCGTCACGCCGGCCGGAGCGTTCCCCGCACGTGCCGTCCGGCGTGACGTGCCGGTCACGGGCGGGTCATGCGCAGGACATCGAGGGCCTCGTCGAGCTGCTCCTCGGTGAGGTCGCCGCGCTCCACGTACCCGCCCTCGACGACGACCTGACGGATCGTCTTCCGCTCGGCCAGCGCCTTCTTGGCGACCTTGGCGGCCTCCTCGTACCCGAGGTACTTGTTCAGCGGCGTGACCACGGACGGCGAGGACTCGGCGTACTCGCGGGCCCGCTCGCGGTGGGCGACGACGCCGTCCACGGTCCGGTCGGCGAGCAGCCGGGAGACGTTGGCGAGCAGCCGGATCGACTCCAGCACGTTCTTCGCGATGACCGGCAGCATCACGTTCAGCTCGAAGTTGCCGGCCGCGCCCGCCGTCGCCACGGTGGCGTCGTTGCCGATCACCTGCGCGGCGACCATCAGCACCGCCTCCGGGATGACCGGGTTCACCTTGCCCGGCATGATGGACGACCCCGGCTGGAGGTCGGGCAGCGAGATCTCGGCGAGGCCGGTGCGGGGGCCGGAGGACATCCACCGCAGGTCGTTGGCGATCTTCGTCAGGCCGACCGCGATGGTCCGCAGCTGCCCGCTGGTCTCCACGATGCCGTCCCGGGCGCCCTGCGCCTCGAAGTGGTCGCGGGCCTCGGTCAGCGGCAGCCCGGTCGCGCGGGCCACCTCCGCGATGACGGCGGCGGAGAAGCCGGGCGGGGTGTTGATGCCGGTGCCGACCGCCGTGCCGCCCAGCGGCAGTTCGGCGAGCCGGGGCAGGGAGGCACGCAGCCGCTCCACGCCGTACCGCACCTGGGCCGCGTACCCGCCGAACTCCTGCCCCAGCGTCACCGGGGTCGCGTCCATCAGGTGCGTCCGCCCCGACTTGACGACGTCGGCGAACTCCTCGGACTTGGCGGTGAGGGACGCGGCGAGGTGCTCCAGCGCCGGGATCAGGTCCCGGCTGACGGCGGCGGTCGCGGCGATGTGGATCGAGGAGGGGAAGACGTCGTTGGACGACTGGGAGGCGTTGACGTGGTCGTTCGGGTGCACGTCCCGGCCGAGGCGCTCGGTGGCGAGGGTGGCGATGACCTCGTTGGTGTTCATGTTGGACGAGGTGCCGGAGCCCGTCTGGAAGACGTCCACCGGGAAGTGCTCATCCCACGCGCCCTCGGCGACCTCGGCCGCCGCCGAGCGGATCGCCTCCGCGATCTCCTGGTCCAGCACCCCCAGCTCGGCGTTGACCTTCGCCGCCGCGCCCTTGATCCGGGCCAGCGCCTCGATGTGCGCGCGCTCGATGCGCTGCCCGGAGACGGGGAAGTTCTCCACGGCCCGCTGGGTCTGGGCCCGCCACTTGGCGTGGGCGGGGACACGGACCTCGCCCATGGAGTCGTGCTCGATGCGGTAGTCGCTCATACCGGGTACAGCGAACGGGGCGGGCGGGTTGTTCCGGGGGAGGGGCGCCGCTGGGCCGAGTGGGGGGGAGCGGGGGCAGGGCGCGGCGCTCCGCCCCCGTCGGGCAGGCCCTTACGCCAGCCCCGGTCCCCGTACCGGAATGCTCGTGAACGTGGGCTGCGGGGCCGGGTCCTGGAAGAAGTCGTTCCCCTTGTCGTCGACGACCACGAACGCCGGGAAGTCCTCGACCTCGATCCTCCAGACCGCCTCCATCCCCAGCTCCTCGTACTCCACGACCTCCACCTTCTTGATGCAGTCCTGGGCGAGCCGCGCCGCCGGGCCGCCGATGGAACCGAGGTAGAACCCGCCGTGCGCCGCGCACGCGTCCGTGACCTGCTTCGACCGGTTGCCCTTGGCCAGCATCACCTTGGAGCCGCCCGCCGCCTGGAACTGCTCGACGTAGGAGTCCATCCGCCCGGCGGTCGTGGGGCCGAAGGAGCCGGACGCGTACCCTTCCGGCGTCTTCGCCGGACCGGCGTAGTACACCGGGTGGTCCTTCAGGTACTGCGGCATCTCCTCACCCGCGTCCAGCCGCTCCTTGATCTTGGCGTGCGCGATGTCGCGGGCCACGACCAGCGGACCGGTCAGCGAGAGCCGGGTCTTGACCGGGTACTTGGTCAGCTCGGCGAGGATCGCCTCCATCGGCTGGTTCAGGTCGATCCTGACGACGTCGCCGGCCTCGTCGAGCTGTTCGTCCGTCGTCTCCGGCAGGAACCGCGCCGGGTCGGTCTCCAGCTGCTCCAGGAAGACGCCCTCGGCGGTGATCTTCGCGACGGCCTGCCGGTCGGCCGAGCAGGACACGGCGATCGCGACCGGGCAGGACGCGCCGTGCCGGGGCAGGCGGACGACCCGGACGTCGTGGCAGAAGTACTTGCCGCCGAACTGCGCCCCGATGCCGATCTTCTGCGTCAGCTCGAAGACCTTCTCCTCCAGCTCCTGGTCCCGGAAGCCGTTGCCCAGCGGCGAGCCCTCGGCCGGCAGGTTGTCCAGGTAGTGCGCGGAGGCGTACTTGGCGGTCTTGAGCGCGAACTCCGCCGACGTGCCGCCGACCACGATCGCCAGGTGGTACGGCGGGCAGGCCGCCGTGCCGAGCGAACGGATCTTCTCCTCCAGGAACTTCATCATGGAGGTCTCGTTCAGGACCGCCTTGGTCTCCTGGTACAGGAACGACTTGTTGGCGGAGCCGCCGCCCTTCGCCATGAAGAGGAACTTGTACGCGCCGCCGTCGGTCGCGTACAGCTCGATCTGCGCCGGGAGGTTGGAGCCGGTGTTCTTCTCCTCCCACATGGTCAGCGGCGCCATCTGCGAGTAGCGCAGGTTCAGGTTCTTGTACGCGTCGTAGATGCCCCGGCTCAGGGCCTCCTCGTCGCCGCCCTCGGTCAGCACGTTCTGCCCGCGCTTGCCCATGACGATCGCCGTCCCGGTGTCCTGGCACATGGGCAGCACGCCCGCCGCCGCGATGTTCGCGTTCTTCAGCAGGTCCAGGGCGACGAACTTGTCGTTGGACGATGCCTCCGGGTCGTCGATGATCCGGCGCAGCTGGGCGAGGTGGGCCGGGCGCAGATAGTGCTGGATGTCGTGGACGGCCTCCTCGGCCAGCCTGCGCAGCGCCTCCGGCTCCACCTTGAGGAAGGTCCGCCCGTCGGCCTCGAAGGTGGAGACACCCTCGGAGGTCACCAGCCGGTAGGGGGTGGTGTCCTCTCCCTGGGGGAGCAGATCGGTGTACGCGAACTCAGGCATCTCGCCCATTCCTCACTCGACAGACGGCCGCTGGCCTCCATTGGCAGCGTCCACCAGCGTAGAACCTGCCGCTGACGCCGGGCTTGTGAGGTTGTCCTCAGTGATGCGGTCCCCGGTGATCAGGGCCGCCGGGGTCTGGTCGCGATCTATCGCGTTTCGGTACGCTGCTGCCGTGGACCTTCACCAGCACGCGCCGCAGCAGGACGCCGCCCCGCCCGCCACCGATCTGCGTGCCTCGGACGCCGACCGCGACCGCATCGCCGACATGCTGCGCGAGGCCCTCGCGGAGGGCCGCCTGACCGCCGACGAGCACGCCGAGCGCGTCGGGGGCGTGCTGTCCGCGAAGACCGTCGGTGAACTCGACGTCTTCGTACGGGACCTGCCCGCCGCCCACCAGCGGCGCTCGGCGCCCGCCGCCGCGCCGTTCCACCCCGCGCCCGGCGCGCTCCCCGCCGAGCCCGACGACAACGTGGTGGCGGTGTTCGGCGCCGCCGTCCGCAAGGGCCGCCGCCGCGCGGGCCGCCGTATCCACGTCTACGCGGTGTTCGGCAGCGTCGAGATCGACCTCAGCGAGGCGGTCTTCGAGTACCAGCAGGTGGTGATCAAGGCGTTCTCGGTCTTCGGCAGCGTCGACGTCCGCGTCCCGGAGAACGTGACGCTGCGCGGCGCGGGCGGTGCCGTGCTCGGCAGCTTCGAGGTCGACACCGCCGACTCGGCCGAGCCCGAGGCGCCCGTGGTCCTCGTCGACGGCTGGGCGGTCCTGGGCAGCGTCGAGGCCCGCCCGAAGCGGGGCCGGCTGATCGAGGACATCCTGCACCGGGTGCAGCGCACGGTCGACCGGCATGTGCGCAAGCATCTGTAGGCGGGCGGTTGCCTCCGGCGGTTCGGGACCCAGTGCATAGGCGCGCGTACAGCGGGTAAGGCTTGCTGCATCGTCTCTCGCTCGCGAAGCCGTCGTCAGGAGTGGACCGTGCTGCAACCGCCGCCTTCGTCCCTGCAGGTAGCCGCCGTTCCGGCCCAGCGGGTGCCGGCGCGAGACCGGGACCAGGACGCCCCCTGGCACACCGAGGCGGTGTGCCGGCGCGACGAGGCGGGCCTGTTCTTCGCACCCTCGAAGGAACCCACCGCCGCCCGGCTCTCCCGCGAGGAGGCGGCCAAGCGTGTCTGCGCGCGCTGTCCGGTGATGGTGGAGTGCCGGGAGCACGCGCTGCTCCAGCCGGAGCCCTACGGAGTCTGGGGCGGCCTGACCGCGGCCGAGCGCCGCGTGGTCCTGGCCCGCCGGCGACGCCGCGACCTGGAACTGAAGAAGACCGCCCGCCCGGCGGGCCGCATAGCGGCGGCCGGTTAGCCGAGAGGGCACCCTCTCCGCACAGAGGGTGCCCGGGCCGTCGCCGCGAGGACGGCCGCCGGGACCGGGGGAGTGCCCCCGGACCTCAGGCGCCCCGTCCCGCCGACGGCGTCACTTCGCCCGGTCGAAGTCCACCGCGCTGTACGCCCGCAGCTTGCTCAGCCGGTGCTCGGAGTCGATCCGCCGCACCGTCCCCGACTTCGACCGCATCACGATGGAGTCGGTCGTCGCCGTCTGCGACCGGTACCGCACCCCCCGCAGCAGCTCCCCGTCCGTGATCCCGGTCGCGACGAAGAACACGTTCTCCCCGGTCACCAGGTCCTCGGTGGTCAGCACCCGGTCCAGGTCGTGCCCCGCGTCCAGCGCCCGCCGCCGCTCCGCGTCGTCCTTCGGCCAGAGCCTGCCCTGGATCGTGCCGCCCAGGCACTTCACCGCACAGGCCGAGATGATCCCCTCGGGCGTACCGCCGATCCCGAGCAGCAGGTCGATGCCGGTGCCCTCGCGCAGCGCCAGGATCGACCCGGCCACATCGCCGTCGGAAATGAGCTTGATGCGGGCGCCGGTCTCCCGGACCTCCTGGATGAGGCCCTGGTGCCGGGGCCGGTCCAGGATGACGACGGTGACGTCCTCCGGCGTGACCCGCTTCGCCTTGGCGACCCGGCGGATGTTGACCGCGACGGGCGCGTTGATGTCGACGAAGTCGGCCGCCTCGGGGCCGGTGACCAGCTTGTCCATGTAGAAGACGGCGGACGGGTCGAACATCGAGCCCCGCTCGGCCGCCGCCAGCACCGCGATCGCGTTGGTCATGCCGTTCGCGGTGAGCGTGGTGCCGTCGATCGGGTCGACCGCGATGTCTACCTCGGCGCCGGTGCCGTCGCCGACCCGCTCGCCGTTGAAGAGCATCGGGGCCTCGTCCTTCTCCCCTTCGCCGATGACGACGACGCCGTTCATCGACACGGTCTGGACGAGGGTCCGCATGGCGCGCACCGCGGCGCCGTCCGCGCCGTTCTTGTCGCCGCGCCCGACCCAGCGGCCCGCGGCCATCGCCGCGGCCTCGGTCACCCGGACCAGCTCCATGGCGAGGTTGCGGTCGGGGGCCTCGGCGGGCACGTCCAGTTCGGACGGAAGATGATGATGCTCGGTCATCGAAACGCACCTTTCTGTACGACGACGGCCGGATGAGGGTATGACCATGACTCTATCGTTAGTCCTACTAAATGAGCAGGGGACCCCACGGATGAGCGCGCCGGGTACCTGCGACGATAGAAGGCGTGGCAGGCAGAAACGGCAAGCAGAAGACCGCGCGGAACATGATCTACTCGCTGGGCGTCACCGTCCTGGCGGGCCTCGTCATGTGGGCCTTCGTCCCGCACGACGACAAGGAGCCCGATCTCCGGCGCGTCGACTACCGGGTCGAGCTGCTCACCGCCCGCCGCGCCGCCCCGTACCCGGTGGCCGCGCCCGAGGGGCTGCCGAAGGAGTGGAAGGCGACGTCGGTCCGCTACCGGGGCGCCGAGCACGACACCTGGCACCTGGGCTTCCACACCCCGGGCGACCAGTACGTGCAGGTCCAGCAGTCGACGCAGAAGCCCTCGGCGTTCATCGACGAGGCGAGCCAGGGCGCGAGGGCGACCGGCGTCACCGAGGAGATCGGCGGCCGGTCCTGGACGCGCTACGAGGGCGGCCGCTACGACGCCCTGGTGCTGAAGGACACCGACGGCGTGAAGGGCGCGACCACGGTGGTGGCCGGCACCGGTCCGTTCGGCCAGCTGACGACGATGGCGGCGGCGCTGAAGCTGTCGTGACAGGGCGCGGCCCCGGCGTCCGAGGATGCCGGGGCCGCGTCGGTCGTGCCGCTCAGACGGTGGTGACGACCTCGTCGTACGCCAGCCGCGGGGAGCGCGGGAACCAGGCGTCGGGGCCGGGCTTGCCGATGTTGACGATCATCAGCGGGGTGTGGTCGTCGTCCAGGAACTCCTTGCGGACGCCCTCGTAGTCGAAGCCGGTCATCGGACCGGCGGCGAGGCCCGCGGCCCGGATGCCGAGGATGAAGTACCCGGCCTGGAGGGTGGCGTTGAGCGTCGCGGAGTTCTCCCGGACGGCGCGCTCGGAGAAGAACGCGTCCTTGGCCTGCGGGAAGTGCGGGAAGAGGGCCGGCAGCTCCTGGTGGAACTCGTTGTCCGCGGAGAGGATGGCGACCAGCGGCGCGGTGGCGGTCTTCGGGGCGTTGCCCTCGGACATGAGCTTCACCAGGCGCTCGCGGGCCTCGGGGGAGCGGACCAGCGTGACGCGCAGCGGGGACTGGTTGAAGGCGGTGGGGCCGTACTTGACCAGGTCGTAGATCGCCTGCACCTGCTCCTCGGTCACCGGCTCGTCGGTGAAGGTGTTCGCGGTGCGGGCCTCGCGGAACAGCAGGTCCTGGGCGGCGGGGTCAAGAACGAGAGACATGCGTCATCTTCCTCGAATGGTGCGGCGGGTCCCGGGGCGACGGGGGGTCCGCCGGCGGAGATCCGTTGACGGGGAGACCGTACGCCAAAGAAGTTCAAAGTTCAACAACGGTTCGGAGTGCGGACGCGGCAGGCGACCGCCGGGGAGGAGGCCGCCGTGCCGGCCTCCTCCCGGCCCGCCGCAGCCGGGGCCCCGTCCCCGTCCGTACGTCCCCCGGACACGATCCGGACACGCGCTGACCGGCCCGGACGCCGGCGGGCTGTCCGGGACAGCCCGTTGCCGTTGTCCTCCCCCCGCTCGCCTCGGCAGTCTCGGTGGCCGACGGGACGGGCCGCGGCCACCCAGCGCCGCCGGCCGGTCCCGGCCCAGGCATCGGCCACGAGGAGAAGACGTATGAGATCCCGACTGATCATCACGACCGCCGGAGCGGCGCTGGCCGTGGGCCTCGCGGCCACACAGGTCCACGCGGCCGGCGCCGGGGCCGCGGCATGCGGCTACGACGTGTGCGAGAGCACGACGAACGGTTCGGCCACGCTCTACCTCGACCGCTGGGCGGGCGGCGTCTGGGAGGTCTGTGACGACGCTTCCGACGGCATGCGGGCCAAGGCGACGGTCCGCTACGGCGGGCAGACCCTCAATCTGCAGACCACGGCGGGCTACGGGTCCTGCAGCTCCGGGCAGAGCCTCTACCCGACGCCCCGCAGCGGTGCCGTGGTCTCGTACACGGTCTGGGTGCAGGACGGCGCGGGCGGGACACCGCGCTACTCCAGCAGCGGCAGCTACACCTGGTGACCGCCCCGGAGTGACGGAGCCGGCGGGGAGGGAGGTCTCTTGGACCGGGGCCGGTGCCACCGAGCCGGAGCCCCGGAGAACCGTCCCGGGGAGCCCCGCTCCCTGGGACGGTCGTCCGGATCAGGTCGCGGGGAATCGGCTGTGCCTTCCAGGCCCCGCGTCCGCGGCGTGATCCGAACGACAGGCCCTAGGAGTCCCCCTCCGCGTCCCCGTCCCCCGCCTCCGCCTCCTCCGCCAGCGCGGCGTCCAGGCGGGCGCGGGCGCCGTCCAGCCAGCGGCGGCAGACCCTCGCCAGTTCCTCGCCCCGCTCCCACAGGGCGAGGGACTCCTCCAGCGTCGTACCGCCCGCCTCCAGCCGCCGTACGACCTCGATCAGCTCGTCCCGGGCCTGCTCGTAGCCGAGCGCCTCGGTACGGGCCGCCGTCTGCTCCACCTCGCTGGTCATCCACTCACCCTATGCGTCGATCCGGACAGCGTCCGCACGGAGAAGTCGCCCTCGGCGACCCGTGCGCGCAGCGTCTCGCCCTCGGTCACCTCGGCGGGGTCCCGGACGGCGTGGCCGTCGGCCCGCTGGAGCACCGCGTACCCCCGCTTCAGGGTCGCGGCGGGGGAGAGGGCCACCACGCGCGCGCGGGTGTGCGTCAGCTCCGAGTCCGCGCGGTCCAGCTGGTGGCGCAGGGTGCGCCGGCCCCGCTCCAGCAGCGCGGTGACCTGCCCGTCGCGCTCGTCGACCATCCGGTGCGGGTCCTGTATCGACGGCCGGGCCAGCGCGTGGGCCAGCCCCCGCTCCTCCCGGTCGAGGTACGCCGCCACGCAGCGCCGCGCGCGGTCCCGCAGCAGCCGTACCCGCTCGTGCTCCTCGCCGACGTCCGGCACCACCTTCTTCGCCGCGTCGGTCGGCGTGGAGGCGCGCACGTCGGCCACGTGGTCGAGGAGCGGGTTGTCCGGCTCGTGGCCGATGGCCGAGACCACCGGCGTACGGCACTGGGCGACCACCCGGACGAGCTGCTCGTCGGAGAACGGCAGCAAATCCTCCACGCTGCCGCCGCCGCGCGCCACGACGATCACGTCCACCTCGTCCAGGTCGTCCAGCTCCTTCACGGCCTGGACGACCTGCGGCACCGCGTGCACGCCCTGCACCGCCACGTTGCGCACCTCGAAGCGGACGGCGGGCCAGCGGTGCCGGGCGTTCTCCAGGACGTCCCGCTCGGCGGCCGAGGCACGCCCGCAGACCAGGCCGATGAGCTGGGGCAGGAACGGCAGCGGCTTCTTGCGCTCCGGCGCGAACAGGCCCTCCCGCGCCAGCGCCTTCTTCAGCTGCTCCAGGCGGGCCAGCAGCTCCCCGACACCGACCGGCTTGATCTCGGCGGCGCGCAGCGACAGCTGCCCGCGCGGCGCGTACCACTCCGGCTTGGCCCGGACGACGACCCGGGCGCCCTCCCCGACGACGTCCGCGACCGCCTCGAAGACCTGCCGGTAACAGGTCACGCTCACCGAGATGTCGTGCGACGGGTCGCGCAGGGTCAGGAACACCACCCCCGCGCCCGGCCGCCGCGACAACTGGGTGATCTGCCCCTCCACCCAGATCGCCCCGAGCCGGTCGATCCAGCTCCCGATCAGCCGCGACACCTCCCCGACGGGCAGCGGCGACTCCGGACTCGTGTGCACAGCCATGCCGCGAGCGTAACGGCCCGTACTGACAGAGCCCCCGGAACCCGGGGAGGACCGGCCGCCCTCAGGGGCCCGGGGCGCGCGACAGCGGGGGCGGGTCGCGCCGGGCGGGGCGGCTCTGCACCACCAGCACCACCAGCCCCACCGCCAGCCAGACCGCCGCCACCACCTGCGCCGTCCTGGACGCCTCCACGATCACCGCCACCGTGATCGCCGCGCCGACGACCGGCACCAGCGCGTGCCGCCACCAGCTCACCGCCCCCGCCCCCCGCCGCACCACGAAGTACCCCACCACGCTCGCGTGCAGCAGCGTGAACGCGGCCAGCGCGCCCAGGTTGACCACCGACGTCAGGTGGTCCAGCCCGTCGTCCCGCCGGGCCGCCCACACCGCCGCCACCAGCGTGATCACCGCCGCGACCAGCAGCGCCACCCGCGGCACACCCGACGAGGTCCGCCCCAGCACGGCCGGCAGCCGCCGGTCCCGGCCCATCGCGAACAGCAGCCGCCCGGCCGCCGCCTGCCCCGCCAGCGCCGCGAACGCCGCGCCGATCGCCTTGCTCACCGCCACCAGGTCGTGCAGCCACGTCCCCACGGACGTGTCCACCGTGTCGTAGAACGCCGACCCCTGCCGCACCGGATCGGCCGCCAGCTCCGCCGACGACACCGGTGTCAGCAGCGCCGCCAGATACGTCTGCGCCACGAACAGCACCCCGGCCAGCGCCAGACAGAACAGCAGCGCCCGCGCCACCTTCGCCGACCCCCCGGTCACCTCCTCCGCGAACGTCGCGATCGCGTCGAAGCCCAGGTACGACAGGACCGCCACCGACACCGCGCCGACCACCGCCGACACCGCGAACGCGCCCTGCGCGCCGTCCCCGCTCAGCGGCGACAGCCAGCCCCGCTCGGCGCCGTCCCGCACCAGCGTCACGACCGCCGCCACCACGAACACCACCAGGACGACGATCTCCAGGGCCAGCACCGCGAACCCCACCCGGGCCGCCGTCCGCACCCCCCACAGGTTCAGCAGCGTCGTCACCACCACCGCCAGCGCCGTCCACACCCACCGCGACACCTCCGGCACCAGCTCGTTCATCGCGATGCCGGAGAAGAGGTAGGCGACGGCCGGGATGAGGACGTAGTCCAGCATCGCCATCCACCCCGCGACGAAACCGGCCCCCCGGCCGAGCCCCGCGCGCGCGTAGGCGAACACCGACCCCGCCTGCGGCACCACCCGCACCATCTGCGCGTAACTGAACGCGGTGAACGCCATCGCCACCGTCGCGACGACGTACACCAGCGCCACCGCACCGTGCGACCTGGCGTCCAGCGTGCCGAACACGCCGACCGGCGCCATCGGCGCGATGAACAGCAGCCCGTAGACCACCAGGTCACGGAAGCCCAGCGTGCGCCGCAGCGCGTCGTGCTCCTCGGCCCGGTGGGCCCCTGCGCCGGTCTCGGACATCGCGCCTCCGCCAGTACCCCTGCAGCTCCCCGCCAGTCTCCCCGCCAACGCGCCCCCCACGCGATCTCTGGCCCGCCATACGCGGCCGTACGATGGACCGCATGACTGCTTCGCCTGGCCGCCGTGTCCTGCTCGCCGCTCCCCGTGGCTACTGCGCGGGTGTGGACCGCGCCGTGATCGCCGTCGAGAAAGCGCTGGAGCAGTACGGCGCTCCCGTCTACGTCCGGCACGAGATCGTGCACAACAAGTACGTCGTGCAGACCCTGGAGAAGAAGGGCGCGGTCTTCGTCGAGCGGACGGAGGAGGTCCCGCCGGGCAACATCGTGATGTTCTCCGCGCACGGCGTCGCCCCCGTCGTCCACGAGGAGGCGAAGCGCGGCCGGCTCGCCACCATCGACGCGACCTGCCCCCTGGTCACCAAGGTGCACAAGGAAGCCGTCCGGTTCGCCAACGAGGACTACGACATCCTGCTGATCGGCCACGAGGGCCACGAGGAGGTCATCGGCACCTCCGGCGAGGCCCCCGAGCACATCCAGCTCGTCGACGGCCCCGGCGACGTCGCCAAGGTCGAGGTCCGGGACGAGTCCAAGGTGGTCTGGCTCTCCCAGACCACCCTCTCCGTCGACGAGACCATGGAGACCGTCGACGCGCTGAAGGAGAAGTTCCCGCGGCTGGTCTCCCCGCCCAGCGACGACATCTGCTACGCCACGCAGAACCGCCAGCTCGCCGTGAAGCAGATGGGCGCCGAGGCCGACCTCGTCATCGTCGTCGGCTCCCGCAACTCCTCCAACTCGGTGCGCCTGGTCGAGGTCGCCAAGCAGGCCGGCGCCCGCGCCGCGTACCTGGTCGACTTCGCCGACGAGATCGACGAGACCTGGCTGGAGGGCGTCACCACGGTCGGCGTCACCTCCGGCGCCTCCGTCCCGGAGGACCTGGTGGAGCAGGTCCTGGAGTACCTCGCCGCGCACGGTTTCGGCGACGTGGAGATCGTCAAGGCGGCGGAGGAGTCCATCACCTTCTCCCTCCCCAAGGAGCTCCGCCGGGACCTGCGCGAGGAGGCGGCGGCGCTGGTCGCGGAGCGCGGCGGATCGGGCACCTCCGGGGCGTGAGGGCCGGGGGCAGGCCGTAACGTGGTGGCATGCAGATCTTCGGCGTGGACATCGGCGGATCGGGCATCAAGGGCGCCCCTGTGGACCTCGACAGGGGCGACCTGGCCCAGGAGCGCTGCAAGGTGCTCACCCCGCACCCGGCGACGCCCGACGGCGTGGCCGACGGGGTACGGCAGGTCGTGGAGCACTTCGGCTGGACCGGCCCGGTCGGCCTGACCTTCCCGGGCGTGGTCACCGACGGCGCGACCGTCCGCACCGCGGCCAATGTCGACAAGAGCTGGATCGACACCGACGCCCGCGCCCTGTTCAGCGAGCGCCTGGGCGGCCTGCCGGTGACGGTCGTCAACGACGCGGACGCGGCCGGTGTCGCCGAGACCCACTTCGGCGCCGGACGCGGGCGCAAGGGCACGGTCATCCTCCTCACCTTCGGCACGGGCATCGGCAGCGCCGTCTTCACCGACGGCGTCCTGGTCCCCAACACCGAGCTGGGCCACCTGGAGCTGGACGGCCACGAGGCCGAGAAGCGGGCCTCCAGCAAGGTCAAGGACGATCACGACATGTCCTGGGAGCACTGGGGCCACCGGGTGAAGAAGTACCTCGCCCACGTCGAGATGCTCTTCTCGCCCGAGCTGTTCATCATCGGCGGCGGCGTCAGCCGCAAGGCCCAGAAGTTCCTGCCCTACCTCGACGGCCTCCGCGCCGAGATCGTCCCCGCCGAGCTGCAGAACAACGCGGGGATCGTCGGCGCGGCGATGCGGGCGGCGGAGGACCACGGGCAGCGGGCGGCGGACTGACGCCAGGCCCCGTCCGGTGCCCTGGCCGCTCCGGCCGGGGTGAGGCCGGGCCACCCGGTCGCCCCGGCCCGGCTGAGGTCAGGTCACGGCGCCGACCGCCTCGCGGATCAGCTCCGCCACGGCCGCCGGCCGGGAGACGGCCACCGCGTGCGAGGCACCGTCCAGCTCGACGGTCCTCGCACCGGCCCGCTCGGCGGCGAACCGCACCACCTCCGGGTTGACCGCCCGGTCCGCGCCGGCCACGAGCACCCAGGAGGGCTTCGTGCGCCAGGCTGCCGCCCCCGGCACCTCGGTGAACACGGACGCGGCGAGCGGGCGCTGGGTCGCGGCCAGCACCCGGGCGACGGACGGCGAGACATCGGCGGCCACCACCTCGCCGAAGGCCTCCGGGGCCACGCTGACCTCGGTGGCGGCGGCCCCGCCGCCGGCCGGATAGGTCCAGCTCTCCAGGTGGTCCGCGAGGGCCGGGGGCGCGAAGCGGTCCTGGAGCGCGCCGAGGCTCTCCCCCTCCTCCGGCGCACAGGCGGCCACGTAGACGAGACCGACGACGTTCCGCGCGGTCCCGGCCACCGTGATGACCGCGCCGCCGTAGGAGTGGCCGACCAGCACCACCGGGCCGCCGATCTGGGCGATCCGCGAGGTCACGTACGCGGCGTCGGCGGCCAGCCCGCGCAACGGGTTCGCCACCGCGACGACGGGGACACCGGCCCGTTGCAACTCGTCGATGACACCGAGCCAGCTCGCCGCGTCGGCGAAGGCGCCGTGCACGAGGACCACGGTGGGGGAGACAAAGGACATGGCGGCCCTGCTCTTTCTCTGTTCGGCCGGAGACGACGGCCCGGGGAGGATGGGTCCGCGCACACGGCGAGGAAGGCTCAGTCGCCGGGGTGGGCGCCGGAGGCGGAGAGCTGCCACTCGCTGGGAGACACGCCGTACGTCTGCCGGAAGACCCGGCTGAAGTGCGAGGGGTTGGCGAAGCCCCAGGTCTGGGCGACGGCCGCGACCGTGCGCCGGCGGTTGCGGGAGCGGCCGAGGTCGAGACGGCACGCGGCCAGCCGCCGCTGCCGTACGTACGTGCTCACGGTCGTGCCACCGGCGTGGAACAGCTTGTGCAGGTAACGGACGGAGATGTGGTGGGCGCGGGCGATGGACTCGGGCGACAGGTCCGGGTCCATGAGGTTCTCCTCGATGTGGGACCTGATCCTGACCAGCAGATCGCTGCCCGGGTCGGACCCGGCCGGCCGGTGCGGCTCCAGCAGCTCGGCCACGAGCAGGGCGATCAGGTCGACCGCGTTGAGCGCCAGCCGCCGGCCGGTCGCCGAGTCCGCGAGGCCGCCCTCGGCGGTCAGGGTGTCGAGGAAACCGGCGATCAACGCCGGCACCCCGTGGGTCGCGTCGACCCGGAGCCGTGACAGGTGCCGCAGCTGAGCCGGTGCGACGCCGAGCTGGGAGCAGGGGACGCGGAAGAACGTGAGCCTCGGGTCCCGGGCGAGCCGCAGATGGTGCGGGGCGTCGAGCAGGACCATGTCGCCGAGACCGAGGTCGAGGTCGGGGGAGGAGTGCGAGTCCTCCCCGGTATCCGCGTCCCGGGCACGGCGTGTCAGCCCGAGGTACAGGAAGGCGTCGCCCTCGTCCCGCGCGGTCCAGGGGAGCGTGGTGCAGTTCCCCGAGTCGGCGCCCCGGGACACCTGGGGAGCGAGGTGCGCGGGGTGCGCGGGCATGCGGGAAATGACCGACCTGGTCATGTGAACTCCAGTCGCGTCGTCGTCGTTGCTGACGTGCGTGAATGTGGATGAATGCCGTGAGGAACCGGGGGGCTGCGGGCCGCCCGGTCACGCGGTCACGAGAGGCCCTCGGCCAGGAAGGCGTCGACCACCGCGTTGAACGCGGCGGGATTCTCCAGGAAGGGGAAGTGGCTGCTGGCCACGGTGGTGGGGAAGGTGTGCAGGCGCGCGTCGGGGATGCGGTCGGCGACGTACCGCTGCGAGGCCGGATCGACATGACTGCCGTCGCAGGCGATGACCAGGGTCGGCACGTCCACCCGGGGCAGGACGTCCCGCCAGTCCTGAGCGCAGTGGTCGAAGAGCAGGGGGACACCGGCGTACGCCGGGGTGGACCTGATCTGCTCGGCGACGAAGGCGAGCAGACCGGGGTCGGGACTGCCGGAGAACATGCCGCGCACGAACTCCTGCCGCACGCGCTCCCCGTCCGGACCGGCCAGCCCCGTGGCCAGTTCCAGCAGGCCGGACACGTCGAAGATGGCGCCGCTGTCGCGCTGCTCCTCGGCGCTCATCCAGGGCACGGCCGCCACGGCGGCCGGCTGGTCCACGGCGACGAACCGGCGGATGCGGCCGGTCCCCCACTGGTCGATGAAGCTCCACCACACGGACACGCCCATCGACCAGCCCAGCGCGTCGAAACGGTCCAGCCCCAGGTGGTCGACCAGGCCGAGGACGTCCCGGGCGAGGCGGGCGATGCGGTACCCGTGGTGGGGTTTGCCCGATATGCCGTGGCCGCGCTGGTCCAGGGTCACCACCCGCCGGCCCGGTGCGAGGCCCGTCACCTGGTGCCGGAACATCTCCTGGGTCTGCCCCCAGCCGTGCAGCATGACCAGCGGCACGCCGTCACCGCCGCTGTCCCGATAGGTCAGCCGCACCCCGTCGTTCGTCGTCAGCTCACCCATGGTCGTTCCCACTCCGCCGCTCCGTTTCCCTGCGGTCCATCCGGCCCGCCCGCCGTGTGGGCGGTGCCGGGTACCGCCCGACCAGTGTGATCCGCGGGGCCTTCACGACACCACCGCGCTCCGTAGGGATCGGCCGGAGAAAACCACGTCACTCTGTAGCAGCGCGGCCCACGATCCGCCGGAACCGGGCCGGTCCGCGCTCAGGTGGACACCCGTGCGCTCAGCCGACGGCGCCGGTGCCCGTCGGCTCGATGAGGCCGTGCAGGCGCAGGCCGAGGTGGAGCACGAGGCGGTCGGCGCCGTTGTCGAGGTCGAGCCCGGTGATCTCCTGCACCTGCCGCAGCCGGTAGTACAGGGAGGTGCGGTGGATCTGGAGGGCCTCCGAGGTCCGCGGCACCGAACCGGCGTGCTCCAGGAAGGTGCTCAGCGTCTCCACCAGGCGCGGGCCGCCGGGGGCCGCGAGGAGGGTGCGCAGCGCCTGCGGCAGCACGGTGGCGTTCAGGACACGGTCCGGCAGTTGCAGCAGCACGCTGTACTCCCCGAGCTCGTCCCAATGCCCGATCCGGCCCAGGTGCGGCAGCCGGAGCGCGGCGCGCGTCCCGACGAGCGCCTGCTCGTACGAGACCCAGGCGTCGGCGACGCCCGGCTGCGAGCTCCCGACGCCGAGGACGGAGTCGGTGCCGGGCCCGAGATAGGTCCCGAGGGCCTGGAGGATGCCGTGCGACTGGCCGCGCAGCGCCTGAGGCTCCGGTGGCCGTTCGCCGTACTGGAGCAGTACAGCACGGTCGGAGGCGAAGGCGACGGCGTCCTGCACCCACCGGCTCCGGCGGACCGTCTCCAGCGCCGCCCGCAGCGCGGTCTCCACCTGGCCCGGAGGCTCGTCGGTGCGGGTCACCCGGACGAAGGTGACCTGCGCGTGCCGGGCGTCCGCGGCGTCGCCCGCGGCGGTCAGGAAGTGGTGCCCGGCACCGGCCCGCGCGGTGGCGCTGGCGCTCAGCAGGGCCAGCAGCCGTTCCTGCGCCTCCGCCTCCCCGGCACGGCCCGCGAGCCGCTCGGCGTACATCTGGGCCGCGATCAGCCGCGCCGACTTGTCGATGTCGGCCGTCTCCCCGTCCGTCAGGTCCTTGCCGGGCGAGAGGACCATGAGCAGACCGAGCAGGTGGCCGCGTTCCCGCAGCGGTACGCAGTAACGGCTGTGCAGGCCCAGCTCGTCACAGCCTTCGATGTACCCCGGCCTCGACCACTGCGCGACGCCCTGTCCGAGGACGAACCGGACGATCTCGTCGTCCGCGCGTCCCTGCAGCAGGCTGCGCACGCGGACCGGATCGGCGTCGTCGAAGTGCCGGCTGGAGTGGATCAGCCGGACCAGCGGGTCGTCCAGCACCACGGAACGCCGGAGCCGGCCGGCCAGCTCCTCCACGAGCCCCAGCAGCACCTCGCTGCCCACCTGCGCCCGTCCCTGCTCGCCCGCCATGCCGTTCCTTCCCCGGAGCCCTTCCTACAGCAAGAGGAAGAGCGGCCCCTCACTTCCTACAGTCTGCGGTAAGTCTCGGCACGACCGGAATGCCGCCACCGGCACGGGGCCGGGTCGACTGCACTGTCGGACAAGAGCCGTGCACGGATCGGCAGGACGATCGCCGGCCCGGTGCGTCCGGGGAAAGCCGACGGGGCCCGACTCGGAGGAGTCGGGCCCCATGGGATGCCGATGTGCGGGGGTGGCGGGGGTGGCGGGCTCGGCGCCCCTCAGGCGACGCCGCGCTCCCGTGCCGCGGCCCGGCGCCGCACCAGCCTGATCCGGCGCACGATCACGATCGTCCCGGCGATCAGCGTCCCGCCGTAGAGCCACCCGGCCTCCATGGCCAGCGCCGTCACGAAGCCGCCCAGCGCGCCGGTGAAGCCGTCGCCGCCGTCCGCCACGGTGGTCAGGCCCACGGCGAAGGCGATCGGCACGACGATCGGGGCGGTCAGCAGATCGCCCCGCCGCACCCAGACCGCGGTCAGCACGCACGCGGGAAGGAACAGCACGCCGTACACCGTCCGCGACGACCCGAACAGCAGCTGGTCGAGGAACCCGGACGCCAGCATCACCGCCGCGCAGAACAGCCCGCCGCCCAGCCCGGTCAGCCGGGGATTGGGCAGACGGCGCAGCAGGGGCGGAGCGGCCGGCGACGGCACGGGCCCGCGCGGGGCGCCGCCGCGGACCGACCGCTGGGCGCCCGGGCCGGGCGCGCGGGCAGGTCGGGGCCGGCCCTCCGGCCCCCGGCCCTGCGGGGGCAGCGGCGGCCGGCCGCGTCGCGGTCCGTACTGGGCAGGTCGCGTCCTGTGTTGCTCCACTGGTCCAACTTAGGTCGGTTAATGTGCACAATCCGCTCTCGGACACGCCGAGAAGCCCGTCTGGCCATGCGTTCGACTGCCCGCACGAAGCCTTCCGCACACCCCGTAGACTGGTGGATCGGCCCCGTCCGGGCCCCGCTCCCTCCGCATCCTCACGTACGGGAAGTCGCAACGTGTCGCTCACGATCGGAATCGTCGGTCTGCCGAATGTCGGCAAGTCGACCCTGTTCAACGCCCTGACCAAGAACGACGTGCTGGCGGCCAACTACCCGTTCGCCACGATCGAGCCCAACGTCGGCGTGGTCGGTGTCCCCGATCCCCGCCTGGCGAAGCTGGCCGAGATCTTCTCCTCCGAGAAGGTCCTCCCCGCCACGGTCGACTTCGTCGACATCGCGGGCATCGTGCGCGGCGCCAGCGAGGGCGAGGGCCTGGGCAACAAGTTCCTCGCGAACATCCGTGAGTCCGACGCGATCTGCCAGGTCATCCGCGCCTTCAAGGACGAGAACGTCGTCCACGTCGACGGCAAGGTCTCGCCCAAGGACGACATCGAGACGATCAACACCGAGCTGATCCTCGCCGACCTTCAGACCATCGAGAAGGTCCTGCCGCGCCTCCAGAAGGAGTCGCGCATCAAGAAGGACATCGCCCCCAAGGTCAAGGCCGTCGAGGAGGCCAAGGAGATCCTGGAGAAGGGCGACACCCTCTTCGCCCACGGCATCGTCCAGGGCGGCGAGCGCGCGGAACTGCTCCACGACCTCCACCTCCTCACCACCAAGCCCTTCCTCTACGTCTTCAACGTCGACGAGGACGAGCTGACCGACGAGGACTTCAAGAACGAGCAGCGCGCCCTGGTCGCCCCCGCCGAGGCGATCTTCCTCAACGCCAAGCTGGAGGCGGACCTCGCCGAGCTGGACGAGGAGGACGCCATGGAACTGCTGGAGTCCGTCGGCGCCACCGAACCCGGCCTCGCCACCCTCGCCCGCGTCGGCTTCGACACCCTCGGCCTCCAGACCTACCTGACGGCCGGCCCCAAGGAATCCCGCGCCTGGACCATCAAGAAGGGCGCCACCGCCCCCGAGGCCGCCGGTGTCATCCACACCGACTTCCAGAAGGGCTTCATCAAGGCGGAGGTCATCTCCTTCGACGACCTGGTGGAAACGGGCTCGGTGACCGAGGCCCGCGCGAAGGGCAAGGCGCGCATGGAGGGCAAGGACTATGTGATGCGGGACGGGGATGTGGTGGAGTTCCGCTTCAACGTCTGACACGCCTGGCGAAAGGCCGCCTGACCTCCGGAGGAGCGGGTCGGGCGGCCTTTGCGGTCCGCGCGGAGTCGCCGCGCCGTCTCCTTGCCGCGACCGCGTCCTGATCGGTTCCGGACCCGCCGGCGCACCACGGCTCAGCCGAACTCCTGCGGCGGGGCGTCCGGTGCGGCTCAACGGCAGAGCTTCATGATGGTGGCGTCGAAGTCGGGAAACTCCCGTGTGGCCCGCGCGATGATCGCCGCTGCCGCGCTCGGCGCTTCGGGGCGAATCGCTCCGCGACGGCTGCCAGGCCGCGATCGGCCCGGGGAGCCCGATCCGGCCCGGGTTCGTACGAGGTGGCTGCTTCCCACGGACCGAAGCCGTCAGCCAGCAGCCACAGGAAGGCGCTCAGGTCGCGAGCGACGGCGCCTGTCTCTCCTTCGGAACCCAGGAAGACAATCGGCTGCTCGACCAGTTCCCGGCCGGGGCGAACCAGCCGGAGCGCCGCGTTCCCGCCGGTGCCGTCCTGGCCGACCACACGGAAGTCGTCGCCGTTCAGGTCGCCGCTGCCTGTCCATGCGCGGAACCACTCGGTGGTCTCATCGGCACTCAGGACGGATCCGAACGGTTCGACGCCGACACCGTCCTCGCCGATGAGCTCACGCCGGACCGCCATGGCGGCGGCGAGCGGGAGGGGGAACCGGCGATCTCCGTCGGCGGTCATGCGAGGAGAGCAGCGATCGGCCGGAGCGCGGCGGCGTGCCCGGTACCGAGACCTCGCTGACCGGTGAGGGAGCCGGCGGCCAGGTGGTCGTCAAGGGGGAGAGCCTGAGACGGACACCGGCCGGCCGGACCGTCTCCGTCGAGCCCAGGGACACCCTGGGCGTCCGGGCCGTCCGCGCCCTGTCCGCCCGCGGCGTCCTCGTCGGAACCGTGCACTCCGCGCAACTCCCCGCCCTCTACGCCGCCACCTCCCCCGACGCCGAGCCCGGCGGCTTCTACGGGCCCGCGGGACCGGGCCACCTCGGCGGCGCCCCCGGGCCGCAGAAGCTGTACGGCCCGCTGCGCGACCCCGAGGAGGCGGGCCGCGTCTGGCGGGTCTCCGAGGAACTCACCGGGGTGCGGATCGCGGGGTAGGGCCCGGTCAGCCGGCCGTGCGGGGGACGCGCTTCTCCCAGGTGCGGTGGAACAGCACCTCGTCGCCGTCCGTGCAGATCACCTCGTTCGACGTGATGAAGTCCGCCGCGTCGCAGCTGATCTCGGAGCGGGTGCGCACGCGCGCGTCCCAGCCGAGGTCCGGGCGGCGCAGCCGGACCGTCCACTCCGAGCGGGTGCGGGCCGACAGCGGGTCCGCCTCCTGGATCGTGTACGTCTCCCGCGCGTCCTCGGTGAACTCCAGCCCGTCCGGGTACACGCGCGTGCCGCCGTAGCGCGGGTCGACCTCCAGCCGCCAGGTGCCGGCGGCCACGTCCCGTACCACCAGCCGCTCCGGGCGCGGCGCGGCCGGTGACGCGGGGGTGCGGACGTCCAGCGGCGGGGCCTGCTCGGGCGCGGCGAAGGCGATGGCGTCGTCGTCCGCGGACGCGGGGGCGCGGACCGGGAGTTCGAGGACGCTGCCGTCCGGGTCCAGGGTGAAGCCCGCCTCGGAGCCGGGCTGGGGCCAGATCCACGGCCAGTACGCCGACGAGACGGCGAGCCGGACCCGGTGGCCGGGCGGGAAGGCGTGCCCGATGCCGTTCAGCTCGAAGGTGACGTCCTCGGTGGCGCCGGGCGGCCACGGCTCGGCCCGGTCGCGGCCGTGGCGGGCGGAGAGGTTGAGGACACCCCGGGTGACCAGGGTGGAGGAGCCGTCCGGGGCGACGTCGCAGAGGCGGGCGACGACCTGTCCGCGCGGTACGTCGCAGCGCAGCCGCAGCCGTACGCGCGGCCGGCCCAGGACCCGGGTCTCCTCGTCCACGGTGAAGTCGAAGCAGGCCGAGCGGGCGTCCTCCTCCCGCTGGTCGGGCGGGAGGTCGGCGTCGTTGCCGAAGGGGAAGAAGCGGCCCGCGTCGACGCCGGTGTGCTGCGGCGAGCGGACCGGAACCGGGTGGCCCCGGAGGGCGAGGGCGACGGTGGTGACGTCGGGGGAGGGCCAGGACGGTTCGCCCACCCAGCGGCCCGGCAGGGTGTCGTGGACGGTGGCCGGGGGGTGGGAGTCGCTGATCCAGGCGCGCAGCGCGGGGTCGCGGCGTACGCCGGTGTCCTCGCCCTTGAGCCACTGGTCCCACCAGCGCAGGGTCTCCTGGAGAAAACCGATCGCGGGACCCGGCGGCAGACCGCGGTCCGGGTACTGGTGCGACCAGGGGCCGATCAGGCCCCGGGTCCGGTCGGCGGGCAGGTGTTCGAGCAGGCGGAACACCGTGTCCCGGTACGGGTCGTGCCAGCCGCCCACCGCGAGGACGGCCGCGTCGATCGCGCCGTAGTCCTCGCAGACGCTGCCGTGCTGCCAGTAGGCGTCGCGGGTCTGGTGGTCCAGCCAGGTGTGCAGGAGGGGCTCCACGTGCTCCAGCCGGGAGCGCCACAGGTCGCGCCAGCCCTCGCCGGCGTACCGGGGGTCCGGCGGGCGGGAGGCGAAGGCGAGCATCGTCGCCGCCCAGGCGTGCATGTCGACGGCGAGGACGGAACCGCCCATGTAGTGCACGTCGTTGTCGTAGCGGTCGTCGGTGGAGCAGACGGTGACGACCGCCTTGAGCGGCTCGGGGGCGAGCGCGGCGATCTGCAGGGAGTTGAAGCCGCCCCAGGAGATGCCGAACATGCCGACCCGGCCGTCGCACCAGGGCTGCGCCGCCAGCCACTCGATCACCGCGACGCCGTCGGCCAGTTCCGTCGCGTCGTACTCGTCGCCCGGCAGGCCCTCGCTGTTGCCGTGCCCGCGGACGTCCACGCGGACGGAGGCGTAGCCGTGGCCCGCGTAGTAGGGGTGGCGCTGGGCGTCGCGCGGGGCGGTCCAGTCGGAGAGCCGGTAGGGGAGGTACTCCAGGAGCGCCGGGACGGGGCCGCCGGTCACCGGGCGCCAGACGCGCGCGTACAGGCGGGTGCCGTCCGGGAGCGGGATGCGGAGGTCCTCGCAGGTGGTGGCGTGGGGGAAGGCGGTGCGGAAGTGCATGGGCGGTTCCAGAGGGGTGGGGGGAGGTCCGTCGGGGCGCGGCGTACGGCGGCTCAGCGGACGGGGTGCATCGTGCGGCGCAGCCACGGCGCGGCGGCCAGGACGGCGAGGCCCGCGGCCACCGCGATCGCGCCGTTCACCCCGAAGTAGGCGGCGTGGGAGACGTCGTCGTAGAGCTTGACCGTCTGGGCCTGGACACCGTTGGCGAGGGCGAGGGACAGGAACCACAGGGACATGGTCTGACTGGCGAAGGCGGCCGGGGCGAGCTTCGAGGTGGCCGACATGCCGGAGGTCTCCAGGACGACGTCGCCGAGACCGAGCAGCAGATACGAGCCGACGATCCACCAGACGGACAGCAGGGGGCCGCCGGTGCCGTGCCCGGCGGTGGGCAGGGCCATCAGCAGGAAGGACAGGCCGCCCAGCACCACCCCGATCGCGATCTTGTTCGAGGCGTGCGGCTGGCGGCGGCCCATGCGCACCCACAGCGCGGCGACCACCGGCGCGAGCGCGACCTCGAAGGCGCCGAGGGCCGAGGCGTACCAGCTCGCGGGGAAGCCGAAGCCGAGGACCGTCGTCGCGGCGTCCGTCGAGGCCAGCAGCATCATCGTCGAGTACGCCTGGAACAGCACGAAGTTGAAGACGGTGGAGGCGAGGAAGAGGACGGCGTACGGCCTGAGCCGGCCGCGTTCGGCGGCCGTGACCCGGGGACTGGCGAACATCACCGCGAAATAGGCCACCGGCGCGACGACCGACAGCAGCGTGAGCAGGTCGACGAAGCGGGCCATGGTGAGCCACCCGGCGAGCGCGAGCACCGTCGCGGCGACCGCCACCGCGACCGCGCCGGCGACGATCCGGCGCACCGCGCGGCGCAGGGCGTCCGGGGCGAGCGCGGCCCCGGCCGCCCGCCGCCGCCCGGCCAGGTGCCGGCGGCCCAGCACGTACTGGGCGAGGCCGAGGGTCATGCCGGCCGCCGCCGCCGAGAAGCCCCAGTGCCAGCCCTGGTGGTCGCTGAGCCAGCCGGTGACCAGCGGGCCCGCGAAGGCGCCGATGTTGATCGCCATGTAGTAGACGGCGAAACCGGCGTCCCGGCGCTCGTCCTCGGTGCGGTAGAGCCTGCCGACCATGGTGGCCGCGTTGGGCTTGAGCAGCCCGGTGCCCGCGCTGATCAGCCCGAGCCCCACCCAGGTCATGGCGCCGGCGGGCACGGCCATGCAGTAGTGGCCGCAGGCGATCAGGACGCCGCCCCACAGCACCGCGCGGTACGAGCCGAGGACGCGGTCGGCGAGCCAGCCGCCGGCGACGGAGACCAGGTAGACCAGGGTGCCGTAGGCGGCGGAGACCGAGGCGGCGGTGCCGGCCGCCATGCCGAGGCCGCCGTGGGCGACCGTGTCCGCGAAGTACAGGACGAGGATCGCCTGCATGCCGAGGAACGAGAAGCGCTCCCAGACCTCCAGGCCGGAGAGGGTCAGCAACCCCCTCGGCTGGCCGAAGAAGGAGGCGTCGTCCTCGGGGGCGGGACCGCCGTCGGGCTGGGTGCTGGTCATGTCGGTTCGGGCCACTGGGCGCTGCTTTCCAGCCAGCGGACGGCGAACCCTTCCCTGTGCGTGATCAAGGACACAGCGGCCCCGCCCGCCAGCGGAGACGACTCCTCGCGTCCGCCGCTCCCCGCATACGATGCGCCCAGCCGTACGGCAGTACGGCGTGTTCGCCGTCCGAGTCAGGAGCACGGTGCCCGTGTCCATACCGCCGCCGCCCCACCCGGTCTGGGGCCAGCCGTCCTACGGACCGCCCCGGCCGGCGCCCGTCAACGGCGTCGCCATCTCCGCCCTCGTCCTCGGGCTCCTCTGCTTCCTGCCGGCCGTCGGTCTGGTGCTGGGGCTGATCGCGCTGACCCAGATCAAGCGGCGCGGCGAGCGCGGCAAGGGGTTCGCGGTGGCCGGGACCGTGCTGTCCTCGGCGGGGCTGGTGCTGTGGGCGGTGGCGCTCACCACCGGCGGCGCGTCCGCCTTCTGGGAGGGCTTCAAGGGCGCGGCGACCGGCGAGGGCACGGCGTACTCCCTGGAGACCGGCCAGTGCTTCGACACCCCCGACGGTTCGCTCCAGGGCGTGACCTACGACGTCGAGGAGGTGCCCTGCGCGGGGGCGCACGACGGTGAGGTCTTCGCCGTCTTCGACCTGCCCGAGGGGCCCTTCCCGGGCGACGACCCGGTCGGCGAGACCGCCGACGACCGGTGCTACGCGCTGCGCTCCGGCTACGCCATGGACACCTGGGCCGTGCCCGGGAACGTCGACGTCTACTACCTCACGCCGACCCGGCAGAGCTGGCGCCTGGGCGACCGCGAGGTCACCTGCCTGTTCGGCGGCGCGGAGGAGGGCGACGTCCTGACCGGTTCGCTGCGCAACGACGAGACCACGCTCGACGCCGACCAGCTCGCCTTCCTGAGGGCGGCGGCACTCCTCGACGAGGCGGTCGGGTCCGAGCCGCTCACCAGCTACGTCGAGGACGACCTGCCCGGCTACCGGAAGTGGGCGGGCCGGATGGCGGACGCGCTCGCCGGGCAGGCCGCCGGGCTGCGCGAACACACCTGGCCGGCCGCCGCCGAGCGGCCCGTCGCCGACCTCGCCGACGACCTGGACGCCGCCCGGAAGGAGTGGGCCGGGGCCGCGCGGGCCACCGACGCGGACACCTTCTACGTGCACTACGACACCGGCTACGAACTGCTCGCCCCCTCCGGTTCGGTCACCGCCCGCAAGGCCCTGGGGCTGGCCACCACCCCGCCCTCGTACGAGGACGACGGCGAGGAGGAGGGCGGGACGGAGGGCGACCCCGGCTTCGAGGTGTGAAAGCCGCAGGGCGAAACCCGCAGGACAAAACCCCCGCGCCCCTGACTCATCACATCGAGTGATTCCCTGGCCTTTGCTTGCCTGGCACAACCTACGGTTGCGACGCTGTTGCTGTCCGTACAACCTGATGGGAGAGCGGCCAGTGACATTCGGTGAGCAGCCGGCGTACTTGCGTGTCGCGGGGGATCTGCGCAAGAAGATCGTCGACGGCCTGCTGCCGCCCCACACCCGCCTCCCCTCCCAGGCCAGGATCCGCGAGCAGTACGGCGTCTCGGACACCGTCGCGCTGGAGGCCCGCAAGGTGCTGATGGCCGAGGGACTGGTCGAGGGCCGCTCCGGCTCGGGGACGTATGTGCGCGAGCGCCCGGTGCCGCGGCGGATCGCCCGCTCCGGTTACCGGCCGTCGGGCGGGGCCACGCCCTTCCGGCAGGAGCAGGCCGACACCGAGGTGCGCGGCACCTGGGAGTCCGGCAGCGAGCAGGCCGAGGCGAGCGTCGCCATCGCCGAGCGGCTCGGCATCAAGCCCGGCGACCGCGTGATGTGCACCCGGTACGTCTTCCGGGAGGGCGGCGAGGCGGTCATGCTCTCCACCTCCTGGGAGCCCCTCGCCGTCACCGGCCGCACCCCGGTGATGCTGCCCGAGGAGGGCCCCCTCGGCGGCATGGGCGTCGTCGAGCGCATGGCCGCCATCGACGTCGTGGTGGACAACGTCACCGAGGAGGTCGGCGCCCGCCCCGGCCTCGCGGAGGAGCTGATCGCCCTCGGCGGCGTCCCCGGACACGTCGTCCTGGTCGTCCAGCGCACGTTCTACGCCTCCGGGCTCGCGGTCGAGACGGCCGACGTGGTGGTCCCGGCCGACCGGTACCGGGTGGCGTACCACCTCCCCGTGAAGTAGCCCGGGAAGCCGGCCGCGCCCCCGCCGGAGGCGCTCCCCGCGGGCGGCCGGTGTGAGATGGCGCACGCCGCCCCTCTCCCTCGCGCCCCCGCGAGGCCGCCCGCCCCGCGCCCGGAGCCGTCGCCGTGCCCGGCGGCGGCGCGACGATCCGGCCGTTCCCGCAGGTGGCACCCGATCGCCCCGGCGACGCCCGGACGTGACCCGCCGCGCCGCGGGCCCGGCGCGTTCCGCCGTGCGCGCCCCCGACGCCCTGGCCGGTTGCGTACCGCTTGGTGAAAAGCCGTATTCGCTGAGTAAAGGTTGGGCGTAAGGTCGGGCATATGCGGACTGCGGTTTCCTCGCCGGGCGGGGTGCGGCCATGGGCGCGAAGTGGAGGGGCGCGATGAATGACGGCACGGTCACTCTGCACTGGCTCGTCGTCCGGCAGGACGACAACGGCCATCGCTACCGGGTCGGCAGCTACGCCACCCGGGCCGAGGCCGAGAAGATCGCGGACAGCCTCGGCGACCGTGGTACCCGGCGGATGTACTGGGTCGAGCAGGTCGGACAGAGCGGCCCCGACGGCGACTGACCGGGGCACCGGACCCGCGCCCGCCCTCCCGTAGGCTCCGGCGCATGACGGAACGGATCGTGGTCGGTGCCGCCCTGGTCGACGGCGGACGCCTGCTCGCCGCGCGCCGCAGTGCGCCGGCCGACCTCGCCGGACGGTGGGAACTGCCCGGCGGCAAGGTGGAGGAGGGCGAGACCCCCGAGGCCGCCCTCGTCCGCGAACTGCGCGAGGAACTCGGTGTGGACGCCCGCACCGGCGACCGGGTGCCGGGGCAGTGGCCGCTGAGACCGCCGTACGTCCTCCAGGTGTGGACCGCCCGCCTGCTGCCCGGCTCCGCCGTCCCCGAGCCGCTCCAGGACCATGACGCGCTGCGCTGGCTCACCCCGGCCGAGATCTGGGACGTGCCCTGGCTCGATCAGGACGTACCCGCCGTCCGCGGCGTGCTCGCGCTCCCCGGGTTCGGCACGTCCGGCGCGCACGGGGTACCCGAGGCGCACTGAGTGGGGGAGTGCCTCTCCGCCGCCGTACGGGCACCTTCCCGTGCGCCTCTCGTGCCCCAGTGCGCTGCCGGGCCCCTCGCCGGGGGTACTTATGCGTACTTACCGGGTATATGCCTATAAGTCCCGCCACGGTGGACACGTACGGGTCCTTTCGACCGACCGGGGAGTGAGCGGCGTGATCGACACCCGAAACACCTGCGCCGAGTGGACCTTCCCCGCGACCCCGGACGCCGTCGGCACCGCCCGCTCCGTGGTCCGCGGCCGGCTGCGCGACTGGGGCCTCGAAGGCATCGGCGACATCGCCGTCCTGCTCGTCAGTGAGCTGGTCACGAACGCTTTGCGGTACGCCGCCGGCCCCATCGGCGTCCGCCTGGTCCCGCCGCCCGGACCGGGCGGTGTGCTGCGCGTCGAGGTCTCCGACCCGCTCCCGGAGCCCCCGCACGAACGCCCCGCCCGCCCCGACGACGAGGGCGGCCGGGGGCTGCGCCTGCTCGCCTCCGCCGCGCGCCGCTGGGGCACACGGCCGGGCGCGACGGGCAAGACGGTGTGGTTCGAACTCGTCCCGACCGGGTGAGCGCCGGTCACTCCGCGTACCGATGCGTCCGAGTCCGGGACCGCTGCCGAAGTACGTGATTCGATGACGTGTCCGCTGGTTAGAAGACTGGCAGTGTTGTCACGGCCCGGTTTGGAAAGCACAGGGACCGTGCTGTGATCGTGAACACCGTGTTGTGCGGTGCCGTAGTGCTGGATACTGCGGACAGCCGCCCCCGGTGACCGGTACCGGACGCGGTGAGCTGGAGGGGACGGTTCGCGTGAGCGAGATACCAGCGAGGGCCACCGAGTCCGCGAGGGCCACGGAGCCCGCGAGGGTCACGGCGTCCGAGGGCGCGCCCGGCGGCGGGCGGGCCGCGGGCGGCGACGCGCTGCCCGGGGGACGGACGCCCGCGGACCGGGGCGAGACCCTGCCCGGGGACGCCATGTGGCAGAGCAGCCCGCCCGGCTCCATCTACGACTACATCAAGGTCGCCTCCTTCTCCATCGGCCCGGACGGGCTGGTGGACCAGTGGAGCGTGCGGGCCGAGCAGCTGTTCGGCATCCCCGCGCACCGGGCGCTCGGCGTCGACCCCATCGACGTCTTCATCGACCCCGACCTGCGCGAGCGCGGCCAGCGCAAGATGGCCGAGATCCTCGACGGGCGCGAGTGGACCGGCGTCGTCCCCTTCCGCATCCCGCACGGCGAGGGCGGGGAGTGCGGCAGGCGCGGCCTCGCCGAGGTCTACGTCATGCCGACCCGGACGCGGGATGGGGAGAAGGCCGCCGTCTGCGTCGTCGTCGACGTCCGCACCCTGCGCAGCATCGAGACCGACCTCGCCGCCTCGCAGTCCATTTTCGGCCAATCTCCGTTCGGGTTCCTGCTGATCGACACCGACCTGAAGGTGCGCCGCGTCAACCGGCGCTTCGCCTCCGTCTTCGGCGGCAGCCCCGACGACCACCACGGCCGGGGCGTCCACGACTACCTGCCGCGCGCCGAGGCCGACCGGATCACCGCCACGCTGCGCCGGGTGCTGGAGACCGGCGAGTCCATCACGGACATGCACGTCACCGGTTTCGTGCCGGGCTCCGAGGAGCGCCGCCACTGGTCCGTCAACATGTACCGGGTGCACAGCGGTTCGGGCCGCCCCATCGGGGTCGCCTGGGTCGGCACCGACATCACCGCCCGCCGCGAGGCCGCCCGCGAGGCCGCCGCCGCCCGCCGCAACCTCGCCCTCCTCAACGACGCCGGGGCCCGCATCGGCACCTCCCTGGACCTGGAGACCACCGCCCGCGAACTCCTCGACGTCGTCGTCCCCGGCTTCTGCGACCTGGCCACCGTCGACCTCTACCAGGGCCTGCTCACCGGTGACGAGGCCCCGCACGGCCTCGTCGACGGCAGCGCCGAACTGCGCCGCGTCGCCTACGCCAGCGCCGTCGCCGACGTCCCCTTCCTCGGCACCGGCCAGCGCGTCCAGGTCGGCGCCGTCCACCACTACCCCTTCACCTCGCCCTGCGCCGACGCGCTGCGCACCGCCCGCCCGCGCACCGTCCCCGCCGAGGAGGGCGGCCTGGTGCAGTCCACGCTCGCGGTGCCGATGGTCGCCCACGACACGGTGGTGGGCCTCGCGCAGTTCGCCCGCACCAAGGGCAGCGAACCCTTCGGCGACCGCGACCGGAGCCTCGCCGTGGAACTGGCCGCCCGCGCCGCCGTCTGTATCGACAACGCCCGCCTCTACCGCCGCGAGCACGAGCGGGCGCTGATACTGCAACGGTCCCTGCTGCCGCCCGGCGACCCGGAGGCGTCCGGCCTCGACATCGCCTGCCGCTACCTGCCCGGCAACGCGGCCACCGGCCGGCCCAGCGAGGTCGGCGGCGACTGGTTCGACGTCATCGAACTGCCCGGCCACCGCACCGCCCTGGTCGTCGGCGACGTCATGGGCCGCGGTCTGCGCGCCGCCGTCGCCATGGGCGAACTGCGCACCGCCGTACGGACCCTGGCCCAGCTCGACCTCGAACCGGCCGAGGTCCTCGCCCAGCTGGACGAGATCGCCCGCGGCCTGGGCGCCCCCGGCGGCCCCTCCCAGGCGTCCGCGGTCGGCGTCCAGCAGGCCACCCGCGCCGCCCGCCGCCCCCGCGAGGCAGACCTCTCCGAGGTGTACCTGGCGACCTGCGTCTACGCCGTCTACGACTCCGTCACCCGGCGCTGCACCTTCGCCAACGCCGGCCATCTGCCGCCCGTCCTGGTCGAGCCCGGCGAGTCCGCGCTGATGCTGGACGTGCCGCCCGGACTGCCGCTCGGCGTCGGCGGGGAACCGTTCGAGGAGGTCGAGGTCGAGCTGCCCGAGGGCGCCCTGCTCGCCCTCTACACCGACGGCCTCGTGGAGAGCCGCGACCACCCCTTGGACGAGGGTCTGCGGGCCTTCGTCGGCGCGCTGGCCGACCCGGCCCGCCCGGCGCCGCGCGCCGCCACCCACCGGGACCTGGAGGACGTCTGCGACCACGTCCTCAACACCCTCGACTCGCACCACGGCGAGGACGACATCGCGCTGCTCATGGCGCGGGTGCAGGGGCTGCCCGCGGAGTCCGTCGGCGACTGGGCGCTGCCGCGCGAGCCGCGCAGCGTGGGCCGGGCCCGCGAGTACGCCCGTGAACGGCTGACCGCCTGGGACCTGGAACCCCTGGTCGACACCACGGAACTGCTCGTCAGCGAGCTGGTCACCAACGCCCTCAGGTACGGCGAGGGCGAGATCAGGCTCCGGCTGCTGCTGGACCGCTCACTGGTCTGCGAGGTCTGGGACTCGGGCCTGGTCCAGCCGCGCCGCCGCCGTGCCCGGGACACCGACGAGGGCGGCCGGGGCCTGCAACTGGTCGGCCTGCTCAGCGCCGCCTGGGGGTCGCGCCGCACCCCGCGCGGCAAGACGGTCTGGTTCGAACTGCCGCTGCCCGGCGGCGACACCGGTCTGCCGGACCCGGCGGAGGCACTGCTCAGCCTCTTCTGACCCGGCCCCTCTTCCCCGCGGCCTCGGCCTGTTCCGGAGCGTCCCGGCAACCGGGGCCCCACCCCCGTCGTCCCCGTGGGGGACACCGGCCGCCGGGGCGGCGGCCGGACGGGGAGGGACACGGCATGGCACAGCCGCCCGGGGCGCGGACCCGACCGGCACAACGGCGCCGGAACCACGGACCGCGCCGCCGCCCGGCCCCGCCCGCCGCCGGTGGCCCCGCGCCCTGCGCCGTACCGCCCTCGCGCCCGCCCCGGTCCTCCTCGTCCCCGTCCTCGCCGTCCAGGCCGCCCTGGGCCTGAACTGCGCCGGAGACCCGGCGGACGGCACCCGCACCCGGCACCGGGACGCCCTCTGGCTCGGCCACGCCTGGGTCGACGGCCGCGAGGAGGACGCCGACCTCGCCGCCCTCGGCCGGCGGCCGGCGGCCACCGGCATCCGCGACCTGTACGTCCACGCCGGACCGCTGGAGCACGACGGCTCCCCGCCGCCCGCCCGGTACCCGAGGGCCCGGTGGCTGACCGGCGCCGTCCACCGGGACCTGCCCGGCATCCGCGTCCACGCCCGGTTCGGCGACGTCCTCGCCACCGAGGCCCCGGACGGCATGCGGCTGGACCGGGCCGGCACCCGCGCCGCCGTCGCCGCCTCCGCCCGGCAGCTCCTCGGCCGGGGCTTCGACGGCGTCCGCCTCGACCTGGAGCCCGCCCGCTCCGGCGACGGCGGCCACCTCGTCCTCCTCGACGGCGTACGCCGCGTGACCGGCGCGCGGGACGCCGTGTTCTCGGTCGCCGCCCACCGGATCGACCCGCCCCGCCCCGCACACGGTCGCCGGCGCCCTCACCGGGCACCCCGAGTGGTGGTCGCAGGAGTACTTCGGGCAGGTCGCCCGGCGCGTCGGCCGGACCGCCGTCATGTCGACGACACCGCCCAGCCGCCGCCGGCCGCCTCCGGCGGGTACGTCGCCCAGCGGACCTCGCTCACCCTGGAGGTCACCCCGCCCACCACCGGTCCGCTGAGGGGCCTGCCCGTCTGCCACGAGAGCGACCCCTCGCACCGGGGGCACGCCGACACCGTCCCCGCCGCCGTGCGCGGCGTCCGCCTCGGCCTGCCCCGCACCGACGCGGACCGGGCGGACTCCGGGGTCGCCCGTACGTCGACTTCGCCGCGACCGAGGCGACCGGCGGGCCTACCGCGCGGACCGGGTCAGCTCTCCCGGCGCCGCCTGATCTTCGAGCCGAGCCAGACCAGCGGGTCGTACTTGCGGTCCACGGCCCGCTCCTTCAGCGGGATCAGCGCGTTGTCGGTGATCCTGATGCCCTCGGGGCAGACCTCCGTGCAGCACTTGGTGATGTTGCAGTAGCCGAGGCCGTGCTCGTCCTGGGCGGCGCGCGCCCGGTCCAGGCCGGTCCCGGCCGCCGCGTCCAGCGGATGCATGTCCAGCTCGGCGACCCGCATCAGGAAGCGCGGGCCGGCGAAAGCGGGCTTGTTCTCCTCGTGGTCGCGCACGACATGGCAGGTGTCCTGGCACAGGAAGCACTCGATGCACTTGCGGAACTCCTGCGACCGGTCCACGTCCTCCTGCGTCATCCGGTACTCGCCCGGACCGACCCCGGCGGGCGGCACGAAGGCCGGGACCTCGCGGGCCTTCGCGTAGTTGAAGCCGACGTCGGTCACCAGGTCCCGGACGACCGGGAAGGCCCGCAGCGGGGTGACGGTGACCGTCTCCTCGCGGGTGAAGACCGACATCCGGGTCATGCACATCAGCCGGGGCCGCCCGTTGATCTCGGCGGAGCACGAACCGCACTTGCCCGCCTTGCAGTTCCAGCGGACGGCGAGGTCGGGGGCCTGGGTGGCCTGGAGGCGGTGGATGATGTCGAGGACCACCTCGCCCTCGTTCACCTCCACCGCGAAGTCCTCCAGGGCGCCGCCGCCCTGGTCGCCCCGCCACACCCGGAAAAGGGCCTCGTAACCGCTCATCGGTACAACTCCTCGTCGGCGAGGTACTTGGCCAGCTCCTCCTGCTCGAAGAGGGCGAGCAGGTCGGGACGGACGGGGTCGGTGGTCTCCCGGTCCAGCGTGATCTGGCCGCGCACCGGGTCGGTCGCCGCCAGCCCGTCCGTCGGGTCGGTCAGCCGGCACAGCAGGTTCACGTTGCGCCACCGGCGGTCCATCGCGGCGTGGTCCTCACGCGTGTGCCCGCCGCGCGACTCGGTGCGCTCCAGCGCGGCCCGCGCCACGCACTCGCTGACCAGCAGCATGTTCCGCAGGTCCAGGGCGAGGTGCCAGCCCGGGTTGAACTGCCGGTGCCCCTCGACCCCGGCCCGGCGGGCCCGTACCCGCAGTTCGGCCAGCTTCTCCAGGGCCTGTTCCATCTCCGCCTCCCGGCGGATGATGCCGACCAGGTCGTTCATCGTCTGCTGGAGTTCCTGGTGGAGGGCGTACGGGTTCTCCGGCGGGCCGCCGGCCCGGTCCGCGGCCCCGGCCGCGCCGGCACCCGCACCCGCCCCGGCCTCGGCGGAGAACGGCCGGAGCGCCTCGGCGGCGGCGGAGCCGACGTCCTCCTCGGCCACTCGGGGCCGCTCCCCGCCGAGCGCGTACTCGGCGGCGTGCCACCCCGCCCGGCGCCCGAACACCAGCAGGTCGGAGAGCGAGTTGCCGCCGAGCCGGTTGGAGCCGTGCATGCCGCCCGCCACCTCGCCGGCCGCGTACAGCCCCGGCACCCCGCGCGCGGCGGCCGTGTCGGAGTCGACGGCGACCCCGCCCATCACGTAGTGGCAGGTCGGCCCGACCTCCATCGCCTCCGCCGTGATGTCGACGTCGGCCAGCTCCTTGAACTGGTGGTACATCGACGGCAGCCGCCGCTTCACCGTCTCGGCGGGCATCCGCGTCGACACGTCGAGGAAGACACCGCCGTGCGGGGAGCCCCGGCCCGCCTTCACCTCGCTGTTGATGGCGCGGGCCACCTCGTCGCGGGGGAGCAGCTCGGGGGGACGCCGGTTGCGGTCGGGGTCGTCGTACCAGCGGTCGGCCTCGGCCTCGGACTCGGCGTACTTCTCCTTGAAGACGTCCGGGACGTAGTCGAACATGAACCGTTCGCCGTCGGAGTTCCTGAGCACTCCGCCGTCGCCGCGCACCGACTCGGTGACCAGGATGCCCTTGACCGACGGCGGCCAGACCATGCCCGTGGGGTGGAACTGCACGAACTCCATGTTCAGCAGCGGCGCCCCGGCCAGCAGCGCCAGCGCGTGGCCGTCGCCGGTGTACTCCCACGAGTTCGACGTCACTTTGAAGGACTTGCCGATGCCGCCGGTGGCGATCACCACGGCGGGGGCTTCGAGGACGAAGAAGCGGCCGCTCTCGCGCTCGTAGGCGAAGACACCACAGACCCGGGAGCCGTCCTTGAGCACGCGGGTGACCGTGCACTCCTGGAAGACCTTCAGACGGGACTCGTAGGCGCCGGTCCGCCGGTGGTCCTCCTGCTGGAGGGCGACGATCCGCTGCTGGAGGGTGCGGATCAGCTCCAGGCCGGTGCGGTCGCCGACGTGCGCCAGGCGCGGGTACTCGTGGCCGCCGAAGTTGCGCTGCGAGATCCGGCCGTCCTTCGTGCGGTCGAACAGGGCGCCCCAGGTCTCCAGCTCCCAGACCCGGTCCGGGGCCTCCTTGGCGTGCAGTTCGGCCATCCGCCACTGGTTGAGGAACTTGCCGCCGCGCAGGGTGTCGCGGAAGTGGACCGTCCAGTCGTCTCGCTCGTTGGCGTTGCCCATCGCCGCCGCGATGCCGCCCTCGGCCATCACCGTGTGCGCCTTGCCGAACAGCGACTTGCAGATCACCGCCGTACGGGCGCCCCGCTCGCGCGCCTCGATCGCGGCGCGCAGCCCGGCGCCGCCCGCGCCGACCACGACGACGTCCCACTCCTGCCGCTCCACCACGGACATAAGCACCTTTTCTTTCGCGTCAGAAGAGGGTCGGATCGTCGAAAGCGCCGGACGCGACCAGGTACACGTAGAAGTCGGCGAGCGCCACGCTCACCAGGGAGGCCCAGGCCAGTTGCATGTGGCGGGCGTTGAGCTTCCCCGCCCACTGCCACAGGCGGTAGCGCACCGGGTGCCGGGAGAAGTGCTTCAGCTTGCCGCCGACGATGTGCCGGCAGGAATGGCAGGACAGGGTGTACGCCCAGATCAGCGCGATGTTGACGAGGAAGACGAGGGTGCCGAGACCCATGTGGCCCCAGGCGTAGTGCTCGTCGCGGAAGGCGAGGACCGTGTCGTAGGTGAGGACGCCGGCGACCAGCAGGGCGGCGTAGAAGAAGTAGCGGTGGACGTTCTGGAGGATCAGCGGGAAGCGGGTCTCGCCGGTGTACCGCTTGTGCGGCTCGGCGACCGCGCAGGCCGGGGGCGAGGCCCAGAAGCCGCGGTAGTACGCCTTGCGGTAGTAGTAGCAGGTCAGGCGGAAGCCGAGCGGGAAGATCAGGATGAGGAGCGCCGGGGAGAGGCCCCACCAGCCGCCGAACAGCTCCCAGTTGGGGCCGGAGCGCATCGGGGCGCAGTTCTCGGCCAGGCACGGGGAGTAGAACGGCGAGACGTACGGGGCCGCGTAGTAGTCGGCGCCGGCGAAGGCCCGCCACGTCGAGTACGCGATGAAGGCCAGCAGACCGGCGGCGGTGAGGGCGGGCGCCAGCCACCAGCGGTCGGTGCGCAGATGCGGCGCGGCGATGGCGGCGCGCGCCGGGGAGTGGACGCCGGCGCCGGGGGGACGGGCGTCGGCGGGTGCGGGTTCGGTACCAGTGGCCACGAGCGGCTCCGGCGGTCGGATGGGTGGGGGTCGGGGTCCCGGGCTTCAGGGGGCGCGTCGGTCGCGGGCACCGAGCCCCTCGTCGTCCGAGTCCGTCCACAGGGTGAGGTCGTAGGGCGCGTCGGAGATCGTGACCAGGTCCGGGCGTTTCGGCGCGTCCGGGGCGTCGGCGGCCTCCCGCAGCAGCGCGACGCTCTCGCGCAGGTGGGCGGCGTCGGTACGGACCCGCCGGATCTCCAGGCCGCCGGGACCGACCCGCTGTTCCAGGCGGCCGACGGACCGCGTGAGTTCGTCGAGGCAGCGCTGGAGCGTCGTGAGTTCGTCGTGCACGGACATGACGTGACCTCATCTCGGTCGCGGATCACTTCCGCCGGCCACGGCCCCGCCGGGACGGCGGGGCGCGGGTGACGTCCACGCGGTGATGTGCGCGCGGTGACGTTCATGCTGTGTCGTTCACGCGCCTGGAAGTGTCGCGCGTCACACCCGCCGCTGGGAAGGGACGTGCGGCGATTGGCCGGTGCGCGCGGTTGCGCCACCGTGCGCACCCCCCGGCGCGTACGCCCGCACGGGTGACCTTGCGGGCCGAGGCCGTCGTGTCGCCCTGCGTTGCCGAACCCTTTCCTCTTCAGTGGCCGCACAGGTCTGAATACAAATGATCAACTCCATATACCCCCATAAGGGAACGTAACGCCCGCGGCTTTCCGGAGGTAGACAGATGTCCCACGTCGGCGTCGGACCACGCGCGCTCACGCGCTCGGTCGCCTTCCTCACCGCGGGCGCGCTCGCGGTCCCCGTCCTCGCCGGGTGCAGCTCCGACGACCCCGCGGGCGCCCCCCTGGCCGGCCCGGACACCGCCGCCGCGGCCCGCGCCCGCGTCGCCGACGGCGGCACCCTGCGCTGGGCCGCCGACTCGGTGCCGGACACGCTCAACGTCTTTCAGTCCGACGCCGACGCCACCACCACCCGCGTCGCCCAGGCGGTGCTGCCGTCCCTCTTCCGCCTGGACGCCACCGGCCGGCCGGTGCGCAACCCCGACTACCTGGAGTCCGCCGAGGTCGTCGGCACCGAGCCCAGACAGGTCGTCCTCTACCGGCTGAACCAGCAGGCCGTCTGGAGCGACGGCCGGGAGATCGGCGCCGCCGACTTCGCCGCGCAGTGGCGGGCCCTGTCCGGCCGGGAGAGCGCCTACTGGACCGCCCGCAACGCCGGCTACGACCGCATCGAGAAGATCGAGCGCGGCAAGAACGACCTGGAGGTCAAGGTCACCTTCAAGCGGCCCTACGCCGACTGGCGCTCCCTGTTCACGCCGCTGTACCCGAAGGACGTCATGGGCACCCCGGACGCCTTCAACGACGGGGCCCGCCGCAAGCTGGCGGTGACCGCCGGGCCGTTCGCCGTCCAGAAGGTCGACCGGGAGGACGACGAGGTCGTGCTGGGCCGCAATCCGCGCTGGTGGGGCGCGCCGCCCAAGCTGTCGAGGATCGAGCTGCGCGTCGTGCCGCGCGGCAAGCGGATCGCCGCCCTCACCGCCGGGAAGCTCGACCTCGCCGAGATCGACGCGGAGGCCGCCCGCGAGGTCGGCCGGGCCGGCGCCCCGGCCGGCACCGACCCGCTCGGCGCCCGGGGCACGGCGCCGCTGGCCGGTCCCGAGCGCGGGCAGGGGCGGTCCGCCGCCGACGCCCTGCGCTCCTGGGCGGTCGCCCACGGCTCCGACGAGGAGGCCGCCTACGAGGAGACGCTGGCCCGCGCCGAGCGGCGCGAGGCCCTCGCCAAGACCGAGCGGCGGCGGGCCGCCCTGCGCGGCTTCGAGGTCCGCAAGTCGCTGGAACCGGCCTACACCCAGCTCGCCCTCAACGGCGCCGACGGCCCCCTCGCCGACGAGCGGGTCCGCCGGGCCGTCGCCCGCGCCGTCGACCGCGAGGAACTGGCCGAGGCGGTGCTCGGGCCGCTCGGCCTGCCCGCCGAACCGCTCGGCAGCCACCTCGCCCTGGCCGGCCAGGACGCCTACGCCGACGGCAGCGGCGCGCTCGGCGACCCGGACGTCAAGGAGGCGCGGGCGCTGCTCGCGGACGCCGGGTGGGTGCCGGGCGGGCCGCTGGAGAAGGGGACGGAGAAGAAGGGGGAGGAGGCGGCCGGCGCGGAGGAGGAGTCCGGGCAGGGCACCACCGCGGCCGAGAGCGACTCACCCGGCGGTGACGACGGCACGTACATCGTCGGCGAGGACGAGAAGAACCCCGGCGGCGAGGACGCCGAGGGCTCCGGCGGGGACGTCGAGCGCGCGGACGGCAAGAGCCCCGGCGACACCGGCAGCGACGAGAAGCGCGAGGGCGAGCCGCGCGGTGAGCGGAACAAGGCCCAGGGCGGCGCGCCCGGCGCCTACGCCCCCAAGGGCACCGCGGCCCCGGCGGGCGCGGCGGCCGCCCCGCTGGCCAGGAAAGGCAAGCCCCTCACCCTGCGCTTCGTCCTGCCCTCCGGCCCCGGCTCCGGGACGCTGCGCACGGTCGCCGGCCGGATCGGCGCCATGCTGGAGCGGATCGGCATCCGCACCGACATCACCAAGGTCTCCGACGAGAGCTACTTCCGCGACCACATCGCGAGCGGCGACTACGACCTCGCCCTGTACTCCTGGCCCGGCACCGCCTACCCGGCCACCGACGCCCGCCCCATCTACGCCAAGCCCGTCCCTGCCGCCGACGGCTCGCTCAACGTCGAGCAGAACTACACCCGGGTCGGCACCGACCAGGTCGACCAGCTCTTCGACCAGGCCCTCGGCACGCTGGACGAGAAGGAGGCCCGGGCACTGCTGCGCAAGGCCGACTCCCGGATCTGGGCGGCGGCCGGCTCCCTCCCCCTCTACCAGCGCCCCCAGCTGACCGCCGCCCGCGCGAACCTCGCCAACGCCGGGGCCTTCGGATTCGCCACCCCGGTCTACGAGGACATGGGTTTCCTGAAGAAGGGCGCGCAGGGCGGCCAGCGCTCCGCGAGCCCCTCCGCGTAGGGGCCCCTCCCCAGGGGTGCGGGAGGCCATCCCCGTCCGCCCCGTACCATGGGAGGGAAAAGGCCGAGGCGTCCGCATGCCCGGCGAGGCCAGCGCAGCAGTCCTGGCCGTCCTCACCACTCCGGGAGTACGCCGCACCATGGCTGTGTCCGTAACGCGTCACGACATCCGCAACGTCGCCATCGTCGCCCACGTCGACCACGGCAAGACCACGATCGTCGACGGCATGCTGAAGCAGGCCGGTGCCTTCGCCGCCCACCAGCTCGACTCCGTCGACGACCGCATGATGGACTCGAACGACCTGGAGCGTGAGAAGGGCATCACGATCCTCGCCAAGAACACGGCGGTGAAGTACCACCCGAAGGACGGCGGCGACGTCATCACCATCAACATCATCGACACCCCCGGCCACGCCGACTTCGGCGGCGAGGTCGAGCGCGGTCTGTCGATGGTCGACGGGGTCGTCCTCCTCGTCGACGCCTCCGAGGGCCCGCTGCCGCAGACCCGCTTCGTGCTGCGCAAGGCGCTCCAGCAGCGGCTGCCGATCATCCTCTGCATCAACAAGACCGACCGCCCCGACTCCCGGATCGACGAGGTCGTCAACGAGACGTACGACCTCTTCCTGGACCTGGACGCGGACGAGGAGCAGATCGAGTTCCCGATCGTCTACGCCTGCGGCCGGGACGGCGTCGCCTCCCTGACCAAGCCGGAGGACGGCACGGTCCCGAGCGACTCGGACAGCCTGGAGCCGTTCTTCTCCACGATCCTCCAGCACATCCCGGCCCCCACCTACGAGGAGGGCGCCCCGCTCCAGGCGCACGTCACCAACCTGGACGCCGACAACTTCCTCGGCCGCATCGCGCTGCTGCGCGTGCACAACGGCGAGCTGAAGAAGGGCCAGACGGTGGCCTGGCTCAAGCGCGACGGGTCCACGCAGAACGTGCGGATCTCCGAGCTGATGATGACCGAGGCGCTCACCCGCAAGCCCGCCGAGAAGGCCGGCCCCGGTGACATCTGCGCGGTCGCCGGCATTCCGGACATCATGATCGGCGAGACCCTGGCCGACCTGGAGAACCCGGTCCCGCTGCCGCTGATCACGGTCGACGAGCCCGCCATCTCCATGACCATCGGCACCAACACCTCCCCGCTGGTCGGCCGCGGCGGCACCGGCAAGGGCGCCGACGCCAAGGCGGCGGTCAAGGACCGCAAGGTCACCGCCCGCCAGGTCAAGGACCGCCTCGACCGCGAGCTGATCGGCAACGTGTCGCTGCGCGTGCTGGACACCGAGCGCCCGGACGCCTGGGAGGTACAGGGCCGCGGTGAGCTGGCGCTGGCCATCCTGGTCGAGCAGATGCGCCGCGAGGGCTACGAGCTGACCGTCGGCAAGCCGCAGGTCGTCACCAAGACCGTCGACGGCAAGGTCTACGAGCCGGTCGAGCGGATGACCGTCGACGTGCCCGAGGAGCACATGGGCGCCGTCACGCAGCTCATGGGCGTCCGCAAGGGCCGGATGGACAACATGTCCAACCACGGCTCGGGCTGGGTCCGCATGGAGTTCGTGGTCCCCTCCCGCGGTCTCATCGGCTTCCGCACGGAGTTCCTGACCCAGACCCGCGGCACCGGCATCGCCCACTCCATCCACGAGGGCCACGAGCCCTGGTTCGGCACGCTGACCACCCGTAACAACGGCTCGCTGGTCGCCGACCGGGCCGGTTCCGTCACCGCGTTCGCCATGACCAACCTCCAGGAGCGCGGTGTGCTCTTCGTGGAGCCCGGCACCGAGGTGTACGAGGGCATGATCGTCGGCGAGAACTCCCGCGCCGACGACATGGACGTCAACATCACCAAGGAGAAGAAGCTCACCAACATGCGGTCGTCCACGGCCGACGTGGCCGAGTCGATCGTCCCGCCGCGCAAGCTCTCCCTGGAGCAGTCCCTGGAGTTCTGCCGCGACGACGAGTGTGTCGAGGTCACCCCGGAGGCCGTGCGCATCCGCAAGGTGAACCTGGACGCCCGCGAGCGCGCCCGCGCCGCGAGCCGCGCCAAGCACGGCTGATCCGCCGGCGGCCGGTCCGGCCGCCTCCCGCGAGCGGCGTCGGGCACCCCTGCGACAGGGGTGCCCGACGCCGTTTTCCACGGCCCCGCGCCGCGTCTCGCATAGCGGGACATGCCGGGAATGAGACCGATCCCACATCTCGCACCCGAGCGGCGGCCGTCCGGAAGATCCCCGGCCCGCATGTTCCGGGCTCCCGGGCAATCGTTTTTCTGCACCGAGTGTCCGCATTGCGGACACTCACCCTCGATAGATGTGTAACAAGTCCGTTTCGCAGGGATCTTTCTGCAAAGGGTTTGTCCGGATTTTGGAAGATGTCAGCGCCAGGTGTGATCGAACCGAGACCTTTGGGGTGTGGTTCGGCTGTGGGGACATGGCAGATAGTTAGGCGCGTAGAACTCGATCGAGCGGGGCGTCCGCAGCCGCGGCGCCGACTCACGAGTGACGGGCACCCAACTTTTTCAGGCACCGGTGACGGTGTCGTGTCACGGGACTGCCCGTGCGATGAACCATTGGTCTCCTAGGAGGAATCCATGCGCGGTGCGAAGAGCGCCAAGTGGGTCGCGATAGCCGCGGTTGTGGCGCTGAGCGCGACCGCTTGTGGTGGCGGCGGCGGCGACGACGGCGACACGAAGGCCGCGATCGACCCGGACGGTACGTTCTCCGTCGAGGTGGGTGAGCCGCAGAACCCTCTGCAGCCGGCCAACACCATGGAGTCCAACGGCAGCATCGTCATCAAGTCGCTGTTCTCGGGCCTGGTCGACTACGACTCCACCGGCAAGATCACCATGGTGAACGCCGACTCGGTCGACACCAAGGACAACAAGACCTTCACGGTCAAGCTGAAGGCCGGCTGGAAGTTCCACGACGGCACCCCGGTCACCTCCGAGTCCTACATCAAGGCCTGGAACTGGGCCGCGAACCCGGACAACAAGCAGACCAACAGCTTCTGGTTCTCCGACATCAAGGGCTACGACGAGGTCTCCGGCGGCAAGGCCACCGAGATGTCCGGTCTGAAGGCCGTCGACGACACCACCTTCACGATCGAGCTGAGCAAGGCGCTGCCCTACTTCGTCTACAAGCTGGGCTACGAGGTCTTCGACCCGCTGCCGGAGTCCTTCTACAAGGACCCGAAGGCCGCCGGTGAGAAGCCGGTGGGCAACGGCCCCTACAAGTTCGTCAGCTGGGACCACAAGAAGCAGATCGTGGTCGAGCGCAACGACGACTACCAGGGCCCGAACAAGGCCAAGAACGGCGGCGTGGTCTTCAAGAACTACGCGCAGCTCGAGACGGCCTACCAGGACCTCAAGTCGGGCAACCTCGACGTGATGCGCCAGGTCGCCCCGCGTGACCTGCCGGTGTACAAGCAGGACCTCGGCGACCGCGCCGTGGACCAGTCGTACTCCGCGATCCAGACCATCGCCGTCGCCTTCTACACCAAGCAGTGGAAGGACATCGACCCCAAGGTCCTCCAGGGCCTGTCGATGGCGATCGACCGCGACACCATCACCAAGACCGTCCTCCAGGGCACCCGTGAGCCGGCCACCGGCTGGGTCGCCAAGGGCGTGCTCGGTTACACGGACAACGCCGCCGGTGACGTCACCAAGTACGACCCGGCGAAGGCCAAGGCCCTGATCAAGGAGGGTGGCGGCGTCCCGGGCAACAAGATCTCCATCCAGTACAACGCGGACGGCGGTCACAAGGAGTGGGTGGAGGCCGTCTGCGGCTCCATCACCAACGCCACCGGCGTGCAGTGCTCCGGCGACTCCAAGGCCGACTTCCAGGCCGACACCAACGCGCGTGACGCCAAGCAGGTCAAGTCCCTGTACCGCTCCGGCTGGGTGCTCGACTACCCCTTCATCTCCAACTTCATCCGGGACCTGTTCGGCACCAAGTCGGACGGCAACCAGGGCGGCTTCTCCAACCCCGAGATCGACAAGCTGATCACGCAGGCCGACAGCGCCGCGTCGCTGGAGGAGTCGGAGAAGCTCTACCAGGAGATCGAGAAGAAGCTCCCCGAGTACATGCCGAGCATTCCGCTCTGGTACTACAAGGTCAACGCGGGCTACTCGGAGAAGGTCTCCGGCGTCAAGTACGCCCAGGACGGCGACCCGATCCTGACCGGCGTTCAGGTCAAGAAGTAACCGCTGATCACAGCGTGTGCCGTGCCGCACCCCAGGGTGCGGCACGGTGTCGGCCGGTCGGCCGGGGGGCCCTTTTCACCATGTACGTACCGGACATCCGCGAGGACGGCCGGGCGTGCGCGGTGAAAAGGGCCTGCCGCTGTAACTGACATGGAGGCACCATGGGGCGCTACGTCATACGACGACTGCTCCAGATGATCCCGGTGTTCATCGGGACGACTCTGCTGATTTTCCTGATGGTCTACGCGCTGCCCGGCGACCCCGTGCGCGGACTCTTCGGAGACAAGGGCGCGAGCCCGGAGGTGCTGCAGAACCTGCGGCACGAGTACGGCCTCGACAAGCCCATCCTGGTCCAGTACTTCGACTACATGAAGGGCATCGTCCTTCACTTCGACTTCGGCAACCAGATCGCCAGCGGCCGGCCGGTGACCGAGATCCTCGGTGACGCCTTCCCCGTGACGCTGCGGCTCGCCGGACTGGCCTTCGCCATCGAGGCGGCGCTCGGCATCATCCTCGGCCTGGTCTCCGGCATGCGCGCCGGCAAGACCGCCGACACGCTCATCCTCATCCTGACGCTGCTGCTCATCTCGGTGCCGGTCTTCGTGCTCGGCCTGATCCTCCAGACGGTGGTCACCAACGCCGGCGGGGCGCCATCGGTGAGCGACGACACCGACATCGGGCAGATGCTGATGCCGGCCATCGTGCTGGCCAGTGCCTCACTGGCCTACGTGGCACGGCTCACCCGGACCTCGGTCGCCGAGAACATGCGCTCCGACTTCATGCGCACCGCCATCGCCAAGGGCCTGCCGCGGCGCCGCGTCGTCGGCGTCCACCTGATGCGGAACTCGCTCATCCCGGTCGTCACGTTCCTCGGCACCGACCTCGGTGCCCTGATGGGCGGCGCGATCGTGACCGAGCGCATCTTCAACATCAAGGGCGTCGGCGGCACGATCGCGGACGCGATCACCCGGCGCGAGGGAACGACGCTGGTCGGCCTGGTCACCATCCTGGTCCTCGTCTACCTCGTCACCAGCCTCATCGTCGACCTGCTGTACGCGGTCCTGGACCCGAGGATCCGTTATGCCTGAGCTGACCACCACCTCCGCGGAGAAGACCGCGACGGCCGCCCCCGACGGGCAGAGCCTGCCGGACCCCAAGCCGGAGAAGGCACGCAGTCTCTGGGGCGACGCCTGGCGCGACCTGCGCGGCAACTGGATCTTCATCGTCTCCTCGCTGCTGATCCTGCTGCTGCTCGTGATCGCGTTCTTCCCCGGCCTGTTCTCCAGCGCCAGCCCGGACGCCAAGGACCTCGCGGCGCACTACCTGAAGAAGCCCGAGTACGGGCACGTCTTCGGTGCCGACTGGCTCGGCTACGACGCCCAGGGCCGCAGCGTGTACGCCCGCGCCATCTACGGCACCCGCGCCTCGCTGATGGTCGGCGGCGGTACCACCCTGGCCGTCACCGTCCTCGGCGGTCTGATGGGCATGCTGGCCGGTTACTTCGGCGGCTGGATCGACGCGGTGCTCTCCCGCATCACCGACATGTTCTTCGGCATCCCCTTCCTGCTCGGCGCGATGGTGATGCTGAACTCGTTCACCGAGCGCTCCATCCCGATCGTCATCCTCGCGCTGACCTTCCTGGGCTGGACGCAGACCGCCCGCGTCATGCGCGGCTCGGTGATCACCGTCAAGTCGCAGGACTACGTGCAGGCCGCCAAGGCGCTGGGCGCGAGCACCTCGCGCATCCTCTTCCGCCATGTGCTGCCCAACGCGATCGCCCCGGTGATCGTCGTCGCCACCATCTCGCTCGGTGTCTACATCGGTGCCGAGGCCACGCTGTCGTACCTCGGCCTCGGCCTGGACGGCGCCTCGTGGGGCAACGACATCTCCGACGGCCAGAACCAGATCCGGGTCGCGGCGTACATCATGCTCTACCCGTCGATCATGCTCAGCATCACCGTGCTGGCGTTCATCATGCTCGGTGAGGCGGTCCGCAACGCCCTCGACCCGAAGCAGCGCTGAGGGAGGCGTACGTGACCATCATCGACCAGACCGCTTCCGTACCGGGACCGTCCGACGGCGGTGCCGACGCGCCGCTGCTCGAAGTGCGCGACCTGCACGTCGAGTTCCACACCCGCGACGGCGTCGTCCGGGCCGTCAACGGCGTCAACTACAGCGTCTCCGCGGGCGAGACCCTGGCCGTGCTCGGCGAGTCCGGGTCCGGTAAGTCCGTCACCGCGCAGGCCATCATGGGCATCCTGGACATGCCCCCGGCGAAGATCCCGCAGGGCGAGATCCTCTTCCGCGGCCAGGACATGCTGCGGATGGCGGCCGACGAGCGGCGCAAGCTGCGCGGCGCCAAGATCGCGATGATCTTCCAGGACGCGCTGTCCTCCCTCAACCCGGTGCTGTCCGTCGGGTACCAGCTCGGTGAGATGTTCCGCGTCCACCAGGGGCTGAGCAAGAAGGAGGCCAAGGCCAGGTCCATCGAGCTGATGGACCGGGTGAAGATCCCCGCCGCCGCGGCCCGGGTCAACGACTACCCGCACCAGTTCTCCGGCGGTATGCGCCAGCGCATCATGATCGCGATGGCGCTCGCCCTGGAGCCGGACCTGATCATCGCCGACGAGCCGACCACGGCCCTCGACGTGACGGTCCAGGCCCAGGTCATGGACCTCCTCGCCGAGCTGCAGCGCGAGTACCACATGGGTCTGATCCTGATCACCCACGACCTCGGCGTCGTCGCCGACGTGGCCGACAAGATCGCCGTGATGTACGCGGGCCGCATCGTCGAACAGGCCCCGGTGCACGAGCTGTACAAGCGCCCCGCGCACCCCTACACCCGGGGGCTGCTGGACTCCATCCCGCGCCTGGACCAGAAGGGCCAGGAGCTGTACGCGATCCAGGGGCTGCCGCCCAACCTGCTCCGCACGCCGTCGGGCTGCGCGTTCAACCCGCGCTGCCCCAAGGCGCAGGACATCTGCCGCACCGACACCCCGCCGCTGTTCGAGGTGACCGAGCCCGACGGCTCCGCCCTGTTGGGCCGGCGCAGCGCCTGCCACTTCTGGAAGGAGACGATCCATGGCTGAGATCAGGAAGGACGAGGCCGTGGACGCCACGCCGAACGTCACGGAGGTCGACGTCGTCGACGCGGCCACCGAGGACGCGGCGGTCGTCGCGCTGGACAAGCGGGTGGACCGGGGCGAGCCGATCCTCCAGGTCCGCAACCTGAAGAAGCACTTCCCGCTGACCCAGGGCGTCCTCTTCAAGCGGCAGATCGGCGCCGTCAAGGCCGTCGACGGCGTCTCCTTCGACCTCTACCAGGGCGAGACCCTCGGCATCGTCGGCGAGTCCGGCTGCGGCAAGTCCACGGTCGCCAAGCTCCTGATGAACCTGGAGCGGGCCACCGCGGGCGAGGTCTTCTACAAGGGCCAGGACATCACCAAGCTGTCCGGGCGCGCGCTGAAGGCCGTACGCCGCAACATCCAGATGGTGTTCCAGGACCCGTACACCTCGCTGAACCCGCGCATGACGGTCGGCGACATCATCGGGGAGACCTTCGACATCCACCCCGAGTCGGCCCCCAAGGGCGACCGGCGGCGCCGGGTGCAGGACCTCCTCGACGTCGTGGGCCTGAACCCGGAGTACATCAACCGCTACCCGCACCAGTTCTCCGGCGGTCAGCGCCAGCGCATCGGCATCGCCCGCGGCCTCGCGCTCAACCCGGAGGTCATCATCTGCGACGAGCCGGTGTCGGCGCTGGACGTGTCCGTCCAGGCACAGGTCATCAACCTGATGGAGAAGCTCCAGGACGAGTTCGACCTCTCCTACATCTTCATCGCGCACGACCTGTCCATCGTCCGGCACATCTCCGACCGGGTCGGCGTGATGTACCTCGGGAAGATCGCGGAGATCGGCACCGACGTGCAGATCTACGACCACCCGACGCACCCGTACACGCAGGCGCTGCTCTCCGCGGTGCCCGTGCCCGACCCCGACTCGCGCGACCACCGCGAGCGCATCATCCTCACCGGTGACGTGCCCTCGCCGGCCAACCCGCCGTCCGGCTGCTCCTTCCGCACCCGCTGCTGGAAGGCGCAGGACAAGTGCGCGCAGGAGGCCCCGCTGCTGGCGATTCCCGAGCGCTTCAAGGGCGCGGACGGCCCGGCGGCCCACGAGTCGGCGTGCCACTTCGCCGAGGAGAAGGACGTCGTCCACGCGGCCTGATCCCTCGCCCCCCCGATTCCCGGCATCCCCCAGGGGTGCCGGGAATCGGCGTTTCTCCGCTCAGGCGCGGGCGGCCCAGTGGCAGGCGACGTCCACGCCCCCGCCGCCGTCCGCGAGCGCCGGGTCCTCCGTACGGCACCGGTCCGCCACCCCCGCCCGGTCCGCCGCGCCGCTCGCCAGGACCGGGCAGCGCGGCCGGAAGCGGCAGCCGGAAGGGACACGGGACGGGTCCGGCGGCTCGCCGGACAGCACCACCGGGTCGCCCGGGGTGTCCGGGAGCACCGACAGCAGGGCCCGGGTGTAGGGGTGCCGGGGCGCGGTGAGGACCTGCTCGACCCGCCCCGTCTCCACGATCCGGCCGAGGTACATCACCGCCACCCGGTCGGCGGCGTTCCAGGCCAGCCCCAGGTCGTGGGTGACGACCAGCGCGGCCAGCCCCAGCTCGGTGCGCAGGCGCAGCAGCAGCGCCAGGATCTCGCCGCGCACCGACGCGTCCAGCGAGGCCACCGGCTCGTCGGCGACCAGCAGGTCGGGGGAGAGCACCAGCGCGCCCGCGATCACCACGCGCTGGCGCTGGCCGCCGGAGAGTTCGTGCGGGTGGCGCGGCAGGAAGCGTTCGGGCGGACGCAGTCCCGCGCGGGCCAGCGCCCCGGTGACGGCCTCCTTCTCGTCACCGGCGTACCCGTGGACGCGCAGCCCCTCGGCCACCGCCTCGTACACCGTGTGCCGGGGGTTGAGCGAGCCGCTGGGGTCCTGGAGCACGAGCTGGACGCGCCGGCGGTGGGCCTTCAGGGCGCGGGAGCGGTACTCCAGCGGGCGCCCGGCGAACTCGATCCGGCCCGCGGCGGGGCGCACCAGGCCGAGGAGGGACCGGGCGAGGGTGCTCTTGCCGCAGCCGGACTCCCCGACCAGCGCCACGATCTCGCCGGGCCGCACGGTGAGGTCGACGCCGTCCACGGCCCGGGACGGCGGAGCGCCGTACCGGCCGGGGAAGGTGACGTGCAGACCGCGCACGGTCAGCAGCGGGGACACGGTCGTCACGCGGTCCTCCCGGAGGGGTCGGCCGGAGGTCCGTCCGGGGGCCGGTCCCCGCGGCCGGCCCCCGGCACGGGCCGTCCGCCGGCGGTACCCGGCACGGGCCGTCCGCCGGCGGTACCCGGCACGAGGACGCACGCCGCCCGCCGGCTCCCCGCCGCCTCCCGCAGGGCGATGTCGTCCGTGGCGCACTCCTCCCGGGCGACCGGGCAGCGCGGGTGGAAGGCGCAGCCGGCGGGTAGGGCGGCCGGATCGGGCGGGTCGCCGGGCAGACCGCGGGGCGCGAACCGGGAGGCCGGGTCGCCGACGCGCGGGAACGCGGCGGACAGCGCCGCGGCGTACGGGTGCAGGGCCCGTTCGTGGACGGCCCCGGCGGGCCCCTCCTCGACCACCCGGCCCGCGTACATCACCGCCAGCCGGTCGCAGGTCCGCGCCAGCACCGACAGATCATGGCTGATCATGATCAGGCCGAGGTCGTGTCCGGTGACGGACTCCTCGATCAGCCGCAGGATCTGCGCCTGGACCATCACGTCCAGCGCGGTGGTCGGCTCGTCGGCGACGATCAGCCGGGGCGCGCAGGCCAGCGCCATGGCGATCATCACGCGCTGGCGCTGGCCGCCGGAGAGCTGGTGCGGATACGCCGTCGCCCGCGCCGCCGACAGCCCGACCCGTTCCAGCAGCTCACCGGCGAGGGCGCGGGCGCGCGCCCGGCTCGCCCGCCGGTGCAGCAGGACCGGCTCGGCGATCTGGTCGCCGACGCGGTGCACCGGGTTGAGGGAGTGCATCGCGCCCTGGAACACGATCGACGCCCCGGCCCAGCGCACGGCCCGTACCCGGCCCCAGCGCATGGTGAGCACGTCCTCCCCGTCCAGCAGGACCCGACCGCTCACCTCGGTGCCGGCCGGCAGCAGCCGCAGCAGCGCCAGCGCCAGCGTGGACTTGCCGCAGCCCGACTCCCCGGCGATGCCCAGCTTCCGCCCGGCCGGCAGGGTCAGGTCGACGCCCCGCACGGCGGCGGCCCCGCCCGGATAGGTGACCCGCAGGTCCCGGACCTCCAGCAGCGTCACCGCCCCACCCCCAGCCGGGGGTTGAGCACCGACTCCACCGCCCGGCCGCACAGGGTGAAGGCCAGCGCGACGGCGGCGATGGCGACCCCCGGCGGCACCAGGTACCACCAGTCCCCGGAGCTGACGGCGCCCGCCTCCCGCGCGTCCTGGAGCAGCCCGCCCCAGGACACCACCGCCGGATCACCGAGCCCGAGGAAGGCGAGGGTGGCCTCGGCGAGGACGGACGCGGAGACCATCAGGGTGGTCTGGGCCAGCACCAGCGGCATGACGTTGGGCAGCACGTGCCGGAGCATGACGTGTCCGTGCCCGCCGCCCAGCGCCCTGGCCCGCTCGATGTACGGCCGGGCCTCCACCGCCAGCGTCTGGGCGCGCACCAGCCGGGCCGTGGTCGGCCAGGAGGTGATGCCGATGGCCAGGACGACCGTGCCGAGGGAGCGGGACATGACGGTCGCCAGCACGATGGCCAGCACCAGGGTCGGCATCACCAGGAACCAGTCGGTGACCCGCATCAGCACCGTCGCGTACACCCCCCGGAAGTGGCCGGCGGTGATGCCGACCACCGCGCCGATCGCCACCGACAGCACCGCCGCGAGCAGCCCGACCAGCAGGGAGACCCGGGTGCCCCAGACCAGCAGGCCGAGCAGGTCCCGGCCGAACCGGTCGGTGCCCAGCGGGAAGCGCCCGCTCGGGCCCTCCAGCGGCCGGCCCGGCGCCCCGGTCACGCTCGCCACGTCACCGCCCACGGTCAGCGGCGCGGTGAGGGCGGCCAGCGCCAGCAGCGCCAGGACGGCCAGGCCCGCCAGCCCGGCCCGGTGCCCGCGGTACGCCCGCCAGAACCGGGCCGCCGCCCGGCGCCGTCGCCGCCACGCCAGGGCCCGCGGTCCGGCGGGCGCCGGGGAGGCGGGCGGCGCGGTCATCGTCCCACCCGGGGATCGAGCAGGGGGTAGAGCAGGTCGGCCACCGTGTTCAGGATGATCACCGCCGCGGCGAAGAAGAGGAACAGCCCCTGCACCAGGGGCAGATCGGGCACGCTCAGCGCCTGGTAGAAGAGGCCGCCCAGGCCGGGCCAGGAGAAGACGGTCTCCACCAGGACCACCCCGGCGACCGTCCGGCCGAGGTTGACGAAGATCAGGGTGACGGTGGGCAGCAGGGCGTTGGGCACCGCGTGCCGGCGCCGTACCAGGTCGTCCCGGAGTCCCTTGGCCCGCGCGGTGGTCAGGTAGTCGGACCCCATCTCGTCCAGCAGCGCCGACCGGGTCACCAGCAGGGTCTGCCCGTACTCGACGGCGACCAGGGTGACCACCGGCAGCACCAGGTGGTGGGCGACGTCGAGGACGTGGGCGAAGCCCTCCTCGGCGCCCGACTCCATGCCGCCGGTCGGGAAGAGGCCGGGCACCGGGCCGACGCCGACGGACAGGACGACGATGAGCAGCAGGCCCAGCCAGAACGAGGGCAGGGAGTACAGGGTCAGCGCCAGCCCGGTGTGCAGCCGGTCGGCTGTGCGGCCGTGGTGCCAGGCCGACCGGGTGCCGAGGAGCACGCCGAGCGCGGTGTGGAGGACGAAGGCCGTGACGGTCAGCAGCAGGGTGGGGCCGAGCGCCTCGCCGAGCTTCTCGGTGACCGGTGCGCGGAACTGGTACGAGGTCCCGAGGTCCCCGGTGAGCGCCTTGCCGCAGTAGTCCGTGAACTGCTCCCACAGCGGCAGGTCGAGGCCGAACTCCTCCCGGTAAGCGGCCAGTTGCCCGGCGGAGACCGGGCGTCCGCCGGTCATGGTCTTCACCGGGTCGCCGGGGATGAGCCGGAACAGGAAGAAGCCGGTGACCAGGACGGCGAGGAGCGAGACGACCGCGCCGCCGATCCGGCCCAGGCCGTAGCGGAGGTACCCGGAGCGGCGGCGGTCGCCGCCCGCGGGTGCGGGCGCCGCGCGGGACACGGCGTCCGCGGCGGTCACCGGCGTCCGTCCCGTGCCGGCCGGACCGGGTGCGCGTCCACCGGCTACTCCCGGTCGTCGGCGGTCGAGCGGCGCCGCAGGGCGAGGAAGACGAGGACCGCGCCGAGGACGACGACCCCGGCGGCGACGCCGGCGACGGCACCGGTGGAGCCGCCGCCGTCCGGGCCGTCCCCGGTGCCGGCGGGCTCGGCCGACCACCAGCTCCAGTAGCCGTCCTGGCCGTAGATGTTGCCGCCGTCCTCCGGCATCGTCCGCAGCTTCGCCACCTGGTCGGTGCGGTAGGCCTCCAGGGCGTTGGGGTAGGCGATGACGTTCATGTAGCCCAGGTCGTACAGCCGGGACTGGAGCCGCTTGACCAGTTCGGCGCGCTTGCCGGGGTCGTACTCGGCGAGCTGGCGGGCGTACAGGTCGTCGTACTGCTTGTCGCAGATGAAGTTGTCGGTGGCGCCGGTGTCCTCCTCGGTGGCGGGGAGGGCGCCGCAGGTGTGGATGGAGAGGACGAAGTCGGGATCGGGGTTGACCGACCAGCCGTCGAAGGCGAGGTCGTAGGTGCCGGCCAGCCACGGGTCGGTGACGTTGTCCAGGCAGGTCAGCTCCACCCCGATGCCGAGGTCGCCCCACCACTCGGTGAGGTACTGCCCGACCGCCTTGTCGTTGGGGTCGGTGGCGTGGCACAGCAGGCGGTAATGGAGCGGCCTGCCGTCCTTGCCGACGCGTCTGCCGTCGGCGTTCTTCCGGTAGCCGGCCCGGTCGAGGAGGCGGGCGGCCCGGCCGGGGTCGTAGCGGAGTTCCTGCCCGGCCGAGGGTTTCCAGAAGTAGGTGCCGAAGCGGGGCGGGATGTAGCCGGCGCCCTCGACGGCGTGGCCCTGGAAGACCCGGTCGACGAGGGTCTCGCGGTCCACGGCGAGGAAGAGGGCCTGGCGGACCCGCCGGTCGAGCAGCGAGGGGTGGCCGTCGCCGAAGCGGGTGCCGTCCTTGGTGCGGGCGCCGGGGTTGGTGGCGAGGGCGTAGAAGCGGCGGCCCGGCGCGTCGTTGACCTCGATGTCGTCCTGGCCGCGGAGGGCGTCGGCCTGGGCGGGGGTGAGACCGCTGACGAAGGACACCTCGCCCTTGCGCAGCGCGGCGACGGCCGCGTCACCGTCCTTGTAGTACCTGAAGACCAGCTCGTCGAACTTCGGCGCCCCGCGCCAGAACCGGGGGTTGGCCTTCAGCCGCACATAGCTGTCGGCCCGGTAGCCGGTGAGGACGTACGGACCGCTGCCGACGACCGGGAAGACCTTGTCGTTGCCGAACGTCCCGAGGTCGCCGGCCTTCTCCCACACGTGCTTGGGCACGATCGGCACGTCCAGCGCCGTCATCGTGGCCTGCGGCCGTTCCAGCTCGACGACGAGGGTGGCGGGGTCGGGCGCGGACACCTTCCGGAAGTTGCCGACGAAGCTGCCGTTGGCGGTGGCCGCCTCCTCGTCGGTCATCATCGTCCGGAGCGTCCAGGCGGCGTCCTCGGCGGTGATCCTCCGGCCGTCCGACCAGGTGGCGTCGGTGCGGAGGGTGTAGGTCCAGGTGAGCTTGTCGGCGGACGGCGTCCACTTCGTGGCCAGTCCGGGGACGGGGTGGCCGTCGCCGGGGTCGTAGTCGGTCAGGTACTCGTACATCAGGCGCAGGACGCTGGTGCTGACCAGGCGGGTGGCGAGGAACGGGTTGAGCGAGTCGACGCTCTGCGCGACGGCGGCCGTCAGGACCCGTTCGCCGTCGCCGGCCGCCGCGGCCGGCCGGGGTGCCGGGTCGAGCGGGGTGGCGAGGCCGGCCGTGAGGAGCAGGGCCGCGATCCCGGCGCCGGCCGCCCGCCGCAGCGCGCGGTGCCATGGCCGCCGGCGTCCCGGGCCGTGCTGTTCTTCCGTGCTCATGGTGGTGACCTCGCGTCGTCGTTCGGACGGGTCGGCAGTGGCGCCACCTGCGTGAGGAGAGTGTCTATCAGTGCTGCATGCACGCGTCAACGGGCCCTCGGGGCGCGTGTGGCCAGCGGAAACACAGAGGGCGGTGTTCTCGTCCGTGCCAGTGGTCCAGACCTCTGATGCCCCGCTGGTACGGGACCGGCGGCGGGCGGGGAGGGCCGGGTCCCTCGGACGGAGGGGGTGAAGATGGCATCGCGTACATATAGGGCGATAGTGGGTTGAACTGAATCCCGCGTCTCGGTTCGCGTCAGGAAGACGGGGCGCGCCACGCACACGAGGAGGCACCCCATGCGCGGAGCGACGCACGCCACCCGGGCCGTTTGCGCCGCGGCGGCCGTGGCCCTCGCGGCGACGGGCTGCGGTGGCGGTGGCGGGGGCGGGGGTGCCGACGCGGTGCTCAGTTCCTCCTGGGGCGACCCGCAGAACCCGCTGGAGCCGGCCAACACCAACGAGGTGCAGGGCGGCAAGGTGCTGGACATGATCTTCCGGGGCCTGAAGCGCTACGACCCGGACAGCGGCGACGCGCAGGACATGCTCGCGGAGAAGATCGAGACCTCCGACTCGCGGGACTTCACCGTCACCGTCAAGGACGGCTGGACGTTCAGCAACGGCGAGAAGGTGACCGCCAAGTCCTTCGTCGACGCCTGGAACTACGGCGCGTCCCTGAAGAACAACCAGCGCAACGCCTACTTCTTCAGCTACATCGAGGGCTACGACAAGGTCCACCCGGAGGACGGGAGCGAGCAGACCGCCGACACCCTCTCCGGGCTGGAGGTCACCGGCGACCGGACCTTCACCGTCCGGCTGAACCAGAAGTTCTCCACCTTCCCCGACACCCTCGGCTATCCGGCCTACGCCCCGCTGCCCCGCGCCTTCTTCGACGACCACGCCGACTGGCTGAGGAAGCCGGTCGGCAACGGGCCGTACCAGGTCGACGACTACACCCGCGGCTCCCAGATGTCCCTGCGCCGGTGGGACGGGTACCCCGGCGACGACAAGGCGGCCAACGGCGGCGTCGACCTCAAGGTCTACACCGACAACAACACCGCCTACACCGACCTCATGGCCGGCAACCTCGACCTGGTCGACGACGTCCCGGCCGCCCAGCTGAAGAACGTCGGGAACGACCTCGGCGACCGGTACATCAACACCCCCGCCGGCATCCTCCAGACCCTCGCGTTCCCGTACTACGACAAGAACTGGAACAAGAGCGGCTCGGAGAAGGTCCGCAAGGGCCTGTCGATGGCGATCGACCGCGACCAGATCACCAAGACCATCTTCCAGAACACCCGCACCCCGGCCACCGACTGGACCTCGCCCGTGCTCGGCGAGGACGGCGGCTACCGGAAGGGCCTGTGCGGGGAGGCCTGCGAGTACAAGCCCGACCAGGCCAAGAAGCTCATCCAGGACGGCGGTGGGCTGCCCGGCGGCCAGGTCAAGATCACGTACAACTCGGACACCGGCTCCCACAAGCAGTGGGTCGACGCGGTCTGCAACTCCGTCAACAACGCCCTCGGCAACGACAAGGCGTGCGTCGGCAACCCGGTCGGCACCTTCGCCGACTTCCGCAACCAGATCACCGACAAGAAGATGAGCGGCCCCTTCCGGGCGGGCTGGCAGATGGACTACCCGCTCATCCAGAACTTCCTCCAGCCGCTCTACTACACCAACGCCTCCTCCAATGACGGCAAGTGGTCGAACGACGAGTTCGACGGCCTGATCGACAAGGCCAACGGGCAGACCGACACCGCCGAAGCGATCAGGACCTTCCAGCAGGCCGAGGGCGTCGTCCGGGACAACATGGCCGCCATCCCGCTCTGGTACCAGAACGGCAGCGCCGGCTACTCCGACCGCCTCTCCGGCGTGAAGCTCAATCCGTTCAGCGTCCCGGTGTACAACGAGATCAAGGTGAGCTGATCCGCCGTGGGCCGCTATGTGATCCGACGGCTGCTCCAGATGATCCCGGTCTTCATCGGGGCCACCCTGCTGATCTTCCTCATGGTCAACGTCATGGGCGACCCGATCGCCGGGCTCTGCGGCGACCGGGAGTGCGACCCGGCGACCGCCGCCCGGCTCAGGAGGGAGTTCGGCCTCGACAAGCCGGTCTGGCAGCAGTACGCGACCTACATGGGCAACGTCTTCACCGGTGACTTCGGCACCGCCTTCAACGGCCAGCCGGTCACCGAGCTGATGGGCACCGCCTTCCCGGTCACCATCCGGCTCACGATCATCGCGGTGGTCTTCGAGATCGTCATCGGCATCACCCTCGGCGTCCTCACCGGCCTGCGCCGCGGCCGCCCCGTCGACACCGCGGTCCTGCTCCTCACCCTGGTCGTCATCTCGGTCCCCACCTTCGTCACCGGCCTGCTCCTCCAGCTCCTGCTCGGCGTGAAGTGGGGGTGGATCGCCCCGTCCGTCTCCTCCGACGCCCGCGTGGACGAGCTGATCCTGCCCGGCCTGGTGCTGGCCTCCGTCTCCCTGGCGTACGTCACCCGCCTGACCCGGACCTCCATCGCGGAGAACCGGCGCTCCGACTACGTCCGCACCGCCATCGCCAAGGGCCTGCCGCGCCGCCGGGTCATCACCCGGCACCTGCTGCGCAACTCCCTCATCCCGGTGGTCACCTTCATCGGCACCGACGTGGGCGCCCTGATGGGCGGCGCGATCGTGACGGAGCGCATCTTCAACATCCACGGCGTCGGCTACCAGCTCTACCAGGGCATCCTGCGCCAGAACACCCAGACCGTCGTCGGTTTCGTCACCGTCCTGGTCCTGGTCTTCCTCGTCGCCAACCTCCTCGTCGACCTCCTGTACGCCGTACTCGACCCGAGGATCCGCTATGCCTGAAGAGCCCTACGAGCCCGAGCGGGCCATCGCCGGCACCGGCATGGGCGGGACGATGGACCTCGGGGCGAGCGAGGCGGCCACGCTCGAGAAGACACCGGGCGGCCCGGACGGCACCGGCCCCCAGGACAAGCCCCGCAGCCTCTGGTCCGACGCCTGGCACGACCTGCGCCGCAACCCGGTCTTCCTGGTCTCCGGCCTGGTGATCCTCTTCCTCGTCGTGATCTCCGTCCGGCCGTCCCTCATCGCCTCCGGCAACCCGCTCCACTGCGACCTCGCCAAGGCCCAGGAGGGCTCCCAGGCCGGCCATCCCTTCGGCTTCAACGGCCAGGGCTGCGACGTCTACACCCGCACCGTCCACGGCGCCCGCACGTCCGTCCTGGTCGGCGTCCTCTCCACGCTCGGGGTCGCGGTCCTCGGCAGCGTGCTCGGCGGGCTCGCCGGGTTCTTCGGCGGGGTGTGGGACGCGATCCTCTCCCGGCTCACCGACATCTTCTTCGCGATCCCCGTCGTCCTCGGCGGCCTCGTCCTGCTCTCCGTCATCACCAGCAACACCGTCTGGCCGGTCATCGGCTTCATCGTGCTGCTCGGCTGGCCGCAGATCTCCCGCATCGCCCGCGGCTCCGTCATCACCGCCAAGCAGAACGACTACGTCCAGGCCGCCCGCGCCCTCGGCGCGAACAGCTCCCGCCTGCTGCTGCGCCACATCACGCCCAACGCCGTCGCGCCCGTCATCGTCGTCGCCACCATCGCGCTCGGCACCTACATCTCGCTGGAGGCGACCCTCTCCTTCCTCGGTGTCGGCCTCAGACCGCCCAGCGTCTCCTGGGGCATCGACATCTCCGCCGCCGCCCCGTACGTCCGCAACGCCCCGCACGCGCTGCTCTGGCCCTCCGGGGCCCTCGCGATCACCGTCCTGGCGTTCATCATGCTCGGCGACGCGGTGCGCGACGCCCTCGACCCGAAGCTGAGGTGAGCCGCCGCCATGCTGCTCGAAGTGCGTGACCTGCACGTGGAGTTCCGCACCCGGGACGGGATCGCGGAGGCCGTCAACGGCGTCAGCTACGGCGTCGACGCCGGCCGCACCCTCGCCGTGCTCGGCGAGTCCGGCTCCGGCAAGTCCGTCACCGCCCAGACCGTCATGGGCATCCTCGACGTCCCGCCCGGCCGGATCACCGGCGGCGAGGTCCTCTTCGAGGGCCGGGACCTGCTGAAGCTCAAGGAGGAGGAGCGCCGCACGGTGCGCGGCGCCGAGATGGCGATGATCTTCCAGGACGCGCTGTCCTCGCTCAACCCCGTCCTCACCGTCGGCGACCAGCTCGCGGAGATGTTCACCGTCCACCGGGGCATGTCCCGCAGGGACGCCCGCGCCAGGGCCGTCGAACTGATGGACCGGGTCCGCATCCCGGGCGCGAGGGAGCGGGTGAAGCAGTACCCGCACCAGTTCTCCGGCGGCATGCGCCAGCGCATCATGATCGCCATGGCGATGGCCCTGGAGCCGAAGCTGATCATCGCCGACGAGCCGACCACCGCCCTCGACGTCACCGTCCAGGCCCAGGTGATGGACCTCCTCGCGGACCTCCAGCGCGAGTACGACATGGGCCTGATCCTCATCACCCACGACCTCGGCGTGGTCGCGGACGTCGCCGACGAGATCGCCGTGATGTACGCGGGCCGGATCGTCGAGACCGCCCCCGTCCACGAGATCTACAAGGCGCCCGCCCACCCCTACACCCGGGGCCTGCTGGACTCCATCCCCCGGCTCGACCAGAAGGGCCGGGAGCTGTACGCCATCAAGGGCCTGCCGCCCAGCCTCACCGCGATCCCGCCGGGCTGCGCCTTCCATCCGCGCTGCCCGCTGGCGAGGGACGTCTGCCGCACCGACGAACCCCCGCTCTACCAGGTGGGCGACACTCGCGGCAGCGCCTGCCACTTCTGGCGGGAGTGCCTGCATGACTGAGCCGATCCTGGAGGTCTCCGGCCTCGTCAAGCACTACCCCCTCACCCGCGGCGTCCTCTTCAAGAAGCAGGTCGGCGCGGTCAAGGCGGTCGACGGCGTGGACTTCCACCTCGACGCGGGCGAGACCCTCGGCATCGTCGGCGAGTCCGGCTGCGGCAAGTCCACGGTCGCCAAGATGCTGGTCGGCCTGGAGCAGCCGACGGCCGGACGGATCCGTTACCGGGGCGAGGACATCACCCGCCTGTCGGGAAAGGCGCTGAAGGCGGTCCGGCGCAACATCCAGATGGTCTTCCAGGACCCCTACACCTCCCTCAACCCCCGCATGACGGTCGGCGACATCATCGGGGAGGCGTACGAGATCCACCCCGAGGCCGCGCCGAAGGGCGACCGGCGCCGCCGGGTGCGGGACCTCCTCGACGTCGTCGGCCTCAACCCGGAGTACATCAACCGCTACCCCCACCAGTTCTCCGGCGGCCAGCGCCAGCGCATCGGCATCGCCCGCGGCCTCGCCCTGCGCCCCGAGATCATCGTCGCCGACGAACCGGTCTCCGCCCTCGACGTCTCCGTGCAGGCCCAGGTCATCAACCTGATGGGCCGCCTCCAGGAGGAGTTCCACCTCTCCTACGTCTTCATCGCCCACGACCTGTCGATCGTCCGGCACATCTCCGACCGGGTCGGCGTGATGTACCTCGGCCGCATCGTGGAGACCGGCCGCGACGCCGAGATCTACGACCACCCCACGCACCCCTACACCCAGGCGCTGCTCTCCGCCGTGCCCGTCCCCGACCCCGAGGCCCGCGAACACCGCGAGCGGATCATCCTCGCCGGCGACGTGCCCTCCCCGACGAACATCCCCTCCGGCTGCCGCTTCCGCACCCGCTGCTTCAAGGCGCGGGAGCGCTGCGCCCTGGAGGTGCCGCTGCTGGCGGTCCCCGCCGAGTTCCGGGGCACCCGCGGCCCCGCGGCGCACGACTCGGCGTGCCACTTCGCGGAGGAGATCCGGGTGGTGCCGCCGGAGACGGGACGGGAGCACGGCAACGGGCCGGGATGACATGGCGCATCCCGGCCCGTTCACGGCACCCGCACGGCCGTACGCTGTACAGCCTGACGCGTCCGTATATCGGTCCCGCGTCCGTCGAGTTGCCGCTGTGTTAAAGAGGTTCGCGCGGGTTTGGGGCGCTATGCCAGGGCGCGCCTGAGGAAGTCGACCTGGAGCAGCAGCAGGTTCTCCGCGACCGACTCCTGCGGGGTCATGTGGGTGACGCCGGACAGCGGCAGCACCTCGTGCGGCCGGCCGGCCGCCAGCAGGGCCGAGGAGAGCCGCAGGGAGTGGGCGACCACCACGTTGTCGTCCGCCAGCCCGTGGATGATCATCATCGGGCGGTGCGGCTCGGCGGCGTCGACCAGGCCCGCGTCGTCGATCAGCGAGTTGCGCCGGTAGACCTCGGGCCGCTCCGCCGGGTCCCCGAGGTAGCGCTCCTGGTAGTGGGTGTCGTACAGGCGCAGGTCGGTGACCGGGGCGCCGACCACCGCCGCGTGGAAGACGTCCGGGCGGCGCAGGGCCGCGAGCGCCGCGAGGTAGCCGCCGAAGGACCAGCCGCGGATCGCGACCCGGCCGAGGTCGAGGGGGAAGTCGGCGGCGAGCGCGTGCAGCGTGTCCACCTGGTCCTGGAGGACGACCGCCGCGAGGTCGTCCTTGACGGCCTTCTCCCAGGCGGGGGAGTGCCCCGGGGTGCCGCGCCCGTCGGCGACGACCACCGCGAACCCCTGGTCCGCGAACCACTGGGAGGTGAGGTGGGCGTTGTGCGCGGCGACCACTCGCTGGCCGTGCGGGCCACCGTAGGGGTCGAGCAGCACCGGGAGGGGGGTGTCGCCGTGGTAGTCCGTTGGCATAAGCACGGCGCACGGGACACGGCGTGCGCCCCCTCGGGTGAGCGTCACACGCGGGGACAGACCGGGATCTTCGGCGTACGACGTGACAGTCGCCACCGCTTTCCGGTCACCGCCGCGATCGGCGTCCCGCAGGACCTGGGCCCGGCTGCCCGGCCGGCCGGGCGTCGCGGAGACCAGGACGGTCACGCCCCCGGCGCGCACGGCCGTATGCACGCCGGGTTCCCGGGAGACGCGTTCCACCCCCAGTTCGTTGACGCGGTACACATGGATCTCGCCCGTCTCCGCCTCGGCCGCCTCGGCGCCCGCCGACGCCGTGACCAGGACGTCCTGGCCGGAGACGTCCAGCACCGCCCGCACGTGCAACTGCGCGCCGGTCAGCGGGCGTTCCCCGAAGGCCAGCACCCGGGCGCCGCCCTCGTCCGCGATGCGGACCAGGTGCCCGGAGGGGCTCCAGCAGGGCACTCCGGGGAAAAGTTCCAGCCAATCTTGATCTTCGTCGGCGTGCACCATCCGGGTCCGCCCGGACTCCGGGTCCACGGCCAGGCAGACCTGACCGCGCTGATCGCGCGTCTGTACGAGCAGTAGCGGGGCACCCGCCGCTGACCAGTGCACTCGTGCCAGGTACGGGTAGCGCCCCCGGTCCCAGCCGACCTCCGTACGGCTGCCGTCCAGGCCGATCACGAACAGCCGCACCTCGGCGTTGGGGGTGCCGGCCGCCGGGTACGCGACGTGGTGTGGGTCACGCTCCGGGTGCGCGGGGTCGGCGATCCACCACCGCTGTACCGGCGTGTCGTCCACCCGCGCCACCAGCAGCCGGTCCGACTCCGGGGCCCACCAGAATCCCCTGGTCCGCCCCATCTCCTCGGCGGCGATGAACTCCGCCAGCCCGTACGTGACCCCCGCCGCCTCGGGCTCGGCCAGCGCGCGGTCGCCGTCGCCCCCGGCCCCCGTGACCCGCAGCGCGCCCCGCGCCACGTACGCCACATGCCGCCCGTCGGGAGCGGGCCGCGGGTCGATCACCGGCCCGGCGACGGGCAGTTCACGCACCGCACCGGTCCGCGTTTCGGCCGTGAAAAGCCGCCCTGACAAGGCGAAAGAGGCCAGTTCGACGGCCGCGTCGGTGGCGTAGCCGACGATGCCGGCGCCGCCCTCGCGGCTGCGTTCGCGGCGGGCCCGTTCCTCGGGCGGCAGGTCCTCCTCCGCACCGCCCAGCAGGGCGCGCGGGTCGGCCGCGAGGCGCTCCGCACCGTCCGCCGGGTCGAGCACCCACAGGGCGTTCGCGCGGTCCGTGCCGGACGCGGAACGGAGGAACACGACACGGGAGCCGTCGGGCGCCACGGTGAAGGAACGCGGCGCGCCGAGGGTGAACCGCTGGGTGCGGGCGTGCCGTCTGGGGAAGGAGTCAGCCTCGGTCGTCATCCCCCGACCATATTGGCCATGCGCCCCCTTGTGCGGCTGTGCGCCGATCGATGCGCGCGTACTCATAGTTATGATCACTAGCGCATAGTGGGTATCAACCTGCTGCCCGCTGTGTGGATTTATCTGCCCCCATGGTTCCGACGTCCCGACCGCGTTCGACCCCCCATGTCCCTGGGTTCCTTTGGAGGTGAGCCGCCGTGGCACTCTCGATTTCGGCGGTGGTGCTGCTGGCGATCATCGTCTTCCTGCTGATCAGGAAGTCCGGACTGAAGGCGGGGCATGCAGTCGTCTGCATGCTCTTGGGTTTCTACCTCGCCTCCTCCACGATCGCTCCCACGATCAGCGAACTGACGTCGAACATCGCCGGCATGATCGGCAGCATCAGCTTCTGACCCGGACCCCCACCGCAACCGACCGGCACGCCCTCCGCGTCCCCGTATCCGTCCTCGCAAGGATATTCGGATACGGAGGAGCCGAGGCATGCCGAACGCCCTGATGGCCACCGTGCTGTGCGGCCTGGCGGGGGCCGCGCTCCTGTGGGCCGGTCTCCACGAGGCGGCACGGGCGCGGCGGCTGCGTCGGCACGGCGTCCGCACGACGGGCGTCGTGACCGGCGGCGGCCCCGCGCGGGCGCCGATCATAGCCTTCGCCGACGGCGAGGGGTACCGCGTGGAGTTCACGCCGGGCCCGCACGGCCCCGGCACGGCGCTCGCGGCCGGCCGCCGGGTGGCCGTCGTCTACCTGCCCCGCGACCCCGGGTCGGCCCGCGTCCTCACCCGCCGCCACATGACCGCCCCGGCCGCCTTCGTCCTGGCCTGCGCCCTGACCTTCCTGACCTGCGCCGCCCTGGTCGCCGCGGTCTCCTGAACCCCGCGCGGGCGCCGGGCCGGGACGGCGGACCGCGCCGGGTGCGGGCCTGTGGAAAACCCCTCGTAGGCTGGGGGCCATGACCGAACAGCCCTCGCGGCGTCTGCTGCTGGTGCACGCGCACCCGGACGACGAGTCGATCAACAACGGCGCGACCATGGCCCGGTACGCGGCCGAAGGCGCCCAGGTGACGCTGGTGACCTGCACGCTCGGGGAGCGGGGCGAGGTCATCCCGCCCGAGCTGGCGCACCTGAATGGCCCCGCCCTCGGCCGGCACCGGATGGGCGAGCTGACCACCGCGATGGGCGAGCTGGGCGTGCGTGACGTCCGGCTGCTCGGCGGCCCCGGCCGGTTCGCCGACTCCGGGATGATGGGGCTCCCCGACAACGAGGACCCCGGCTGCTTCTGGCAGGCCGACGTCGACGAGGCCGCCGCGCTGCTGGCCGAGGTGATCCGCGAGACCCGCCCCCAGGTCCTCGTCACCTACGACCCGGACGGCGGCTACGGCCACCCCGACCACATCCAGGCCCACCGCGTCGCCACGCGCGCCGCCGAACTGGCCGCCGCGGCCGGGCACGGCCCCGCCCGCGTCTACTGGAACCGCGTCCCGCGCACCACCGCCGAGGCCGCCTTCGCCCGGCTCGGCGAGGAACTGCGCGGCCTCCCCTTCGACCGGGCCGCCACCGCGGACGACGTACCCGGCGTGGTCGAGGACGAGCGGATCGACGTGGAGATCGCGGCCGGCGACACCCCCTACGCCGCCGCCAAGGCCGCCGCCATGCGGGCGCACGCCACCCAGATCGAGGTCGCCGGGTCCTGCTTCGCGCTCTCCAACGCGCTGGCCCAGCCCCTCTTCACCACCGAGTACTACGAACTCGCCGCCGGACAGCCCCTGCCGGAGGCCCGCGCCACCGACCTGTTCGCGGGCCTCGCGGCGGACGCCGGGGCGGCGTCGTGAGCGGCCGGACCGGACCGGCCGGGCAGCCCCCGCTGCTCGCCCGGCCGCTGCGCCCGCCGTCCGCCGGGCGGGCCGTCCTCCACCTGCTCCTGCTCGTGCTCGGCGCCCTGACCGGGGTGGCCGGCGCGCTGGTGCAGCCCGCCTGGTTCCCGGGCGGGCTGCTGCTCGCCCTCGCCGCCGAGGCCGGGCTCGTGGTGGGCGCGGCCCGTGCCGCGGGGCACCGGGGCGCGGCCGTCGCGGCGGCCGTCGGCTGGGCGGCCGCCGTCATCTTCCTCACGGCCAGCAGGCCGGAGGGCGACTTCCTCTTCGCCGCGGGAAGCGGTTCGTACCTCTTCCTGCTCGGGGGCATCGCGGTGGCTGTGATCTGTGCCACCCTCGCCCCCGTTCGGCAACCGGACGGCGACCCCGTCCGACTTGGCAAGTGACGTACTACTTCGCCGCCGCGCGCGGGTGCGGGCCCCGCGAGGGTTTCCCCGGCGGTCACGGGATACGCGTGACCAGCGGCCAGTATGGTGGTGCGCGCCGCCGAGCCGCCCGCTTCGTAGGTGTGACGGGCGGCGGAGCCAACCGGGAGAACCTGCCTTGAGTCGTGAAACTGACACTCCGTCCTCCGGACCCCACGGGCGCGGCGGAGCCGCGTACCCGTCGGGCACGCCGCCCTACGGGACGCCGACGGGTCCCGACACGGGTGCGGGCGCGGGACGTCCGGCCGCCCGGCCGGACGAGCGCAAGACCGAGACGACGCTGACCACCCGGATCCGGATCAACATCCCCGGATCACGGCCCATCCCGCCCGTGGTGGTGCGCAAGCCGGTCGGCGAGGCCGAGGACGGCACCCCCGAGCCGGAGGCCGAGGCCGCGGCGCCCGAGGACGCGCGGGCGTCCGCGCGGACCGCCGGTGCCCCCGCCGAGCCGGCCCGGCCCGCCGCCGAGAAACCGACCAGCGACTGGTTCGCGCCCCGCAAGTCCCCGGCGCCCAAGGGCGGCCCGGCGGGCGCTCCCGCCAAGGGCGCCGCCCCCGCGGCCGGTCCGGCGGGCGGCCCCGCCCCGGCCCCGCCCCCGAGCGGCACCGGCCGGCCCGGCGGGATCGTCGGCGCCATGAACGCGTCCGGTGGCTCCCGGCCGCGCTCCCCGGGCGGCACGGGACCGACCGGGGCGACCGGCGGACCCGTCGCGCCCGGACACGGCGGCGGCACCGGTTCCTTCGACGTCACCGAGGCGCTGGCCGCCGGTCCCCTGGGCGACGGCCCCCGTCCCGGCACCGGCCCCGGCTCCCACACCGGCCAGGAACCGCGCCGCGACGACCTGCCCTACTTCACCGAGCCCGGCACGGGCACGGGCCCCGGCCCCGGTGCCGGTCCCGGCCCCGGGGAGGCGCGCGGACACGAGGACTTCACCGCTCCCGGCGGCCCGGCCGGCCCGGCCGGCCCGACCGGCGGCCCGGTCACCGGCGACGGCCCCCTGACCCCGCCTCCCTCGCCGGCCTCGGCGGACACCGGCACGCTGCCCGGCGTCCCCGGCGGCGGACTCAGCGACGACACCGCGATCCTCACCCCGCAGGCACAGGCGCAGGCCCCGGAGCCCCCGGCCGGCGGCCCCTTCGGCCACCCGGACAACGTCTCGGGCAACACCGTCACCAGCGGCATCCCCGTCGTCCCCGGCGACCGGAGCGTTCCGTTCCAGAACGGCGCGCCCGTCGGCGGCCCGACGCCGCAGGCCCGCCCCGAGCCCGTCACCCCGGCCCCGGCGCCCGCCCCGGCCCCCGCCGCCCCGGCCAAGCCGGCCAAGCCGGCCAAGAAGAAGGGCCGGAACAAGCTCGTCCTGCTCTGCGGTGCCGTGATCTTCGTGGGCGGTGTCGCCTACGGCGCCGGTCTGCTGATGAACCACTCCGACGTGCCCAAGGGCACCACCGTGCTCGGCGTCGACATCGGCGGCGGCACCCGGGACGACGCCGTCGAGAAGCTCGACGCCGCCTTCGACGACCGGGTGAACAAGGAGCTGAAGCTCACCGTCGACGGCGACACGGTCGCCCTCAAGCCGGACCAGGCGGGCCTCCAGTTCGACGTCCAGGCCACGGTCGACGTCGCCGCGCACAGCGACTACAACCCGGTCACCGTCATCGCCTCCCTCTTCGGCAACCACCGGGTCGTCGACCCCGTGATGCCGGTCGACGAGGAGAAGCTCCAGGCCGCCCTGGAACGCGCGGCCGGCGGCTCGGGCTCCATGGCCGAGGGCGGGATCGAGTTCAAGTCCGGCGCGGCCGTCCCGGTCTACCCCAAGGCGGGCAAGGGCATCGACGCGGACCGGTCGGCCGACGCGGTCGCCGAGGCGTACCGTACCCAGGTGGGGACCGGCACCTCCGCGGCGGTGAAGGTGCCCACCACCGCCCGGCAGCCCCAGGTCACCAAGGCCGAGGTCGACCGGGAGATGAAGGAGTTCGCCGAGCCGGCGATGTCGGCCAACGTGGTCGTGCGGACCGACGCGGCGCACACCATCGAGATGAGCCCGCAGAAGTCCCTGTGGAAATTCCTCCGGGTCACCGCGGTCGACGGCAAGCTGGTCGACAAGCCCGACCTGGACGCCCTCCAGGAGCTGTACGGCCAGACCTTCGACGGCGTGCTCATCACCCGCGCCAGCGGCGAGAAGACGGCCGTCACCCCGCAGGACGTCTACGGCGCCCTCCGCCAGGCCCTGCTGAGCACCACCGACCGCGTGGCGGTCATCGACACCGACCCGAGCTGACGCCGGCCGGCGAGGGGGGCGTCCGCGGACGCCCCCCTCGGCCAGGTCAGTTCAGCAGCGCCCGGGCCGCCGACGCCTCCGCCCGCACCCGCTCGGCCGCCGCCGCGTCCACAGCCCCCACGACCTCCGCGTACGCCTCCAGCTCCGCCGCCCCGGCCGCGAACTCCCCGCGCCGCACCAGCAGCCGTGCCCGCTCGTACCGCAGCCGCGCCGGGTGCGAGGGCAGCAGCAGCGACAGCTCGACGGCCCACAGCGCCACGTCCGACCGTTCCGGCCGGGCCTCGGCCCACGCCCGTACGTTGTTCAGGACGCGCAGCACCACGTCCAGCGGATCGGCCGGCGACAGCATCGACGGCGCGAACGCCTCCCCGGTGGCCCCCGTCACCAGCAGCTCCGCGTCCGCCCCCGTCAGCAGCCGCCCCCCGGCGAAGGGATCGGCCAGCACCCGCTCCCCGTACGGCCCGGACTCCGGTCCGAACCCCACGACGAAGTGGCCGGGCAGCGCGACCCCGTACACCGGCGCGCCCGCCCGCCGCGCCACCTCGATCCACACCACCGACAGCAGGATCGGCAGCCCGCGTCGCCGGACCAGCACCTGGTGCAGCAGCGACGACTCCAGACGCCGGTAGTCCGCGGCCGAGCCCTCGAACCCGTACCGCCCGCCGAGCAGGTCGCGCAGCGCGACGGCCCAGGCGGCGGGCCCGCCGGGCCGGAACGGGAGCTGTCCCGCCAGCCGGTCCAGCTCCAGCTGCGCGGCGTCGATCCCGTCCTCGTCCAGGGCGTCGTCCGCCACCGCGCCCAGCAGCAGGCAGAGCGCGGCCAGGTCGGGCCGCCCGGACCGCGCCTCCTCGGCGAACCGGCGGCGCAGCCCGGCGCTCCGGCCGGGCGACGGGGGCCGGGGCGAGAACGGGGAACGGCCGCCGCTCACCGGTGCCCGCCGGTCTCCTCCGGCGCCCGGTAGTGGTGATAGGCGTGGTGCGCGGCGAACCCGCTCCTGGCGTACATCGCCCGCGCCCCCGCGTTGTCCGTCTCGACCTGGAGCCAGGCCGCCGACGCGCCCTCCTCCAGCGCCCGCCGGGCCAGCGCCGCCATCACCGTCGTAGCGAGCCCCCGCCGCCGCCGCGCGGGGTCCACCTCCACGGCCGCGAACCCGGCCCAGCGCCCGTCCACCACGCACCGCCCGATCGCCGCCGGCCCGTCCCCGTCCGGGCCCGGCACCGACGCGAACCACACCGACGCCCCGGCGCCCAGCACCTTCAGCGCCACCTCGCTCACGCCCTTGCGCTGATACCGCGCGAGCCACCCCTCGTCCGCCGTCCGGGACAGGACCACCCCCGCGCCCCCGGGCCGGTCGGCGACGGGCGCCAGGTTCCCGGTCCACAGCTCGGCGCTCACCTCCCGCGTCCAGCCCCGCCGCTCCAGCTCCGCGCAGAGTCCCTCCTGGGTGCCCTCGCCACCGGTGGCGGTCTGGACGTACGCGGGCAGCCCGCGCGCGTCGTACCAGTGCCGTACGGCGGTCAGCGCCTCGTCGAGCGGCAGCCCCGGATCGCCCAGCGGCAGCACGGAGTTGGCCCGCCGGGTGAACCCGGAGGCGGCCCGCAGCTCCCAGTCACCGAGCCGCTCGCTCTCCACCGGGCGCCAGCCGCGCGCGGCGATCCGCGCCAGCTCCCCGTAGGACGCGGCCGGCCCGCGCCTGCGCGCCGGGGCGGAGGGCACCACTTTGCCCGCGACCAGCGAGGATTCACCGATCCGGACGGTTTCGCCGCCCTTGCGTGTGATCAGCAGCACACCGTCGTCCCAGGATGTGAGAACGCCCACCGTGTCGGCGAACTTCCCGCCCGGCGCGTCGCTCCCCGTCGACCGCCGTACCGAGACCCGTTTGCCCACGTCAGCGGCGGTGATACGGACCTTGAGACGCCCGGCGCCAGAGATTTCCACGGGTCGGTTCACCCCTCCTGTTCGGATCATGCCCAAGAACGGAGATACTAGAGGCGGGCATCGACGACGCCGCGCTCCCGCGCGCCAGGCGGCGGAGCCTGAGGAGGCCCGCCAGCGCCCGTATCGAGGAGGAACGACAGCGTGACCTACGTCATCGCGCAGCCTTGTGTCGACGTCAAGGACAAGGCGTGTATCGAGGAGTGCCCGGTCGACTGCATCTACGAGGGCCAGCGGTCCTTGTACATCCACCCGGACGAATGCGTCGACTGCGGTGCCTGTGAGCCGGTCTGCCCGGTCGAGGCGATCTTCTACGAGGACGACACTCCCGAGGAGTGGAAGGACTACTACAAGGCGAACGTCGAGTTCTTCGACGAGCTGGGCTCGCCCGGCGGCGCCAGCAAGCTGGGCCTGATCGAGCGCGACCACCCCTTCGTCGCCGCGCTGCCGCCGCAGAACCAGTAGCGGTCCGCACAACGCGCCGCCTCGGTCCCGCTCGGGACCGGGGCGTTCGCCGTGAGACGGCCGCAGCGCACCAGAAAGTGAGCCAGAACCCCGTGTCCGCAGTCACCGACCGACTCCCCACCTTCCCCTGGGACAAGCTGGCGCCCTACAAGGCGACGGCCGCGGCCCACCCGGACGGCATCGTCGACCTCTCCGTCGGCACGCCGGTCGACCCGGTGCCCGAGCTGATCCAGAAGGCCCTGGTCGACGCGGCCGACTCCCCGGGGTATCCGACCGTCTGGGGCACGCCGGCGCTGCGCGACGCGATCACCGGCTGGGCCGAGCGGCGCCTGGGGGCCCGGGGTGTCACCCACCGCCACGTCCTGCCCGTCGTCGGCTCCAAGGAACTCGTCGCCTGGCTCCCGACCCAGCTGGGCCTCGGCCCCGGCGACCGGGTGGCCTTCCCGCGCCTGGCCTACCCGACGTACGAGGTCGGCGCCCGCCTGGCCCGCGCCGACTTCCTCGCCTACGACGACCCGACCGAGCTGGACCCGGCGGACCTGAGGCTCCTCTGGCTCAACTCCCCGTCCAACCCCACCGGCAAGGTCCTGTCCCGGGCCGAGCTGACCCGGATCGTCGCCTGGGCCCGCGAGCACGGCGTCCTCGTCGCCTCCGACGAGTGCTACCTGGAACTGGGCTGGGAGGCCGACCCGGTCTCGGTCCTGCACCCGGACGTCAACGGCGGTTCCTACGACGGTCTGGTCGCCGTCCACTCCCTGTCCAAGCGGTCCAACCTGGCCGGCTACCGGGCGGCCTTCCTGGCCGGCGACCCGGCCGTGCTCGGCCCGCTGCTGGAGATCCGCAAGCACGGCGGCATGATGACCTCCGCGCCGACCCAGGCGGCCGTGGTGGCGGCCCTCGGCGACGACGAGCACGTCCGCGTCCAGCGCGAGCGCTACACGGCCCGCCGCACCGCCCTGCGCGAGGCGCTGCTCGGCCACGGCTTCCACATCGAGCACAGCGAGGCCGGCCTGTATCTGTGGGCCACCCGCGACGAGTCCTGCTGGGACACCGTGGCCCACCTGGCGGAGCTGGGCATCCTGGTCGCCCCCGGCGACTTCTACGGCCCCGCCGGCGCCCGCTTCGTCCGCGTCGCCCTGACCGCCACGGACGACCGGGTGACGGCAGCCGCCCACCGTCTCACCTGACCCACCCAGCCGTGGGCAGCCGTGCGGCGGGGGCACCTCCCAGGCCGTTCACGCACTGGGGGAGGGTGGGCACGGCGACCCACGCCGGGCACCGTTCGAGACGTGGTGCCGCGCCCCCGTAGCCGCGGACACACACGGAAACGGGGCCCGGGGGCATCCCCCCGGGCCCCGCACCGGCTCCGCGGCGTCAGCCGCCCAGCGGCAGCCCCTGCACCGGCAGCGTCCCCGTCGCCGGCAGCCCCTTGCCGACCGAGTCCGCCGCGGGCAGCGTCCGCGCCGTCTCACCGACCAGGTCCCCGGCGGAGCCCGCCGCGTCCCCGGCGGCCTTCTGCGCGGCCGGCGTGGCCTTCTTGACGACCGCGCCGCCGGTCTTGCCCGCGGCCGGCACCGCCTTCTTCACGGCCTTGCTGCCGGCCTCACCCGCGGTCTCGGTGACGTTCTGGGCGGCGGAGTCCACGGCGGTGCCGACGTTCGCCCCGTCCAGGGCGGTCAGCCCGCTGAGGTTCGGGGTGGCCGGCAGCTCCGCGGCCGCGCTGGCGGAGCCGGCCGCACCGACCCCGGCGGCCGCTCCCGCAGCGACGAGCAGCGCGGCACGGGCGATCCGGCGGGTCAGGGGGAGGGACATGATGCTCCTTCGACGGAAGTCAACGGTGAGTCAACGGTGATGCGGTCCTGGCGGACGCAGTGACTACCGCTCGAAGGCGGGGAAGGTTGCGGCGGCCCGACGTAAAGAGTTGGCAATGCGTCGCATTATCGGGTGCGCAGAAAAACGGGCAAAAGGCTCCGGTCGGAAAGTCTGCCGAATCCTTACGGCCCCGTGTTCCCAAGGATTCCGGCGCCCCGGCGGATCACCGGGCGGAAAGCCGCCCGCCGCGCCGCCGGGAGACCGTACGGGTCAGCCGTCCGGATGACGGCTCGCACTACCGCGCGGTGACGATCCGGACCGCTCCGCCGCCCCGCTCGGTACCCCGCGCACCGGACGCCCCCAGCGGCCGCCACCGGCCCCCGACGGTTCCGGCGGTCCACTCGCGGCCCGCGTACACCACCCGTTCGAGGTGCAGCGCGGAGGCGTTGGCGACCGCCCAGTGCGCGAGCTGCCACCCGCGCCGCCGGTCCCGGTCCGGCGCACCGGGGGACACGGGCAGCGTCACCGCCCGCCCGTCCGGACCGCTCACCACGACCGGCACCGCCGGGCCCGACCGCGCGGCCCCGGCGGACCGCGCGGACAGCGCCACCGGGGCGGTGCCCGCCCCCGACCCCGCCCCGCCCGGCCGGAGCACCCCGCGCCCGAAGTCCCGCACCAGCGCCGCCCGCACCCCGTCCGGGCCGTCGGCCGGGGTGGCGGACGGGCGTCCCGCGCAGGTCAGGGTGGCCGCGCTCCGGCCGGTCAGCGCCGCCGCGAGCAGCGCGGCCTGCCGCTCGTGCCGGGCGTACGCCTCGGGGAAGCCGCTGCGCTGCACCCGCTGGGCGGCGACGGTCAGCGGCAGCCGCGTGTACCCGGGCACCTCGACCAGGTGGTCGTAGAACGTCCCGGCCGCGTAGGTCGGGTCCATGATCTGCCGAGGGGTGCCCCAGCCCTGGGAGGGCCGCTGCTGGAACAGGCCGAGCGAGTCCCGGTCGCCGTGGCCGATGTTGTGCAGCGCCGATTCCTGGAGCGCGGTGGCCAGGGCGATCGTCACGGCCCGTTCGGGCAGGCCGCGCGCGGTGCCGACGGCGGTGACGGTCGCCGCGTTCACCGCCTGCTCCGGGGCGAAGTCGTACTCCTCGCCGTCACCGTCCGCCGAGACGACGGCGCAGTCCGACCCGCCGGTGCCCGCGGTGAGGTACTGCATCAGGAGATAACCGGCGAGCGCGGTCAGCACCGTCAGGGCCGCCCCGAAACGGAGCAGACGGCCTCGGTACTTGCTGGTGGGGGGCGGTTCTAGCACGCGGTACAAGGTACTTGAGGGCACATTCGATGTCCGGTCAGGCACGAGCGGTGCCCGAAAGGACCGGGGCGTTAGGGTCGGGCCATGGCCGACACCCCGCTTGACCTCACGCTGGACGCCGCCGAGCTGACCGCCCGGCTCGTCGACTTCCCCTCCGAGAGCGGCTCCGAGAAGCCCCTCGCCGACGCGATCGAGCACGCGCTGCGCGCCCTGCCGCACCTCACGGTCGACCGGCACGGCAACAACGTGGTGGCCCGCACCCGCCTCGGCCGCGCGCAGCGGGTGATCCTCGCCGGGCACATCGACACCGTGCCGATCGCGGACAACGTCCCCTCCCGGCTCGACGAGGACGGCGTGCTGTGGGGCTGCGGCACCTGCGACATGAAGGCGGGCGTCGCCGTACAGCTGCGCATCGCCGCCACCGTCCCGGCCCCCAACCGCGACCTGACCTTCGTCTTCTACGACAACGAGGAGGTCGCCGCCGACCGGAACGGGCTGGGGCACGTGGCCGCGGCCCACCCGGAGTGGCTGGAGGGGGACTTCGCGGTGCTGCTCGAACCCTCCGACGGCCAGGTCGAGGGCGGCTGCCAGGGCACCCTGCGGGTACTGCTGAGGACCGCCGGGGAGCGCGCGCACTCCGCGCGGAGCTGGATGGGCTCCAACGCCATCCACGCGGCCGCCCCGATCCTCGCCCGGCTCGCCGCCTACGAGCCCCGGTACCCGACGATCGACGGCCTGGAGTACCGCGAGGGCCTCAACGCGGTCGGGATCTCCGGCGGAGTGGCCGGCAACGTCATCCCCGACGCGTGCGTGGTCACCGTCAACTTCCGCTACGCCCCGGACCGTACGCCCGAGGAGGCCCTCGCCCACGTCCGGGAGGTCTTCGCCGGCTGCGGGGTGGCGGAGTTCGTCGTCGACGACCACAGCGGCGCCGCCCTGCCCGGCCTGTCCCACCCGGCCGCCGCGGCCTTCATCGAGGCGGTCGGCGGCACCCCGCAGCCCAAGTACGGCTGGACGGACGTCTCCCGCTTCGCCGCGCTCGGCGTCCCCGCGGTCAACTACGGCCCCGGCGATCCGCACCTGGCCCACAAGCGCGACGAACGCGTCGAGGTCGCCAAGATCCTCGCCGGCGAGGAGCGCCTGCGGTCCTGGCTGACCGCCTGAGAGCGGCGTGGTTTGAGCCGCTGCGCGGCGGACATGCTGAGGTACCCCGCACGTAACCCGTGCCGCTCTACGCTGCCGAGGAACGACCTGCACCTTCGTACGACCCGGACGACCGCACGACGCAAGGGAGCCCCTATGCCCACCGGCAACCCCGCAGGAAAGAAGCAGCCGCCGGACGAGCAGCGCACGGGGCCGGTCCTGCGCAGGCGGGACCAGGTCAAGGCGAGCACCACGGACCAGCGGCTGCTGGACGAGCGCGCCCCCACCGACTGGGTGCACACCGACCCCTGGCGGGTGCTGCGCATCCAGTCCGAGTTCATCGAGGGCTTCGGCACGCTCGCCGAACTCCCGCCCGCCATCAGCGTCTTCGGCTCCGCCCGCACCCCCGCCGACTCGCCCGAGTACGAGGCCGGGGTCCGGCTGGGCCGGGGCCTGGTGGAGGCCGGGTTCGCCGTCATCACCGGCGGCGGTCCGGGCGCCATGGAGGCGGCCAACAAGGGCGCCCTGGAGGCGAACGGCACCTCGGTCGGCCTGGGCATCGAGCTGCCCTTCGAACAGGGCCTCAACCCGTACGTCGACATCGGCCTCAACTTCCGGTACTTCTTCGTCCGGAAGATGATGTTCGTCAAGTACGCGCAGGGCTTCGTGGTCCTGCCCGGCGGTCTCGGCACCCTGGACGAACTCTTCGAGGCCCTCACCCTGGTCCAGACCCAGAAGGTGACCCGCTTCCCGATCGTCCTGTTCGGCACGGAGTACTGGGGCGGCCTGGTCGACTGGCTGAAGAACACCCTGGTCGCCCAGGGCAAGGCGGCCGAGAAGGACCTGCTCCTGTTCCACGTCACGGACGACGTGGACGAGGCGGTCGCGCTGGTCTCCAAGGAGGCCGGGCGGTAGGGCTCCTACGCCAGACCCCGGCGGGCCACCGCCGGCGGCCGGTGCCCCGCGATGGAGGCGACCATGTCCAGCACCTGGCGGGTCTCGGCGACCTCGTGCACCCGGTACACCCGGGCGCCGAGCCAGGCCGAGACCGCCGTCGTCGCCAGGGTGCCCAGCAGCCGTTCGTCGACCGGCTTGTCCAGGGTCTCGCCGACGAAGTCCTTGTTGGACAGGGAGACCAGCACCGGCCAGCCCGTCCCCGCCATCTCGCCCAGCCGCCGGGTCGCCTCCAGGCTGTGCCGGGTGTTCTTGCCGAAGTCGTGCCCGGGGTCGATCAGCACCGACTCCCGGGGCACGCCGAGCGCCACCGCCCGCTCGGCCAGGCCCACGGTCACCCGGAGGATGTCGGCCATCACGTCGTCGTACGCCACCCGGTGCGGGCGGGTGCGCGGCTCGGCGCCCCCGGCGTGCGTGCACACCAGGCCCACGCCGTGCCGCGCGGCCACCTCCGCGAGCTTCGGGTCGGCACCGCCCCACGCGTCGTTCAGCAGGTCCGCGCCGGCCTCGCAGACGGCCTCGCCGACCTCGTGCCGCCAGGTGTCCACGCTGATCACGACGTCCGGGAAGCGCCGCCGCACCTCGGCGACGAACCCGACCGTGCGGCGCGCCTCCTCCTCGGCGCTGACCTCGTCGCCCGGGCCGGCCTTGACCCCGCCGATGTCGACGATCGCGGCGCCCTCGGCGACCGCCCGCTCCACCCGCGCGAGCGCCGGGCCGTCGTCGAAGGTGGCGCCCCGGTCGTAGAAGGAGTCGGGGGTCCGGTTCACGATCGCCATGATCACCGGCTCGTGCGCCTCGAATACGCGCCTGCCCAGCCTGAGCATCCCCTGTGTCCTCATTTCCGAGTGCCTGTGTCCGTCCTGTGCGCGGAACCGGTCGCGGGCCGCCTGCGGCCCCGGCTGTCAGACTCGCATGGCACGATCGACCTGACACACCCGACTCCGGTCCGGGCTCTCCGTCCGCGGGCCGAGCCGGGCCGACTCCGTCCGATCATCGACCGTGGGGGCTTCAGCGGTGGTTATGTTCCTGTTCCTCGTCATCGCGCTCGCCGTGGTGGTCGCCGCGGTGACCCTCGCCGTGGTCGGCGGCGGTGAGAGCGGCCCGCTGCCGGAGGCCGCGCCCGAGCGGCCGGCCGACGCGCTGCCCGCCGAGCGCCCGGTGCACCGCGCCGACGTGGAGAACCTGCGCTTCCCGCTCACCGTCCGCGGCTACCGCATGGCCGACGTCGACGACGCCCTCGGCCGGCTCGGCGCCGAGCTGGCCGAGCGCGACGCCCGCATCGCCGACCTGGAGGCCGCCCTCGCGGGCGCCGGCGCCACGACGGCCCACCACGCCCCCGCCGAGCAGCGGACCGGGGGCATCCGGGGGGCCGGGGACATCCGCGAGACCGGAGAGACCGGGGAGGAGGCCAGGTGAGCGACCGGGCCACCGCCGTCGGCCCGGACGGCGCGCCGCGCTGCCCCTGGGCCCTGTCCACCGCCGACTACGTGGCGTACCACGACGAGGAGTGGGGCCGCCCGGTCCACGGCGACGACGCGCTGTTCGAGCGGCTCAGCCTGGAGGCGTTCCAGTCCGGGCTGTCCTGGATCACCATCCTGCGCCGCCGCCCCGGCTTCCGCGCCGCCTTCGCCGAGTTCAAGATCGACGCGGTGGCGGAGTTCACCGACGAGGACCGTGAGCGCCTCCTCGCCGACCCGGGCATCATCCGCAACCGCGCCAAGATCGACGCGACCCTCGCCAACGCGCGGGTGCTGGCCGGCTGGGCTCCGGGCGAGCTGGACGCTCTGATCTGGTCCCACGCCCCCGACCCGGCCGGCCGCCCGGTGCCCCGGACCCTGGCGGACGTCCCGGCGATCACCCCCGAGTCGACCGCCCTGTCCAGGGCGCTCAAGAAGCGCGGTCTGCGCTTCGTCGGCCCGACCACGGCCTACGCCCTGATGCAGGCCTGCGGCCTGGTCGACGACCACCTCGCCGACTGCGTGGCCCGGCGGGCCTGACGCCTCACCGGCCCAGGTACACCGGCTTCCGCTTCTCCACGAAGGCCCGCACCGCGATGCCGTGGTCCTCCGAGGACCCCGCCCGCGTCTGCAGCTCCTCCTCCTTGTCCAGGGTCTCGGACAGGGAGTGCGTCAGCCCGTACGCCATCGACTCCTTCAGCGCCGCGTACGCCACCGTCGGGCCCTCGGCCAGCGCGCGGGCCGTCTTCTCGGCCTCGCCGCGCAGCTCGGCGGCGGGGACGAGCCGGTTGGCGATCCCCAGCTCGTACGCCTCCCGCGCGTCGATGCTGCGCGGGAAGAGCAGCAGGTCGGCGGCGCGCCCGGGGCCGACCACCCGCGGCAGGGTCCAGGAGACGCCGGAGTCGGCGGTGAGCGCCACGCCGGCGAACGACGTCGTGAAGGACGCCGTCTCCGCGACGATCCGGTAGTCGGCCGCCAGCGCGAAGCCGAGGCCCGCGCCCGCCGCCACGCCGTTCACCGCGGCGACCACCGGCTTCGGCGCCCCGGCCAGCGCCCGCACGATCGGGTTGTAGTGCTCGGCCACCGTGCTCATGGTCTGCCCCGAGCCGCTCTCCCGGTCGGCGGCCAGCAGCCCGATGTGCTCCTTGAGGTCCTGGCCGACGCAGAACGCCCGGTCACCGGCGGCGGTGAGCAGGACGGCCCGTACGGCGTCGTCCTGCGCCGCGGCCCGCGCCGCCTCGCGCAGGGCGACCTTCGTCTCGACGTTCAGCGCGTTCATCGCCTCGGGGCGGTTCAGCGTGATCGTCGCGAGCCCGTCGCTCACCTCGTACAGCACGGTGTCGGCCATGGTGTGTCCCCTCCGCGTCGCGGCGTGCCGGCGCACCCGTCGGCACGCCCTCGTCTGACTCGTCCGGGGACAGCATGACGGAGATCACCGGGGCCGGGGCACGCGGACCGGGTGTGAGCTGCGTCAAAGAATTCCGGTCCGTGGTCATTCGGTGGAAGTGCGTACGGGCGCGCAGTATCGCAGTCCCCTCGCCGAATTGAGTGGTTTTGCTCGCGCGCGTTGTCCAAGCGATGCCGACCGATGTTGGTCATCGGGTCCTGCGATGCGGGATAATGGCCTGGAAGCAATGTGTTCGATGCCGGTGTCGCGTGTCCCTAGTACAGGGCTGCGCGTGCCCTCGTGGGCCGTCGGCCTGGACGATGTACTGGTATCAGGAAGGGGAACGAGCATGGCGGCCATGAAGCCGCGGACGGGCGATGGCCCGCTCGAGGTGACCAAGGAGGGGCGGGGCATCGTCATGCGCGTTCCGCTCGAAGGCGGCGGTCGACTCGTCGTCGAGCTGACCCCTGACGAGGCCGACGCACTGGGCGATGCCCTCAAGAAGGTCGTCGGCTGACGCGCAAGCGACCCTACATGTCCAGTCGCCCCGGTGCCGCACGCGGTACCGGGGCGACTGTCATGACGGACCGGTCCCGCTCCCTCAGCGCTTGACCGCGCACAGCAGGCCCTCGCCCACCGGCAGCAGTGACGGCACCAGCTCCTGGCTCTCCCGCACCGCCCGCAGCAGCTCGCGCAGCCGCAGCACCTCCGTGGGCTGCGGGCCCGAGCCGACCGTCCGGCCGTTCGCGAAGACGCCCTCGAACACCACGAGACCGCCCGGCCGCAGCAGCCGCAACGATTCGGCGAGGTAGTCGAGGTACTCCAGCCGGTCGCCGTCGCAGAAGACGAGGTCGTAGCCGGCGTCCGCCAGCCGGGGCAGGACGTCCAGGGCCCGGCCCGGGATGAACCGCGCCCGGTTGCTGGCGAACCCGGAGGCGCGGAACGCCTGCCGGGCGAACTGCTGGTGCTCCGGCTCCGGGTCGACCGTGGTGAGCACCCCGTCCGGCCGCATGCCGTGCAGCAGGTGGATACCGGAGACACCGCAGCCGGTGCCGATCTCCGCGACGGCCTTGGCGTCCACGGCGGCGGCGAGCAACCGCAGCGCGGAGCCCGTGCCGGGCGTCACCGAGCGCAGGCCCGCGTCGTGCGCCCGGTCCCGGGCCCAGCGCAGCGCGTCGTCCTCGGCGACATAGGCGTCGGCGAACGCCCAGCTCGTCTGCCGGTTGCCGGTAATGACCCTCTCCTGTCCCCGTCGATGCCTCGGCGTGACTGTATCCGTTGGCGTCGGGAACCCGCAGATGGGACCGGTCGTTTACAGGGGTACGGGAGAGACGAACGGGCGAGCGGTCCGCGACGGGGGGCACGGGATGGCACAAGGCGCCGAGCAAGTGCTGACGCAGCCGTACGAGCCGGACCGGCCCGAATCAAATTCTCGTAAAACCGCTTATCCGGAGCTAACGGGCGAGGTGGCTATGGTAGGGGCTCCACTGGACACCACCAGAGCCGACAGGGGAGGTGCGGCCGCGCCCGGGGATCGCGCGGGAGTGCTGCGGCGCTTCCTCGGATCGGCGGGCAGGCCGAAATCCGTGAACGACACCGCTGCTGACCACAGCCACGCCGCCGGCCCCGCCGGCCCCGACCGGACCGCGACCTTCGCCACCGACGCGGACGCTCCGGCGTGGACTCCGCCCACCTGGGAGGAGATCGTCAGCACCCACAGCGGCCGGGTCTACCGGCTGGCCTACCGCCTCACCGGCAACCAGCACGACGCCGAGGACCTCACCCAGGAGGTCTTCGTCCGCGTCTTCCGCTCCCTGTCGACCTACACGCCGGGCACCTTCGAGGGCTGGCTGCACCGCATCACGACCAACCTCTTCCTGGACATGGTCCGCCGCAAGCAGCGCATCCGCTTCGACGCCCTCGGGGAGGACGCCGCCGAGCGGCTGCCCAGCAAGGAGCCCACCCCGCAGCAGGTCTTCAACGACGCGCACTTCGACGCCGACGTCCAGCAGGCGCTGGACACCCTCGCGCCCGAGTTCCGCGCCGCCGTCGTCCTGTGCGACATCGAGGGGCTGTCCTACGAGGAGATCGCCGCCACCCTGGGCGTGAAGCTCGGCACGGTCCGGTCCCGTATCCACCGCGGCCGTTCCCAGCTGCGCAAGGCCCTCGCGCACCGCTCTCCTCAGGCGCGCGCCGAGCGCCGCTCCTTCATGGCCCGCGTTCCCGCACTGGGAGGAGGGGGCGCGAGCGCGTGAGCGGTACACGGCCGAAACCCGAGGGACACCTCGCAGAGCAGCATCTGGGAGACCGACTCTCCGCCCTGGTGGACGGCGAGCTCGGTCATGACGCGCGCGAGCGCGTGCTGGCGCACGTGGCCACCTGCCCCAAGTGCAAGGCGGAGGTGGACGCCCAGCGCCGGTTGAAGAACGTCTTCGCCAAGGCCGCGGGACCGGCCCCGTCCGAGAGCCTGCTGGCCCGCCTCCAGGGCCTGCCCGGCGGGGACGGCCCGCCCGCCGGCGGTGATGCGCTGCCCGGCTTTCCGGACCTCGCCGGACGCTTCGGCGACGGCACCACGGCAGCCGGCGGAACCGCCGGAGTCTTCGGGGTGAGGCGAGGCGGGCGGTTCGCGTTCGACTACGTCCCGTCCCGCCCGCCCGCCTCCTCCGTGCTGACGCCCGCCACGCCGGGCCGCGGCTTCCGCGTCCATGACGTCGGACGGCCGGACTCCGACCGGTCGGCCTCCCGCGGGCTGCGGTTCGCGTTCGCCGCCGCCGGGGCGGTGTCGCTCGCCGCGGTCGCCCTCGGCGGGGTCACCGCGGGCACGCCCGACAGCACCGCGGAGGCCCGCGGCGGCGCCGGAACCGGCAGCAATGTCACCCCGGCACGCACCCAGGGCGCGGGCTCGGCCACGGCCCCCGACACCCAGCGGCGCCGCTCCCTCACGCCACTGCTCGGACAGGCCGCGGGCCAGGCGGCGCCGGGTGACAGCCCGGCGGTGTCCGCCTCGGTCTCCGCGCCGCTGCTGCCCGGCCTGCCGGCGCCCTCCGCGGGCCCCGACGACCGGGCCGTCCAGGCGCTGACCGCCCCGGTCATGGCCGGCGCCGTCGCCATGTCCCCGCTGATACGTCCCTTCGAGGCCGTTCCGCCGGTCACCCTGACCTCCTGGGCCACGGTGGCCGAGGTCACCGCGCCCGGCCTGCTCGCCGGACCCGCCCCCGACCCGGCCCCGGCCCCGTCCCCGGCCACCGCTCCCTCGGCCACCCCGGCCGCCTCCTCGTTCCCCTCCGTGCCCTGACCGGTCCGCCGGACCTGATTGAATCCAGGGGGACGCGCAGTCGACCGGCCGAGCCACGGCCAGCTGTGGGGAGAGCATGAACGAGGACGTCCGGGAGGACGGAGCCGACCGGGACGACCGCGCCGGTCAGCGCGACTGCGAGCGGTCCCGTCCCGCGCCGGCCGGCGTCGGCCACCCCCGGCCCCCGCAGGACCCGGACCTCCACGACACCCCGCCGTACGGCACACCGGGCCCCTGGGCCCCCGCCCCGCCGGTGCAGCCCCCGGCCTCCGCCGCCCCGCCGGTCCAGCTCCCGGCGCCGACGGCTCCTGCCGCCCCGCCGGCGCCCCCCGCCGCCTCGTCGGCCCCAGCCCCCGTGCCCCCCGCCGCCCCGCCGCTCCCGGCCACGGCGGAACCCGTGCCGGGGGCCGCGTCCGAGGTCCGAGACCCCTGGGCGCGTTACGACCCCTGGGCCGTCTCCCGGCCCGCCGGGCCCCTTCAGCGGCACGGCGGGCCCGGCACCCCGGCCCGGCGCCGCGGGCGGACGCGGAAGGCGCTGGCCGGCGCGGCCCTCCTGCTGGCCCTCGTCTCCGGGTTGGCCGGCGGTGTCGTCGGCGTATGGCTGGAGCGCGACGGCGGCTTCGGGACCGTGGAACTGCCCCAGGCCGCGAAGGAACCGGCCGGCCGGGACCCGGACAGCGTCGCCGGTATCGCGGCCAGGGCCCTCCCCGGCGTCGTCACGCTCCATGTGAGCGGCGCCGCCGAAGCGGGCACCGGCACCGGCTTCGTCCTCGACACCCGCGGCCACATCCTCACCAACAACCACGTCGTGGCACCCGCCGGCGCCGACGGCGTCATCACGGTGACGTTCCACAGCGGCGACACCGCCCAGGCCACCGTCGTCGGCCGGGACAGCGGCTACGACCTCGCCGTGGTCCGGGTCAAGGGCGTCCACGGACTCACCCCGGTGCCCCTCGGCAACTCCGACAACGTCCGGGTCGGCGACCCCGTCGTCGCCATCGGCGCCCCCTTCGACCTGGCGGGCACCGTCACCGCCGGCATCATCAGCGCCACCCGGCGGCCCATCACGGCGGGCGGCGAGCAGGCCGACGGCAGCGACGTCTCCTACGTCGACGCCCTCCAGACCGACGCGCCCATCAACCCCGGCAACTCCGGCGGCCCCCTCCTGGACGCCGCCGGCCGGGTCGTCGGCATCAACTCCGCCATCCGCTCCGCCGACGGCGCCACCGGCCCGGAGGGCGGCCGGGCCGGCTCGATAGGGCTCGGCTTCGCCATCCCCGTCAACCAGGGCAAGCGCGTCGCCGAGGAACTGATCGGCACCGGGCACGCCACCCACCCGGTCATCGGCGTCACCCTCGACATGGACTACGCCGGTGACGGCGCCCGGGTCGGCACCGAAGACGGTGACGGCGGCCCCGCAGTCACCGAGGGCGGCCCCGGCGACCGGGCCGGCCTCCGGGCGGGGGACGTCGTCACCGCCGTGGACGGACGCCGGGTCCACTCGGGGGAGGAACTCATCGTCCGCGTCCGCGCCCACCGCCCCGGCGACCGCCTGGACCTCACCGTGGAGCGGGCCGGCGCGGTGCGGCGGGCCTCCCTGGTGCTGGGCTCCTCGGACGGCGGCTGACGACGGCCCGCACCGCCGCGTCCGGCACAAGGCCCGCGGGCCACCGGTAAGGCAAACAATGCGGAAAGCGGCCGGACGGACGCACAAGGAGCGGACGGGACTGTACCGGTCTCACGGGGTGGGCGGGTACCGTGGAGGCGGCCCGGACATCCCAAGGAGCTTCAGGTGTTCAATGACATAGGACCGCTAGAGCTGGTGACGCTGATCGTCCTCGCCGTGCTCGTCTTCGGTCCGGACAAGCTCCCCAAGGTCATCCAGGACGTGACGCGCACGCTCCGGAAGATCCGCGAGTTCTCGGAGAGCGCCAAGCAGGACATCCGGCAGGAGCTCGGCCCCGAGTTCAAGGACTTCGAGTTCGAGGACCTCAACCCCAAGACGTTCATCCGCAAGCAGCTGGACAACGAGGACCTGGGGCTCAAGGAGATCCGCAACGGCTTCGACCTGAAGAAGGAGATGGCCGAGGTCGCCGACGCCGTCCAGGGCCGCGAGTCCGAGTCGTCGTCCGGCCGGGTCGACATGAGCAAGAAGCCCGTGGTCGACATGGTCAAGAAGCCGGAGGGCGTGGCCCGCGACGAGCGCCCGCCCTTCGACGCGGACGCCACCTGAGCCGACCCCGGCGGGCGTGACGCTTGTCATACTCCGTTGCGGTGGTGCGCGGCCGGAACCGGCCGTCCGTGGGACCCCCGCACCGGGCGCGTTCCCGGCTGTCCCCAGCGGGGTGGCTATGCTGCCGACTTGTTGCGCGGATCGTACGAGTACGCCCGAAGGGGGGCGGGCCGTGCCGGTCCGACGAGAGCGAGGAGGCGTCCGGGCACATGGAGACGACGAGTCGGGCAGTCGCGCAGGCGCCGGCCGCGGAGGGCGGAGAAGAGTCCCCTTCCGCCCGGCGCGCGGTCGACGGCTATCTGCGTGCGCCCTTTCCCTGGTACGGCCTCGACGAGGCGTTCACCGGGCCGCGCTGGCTGATGCAGGTCGGCACGGCCGCCGACGGGGCCGTGGAACACGGGTCGATCGGGCACGGTGACGAACCGTCGGTGCGCAACGAGCACGTGGCGGGCGACGACCAGGACGCCAAGGAGAAGTTCGCGGTCGTGGTGACCGTCGCGGCCAACCCGGTGCGGCGCAGCGCGGACGGCACCGGCATGCTGGAGGCCACGTCGGTCTCCTCGGCGGCCTGGCTGGCCGGGGTGGGACTGCTGTCCTTCACCTGGCCGGGGCAGATGGACCACTCCCTGCGGGACGACTGGCTGGAGCAGCAGACGGAGACGGCGTGGGTCCTCGCCGACGACCTCGACGGCCCCGACTGGTCCACGCTGTCCCTGCCGGTGGACGGGGTGCCGACACCGTTCCACTACCGGGAGTCCGAGTTCGGGTGGGTGCTGGCCGGCTCCGCCGAGCAGGGCGTCCACCTCGGGGCGTACGGGCGGGGGATGAGCGCGTACGGGCTGGCGTTCGCCGTGGTGAAGGACGTGGCGGAGTACGCGTGAGCCCGGGGCGCCGCCGGGGGGCGGCGCCCCCTGACGGGGCTCCTGGAACGCGTCCCTCGGAAGGTGTCCTCGCAGACGCGTTCTTCTAGAACTTGTTCTTCGGAGTGATCCCCAGCGACAGCCCGGACAGGCCGCGCTGCCGGCCCCCCAGCTTCCCCGCGATGGCGCGCAGGGCCGCGCCCGCCGGGGAGTCGGGGTCGGAGAGGACGACCGGCTTGCCCTCGTCGCCGCCCTCGCGGAGCCGGACGTCGATCGGGATGGAGCCGAGGACCGGGACCGAGGCGCCGGTCGTGCGGGTCAGGCCGTCGGCGACGAGCTGGCCGCCACCGGTGCCGAAGACGTCGACCATCTCGCCGCAGTGCGGGCAGGGCAGCCCGGACATGTTCTCGACCACGCCGACGATCTTCTGGTGGGTCTGCACCGCGATCGCGCCGGCCCGCTCGGCCACCTCGGCCGCCGCCTGCTGAGGCGTCGTCACCACCAGGATCTCGGCGTTCGGCACGAGCTGGGCGACGGAGATCGCGATGTCGCCGGTGCCCGGCGGCAGGTCGAGCAGCAGGACGTCCAGGTCACCCCAGTACACGTCGGCCAGGAACTGCTGGAGGGCGCGGTGCAGCATCGGGCCGCGCCACACGACGGGGGCGTTGCCTGGCGTGAACATGCCGATGGAGATGACCTTCACGCCGTGCGCCGACGGCGGCATGATCATGTTCTCGACCTGGGTGGGACGCCCGTCGGCGCCCAGCATGCGCGGCACGGAGTGGCCGTAGATGTCGGCGTCCACGACCCCGACCTTCAGACCGTCCGCCGCCATCGACGCGGCCAGGTTCACCGTCACCGACGACTTGCCGACGCCGCCCTTGCCGGAGGCGACCGCGTACACCCGGGTGAGGCTGCCGGGCTTGGCGAAGGGGACCTCGCGCTCGGTCTGGCCGCCGCGCAGCGCGCCGGCCAGCTCCTTGCGCTGCTCGTCGCTCATCACGTCCAGGGTGACGTCGACGCGGGTGACGCCCTCGACCCGCGAGACGGCGTCGGTCACCCGCTGGGTGATGGTGTCCCGCATGGGGCAGCCGGAGACCGTCAGGTACACGGTGACCGCGACCGCCCCGTCCGCACCGATCTCCACCGATTTGACCATCCCGAGTTCGGTGATGGGCCGGTTGATCTCGGGGTCGTTCACCGTCGCCAGTGCTTCGCGCACCGCGTCTTCCGTAGCCATAAGGAGATGGTACGGCGCCCGGCGGGCCCCCCGGAAAGGCCGTCAGCGGTCGTCTGCGTCACGTCCGCGCGGCCGCTTCGCCGGGACTGCCGGTATCGCGTCGGTCCCGGACCGGTGGCCGTCGCGCCGGGACTGCAGCTCCTTGAGCATCTCCTGCAACTCGTCCCGCATCCAGTCCCGGGTGGCGACCTCGCCCAGACCGATCCGGAGCGCGGCGATCTCCCGGGCCAGGTACTCGGTGTCGGCGATCGACCGCTCGTTCTGCTTGCGGTCCTGCTCCAGGTTGACCCGGTCCCGGTCGTCCTGCCGGTTCTGCGCGAGCAGGATCAGCGGGGCCGCGTAGGACGCCTGGAGGGACAGCATCAGGGTCAGGAAGATGAACGGGTACTCGTCGAACCGCAGCTGCGCCGGCGCGGCGATGTTCCACACCACCCACACGATGATGACGACCGTCATCCAGACGATGAACCGCCCGGTGCCCAGGAACCGCGCGATCCGCTCCGACAGCCGGCCGAACGCCTCCGGGTCCCACTCCGGCAGCAGCCGGCGGCGCGGTGAGCGCGGCTGGTCGAGGCGGGGCCCGCGGTGCCGCGAGGTGGCCGTCGCCCCGGCCACGGCCCGCTCCCGTACGGTCGTCTCACGCTCCGGTGCCATCGGCGCGCACCCCCTCTTCCTCCTCCAGGTGGTACTCGGTCTCCCGCCAGTCGTCGGGCAGCATGTGGTCCAGTACGTCGTCCACGGTGACCGCGCCCAGCAGCGACCCGGAGTCGTCGACCACGGGCGCCGCCACCATGTCGTACGTGGCGAAGAACCCGGCGACCACGGGCAGCGCCGCGTCCGGGTCCAGCGGTTGCAGGTCGTCGTCGATGATCGAGCCGACCAGCGTGTACGGCGGGTCCCGCAGCAGCCGCTGGAAGTGGACCGTGCCCAGGTACTTGCCGGTCGGCGTGTCGTCGGGCGGGCGGCAGACGTACACCTGGGCGGCGAGCGCGGGGGAGAGGTCGCGGTTGCGGACCCGGGCGAGGGCGTCGGCGACGGTGGCGTCGGGCCGCAGCACGATCGGCTCGGTCGTCATCAGACCGCCGGCCGTGTGCTCCTCGTACGCCATCAGCCGGCGCATGTCGGCGGCGTCGGCGGGTTTCATCAGGCTCAGCAGCCGCTCCTTGTCGGCCTCCGGCAGCTCGCCCAGCAGGTCGGCGGCGTCGTCCGGGTCCATCGCCTCCAGGACGTCGGCGGCGCGCTCCTCGGCCAGCTTGCCGAGGATCTCGATCTGGTCGTCCTCCGGCAGTTCCTCCAGGACGTCGGCGAGCCGGTCGTCGTCGAGGGCGGCGGCGACCTCGGCGCGGCGCTTGGCGGACAGGTGGTGCAGGACGTTGGCGAGGTCGGCGGGGCGGAGCTGCTCGAAGGTGGCGAGGAGGTTCTCCGCGCCCTGTCCCTGTTCCTCCGCGGAGAACCCGGTGACCGCCGTCCACTCCACGGTGAGCGCCTCGCCCCTGGTCCGGCGGAAGGCGCCGCTGCGGCCCCGGCGGACGAAGACCTGGGTGATCTCCCAGTCGCGGCGGGCGGGGAGCTGCTGCACCGACAGGTCGAGGACGGTGACCTCCTCGCCGGTCTCGGTGAGGGTGACCCGCCGGTCGAGGAGTTCGCCGAAGACGAGGCGCTCGGTGGGCCGCTGCTCGAAGCGGCGGACGTTGAGCACGCCGGTGGTGAGGACCTGGCCGGACTGGATGCCGGTGACCCGGGTCATCGGCAGGAAGATGCGGCGGCGGGTGGAGAGTTCGACGACGAGGCCGAGGAGACGCGGGGGCTTCTGTCCGACGCGGAGCATGACGACCAGATCGCGCACCCGCCCCACCTGGTCGCCGTTGGGGTCGAAGACGGCGACACCGGAGAGGTGCGAGACGAAGATCCGGGGGGCGCCCGCTGCCATGCTCGCGGCTCCTTCGTGTGAGAGGGCGGGAAGGCCGTTACCTGCTGTGTCTCTTTTCCGAATTGCCCGCTCGGACGGCCTTCAGGCTAGCCCGTCCCGAACGGGTCCGCCCTGGTGGCCGGTCCGGACGGACTGGCTCCGCCGGCCGGGTCCGGCCCCGGTACGCTGCCGTACGCCGCACCGGTTCCCCGCGAGAAAGGCGGCCCCACCTGTGACTGTGACTTCCCGGCGCAGAAGTCCCCGGGCGGCCCTCGCCGGTGCCGCGTGCGTCCTGGCCGTCGGGGCGGCGCTGACGGGCTGCGGCGGCGAGGACCCCGACGCGGGCACCAACGGGGTCGGCAGGCTGTCCGCCGCGCAGATCCAGACGAAGACCCGTACGGCGGCCGAGTCCGCGCGGACGGTACGGCTGCACGGCACCGTCGTCACCAGCGGCAGCACGTACGCGCTCGACATGCGGCTGAAGCCGGACGGCGGCACCGGGTCGGTCACCGCCAAGGGGGCGACGTTCGGGCTGCTCCGGGTCGGCGAGGAGCTGTTCCTCAAGGCCGACGCCGCGTTCTGGAGCCATGACACGGGAGAGGCGGACGCCGCCGCGGCGGAGAAGCTGGCCGGCAAGTACGTGAAGGTGCCGCAGGGCGACCCCTCGTACCAGAAGTTCAGCGGATTCACGGACAAGGACGTCCTCCTCGACGGTCTGCTGAGTCTGCACGGCACGGTGGAGGCGGACGGGCGGCACGAGCGGAACGGCGTCCGGACCGTGCGGATCAGCGGGGACGGAGGGGCCGGCGGCTCGCTGGACGTCTCCCTGGAGGGCACGCCGTACCCGCTGCGCCTGGTCCGCGCGGGCAGCGCCGGCACGCTCACCTTCTCCGACTGGAACAAGGACTTCGCGCTGGAGCAGCCGGCCAAGGACGACACCCTCGATTACGGCAGGCAGCTCCCGGCGACCTGACGGTCAGGGCCGCCGCCCGCGGCGCCCGCGCAGCAGCCGGGGCAGCGCTGCGGGGACCGGCTCGCGGGTGGTCGCCGGGGTCGGCAGCGGCGGCTCGGCCAGGGAGCCGTCCGGCAGCGGTGCCGTCGTCCCCGCCGGCTCCAGCCGCAGCACCCGGCACTCGCGCGCCCAGCGCTCCGGCATGGTCTCCGCGTCGGGGGCGTTGAGCCGCTTGCCCTTCAGCTCCGCGACCGCCGCCCGCCACGCCTTGGAGCCGGCCGGCAGCTCCACGACGCGGGCCGGGAAGGCGACCAGCCGGCCGCCCTTGTCCTTGCTGCGGACGGTCACCTCGGCGGTGCCCCCGTCGGCCAGCGACGGCAGCGGCTGCTCGCCGGGGCCGTCACCGACCACGCAGGCGGCGCCCTCGTGCCAGACGTGCCACAGCGCGCGGGCCGGACTGCCGGGCCCCCGGACCCAGATGAGGCCGGACTTCTTGACGGCCTCCTCGACGAGGGCCTGGCCGAGCAGCTCGCTAGTCATGCGCCCACCCTAGCGAGCCGGCCTCAGAGCCAGCCGTTGCGCTTCAGGGTGCGGTGGATACCGAAGCAGATGGCGACGGTGACGCCGAGGACCAGGGGATAGCCGAAGCGCCAGTGCAGTTCGGGCATGTGGTCGAAGTTCATGCCGTAGACCCCGCAGACCATCGTCGGCACGGCGACGATCGCGGCCCACGAGGTGATCTTCCGCATGTCCTCGTTCTGCGCGACGGAGGCCTGGGCGAGGTTGGCCTGGAGGATGGAGTTGAGCAGCTCGTCGAAGCCGACGACCTGCTCCTGCACGCGGGCGAGGTGGTCGGCGACGTCCCGGAAGTACTTCTGGATGTCGGGGTCGATCAGCCGCATCGGCCGCTCGCTGAGCAGCAGCATGGGGCGGAGCAGCGGCGACACGGCCCGCTTGAACTCCAGTACCTCGCGCTTGAGTTGATAGATCCGCCCGGCGTCCGTGCCGCGCGGGGCGCCCTTGCGGCCCGGCGAGAACACCTCGGTCTCGACCTCGTCGATGTCGTCCTGCACGGCGTCGGCGACCGCGATGTACCCGTCGACGACGTGGTCGGCGATGGCGTGCAGCACCGCCGAGGGGCCCTTGGCCAGCAGCTCGGGGTCGTCCTGCAGGCGGTGGCGCAGGGCGCGCAGGGAGCCCTGCCCGCCGTGCCGGACGGTGATGAAGAAGTCCCGTCCGGTGAAGCACATGACCTCGCCGGACTCCACGACCTCGCTGTTCGCGGTCAGTTCGTCATGGTCGACGTAGTGGATGGTCTTGAAGACGGTGAACAGGGAGTCGTCGTACCGCTCCAGCTTGGGCCGCTGGTGGGCGACGACGGCGTCCTCGACGGCCAGCGGGTGCAGCCCGAACTCGCGGGCGACACCGGCGAATTCGTCCTCGGTGGGCTCGTGCAGCCCCATCCAGACGAAGCCGCCGTCGCGGCGCACCTGCCGCATCGCCTCCTGCGGGCTGAGCGGACCGTCGGTCTCCACCCGGCGGCCGTCCCGGTAGACGGCGCAGTCGATCACGGCGGAGGGGCTCGCCGGGTCGCGGGTGGTGTCGTAGGGGCCGCTCTCCTTGCGCAGCGGCACACGGGAGGGGCGGACCGCGGCTCGCAGGTCACGGATCATCGACATGGGCAGGCTCCTTCGCTACGGGCAGCGAACGGCGCCGGCGACGGGTGGAACCACCCGGAATGAGGACGTCCTGTACCTGGCCGTACGTCGCTGTACCTGGCCGTATGTGCTGCGCGTGTCGGCACGTCCACAAAGCGGGGAGCACCCCACCGTCGCGATGGCGGGCTTCACTGCTGGTTCACATGAGACGAAGTGCTCTTCCGCAGGAAAGCGCGTGGCTGACGGAAGGCGGCGACCGGTGAGAGTCCGGAAGCGGCGGCGCGTCAGCGGCCGGAAGAGCGGGTGGTACTGCACGGTCGACTTCGGTCCATGCCAGCCCCACCTCCTCCGGCCGGTCCCTCGTGAGGGACGTCCATTCCCCCGTTTAGAGGGGTTCCCCGTAGGGGAGTGTTCATCGCAGCGACGGGGCTTGCGCTCCGCGCTTCAGCGGGCTGCCCGGCGACCGGCCCAGAGTACCAGCCGCCACCTGTGTCAAGGCGCCGCTTTGCCTCGTACTGACGAGTTCTATGCTCGCGGCATGGCTGATGTTCTTCCTCTGGTAGAGGCCCGGTTGCGCAGTGCGTTGGGTGAACCGGACGCCCGCGCGGCGGTCACCTTCCTCGGTACCGACCGCGTCGAGGTGCTCCGTTTCCGCGCCCCGGGCCGGTCCGCCGAGGAGGGGGACGTCGTCCGCTACGCCACCCTCGGCATGTCCGCGCAGCCCATGGCGGACCCCACGGCGGTGCTCGCCGACCCGGTCGGGGGACCCCGCGCGGAGCTGGTCCTGTCGGTGCGGGCGGGCGTCGCCGACACCGACAAGGTGCTCCGCCCGCTCGCCGTGCTCGCCGCCTCCCCGCAGGTCGAGGGCGTGGTCGTGGCCCCCGGCGCCTCGCTGGACGTCGGGGAGCCGCTGTGGCCGGGGGCGCCGTTCACCTCGGTCCTGGTCGCCGAGCCGGGCGGGCTGGTGGAGGACCTGGAACTGGACGCCCCGCTGGACCCGGTGCGCTTCCTGCCGCTGCTGCCGATGACGCCCAACGAGGCCGCCTGGAAGCGGGTGCACGGCGGGCAGGCGCTCCAGGAGCGCTGGCTGACGCACGGTACGGACCTGCGGGACCCGGCCCGCCGATCCGTACCGCTGGACTGACCGGCTCCAGCTCCGCGCGGCTCAGTCGGCGAAGGCCGACACACCGTCCTCGGCGCGGTGCCCCGGCTCCAGCTCCGCCGCCTCGCGGGTGAGCGCCCGGCGGCGTACGGCGACCACGGCGGCGCCGATCACCGCGGTGACGGCCGCCACCACGAACGGGACGTGGACATCGGTCCACTCCTCGATCTTCGGCGCGAAGTACGGCGCCGCGGCGGCGGCGAACCAGCGCACGAAGTTGTAGCCCGCGCTCGCCACCGGACGCGGGGCGTCGGAGACGCCGAGGGCCAGTTCGGTGTAGACGGTGTTGTTCACGCCGATGAAGGCGCCGGAGAGAATCGTGCAGACGATCGCCGTGGTGTGGTCGCCGTAGCCGAGCACGAGCACGTCGGCCGCGAGCAGCACCAGCGAGCCGCCGAGCACCTTCAGCGAGCCGAAGCGCCGCTGTGCGCGCGGCGCCACCAGCACCGAGAAGACGGCGAGCAGCACGCCCCACGCGAAGAACACGGCACCGGACTTGTACGGCGTCATGTCCAGCACGAACGGGGTGAAGGCCAGCACGGTGAAGAACGTGTAGTTGTAGAAGAAGGCCGAGATCGCGGCCGAGGCGAGACCACCGTGGCCCAGTGCCTTGACCGGGTCGAGCAGCGAGGTCTTGCGGGCGGGCTTCGGCTGTTCCTTCAGGAACGCCGTGATGCACAGGAAGCCGACGGCCATCAGGAACGCGGTGCCGAAGAACGGGTAGCGCCAGCTCGCGTCGCCGAGCAGCGCGCCGAGCAGCGGGCCGCAGGCCATGCCGAGGCCGAGGGCGGACTCGTAGAGCAGGATCGCCGCGGCGCTGCCGCCGGCCGCCGCGCCGACGATGACCGCGAGGGCGGTCGAGACGAAGAGCGCGTTGCCGAGCCCCCAGCCGGCCCGGTAGCCGACGAGCTGGCCGACCGTGTCCGAGGTGCCGGCGAGGCCCGCGAAGACCACCACGAAGGCGAGGCCGAGCAGCAGGGTCTTCCTGCCGCCGATCCGGCTGGAGACGAAGCCGGTGACCAGCATCGCGATCGCGGTGATGAGGAAGTACGAGGTGAACAGCAGGGAGACCTGGCTTGCGGTCGCGTGCAGTCCCGTGGCGATGGACGGCAGGATCGGGTCGACGAGTCCGATGCCCATGAAGGCGACGACGGAGGCGCCGGCGGTCGCCCAGACGGCCTTGGGCTGCTTGAGGATGCTGCCTGCCCCCGCTTCGAAGGGGTCCATGCTGGCTCCTAGATCCGCAGATGGTTGGTGTATACACATATTAAGTTAGATGAGCTAAAGGATGCAAACACCATCTAGTTCTGGCCGGTCAGGTACCGCCTCGGGGTGCCACCTCCGGATGGGTGATCGTCCTTGACGCGGCGGGACCTGGGTAGGACCGTGGGGCTCTATGAGGGGCGAACCCAGTTGCCCGAAGTGTGGTGGCCGGGTCAGGGCTCCCGGCCTCTTCGCCGATTCCTGGCAGTGCGACGCGCACGGGCCCGTCCACCCGGTCCAGCCCGTGATACCGCCGAGCGTCGAGGCCCTGGAGGCCGTCGTGCACCGCACCCAGGTGCCGGTGTGGATGCCCTGGCCGCTCCCGGTCGGCTGGCTCTTCACGGGCGTGACCTGCGCGGGCGACGACCGCACCGGCGGCCGTGCCACGGTGGTGGCCTGCTCCGGGCCGGGCCCGCTCGGCGGTGTCGGCGAGCTGATCCTCGTCGCCGAGGAACTGGGCGTCGGACTCGGCGCCTACTTCGCCGGGCTCGACGGACCCGACCCCGGACCCCACCTCGACGTCGAGAAGCCGCCGCAGGCCAAGGTGCTCGCGGCGGGCCGCCCGACCCCGCTCTGGCATGTCTCCGGCGCGCCCGTCGACCGGGCCGTCTTCGCGGGGGAGGCGCTCGGCATGTGGCTGTGGGCGGTGGTCTGGCCGGAGCGGTCGGGGCTGCTGATGTACGACGAGCTGGTGCTGACGGACCTCCGGGAGGCGGGGGCGGAGGTGGAGCTGGTGCCGTGCGGGGCGTTGTCGCCGCGCTTGCTGGAGCCGTGAGGCCCACGGGGCACCGGTGATCGAGGTGTGTGTAGGGGGCTCTCGCGCTCTGCGGGGATGACGGGGGGAGTCGGAGAGTCCGGTTATCCTTTCCTCGTCCGTTTCCGTTTCCCCGCCGTCTGGAGTACGCCGTGCGTATCGATCTGCACTGCCACTCGACGGCGTCCGACGGGACGGACACCCCGGCCGAGCTGGTGCGCAACGCCGCGGCGGCCGGACTGGACGTCGTCGCGCTGACCGACCACGACACCACCCGCGGCCACGCCGAGGCCGTCGCCGCGCTGCCCGAGGGGCTCACGCTGGTCACCGGCGCCGAGCTGTCCTGCCGCGTCGACGGCGTCAGCATGCATCTGCTGGCCTACCTCTTCGACCCCGAGGAGCCGGCCCTGCTCGCCGAGCGGGAGCTGGTCCGGGACGACCGGGTGCCGCGGGCCAAGGGCATGATCGCCAAGCTGAACGAGCTGGGGGTGCCGGTCACCTGGGAGCAGGTCGCGCGGATCGCGGGCGACGGCTCGGTGGGCCGGCCGCACATCGCCTCGGCCCTCGTCGAACTCGGCGTCGTGCCGACTGTGGGCGACGCCTTCACCGAGGAGTGGCTGGCCGACGGAGGCCGGGCCTTCGTGGAGAAGCACGAGACCGACCCCTTCGAGGCGGTCCGGCTGGTCAAGGCCGCGGGCGGGGTCACGGTGTTCGCGCACCCGGCCGCCGCCAAGCGCGGCCGTACGGTGTCCGAGGCGCGGATCGCCGAGCTGGCCGCCGCCGGGCTCGACGGCGTCGAGGTCGACCACATGGACCACGACGAGCCGGCCCGGGCACGGCTGCGCGGCCTCGCCGGTGAGCTGGGGCTGCTGGTGACCGGGTCCAGCGACTACCACGGCAGCCGCAAGACCTGTGTGCTCGGCGAGTACACCACCGACCCCGAGGTCTACGGGGAGATCACGCGGCGCGCCTTCGGGGCGTTCCCGGTGCCGGGGGCCGGCGGAGCCGGGGTCTGAGGTCCACGCCGCCCCCGCCCGTACCACCGCAAGGCCAGTAGCTCACCCATGTTCGATCTCGCCGTCTTCGGCTCCCTGTTCCTGACCCTTTTCGTCATCATGGATCCCCCTGGGATCACCCCGATCTTCCTCGCCCTGACCGCCGGACGGCCGGGCGCGGTGCAGAAGCGGATGGCCTTCCAGGCCGTCTGTGTCGCCGGCGGGGTGATCACGGTGTTCGGACTGCTCGGGCACCGGATCCTGGACTATCTGCATGTCTCGGTGCCCGCGCTGATGATCGCGGGCGGACTGCTGCTCCTGCTGATCGCGCTCGACCTGCTCACCGGCAAGACCGACGAGCCCAAGCAGACCAAGGACGTCAACGTCGCGCTCGTCCCGCTCGGCATGCCGCTGCTGGCCGGACCCGGCGCGATCGTGTCGGTGATCCTCGCCGTGCAGAAGGCGGACGGCGTCGGCGGCCAGGTGTCGGTGTGGTCGGCGATCCTCGCCATCCATGTCGTGCTGTGGCTGGTGATGCGGTACTCGCTGCTGATCATCCGGGTCATCAAGGACGGTGGCGTGGTCCTGGTGACCCGGCTGGCGGGCATGATGCTCTCCGCGATCGCCGTGCAGCAGATCATCAACGGCATCACCCAGGTGATTCAGGGGAGTTGACGCCGCTCCCGCGCCCCGGGACGCGGAACGGGCCCCCGTACGGCGTGCGTACGGGGGCCCGAAAGGCGGTGTGAACGATCCGCCGCTACGAGGCCGAGGTCTCGGCGGGGCGGATCCACAGGCGCTGCCCGATGGCGGCGGCCTGCTGGACTATCCGGTTGACGGAGGCTGCGTCCACGACTGTGGTGTCCACGGGCGTACCGTCGACGTCGTCGAGTCGCATGACTTCAAAGCGCATGGCCTCTCCCTTCGTCTGGTCATCCTCCAGAGGAGAACTACTGAGGGGAACCGCGGGTCATCGGTGCCTGGGGTTCCGTATGTGGTCAACGAGTGACCCGGTGCGAACATTCCCTACGCTAAAGAAAATTTTCGACAGGCTAATTACTGGTGGGTAAATTGTCGTTTTCGCGGCCCGGTACGGGGCTAGGTGTGCGGTGGCGGCGCGGGGAGGTCCGATGTCAGTTTGGCGTCGGCGTCTGTCCAGTACAAGACTGACCGGGACCGGTTGTGTTCGCAGCGTGACCGCCGGGACAATGGAGACGATGAACGACGACCTCGCATCCCTGCCCGCCCGCATCGACCGCACCAACGAGCTGCTCCAGCGCATGCTCGCCGAGGTGGCCAAGACACCGTCCACCCACGCGATCTTCGTCGACGCGGGATACCTGTACGCGGCGGCGGGACGGCTGGTCGCGGGGACGGAGGACCGGCGCGCCTTCGACCTGGACGCCGAGGGGCTGATCGAGGCGCTCATCGACCGGGCCCGCACCATCTTCGCGGACAGCAGGCTGCTGCGGGTCTACTGGTACGACGGCGCCCGACGCCGCATCCACACCGCCGAGCAGCAGAGCATCGCGGAGCTGCCCGACGTCAAGGTCCGCCTGGGCAACCTCAATGCCAACAACCAGCAGAAGGGTGTCGACTCCCTCATCCGGAGCGACCTGGAGTCCCTCGCCCGGCACCGCGCGATCAGCGACGCGGCGCTCCTCGGCGGTGACGAGGACCTGGTCTCGGCGGTCGAGGCCGCCCAGGGGTACGGGGCCCGCGTCCACCTCTGGGGCGTCGAGGCCCCCGAGGGGCGCAACCAGGCCGACCCGCTGCTCTGGGAGGTCGACAGCCAGCGCACCTTCGACCTGGACTTCTTCAAGCCGTACGTCTCCCGGCGCACCCTGCCCGCCTACGACGCGGCCGGCACGGGCCGCCCCACCCGGGAGAACGTGCGGTTCGCCGGGTCGCAGATCGCCGCGAAGTGGCTGGCGTCCCGGGGCCGGGAGGCGCTGGTCGAGCTGCTCGACGGCCACCCCTACCTGCCCGGCCCGGTCGACCAGGACCTGCTGGTCGAGGCCGAGGGGCTGCTCCAGTACTCCCTGCGCGGCCAGGCCGACCTGAGACGGGCGCTGCGGGACGGGTTCTGGGAGTACGTGCAGACGCAGTACTAGCTAGGGCCTGTCGTTCGGATCACGCCGCGGACGCGGGGAAGGCGCAGCCGATTCCCCGCGACCCGATCCAAACGACAGGCCCTGGGCGCCGCGCACGTCCGGGGCCGAGTTCGGGTTCGTGTCCGGGGCCGTGTTCGTGAGGTCGTCCCAGAAGTCGGCCAGTGCCGTGGCGGTCGGCAGGGGCTGATCCGCGTTGGGCGAGTGCTCGGCCCCGGCGATCACGGTCCGGCGTGCGTCCAGCCGCACCGCCATGTCGTCCAGGAGGGGCACCGGCCAGGTGTCGTCGTACTCCCCCGACAGCACATGGAACGGCAACGGAACCGCCGCCAGCTCCGCCACCCGGTCCGGTTCGGTGCACAACTGGCGCCCACCGGCCAGGAGTTGCGCGGGCCGGGTGCCCAGCCAGCGCTGCCGCAGCCGCTCCTCGTCGACCGGGCCGCGGGTGGGACCGCCGACCTCCTCCGGCGGTCCCATGGCCTGGATCGTCTCCCAGACCTCCGCCATGGTCATCACGGCGAGCGCGTCCCGCAGCAGCTCGACCCGCTGCCGCTGGTGCTCCGAGATCTCCGCCGGACCCGAGGACATCAGGGTGAGGGAACGGAAGGGGGAGGGGTCCAGCAGGACGGCCGACCGGGCGATCTGGCCGCCGAGGGAGTGGCCGACCAGATGCACCGGGGTGCCGAGGGCGGCGGTCTGGGCGAGGACGTCCCGGGCCAGTTCCGGCCGTGCGTAGGCGGACTCGTCGTGCTCGGGACCGTCGGACTCGTACTGCCCCCGGCCGTCCACGGCGACCGTACGGTAACCGCGGGCCGCGAGCGGCTCGTGCAGCAGGGTGAAGTCCTCCTTGCTGCCGGTGAAGCCGGGCAGCATCAGTGCCACGCCGCGCGGCTCGACCCCGGCGGGCACGGGCGAGTCGACGGCGGCGAACTCCCCACGCGCGGTCCGCAGCCGGTACGCGCGGGCGGCGGGGGGCGGGTCGAAGGCGGCGTTCCTGCTCACGGGCTGAGCGTATCGGGGCCGGGGGACCCGACGACGTCGGCCCGGTCCCGCACGGGGCGGGACCGGGCCGACGACGGTACGGCGGTTACGACAGGACGGGTCAGCCCTCCGTGGACGGGGCTTCGGCGCCGGTCGTGGTGGCCGCCGCAGAGGTCTTGCGGGTACGGCGGGCCTTGGGCTTGGTCTCGGCGGCCTCGGCCGCCGTTTCGGTCGGCCCGGTAGCGGTTTCGGCCGGTTCCTCGGCCGTGGTCTTGCGGGTGCGGCGGGGCTTGGTCTGGGCCGGGATGCCGGCGGTGGGCTCGGAGCCGGTGGACTCGGCGGCCGGGGCCGCGGGCGCCGTCGCCGCGGTCTTGCGCGCACGGCGGGTCCTGGGCTTGGCCGCCGCGTCGCCCGTGGCTTCGGCGGTGTCCGTGGCCGTTGCTGCCGTGGTGTCCGTGGACGTGGACGTGGACGTGGCCGGGGTCGCCGTCGCGGTCTTGCGGGTGCGGCGGGTCTTCGGCTTGGCCTCGGGTTCGGCGTCGTCGGTGGTGGGGGCCGGGATGGCCTCGGTGGTGGTGGCCGCGGTGGTCTTGCGGGTGCGGCGGGCCTTGGGCTTGGTCTCGGCGACGTCGGCGGTCTCGGCCGCCGTTTCGGCCGGTTCCTTGGCCGCGGTCTTGCGGGTGCGGCGGGGCTTGGTCTCGGCCTGGGGTTCCTGCGTGGTCTGGGCCGGGATCTCGGCGGCCGTCGCGGCCGTGGTGTCCGTGGCCGTCGCTGCCGGGGTGTCCGTGTCCGTGTCCGTGGACGTGGACGTGGTCGGGGTCGCCGTCGCGGTCTTGCGGGTGCGGCGGGTCTTCGGCTTGGCCTCGGGTTCGGCGTCGTCGGTGGTGGGGGCCGGGGTGGCCTCGGTGGTGGTGGCCGCGGTGGTCTTGCGGGTGCGGCGGGCCTTGGGCTTGGTCTCGGCGCCCTCGGCGGTCTCGGCCGCCGTTTCGGACGCCGTCTCCGCCGGTGCCTCCGCCGTGGCCTTGCGGGTGCGGCGGCGCGGCTTGGCGGGGGCCTCCTCGGCCGCCGGGGCTTCCTCGACCGGGGTGGCCTCGGTGACCGGGGTGGCCTCGGTGACCGCCGGGGCGGTCGGCTCCAGGACGGCGGCCGGCGTCTCCGCCGACTTGCGCGTCCGGCGGCGGCGCGGCTGCTCCGTCGCTTCGGGCGCGGCGGGGGTCTCAATGGCCGTCGCGGCCTCGGTGACCGCCGGTGCCGGCGCGGTCGCCTCGGCGGACTCCGCGGTGGTCTCCGTCGCCGGGGTCACCTGGCGGCGCGTCGAGGCTCCGCCACGGGTGCGGCGGCGTCGGCGCAGGACACGCGGGGCGTCACCGTCCTCCGGCGCGGTGCCGTCGGCCACGGGCGTGGCCGGCGTGGCCGGCTCGGCGGCGGGGGAGGCCGCCGCGTCCAGGGGCGTACCGCCGCGCGTACGGCGCCGGCGGCGCGGCGTGCGCGCCGGGCGCTCCGGCTCGGCGGAACGGGACTCGTCCCGCGCGCCCCGGCCGCCGCGACCGCGGTCCCGGCCGCCACGGCCACCGGGCTCGCCCAGGTCCTCCAGTTCCTCGGCCGCCAGGCCGGCCCGGGTACGGGCCGCGCGCGGCAGCACACCCTTGGTGCCCTCGGGGATGCCGAGGTCGGAGTAGAGGTGCGGGGAGGTGGAGTACGTCTCCGGCGGGTCGTTGAAGTCCAGCTGGAGCGCCTTGTTGATCAGCTGCCAGCGGGGGATGTCGTCCCAGTCGACGAGGGTGATCGCCGTACCCTTGGCGCCCGCGCGGCCGGTGCGGCCGATGCGGTGCAGATACGTCTTCTCCTCTTCCGGCGACTGGTAGTTGATGACGTGGGTCACGCCCTCGACGTCGATGCCGCGGGCGGCGACGTCGGTGCAGACGAGCACGTCCACCTTGCCGTTGCGGAAGGCGCGCAGCGCCTGCTCGCGGGCGCCCTGGCCCAGGTCGCCGTGGACCGCGCCGGAGGCGAAGCCGCGCTGCTGGAGCTGGTCGGCCAGGTCGGCCGCGGTGCGCTTGGTGCGGCAGAAGACCATGGCCAGTCCACGGCCCTCGGCCTGCAGTATGCGCGCGACCATCTCGGGCTTGTCCATGTTGTGCGCGCGGTAGATGTACTGCTTCGTGTTCGCCACCGTCTGGCCCTCGTCGTCCGGCGAGGTGGCGCTGATGTGGGTCGGCTGCGACATGTACCGGCGGGCCAGTCCGATGACCGCGCCCGGCATGGTGGCCGAGAACAGCATCGTCTGCCGCTTGGCCGGCAGCAGGTTGATGATCTTCTCGACGTCTGGCAGGAAGCCCAGGTCGAGCATCTCGTCGGCCTCGTCGAGGACCAGGCACTTGATGTGCTTCAGGCTCAGCTTCTTCTGGCCCGCGAGGTCGAGGAGCCGGCCCGGGGTGCCGACGACCACGTCGACGCCCTTCTTCAGGGCCTCGACCTGGGGCTCGTAGGCGCGGCCGCCGTAGATCGCGCTGACGCGCACATTGCGCACCTTGCCGGCGGTCAGGAGGTCGTTGGTGACCTGCTGGCACAGCTCGCGCGTCGGGACGACGACGAGGGCCTGCGGGGCGTCGGTGAGGTCCTCGGGGGCGGCGCGTCCGGCCTCGACGTCGGCGGGGACGGTGACGCGGTCGAGGATGGGCAGGCCGAAGCCCAGCGTCTTGCCGGTGCCGGTCTTGGCCTGGCCGATGACGTCCTTGCCCGTGAGGGCGACGGGGAGCGTCATCTCCTGGATGGGGAAGGCGGTGGTGATGCCGACGGCCTCAAGGGCCTCGGCGGTCTCGGGAAGGATGCCGAGGGAACGAAACGTCGTAGTCAGGGTGCTGCCTCTTCTGTGTGCGCGGTGCGAGGCGAGCGCGGGGGTCGTGTCGGACCGTGCCGGGGACGTCGGCTGCCGTACGGGCGAGCCGTAGACACGGGACCACTGCCGACGCTCTAGCGCTCGAACCGCTGAGGGTCCCCCTCCGGGCTGCCGCACACAGTGGCGTACGGCGGGGAGGGCTGTCGGGCGGAGCCGATCGGGCCACCGACCGGGCATCCTCATGCGTGCGCCCCGACGACCATGTCACGTAGCCATAGGTCACGATCACGAACTCGTACGTCACATACTCGGCAGGCGCAATACCACCATACCCCGGATTCGCGCACATGTGATGGCCGATTCGGTCACGTAGTCGTCGTCACACTGACTGACCAGGGCCTTCCCGTCGCCTACGAGCGGGCTATTGTGCGCTGCATGACGAGCTCTGACACGCCTGGCACCGCAGCGAACGCCCCCGCCGAACGTACCGCCGTCGCCGCCCGGGACTGGTCGTCGGCCGCCGCCGACCCCCAGTACCGCGCGGCGGTCGTGGACCTGCTCGGGGCGCTCGCGTACGGCGAGCTGGCGGCGTTCGAGCGGCTCGCGGAGGACGCCAAGCTGGCGCCGACCCTCGCGGACAAGGCGGAGCTGGCCAAGATGGCCTCGGCGGAGTTCCACCACTTCGAGCGGCTGAGCAACCGGCTCGCCGAGATCGGCGAGGAGCCGACGGAGGCGATGGCCCCGTTCGTCACCGCCTACGAGAGTTTCCACAAGCAGACGGCCCCCTCCGACTGGCTGGAGGGGCTCGTCAAGGCGTACGTCGGCGACTCGATCGCCAGCGACTTCTACCGTGAGGTCGCCGCCCGCCTCGACACCGACACCCGTGAGCTGGTGCTGGCCGTGCTGGACGACACGGGGCACGCCGAGTTCGCGGTGGAGAAGGTGCGCGCGGCGATCGACGCGGACCCGAGGGTGGGCGGCCGGCTGGCGCTGTGGGCGAGGCGTCTGATGGGGGAGGCGCTCTCGCAGTCCCAGCGGGTGGTCGCCGACCGGGACGCGCTGTCGACGATGCTGGTGGGCGGTGTCGCGGACGGCTTCGACCTGGCGGAGGTGGGCCGGATGTTCTCCCGGATCACCGAGGCGCACACCAAGCGGATGGCCGCACTGAAGCTGGCTGCCTGATCCGCGCCGGCCGGTCAGGCGGTCGCCGACCGGCCGCGCAGCCGGCCCGCCGGGCGCAGCAGGAGCGACAGCGAGGCGGAGCAGACGGCGGCCGAGCCCAGCAGGACGGCCAGCAGGCTCGCGGCGCCCAGCGCGCTGTGTGTGACGAACGCCCCGAACAGGGCCCCGGCGACGCCCGTCGCGAGGACGAGGGAGCGGGCCGGCAGCCGGTGCGGCAGGCGGCGGGCGGCGGCCCAGGCGAGGGCCAGCCCGAGGATCGCGGCACTGAGCGCTTCCAACAGCATTGTCGGGGTCCCTCCCACACGGCCGGCCTGCTCGAACGGTCGTAGCCGTCCTACCCCTGACCTGCGGAATGCAACCCTCCCCTGTGAGGGAGTTGTGCGCCGTTCGTGGAGGGGGGCGCGGGCGCCGGGGCGCGCGGAAGCGCGTAGGAGGACCTGCGCGGGGTGGCGTACGAGAGCCCGCGCGGGGTGGCGTGCGCTGGTCCTGCGTGGAGCCGCGTACGGCGGTCCTGCGCGTACGCCGGTCCGGTACGGAGGCGCGTACGCCGGTCCGGTACGGAGGCGCGTACGCGGAGGGGCCCGGCGGTGTCCGCCGGGCCCCTCCGTATGCCGCCTGTGGCTACAGCGCGCCGAAGCCCACCTTGCGCGGGGCCGGCTCGCCGAGCTCGACGTACGCGAGGCGGTCGGCCGGGACCAGGACCTTGCGGCCGTGCTCGTCCACGAGGCTCAGCAGCTGCGACTTGCCGGCCAGTGCCTCGGCCACCACGCGCTCGACCTCCTCGGCACTCTGACCGCTCTCCAGAACGATCTCGCGGGGCGCGTGCTGCACGCCGATCTTGACCTCCACGGCTATGTCCCTCCGACGGTCAGTGATGTGCGCGATCTTCCGCGCCGTACTCAGCACACATTAGCCCGGTGAGGGGACGTACACGCTGCGCCCGGCCACGCCAGGAGCGAACAGCCGACGGGAACAGACGGGCGGCGCCGCCCCGCTCAGTGCTGCTCGTTGCCGTGCAGCGGGAAACCGGCGATGCCGCGCCAGGCCAGCGACGCGAGCAACTGCACCGCCTGGTCGCGCGGCACGCTGCGGTCGCTGTGCAGCCAGGAACGGGCCACCACCTGGGCGAGGCCGCCCAGCCCGGAGGCGAGCAGCATCGACTCCGCGCGCGAGAGGCCGGTGTCCTCGGCGATCACGTCGCAGATCGCCTCGGCGCACTCGTTGGTGACCTTGTCCACGCGCTCGCGCACGGCCGGCTCGTTGGTCAGGTCCGATTCGAAGACCAGGCGGAAGGCGCCGCCGTCGTCCTCGACGTACGCGAAGTACGCGTCCATGGTCGCCCGTACGCGCTGCTTGTTGTCGCTCGTCGACGCCAGCGCGTTGCGGACGGACTGGATCAGGGACTCGCAGTGCTGGTCCAGCAGGGCCAGGTAGAGGTCCAGCTTGCCCGGGAAGTGCTGGTAGAGGACCGGCTTGCTGACGCCGGCGCGCTCGGCGATGTCGTCCATCGCGGCCGCGTGGTAACCCTGGGCGACGAACACCTCCTGCGCGGCGCCCAGCAGCTGGTTGCGTCGGGCGCGGCGCGGCAGGCGTGTGCCCCGCGGGCGTGCCGCCTCTGTCTGCTCGATGGCTGTCACGCCGCCTCCCAAAGTCGTCCCTGTGCGGTGTGCGCCGCGCGGCCATCGTACTTTTCGGTAACCGTGGTGCGCGCGGTGCGGACGCAGAATTTCACGGACCGGACAGCGGTGAAAGGAGTGCAAACAGTTTCAAAAATGCCCGAAACGGGCAAACGTCTGCCTCCTCCCTGTTCATTCCCCGCGCGGCGCACGCCCTCTCCGTCGGCCGTCGTCAGCGGTAGTCGTCCTCGTCGAGGGTGACCACGCGGGCCTGTTCCGCGAGGTCGGCCTCGCTGCCGCGGTCGGGGTCGACGCCGGTGAGCGGGTCGTCCCGGTCCGGGGTGATGTCCTTCTGCTGCTCGGCCGCGTCGGCGTCCGGCGCCTCGACGCCGACGTCCTGGGACTCCTCCGTCTCGTCGTGCGCGAAGGTCTCGGGATCAGTGGGATCGATGGCCATGCCGGCTCCCTTTCTGTGGACGTCCCCGCCGGGAGGCGGGGGGTGGTCAGGTGCGGGTGCCCTCGGTACGAGCCTAGGAGACACCCGAATCCCGCGCCGTGCGATCCGTGCCGGCCCGGGAGGGGGCGTGAGGGCCCGGGGCGCGTCGGGGGGTGTCTGCTCCGGTGCGTACCCCGGCGCGTTTCCCGATACCGCGCGAACGCACCCCTGTTGTGATGCCGAACACGTGAACCGTCGCGTGATCGTCTCGTAACATTGCCGCATGTCTTCGACCGAGCTGCCGTCCGTGCCGCCCGCCAATGTGCTGCCGGAGGCGACCGCGGTCCGGGTCGCGGAGGGCGAGCGGCTGCGGTCGGTGCGGCTGCCGGGGATCACGCTGACGGTGCGGTCAAGGCGCCCGGCCCGCGAGGGACTGCCGCCCGCCCTGTATGTCCACGGCCTCGGCGGTTCCTCGCAGAACTGGTCGGCGCTGATGCCGCTGCTGGACGACGTGCTCGACAACGAGGCGGTCGACCTGCCGGGCTTCGGCGACTCCCCGCCACCGGACGACGGCGACTACTCGATCACCGGGCACGCGCGCGCGGTGATCCGCCACCTCGACGCGTCGGGCCGCGGCCCCGTCCATCTGGTGGGCAACTCGCTCGGCGGCGCCGTCGCCACCCGCGTCGCCGCCGTCCGCCCCGACCTGGTGCGCACGCTGACCCTGATCTCGCCCGCGCTGCCCGAGATCCGCGTCCAGCGCAGTGCCGTGCCCACCGGACTGCTGGCCCTGCCCGGCGTAGCCGCGCTGTTCACCCGCGTGAGCCGGGACTGGACGGCGGAGCAGCGGGTCCGCGGCGTCATGGCGCTCTGTTACGGCGATCCCGCGCGGGTGTCGGAAGAGGGCCTGCGGCACGCCGTGGAGGAGATGGAGCGGCGGCAGCGGCTGCCGTACTTCTGGGACGCGATGGCGCGCTCCGCGCGGGGCATCGTCAACGCCTACACGGTGGGCGGCCAGCACGGCCTGTGGCGCCAGGCCGAGCGGGTCCTCGCGCCGACCCTGCTGGTCTACGGCGGCCGGGACAAGCTCGTCGGCTACCGCATGGCACAGCGCGCGGCCCGCGCCTTCCGCGACGCGCGGTTGCTGACCCTTCCGGACGCGGGCCACGTCGCCATGATGGAGTATCCGCAGACGGTCGCCACGGCCCTCCGCGAACTCCTCGCGGACACCGCCGGATCGACGGCCGCCGACGATCGGCACACCGACGAGAACACAGGAGGCTGAGGCGCGAGTGGGACGCCACAGCCGTCGCGGGCCGGCCCCCAAGGGCGACCCCGCGGACGCCACCGCAGCACGGGAACGCCAAAGCGCACGGCCCGAGGAGCGGGGCGGCCCGTCGACGCCGCCCGGGGAGCGGACGGGACCTCCGTACGGTGACGGGTCCCCCGCCGGCCGGGTCGGCGCGCGTCCGCCGCGCGGCACCCGGGCCTACGACACACCGGCCTTCGGCACGGGGCGGGTGGGTCCGGCCGGGCAGGTGCGAGGCGGACACCCCGAGCAGCGCGAACCGGGCGGCGGCTGGGGCGAGTTCGGGGCGGCCGGCGCGGCTCCGGGCGCGCCGCGCGGTCCCGGCCTGTCCCTGCCCCGGCAGCGGCAGGCGCCCCAGGGGGCGCGCACGCCGGGGGCACGGGGAGGCGGCGGACCCCGGCAGGAGTACCTCGACGCGTTCGAGCGCGGGTCCGACGACCCCAGTGCCTCCGCGGCCTCCGCGGCCTCCCCGTCCGCGTCCGGCTCCGCCCCGGCGGCCGGGTCCGTGTTCACGCCCGCGTCCGGGACCGCGCGAGTCCGGGCCGACGCGCCCCCGCCCGGCTCCCGCGCCACCGCCGGTGGCCGGAGCGACGGGGGCGGTCCCGTCCGCGGGGGCGGCAAGGGGCGGGCCTTCACCGGCGTCGCCGCGGCGGCCGTCACCATCGTGCTGGCCGTCGTCGTGGCCGGGCAGGTCGCCGACGGGCGTGCCGGCGAGGCCGCGGCGTCCCGGTCGGCCGCCGACCGGGCGGGCGCGGAACAGGGCTCCGTTCCGGGCGCGGCGGAGGAGATGGGCACGTCCGATGCGGGAGCGGGCTCCGGTTCCGGACCGAGCGCGGCGGCGCCGCTGACGTACGCGCAGAAGATGGGCACGGTCTATCCGCTCAGCGCCACACTCAAGGGCTCCGGCGAGTTCGACGCGATCGAGGGCGTCGACAAGGCGCCGGGGAGGGGGCAGAAGTACACCTACCGCGTGGACGTCGAGAAGGGGCTCGGCCTCGACGGCGAACTCTTCGCGCAGGCGGTGCAGAAGACCCTCAACGACGACCGCAGCTGGGCCCACAACGGCGCCCGTACGTTCGAACGCGTCCACTCCGGTCACCCCGACTTCGTGATCACTCTGGCCAGCCCGGGCACGACCGCCGACTGGTGCGCCAAGTCCGGCCTGGACACCACGATCGACAACGTCTCCTGTGACTCGGCCGCCACCGAACGCGTCATGATCAACGCCTACCGGTGGGCCAAGGGCGCGAAGACCTACGGCGACGACAAGATCTACCCCTACCGGCAGATGCTGATCAACCACGAGGTCGGTCACCGCCTCGGCCACAACCACGTGACCTGCGACAAGGACGGCGACCTCGCTCCCGTCATGCAGCAGCAGACCAAGTTCCTGGAGTACGACGGCATCCGCTGCCGCCCCAACGCCTGGCCGTACCCGTCCGCCTGAGCCGCGCCGCGTGAGAGTCGCCCGACCGGGTGCGGCCATGACGTGACGCTCGGTGTTCGTCCGCTCCCTTGACGCGACCGAACGCGCTTCGCCCGGGAAAGTTACGCCCGTTCACCCCTTTTGGTGGCGTGATGGACAACCGTCCGTCGCGCCACCGCCTTGTCCGCATACGTTCGTCCCCGCTGCGAGCCGCCGGACCAACGGCGGCTCCCCATACGGGACATCGGGGGTGCGTGTGCGCATCGGACTACTGACGGAGAACGGTTACCCGTACGTCAGCGGCGACGCCGGACTCTGGTGCGACCGGCTCGTGCGCGGGCTCGGGCAGCACGAGTTCGACGTCCACGCGCTCAGCCGGTGCGAGCGCCAGGAGGACGCGGGCTGGGTCCCGCTGCCGCCGCAGGTCCGCCGGGTGCGCACCGCCCCGCTGTGGACCGCCGAGGACGACGGGGTGGTGTACGGCCGGCGCGCCCGCCGGCGCTTCACCGAGTGCTACGGCGCCCTCGCCGCCGTCCTGTGCGCGGCGGGCCGTCCGGACCCGTCGTCCGGCACCGCGGGAGACGCCTCCGCCGCAGAGGCGGACCGTTTCGCCAACGCCTTGTACGGGCTCGCCGAACTCGCTCGCGACGAGAACGGCCTGGTGGCCGCGCTCCGCTCCGAAGCCGCCGTACGGGCTCTGGAGCACGCCTGTCGCGCGCCGGGCGCCCAGCGACCCGCGCGCGAGGCGCGCGTCCCCGATCTCCTCGCCGTCGCGGGCCATCTGGAACGCGCCCTGCGCCCCCTCTCGCTCGGCTGGTACGAGGACGCCGGTCTCGGCGCGGTCGACCTGTGCCACGCGACGTCCGGCGGTGCCGCCGCCCTGCCCGGCCTGCTGGCCCGGCACTTCTTCGGCGTACCGCTGCTGGTGACCGAGTACGGCGTGCGGCTGCGTACGCACTACCTGACCGCGCCCGACGCCTCACCGGCCGTACGCGCCCTGCTCGCCGCCTTCCACGGCCGGCTCGCCACGGAGATCTACCGCCGGGCCGCCGTCGTCACCCACGGCAACACGCACGCCCGGCGCTGGCAGGAGCGGTGCGGGGCCGACCGGCACAAGCTGCGCACGGTCCACCCCGGCATGGACGCGGCCCCGTTCGCCGCGGCCGGCGAGGCGCGCGGCGACGCCGGTCCGAACACCCTCGTGTGGGTCGGCCGGGTCGAACCGGCCAAGGACCTGGTCTCACTGCTGCACGCGTTCGCCGAGATCCGGAAGGCGGTGCCGGGGGCCCGGCTGCGGATCGTGTCCGTTCCCGGTCCAGTCCCCGGTTCCGGTCCAGGGGGAGCGTTCGGGGAGGAGGGCGGTGGTGCCGGTGGTGCCGGTGGTGTCGGTGAGGCCGGGGAGGCCGCCTATCTCGCGCACTGCCGGGGACTCGCCGCCCAGCTCTTCCCCGACGAGGCCGACGGTCCGTACGCCGTGGGCCGGAACCCGGTGTCCTTCGAGGAGGTCGGCGGGCCGGACCTGCCGACCGTCGCCGACGCCTACGCGGCCGGTTCCCTGGTCGTCCTCTCCAGCGTCGTCGAGGGCTTCCCGGTGGGGCTGGTCGAGGCCATGCTCTGCGGCCGAGCCACGGTGTCGACCGAGGTCGGCGCGGTGGTGGAGGTGATCGGCGGCACCGGATCGGTCGTACCGCCGCGCAATCCGCGGGCGCTCGCCGAGGCGTGCGTGGCGCTGCTGCGCGACCCCGCGCGCCGTGAGCGCCTGGGCGCCGCCGCGCGCGCCCGCGCACTCGAACTGTTCACCGTCGAGCAGAACACCGCCGCCTTCCACGGCATCTACCTGGAGATCCTCTCCCGTACCCCGCTGCGCCGCGGCGGCCTCGACAGCGCGGGCGCGTCCCTGCCGTTCGCGGTGCCGGCCGAGGCGTACGTCCCCGGCCGCTGGAGCGCCGGTCCCGGGAGCGGGGGCGGGGGCGCGGGCGGGGGCGGTCTCGGCACCCCCGTCGAGTCCCGGACGGTCGTCCGTGGCGGGCCGGGCTGGGCGACGGACACCCCGGTACCCGTCACCGAGGGGGCCCGATGAGCGGCTTCGACGGCCTGGACCGACCCGCGGCCCCGGGCAGCCCCGGCGCCTGGGACGAACGGTCCGGGGCGTACCTGACGGAGGCGACGGGTGCGGGGGCCTTGTCGGGCTCGGCTTCCGGTCCGGGGCCGGCGTCCGTGTGGGGGTCGGCTTCCGGTTCGGGGTCGGCGTCCGTGTGGGGGTCGGCTTCCGGTTCGGGGTCGGCGTCCGTGCCGGGCTTCGCTTCCGGTCCGGCGTCCGTGCCGGGCTTCGGTTCGGGTCCGGCGTCCGTGTCGGGCTCGGCTTCCGGTCCGGGGCCGGCGTCCGTGTGGGGGTCGGCTTCCGGTTCGGGGTCGGCGTCCGTGTGGGGGTCGGCTTCCGGTTCGGGGTCGGCGTCCGTGCCGGGCTTCGCTTCCGGTCCGGCGTCCGTGCCGGGCTTCGGTTCGGGTCCGGCGTCCGTGTCGGGCTCGGCTTCCGGTCCGGCGTCCGGTCCGGGCTCGGCATCGGTGTCCGTGTCGGCTCCGGATGCCAAGGCCGGCTCGGAGGCACGGCCGGGGATGGGGCAGGCGCCCGGGGCGCTCTCCGTCCGTCCTGCCGGGAGGACCCGACCCGCCGCCGCCCGGCGGACCGGCGCGGACCCCGTGAAGGCCCTGATCCACCGCCACCAGGAGCTGTGCCGAAGAGCCGTCGACCCCCTGGAGATCGCGGCGGGCCTGGAGGCCCACGGCATCACCGACCGGACCGCCAACCGTTTCCGTCACCGTGACGTCTTCACCCTCGCCGAGGAGATGTACGCCCGCGTCCCGCGCGACGGCACCCCCTCCGGTTCCGGACGGACCCCGGAGACCGAGAGCCCCACCACCCCCTCCGTCCGCCGGCCCGGCACCCGCTGGATCGTCCTCACCCTGCTCCCCGGTGCCCTCGGCGTCGCCACGGTGTCCGGCCTGCGGCTCACCCAAGGCCAGCCACGCCTGATCACGGCCGTCGTCGGCGTGCTCGCGGTCACCCTGGCCGTGCGCGCGCTGCTGCGCCGGGGGCGCCTCCCGGGCGCCGCGGACGACCACAGCTCCCTCTGGGTCCACTGGCTCATCGCCTACGCCCTGCTCGGCGACGGGCTCCTCGACGCGGCCCTCACCGGTGGCCCCGACGGCCCGCCCACCGGCGCCGCCGACGGTCCCTGGCCCGTCACCGTCGCTCCCGTGCTGGCCCTGACGCTGGCCTGCGCACCCGCGGCCTGGTGCGCCCGCTTCTTCACCGTACGCGCCCGCCGCAGGCTGGGGGCGAGCCGCGGACTGGAGGAGTTCGCCGCCTCCGTACGGCCGTTGCTGTGCGGCTCCTTCCTCTTGTTCCTGGCCGCGCTGGCGGCCCTCCTCGCCCTCACCGGCGCGGCCCTGGACCAATCCGCCGGTTACGCGTCGGCCCTCTCCCTCGGGGCCCTCCTGCTGCTGGCCCGCCTCCTCACCGGCCACGGCTACGCCTACGCCCCCTCCTTCGCCCTCACCACGGCGGCGACCGTCGAGGCCACCGCCCTGGCCGGCCTCTTCGCGAGCCGCCTGCCCGGCTGCGGCGTCCTGGCCACGCCCGTGGAGGCGCTCATCACCACGTGGGGCACCCAGAGCGTTCCGACCGTGGCCTGCGGCACCGGCGCCCTGGTCCTGCTGCTGCACGCGAACCGTCGCTTGACCCGAGCCTCGGCCCACGCCCACCCGGAGCCCCACCGATGAACCCCCCGCTCCCGGCCCCCACCGCCCACGGCCCGCCGCACCCACGCGCCTCCGCGCCCCTCACCGACCTTCCGGCGTGCCGCCCGTCCCGTAGCTGAGACCCGGCCACCGCCCTTCCGCCCGGCATCACCCCCTGAAGGAGAACCCGACATGACCACCTCCCGACCCGAAGCCTCGGCCCCGGGAGTCGTCCGATGAGAGTCCTGCTGATCGGAGCCAATGGCTACCTCGGCCGCTTCGTCGCCGACCGCCTGCTCGCCGACCCGGCCGTCCAGCTCACCGCGCTCGGCCGCGGCGACGACGCGGACGTCCGCTTCGACCTCGCCACCGGCAGCCCCGGCGCCCTCACCCGCTTCCTCGACGCCGTCCACCCCGGCGTCGTCATCAACTGCGCGGGCACCACCCGCGGCGGCGCCCGCGAACTCACCCGGCACAACACCGTCGCCGTCGCCACCGTCTGCGAGGCCCTGCGCCGCAGCGGCTGCGGGGCCCGCCTGGTGCAGATCGGGTGCAGCGCGGAGTACGGGCCCAGCCAGCCCGGTTCCTCCACGGCCGAGGACGCCGTCCCCCGGCCCGGCGGCCCCTACGGCGTCAGCAAACTCGCCGCCACCGAACTGGTCCTCGGCTCGGGCCTGGACGCCGTCGTGCTCCGCGTCTTCTCCCCGGCCGGCCCCGGCACCCCCGCCGGTTCCCCGCTGGGCCGCCTCGCCGAGGCCATGCGCCGCGCCATGCAGTCCGGCGACGGCGAACTGCGCCTCGGCGGCCTAGGCGCCCAACGGGACTTCGTGGACGTCCGCGACGTGGCGCGCGCCGTGCACGCCGCCTCCCTCTCCGCCGCGCAGGGCGTCATCAACATCGGCTCCGGCCGCGCCGTCCGCCTCCGGGACGCCGCCGCCACCCTCGCCCGGGTGGCCGGCTACGGCGGCGCCCTCCACGAACTCGACGGTCCGCCCGGCGCCCTGCGGCCCGTCATCGGCCATCCCCGGGCCGAGGCCATGACGCACCGGGCCGACTCGCTCGGCCACCGCGCCGAGTCCGCCGGTCACCGCGTGGACGGACTCAGCCCCCGGAGCGACACCGACCACCCGTCGCCCGCCGCCTACCCGTACCCGGACGGCTGCGGCAGCTGGCAGCAGGCCGATGTGCGCACCGCCCGCGACCGGCTCGGCTGGCGCCCGCGTATCAACCTCGAGGAGTCGCTGGCCGACATCTGGATGGAAGCCGCATGCCGCATCTGACCCGCGCCCGGAGGGGCACCGCGAGCACCGGCATCCGTACCGGCCTCGGCGTCCCCGGCCTGGCCCATCCCCTGGTCGCCTTGGCCGAGTGGGCCGAACTCACCCGGCCGGGCACCCCCCTGCACTGGGTCGTCCTGGACGTCGCCGACGGACCGGGCACCGCGCCCGACCGGCACTGCCTGGCCGCGGCCGGCCGGCTGCGCAACGCCGTGTCCGCGTCCTCGGCCGGCTCGACGCCGCGTACGGCACCCGCCTCGGGGGCGGAGGGGCCGGCGCGCTGCTCACCGAGGCCCGGCGGTATCTCGACTGGTACCGGGCCGACGGCTTCCTCCTGGACCACTGCCCCGCCGACCGGGAGGCCTTTCCCGCGGTCCGCGGCACGGTCGCCGCGCTGCGCGCGGCCGGTGACGGCGCCCACATCGTGCTGGGCCACGGCACCCACCCGTATCCCGGCTACGCCGAGAACGCCGACCGACTGGTCACCTTCCGCGGCCCCCGGAGCGACTACCGCGGGTCCCAGGTGGCGGAGTGGACCGTCGGCCACCCGCCCGAACGCTTCTGCCACCTCGTCCACGGCGTCCCCGCCCTGCACCTCGACGAGGCCCTGCGCATCGCCCGCTGGCAGGGCGCCGCGACGGTCTGGTTCACCGACCGCACGGACCACCGGGGCCGCGTCGAGCCGAGCCCCTGGGGGACGATGCCCGGCTACTGGGACACCATCGTCTCGCGCATCGGGACAGGTGTCTCGGAATGAAAAAGGCCGTGGCAGTGTTACGGGGGAACAACCCGTAATGACTGACCGACCAACGGAGTCCCCGTGTCGCTGCCACCCCTGGTAGAGCCAGCTTCTGAGCTCACCGTAGACGAGGTCCGCAGGTACTCCCGCCACCTGATCATTCCTGACGTCGGGATGGACGGGCAGAAGCGGCTGAAGAACGCCAAGGTGCTGTGTGTGGGCGCCGGCGGCCTGGGTTCGCCGGCGTTGATGTACCTCGCCGCCGCGGGTGTCGGCACCCTCGGCATCGTGGAGTTCGACGAGGTCGACGAGTCGAACCTGCAGCGCCAGATCATCCACAGCCAGTCCGACATCGGCCGCTCCAAGGCCGAGTCCGCGCGTGACACCGTCAAGGGCATCAACCCGTACACGAACGTCGTCCTTCACGAGGAGCGGCTCGAAGCCGACAACGTGATGGACATCTTCAGCCAGTACGACCTGATCGTCGACGGCACCGACAACTTCGCCACCCGCTACCTGGTCAACGACGCCTGTGTGCTGCTGAACAAGCCGTACATCTGGGGCTCGATCTACCGGTTCGACGGACAGGCCTCCGTTTTCTGGTCCGAGCACGGCCCCTGCTACCGCTGCCTCTACCCGGAGCCCCCGCCCCCCGGCATGGTCCCCTCCTGCGCCGAGGGCGGCGTCCTGGGCGTGCTGTGCGCGTCCATCGGCTCCATCCAGGTCAACGAGGCCATCAAGCTCCTCGCCGGCATCGGCGAGCCGCTGGTCGGCCGCCTGATGATCTACGACGCCCTGGAGATGCAGTACCGCCAGGTCAAGGTCCGCAAGGACCCCGACTGCGCGGTCTGCGGCGAGAACCCCACCGTCACCGAGCTGATCGACTACGAGGCCTTCTGCGGCGTCGTCTCCGAAGAGGCCCAGGCGGCGGCGGCCGACTCCACGATCACTCCCAAGCAGCTCAAGGAGTGGATCGACGAGGGCGAGAACATCGAGATCATCGACGTCCGCGAACAGAACGAGTACGAGATCGTCTCGATCCCGGGCGCGCGGCTGATCCCGAAGAACGAGTTCCTCATGGGTACGGCCCTGGAGAACCTCCCGCAGGACAAGAAGATCGTCTTGCACTGCAAGACGGGCGTCCGCAGTGCGGAAGTCCTCGCGGTCCTGAAGTCGGCCGGTTTCTCCGACGCCGTGCACGTCGGCGGCGGCGTGATCGGCTGGGTCAACCAGATCGAGCCGGAGAAGCCGGTCTACTGACGGCCGGTCCGCCGGTGGCCGGCACGCCAGGACGCGTCCGGCCAGGTCTCCCGAACGGCGGGGATCTCGCGCACCCCAGGTGCCCGGGGTCCCCGCCGTCGCGTACCGGCTCCCGGCGCCGGGCGTCAGGAGCAGACCTTGCCGTCCTCCGGCACGGTCCCCTCCAGGAGATAGGCGTCCACCGTGGAGTCGACACAGTCGCTCCCGCTCCCGTACGCGCCGTGTCCCTCGCCCTTCCAGGTGAGCATCACACCGACGTCCGGGCCCAGTTCGTCCGCCATCCTGCGGGCGCCCTCGTAGGGCGTCGCCGGGTCCCCGGTGTTGCCCACGACCAGCACCGGGGCCGCTCCGGCCGCGCTGACCTCCGGCGTCTCGTACTGCCCGGCCACCGGCCAGTCGTGACACCAGCCGGCGGTGTCCCAGCCGAGGAAGGAGCCGAACACGGGGGAGATCCGCTCGAACTCCGGGAGCAGCTCCTTCGCCTCCGCCGCCGTCGGCCGCTCCCTGTCGTCCAAGCACGATATGACCCGTTGGGAGTGGCTGCTCGTGCCGTAGCGTCCCGAGGCGTCCCGCTCGTTGTAGCCGTCGGCGAGGGCCAGCAGTTCCGAACCGTCGCCCTTCTCGGCCGCCGACAGCGCACTGGTCAGCGCCGGCCAGCTGGACTTGCCGTACAGCGGCAGCACGATCCCGGTGAGCGCCAGCGTCTGCGTCAGTTCCCTGCCTTCTGACGACGTGGGCAGCGGCTCGGTGTCGAGCCGGTCCAGCAGACCGGCGATCTCCCGAGAGCCCTGCTCGGGGTCCCGGCCGGTGGAGCGGAGGTAATCGTCCAGCGCCCGCTGGAAGCCCCTGGCCTGGTGCTCGGCGTGACCGATGGTGTCCGCGGTCGGGTCGACGACCGCGTCCAGGACCATGCGCCCCACGTTCTCCGGGAAGAGGTGGGCGTAGACGCCGCCGAGTTCGGTGCCGTAGGAGATGCCGAAGTAGTGCAGTTCGTCGTCGCCGAGGACCTGGCGCATCAGGTCCATGTCGCGGGCGGTGTCCGTGGTCGAGACATGGGTCATCAGCTTCGCGGCGGCCCGCTCGCAGCCCGCGCCGAAGTCGGCGGCGTCCTTCAGATACGCCTGCTCCTCGCCCGGGGTGTCGGGGGTGGCGTCCACCGCCGACTCGGCGGCCTGGATCTCCTCGTCGTCGCGGCAGCGGATGCCCTCGCTCGCGGCCACTCCCCGCGGGTCCCAGCTGACCAGGTCGTACCGCTCGTGCAGGGAGGACACCAGGGAGGCGTAGGAGGGCATCGTGGAGATGCCCGAGCCGCCGGGGCCGCCGAAGTTGAACAGCAGCGAGCCGGCCCGCTTCGCACCGGTGGCCTTGGCACGGATCAGGGCCAGCTCCATCCGCTCACCCTCGGGCTTCGCCCAGTCCACCGGCACTTCGAGGTCGGCGCACTGCCAGTCCCGGCCCGGCGCCGGAGCGTCGCCGGTCGCCTCGCAGCGGCCCCAGTCGAGCCGCTGGGACGTCAGCGATGCCGGCGACGCTCCGGTGGTCGCGGCACCGCCGTCCCCCGTTCCGTCCTCGCCACCGTCGGACGCACCCGTGCTGCATCCCGACAGCAGCAGTCCCGCCGCTGCCAGGGAAGCCGTCCACCCCGCGAACCTCGACCGCGCGCGCCGACCCGGGTGCGCCGTGTACCGCCCCATGTGCGTTCCCCCCTGACGGGCCGTCCGCGCCGTGCGGCGGATGGCTGTCATGCCATGGTAGGGCGAGCGCAACACACTCGTCGCGGCCTGTGGATAACCCTCTGACCTGCTGGTTTGCCCGTCTGTGGTGGTCCGTCGGGTCAGGTGCAGACCGTCCCGGCCTTCGGTGTCCGCCCGTTCAGAAGGTATCCGTCGACCGCGTTCCGCACGCAGGCGTTCTTGCTGTCGTAGGCACCATGGCCCTGCCCCTTGTAGGTCAGCTCCACACCGACGCCGGGGCCCAGGGCGTCCACCATCTTCCGCGCGCCCTCGTACGGCGTGGCCGGGTCACCGGTGTTGCCGACGACCAGGACCGGCGGGGCGCCCGGCGCGCCGACGTCGGGGTGGTCGGCGGCACCGGCCACCGCCCAGTCGGCGCAACCGACCATGGACCAGGCGAGATAGTCACCGAAGACGGGGGAGGCGGCGCGGAACTCGGGCAGCTTCTTCTGCACGTAGGCGGCGTCGTACCGGGACTTGTCGTCGGCGCAGTTGATGGAGATGTTGGCCGCGGTGATGTTGCTGTACTCGCCGTTCTCGCCGCGCCCGTTCAACGCGTCGGAGAGGGCCATGAGGATGCGGCCGTCACCCTCGTACGCCTGCGTCAACCCTTCGGTGAGGTACTCCCAGAGGTCCTGGGAGTACAGGGACTGGGCGATGCCGCTGGTCGCGGCGGTCTGGGTGAGCCGGCGCGGGGGGATGCCGGGGATCGGCTTCTCGTCGAGGTTCTTCAGCAGCCGGGCGATACGGTCCTTGACGTCCTGGGCGGTGTCGCCCACGGGGCAGTCCTCGGTCTGGGAGACGCAGTCCCGCGCGTAGTTGTCGAGGGCCCGCTGGAAACCCTTGGCCTGGCCGAGCGAGCCCTGTTCCGCGTTCTGCGTCGGGTCGACCACGGCGTCGAAGACGGCCCGGCCCACCTTCTTCGGGAAGAGGTGGGCGTAGACGCCGCCGAGTTCGGTGCCGTAGGAGATGCCGAAGTAGTGCAGCTTGTCGTCGCCGAGGACCTGGCGCATCAGGTCCATGTCGCGGGCCGCGTCCGTGGTGGCGACGTTCGGCAGCATCTTCTCGGAGTGCTGCTCGCAGGCCGCGTTGAACTTCTCGGTGTTGTCCATCAGCTCGGTGCGTTCCGACGCGTCGTCGGGAGTGGCGTCCTGCTGGAAGTAGCTGTCGAGCTGCCGGTCGTCCAGGCATTCCACGGGCGCGCTGCGGCCCACCCCGCGCGGGTCGAAACTGACCAGGTCGTAGCGGGTGCGCAGCTTCGCGTAGTCCTCCCCGAAGGCGGGCAGCGTGGTGACGCCCGAGCCGCCCGGACCGCCGAAGTTGAAGATCAGTGAGCCGATCCGTCGGTCGGCGGCGCCGCTCGCCCTGGCCCGGATCAACGCGATGCCGATCGTGGCACCGTCCGGGTCGTCCCAGTCGAGCGGGGCCTTCATCGTGGCGCACTGCCAAGTGCCGCCGTCCGGCAGCGGAGAGGGCGCGCTGCCCCCGCCCTGGGCCGGGGAGGGGGCCGGACAGTCCTGCCAGGAGAGCTTCTGCCGGGTGAGGTCACCGTCGTCCGCGGCGGTGCCGCTGTCACCGCCGCAGCCTGCCAGCAGGGAGGACAGCAGGAGGACGGAGGCGGCGGGGGCGGCGGCGCGCAGCCGGGCGGGATTCGGCATGCCCCCATCGTGCGACCCGGCCGGTCAGGGCGCTCGGGGCGCGGGCCGTACGAGGTACGGACCGATACGGACCGTACGAGGTGAGGTGCGGACCGATACGGACCGTACGAGGTTGAGGTGCGGACTGATACGGACCGTAGAGGGTTGAGGTGCGGACTGATACGGACCGTACGAGGGGCGGACCGTGTGGAAGTGCTGGCTCTATGAGGTACGGGCCGTATGAGGTGCGGGCTACGAGGCGAGGTACGGGCCGTGCGCAGTACCGGCTACGCGCGTACGAGGCGCGAGGCGGCGCGCGCACCGGGAGCAGTGCGCCTGCACCCGGCGTGCAGACCGGGAGCAGTGCGCCTCCACGCGGCGTACGGGGCGCGCTACAACGCCTGTTTCCTCGTCAGGTGGTTGAAGGCCAGCCAGCCCGGCAGGACCGGCAGCCACAGGGTCAGGAGGCGGAAGAGGAGCACCGCCGGGGCGGCGACCTCCTTGGGCAGGCCCACGGCGATCAGGCCGAGCGTCAGCGTCGCCTCCACCGCGCCCACACCGCCGGGGGTGGGCGCGGCGGACCCCAGCGCGTTGCCCGCGAGGAAGACGACGGCGACGCTGGCGATGCTGATGGACGTCGACTCGTCGCCGAACGCGCGGATCGAGGCGTCCAGACACATCACGAAGCACGCGGTGAGCAGCAGCATGCCGCCGATACCGGTGACCAGCTTCTGCGGGCGCTGGAGCACGTCCAGCATGCGCGGCACGACACCCGCGAAAAGCGAGCGTACGCGCGTGACGACGAATTTCCGCAGGAAGGGCACCGAGGTGACGACGAGCACCAGGACCGCCACCGTCAGCAGACCCGCGATGACCGTCCGGGACGGTGACAGCGACGGGGTCTTCTCGGTGCCGGTCAGATAGCCGAAGGACAGCAGCATCAGGATGTGGCAGCCGAGTCCGAACAGCTGTGACGCGCCGACGCTCGCCACCGCGAGCCCGGGGCGTACGCCGGCGCGCTGCAGGAAGCGTGTGTTCAGCGCGACACCGCCGACCGCCGCCGGCGCGATGATCTTCACGAAGGAACCGGCGACCTGCGCGGCCACGGTCCGCGGGAACGGCACCCGTTCCGGCACGAACCCCAGCAGCGCCATCGCGGCCGCCACATAGCTCACCGCCGAGAACAGCACGGCCGCGGCGACCCAGCCCCACTCCGCGTTGGCGATCAGCGGGCCGAACTCGATGTGGGTGAGCTGGGTGAGCAGGAAGTACGCGCCGATCGCACCGGCGATGAAGCTGATCAGGGTGCGCGGCCGGATGCGTTCCAGCCGGGCCGGTTCGACGGGTGCCTGCGGCCTGATCCGCAGCACCTGGTGGCGGATCTGGGTGAGCAGGTCCTCCTCGCGCGCCTCCTCCATGGCCTCGTCCAGGGCCCGTTTCTCGGCCCGCTGCTCCGCGCGCTCGGCCTTCTTGTCCGGTCTCCCGGATTTCTCGGCCGGGACGGGCAGGCCGACGGTGGCACCCGCGCCCTCGTGGTCCGCCGCGGCCTCCACGCGGGCCTGCTTGGCCTGCCGGGACGCCTCCAGGACGGCCTCGCGCTCCCGCTGGGACCGCTCCCGGGCCAGTCTGCGCAGCGTCGCGCGCGTGGAGCGGCTCAGCGCGATCGGCTGGAGCATCGGCAGACAGTCGGCCACCGCGTCCGGGCCGAGGACGCTCACCGCGGAGGACACCGACCGCTCGGCCCCGACCCGCAGCCCGAGCGTCACCAGCAACTGGGAGATGTCCATCCGCAGCAGCAGGTCGCCCGCGGCGATCTCGCCGGTGCGCAGGTCCGTGATGCTCACGGTGCCGGAACGATCCACCAGGATCGCGTCTCCGACCAGCCTGCGGTGCGCGATGCGCCGCGACTGGAGGGCCCGTACCTGCTCCCAGGTGTCGCGCAGCAGGTCGTCGGTGATCTCCTCGTCCGCCAGCGAGTCGAGGGAACGGCCACCGGTGTGCTCGTAGACGAGCATCACCGCGTCGGGGCCCAGTTCCGAGGTGGCGATCAGTTTCGGGGCGTTGGCGCCGGCCGCGATGGCCGCGTAGGCGAGCAGTGCCTCCTGCTCCAGTGCCTGGCGCAGTGACTGGAGGCTGCTGCGGGTGGCGAAGCCGCGCAGGGTGAGATTGCGCCACGCGCGGTAGAAGAAGCCCTGCGCCTGCTGCTCGCGGTCGACGACCGTGACGTCCAGCGGCGGGCCGTCCTCCAGGGTGACGAAGTAGCGCCGGCCGCGGTCGCCGGTCTCCAGGGTGTCCGCCGGCGCCTCCTCGCGGGAGGCGGTCACCGGGCGGAAGCCGACCGTCTTCAGGCCCGCCATGAGGGTGCGTCCGGTGGGCCGGACGTTGGGCGAGCCGACCGCGTACAGCGTTCCGTAGGCGACGGTCCAGCCGATCAGCACGGTCAGGATGATCGAGAACGGGGTCGTGTAGCCGGTGACGAGCATCGAGAACGCGTCGAGGAGCAGCACGATCCACAGCACCGCGCGCCACCGCGGTCTGCGGGACATGCCGACGGCCGTCATGTACGCGATGACCGGCGCCAGGTAGCCGTGCACCGGATCGGTGAGGGCGTGGATGTCGCCCGGCGAGGGCTGGGTCAGCGCCTCCTGGATCGACCCGGGCGCGGCTTTCGCGACCCACAGGTCCGTGGCGAGTGTCACTCCATGGGCGAGTACGGCGGCCAGCACGCCGTCGGCGATCCGCAGCCCGTCCCGTTTGATCAGCCGCTCGATCGCGAAGGCGACCGGGACCAGCAGGATGGCGATGCTGGAGGCCAGGCCCGCGATCTTGATCAGGAGGTCGGGTGCCTGGCCGGTGCCCTTGTTGATGTCCTGTTCGAGGCCCGAGGTGGTGCCGTGGGCGAACGCGGCGACGGCGAGCAGCACGCCGATGGCGAGCACGCCCACCAGGAGCCGCATCAGGTCGGAAGGGCGGTGCACGCGCGCGGGGAGGAGCGGTTCGTCGCCCTCCACCTCGTCGATGTGCGCGGTGTCCGCGAGGTCGGCGTCCTGCGCGGTGCTTCCGGTGCTCCCCTTGCTGCCGCCGACGGCGCCGGGGCGCGACGAAGCGTCAGAGGTGCCCTGCGTGTCGCCGGGCCGCACACCCTGCTGCTTCATCGTCTCTTCTTGCTCCCGTATCACTGGTCACCGCCCGCACGATGGTGGCATGCCGCACCGACACACGGGGGCATCAGGGTGGATCAGGGGGTGGATCAGGGCGGACCCGCGGGCCGCACAGTCTGCCCGAAGCGCATCCTCCGGGCGAGGGACGCGGACCGGTCGCGTGAGCGCGCCACGGTGTCGGTGGGGTGCGGCACTATGGGTCGGATGAGCGAGGAAAGTCTTCCGGACGGTGTCCGTTCCGGGCCCCCGGACGCGCTGCCCGAGTACGCCGAGCGGGTCCTCGAGGTCACGGAACTGATCCCGCCAGGACGCGTCATGACCTACGGGGACGTCGCCGAATGGCTGGAGGAGGGCGGCCCTCGGCAGGTCGGCCGCGTGATGTCCCTCTATGGGGTGGGCGTTCCCTGGTGGCGCGTGGTCCGTGCCGACGGCGCCTTGCTCCCTGGGCACGAACTGGAGGCGCTCGACCGGTACCGGGAGGAGGGGACGCCCCTGAAGGAGGCGGGCCGGGCCGCGGAAGGCCACCTGCCGCGCATCGACATGAGACGGGCGCGGTGGGACGGCGGCGAGCACGCGCAGGGTCACACCTGACAGCTTCCGCCATCCGGCGCCTCGATGAGTGACCGGTGATCCGTACGAGGGAATCGGGGCGGATCGGGCACGTCCGTGACATGACGTACGTTCGAGGGGCGCGTGACCCATGCGCCGCGGGCGGCGGGAGGAGAGAAGCGGAAGTTCTGCTTCCGGTCTTTCCGGCGGCGTAGCGTCGGCCGCGCGCATCCCGTTCACCCCGCGCCCACCGTTCCTCTGCCGTCCACCGTTCCCGTCCCGTCCGCTGTTCCCGCCCCGCCCACCGACCGTCCCCCGTCCCGACCCACTACGCGTCCACCGTCCGTCCCGCGCGGCGGTCGTCCCACCAGCACACCCACCAGGACCGGCGAACCACGTGAGCTCCTCTTCCTCCATCAGCCGCCCGGCGCACACCCAGGTGCGCCAGGCGGACCGTGGCGCTTACCGACTGGTTCGTACGCCGCCCTCGCGCGTGACGCCCCCTCTTCTGGACGCCGCCCAACGCACCGTGGTTGACCACGGCACCGGCCCGCTGCTCGTGCTCGCCGGTCCGGGCACCGGCAAGACGACCACGCTCGTGGAGTCCGTCGCGGCCCGGATCGCCGCCGGCACCGACCCCGAACGCATCCTCGTGCTGACCTTCAGCCGGAAGGCCGCCGTCGAACTGCGCGACCGCATGGCACGGCGCACCGGCGCGGCGCGCGCCCCGCGCGCGACCACGTTCCACTCCTTCAGCTACGCCCTCGTCCGCGCCCACCAGGACAGCGACGTGTTCGCCGAGCCGCTGCGGCTGCTCTCCGGCCCGGAGCAGGACGTGGCCGTACGCGAGCTGCTCGCCGGCCAGGCCGACCTCGAACGGCTCGGACTGGCCCACGTGCGCTGGCCCGACGAACTGCGTGCCTGCCTGACCACCCGGGGCTTCGCCGACGAGGTCCGCGCGGTGCTCGCCCGCAGCCGCGAACTGGGCCTCGGCCCGGACGCCCTGGCCGACTTCGCCCGGCGCATCGGCCGCCCCGACTGGCGGGCCGCCGCCGTCTTCCTCGCCGAGTACCTCGACGTGCTCGACCTCCAGGGCGTGCTCGACTACGCGGAACTCGTCCACCGCGCGGTGCTCCTCGCCCAGCGCCCCGAGGCCGCCGAACGCCTCGCCGGCCAGTACGACGCCGTGTACGTCGACGAGTACCAGGACACCGACCCGGCCCAGGTACGGCTGCTGCACGCCCTCGCGGGCGGTGGCCGCACCCTGGTCGCCTTCGGTGACCCCGACCAGTCGATCTACGCGTTCCGGGGCGCGGACGTCGGCGGCATCCTGGAGTTCCCGCACGCCTTCCCGCGCGTGGACGGCCGTCCGGCACCCGTACGAGTGCTGCGCGCCGCCCGCCGCTCCGGTGCGACCCTGCTGGCCGCCACCCGGCTGCTGACCCGGCGCATGCCGCTGCCCCGGCTCCCCGCCGAGCAGGTGCGCGCCCACCGGGAACCGCAGCCGGTACGGGACGGCGGGCACGTCGAGGTGTACACGTACCCGACGGCCGGCACGGAGCTGGACAACGTCGCCGACATCCTGCGCCGGGCACACCTGGAGGACGGCGTCCCCTGGAGCGAGATGGCCGTCCTGGTGCGCGCCGGCGCCCGCACCCTCCCGGCGGTGCGCCGCGCTCTCACCTCGGCCGGTGTCCCGGTCGACGTGGACGGCGACGACCTGCCCCTGCGCCACGAGCCGGCGGTCGCGCCACTGCTGACGGCCCTGCGCGCGGTGGCGACGGCGGAGGCGGCGCAACCGGTGGGCGTGGTGGAAGCGGAACCTGACGACCCGCGACCGGCCGATACGGGACCGAGCGATGAGGGACCTGACGACCCGCGACCGACCGATACGGGACCGAGCGATGAGGGACCGGCCGGCCCGCGACCGGCCGATACGGGACCGAGCGATGCGGGACCGACGGATACGGAGCCGACTACTACGGAACCGGCCGATACGCGACCGGGCGTCCCGGAGGCCGAAGGCTCGGAACCCGGGAATCCAGAACCGGCGGACCCTCCCGCCGACCCCGCCGACCCCGCCGACCCCGCCGACCCCGCCGTCTCTGCAAATTCCGCCGACATCACCCCGTGCTGGCTCGACACGGAGACCGCCCTCACCCTGCTCACCTCCCCCCTCGCCGGCATGGACGCCGCCGACCTGCGCCGGCTCGGCCGGGCCCTCCGTGAGGAGGAGCGGGCCGCGGGCAACGCGCTGCCGCCCCCCTCGGACCAGCTGCTCGCGCGGGCGCTGGCCGAGCCGGAACGGCTGGCCGTCCACGACCCGGCGTACGCGCGGGGCGCACAGCGCCTGGGCGCGCTGCTCCGTACCGCCCGGGAGCGCCTGGCGAAGGGCGGTACGGCCGAGGAAGCGCTGTGGGAGCTGTGGGCGGGCACCCCGTGGCCCGGACGCCTGGCGCGGGCCGCCTGGCGCGGCGGTGCCGCCGGCCGCAACGCCGACCGGGACCTGGACGCCGTATGCGCCCTGTTCGCGACCGCCGCGCGCGCCGAGGAGCGCACCGGTGGCCGGGGCGCCCTGAACTTCCTGGAGGAGATCGAGGCCGAGGACATCGCCGCCGACACCCTCACGCGGCGTGCCGTGCGCCCCGAGGCCGTACGCCTGATGACCGCGCACCGCGCCAAGGGCCTGGAGTGGCGGCTGGTCGTCGTGGCCGGCGTCCAGGAGGGACTCTGGCCAGACCTGCGCCGCCGCGGCTCCCTGCTGGAGGCCGACCGGATCGGCCGGGACGGACTCGCCGAGCCCCTCAGCCCCGGCGCCCTGCTCGCCGAGGAGCGCCGCCTGTTCTACGTGGCCGCCACGCGCGCGCGGGAGCGTCTCGTCGTCACGGCCGTCAGGGCACCGGCGGACGACGGCGACCAGCCCTCCCGGTTCCTGACCGAGCTGGGCGTCGAGCCCAAGGACGTCACCGGGCGCCCGCGCCGCCCCCTGTCGGTCGCCGCCCTGGTCGCCGAGCTGCGCGCCACGACCGTGGACCCGCGCGTCTCGGACGCCCTGCGCGAGGCCGCAGCCCAGCGGCTGGCCCGGCTCGCCGCCCTCAGCGACGAAGACGGCCGGCCCCTGGTGCCGGCCGCGCACCCCTACCGCTGGTGGGGCATGTTCGAACCCACCGAGTCCAAGGTGCCGCTGCGCGACCGTGATCAGCCCGTCGTGCTCTCCGGCAGCGCCCTCGACCAGCTCGCCAACACCTGCGCCCTCCAGTGGTTCCTCGGCCGCGAGGTGAAGGCCGACGCCCCCGCGACCGCCGCGCAGGGCTTCGGCAACGTGGTGCACGTCCTCGCCGACGAGGTCGCCTCCGGGCACACCCCCGCCGACCTCGACGTCCTCATGGAGCGGCTGGACTCGGTGTGGAACGCGCTCGCGTTCGACGCGCCGTGGAAGTCGGAGCAGGAGAAGGCCCACGCGCGCGTGGCGCTCGAACGCTTCCTGAAGTGGCACGTCATGGACCGCGCTGGACGGACGCCGGTGGCCAGCGAGCACGACTTCGACGTCACGCTCGCCGCGGGCGACTACGAGGTGCGCATCCGGGGCCAGATGGACCGCGTGGAGGCCGACACCGACGGCCGCGCCTACGTCGTCGACTTCAAGACCGGCAAACAGGCCCCCAGCTCCGCCGAGGTGGCCCGGCACCCGCAGCTCGCCGTCTACCAGCTCGCCGTCCGCGAGGGCGCCGTCGACGAGGCGTTCGACGGCGTACGCCCCGAGCCGGGCGGTGCCGAGCTGGTCCAGCTGCGCCAGGGCGCCGCCCAGCGGGACGGCGGCGAGACCCTGCCGAAGGTGCAGGCGCAGGAGCCGGTCGCCGGCGCCGGGGGCGAGTGGGTCGGGGAGCTGCTGGCCACGGCCGCGGGCAAGGTCCTCGACGAACGGTTCACGCCGACCGCGGGCCAGCACTGCGCGCACTGCGCCTTCCGGGCCTCGTGCAGCGCGCGGCCGGAGGGCCGCCACGTGGTCGAGTGACCCGCGTGACGCAACGCACCACCCGTGCCGACCTGCGCTTCTCCCGCCCCGGCAGATGATCCGGCCCCTGCTGTCAGTGCTCGCCGCTAGCCTTTTTCCCGTGTCCGCCCGTATCACCGATCCCGAACAGCTCAAGGAGCTCCTCGGCATCCCGTTCACCCCGGAGCAGACGGCGTGCATCATCGCGCCGCCCGCCCCGCAGGTGATCGTGGCCGGGGCCGGCTCCGGCAAGACGACGGTGATGGCGGCGCGCGTGGTCTGGCTGGTCGGCACCGGCCAGGTCGCCCCCGAGCAGGTGCTCGGCCTGACCTTCACCAACAAGGCCGCCGGTGAGCTGGCCGAACGCGTCCGCAAGGCGCTGATCAAGGCCGGCGTCACCGACCCGGACGCCATCGATCCGGACCACCCCCCGGGCGAGCCGGTGATCTCCACGTACCACGCCTTCGCCGGCCGGCTGCTCGCCGACCACGGCCTGCGCATCGGCCTGGAACCGGCCACCCGGCTGCTCGCTGATGCCACCCGCTACCAGCTCGCCGCGCGGGTGCTGCGCGAGGCCCCGGGTCTCTACCCGGCGCTGACCCGCTCCTTCCCCGACCTGGTCGGCGACCTCCTCACCCTCGACTCCGAGCTGTCCGAACACCTCGTACGCCCCGAGGACCTGCGCTCCTGGGACGCGGACCTCCTGGAGACCCTCCGGACCGTCAAGCTCAGCAACGCCGACCTGCGCAAGGTGCCGGAGGCCGCCGCCGCCCGGCGGGAGCTGGCCGAGCTGGTGATGCGCTACCGGTCCGCCAAACGCGACCGCGACCTCCTCGACTTCGGCGACCAGATCGCCCTGTCCGCGCGGCTCGCGCGGGTCCCGGAGGTGGGCCGGCTGCTGCGCGAGGAGTTCCGGGTCGTCCTGCTCGACGAGTACCAGGACACCTCGGTGGCCCAGCGCGTCCTGCTGGCCGGTCTCTTCGGCGGCGGCACCGGCCACCCCGTGACCGCCGTCGGCGATCCCTGCCAGGCGATCTACGGCTGGCGCGGCGCGTCCGTCGCCAACCTCGACGACTTCCCCGAGCACTTCGCCCGCGCCGACGGCCGCCCCGCCGTCCGCCAGGCGCTCAGCGAGAACCGCCGCAGCGGCGGCAGGCTCCTCGACCTCGCCAACGGCCTCGCCGGACCGCTGCGCGCGATGCACGCGGGCGTGGAGGCCCTCCGCCCGGCGCCCGGCGCCGAGCACGACGGCGTCGTCCGCTGCGCCCTGCTGCCGACCCACGCGGAGGAGATCGACTGGATCGCCGACTCCGTCGCCCACCTCGTACGGACCGGGACGGCGCCCGGCGAGATCGCCGTCCTGTGCCGCACGGCGACCGACTTCGCCGAGATCCAGGGCGCCCTGGTGGCCCGCGACGTCCCCGTCGAGGTCGTCGGCCTCTCCGGGCTGCTGCACCTGCCCGAGATCGCGGACCTGGTAGCCGTCTGCGAAGTGCTCCAGGATCCCGGTGCCAACGCCGCCCTGGTGCGGCTGCTCACCGGCCCGCGCTGGCGGATCGGGCCGCGCGACCTCGCCCTGCTGGGGCGCCGCGCCCGCCGGCTCGTCGCCCACGCGCGCGTGGCCGGCGACGACGACCCCGACCGGCGGCTGGCCGAGGCCGTCGAGGGCGTCGACCCCGCCGAGGTGATCTCGCTCGCGGACGCGCTGGACACGTTCCTGGAGACGCCGCTGGCGGGCGGCGGGGACGACGACGGGCTGCCGTTCTCGCCGGACGCGCGGGTGCGCTTCGCGCGCCTGGCCACCGAACTGCGCGACCTGCGCCGCTCCCTGGCCGACCCGCTGATGGACGTCCTGCACCGCGTGCTCGCCGTCACCGGTCTGGAAGTGGAGCTGTCGGCGTCCCCGCACGCGCTGGCCGCCCGCCGCCGCGAGACCCTCTCCAACTTCCTCGACGTCGCCGCCTCCTTCGCCGCCGGTGACGGCGAGGCCAACCTGCTCGCCTTCCTCGGCTTCCTGCGCACCGCCGCCCAGTACGAGAAAGGGCTCGACAACGCGCTTCCGGGCGGTGAGAACACCGTCAAGGTGCTCACCGCGCACCGGTCCAAGGGGCTGGAGTGGGACGTCGTCGCCGTCCCCGGCCTGGTCACCGGCACCTTCCCCAGCACCCAGGGCCGCGAGAAGTGGACCGCGCAGGGCAAGGTCCTCCCGCACCGGCTGCGGGGCGACGCCGCCACCCTCCCCGACGTCGGCTCCTGGGACTCCCGTGGCCTCAAGGACTTCCACGAGGCCATGAAGGAGCACCAGCACACCGAGGAGCTGCGCCTCGGCTACGTCGCCTTCACCCGCCCCCGCTCCCTCCTCCTGGGTTCGGGCCACTGGTGGGGTCCCACACAGAAGAAGCCCCGGGGGCCCTCCGACTTCCTCCAGGCCCTGTACGACCACTGCGCGGCGGGACACGGTGAGATCGAGGTCTGGGCGGACCCGCCCGCCGAGGGCGAGGAGAACCCCGCACTGCACCGGGCGGACACCGTCCAGACCTGGCCGCTGCCCCTGGACCGGGCGGCCCTGGCCCGCCGCCGGACGGCCGCCGAGACGGTCCTCGCCCACCTGGAGCACCTCGCCGCCGCCGGCGACCACGGCCGGCCCACCGCCGCCGTGCACGACCCGGACACCTATGACGACCCCGACTGGCCGCCGCCCCCGGAGGACGACGAGCCGCCCTACGAAGAGGACCCCTTCCTGGAAGGGGACGCCGCCCCGTTCCCCGACGAGCACCCCTCCGGCGCGCGGGAGCGGACGCCCCGCCGCCCCTCGGTCCCCCATCAGGCCACGCCCCCGAAGACGCGTCACGCCGGTCCGGAGGCGCGTCCCGCCGGTCCGGAGACGCCTCGCCCGCACCCCCCGAGTGCCGCAGACACCGCCGCCCCGAGCCCCGCCGACGAGACCTTTCTCACCCCGGAGGAGGCCCGCACCGTCGCCTCCTGGGACCGCGACCTCGACGCCCTCGCCGGCGAGCTGCTCCGCGCGCGCGCGAGCGTCACCGAGGTCCCGTTGCCCGTGTCACTGACCGCGACCCAGCTGCTGCGCCTGGCCGCCGACCCCGACGGCCTCGCCCAGGAGCTGGCCCGCCCCATGCCCCAGGCACCCCGGCCCGCCGCCCGCCGCGGCACCCGCTTCCACGCCTGGGTCGAGGCCCGCTTCGAGGAGCTGACCCTGCCCTTCCTGGAACCCGACGAGCTGCCCGGCGACGACGCCGAGATAGCCGGCGAGGACGACCTGGCCGCCCTGAAGGAGGCCTTCGAGCGCACCGAGTACGCCCACCGCACGCCGTACCGGGTCGAGACCCCCTTCCAGCTCTCGCTCGCCGGCCGCGTCGTACGGGGCCGGATCGACGCCGTCTACAAGGAGGGCGACGGGGAGGGCGCGACGTACGAGATCGTCGACTGGAAGACGTCCCGCACCCGTTCCGCGGACCCGCTCCAGCTCGCGGTGTACCGCCTGGCCTGGGCCGAGCGGCAGGGCGTACCGCTCACCGCGGTGACGGCGGCCTTCCTCTACGTGCGGACCGGCGAGGTGGTGCGCCCGGAGGGACTCCCGGACCGCGCCGCCCTGGAGCGGCTGCTGCTGCCCGGGGCGTACGGTGACGAACCGCACGACCAGGGTGTCGGTGCGGGCCAGTAGGCTCGGAGGCATGAGCAAGCCCGTTGACAGTGCCGTCAGCGCCGTCCGTACGCACATCGCGCGGCACCGCGCCGCCTTCCTCGACGACCTCGTCGAGTGGCTGCGCATCCCCTCGGTGTCGGCGCAGCCCGCGCACGCGTCCGACGTGCGCCGCAGCGCCGACTGGCTCGCCGCGAAGCTCAAGGAGACCGGGTTCCCGACCGCCGAGGTCTGGGAGACGCCCGGTGCGCCCGCCGTCTACGCCGAGTGGCCGGCCGGTGACCCCGGGGCCCCCACGGTCCTGGTCTACGGACACCACGACGTGCAGCCCGCCGCCCGCGAGGACGGCTGGACGAGCGACCCCTTCGAGCCCGTCGTCCGCGGCGGCCGGCTGTACGCGCGCGGCGCCGCCGACGACAAGGGCCAGGTGTTCTTCCACACCCTCGGCGTCCGCGCCCACCTCGCCGCCACCGGCCGCACCGCCCCCGCCGTCACCCTGAAGCTGCTCATCGAGGGCGAGGAGGAGTCCGGCTCCCCGCACTTCCGAGCCCTCGTCGAGGAGCGCGCCGAGCGGCTAGCCGCCGACGCCGTGATCGTCTCCGACACCGGCATGTGGGCCGAGGACACCCCCACGGTCTGCACCGGTATGCGCGGCCTCGCCGAGTGCGAGATCCGGCTCCACGGACCCGACCAGGACATCCACTCCGGCTCCTTCGGCGGCGCCGTGCCCAACCCCGCCACCGAGATGGCCCGTCTGGTCGCGGCCCTGCACGACGAGCACGCGCGCGTGGCGATCCCCGGCTTCTACGACGGTGTCGTCGAGCTGACCGACCGCGAGCGCGAACTCTTCGCCGAACTGCCCTTCGACGAGCAGCGGTGGCTGAGCACGGCCAAGTCCCGCGCCGCCCACGGCGAAGCCGGGCACACCACGCTGGAACGCGTCTGGGCCCGCCCGACCGCCGAGGTCAACGGCATCGGCGGCGGCTACCAGGGCCCCGGCAGCAAGACCGTCATCCCGTCCAGCGCGATGGTGAAGCTCTCCTTCCGCCTCGTCGCCGGCCAGGACCCCGACCATGTGGAGAAGGCCGTCCGTGCCTGGGCCGCCGGACGGGTCCCGCCGGGCATCCGCTGCGAGATCGCCTTCGCCCCGGCCACCCGGCCGTGCCTGACGCCCCTCGACCACCCGGCGCTCCAGTCCGTCGTCCGCGCCATGGAACGGGCCTTCGAGCAGCCGGTGCGCTTCACCCGTGAAGGAGGCTCCGGTCCCGCGGCCGACCTCCAGGACGTTCTCGGCGCACCGGTGCTCTTCCTGGGCATCTCCGTCCCGTCCGACGGCTGGCACGCCCCCGACGAGAAGGTCGAGCTCGACCTGCTCCTCAAGGGCGTGGAGACCTCCGCACACCTGTGGGGCGACCTCGCGACGCACTGGCGGCACGGCCCCTGACGATGCCGCCCGACCGTCCGGACCGGCTTCCGGCGCGGGGCACCCGGGGCGAGCCCGTACCGCCGGGCCCTCCGGGACCCGGTCGCCGTCCGCCGCCCCAGAACCCGCCGAACCGCCCGCCGAACCACTGACCACCGCACCGGGGGAGTTGGAAGCACCTGTGACCACCTGGACCGACCGCACCGCCGAACGTCCCATCTCGCTCACCGAACCGAGCGGTGTCGACCGCGCCGCGCACCACCGTCTCGACGAGGCGTGGCTCGCGGCCGCGTGGAGCCACCCCTCCACGCGCTGTTTCGTGGTCTCCGGCGGTCAGGTCCTCATCGACGAGACGCCGGACGGCCGTACCGAACTCGTCATGACGCCCTCCTTCGAGGCCCCGCTCACCGAGGCGCACCGCTACTTCCTCGGCATCGACGAGGACGGCGTGAGCTACTTCGCGCTCCAGAAGGACTCGCTGCCCGGCCGCATGGACCAGTCCGCGCGCCCGGCGGGCCTCCGGGAGGCCGGCCTGCTGCTCTCCCCGCGCGACGCCGGCCTCATGGTGCACGCGGTCGGCCTGGAGAACTGGCAGCGGACCCACCGGTTCTGCTCCCGCTGCGGCGAGCGCACCGTCATCGCCGCGGCCGGCCACATCCGCCGCTGCCCCGCCTGCGGCGCCGAGCACTACCCGCGCACCGACCCGGCCGTGATCATGGCCGTCATCGACGACAGCGACCGCATCCTGCTCGGCCGCCAGGTGCACTGGCCCGAGGGCCGCTTCTCGACCCTCGCGGGCTTCGTCGAGCCCGGCGAGTCCATCGAGCAGTCGGTGCGCCGTGAGGTCCAGGAGGAGGCCGGCATCACCGTCGGCCCGGTCGAGTACGTCGCCAGCCAGCCATGGCCGTTCCCGTCCAGCCTCATGCTCGGCTTCATGGCCCGTGCCGTCTCGACCGACATCACGGTCGACGGCGACGAGATCCACGAGGCCCGCTGGTTCTCCCGCGACGAACTGGGCGCCGCCTTCGAGTCGGGCGAGGTCCTCCCGCCCTACGGCATCTCGATCGCCGCCCGCCTGATCGAGCTGTGGTACGGCAAGCCGCTGCCGACTCGCAGCTTCGTCTGAGCAGCCGGGACACGACCGAGGGGGCCGTCCCGCCGGGACGGCCCCCTCGGTCACGACTGCCTGCGCTCAGGCGCCGATCTTCTGCTTCACCTGAGCCAGCGACGGGTTGGTGAGCGTCGAGCCGTCGGGGAAGAGCACGGTCGGCACCGTCTGGTTGCCACCGTTCGCCTTCTCCACGAACGCCGCCGACTCCGGGTCCTGCTCGATGTTGATCTCGGTGTACGCGATACCCTCACGGTCCATCTGGCTCTTGAGCCGACGGCAGTAGCCGCACCACGTGGTGCTGTACATCGTCACAGTGCCCGGCATGTCTCTCGTGCTCCTTCAACGGCTCGGGGAGTGTCTGTTCGCCCTGAGGCAAACGCCCGCGGAGCCGTCCCCATTCCCGGCCCTCGTCCGGGGAGGCACGCATTGGTACGACCGCGAGGTCCCGCCTGTGGACAACCGGCGCTCCCTCCTCTCGCGACCTGGCAGCATGGCTGTGTGACAGCAGCAACGCACTCCACCCTCTTCCCGCAGGTACCGGACTCGGCCGACGCGGTGCTCGACGGTCTCGACCCCGAGCAGCGCGAAGTGGCCACCGCCCTGCGCGGCCCGGTGTGCGTACTGGCGGGCGCGGGCACCGGCAAGACCCGGGCCATCACCCACCGCATCGCCTACGGGGTACGGGCCGGCATCCTCCAGCCCACCACCGTGCTCGCCGTCACCTTCACCAACCGCGCCGCGGGCGAGATGCGCGGCCGGCTGCGCCAGCTCGGCGCCGTCGGCGTCCAGGCCCGCACCTTCCACTCGGCGGCGCTGCGGCAGCTCCAGTACTTCTGGCCGAAGGCGATCGGCGGCGCCATGCCCCGGCTCGTCGACCGCAAGATCCAGCTCGTCGCCGACGCGGCCGCCGCCTGCCGCGTCCGCCTCGACCGGGGCGAGCTGCGGGACGTCACCGCCGAGATCGAATGGTCCAAGGTCACCCAGACCGTCCCCGCGGACTACGCCCTCGCGGCGGCCAAGGCGGGACGGGAGACACCCCGCGACCCCGCGGAGATCGCCCAGCTCTACTCCGCCTACGAGGAACTCAAACGCGGACGCGGGGTCATCGACTTCGAGGACGTGCTGCTGCTGACCGTGGCGGTGCTCCAGGACCGGCCGGACGTGGCCCAGCAGGTCCGCGCCCAGTACCAGCACTTCGTGGTCGACGAGTACCAGGACGTCAGCCCCCTCCAGCAGCGGCTGCTGGACCTGTGGCTCGGCGACCGCGACGACCTCTGCGTGGTCGGCGACGCCAGCCAGACCATCTACTCGTTCACAGGAGCAACCCCCGACCACCTGCTCGACTTCCGGCTCCGCCACCCCGGGGCGACCGTCGTCAAGCTGGTCCGGGACTACCGCTCCACCCCCCAGGTCGTCCACCTCGCCAACGGACTGCTGGCCCAGGCCCGGGGCCGTGCCGCCGACCACCGTCTCGAACTGGTCTCCCAGCGTCCCGCCGGACCCGAGCCCGTCTACACCGAGTACACCGACGAACCCGCCGAGGCGGAGGGCGCCGCCCGCCGCATCCGCGAACTCGTCGACTCCGGCGTGCCGCCCGCCGAGATCGCCGTGCTGTTCCGCACCAACTCCCAGTCGGAGATCTACGAGCAGGCCCTCGCCGACGCCGGGGTGCCCTACCAGCTGCGCGGCGCGGAACGGTTCTTCGACCGTCCCGAGGTGCGCAAGGCCGGCACCGCGCTGCGCGCCGCGGCCCGCTTCGGCGGCAACGACGCCCTCCTGGACGACACCGTCGACCTGCCGTCCCAGGTCCGCGCCGTGCTGTCGGGGGAGGGCTGGACGACCGAACCCCCGGCCGGTTCGGGCGCGGTCCGGGAGCGCTGGGAGTCCCTGGCCGCCCTGGTGCACCTCGCGCAGGACTTCGCCGCCGCCAAGCCCGACGCCACCCTCGGTGACCTCGTCGCCGAGCTCGACGAGCGGGCCGGCGCCCAGCACGCGCCCACCGTGCAGGGCGTCACCCTCGCCTCCCTGCACTCGGCCAAGGGCCTGGAGTGGGACGTCGTCTTCCTGGTCGGCCTCGCCGAGGGCATGATGCCGATCACCTACGCAAAGACCGACGAACAGATAGAGGAGGAGCGCCGCCTCCTCTATGTCGGTGTGACCCGCGCGCGTGAACGCCTGCACCTCTCCTGGGCACTGGCCCGCTCGCCCGGCGGCCGGGCGGGTCGCCGCCCGAGCCGTTTCCTCGACGGCCTCAGGCCCGGCTCGGCCGGAGCCGCCGGCGGACGCCTGGCCGCCGGCGGCGCCGGAGGAGTCGAGCGAGGCTCCTCGGGCCGCTCCGCGCTCGCCCCGGCCCCGCGGCGGACCCAGCGCGCCCCGGCCCGCTGCCGGGTCTGCGGGCGCTCGCTCACCGACGCCGGTGAGATGAAGCTGATGCGCTGCGAGGGCTGCCCCTCCGACATGGACGAGGGCGTGTACGAGCGGCTGCTCGCCTGGCGTGCCGTCCAGGCGGAACGCAGCGGGCAGCCCGCCTTCTGCGTCTTCACCGACAAGACGCTGATGGCGATCGCGGAGACCGTCCCGGACGACGAACGGGAGCTGTCCCGCATCCCCGGCGTCGGCGCCCGCAAGCTCACCCGCTACGGGGCCGATGTGCTGGCCATCTGCACCGGTCAGGAGGTCGACGGGGCCGACAACGGCGACTGATCCGAACTCTGCGAAAAAATAGTTTGCGCATGCCCCAGCGATCCCCATAGGTTCTTGCACACGGGAGCAGCGGCCTTCCCGAAGGCCCTGAATCCGTGTTGTACTTGCATTTCCGCGGATCGGTTCGCCCGATCCCCCAGACGCCGAGAGGAGGCGATTCCAGTGATCAGCATCAACAGCGGCTCCGCCCTGAAACTGACCGATCGCTCGTCCGTCTCCCTCTGCATGCTCGGCGTCCCCAACGCGGGCACCGGTCTGTCCGGCATTCCTGCCGTGCGTCCGGCGTCCTCCTCCGTCGCTCTCTCGGGCTTCCCTGTCCGTGAGCGCGATGAGCGACCGACCGAGGCACTGGAAGCAGCAGTAGTGGCACAGGCCCAGGCCTCTGCCTTTGCGGCGGCCGGTGCCGGATTCCGGAAGCAGACGACGCAGCACCACCTGATGTGGGCCTTCCGTGGGCCAGAACCCTGGAGTGATCCAGCCTGATCTAGATCAGGCCGGCGCCTTCAGGGCCGCGGAACCCCACCCGGGATCCGCGGCCCTTCTGTTTTCCCCGAACGGGGGCGACAGGGCGAAGGGGCCTCGGGACGACCAGAGACCCGGTACCAAGCCGCCCCGGCCGACCGGCCGGACCGACCAGACGAGGAAGACGAACCGTGCAACTCGAAGCGCACGCCCCGTCCGTACCACCTTCCGGCACCATCCCCAAGCCCGGCTCCACGGAGGACCCCGCCTTGATCCCGCTCACCGCGCTCACCGCGCTCGACGACGCCATCGAGAACCTCGGCGTACCCGTCCCGTGCCGCTCCTACGACCCGGAGGTCTTCTTCGCCGAGTCGCCCGCGGACGTCGAGTACGCCAAGTCCCTCTGCCGCACCTGCCCGCTGATCGAGGCCTGCCTCGCCGGCGCCAAGGAGCGGCGCGAGCCCTGGGGCGTCTGGGGTGGCGAGCTGTTCGTGCAGGGGGTCGTCGTCGCCCGGAAGCGGCCGCGCGGCCGTCCGCGGAAGAACCCGGTCACAGCATGAACACCGCAGGCACGATCGACCGTCCCCTCACGTACGACCCCATGAAGCAGGCCCCGATGAAGCCGTCCACCCACGAGCCCGCAGGCTCCGCACCCGAAGACCTCACCACCAATGGCGCGAACGACTCGCGACAGAACAGGACCCGAGAGATGCAACTCATCCAAGAAGCCCTGGCCCGTGCGCATATGCACGACCGGCTGCACGAGGCCGAGCGGGAACGCCGGGCCCTGCGCCTGGCGGCCGCCCGCCGGATGCAGCGCAGGGCCGAGCGCGCCTCCCTGCGTGCCCGGCGCGCGCTCGCCATGGCCCTGATGCAGTGACCGAGCACACCTGAAGCGGTGACCTCCCAGGCCGGGAGGCGAAGTCTTCCCTCGCGGGGGCCGGTCCGTCCGTACGGACCGGCCCCCGCGGCGCGTCCGGGGCCCCGGTGCGGGGCGCGGAGTGGTGGCCGGTGCTCACGCCTCCGCCGCCCGCTCCTCGTCCTCCCCTTCCGCCTTTTCTGCCGCCCCCTCTGCTTCCCCTTCTTCCTCTGCTTCTTTCTCTGCGGATTCCGCCACGGACGGCTCGGCGAGGAATCCCGGCAGCCACGCCTCCAGCTCCTCGCGCAACCGGACCGTGGCACCGAGCTGGCACAGCACACCGATCGTGCTCAGGGTCACCCGGTGGATCAGCAGATACGCCGGCGGCAGGTTGAGCTGCTTGCCCAGCTGGTACGCGGGAGAGCGGATGTCGCCTATGCGGGCGGCCTGACTGCGCATCCAGCCCCGGCTGAAGGTGAACGCGTCGACCTGGGCCGGCTCGATGATCGGCAGGAGATAGTCGAGGACCGCGTCCGGGTCCAGCTCCACCGTCTCCTTGACGAAGCCCTCTGTGCGCAGCTCCTCGTAGACGGCCTCGGCCTCGCCGTCCAGGGCCATGCGCAGACAGGCGCCGATGGTGGCCGGCAGACCCCCCGGGAGGCGGTCGACCGTGCCGAAGTCCAGGACGCCCAGCCGCCAGTCGTCCTCGCCGTCCGGGCCGCCGGGCAGCAGCCGGAAGTTACCCGGGTGGGGGTCGGCGTGCAGCAGGCCGGTACGGGCCGGCCCGGCGAACAGGAAGTGGGCGAGGAGCTGACCTGCCCGGTCCCGCTGGGCAGGCGTGCCGTCCGCGATGACCTCGGACAGCGGAACCCCGTCGATCCACTCGGTGATCAGGACCTGCTCGCACTGGCGGACCACGTCCGGCACCACGATGTCCGGGTCGTCGGCGAACTCCTCGGCGTGGGCCCGCTGGGCCTGGGCCTCCAGACCGTAGTCCAGTTCCTCCGACACCCGGTCCTTCAGCTCCGTGATCAACGGCTTGATGTCCAGGCCGGGAATCAGCGGGCCCAGCAGCCGGGCGAACCGGCCTAGCTGGTTGAGATCCGACAGGAGGGCCTCGCCGGCCCCCGGGTACTGGACCTTGACCGCGACCTCGCGGCCGTCGTGCCACACACCGCGGTGCACCTGGCCGATGGAAGCCGCCGCGGAGGGCTTGTCCTCGAACTGCTCGAACAGCTCCTCCCAGTCGGCACCGAGGCGCTCGGCGAGGACGGCGCGCACCGTGCGCGTCGGCATCGGCGGAGCGGCCTCCTGAAGCTTGGTCAGGGCCGCCCGGTAGGGTCCGGCGATCTCCTCGGGCAGGGCGGACTCGAAGACGGACAGGGCCTGGCCGAACTTCATCGCCCCGCCCTTGAGCTCGCCGAGCACCTTGAACAGCTGCTCGGCGGTGCGCTGCTGCAACTGCTGGCCGACCAGCTCGGCGGACTCGCCCACGATCCGCTTCCCGAGTCCCCAGGTGGCCCGTCCGGCGAAGCCGAGCGGGAGCGCGGCCAGTTTGGCGGTCCTGGTGACCGCCTTCCGGGGAAGATCAGACATGCGCCCTCCAAGTGCCGGCCGGCCGAGCCGCCCCTGCCTCGCGTCGTACGCCGGCTGACGGCCGTTGCCCCGCCATTGTCTCGCGCCGGTCGCCCTTCCTGACGACGTGTTCCCGCTCACCTTCCTCTTCGGTCCTGCCCGCCGCGCCGCAAGGGCACCCGGGATGGGCCGGGATCTGCCGGGCGTGCCAGTTCAGACCGGGCAGGGCGGCCTCCCAGCGGGTGCCCGCGCTGGAGGGCAGGTGGCCGTCCAGAAACGCGAGGGCGTGTGCGGCGGCGAGACCGGCGACCGTGGTGGCCAGCGCCAGATCGCAGGGCCGTACCCGGCGCTGGGAGCCGGAACGCCACTGGGTGATCAGCCGGGGCCAGGCCGGATCCCGGTCGGTGCGGTGCTCCTGGAGGCAGCCCGCGCAGCCCGTCTCGCCCGGCAGGACGAAGGGGCCGACGATGCCGGTGCCCTCCGCCACCCCGGCGTACAGATGAGGGGTGCCGGCGGCCATGAAGGGGTCGGCGGCGGACGGCGGGGGCGCGTGCACGGCGACGTCGTCGCGCGGAGCCAGGACCACCAGGGAGAATCCCGGGCCGCCGTCCTCGGGTGGTGCCGCGGGCCCGCGGCGGGCCGGGCGGCCAGGCGCCGCCCGGCGCACGGCACGGCGGGCGGAGTCGGACCGCCGGTCGCCCACCGACTCGGCGGGGAGCCCGCCCGGAGCGACGTCCCACGGCTCGACGCGACCGCCGTCGAGCACGTCGACCTCGCCGATCCCGGCGCCCGACAACAGCGACGCCAGTACGGCACCCACCCGGCCCGCACCTCTGACCTGCACGCGCTGGGCACGGCGGGCGGCGAGCCGTCCCATGGCAGCCCCCGGCTCCGAGGTGGTCAGGGAGAGCGACGCCAGGTCCGGGCGGAGCCGGTCCAGGGCCTCCTCGTCCTCGCGTAGGGCGTCGGCGGCCGGCCCGCCGCCACGGGCGTCGTCGAGGAGCCCGGCCCGTGACAGCCGTTCGACCAGCAGGTCGACATGGCCCTCGGGCAGGTCCATCTTGTGTCCCTCCTCGCGCAGCAGTGGCAGCCCGCGGGTGCCGTCGAGCAGGTCGAGGAAGCTGCCCGTCGCCAGGTCCACCGGTCCCAGCGTCAGCGCGTGCGCCGGGGCCATCCCGAACTGCACGGTGTTGAGATCCCGCCAGCCGCGCCGCAGCGCGGGTTTCACCATCGGATGCATGTCAGGCCCCCGTACGCTCTCGTGGTCCCCGTGGGCCGGCCCGGTGGTCGAGAGCGGGCCGACGCGTGCCAGCATGCCCGGTCCGGTCGGAGCGTGCCGAAAGTTATCCACAGGCGGTGGATGATTGTCGTACTGGTAGCGGGAGGTCTCCCGGCCCCGGTCGCCCCGGTCGCCCCCGGCGCACGGGTGGTGCCGGGGGCGCGATCCGGTGGGCGAGCCGCCGGGAACCGTCCGGAACCGGGACTTCCCCGGGCGCAGCGGGTAACGTCGGGGCGTGTCCGCCGACCCACTGCACCGTGCCGGAACGCCACGACGCCTGCCCGCCGGCGAGCCGCCCGGTGGCGCGGGCGCGCGCGCGATCGAGGTGCGCCGGAGCACCCGCCGCCGCAGGACGGTCTCCGCCTACCGCGAGGGCGACCGCACCATCGTGCTGATCCCCGCCCGGATGTCCGAGGCGGAGGAGAAGCGCTGGGTCGACGTCATGCTCGGCAAACTGGAGGCCCAGGAGAGCAAGCGGGTCCTCGGCGACACGGAGCTGGCCGAACGCGCGCAGCGGCTCTCCGCCCAGTACTTCGAGGGACGCGCGCGCCCCGGCTCGGTCCGCTGGGTCACCAACCAGAACACGCGCTGGGGCTCGTGCACCCCCGCGGAGGGGAGCATCCGCCTCTCCCACCGGCTCCAGGGGATGCCCGAGTACGTCGTCGACTACGTCCTCCTGCACGAACTGGCCCACCTGCTGGTTCCCGGACACGGTCCCGACTTCTGGCGCCTGCTGGAGGCGTACCCGCGGACCGAACGGGCCCGAGGCTACCTCGAAGGCGTGGTCGCCGCCGACCGCCTGCCGCACGTGCCGGGGGCTCGCGAGCGCTGACACCCGCGGGCGGTCCGTACCGGCTCCGTACCGGGTCCGTACCGGCTTCGGGCGGTGTCAGCCTTTGCGGTTAGCCTGACGCGACGCACTTGTTTTCGGGATGGGGGACGGTCGTACGCATGGCCAGGGAATTCCAACGCGGCCACAAGGCCAGGATCAGCGATCTCACCGCGGGCACGGATCTGTACGTAGGTGTGCAGATCTCCGGCCCCGGGCTGACCTTCGACATCAGTTGCTTCGGTCTGGACGCCGACGAACGGCTCTCGGACGACCGGTACTTCATCTTCTACAACCAGCCGAAGTCCCCCGAGGAGTCCATTCAGCTCCTGGGGGCGCAGGCCGGGGACACGGAGTCCTTCCGCGTCACCCTGGAGCGGATCCCGCCGCAGATCCAGAAGCTGTCCTTCACGGCGACGCTCGACGGCGCCGGGCAGATGTCGCAGATCGGCCCCGGGTACCTCCGCATCGTCGCGGGCGGCGAGGAGGTGGCCCGCTATCCGTTCGACGGCTCGGAGTTCTCCACCGAGCGGGCCGTGATGCTCGGCGACTTCTACCTGAAGGACGTCTGGCGGTTCGCGGCCGTCGGGCAGGGCTTCGACGGCGGCCTGGACGCGCTGCTGAAGAACTTCGGCGGTGAGGTGGCGGAGGAGGAGACTCCCGAGCCCGCACAGCCGGCCGCGGACCCGGGGACCGGTGCCGTCCCCGGGTTCGCCCCGCCCGCGCCGGCCCCGCAGCCCCCGGCGTTCGGCGTCCCCGCCGCCCCGCCCGCGCCCCCCGCTCCGGCGCCCCGGCCCGCCGCCCAGGGCTTCGCCCCTCCGCCGGCCCCCACGCCCCCGCCCGCCCCGGCCCCCGTGCCGCACGGCCAGCCGGTGCAGCAGCAGCCGTACCCCCAGGCGCCCGACCAGACCGCCCCGCTGCCCCCGGGCTACGGCCGGCCGCAGGTCCCGCACCCCGCCCCGGCACCCCAGAGCCCGCCCCCGGGCCACGGCGGGCAGGCCCCCTACGGCGCACCCCAGGGCGCCGTACCGCCCCAGACCGTCCCGCAGGGAGCGCCGCAGCCCGCCGGGGTCGGGGCCGCCCTCCAGAAGTTCCGGGAGACGCCCACCGGGCAGCGCTGGACGCAGCAGAACGACAAGCTGGTCCGGGTCGACCTCGGCCTCGGCGACCAGCCCGTGCTGGCCCGGCAGGGCAGCATGGTGCTCTACCAGGGCAAGGTCGACTTCAGCTACAAGGGCGCCGGATTCGCCGGCCGGATCGTCGGCAACGCCACCGGCCAGGAGATGCAGCTCATGCGCTGCACCGGCAAGGGCCAGGTGTTCTTCGCCGACAGCTCCACGATGCTCCACCCCATCGAGCTCCAGGGCGACGCCGTCTGCGTCTCCGCGGAGAACGTGCTGGCGTTCGACGAGAGCCTCCAGTACGAGGTACGCCGGATCGAGGGCCACGGCATCCCCGGCGGCGCGCTGTTCACGATGCAGTTCCAGGGCACCGGCACGCTCGTCCTCAAGACCCACGGCACGCCGGTGGTCCTGCCGGTCACCCCCACCACGTTCGCCGACTGCAACGCGGTCGTCGCCTGGTCGGCCGCCGCCCAGGTCATCGTCTCCAGCCAGGTGCGGATGCGCCGCAACTCCTACCCCGGCGACACCGGCGAGAGCGTGAACCTCCAGTTCCGGGGAGCGCCCGGCAACTTCATCGTCGTCCAGCCGTACGAGATCTGAGGGAGCGCCCGACATGAACCAGCCGCTCGCGGGCTACGCCCCCGCACCGGTCACCGCCCGCATGGAGAACCACGGCGACCACATGCTCAAGGTCGCCCTGCAGACCGGCAACGACCTCTTCGCGCGCGTGGGCTCGATGGTCGCCTACGAGGGCTTCGTGCAGTACGAGCCCAACCCGCCCGCCGTCCGGCAGATCGCCAAGGACTGGATGACCGGCGAGGGCGCGCCCCTGATGAAGTGCTCCGGCGACGGCCTGCTCTACCTCGCCGACTACGGCGCCGACGTCGTCGTGATCCAGCTCGACGGCGACGGGATCTCCGTCAACGCCACCAACCTGCTGGCCTTCGACGCGCAGCTCACCTGGGGCGTGGAGCGGGTCAAGGGCCTGGCGAAGTTCGCCGGGCAGGGGCTGTGGAACACGAAGATCTCCGGCCAGGGGTGGGTGGCGCTCACCTCGCGGGGCAAGCCGATCGTCGTCGACTGCGGCGGCGGCGAGGACGAGACGTACGTCGACCCGGACGCGCTCGTCGCCTGGTCGCCGAACCTGAAGGTCAAGGGCAAGCGCAGCTTCAAAGCCGGGTCGCTGATCGGCCGCGGCAGTGGCGAGGCCTACCAGATGGCCTTCTCCGGTCAGGGCATCGTCGTCGTCCAGCCCAGTGAGGACAGCACCGACCGTCTCCGGGTCCGGGGCTGAGGGGGAGCAGAACACCATGCAGAGCCCGCTTTTCGCCTACAACGACCAGCAGTCCCCGGAGCGCTGGAGCCTCCAGAACAAGCAGATGCTCCGCGTCGCCCTGGAGGGCCACGACGACATCCTCGCCCGCAAGGGCACGATGGTCGCCTACCAGGGGCTCGTCGAGTTCGACGCCGAGTTCCGGAGCCGCGGCCAGGCACGCGCGCGTGCCCGCACGGGCGAGGGCCTGGACCTGATGCGCTGCCACGGGCAGGGCACGGTCTACCTCGCCAACCTGGCCCAGCAGATCCACGTCCTGGACGTCGAGCAGGAGGGCCTCACCGTCGACAGCGCCTATGTGCTGGCGATGGACTCCTCCCTGCACCACGAGGTCATCGCCGTGGACAGCCTGTACGGCATCTCCGGCTCGGGGAAGTACCAGCTCAACATCACCGGCCGCGGCCGGATCGCGCTGATGACCTCGGGCGCGCCGCTGCTGATGCGGGTGACGCCGGACACGTACGTCAACTGCGACGCGGACGCGATCGTCGCCTGGTCCACCGGGCTGCGGGTGCAGATGCAGGCCCAGACCCATTCCTCGGGGGTGTTCCGGCGCCGCGGCAACACCGGCGAGGGCTGGGAGCTGAGCTTCATGGGCAGCGGCTTCGCCCTCGTGCAGCCCAGTGAGCTGCTGCCGCCGCAGAACGCGGCGATCGGCGGCGGACCGGCCGCCCAGTACGGCGTGGGCCAGCAGGGGGCACGCGGTCAGAACCAGGGCAACGTCTGGAGCTGACCCGAGGCGTACGGGTAAGGGGCGAGCACCTGGCTGCTCGCCCCTTACCCGTACGCCGTCAGAGCCTGGCGCGGGTGGCCGCGAGGAGCCGGACGACGGAGTCGTCGGCGACCTCCGCTACCTCGTCGTAGCCGAACCAGCGCAGGTCCAGCGACTCGTCGCTGATCGCCTCCACCGCGCCGGCCGGGGCCAGGGCCGCGTACTGGACGTCCAGGTGCCAGGCGCACGGCGTGTGGTGCCGGTCCAGCCGCACCGGGCCGCCGGGGAGCAGGGTGAGCCCGGCGACACCGGACTCCTCGGTGCCCTCGCGCAGCGCGGCCGCGGCGAGCGTGGCGTCCTCCGGCTCGCAGTGCCCGCCCATCTGCAGCCACATCCGCAGCTTCCTGTGCAGGGTCAGCAGGACCCGCTCGCGCGCGGGGTCGATCACCAGGGCGCTCGCCGTGACGTGCCCGTCGCCGCAGGACTTCCACAGGCCGTCCGGATGCGCCGCCAGGTGATCGAGGTACACCTGGCGCAGCTCGTCCTGGTCCTCGTACCCCTTGAGGACGAGGACCGCGTCGTCGTGAAGGCTCACTCCGTGCCGTCGCCCTCGTCCTCGGCGTCGGCCCCGTCCTTCCGCTCCCGCTGCTCCCGCTTCTTCAGGTCGGGCTTGCCGGCGGCCTCACCGAGCATCTTGTCCAGCTCGGAGAAGTCCAGCTGCTCGCGGTGGACGAAACCGTCCGGGTCGTCCAGGTCGGTGGCGGTCGGCAGCATGTCCGGGTGGGCCCACAGGCCGTCCCGGCCGTCGACGCCCCGCGCGTCCGTCAGCGACGCCCACAGCCGGGACGCGTCCCGCAGCCGGCGCGGCCGCAGCTCCAGGCCGATCAGCGTGGCGAAGGTCTGCTCCGCCGGGCCGCCCGAGGCGCGACGGCGGCGCAGCGTCTCGCGCAGCGCGTCGGCCGAGGACAGCCGCGGTTTGGCGGCGGCGTGCACCACCGCGTCCACCCAGCCCTCGACGAGCGCCAGAGCCGTCTCCAGACGGGCCAGGGCCGTCTTCTGCTCCGGCGTGTCCTCCGGCTGGAACATGCCCTGCTGGAGAGCCTCCTGCAACTGCTCGGGGTTCTGCGGATCGAACTGCCCGACCACGTCCTCCAGCTTGGCGGTGTCCACCTTGATGCCGCGGGCGTACCCGTCGACCGCGCCGAACAGGTGCGAGCGCAGCCACGGCACATGGGCGAAGAGACGCTGGTGGGCGGCCTCGCGCAGGGCGAGGTACAGCCGCACCTCCTCCTGGGGGACGCCCAGGTCCTTGCCGAACCGCTCGACGTTGGCGGGGAGCAGCGCGGCCTTGCCGGCCGGGCCGAGCGGCAGGCCGATGTCGGACGAACCGACGACCTCGCCGGCGAGCACGCCGACGGCCTGCCCGATCTGCGTGCCGAACATGGCGCCGCCCATGGAGCGCATCATGCCGATGAGCGGGCCGGCCATGGCCTGCATCTCCTCGGGCAGGACGTCACCCATGGCGTTGCCGACGCGCTCGGCGACCGGGTCGACCAGCTCCTTCCAGGCGGGCAGGGTCGCCTCGACCCACTCCGCGCGGCTCCAGGCCACCGCGGAGCCCGCGCCCGAGGGCAGGGCGGTGGCGTCGTCGAGCCACAGGTCCGCCAGCCGGACGGCCTCCTGGACGGCACTGCGCTCGGCGGGGCCGACACTGGCGTCCTTGGTGCCGTCCGGTGCGCCCTGGGCGACCGTCTGGCGGGCGATCTGCTTGGCCATGTCCCAGTTCACCGGGCCGCCCTCGTAGGAGAGCATCTGGCCCAGCTGCTGGAAGGCGGCGCCCAGGTCGGTGGGGTTCATCGAACCGAACATGGCGGCGAACGGATTGTCCGCGCCGGGGCCGCCCAGACCTCCACCGGGCTGCCCGAAACCGAACGGGTTGGCCGGTCCCCGACCACCGCCGCTCTCCTGGTCCTTCTTCTTGCCCTCGTCGCCGTCGTCCGGCTCCTCCGGCGGAAGGCCGAATCCGAATGGGGTGTCACTCACGGGGTTCCTCGGCTGGTAGGGCCGCCGGTTCTCTCCGGCGGCACGGCTGCCCGACATTCACCACCCAGCGTAGACACCCGGGGCGGATCGGGCCTCGGTGCTTCGCCGACTGACGGCCTGCGGCAGGATGGATGCCACCTGGTACGGACGCGTCACCGCGTGCGTACTGAAGACAACCGCTGGAGACGCCCGGTGAGTTCCCCAGATCCGCAGGTTCGCGCAGCGCGAAACCAGTCAACCAGCCCGTCCGCCCGCGTGGCGCGGGGACCCGTCGTCGCGGTGACCGGCGCCGCGTCCGGCACCGGCGCCCTGCTCACCGCCCGGCTCGCCGCGTCCGACGAGGTCAAGCAGGTCGTGGCGATCGACGAGCGGCGCGGCGAGTGCGCGGACGCGCGGTGGCACGTCCTGGACGTGCGGGACCCGGCCATCGCCGACAAGCTGCGCGGCGCCGACGTCGTGGTGCACCTCGCGCTCGACCTGGACCTGGAGACCGACGCCGCCGCCCGGACGGCTTACAACGTCCGGGGGACGCAGACCGTGCTGACCGCCGCCGCGGCGGCCGGCGTGCACCGCGTGGTGCTGTGCACCTCCGCGATGGTCTACGGCGCCCTGCCGGACAACGAGCTGCCCCTGTCGGAGGACGCCGAGCTGCGCGCCACCGCCGAGGCCACCGGCGTCGGCGACCTGCTGGAGATCGAGCGCCTCGCCCGCCGCGCGCCCCGCGCGCACCCCGGGCTGAATGTCACCGTCGTGCGCCCCGCCGTCCTGGTCGGCGGCACCGACACGGCGCTGACCAGGTACTTCGAGTCGCCCCGGCTGCTCGTGGTGGCCGGGTCGCGGCCCGCCTGGCAGTTCTGCCACGTCGACGACCTGTGCGGCGCGCTGGAGTACGCCGCCCTGGAGAAGGTCGACGGCGAGCTGGCCGTCGGCTGCGACGGCTGGCTGGAGCAGGAGGAGGTCGAGGAGCTGAGCGGCATCCGCCGCATGGAGCTGCCGTCCGCGGTGGCCCTGGGCGCGGCGGCCCGGCTGCACCGCATCGGGCTCACGCCCTCCCCGGCCGGGGACCTCGCCTACACCATGTACCCCTGGGTGGTCAGCGGCAGCCGGCTGCACGACGCCGGGTGGCGGCCGAAGTACACCAACGAGGAAGTCCTCGCCGAGCTGCTCGAAGAGGTGTCCGGCCGGCACACGGTCGCCGGGCGGCGCCTGGGCCGCAAGGACGCGACGGCGGCGGGCGCGGCGGGCGCGACGGTGGCCCTGCTGGGCGCGGCGGCGGTGGTCCGCCGGGCACGCAGGGCCCGACGCCGGATCTGACGACCCCGGGAACGCCCGCAGGGCTCTCGTAGGAGCCTCCGAACCGGCACGCGCGCGTACCGGCCGACAGCACGGTTCCGCCTTTCCCGGCCGTGCGGCACGATGGAGGCATGGCACCCATGAACGATCACCCCGGCGAGCAGGCCGCGCAGGACCCGGTCAAGCTGATCGCGATCCGTGACACGCCGCTCTCCGTGGACGAGGTCTTCCGGGCCGTCGGCGACTCCGCGGCCGGCGGGACCGCCCTGTTCGTGGGCACCGTGCGCGACCACGACGGGGGAGCCGACGTCGACCGGCTCGGCTACTCCTGCCACCCCAGCGCCGAGGCGGAGATGCGGCGGATCGCCGAGAAGGTCGCCGCCGACCACCCGGTGCGCGCCCTGGCGGCGGTGCACCGCGTGGGCGACCTGCGGGTCGGTGACCTGGCCGTCGTCGTCGCCGTCTCCTGCCCGCACCGGGGCGAGGCGTTCGAGGCATGCCGCAAGCTGATCGACGACCTCAAGCACGAGGTGCCCATCTGGAAGCACCAGACGTTCAGCGACGGCACGGAGGAGTGGGTGGGCGCCTGCTGAGGGCCTCCGCGCGGCCGTCCGGTTGCGTAACCGCACCCCCGGCACGACCGTTGTCACTGCGGATGGTTAATCTGCTGATCGGTCAGTCGCGCACACGGGGTCGGGAGGTCGGCATGGCGGCGCTCGCCTGGTTGCTCATTCCGCTGGTCGCTGCGATCGTCGCGGGTCTGTGGGGAAGTTGGGCCAACCGGACCCGCAAGGTACGGGGCGACGGTCCCGAACTCGACGGGTACGCCCGCTTCCGCGAAGCCATGGAGAAGCAGCACTCCCGTACCTAGGGCCACCTGCCCGGTCCGCCCTGACGGTGCGCCGACAGGACCGTCCCGTACTGTCGTTCCATGCCACGCCGCACCGCGACGATGCTCGCCTCCACCCTGATGCTGATCGCGCTCCTGTGCGCGGGAGTCTTCATCCCCGTGCCGTACGCGGAGATGTCCCCGGGGCCGACGGTGAACACGCTGGGCGATCACGACGGTGAGCCGGTGCTCCAGATCTCCGGGCACAAGACGTACGAGGCGAGCGGCCACCTCAACATGACGACGGTCCGCGTCACCAGCGCCGACTACAAGATGAACCTCGTCGAGGCCGTCTACGGCTGGCTCGCCCACGACAACAAGGTCGTGCCGCACGACACGCTCTACCCGGACGGCAAGACCGAGGAGCAGTCCACCCAGGAGAACGCCGAGGAGTTCAGCCAGTCCCAGGAGAGCGCCAAGGTCGCGGCCCTGAAGGAGCTGGACGTCCCGGTGAAGTCCTGGGTGGTGGTCTCCACCGTCGTCAAGGACTCCCCGGCCGAGGGCGAGCTGCACGCCGGTGACGTGATCAAGTCGGTCGACGGCACGGCGGTGAAGCAGCCCGCCGACGTCGCCGAACTGGTCACCCGGCACAAGCCCGGCGAGGACGTGACGTTCACGGTCGTGCCCGCCAAGGAGCAGGCCGCCGCCGAGAAGGAGAACCGGACGGCGACCACCACCGAGAAGGTCACCATCACCACGGCCGCCTCCGACGACACCGGAGAGAAGCGCGCCATCGTAGGGATCTCCGCCGGGACCGACCACACCTTCCCGTTCAGCATCGACATCAAGCTCGCCGACGTCGGCGGGCCCAGCGCCGGCCTGATGTTCGCCCTCGGCATCTACGACAAGCTGACCCCCGGAGACCTCACCGGAGGCCAGTTCGTCGCGGGCACCGGCACCATCGACGACGACGGCAAGGTCGGCCCGATCGGCGGCATCGAGATGAAGACGGTCGGCGCCCGCGACAAGGGCGCCCGGTACTTCCTGACGCCCGCCGGCAACTGCGCCGCCGCCGCGAAGGACACCCCCGACGGCCTCACCCTGGTCAAGGTGGACACCATCGGCGACGCCCTGGACGCGCTCAAGGGCATCCGGTCCGGGGACACCGGCTCGCTGCCCTCCTGCACGACGGGCTGAGACCTACTCCGCGAAGGTCGCCGCCAGCGCCTCGGCAAGGCCCGGCACCAGGTCGGACCCGGTGAGCACCTCGGTCGGCGTGTCCTTCTCGCGCAGCCGCAGCGCCGACTCGCGCGCCCCGTCGCGCAGCACGGCCACCGTCATGCGGACCTCCTGCCGGTCCGGGTGGTCCGCCACCCACTTCGCCAGCTCGGCCTCGCCCAGACCCTGCGGAACCTGCGCCTCCGCGGACGGCGGCAGCATCAGCCGCTCCACACTCAGGGCGCAGCCGGTCACCGCGTCCGGCCAGGCGATGGTCGCCAGGAACTCGTCCAGCGGCCGGTCCGCCGGCACTTCGTCCTGCTCGATCGGGGTGAGGCCGGCGGACTCGCCCTCGTTCTGGAGACCGAGCCGGTCCGCGAGCGAGGGCTGCTCGGCCTGAAGTCGTGCGGTGTCTACGAGGGCGAAGAGGCGGGCGGGCTGGTCCCAGCCGAGGCCGGACACGTACTCGTCGATCTCGAGCACGGACCGGGTCAGCGGGCTCGCCGCCATGGGGGTGTTGGACATGGTCACAATCCTGCCTCGTTCGGGGCCGGAATCGGGAACCGAGTAAACGATGAGTAAGTTGCATGAGTGTGGGCCCGCGAGTACGGGGGCGCACGGAGGGCCCACGAACCCGGGGGTCTGAGGACTTACGACAGCGAACTTCGAGGTGCGCACCTTGGCTTTCCAGATGCCGGACCGCGGCGGAGGCCCGACAGGGCCACGGATCAGAGTGGGACGACCGTCCCGGCGCGTCCGGACGCTGCTCCTGACGCTGGGCGTCCTGGCCGTGCTGGCCATGGCGTTCACCATGTTCGCGGGCTTCTGGACGGACTGGCTCTGGTACCGGTCGGTCGACTACTCGTCGGTGTTCACCACGACCCTGTGGACGAAGATCGGACTGTTCTTCGTCTTCGGCCTGCTGATGGCCCTCGCCGTGGGGTTCAACATCTGGCTGGCCCACCGCATGCGCCCGCCGCTGAGCGCCATGTCGATGGAGCAGCAGAACCTCGACCGGTACCGGATGGGCATCGCGCCCTACAAGAAGTGGCTGCTGCTCGGCATCACCGCCCTGGTCGGCCTGATCGCCGGTGCCTCGGCGGCCGGCCAGTGGCGCACGTGGCTGATGTGGGTCAACGGCGTGCCGTTCGGCCAGAAGGACCCCCAGTTCAAGCTGGACGTGGCCTTCTACGCCTTCGACCTGCCCTGGTACCGGTTCCTGCTCGGCTTCGGCTTCGCCGCCGTGATCATCTCCGTGATCGCCGCCGCGCTGACGCACTACCTGTACGGCGGGCTGCGCGTCACCAGCCCCGGCGCCCGCGCCACGGGAGCGGCCACCGGCCACCTGTCCGTGCTGATCGGCATCTTCGTCGCCCTGAAGGCGGTGGCGTACTGGCTGGACCGCTACGGACTGGCGGTGAAGTCCAGTGACTTCAAGGCCACCGACAACTGGACGGGCCTGCGGTACGTCGACGCCAACGCCTATCTGCCGGCCAAGACGATCCTGTTCTGCATCGCCGTCATCTGCGCCCTGCTGTTCTTCGCCACCATCTGGCGGCGCACCTGGCAGCTCCCGGTGATCGGCTTCGGCCTGATGGTGCTCTCCGCCATCCTGATCGGCGGCCTCTACCCGGCGATCGTGCAGAAGTTCCAGGTCCAGCCGAACGAGCAGGCCAAGGAGGCGCCGTACGTCGAGAAGAACCTGGCGGCGACCCGGGACGCGTACGGCATCGACGGCACCGAGGTCACCGAGTACGACGGCAAGAGCGACACCAAGGACCTGACGCGGCTGCGCGACGACGTCTCCGACACCGCCAGCATCCGCATCATGGACCCGAACATCGTCTCGCCGACGTTCCAGCAGCTCCAGCAGATGCGGAAGTACTACGCCTTCCCGACCAACCTGGACGTCGACCGCTACAGCAAGGACGGCTCGGACCAGGACACGGTCATCGGCCTGCGTGAGCTGAACCTGGCGGGCGTCGACAAGCAGAACTGGATCAACAACCACTTCCGCTACACCCACGGCTTCGGTGTGGTCGCCGCCAGGGGCACCGAGGTCGACCCCGAGGGCCGCCCGGTCTTCACCGAGTCCAACCTGCCCTCCAAGGGCGACCTCGGCACGTACGAGCAGCGGATCTACTACGGCGAGAAGACCAGCACGTACTCCATCGTCGGCGGTCCCCAGAAGGAGATCGACTACTCCGACGACAGCGGGGAGAAGACCACCAGCTACAAGGGTGACGGCGGGGTCGACCTCTCCAACCCGGTCAACCGGGCGGCGTACGCGGTGGCGTTGAACGAGCCGCAGATCCTCTACTCCGGGGCGATCGGCGACGGTTCGAAGATCCTCTACAACCGCACCCCGAAGGACCGCGTCGAGGCGGTCGCGCCCTGGCTGACCATCGACGGCGACGCCTACCCGGCGGTGGTGGACGGCCGCATCCAGTGGATCGTGGACGCCTACACGACCACCAACGGCTATCCGTACGCCTCGCGCACCACTCTCGGCGACACCACCGCCGACTCGCTGACCGCGACCAACGACAACCGCGCGGTGGTCGCCCAGCAGAACCAGGTCAACTACATCCGCAACTCGGTGAAGGCGACCGTCGACGCGTACACCGGCGAGGTCAAGCTCTACCAGTGGGACACCCAGGACCCGGTCCTCAAGACCTGGATGAAGGCGTTCCCCGACACGGTGCAGCCCAAGTCGGAGATCTCCGGCGCCCTGATGGCCCATCTGCGCTACCCGCAGGACCTGTTCAAGGTCCAGCGCGAGCTGCTCAGCCGCTACCACGTGGAGGACGCCGAGACGTTCCTCAGCGGCAGCGAGGTCTGGCAGGTGCCGGGGGACCCGACCAACAAGTCGGGCGACGCGGTGCCGCCGTACTACCTGAGCATGAAGATGCCCGACCAGGACCAGCAGTCGTTCTCGCTGACGACCACGTTCACGCCCAACGGGCGGGACAACCTCAGCGCGTTCATGGCGGTCGACGCCGAGGCGGGCACCAGCGGCTACGGCAAGATCAGAATCCTGAAACTGCCGACCAGCACGACCGTCGACGGCCCCAAACAGGTGCAGAGCCAGTTCAACTCCGAACAGGACATCGCCGAGTCCATCAGGCTGCTCAGAGGCGGCGACTCGGAGGTGGAGTACGGCAACCTGCTGACGGTGCCGCTCGACGGCGGACTGCTCTACGTGGAGCCGGTCTACGTCCGCGGCGGCGGCCTCAAGTACCCGCTGCTGCGCAAGGTGCTGGTGACCTACGGCGGCCAGACCGCCTTCGAGGACACCCTGGACGAGGCCCTCGACAAGGTCTTCGGCAAGGGCAGCGCGGCGGCCGAACCGCCGGACGAGGGCGACGACACCGCCGAACCGCCGCCGACGTCGAGCGACCCGACGGTCCAGCAGGCGCTCGACGACGCCCAGGCGGCCTTCGACGCCGGCCAGAAGGCCCTCCAGGAGAACGACTGGACGGCGTACGGCGAGGCCCAGAAGGACCTGGAGGAGGCACTGCGCCGGGCCGAGGACGCCCAGGCCGAGGCGGACCGGAGCGGCAGCGGCGGCAAGAACGGCGACAGCGCGTCCAGTCCGTCACCGAGCGCGAGCGACAGCGCATCCCCGGACAGCGGCTGACCGGCCCGTGGTCGGCCTCCCTCCCGCGCCGTGATAGGTTGAGAACACAACGGCGCGGGGTGGAGCAGCTCGGTAGCTCGCTGGGCTCATAACCCAGAGGTCGCAGGTTCAAATCCTGTCCCCGCTACTGAAGTCGGACACAGCACGTGGACGGCCGCGAAGGCCCGGATCTCATGAGATCCGGGCCTTTGTCGTGTGCCGGGACGCGTGTCCGGCCGGCCCGACGGCCGCGCCGCCTACGGGAGTTGGGCGATCTGTGTTTGACTTGTCTCTCTGTGGGCATGTCGACAAAACGCTGAAGTGACCTCACTGACTGCGGTATACCGGGTGTACCCAGGTTGCAGGTGGTGCGACGATGGACGTTATGGGGGACATGGCAACTCTGTTCGAGACGGGGCGATTTGTGCAGTCATCCGGCCCCGGCGGGACCGGGGACGAGACCGAGGCCGCCGACGAGGCGGCCGAGGAGGTGCGCCGGCGGCTCGCCGCCGAAGCCGGTGACGTCGAGGCGAAGAGTGTTCTCGGGTCGATGCTGCTGCGCCGCGGTGATCTCGACGGAGCCGAACCCCACCTGCGGGCCGCCACCGCGGCCGGGGACCGTGCCGCCGCCAACAACCTGGGCGTCCTGCTGCACCAGCGCGGGTACGCCGACGAGGCCGCCGGCTGGTGGCGGATCGCCGCCGTCGCCGGATCGGCCGCCGCGGCGCACGCGCTGGGCCGCCACTTCCGCGAGCGCGGTGACGAGCCCGCCGCCGAGTACTGGCTGCGCCAGTCCGCCGAGCAGGGCCATGTCCTCGGCGCCTACGCCCTCGCCGACCTGCTGGAACACCGCGGTGACACGGCGGCCGAGCGCTGGATGCGGATGGCCGCCGAGCGGGGGCACCGGGAGGCCGCGTACCGGCTGGCCCGCGCCCTGGACCGGCGGGCCGCGCGGGAGACCGGTGGCGACGGCGAGCAGCGGAGCGCGGCCGACGAGGCCGAGCAGTGGTACCGGCAGGCCGCGGCCCGCGGCCACCGGCGGGCCGCGCTGCACCTCGGCGCGATCCTGGAGCGGCGCGGCGAGCTGAAGGAGGCCGGGCGCTGGTACCTGACCTCCGCCAAGGACGGCGAGGCGCGCGCCGCCTGCGCGCTGGGCTTTCTCCTGCGCGACGCCGGGGACACCGAGAGCGCCGCCGTCTGGTGGCTGCGCGCCGCGCAGGACGGCGACGGCAACGCGGCCAACGCGCTGGGCGCGCTGCACGCCGAGCGGGGCGAGCACCAGACCGCCGAGCGCTGGTACCGGGCGGCGATGGACGCCGGCGACGACAACGGCGCGTACAACCTCGGCCTGCTCTGCGCCGCGCAGGGCCGCACCCAGCAGGCCGAGCAGTGGTACCGGCGCGCGGCCTACGCCGGGCACCGGGAGGCCGCCAACGCGCTGGCGATCCTGCTGCTCCAGAGCGGCGACCGGACCGGTGCCGAGCCCTGGTTCTCCAAGGCCGCCGAGGCGGGCAGCGTGGACGCCGCCTTCAACCTCGGCATCCTGTACGCCGGGCGCGGCGCCGACGAGGAGGCCCTGCGCTGGTACGAGCGGGCCGCCTCCGCCGGGCACGCCGAGGCCGCGCTCCAGGTCGGCATGGCCCGGCTGCGCGACGGGGACGAGCAGGAGGCCGAGCGGCACCTGCGGTGCGCGGCCGGCGCGGGCAGCGCCGAGGCGGCGTACCGGCTGGCCGCGCTGCTGGACGCCCGCCGGCCGCCGGAGCCCGCGCACGAGCTGGGCGAGCCGGCGCACGAGAAGACCGAGTGCGAGGAGTGGTACGAGCGGGCGGCCGGGCAGGGCCACCGCCGCGCCCAGGTCCGGGTCGGCATGCTGGCCGCGGCGCGCGGCGACGTGGTGGAGGCCGCCCGCTGGTACAGGGCGGCGGCCGAGGCCGGGTCCCGCAACGGCGCGTTCAACCTGGGGCTGCTGCTGGCCCGCGAGGGCAGCGAGCCGGAGGCGGCCCTGTGGTGGACCCGCGCCGCCGACGCCGGTCACGGCCGGGCGGCGCTCCGGCTCGCCCTGGTCTGCGCGCGCCGCGGGGAGCTGTCCGAGGGGCAGCGGTGGGCCGACCGCGCGGTCACACTGGGACCCACCGAGGTGGCCCGGCGGGCGGCCCGGCTGCGGGACGCGCTGCGGGAGGAACTGTCGGCGTGAGCGGGAGTGCGTCGCGCCCCACGCGGGTCCTTCGCGGGCGCGGGGGCGCCGCTCGTGCCGGGCGTGCGGCGGCGCGGGCGCCGTTCACTGCCGTCATCTGCGGGCGCGGGCGCCGTTCGTGACGCCGTCCGACAGGCCGGGTGCGGGCGCCGTTCACACCGAGGCGCGCGTCGGGCTCAGGGGCGCCGGCCGGGGCGGGCGCGCGGCGCACTCCTGTGGCGCCCGGCCGCGCGGGGGCGCATCACGTCCCCGGCGGCACCCGATTTGCTTCCGCCCGCGACCTTGACGTAATGTTGCATTCATCGCCGCGGGGTGGAGCAGCTCGGTAGCTCGCTGGGCTCATAACCCAGAGGTCGCAGGTTCAAATCCTGTCCCCGCTACTGATGGCCGAGGGCCGGAATCCGAAAGGGTTCCGGCCCTCGGTGCGTTGCCGGGGCCGGCGTGTCCCGTGGCACGAAAAACCCCGGCACCTCATCGGTACCGGGGAAGCGGCAGGTTCAGGCCGCGGCGCAGTTCGGGCAGATGCCGCGGTAGGTGACCTCGACGTCCGACACCGTGAAGCCGAAGCGCTCCGAGTCGGGGAGGTCGGCCAGCGGATTGCCGGACGGGTGGACGTCCCGGATGGCGCCGCACTGGGCGCAGACCAAGTGGTGGTGCGGCCGGTGCGCGTTCGGGTCGTAGCGCTTGGCGCGCTTGTCCGTCGCCACCTCCAGCACCTCGCCGAGCGAGACCAGCTCGCCCAGGGTGTTGTAGACGGTGGCCCGGGAGATCTCGGGCAGCTTCGTCACGGCCCGGGCGTGCACCTCGTCGGCCGTCAGATGGACGTGCTCGCCGTCCAGGACCTCGGCCACGACGCGCCGCTGGGCGGTCATGCGCCATCCACGTCCACGCAGCCGTTCCAGTAGGTCACTCATGCCAACCAGCCTAACAGCCAGGGGAGCCAGGTCCCGAACCAGTGTGACTTTGGAGCCTTACTTGACTTAGACATTGTCCATTGTAGGATCGGCTACGGCTTCGGCCAAGGGACAGGTACAGCAGAAATGGCGCAGGAGGCCCACGTGACTCAGGGACCGCTCACTACGGAGGCCGGAGCTCCGGTATCCGACAACCAGAACAGCGAGACGGCCGGTGTCGGTGGCCCCGTGCTCGTCCAGGACCAGCTCCTCCTGGAGAAGCTGGCCCACTTCAATCGCGAGCGCATCCCGGAGCGCGTCGTGCACGCCCGTGGCGCCGGCGCCTACGGCACCTTCAAGGTCACCGCGGACGTCACCCCGTACACCCGTGCCGCCTTCCTCTCCGAGGTCGGCAAGGAGACCGAGGTCTTCCTCCGCTTCTCCACCGTGGCCGGCAACCTGGGCGCGGCGGACGCGGTGCGCGACCCGCGCGGTTTCGCGGTGAAGTTCTACACCGAGGAGGGCAACTACGACCTCGTCGGCAACAACACCCCGGTGTTCTTCATCAAGGACGCCATCAAGTTCCCCGACTTCATCCACACCCAGAAGCGCGACCCGTACACGGGCTCGCAGGAGGCGGACAACGTCTGGGACTTCTGGAGCCTGTCGCCCGAGTCGACGCACCAGGTGACCTGGCTGCACGGCGACCGCGGCATCCCGGCCTCCTACCGGCACATGGACGGCTTCGGGTCGCACACCTACCAGTGGAACAACGAGGCCGGCGAGGCCTTCTGGGTGAAGTACCACTTCAAGACGGACCAGGGCATCAAGAACCTGACCGCCGAGGAGGCCGAGATCCTCGCGGGCAAGGACCCCGACTCCCACCAGCGCGACCTGCGCGAGGCCATCGAGCGCGGCGACTACCCGTCCTGGACGGTCGGCGTGCAGATCATGCCGGTGGCCGAGGCGGCGACCTACCGCTTCAACCCGTTCGACCTCACCAAGGTCTGGCCGCACGCGGACTACCCGATCCACTGGTTCGGCAAGATGGAGCTGAACCGGAACCCGGAGAACATCTTCGCCGAGGTCGAGCAGTCGATCTTCTCCCCGGCGCACTTCGTGCCCGGCATCGGCCCGTCCCCGGACAAGATGCTCCAGGGCCGCCTCTTCGCCTACGGCGACGCCCACCGCTACCGCGTCGGCATCAACGCCGACCACCTGCCGGTGAACCGCCCGCACGCCACCGAGGCGCGCACCCACTCCCGTGACGGCTACCTGTACGACGGCCGGCACAAGGGCGCGAAGAACTACGAGCCGAACAGCTTCGGCGGCCCGCACCAGACGGACCGCGCGCTGTGGCAGCCGGTCGCGGTCACCGGTGTCACCGGCGAGACCGTCGCCCCGGTGCACACCGAGGACAACGACTTCGTCCAGGCGGGCAACCTCTACCGGCTCATGACGGAGGACGAGAAGGAGCGCCTGGTCGCCAACCTGGCGGGCGGCATCTCCCAGGTCTCGCGCGAGGACATCGTCGAGCGCGCGATCAACAACTTCCGCCAGGCGGACCCCGACTTCGGCAAGCGGCTGGAGGCCGCGGTCCAGGCCCTGCGCGGCTGACAGCACTGGACCGCTTGTCGTGGCGGCGGGCCGGGCTCCCCTTCACCGGGGACCCGGCCCGTTCCGTCGTGGTCAGGCGGGTACCCGGGCCGGCACCCAGCAGCGGATGATGTCGCGGACCGAGACGATGCCCGCCGGCTCGCCGCGGTCAAGGACGATCAGGTGGCGGAAGCCGCCGCGGGTCATCGCGCCGGCCGCCTCCTCCAGTGTCCAGGACGGCGCGGCGAAGACCACGTCACCGGTGGTGTGGGCATGGGTGCGCTCGGCGTCCGGGTCCTGGCCCCGGCCGAGGGAGACGAGGATGTCGCGTTCGGTGAGGATGCCGATCTGCTCGGCGTGAGGATCGTGGACGACGGCCGCGCCCACCCGCCGGGCGGCCATCAGGGCGGCGGCCTGGCGCAGGGTGTGGTCGGGGCCGATGGTGAGGACGACCGTGCTCATGGCGTCGCGGACGAGCATGGGTGGAGCCACCTCCTGGTGAGTCCCGAAGGCCCCTCCGGGTCAATCCATGAGCTAGTTCATGGATTCACAAGTTCACAAGGAGGGGGACTCTCAGGGTGGCAGGCAAAGAGCGGGCAAACAAGAGGGCCGTCAGTGCCGTCCGCCGAGGTGGCGGAGCAGCTCGTCGTGGAGCAGTCCGTTCGACGCGGCCGCGTCGCCGCTGTGCGGGCCCGGCCGGCCGTCGAGCCCGGTGAAGGTGCCGCCGGCCTCCGTCACCACGATCGCCGGCGCGGCCATGTCCCACAGGGACAGCTCCGGCTCGGCGCAGAAGTCGACCGCCCCCTCGGCGACCATCATGTACGGCCAGAAGTCGCCGTACGCGCGCGTGCGCCACACCTTGCGGCTCAGGTCCAGGAGGCCGTCCAGCCGCCCCCGCTCCTCCCAGCCGCCGAGCGAGGAGTAGGCGAAGGACGCGTCGGAGAGCCCGGACACCCGCGAGACGCGCAGCCGGGAGGCCGAGGTCAGACTGCGTCCGGAGAAGGCGCCGTTGCCCTTCGCGGCCCACCAGCGGCGGCCCAGCGCCGGGGCGGAGACCACACCCACCACCGGCTGGTAGCCGCCCTCGCCCGCCTCCATGAGGGAGATCAGCGTGGCCCACACCGGGACGCCCCGGACGTAGTTCTTGGTGCCGTCGATCGGGTCGATCACCCAGCGGCGCGGACCGGTGCCCTCGACGCCGTACTCCTCCCCGAGGACCGCGTCGCGCGGGCGGGCGCGCTGGAGATGCCCGCGCAGCAGTTCCTCGGCCGCCTTGTCCGCCTCGCTGACCGGCGTCATGTCCGGCTTGGTCTCGACCTTGAGGTCGAGGGCCTTGAAACGGTCCATGGTCGTCGCGTCGGCGGCGTCCGCGAGGACGTGGGCGAGACGGAGGTCGTCGAGGTAGTCCGGCATGCGGCAACCGTATCCGGCACGGACCCGGCGCAGCCACCAGGGGCGGCCGGGGTGGGGGAAGTCCCGGTGGTGAGCGGCCTCTTGACAGTGTTCCCGGGCGCGTCAAACCTGTGAGCGGAGCCGCTCGCCCCTGGGGAGGCGAAGATGCCTGGAGCGCGGGAGTCCCTGCTCGACGCCGCCGGCGCGGCGCTGGCCCGCCAGCCCTGGTCCGCCGTGCGCATGGTGGACGTGGCCGCCTCCGCCGGGGTGTCCCGGCAGACGCTGTACAACGAGTTCGGCAGCAAGGAGGGGCTCGGGCGGGCGCTGGTGCGCAGGGAGGCGGACGGTTTCCTCGCCGGGGTGGAACGGGTCCTCGCCGGCGCCGGGGACCCGCGGGAGCAGCTCACCGCGACCGCCGAGTGGACCACGTCGGCGGCCCGCCGGAGCGCGCTGGTACGGGCCCTGCTCACCGGATGCTGGGAGCCGCGGCTGCCCGCGCCGGCGCTCGCGGCGGTGCCGTCCACCTCCGTGGTCCCCGCCCAGCGCCGGGCGGACGGGCCGCTGCCCTCACCCGGGGAGCTGGTGGTGCTGGTGCGCGACCGCGCCGCGGCGACCCTGTCCGGCAGCGCGCCGGCGGAGACCACCGACCTCTCCCGAGCCTGTGAACTCGTCGTCCGGCTCGCCCTGTCCTGCGTGACCGCGCCCCCGGCCGAGGGCCGTGTCGCCGACCTCGTGCGGACGGTACTGCCGGGGCGGCCGGCGCCCTGACGGCCGTACCGGATCAGTGGCCCGGCGCCTTGGCGCCTTCGCGGCTCGGTGGCTCAGTGCGAGGAGCCGGAGAGCTGGAGGCCGATGACGCCGAGGATGACCAGGCTGATCGAGACGATCTTCAGCGTCGACACCAGGTCGCCGAGGAAGATCATCCCGTAGATTGCGGTGCCGGCCGCGCCGATGCCGGTCCACACCGCGTACGCCGGACCCACGTCGAGCTTCTTCAGGGAGAGGGTCAGCAGGCCGAAGCTGCCCAGCGCGAAGGCGGCGAAGGCGATGGTGGGCCAGAGCCGGGTGAAGCCGTGCGACAGCTTGAGGCAGACGGCGAATCCGGTCTCCAGCAACCCGGCCACTATGACCAGCAGCCACGCCATGGGTGGTCCTCCCGTAGATCCAAGGTTCCGTGACCGCTTCGCCGGGCTTTTGCTCGCGCTTGGTTCCGGCTTGGTGCGATTATGCACTTACCGGCGCCGGGGGAGCGCAAACAACGCGAAGGTCAGTCGCCCTCCGTGCGCTCCCGTGTCGCGAGCAGCCGGCGCAGCGAGTACAGCCGCGCCGGGTCCGCGTGCCCCCCGGCCACCCAGTCGTCCAGCGCGCAGTCCGGCTCGTCGTGGCTGCACGCGCGGGGGCAGCCCGCCGTGCCCGGCTCCAGGTCGGGGAAGGCGTGGATCACACGCGACGGGTCGACGTGGTGCAGCCCGAACGACCGTACGCCCGGAGTGTCGACGACCCAGCTGTCGGGGGCCGCCAGCGGCAGCGCGAGCGCCGAGGTGGTGGTGTGCCGGCCGCGCCCCGTCACCGCGTTGACATGACCGGTCGAGCGGCGCCGGTCGTCCGGGACCAGCGCGTTGACCAGCGTCGTCTTGCCGACGCCGGAGTGGCCGACGAACGCCGTGATCTTGCCGGTGAGATGGTCGCGGACCCGCTCGGCGGCGTCCCCGGTCTCCAGTTCCTCGCGGCTGGTGACGACATGGGGGATGTCCAGGGCGCCGTACAGCTCCAGGAGCTTGTCCGGCGGGGCCAGGTCCGACTTGGTCATCACCAGCAGCGGGGTCAGACCGCCGTCGAACGCCGCGACCAGGCAGCGGTCGATCAGCCGGGGGCGCGGCTCGGGGTCGGCGAGGGCGGTGACGATGGCGAGCTGGTCGGCGTTGGCGACGACCACCCGCTCGAAGGGGTCGTCGTCGTCCGCGGTGCGGCGCAGCACCGAGGTGCGCTCCTCGATGCGGACGATCCGCGCCAGGGTGTCCTTCTTGCCGGACAGGTCGCCGACGAGGGCGACCCGGTCACCGACCACCGCCGCCTTGCGGCCCAGCTCCCTGGCCTTCATCGCCAGGACCGTACGGTCCCCGACCAGGCAGGTCAGCCGGCCCCGGTCGACGGTGAGGACCATGCCCTCGGCGGCGTCCTCGTGCTTGGGGCGGATGGTGGTCCGGGGCCGGGTGTTGCGGCGGCCCGGACGGGTGCGGATGTCGTCCTCGTCGGTGTGCTTGCCGTAGCGGCGCATGGCTTGTCCCGCGTCCCTAGGCCCCGAGCATCCCGGTCCACAGCTCGGGGAAGTCCGGCAGGGTCTTCGCCGTCGTCGCCACGTTCTCGATCGTCACGTCCTTCACCGCCAGGCCGAGGATCGCGCCGGCGGTGGCCATGCGGTGGTCCTCGTAGGTGTGGAAGGTGCCGCCGTGCAGCGGACGCGGGCGGATGTGCAGGCCGTCGGCGGTCTCGGTGACGTCACCGCCCAGCTCGTTGATCTCCTTGGTGAGCGCGGCCAGCCGGTCCGTCTCGTGCAGGCGCAGGTGGGCGACGCCGCGCAGGGTCGAGGGGGAGTCCGCGAGGGCGGCGACGGCCGCGATGCCCGGGGTCAGCTCGCCGACCTCGGAGAGGTCCACGTCGATGCCGTGCACGGCCCCCGAACCGGTGAACACCAGCCCGTGGTCGGTCAGTTCGCAGGAGCCGCCCATCTCGGTGAAGATCTCGCGCAGCCGGTCGCCGGGCTGGGTGGTGCGGGCCGGCCAGTCCGGGACGGTGACCCGGCCGCCGGTGACCAGCGCCGCCGCGAGGAACGGCTGGGCGTTGGAGAGGTCCGGCTCGATGGTCAGGTCGCGGCCGAGCAGGGCACCCGCGGTGACCCGCCAGACGTTGGGCTCGCCGCCCGACTCCGGGGTGTCGACCTGGGCGCCGACCGCGCGCAGCATGTCGACGGTCATCCGGATGTGCGGCATGGAGGGGAGCGCGGAGCCCGTGTGCCGGACCTCGACGCCCTGGTTGAAGCGCGGGCCGGAGAGCAGCAGGGCGCTGACGAACTGGGAGGAGGAGGAGGCGTCGATCGCCACCGGGCCGCCCTCCAGGGCGCCGCCGCCGTGCACCGTCAGCGGCAGCGCGCCCCGGCCGTCGTCGTCGATCCGGGCGCCGAGCGCGCGCAGCGCGTCGATCACACCGTGCAGCGGACGCTCATAGGAGCGCGGGTCGCCGTCGAAACGGACCGGGCCGTCGGCGAGGGTGGCGACCGGGGGCAGGAAGCGCATCACGGTGCCGGCGTTGCCGACGTCGACGGTGGCCGGGCCGCGCAGGCCGGCCGGGATGACGCGCCAGAACTCACCGGTGCCGTCCGGCCCGACGCCCTCCTCGATCCCCACGCCCAGCTCGCGCAGCGCGCCCGCCATCAGCAGGGTGTCGCGGGAGCGCAGCGGGCGGCGCAGCCAGCCGGGCTCGGAGGCGAGGGCGGCCAGCACCAGGGCCCGGTTGGTGACCGATTTGGACCCGGGCACGTGGACGGTCGCATCGACGGCTCCGCTCGCGTGCGGGGCGGACCAGAGGGCGGTGTGCGCGGGGTTCAGCGTCATGAAGGCCACTTTAGTGGCTGAGAGCGATCGGAGATCGTGATCAAAAGTGTCGAAACCTGACCGAAACACCGGCATGGTAGGTGCCGCGCATATATGCGTTCGATCTCACCGCGAAGGCGTCCCGGACGGCCCGGTTCACAGCTCCAGCAGCCAGCGTCCCCCGCCGATCAGCGAGCACAGCGACACCATGTGGAACAGGAAGAACCAGACCCCCGCCGGCGCGTGCGTCAGCCGGGCCAGTTGGTCCGCGTCGGAGTCCCCGGCGCCTCCCCGGGACCGCTTCGCCTGGAGCTCCAAGGCCGGGCGGACCCCGCCGAGCAGCAGGAACCACACCACCGCGTACGCGAACGCCGCCTGCACCTGCGGCCCGGCCAGCCAGGACACCAGGACGAAGGCGCCGCCGGCGAGCAGGACCGTCAGCGCCCCGTAGGCGTTGCGGATCATCACCAGCAGGGCGAGCAGCAGCGCGGTCGCCAGCCACAGCAGCAGCGTGATGCGGCCCGCGCCCAGCAGCGCGGCGCCGCCCAGGCCCAGCAGCGGGGGAGCGGTGTAGCCGGACGCCGCGGTGAGGATCATGCCGAGGCCGGTCGGCTTTCCCCGGCTGACGGTCAGGCCGCTGGTGTCCGAGTGCAGGCGGATGCCGGTGAGCCGCCGGCCGGTGAGCAGCGCCACCAGTCCGTGCCCGCCCTCGTGGGCGATGGTGACGGCGTTGCGGGCTATCCGCCAGGGCCGGTGGGGCACGACGACCGCCAGCGCGGCGACCAGGGTGGCGATCACCACCCACAGGCCGGGATCGGGCTGGGTGCCGGTGACCTCGTCCCAGAGCGAGGTGGCTGTGGTGCTGTCCATCTGCGGTGAGGGCCCCTCCGGTCCGGTGGAATCTGGCAGTGTTGCACGTATGTGCGGACGGTATGCGGCGAGTCGTGGACCCGAGGATCTCGCAGGAGTCTTCGAGATCGAGAAGTGGGAGCCCACGGAGACGGTTCTGGAGCCCGATTACAACGTGGCCCCCACGAAAGAGGTCTACGCCGTCCTCGACCGCCCCCTGAAGGACGCCGGCGACCCCCGGCCGGTTCGGCAGCTGCGGAAGCTGAGGTGGGGGCTGGTCCCCTCCTGGTCCAAGACGCCCGAGGGCGCCGCCCGGATGATCAACGCGCGGGCCGAGACCGTGCACGAGAAGCCCTCCTACCGCCGCGCCTTCGCCACCCGCCGCTGCATCCTGCCCGCCGACGGCTACTACGAGTGGGTCACCGGCGAACAGGAGCGCGACCTGGAGGTCGAGGGCAAGAAGAAGCGGCCGCGCAAGCAGCCGTACTTCGTGACACCGGCCGACGGATCGGTCTTCGCGATGGCCGGGCTCTACGAGTTCTGGCGGGACCGCACCCTGCCCGACGACCACCCCTCGGCCTGGTGGGTGACCTGCTCGGTGATCACCACGGAGGCCGAGACGGCCCCGCTCGCCGTCGCCCCCGCCGAGGGCCCGCGCGCCCTCGCCGACATCCACCCCCGGATGCCGCTGATGCTCACCCCGGACCGCTGGGACGCCTGGCTCGACCCGGCCCGTACCGACCCGGCGGAACTGCGCGGGCTGCTCGCGCCGCCGCCCGCGGGGCTGATGCGGGCGTACCCGGTCACCACCGCCGTCAGCAACGTCCGCAACAACGGGCCGGAGCTGCTGAAGGAGCTGGAGGGGCCCGAGGAGGGCACACTCTTCTGACGTGACCCCTGATGTGACGGTGACGGAAGAGACCACCGAGACGGAAGCGGGGACCGCCCGCGTCACCTGGCACTCCGCCCGGGACGCGCGGCTGGTCCTGGCCCTCGGCCACGGCGCCGGCGGCGGCATCGAGGCCCGCGACCTGCGGGCGCTCGCCGCCGCCCTGCCCGCGCACGGCGTGAGCGTCGCCCTCGTCGAACAGCCCTGGCGGGTGGCCGGCAAGAAGCTGGCCCCCGCGCCGAAGACCCTGGACGCCGGCTGGCGGGGCGTCTGGCCCGCGCTCGCCGCACCCGGCCCGCCGGTGATCGCCGGGGGCCGCAGCGCCGGCGCCCGCGTGGCCTGCCGTACCGCCGCCGAGCTGGGCGCGCGGGCCGTGCTCGCCCTCGCCTTCCCGCTGCACCCGCCGGGCAGGCCGGAGAAGTCCCGCGCCGACGAGATGCTCGGCGCCGGCGTGCCCACCCTCGTCGTCCAGGGCGGCAACGATCCGTTCGGCAGGCCCGCCGAGTTCCCCGAGGGACCCCACGACCTGGTCGAGGTGGCCTGCGGCGACCATGGCTTCGCCGTCCCCAAGCGGGCCCCGGCCGGCCAGGACGAGGCGCTCGCGCTGCTCACCGACGCCGTCCTGGAGTGGACCGGGTCACTGGCCTGAACGGCCGGGAATGAGCGGTGCCGCACGACTGTTGTGCCAGGCGAACGTGCTGGTGCCGCCAGCAGGGACGCCGTAGAGAGGAAGTCCGCCGCATGGGTTTCACCATCTGCCCGGCCCGTGGCAGTCGTCCTGACCTTGAGTGGTCGGTGCTGCACGCGGCGAGGACCGCCCCTGTCCGGGCGGCGGGCGGACCGGGAAGTCGTCTATCCTCCGATTCGAGCGGGGCCGGATTCGGTTCCGTGACGGCATTGGAGGAGGTGGGTCCGGTCACCGGTACCGACGCAGGGACCGACAACGGCCAGGCGGAGCAGCCCGAGGGCCGGGGCGGCGCTGGAGCGGAGACGACCGCGGAGCGCAGCGCGCGCTTCGAGCGGGACGCGCTCGAGTTCCTCGACCAGATGTACTCGGCGGCGCTGCGCATGACGCGCAACCCGGCGGACGCCGAGGACCTCGTGCAGGAGACGTACGCCAAGGCGTACGCGTCCTTCCACCAGTTCCGCGAGGGCACCAACCTCAAGGCATGGCTCTACCGGATCCTCACCAACACCTTCATCAACTCGTACCGCAAGAAGCAGCGTGAACCGCAGCGCAGCGCGGCCGAGGAGATCGAGGACTGGCAGCTCGCCCGCGCCGAGTCGCACATGTCGACCGGCCTGCGCTCCGCGGAGTCGCAGGCGCTCGACCACCTGCCCGACTCGGACGTGAAGCAGGCGCTCCAGGCGATCCCCGAGGAGTTCCGCATCGCCGTGTATCTGGCGGATGTCGAGGGCTTTGCCTACAAGGAGATCGCGGACATCATGGGGACGCCCATCGGCACCGTGATGTCACGGCTGCACCGGGGGCGCCGTCAGCTGCGCGGCATGCTGGAGGACTACGCCCGCGACCGCGGACTGGTCCCCGCCGGCGCCGGAGAGTCGAACGAAGCGAAAGGCTCGGGGTCATGAGCTGCGGAGAGCCGCACGAGACGGAGTGCAGCGAGATCCTCGATCATCTCTACGAGTTCCTCGACAAGGAGATGCCGGACACGGAGTGCACGAAGTTCGAGACGCACTTCGAGGAGTGCTCGCCGTGCCTGGAGAAGTACGGGCTCGAGCAGGCCGTGAAGAAACTGGTGAAGCGGTGCTGCGGGCAGGACGACGTGCCCGGTGACCTCCGCTCCAAGGTCATGGGCCGGCTGGAGCTGATCCGGTCCGGGGAGGCCGTCCCCGACCACGACGTCTCGGCGGCGCCCCCGGCGTCCCAGGAGACCTGAGGCGCCCCGCATCACCCGAGCGTGCCGACCGGCGGGGCACGGCGAGGTCGCTCGCCGTGCCCCGCCGCGGTCTTACCTCCCGCGCGGCTGGGTAACCCATGGGTAATGAGCGCCCCTCCAGCCGTACGTGGTTTGATGCGCAGGAGAGGGTGTCCGGGGGGCGGAAAAGGCACAGCCAGCCCACAGAACGGAACTGGCAGGCGGGAATCGTGAGGATCTTCGGCAAGGGACGGCACCGGCCCTCCGCCTCCTGGCGGCAGGCCACCGACCGTGCGTTCACCTTGATCGGCGACGGCAGGTACGAGGACGCGGGGGCGCTGCTGACGCGGGCCGCCGATCTGGAGCCCTGGCTGTCGGAGTCATGGTTCAACCTCGCCCTGCTGCACAAGTTCCGGCACGACTGGGAGCAGGCCAGGACGGCCGGCCTGCGGGCGGTCGCCCTCCTCGACCGGGACACCGGCGCCCCCGACTGGTGGAACGTCGGCATCGCCGCGACCGCCCTCCAGGACTGGCCGCTGGCCCGTCGCGCCTGGCAGGCGTACGGGCTGCGGCCCCCGGGCGCCGCGACCGACTCCGGTGAGCCGCTCGGCATGGAACTGGGCAGCGCGGCCGTACGGCTCTCCCCCGAGGGGGAGGCCGAGGTCGTGTGGGGACGGCGGCTCGACCCCGCCCGCGTCGAGGTGCTGTCGATCCCGCTGCCGTCGTCCGGGCGGCGCTGGGGCGAGGTCGTGCTGCACGACGGCGTCCCGCACGGCGAGCGGACCACCGCCGCCGGGCACGCCTACCCCGTCTTCGACGAGATCGAGCTGTGGGCGCCGTCGCCCGTGCCGACCTGGGTCGTCCTGCTGGAGGCGGCGACCGAGGCGGACCGGGACGCGCTGGAGCAACTGGCCGCCGACGCCGGGTTCGCGGCGGAGGACTGGTCGTCGTCGGTACGGCTGCTGTGCCGGATGTGCTCGGAGTCGCGGATGCCGTCCGACGAGGGCGACGGGGAGCACCTCGACCCGCACGACCACAGCGAGCCGGGGCATCCGGGGCCGCTGGGGCACCGGACGGACGGGCAGCTGTGGGTGCCGGAGCGGGAGTGCGGGGTGGCCGCGCCGGCTTCGCTGGTGCGGGGGCTCCTGGACGGGTGGGTCGCGGACAGTCCGGATTCGAGGGACTGGCGGGATCTCGAGGAAGTCTGTTAGGCGCCTGTGCGTGGGTGGCTGAGCGCGCCGTTCCCCGCGCCCCTGCCGGGGCGCGTTCCCCTTTACCCTGTATCAAGCATCAGACCCGGGTTTCACTGAGGAAGGCGTACGTCCGTCATGGCGCAGCAGGACACCGATCAGCAGCACGTGGGCGTGCTTCCCGTGGATGACGAGGGGTACGTCGTCGACACGGAGGACTGCGAGGAGCGTGAGGCCGCCTGGCGGGAGCGCGGGACCTCGCGGCCCATCACGGTGGTCGGGAACCCGGTGCTGCACAAGGAGTGCAAGGACGTCACCGACTTCGGCGAGGAGTTCCAGCAGCTCGTCGCGGACATGTTCGCCAGCCAGCGCACCGCCGAGGGCGTCGGCCTCGCCGCCAACCAGATCGGTGTCGACCTCAAGGTCTTCGTCTACGACTGCCCCGACGACGAGGGCGTCCGGCACGTCGGGGTCGTCTGCAACCCCAAGCTGGTCGAGCTGCCCGCCGAGCGGCGCCGCCTGGACGACAGCAACGAGGGCTGCCTGTCCGTGCCGACCGCGTACGCGCCGCTCGCCCGCCCCGACTACGCCGAGGTGACCGGGCAGGACGAGAAGGGCAACCCGGTCAAGGTGCGGGGCACCGGCTACTTCGCGCGCTGCCTCCAGCACGAGACCGACCACCTGTACGGGTACCTCTACATCGACCGGCTGTCGAAGCGGGAGCGCAAGGACGCGCTGCGGCAGATGGCCGAGAACGAACCCCGCTACCCCGTGGTCGCCAACGACTGACACGGACCACCTGCCCCACCCCTCTCCTTCGAACGGCGTCTGTCCTGGAACACCCCCCGGAACAGGCGCCGTTCGCGTGTCCGCCCCGGAAGCCGCCACACACCAGGAGAATTCCGGCACCGCCCGTAGCGAATGAGGCGAATCCGTTCCCATTCCAGTCAGTTGTAGGGCTGAATGGGAGGGCGTTGCTACGTAACGGCGCACACTCGGCAAGCGGGAGCAGTGCGCCACCGGCGGCTGAGAGGGGCTAGTCCATGCTTGCTTTCCCAACCGGCACCACAGCGACACCGACCGCGATCGCGGTCCCACCCGCGCTCCGGCTCCCTCTGATCGAGGCGGCATTTCCCCGGCGGCTCCATGAGTATTGGCCAAAGCTTCAGGAGAAGACCCGCGCCTGGCTGCTGGAAAAGCGGCTGATGCCCGTGGACACGGTGGAGGAGTATGCCGATGGCCTGTGCTACACGGACCTCATGGCCGGCTACTACCTGGGCGCCCCCGACGAGGTCCTCCAGGCGATAGCGGACTACAGCGCCTGGTTCTTCGTCTGGGACGACCGGCACGACCGGTACGTGGTCCACGGCCGGGCCGGCGCCTGGCGGCGGCTGCGGGACCGGCTGCACACGGCACTCGACTCCCCCCGAAGTCACCTGCACCACGAGGACGCGCTGGTCGCCGCCTTCGCGGACAGCGTGGGGCGGCTGTACGCGATCCTGCCGGGGACGTGGAACGCCCGGTTCGCCCGGCACTTCCACGCGGTGATCGACGCCTACGACCGGGAGTTCCACAACCGGACCCACGGCATCGTCCCCGGCGTCGAGGAGTACCTGGCGCTGCGCCGCCTCACCTTCGCGCACTGGATCTGGACGGACTTGCTGGAGGCCAGTGCCGGATGCGAACTCCCGCCCGCCGTACGGAAACACCCGTCCTATCGTCGTGCGGCGCTGCTGAGCCAGGAATTCGCCGCCTGGTACAACGACCTCTGCTCGCTTTCCAAGGAATTGGCGGGCGGCGAGGTCCATAATCTCGGAATCAGCCTCATCACACATGACGAAATGACCCTGGAAGAAGCGACGGCGGAACTCAGGAACCGCATACAGGAATGCGTGGTCGAATTCATGGTGGCCGAGGGGGAGGCCCTGCGGTTCGCCGACGGCCTGGCCGACGGGACCGTACGCGGAAAAGAACTCGGTATCGCCGTGCGCACCTGTGTGGGCAACATGCGGAACTGGTTCAGTTCCGTCTACTGGTTCCACCACGAGTCCGGCCGGTACGCGGTCGACAGCTGGGACGACCGATCCACGCCACCGTACGTCAGCAACGAAGCGGCAGGTGAGTAATGAGCGTCGAGTCCGTCAACTCCCGCCCCACGACGGTGGCGGGAACCCTGCGGGAACCACCCGTCGCCGGCGGTGGTCTGCCACTGCTCGGCCACGGTCCGCAACTGGTCCGCGACCCCCTGGGCTTCATGGCCCGGCTCCGCGACGACGGTGACGTGGTCCGCATCCGCCTCGGCCCCAAGACGGTGTACGCCGTCACCGCCCCGCACCTGACCGGAGCACTGGCCCTCAGTCCCGACTACATCATCGCCGGGCCGCTCTGGGAGTCCCTGGAGAGCCTGCTCGGCAAGGAGGGGGTGGCCACCGCCAACGGCCCGATGCACCGGCGGCAGCGGCGCACCATCCAGCCCGCCTTCCGGCTCGACGCGATCCCCGCCTACGGGCCGGTCATGGCCGAGGAGGCGTACGCGCTGGTGGAGCGGTGGCGTTCCGGGCAGGTCCTCGACGTCACCACCGAGTCGTTCCGGGTGGCCGTGCGGATCTCCGCGCGTTGCCTGATGCGCGGCAGCTACATGGACGACCGGGCCGACCGCATCTGCGCCGACCTCGCCACCCTCTTCAGCGGCATGTACCAGCGCATGGTCGTCCCGCTCGGACCGCTTTACCGGATCCCCGTGCCGAGCAACCGCGAATTCAACCGGGCACTGGCCGATCTGCATCTCCTGGTGGACGAGATCGTCGCCGACCGGCGGGCGAGCGGACAGAAACCGGACGATTTGCTGACGGCTCTGCTGGACGCGACGGACGAGAATGGCGAGCCCATCGGGGAACAGGAGATCCACGATCAGGTCATCGCCATCCTCACCCCCGGCAGTGAAACCGTCGGTTCCGTGCTCATGTCGCTACTCCTGGTGCTCACCGAGCATCCGGAACTGGCCGACAAGATCGGCGACGAGGTGAAAAGGGTCGTCGGTGACCGCCCGGTCGCATTCGAGGACGTCCGGGAACTGACGTACACCGCGAATGTGGTCGTCGAGACAATGCGGCTGTATCCCGCCGTCTGGATTCTGACCCGCCGTTCGGTTGCCGAGACCGACCTCGGCGGGTACCGCATCCCGGCCGGGGCGGACGTGATCTACAGCCCGTACGCGGTCCAGCGCGACCGGCGCTCGTTCGACCGGCACGAGGAGTTCGACCCCGACCGGTGGCTGCCGGGGCGCGGCGGCCAGGTACCGAAGCACGCGATGGCGCCGTTCGGCGTCGGCAACCGCAAGTGCCCCAGCGATCACTTCTCGATGGCCGAACTGACCCTGCTCACCGCCGTGATCGCCGCCGCCTACCGGTTCGAGCACGCGCCCGGCTCGGACACCCGGCCCCGGATCGGCATCACGCTCCGGCCCCGCGGGCTGAAGCTGCGGGCCCTGCCCCGCTGACCCCGGCGTGTGCGCGTTCAGGCGGCCCGCGGGCCCCTGAACGTGCGCCGGTAGGTCTGCGGAGTGGTCCCGAGCACCTGGGTGAACTGGTACCGCAGGGCCGCCGCCGTGCCGAACCCGCAGCGCCGGGCGATCGTCTCCATCGTCTCGTCCGTCTCCTCCAGCAGCCGCTGGGCCAGCAGCATCCGCTGGCGCAGCAGCCACCGGTACGGCGTGGTCCCCGTCTCCTGCTGGAAGCGGCGGGCGAAGGTGCGCGGGGACATGTGGGCGCGGGCGGCGAGCTGCTCGACGGTGACCTCCTCGTCGAGGTGCTCCTGGAGCCAGGCCAGCACCCCGCCGACGGTGTCGCAGGCGGAGCGGGGCAGCGGACGCTCGATGTACTGGGCCTGGCCGCCGTCCCGGTGCGGCGGCACCACCATCCGCCGGGCGATCTTGTTGGCGGTCTCCTGCCCCTGCTCCTTGCGGACGATGTGCAGACAGGCGTCGATCCCGGCCGCCGTGCCGGCCGAGGTGATCACCGGGTCCTCGTCGACGTAGAGCACGTCCGCCTCGACGGACGCCCGCGGGTACTGCCGGGCCAGCTCGGCGGCGTGGTGCCAGTGCGCGGCGCAGCGCCGGCCGTCCAGCAGACCGGCGGCGCCGAGCACGAACACCCCGGAGCACACGCTCAGCACCCGCGTCCCCCGCGCCACCGCCCGCCGCAGCGCCTCCAGCAGCTCCGGCGGAAAGCTCCGGCGCAGGAACTCGTTCCCCGCCGGTACGGCGATCAGGTCCGCCTCCTCCAGCCGGTCGAGCCCGTACGGCGTGGCGACGGTCAGCCCACCGACGTGGGTGGTCAGCGCCGGGCCCTCGGCGGAGACCACCGCGAAGTCGTACCCGGGCAGTCCCTCGTCGCGGCGGTCGATGCCGAACACCTCGCAGACCACGCCGAGTTCGAAGGGATGGACACCGTCGAGCAGCACCGCGGCCACGTTTCTCAGCATGCCGCCAGTGTGCCCGGTCGATGGCAGGAATTCGAGGCCCTGGGGCAGTCCTGCCACTCACGGTCGGCCGTGTCCCGGCGGGACAGTGGTGGCATGACTACGGAACAGACGGAAGCGCTGATCGGCATGGGTCTCACCTTCGCGATCCTCGTCCTCATGATCCTCCCCTCGCTGGTCGGCATCGCGCACGAGCGGCGCGTCGACCGGCAGCTCAGGGAGGCCGCGGAGGGCGGGGCTCAGAAGTCCTCGTCCAGGTCGACGGTGCCCTCCACCGCCACCTGGTACGCGGAGGGCCGCCGCTCGAAGAAGTTGGTCAGCTCCTGAACCCCTTGCAGCTCCATGAAGGAGAAGGGGTTCTCCGAGCCGTACACCGGGGCGAAGCCCAGGCGGATGAGCCGCTGGTCGGCCACGCACTGGAGGTACTGCCGCATCGACTCGGTGTTCATCCCCGGGAGGCCGTCACCGCACAGGTCGCGCGCGAACTGCAGCTCGGCCTCGACGGCCTCCCCCAGCATGTCGGTGACCTCACGGCGCAGCGCGTCGTCGAAGAGGTCCGGCTCCTCCTTGCGGACGGTGTCGACCACGTCGAACGCGAAGGACATGTGCATGGTCTCGTCGCGGAACACCCAGTTGGTGCCGGTGGCCAGGCCGTGCAGCAGGCCCCGGCCGCGGAACCAGTAGACGTACGCGAAGGCACCGTAGAAGAACAGGCCCTCGATGCACGCGGCGAAGCAGATGAGGTTGAGGAGGAAGCGGCGGCGGTCGGACCTGGTCTCCAGGCGGTCGATCTCCTCCACCGAGTCGATCCACTTGAAGCAGAACCCGGCCTTCTCCCGGATCGAGGGGATGTTCTCCACGGCCGCGAAGGCGGCGGCCCGGTCCTTTGGGTCGGGGAGGTAGGTGTCCAGGAGCGTCAGATAGAACTGGACGTGCACGGCCTCCTCGAAGAGCTGGCGGGAGAGGTAGAGCCGAGCCTCGGGGGAGTTGATGTGCTTGTAGAGGGTCAGCACCAGGTTGTTCGCCACGATCGAGTCGCCGGTGGCGAAGAAGGCCACCAGACGGCCGATGAGGTGCTGTTCGCCGGGGGTGAGCCGGGCGAGGTCGGCGACGTCGGAGTGGAGGTCGACCTCCTCCACGGTCCAGGTGTTCTTGATGGCGTCCCGGTAGCGCTCGTAGAAGTCGGGGTAGCGCATGGGGCGCAGGGTCAGCTCGAAGCCGGGGTCGAGCAGGTTCTTGGCGGTGGTCACTGGCAGGCCTCGCAGGACTCGGGGTTTTCCAGGGAGCAGGCGGCGGCGGCCTCGGGGGCCGGCTGCGCCCGGGCGGCGCGGGCGATCCGGGTCGCCGGGCGCGAACGCAGGTAGTACGTGGTCTTCAGGCCCCGTTTCCAGGCGTAGGCGTACATCGAGGAGAGCTTGCCGATGGTCGGCGTCTGGAGGAACAGGTTCAGGGACTGCCCCTGATCGAGGTAGGGGGTACGGGCGGCGGCCAGGTCGATCAGGGCGCGCTGCGGGATCTCCCACGCGGTGCGGTACAGCCGGCGGACGTCCTCGGGGAGCCAGCTCATGTCCTGGACCGAACCGCTCGCCTCGCGCAGTGCCTCCCGGGTGCGGGCGTCCCAGGTGCCGAGCCGCTTGAGGTCCGCCACCAGGTAGGGGTTGACCTGGAGGAACTCGCCCGACAGCGTCTCGCGCTTGAACAGGTTGGACACCTGCGGCTCGATGCACTCGTAGGCGCCCGCGAGGGAGGCGATGGTGGCGGTCGGGGCGACGGCGAGGAGCAGCGCGTTGCGCAGCCCGGTCCGCGCGACGCGCTCGCGCAGGGCGGTCCAGCGCTCGGGCCAGGTGGGGGAGACCCCGTAGTGGTCGGGGTGCAGGACCCCGCGGGCGGTCCGGGTCTTCTCCCAGGCGGGCAGCGGGCCGTGCCGCTCGGCGAGGCCGGCGGAGGTCTCGTACGCGGCGAGCATGATCCGCTCGGCGATCCGGGTGGAGAGGTCCAGTGCCTCGGGGGAGTCGAAGGGCAGGCGGAGCGTGAAGAAGACGTCCTGGAGGCCCATCACGCCGAGGCCGACGGGGCGCCAGCGGCCGTTGGACCGGGCCGCCTGCCCGGTCGGGTAGTAGTTGATGTCGACGACCCGGTCGAGGAAGGTGACGGCGGTGCGGACGGCCGCGTCCAGCCGCTCCCAGTCCAGGGTGCCGCCGGTGACGAAGGCGCCGAGGTTGACCGAGCCGAGGTTGCAGACCGCCGTCTCCCCGTCGTCCGTGACCTCCAGGATCTCCGTGCAGAGATTGGACGAGTGGATGACGTGTCCGGGCTCGGCGGTCTGGTTGGCGGTGCGGTTGGCGGTGTCCTTGAAGGTCATCCAGCCATTGCCGGTCTGCGCGAGGGTGCGCATCATCCGGCCGTACAGCTCGCGGGCCGGCAGGGTCCTGCGGGCCAGGCCCGCCGCCTCGGCCGCCCGGTAGGCCGCGTCGAACTCCGCGCCGTACAGGTCGGTCAGCCCGGGGACGTCGGAGGGGGAGAAGAGGGACCAGTCGGCGTCCGCGTCGACGCGGCGCATGAACTCGTCCGGGACCCAGTGGGCGAGGTTGAGGTGGTGGGTGCGGCGGGCGTCCTCACCGGTGTTGTCCCGCAGTTCGAGGAACTCCTCGATGTCCGCGTGCCAGGTCTCCAGGTAGACGGCGGCGGCCCCCTTGCGCCGGCCGCCCTGGTTGACGGCGGCCACGGAGGAGTCCAGCGTCTTCAGGAACGGGACGATGCCGCCCGACTGCCCGTTGGTGCCGCGGATCAGGGAACCCCGGGCGCGGACGCGGGAGTAGGCGATGCCGATGCCGCCGGCGTGCTTGGAGAGCCGGGCGACCTGGTGGTAGCGCTCGTAGATCGAGTCCAGGGCGTCCCCGGGGGAGTCGAGGAGGTAGCAGGACGACATCTGGGGGTGCCGGGTGCCGGAGTTGAACAGGGTGGGGGAGGACGGGAGGTAGTCGAGGCGGCTCATCAGGCCGTACAGCTCGGCGACCTCGTCGAGGGAGCGGGGGGACTCGTCGGCGGCGAGGCCGGCGGCGACGCGGAGCAGGAAGTGCTGGGGCGTCTCGATCACCTTGCGGGTGAGCGGGTGCCGCAGCAGGTAGCGGCTGTGCAGGGTGCGCAGGCCGAAGTAGCCGAAGCGGTCGTCGGCGGCCGGGTCGGCCAGCGCGTCCAGGCGGGCCGCGTGCCGGCGGACGAAGCCGGCCGTGCGGTCGGCGATCAGGCCCTCGCGGTGGCCGGTGGCGACGGACCCGGTGAAGGAGGTGACGCCCTGGGAGGCGGCCTCGGCGCGGATCGACAGGGTCAGCAGGCGGGCGGCCAGCCGCGAGTAGGCCGGGTCCTCGGAGATCAGGCCGGCCGCGGCCTCCGTGGCCAGTTCCCGCAGTTCGGCGTCCACCTCGGGGGCGGCCCCGGACGCGGACCGGCCGCGCAGCGCGGCGGCGGCGACCCGGCCGGGGTCGGTGTCGGGGAGGTCGGCGGTCAGCTCGGTCAGAGTGCGCAGCAGGGCGGCACCCGGGCCGTCCCCGTCGGTGCCGGCGGTTGTCGCCGGGGCACCGGCTGGAGCGGTGGGTGTCGCGGTGGGTGTCGCCGGGGCGTCGGCTGGCGCGATGGTCACGTGGGGCTTTTCCCTCGCTCGGCACGGGGCCTGGCGGAGGGCAGGGGCAGCTCACGAGCGCGCGGTGCGGCGTCGCGTCCACCGGCCCATTCCACGAGGCCCGGACGTCAGGCGCCCGGACCGGATGGCCGGGCGCGCCGTCGGCAGGTACTCGGACTGGACCGGCGTGCGTGCGCACGCGGTACACCGTTGCGGGACAGTTCCGGATTCGCACCGGATTCCCCTGCGGCGACAGCGAGCATGAGCATACATGTTGTGCCGTGTCGCCGGAGTGGGGCCAGATGTTGTGTCGGGGGCGGGGTGAGATGGGGCGGGGTGAGATGGGGTGGGATGTGGGTGTGGGTGGGTGCGGGCCGCCGGTGTGGGTGGGTGTGGATGTGGGTGCGGGCCGCCGGTGTGGCTCTCGCCGGCGGCCCGCTTCGGGTTCGTCCCGGTTGTCCGCGCAGTTCCCCGCGCCCCTTCGGGGCGCCTCAGTGGGAGGTGCCTGCTGTGGCCGGAGGCAGTTCGGTCCGGACGCCCGGGTCGCCCGCGTCGGCCGTGTAGTCCTCGGGGCTGGTCTCGTCGATGCCGTCGGGGGCCTTGGCCGCCCTCAGGACGACGGTGAGGACCACTGTCACCAGCACGTTCAGCACGAACGCCGTGAGGCCGATGTAGCCGATCTCGCCGATGCCCGGGATCTCCTTCGAGGAGCCGCCGAAGTGCGCCTGCGTCGGCGAGGCGACGCCGTACGCGGCGAGCGTGCCGTAGACCATGCCGACCGCCCAGCCGGCCAGCAGCGCCCAGCGGTGGAACCAGCGGGTGAACAGGCCGCCGACCAGCGCCGGGAAGGTCTGCAGGATCCAGATGCCGCCGAGCAGCTGGAAGTTGATCGCGACCGTCTTGTCCATGCCGAGGACGAAGACCAGCGCGCCGACCTTCACCAGCAGCGACACCAGCTTGGAGACCTTGGTCTCCTGCTCCGGCGTGGCGTCGGGCCTGATGAAGTCCTTGTAGATGTTGCGGGTGAACAGGTTGGCGGCGGCGATGGACATGATGGCCGCCGGGACCAGCGCGCCGATGCCGATCGCCGCGAAGGCCACGCCCGCGAACCAGTCCGGGAACATGTCCTCGAAGAGCTGCGGGATGGCGAGCTGGCCGTTGCTCACCTTGATGCCGGCCGCGATCGCCATGAAGCCCAGCAGCGCCAGCAGACCCAGCATCAGGGAGTACAGCGGCAGGATCGTGGTGTTGCGGCGGATCACCTCGCGGCTGCGCGAGGACAGCGTCGCGGTGATCGAGTGCGGGTACATGAACAGCGCCAGGGCGGAGCCGAGGGCGAGCGTGGCGTACGTCCACTGGCCGCTGTCGGGCGGGGTGACGCCGCCCGCCCCCGCCGCCTCGAACTTCTCCCCGGCCGCCGCGAAGATGTCGTCGAAGCCGCCCAGCTTGATCGGGATGTAGATGATGGCGACCGCGATCACGAGGTAGATCAGCGTGTCCTTCACGAACGCGATCAGCGCGGGCGCCCGCAGCCCCGACGAGTACGTGTACGCCGCCAGCACACCGAAGGCGATCAGCAGCGGCAGGTCCTTGATGAACCAGTTGGTGTCCTCGCCACCGCCGACGCCCATCACGTCCAGCACCGCCTGGATGCCGACGAGCTGGAGCGCGATGTACGGCATCGTGGCGAGGATGCCGGTGACGGCGACCGCCAGCGACAGGCCCTTCGAGCCGAACCGGCCGCGCACGAAGTCCGAGGTCGTCACGTACCCGTGCTTGTGCGAGACCGACCACAGGCGGGGCAGGAAGGTGAAGATCAGCGGGTAGACCAGGATCGTGTACGGCACCGCGAAGAAACCGGACGCGCCCGCCGCGTAGATCGCCGCCGGGACGGCCACGAAGGTGTACGCCGTGTAGAGGTCGCCGCCCAGCAGGAACCAGGTGATCCAGGTGCCGAACGACCGTCCGCCCAGCCCCCATTCGTCGAGGCTGGCCTCGTTCTCGGCCCGGCGCCAGCGCGCGGCGAGGAAGCCCATGGCGGTGACCAGCACGAAGAAGAAGATGAAGACGGCGAGTGCCACGCCGTTCACGCCGCCGTTCACTTGGCCGCACCCCCCTGCGGGGCACGCCGGGCGCGCTGGTCGCGCTGCCACAGCTTGTACGCGATCACCGTCAGCGCCGTCGAGACCAGCACCCACGCCATCTGGTACCAGTAGAAGAACGGGATGCCGATGAAGGCCGGGTCGGTCTTCGCGTAGGAGCCGACCCACAGCATGGCGACGAACGGTGCGACGAGGCAGATCCCGATGACCACGCGCACCGGCGTCACCACCGGCCCTCTGCTCGTTTGCGGTGCTTGCGACATGCGGCGGCTCCGTCCCCTGGGCGATCACCTCTGTAATGCGGAGGCAATCTAGGTGACGGTTACACGACAGCGGAAGCCCTTGTCCGTATATCGGTCCGTGAGATCCCGGTCCGCCCGGGGCCCCGGTGCCCGCTCAGTCCTGGGGCCGCTTCAGCCGCGCCACGAACTTGTAGCGGTCGCCCCGGTACACCGACCGCACCCACTCCACCGGCTGCCCGGTCCGGTCCAGGGAGTGCCGGGAGAGCATCAGCATCGGCAGGCCGACGTCGGTGCCGAGCAGCCCGGCCTCGCGCGGGGTGGCCAGCGAGGTCTCGATGGTCTCCTCGGCCTCGGCGAGATGGACGTCGTAGACCTCGGCGAGGGCGGTGTAGAGGGAGGTGTACTTGACCAGGGAGCGGCGCAGCGCCGGGAAGCGCTTGGCGCTGAGGTGGGTGGTCTCGATGGCCATCGGCTCCGCGTTGGCCATCCGCAGCCGCTCGATGCGCAGCACCCGGCCGCCGGCGGTGATGTCGAGGAGCGCGGCGATGCGGTCGTCGGCGGTGATGTACCCGATGTCCAGCAGCTGGGACGTCGGTTCCAGACCCTGGGCGCGCATGTCCTCGGTGTACGAGGTGAGTTGCAGCGCCTGGGAGACCTTGGGCTTGGCGACGAAGGTGCCCTTGCCCTGGATGCGCTCCAGCCGGCCCTCGACGACCAGTTCCTGGAGGGCCTGGCGGACGGTGGTGCGGGAGGTGTCGAACTCGGCGGCCAGGGTGCGCTCGGGCGGCACCGGGGTGCCGGGTGCCTGCGTGCGCACCATGTCCAGCAGGTGCTTCTTCAGGTGGTAGTACTTGGGCACGCGCGCGGTACGGACGTTCGCCCCACCCTCGTTCTCCGCACTGCTGACGTCGGTGCTCATCTCCGCCTTCCCGGCTCCGGGTGCCGTCGCGGCCGACGTTCCCCGTCGGCCACGGCTCACATCGTGGCACGGCTCGGCACCGGGTGGTCCCGCACGCTCCGTGACTCCCTCTGTATACCTCCGGGGCCCCCGTTGGTCTAGTCCACCGCGCCGTCAAGACCCGGTGGTACGCGCGTCCGGACGGCCTTCGGGCCGGAGTCGGCGGCTGTCTGGTACGGGCGTGGACGGGGCTCGATCCGCGGCCCGCGAAATGGAGGAACCCTGCATATCTCGGTCGCATCACGGAGGCCCGGCGGGTGGTGGAACACCCTTGACAGGCTTATTGGTCTGGGCCAGTCTCCCCCTACTGGTCTACACCATTGGTCCAGTCCCGGCCCCAAGGGCGGTCACGCGTCGGCGAGTTACCGCGGGGAGGCAGGGGGGTTGTGGCATCCCTGAGGAGGGTGGCGTGAAGCGCAAGCTGATATCCGCGATCGGTGTCGCGGGCATGATGGTCTCCATCGCGGCGTGCGGGGGCGACGGCGGAGACAGCGAGGCCGGGACGAAGGGCCAGACCCTCACCGTATGGGTGATGGACGGCTCCTCCCCGGACCAGTGGCAGAAGGACCTGGGCGCCGCCTTCGAGAAGCAGACCGGATCGAAGGTCAAGTTCGAGATCCAGCAGTGGAACGGCATCCAGCAGAAGCTGACCACCGCCCTCTCCGAGGAGAACCCGCCGGACGTCTTCGAGATCGGCAACACCCAGACCCCGGCCTACGCCAAGACCGGCGGCCTCGCCGACCTCGGTGACCTCAAGTCGGAGATCGGCGGCGACTGGACCGAGTCCCTCAACGCCTCCTCCATCTACGAGGGCAAGCAGTACGCGGCCCCCTGGTACTTCGCCAACCGCGTCGTCGTCTACAACAAGAAGGTCTGGGCCGAGGCGGGCATCAAGGACACCCCGAAGACCCGGGACGAGTTCTACGACGACCTGAAGACGATCGGCGACAAGACCGACGCCGAGCCGATCTACCTGCCCGGTCAGAACTGGTACCACTTCGTCGGCCTGGTGGTCGGCGAGGGCGCCGAACTGGTCAAGAAGGACGGCGACAAGTACGTCTCCAACCTGGACGACCCCAAGGTCGCCGCGGCGATGGAGACCTACAAGAAGTTCCAGGACCTCTCCGACGCCCCCAAGGACAAGGACGAGGCCACCCCGCAGCAGGGCGAGGTCTTCGCCAAGGGCAACGTCGGCGCCTTCATCGGCATGGGCTGGGAGGGCGCCACCGCCATCCAGGCCAACCCGAAGATCGAGCAGGACCTCGGCTACTTCACCATCCCGGGCGCCACGGCCGGCAAGCCCGAGGGCGTCTTCCTCGGCGGCTCCAACCTGGCCGTCGCGGCCGGCTCCGCCAAGCAGGACCTGGCCAAGGAGTTCCTGAAGCTCGCCCTGTCCGACAAGTTCGAGGGCCAGCTCGCCAAGGAGAACGGCGTCATCCCGAACAAGGAAGCGCTGCAGACCAACCTGAAGGGCAACGCCCCCGCCGAGGCCGCCGCGCCGGCCGCCGCCGTCGGCGGCACCACGCCGCTGATCCCCGAGTGGGCCGCGGTGGAGAACGCGCCGAACCCGATCAAGACGTACATGACCGCCGTACTCAACGGCAAGAGCCCGGCCGAGGCCGCCCAGCAGGTCGAGGGCGAGTTCAACAAGCGCCTGGCGCAGCAGCAGTAGGAGCGTGGGCAGGAGCGGGGGACGGCCGCCGGCCGGCCCCCGCCCCCGGCGTCGCAGAGGCCGAGTAGAGAGATCGCGAGCATGACCGTGCAGACCGAACGGCCGCCCTCCGGCCCGGCGGACGTCAGCAAGACGGCCGGCGGGGCGTCCGGCGGGCCGGCCCCGAGAGCCGCGTCGCGGGCCGGCGCGCTCGCCCCGTACCTGTTGCTGCTGCCCGCCGTCGCGGCCACCGTGCTGCTGCTCGGCTGGCCGTTGCTGAAGGACCTGCTGCTGTCGTTCCAGAACCTCAACATGGCGCAGCTGATCCAGCACGCCACCGAGTGGAACGGCATCGAGAACTACCGCCAGGTCCTCACCGGAGAGGACTTCTGGCGGGTCACCCTCCGCTCGATCCTGTTCACGGCGGTCAACGTCGCCCTGATCATGGCCGCGGGCACCCTGATCGGCCTGCTCCTCGCCCGCCTCGGCAAGCGGATGCGGGTCACCCTGCTGATCGGCCTGGTGCTGGCCTGGGCGATGCCCGTGGTCGCGGCGACCACCGTCTACAAGTGGCTGTTCGCCCAGCGCTTCGGCGTCGTCAACTGGGTCCTGGACAAGCTCGGCTGGCACTCGATGGCCGACTACAGCTGGACCAGCAGCCAGATGTCGACCTTCTTCGTCGTCACCCTGCTGATCGTCTGGATGTCCATCCCGTTCGTCGCGATCAACCTCTACGCGGCGACCACCACCATCCCCGGCGAGCTGTACGAGGCCGCGGCCCTGGACGGCGCCGGAGCCTGGCGCAGCTTCACCACCGTGACCATGCCGTTCCTGCGGCCGTTCCTGTACGCGACGACGTTCCTGGAGATCATCTGGGTCTTCAAGGCGTTCGTGCAGGTCTTCAGCTTCAACGGCGGCGGCCCGGACCGGCTCACCGAGATCCTGCCCGTCTACGCCTATGTCGAGGGCGTCGGCAACCAGCACTACGGCATGGGCGCGGCGATCGCCGTCCTGACCATCCTGATCATGCTCGGCCTGACCGCGTACTACCTCAGGATCGTGCTCAAGCAAGAGGAGGACGAGGCGTGAAGCGCTCGCTCTTCGGCCGCCTGTGGCCCAACGTCACGGCCGTCCTGTTGTTCATCGGCTTCGTCTTCCCCGTGTACTGGATGTTCGCCACGGCGTTCAAGCCGACCGGCGACATCATCTCGGAGACCCCGGTCTGGTTCCCGACCGACGTCACCTTCGACCACTTCAAGACGGCCGTCGACGCCGACCACTTCTGGACGATGGTCGCCAACTCGCTGATCGTCACCGTCCTCGCGGTCGTCTTCTCCCTGGTCGTCGCGTTGCTCGGCGCCTTCGCGCTGGCCCGGATGCGGTTCAAGGGGCGGCGCGGCTTCATCATCGGCTTCATGTGCGCCCAGATGGCGCCCTGGGAAGTCATGATCATCGCCATCTACATGATCGTCCGGGACGCCTCGATGCTGAACAGCCTCGTCCCGCTGACGCTCTTCTACACGATGATGATCCTGCCCTTCACCATCCTCACGCTGCGCGGCTTCGTCGCCGCCGTGCCGAAGGAGCTGGAGGAGTCCGCGATGGTCGACGGCTGCACCCGCCCGCAGGCCTTCCGCCTGGTCATCCTGCCGCTGCTCGCGCCGGGCCTGATGTCCACCTCGATGTTCGGCTTCATCACCGCCTGGAACGAGTTCCCGCTGGTCCTGGTGGTCAACAAGGAAGCCGGGGCGCAGACCCTGCCGCTGTGGCTGTCCAGCTTCCAGACCGTCTTCGGCGACGACTGGGGCGCCACCATGGCCGCCTCCTCGCTCTTCGCCGTCCCGATCCTGATCCTCTTCGTCTTCCTCCAGCGCAAGGCCGTCAGCGGCCTGACCGCCGGCGCCGTGAAGGGCTGACGCCACCGATGACGACACTCACCAGCGGCACCGACACCCTCACCCGCGACGCCCTCGCCGTGCTCCAGCCGGGCTTCGCCGGCACCACCGCCCCCGACTGGCTGCTGCGCCGCCTCGGCGAGGGCCTGGCCTCCGTCGCCCTGTTCGGCCGCAACATCCACACCGCCGAGCAGGTCGCCGCGCTCACCGCCCAGGTCCGCGCCGAGCGCGGCGACGTGCTGGTCGCCATCGACGAGGAGGGCGGCGACGTCACGCGCCTGGAGGTGCGCACCGGCTCCTCCTTCCCCGGCAACCACGCCCTCGGCGCCGTCGACGACACCGACCTCACCCGGGCGGTCGCCACCGAGCTGGGCCGCCGCCTCGCGGCCGCCGGCGTCGACTTCGACTGGGCCCCCTCCGCCGACGTCAACGCCGACCCCGACAACCCGGTGATCGGCGTACGGTCCTTCGGCGCCGACCCCGCCCTGGTCGCCCGGCACACCGCCGCCTACGTCACCGGCCTGCAGTCGGCCGGCGTCGCGGCCTGCACCAAGCACTTCCCCGGCCACGGCGACACCGCCGTCGACTCCCACCACGCGGTGCCCCGCATCGACGCGGACCTGCCCCTGCTCACCGAACGGGACCTGGTCCCCTTCCGCGCCGCGATCGCCGCCGGCACCCGCGCGATCATGAGCGCCCACATCCTCGCCCCGGCCCTGGACCCCGACCGCCCCGGCACCCTCTCCCCGCGGGTCCTGACCGAACTGCTCCGCGGCGAGCTGGGCTACGACGGCCTGATCGTCACCGACGGCATCGAGATGCGCGCCATCTCCGGCACCTACGGCCTCGAACACGGCACCGTCCTCGCCATCGCCGCGGGCGCCGACGCCATCTGCGTGGGCGGCGGCCTCTGCGACGAGGACACGGTGGGCCGGCTGCGCGACGCCCTGGTCACGGCCGTACGCACCGGCGAGCTGCCCGAGGAGCGGCTCGCGGACGCGGCCGAGCGGGTCCGGGCCCTCGCCCGCTGGACGACGGCCGCCCGCGCCACCGGCCCCGCCACCGCCCCCGACCCGGAGGTCGGCCTGCGCGCCGCCCGCCGCGCCCTGCGCACCACCGGCGCCCCCTTCACGCCCTTGACCGAACCGCCCTACGTCGCCCAGCTCACCCCCGCCCCGAACATCGCGGTCGGCGACGAGACCCCCTGGGGCGTCGCCGCCGAGCTGTCCGCCCTGCTCCCCGGCACCGGGACGGGCAGCTTCACCGGCCCCGGCGCCGGCGCCGAGGTGCTGCGCGCGGCCGGACCGCGCCGGGTCGTCGCCGTGGTCCGCGACGAGCACCGCCACCCCTGGATGGCGGCGGCCCTGGACACCCTGCTGGCCGCCCGCCCCGACACGGTCGTGGTCGAGATGGGCATCCCCCAGGCGCCCCCGCGCGGCGCCCTCCACCTGGCCACCCACGGCGCGGCCCGGGTCTGCGGCCGCGCGGCGGCGGAGGTCATCGCGGGCGGGTAGCACCGCGTACGCGCGGAGAAGGGCGCCGGCCCCTGGGGGACCGGCGCCCTTCTCCGTACCTCCGTGCCTCAGATGCCCTGCCACTCCGGCTTGTTCGCGTACGTCTGACGGAAGTAGTCGGCCAGCTTCAGCTCGGACGCGGCGGCCTCGTCGACGACGACGGTCGCGTGCGGATGGAGCTGGAGCGCCGAGGCCGGGCACACCGCGGCGACCGGCCCCTCCACCGTCGCGGCGACCGCGTCCGCCTTGCCCTCCCCGGTGGCCAGCAGCACCAGGTGCCGGGCCTCCAGGATGGTGCCGATGCCCTGGGTGATCACGTGGTGCGGCACCTGCGCGATGTCGCCGTCGAAGAACCGCGCGTTGTCCACCCGGGTCTGCTCGGTCAGCGTCTTGATCCGGGTCCGCGAGGCCAGCGAGGAGCACGGCTCGTTGAAGCCGATGTGCCCGTCGGTGCCGATCCCCAGCAACTGGAGGTCGACCCCGCCGGCCCCGGCCAGCGCCCGGTCGTACGCCTCGCAGGCGGCCTGGATGTCCGCCGCCGTGCCGTCCGGGCCCAGGAACGCCTCCATGCCGATCCCGAGCGGCTCCAGCACCTCCCGCCGCAGCACCGACCGGTACGACTCCGGATGGTCCGCCGGGAGCCCCACGTACTCGTCGAGCTGGGCGATCCGGGCCCGCGAGATGTCCACCGAGCCCGCGCGTACCCGTGCCGCGAGTGCCTCGTACACGGGCAGCGGCGTCGAGCCGGTGGCCACGCCGAGCAGGGCGTCGGGCTTACGCCGCAGCAGCTCCGCCATGGCCCCGGCGATCAGCTCGCCGCCCGCCCTGGCGTCCGGAACGATGACAACTTCCACGCTGGCCTGCCGTTTCGAGAAGGGGACGGGATACGCCCCGGAAGGGCTATGTGGTTTAGACCAATCTAACAGAGCGGGCCCCCTCCTCCCAGGTTTCCCGGCCCGCCGGACGCCCGCCACCCGGCTCCGCGCCGCCCGCCGAAACCGGCTCCGCGGACCGGCCCCACTCGTGCCCCGTCCGGGCTAGGCTGCTGCCGACCGCTCGGACGTCCGAGCAGTCGTGGGAAAGCGACAACACAAAGCCGTTCCCGTGCATGGACACCGATAGTGGTCTAGTCCACAATGGCGTCAAGCTTCCGCTCTCCCCGCACAGGAGGGCGGACCGAGGAACCGAGGCTCTCTGCCCTGACTGCCCCGGCTCCTCGACCTTCGGCCGACCGGGACCGCACACCCCACGGCCGTTGTTGCTCCGGGCTGCGGTGCCGGGAGGGTTGAGGGTCCCTCTCAGGCGCCGCGGCCCGCGGGTGCCCCGCGGCCCTCCGGGTACGCTCGACCCCGTGCCCTCCATGAACGAACTCGTACGCCAGCACACCGCCCTCGACAGGTCCGACCTGGAATGGCTGCACCTGCTGGTCTCGGAGTGGCAGCTCCTCTCCGACCTCTCCTTCGCCGACCTGGTCCTGTGGGTCCCCACCCGCGACGGCACCCGGTACGTCTCCGTCGCCCAGATGCGGCCCAACACCGGCCCCACCTCCTACCAGGACGACATGGTCGGCCACCTGGTCCCGCGCGGCCGGCGCCCCATGCTGGACATCGCCCTGGACGAGGGCCGGATCGTGCGCGAGGGCGACCCGGAGTGGCGCGAGGAGGTGCCGGTCCGCATCGAGTCGATCCCGGTCCGGCGCCAGGGCCGGGTCCTCGGCGTGATCGCCCGCAACACCAACCTGCTCACCGTGCGCACCCCGAGCCGCCTGGAGCTGACGTACCTCCAGAGCGCCTCCGACCTCGCCCAGATGATCGCGGCCGGGGCCTTCCCGTTCGAGAACCAGCAGGTCGACATGGACGCCTCGCCCCGCGTCGGCGACGGCCTGATCCGCGTCGACGGCGACGGCATCGTCCAGTACGCCTCGCCGAACGCCCTGTCGGCCTACCACCGCATGGGCCTCGCCGCCGACCTCGTCGGCCACCACCTGGGCCGCACCACCGCCGAACTCGCCCCGACCCACGGCCCGGTGGACGAGGCGCTCGCCAAGGTGGCCAGCGGCTGGGCGCCCCGCGAGTTCGAGATCGAGGCCGCCGACGGCGTGATCCAGTTCCGCGCCATCCCGCTCAAGCCCAAGGGCACCCGCATCGGTTCGCTGGTCCTGCTGCGGGACGTCACGGAACTGCGCCGCCGCGAACGGGAGTTGATCACCAAGGACGCCACCATCCGGGAGATCCACCACCGGGTGAAGAACAACCTCCAGACGGTCGCCGCCCTGCTCCGCCTCCAGGCCCGCCGGATCGAGTCCGAGCGGGGGCGCGAGGCGCTGGAGGAGGCGGTACGCCGGGTCGGCTCGATCGCCATCGTGCATGAGACGCTGTCCCAGAACCTGGACGAGCGGGTGGAGTTCGACGAGATCGCCGACCGGGTGCTGGCGATGGTCGCGGAGATCTCGCCGGGCAAGGTCACCGGTCGGCGCACCGGGCACTTCGGCATCCTCGACGCCGAGGTCGCCACCCCGCTCTCCATGGTGCTGACCGAGGTCCTCCAGAACGCCCTGGAGCACGGCTTCCGCGAGGGCGACACCGGCACGGTCGAGGTGTCCGCGGTCCGCGGCGGCACGTCCAAGGAGGCCCGCCTGCTGGTCACCGTCCAGGACGACGGTGTCGGCCTGCCCGAGGGCTTCGACCCGCACCGCTCGGGAAACCTCGGTCTCCAGATCGTCCGCACGCTGGTGGAGGGCGAGTTGAGCGGATCCTTCGACATGGTCCGCGCCCCGGAGGGCGGCACCCGGGTGCTCCTCGACGTCCCGGTGCGCTCACAGAAGTAGGCCGCTCGCGGAGCCGGGCGGTCAGGCGGTCGCGGGCGGCAAAAAGCCCCGGATCGACGGTGATCCGGGGCCAGTGCTCGCTGCGGGGTACTGCGCGCTGCGGCTCGGGGGCGGGGTGTGCATACTCGCTGTACGCGCCGCCACGCTGAGGCTGTCGCGGGGTGGGTGTGTCAGGCGGAGGCCTGACGGGCCCGGTTGCGGGCGGCGCGGCGCTTCATGGCACGGCGCTCGTCCTCGCTGAGACCACCCCAGACGCCGGAGTCCTGACCGGACTCGAGCGCCCACTGCAGGCACTGCTCCATAACCGGGCAGCGACGGCAGACGGCCTTGGCTTCCTCGATCTGCAGCAGCGCAGGACCGGTGTTGCCGATGGGGAAGAAGAGCTCGGGGTCTTCTTCGCGGCAAACGGCGCGGTGACGCCAGTCCATGGCTGCTACCTCTCCTTGGTATGACTGTGCAAGTGCTTGTGAATGTGAACGCTTTCACGAATCCCTCAACAAGTGAAGGGCCACCCGCCAGGTTCCCTGGCGTGGTCCTGTGTTTTGTAGAGGGGTTCTGGCGATCTGTAGAGGCCGGTTGTGCGGGCCGTCCCGATCGCCATGTAGAGACTCGCAAACCTCGGCGGCGGATACAACCCCTTCCGGAAAGTTTTTTTTGATTCTTCGGTGTCGACTAGGTCACAGCCGTACTTCCATGGGGTGGACCCTGGCCTAAACGTTCGAGTGAAAGGACTTTCGCTGGTTCTGCTCACACAATCACACGCAGTGCACGGCGTACGCCTGTGAACGTCACGCTGGTACGCAGCCCCAGGTGGTCACCGTCCATCTGGAGGGGGAGCGGCACCTTCGAATGCAAGGTGAACTCGGACATGTCGTGCAGGGAGACCGCATGTCTGCCCCGGGGTCCGCGCTCGGGGGACGAAGTGAGCAACTGGGTGCCATACCGGGCAACCGCGCCCGTCGTCATCCGGCTGAGACCGAGCACGTCGAGCCCTTTGTCGAACGAGGCCTTAGGCGACGCGTACATCGGGTGATTGCCCAGGAACGTCCACGGAGAGGTGTTCGACACTATGGACAGCACCAAACCGGTCACCGGGTCCGCGTCCGGCCGTTCCAAAGTGATCGTTCCGTTGCGGCGGTGCGCTTCTCCGAAGAACTGGCGCAATACCTGACGCACATACAGCGCGTGCGTCGACTTGCGGCCGCGCTCGCGGTGCTGTTCGACCCGCCCGACCACGCCGGCGTCGAAACCGAGCCCCGCGTTGAAGGTGAACCAGCGGGACGGCACCGCCTCGTCCTCCGTCCCCGGGGTGCCGGAGGTCAGGCCGAGCCCGACGGTCCGCTCGCTGCCCTCGCGCAGGGCGTCCAGCAGGGCGCCGGTGGCCTCCACGGCGTGGTTGGGCAGACCGAGTGCGCGGGCGAAGACGTTGGTCGAGCCGCCGGGGACCACCGCGAGGCGGGGCAGCCGGTCGGGGTCGGGTCCGGCGTGCAGCAGGCCGTTGACGACCTCGTTGACCGTGCCGTCGCCGCCGAGGGCGACCACCAGCTCGATGTCCTTGCTCTGCGCCGCCTGCCGGCCCAGGTCCCGGGCGTGGCCCCGGTACTCGGTGGTCACGGCCTCCAGCTTCATCTCGCTGGCGAGCGCGTGGATCAGTACGTCGCGTGTGCGCGCACTCGTGGTGGTTGCCGCCGGATTGACCACGAGGAGTGCACGCATGGGTCGAGCGTACCTACTGGGCGGTACCGAGCCCAGGCCGATCGGTGGATCAACGGCCGGGGGCGACGTGAACCTCGCCACGGGGCGCCGGGGCGGTGCGGGCTACCCTGCTGGGGTGAGCAGCGAGCAGACCCCCCGTACCGATGGAGCCGCCCCCGCCGAGGGGGCGGACGCCCGTCCCGCCCGGCTGACGGCCGCCGCGGCCCTCGCCGGTCTGGAGGGCCTCGCGCTCGTCGCCGGCGGGGCCTGGATGCTCGTCGGCGGCCTCACCGGGCACCCCGACGACCGCACCCAGGCCGTCACCGGAGGCGTCACCCTGATCGTCCTCGCGCTGCTGCCGCTGATCGCCGCCCGCGGGCTGCTGGCCCGGCGCGGCTGGAGCCGGGGTCCGGCCGTGATCACGCAGATCATGGCGCTGCCGGTGGCCTACAACCTGCTCCAGGCCGACAGCGTCGCCATCCCGGCCGGGATCGTGCTGGCCGTGGTGGCGGTGGCCGCGCTGGTGCTGATCGTCAATCCGGAGACCACCCGGGCCCTCGGCATCCGGGGACCCGGTCGGCCGAAGGGCTGACGGCGCCGGCCGAAGGGCCGACGCCCGGCGTGGCCCGTCCGCCGCTCACTCCTCGACGAGCAGCTTCTCCCGCAGCTGGGCCAGGGTGCGGGCGAGCAGCCGCGAGACGTGCATCTGCGAGATGCCGACCTCCTGGGCGATCTGCGACTGGGTCATGTTGCCGAAGAAGCGCAGCAGCAGGATGCGCTTCTCGCGGGGCGGCAGGTCCTCCAGGAGCGGCTTGAGCGACTCCCGGTACTCCACCCCCTCCAGCGCCTCGTCCTCGGCGCCGAGGGTGTCGGCGACCGCCGGGGACTCGTCGTCGGTGTCGGGGACGTCCAGGGAGAGCGTGGAGTACGCGTTGGCGGACTCCAGGCCCTCCAGGACCTCCTCCTCCGAGATGGCCAGCCTCTCGGCCAGCTCGTGGACGGTGGGGGAGCGGCCGTGCAGCTGGGACAGCTCCGCCGTCGCCGTGGTCAGGGAGAGCCGCAGCTCCTGGAGCCGGCGCGGCACCCGCACCGCCCAGCCCTTGTCCCGGAAGTGCCGCTTGATCTCGCCGACCACCGTCGGGGTCGCGTACGTCGAGAACTCCACGCCCCGGTCCGGGTCGAACCGGTCGACCGACTTGATCAGGCCGATGGTGGCGACCTGGGTGAGGTCGTCGCGGGGGCTCGCCCCGGTTGCGGAAGCGGCGGGCGAGGTGCTCGACCAGCGGCAGGTGCATGCGGACCAGCCGGTTGCGCAGCTCCGCGTACTCGGGGCTGCCGGCGTCCAGGCCGCGCAGCTCGGTGAACAGGGCACGGGCCCCGCTGCGGTCCTGCGGGTCGTGGTGGGAACCCGGCGCGCTGCGCGCGCCGGGCACGTCGTCCTCGGAGTGTCGCTGGTGCTCGCTCATCGTCCCGCCCGTAGCCCTTTCCGGAGCCCTCGCCTCCGATCGGCCGGGCAGTACGGGAACGCCCCCGTCCGGCCCGTCCGCAGGCATGTCCCGCACGGCACCGTCCCGGCTCCCGGCCTCCGGGCCGCCGCCCGGGGCGCCGGACCGGACACCGGCGTCGTCGGGGTGCGGCCGGGCCTGCTCGGGGATGCCGTCGATGCCCTCCGCCCGGTGCCGGGCCCCGCTCGGAGGACGGGTGTCCTCGGGCGGCAGCTCCCGCGTGCCGCGCTCTTCGTCCCGCACCGGCCCGTCCTCCCTCACGCCGGCCCGGGGCCCGCGCCGCGCTGTTTGTAGAGGCTGATCGACACGGTGTCGTCCTCGTCGACGGCGGAGGAGACCTTGCCCGCGAGCGCGGACAGCACGGTCCAGGCGAAGGTGTCCCGCGAGGGCGCGTGGCCGTCGGTGGTCGGCGCCGAGACGGTGACCTCCAGTGAGTCGTCGACGAGGCGGAAGACACAGCTGAGCACGGAGCCGGGCACGGCCTGCTGGAGCAGGATCGCGCAGGCCTCGTCCACCGCGATGCGCAAGTCCTCGATCTCGTCGAGGGTGAAGTCCAAACGGGCCGCGAGGCCGGCCGTCGCCGTACGCAGCACCGACAGGTAGGCACCCGCGGCCGGCAGCCGGACTTCCACGAAGTCCTGGGTCGCGGGCTCGCCTGCGATCTGGGACACCCTCACCTCCAAGGTGGTACAAGCGTTTCAGGGCCGAGGGTCATCCCCCGGGTAACGCGGTGACGCGATACGTGGTTCAGCGGTGACGTTATCGCGCTCCGTACTTTCCTGTCCCCGAGACCCCAGCCCCTTGCTGTCACTCATAGTAAACAGCAATCACGCACAGTGGCTAGAGGTCGGGCGGGACCAAATCGGAAGAGGACGCGCCGGGTTGACGTACCCAGGCGTCAGACGGCCGAACCGTCCCCTCCTCTTCCCTTCGCGTTCCCCCTCCGTCTCCCGCTCCCCGCGGCCGGGTCTCCCTCTTCCGCGGCTACACGAGCACGTGGTCGACGAAGCACCAGCGCCAGTCCTCGCCCGGCTCGAAGGTCCGCATCACGGGATGGCCGGTCTGCTCATGATGGCCCGTCGCGTGCCGTTTCGGGGAGGAGTCGCAGCAGCCGACATGACCACAGGTGAGGCACAGCCGCAGCTGCACCGGGTCCGTTCCCTCCGCCAGGCACTCCGGGCAGGTCGCGGTCAGCGGCTCCGGCTCCGGGTGGGGCAGCGCGTCGGCGTGCGTGCACTGTTTCATGATTGCCAGGTTACGACGGGCGTGCGGAAGACCGCGCGGAGGAAAAGGGTGGGCAGGAACCATGGACGTGATGCCGCTGCTGTTGCTGGTGGCGGGGAGCGCGGCGGTGGCCGCGGCGGGGCGGCGCACACCGGTGCCGGCGCCCCTGCTGCTGGTCGCGGCCGGGCTGGTGGTCAGCTACCTGCCCGGCGTGCCCGACTACACCCTCGACCCGCATGTCGTGCTGCCGCTGCTGCTCCCGCCGCTGCTGTACACGGCGGGCACCGACAGCTCCTACCTGGACCTGCGGGCCCAGCTGAGACCCGTGGCGCTGCTCTCCGTCGGGTACGTGCTCTTCGCCACCTTCGTGGTCGGCTGGGCCGCGTACCTGATCGTGCCGGGGCTGCCGCTGACCGCCGCCCTGGTGCTGGGCGCGGTGGTGGCGCCGCCGGACGCGGTCGCGGCGACGGCGGTCGCCCGGCGGGTCGGGCTGCCGTCCCGGATCACCACGATCCTCCAGGGCGAGTCCCTCGTGAACGACGCCACCGCCATCACCGCCTACAAGGTGGCGCTCGCCGCGGCGGTCGGCGAGGGCGCCACCTGGGCCGGCGGGATCGGCGAGTTCCTGATCGCCGCGGTCGGCGGCGTCGGCGTCGGCCTGATCCTCATGGTGCCGCTGCACTGGCTGCGCACCCGGCTGAAGGAACCCCTGCTCCAGAACACCCTCTCCCTGCTGATCCCGTTCGTCGCCTACGCGGCGGCGGAGCAGGTGCACGCCTCCGGGGTGCTCGCCGTGGTCGTCGTCGCCCTGCACCTCGGGCACCGCTCCTGGGAGGTCGGTTTCGCCACCCGCCTCCAGGAGGACGCGGTGTGGAAGATGGTCGCCTTCGTCCTGGAGTCCTCCGTGTTCGCCCTGATCGGACTCCAGCTCCCGGTGGTCCTCAAGGGCCTCGGTGCGTACGAGGGGCTCCAGGCGGCCTGGTACGCGCTCGCCCTCTTCCTGGTGGTCGTCGCGGCCCGGTTCGCGTGGTCCTACCCGGCCACCTTCCTGCCCCGTCTCTTCTCGGCACGCGTGCGCGCGCGGGAGGAGAACCCGACCTGGAAGCAGCCCTTCGTGATCGCCTGGGCCGGCATGCGGGGCGTGGTCTCACTGGCCATCGCCTTCTCCATCCCGCTCACCGTGCACGGCGGCGAGCCCTTCCCCGAGCGCAACCTCATCCTGTTCCTGACCTTCACCACGGTCATCGGCACCCTGGTCGTGCAGGGGGTGACCCTGCCGCCGCTGATCCGCCTGCTGAAGTTCCCCGGGCGCGACGTCCAGGCCGAGACGCTCGCCGAGGCCAACGCGCAGGCCCAGGCGTCCCGGGCCGCCGAGCGGCGTCTGGACGACCTCCTCACCGACCCGCGCAACGCCCTGCCGGGACCGCTCGCGGAACGCCTGCGCACCGTCCTGGAGCGCCGCCGCAACGCCGTCTGGGAGCGGCTCGGCCAGATCAACACCGTCACCGGCGAGACCGTCGACGACACCTACCGGCGGCTGTCCGGGGAGATGATCGGCGCCGAACGCGAGGTGTTCGTCAAGCTCCGCGACGGCCGGTACATCGACGACGAGATGCTCCGCACGCTGCTGCGCAGGCTCGACCTGGAGGAGGCGGCGGCGTACCGGGAGACCGCCTAGGGGAACGGCCGGCCGGTGACCACCGCGGCCAGGACCGTCCCGCGCGGGAAGGCGCCCTCCTCGGTGAGGGTCAGCAGCGCGTGGAGCATTTTGGCCACATAGAGGCGCTCCACGGGCAGGCCGTGCCGGTCCTCGAAATCGGCGGCGAAGGCGTCCAGCTCCGGGCTGACACGGGCGTAGCCGCCGCCGTGGAAGCGATCGTCGAGGCTCCAGGTGCCACGTGGCCCGCCGAACGCGCGATCCTGGAGCCGCCGTATCTCGCCGTCCAGGAAGCCGCCCTTGAGCACCGGTATGCCGAGCGCCCGCTGCTCCGGGGCCAGGCCCGCGGCCAGCCCGGCCAGGGTGCCGCCGGTGCCGCAGGCGACGGCGGCCACGTCGGCGTGCCCGGCCAGCTCCGCGCCGAGGTCCCGGCAGCCACGTACCGCCTCGGCGTTGCTGCCGCCCTCGGGCACGACGTACGCCTCCGGTGTCTCCGCCGCCCGCAGCAGGGCCGCCAGCACCTCCGGCTCGGTCTTGCGGCGGTATGTCGCCCGGTCCACGAAGCGCAGCCGCATACCGTCGGCGGCGCACCGCGCGAGGGACGGGTTGAGCGGGCGGTCCGCCAGCTCCTGGCCGCGCACCACCCCGACCGTGGGCAGGCCGAGCAGCCGGCCGGCGGCGGCCGTGGCGCGCAGGTGGTTGGAGTAGGCGCCGCCGAAGGTGAGCACGGTACGGCCGGCGGCCGCCGTGAGGTTCGGCGCGAGCTTGCGCCACTTGTTGCCGACCAGCGAGGGGTGGATCAGGTCGTCCCGCTTCAGCAGCAGCCGTACGCCCCGGCGCGCGAACCGCCCGTCGGCGGCCTCGGTGAGCGGCGAGGGCAGCCGCGGCCGGAGCGCGGTGGCGGGGCCGGGGGCGTCGGGGGAGTCGGGGCCGGTCACCCTGCCATTGTCGCCCTCGCGCCGCCCACCGGCCGATCGCCGCCCTCGCGCCGCCCACCGGCCGATCGCCGCCCTCGCGCCGCCCACCGGCCGATCGCCGCCCTCGCGCCGCCCACCGGCCGATCGCCGCCCTCGCGCCGCCCACCGGCCGATCGCCGCCCTCGCGCCGCCCACCGGCCGATCGCCGCCCTCGCGCCGCCCACCGGCCGATCGCCGCCCTCGCGCCGCCCACCGGCCGATCGCCGCCCTCGCGCCGCCCACCGGCCGATCGCCGCCCTCGCGCCGCCCACCGGCCGATCGCCGCCCTCGCGCCGCCCACCGGCCGATCGCCGCCCTCGCGCCGCCCACCGGCCGATCGCCGCCCTCGCGCCGCCCACCGGCCGATCGTCGCCCTCGCGCCGCCCGTCGGCGGGCCGTCGTCCTCGCCCGGCGCGCTACTTCAAACGGTCCCGGACGCGCTCGCGCATCGAGTTCATCGTGAACCCGCGCGGGTCCACCTTCCCCGGCTGCCACTCCAGGTGTCCGATGACCGACCGCTCGTTCCAGCCGTGGTGGCGGCAGACCGCCGCGGCGGCCTTCTCGATGGCTTCCAGCTGCTCCTCCGGCCACGGGTCCTCGCCGTCGCCCAGGTTCTCGCACTCGAAGCCGTAGAAACGGGCGTTGCCGTCGGTGTTCGCCTCGTTGTCCTTGGGCAGCGCCTTCTCCGCGATCACCGCGCGCAGCACCTCGTCGTCGCCGAGACCGGCGTGGTTGGCGCGGCCGTAGCCGACCAGGTGGACCCGGCCGTCCTTGGTGATGACGCCGTGGCACAGCGGGCCGGGCAGCCCCTCGTAGCCCTTGCGGCAGAGGTCCACGGTCCGGGCGGCGCCCTTGGTCACGGTGTGGTGGAGCATCACGCCGTGCACGGGGCCCCAGGCGCCCTTGGCGTTGCGGTTGTGGGTGCGCCAGTCGCCCACCTCCACCACCGTGAGGCCCTCCTCCTTCAGGGCCTTGAGGAAACTGCCCGCGGACATCGGTGCGGCCATCGCCGGCTCCTTCGCCTCGCGCGACCGCCGTACGCGACCGCCTCGTACGGAGGCTTGTACCAAAACGGAGCATTGCCTACTGCTTGTTCGGGTGGAACCGGTCGCTGTTCGGCCGTTGTGCGAGCCGATCCGGACAGGGGACACGCCCGGGGACCGCAGGACCGAACGCCCATCCCTGCCCCGGCCGAGGGTGATCCATTCCCGCTCTTTCGGGTAATAGCACCGGCACCCTCCGTGAGGAAGGCTGGTCCCTGCACATCGATGCCCGTGCGCTGGAACGCCGGGCATGATCCGGGAGGGCAATTCCATATGTCGGTAGGCGAAGAGGTCCGCACCGAGCAGGACAGGCCGCAGCAGAGTCTCGGCACGGCGGCCGCGCGGAACCTGGCCACCACGACCAAGTCCGTGCCTCAGATGCAGGAGATCAGCTCACGCTGGCTGCTGCGCATGCTGCCCTGGGTGGACATCCAGGGCGGTACGTACCGCGTGAACCGGCGCCTGACCTTCGCCGTGGGCGACGGCCGGGTGACGTTCGTGAAGACCGGCGACCGCGTGGAGGTCATCCCCGCGGAGCTGGGCGAGCTGCCGGCCCTGCGGTCCTACGAGGACGACGAGGTTCTCTCGGAACTGGCCCGGCACTGCGAGCAGCGGGAGTTCGGCCCGGGCGACGTGATCGCCGAGTTCGGCGGGCGCAACGAAGAGGTCTACCTGCTGGCGCACGGCAAGGTCGAGAAGGTCGGTACCGGCCCCTACGGCGACGACGCGGTCCTCGGAGTCCTCGCCGACGGCGCCTACTTCGGCGACCGGGCGCTCCTCGACGGGGACGCCATCTGGGAGTACACCGCCCGCGCGGTGACCGCATGCACCGTCCTGGTCCTGCCCCGCCAGGCGGTGGAGCAGCTCGCGGAGCGCAGCGACTCCCTGCGCGGACATCTCCAGGAGCGCCGGTCGCAGCCCCAGGAGCCCACCAACAAGCACGGCGAGAAGGCGATCGACCTCGCCGCCGGCCACCGCGGTGAGCCGGACATCCCGCACACCTTCGTCGACTACGACGCCGAGCCCCGCGAGTACGAGCTGAGCGTCGCCCAGACCGTGCTGCGCATCCACTCGCGCGTGGCCGACCTCTACAACCAGCCGATGAACCAGACCGAGCAGCAGATCCGGCTGACGGTCGAGGCGCTCAAGGAGCGCCAGGAGCACGAGCTGATCAACAACCGGGAGTTCGGCCTCCTCCACAACTGCGAGTACGACCAGCGCATCCAGCCCCACGACGGCGTCCCCGGCCCCGACGACCTGGACGAACTGCTCAGCCGCCGCCGCGGCACCAAGCTGCTCCTCGCCCACCCGCGCGCGATCTCCGCGATCGGCCGCGAGCTGAACCGGCGCGGCCTCGTCCCCGAGACGATCGACGTCGCCGGCAACCGCATCCCCACCTGGCGCGGCGTGCCGATCTACCCGTGCAACAAGATCCCGGTCACCGAGGCCCGGACGTCCTCGGTCATCGCCCTGCGTACCGGCGAGGCGGACCAGGGTGTCATCGGCCTGCGTGCCACCGGCATCCCGGACGAGATCGAGCCGAGCCTGTCGGTGCGCTTCATGGGCATCAACGAACAGGCCATCATCAAGTACCTGGTGACGGCGTACTACTCGGCGGCCGTGCTGGTGCCGGACGCGCTCGGTGTGCTGGAGAACGTCGAGATCGGCCGCTGGCGGTGACGCCTCCTTCCCGCGTGCCGGGCCCCGGGCGGGGCGGGGTGGGCGCATGACGGAGGCCCACGACCGCGCCGCCGGGGCGCGGCGGCCCGCCGTGACTCTGGAAAGGCACAGTCCGATCGGGACACAGCGGGACAACGGGCGGCCGGTGACCGAGGGGTGGGGACCGGGCGGCACGGACGGCGCCGACGGGCACGAGGCGGTGGAACTGCTGCGGCAGGCCCGGGTCGCGGTCGACCCGGAGCTGCGCTCCGCGCTCGGCACGCTGCCGGGTCCGCTGGGCCGGGTGGCGCTCTACCACTTCGGCTGGCAGCAGGCCGACGGGACACCGGCGGCGGGCAGCGCGGGCAAGGCCATCCGGCCCGCGCTGGTCCTGACCTCGGCCGCCGCGCTCGGCGGCCCCGAGGCGAGGGCGGCGGCCGTCAAGGCGGCGGCAGCGGTGGAGCTGATCCACAACTTCACGCTGCTGCACGACGACGTGATGGACCGGGACGCCACCCGCCGGCACCGGCCCACCGCCTGGACCGTCTTCGGCGACTCCGACGCGATCCTGGCGGGTGACGCCCTCCAGGCGCTGGCCCTGCGGCTGCTCGCCGAGGACCCGCACCCCGCGTCCGCGGCGGCTGTCGCCCGGCTCGCCGACTGCGTCGTGGAGCTGTGCGCGGGACAGCAGACGGACACGGCCATGGAACGGCGGGGGCCGGCCGGGATCACCCTGGACGAGACCCTCGCCATGGCCGAGGCCAAGACCGGCGCGCTGCTGGGCTGCGCCACCGCCCTGGGCGCGCTGTACGCGGGCGCGCCGGAGGAGGACGTACGGGCGCTGGACGCGTTCGGCCGCGCGGCCGGGCTCGCCTTCCAGCTCATCGACGACGTCATCGGCCTGTGGGGCGACCCGCGCCGCACCGGCAAGCCGGCCGGGGCGGACCTGGCGGTCCGCAAGAAGTCGCTGCCCGTGGTGGCGGCGCTCGCCTCGGGCACCCCGTTCGCGGCCGAGCTGGCCGCGCTCTACGCGAGGCCGTACGAGGAGGGCGTGGAGGACCTCGCCGCCACCGCGCTGCTGGTGGAGCGGGCCGGCGGCCGGGACTGGGCGCAGGCCGAGGCGGCCGACCGGATGGGCCGGGCGATGCAGGAACTGGCGCGGGCCGTCCCCGATCCGGAGGCGGCGGGCGGTCTGCTCGCGCTGGCGGAGTTCGTGACGCGACGCAGTACGTGAGACGAGTGAGACCGGCGACGCGTACCTGACGTCCGTCCCGACCCCGGAGCCCGCAGGGGCGTATGGCGCCCTGCGCCCGCACCGCCGGGATCTCCGGTCCGGCGGGCCCCGTACCGCTCTCGCGGCGTGCGGGGCCCGCCGTGGTGTCCGCCCGGATTCAGTGGTGCCCGGTGATCTTCTGCCGGTCCCGGTGCTGCTGCCGGTCCTGCCGGTTCTCCCGGTCCTGCGTGTCCCGGTCGGTTTCCCGGGGCCCCGCGGCCCTCGCCGTGCCCGGTTCCTCCGGGCCGGCCGCGCACCGCGGGTTCCGGCACGGGCCCGGCACCCACGCGGGGACCCACGCGCCGAGCGTCTTGTGACGCCGGACGACCGTGTCGACAGGCTGTCCGCAGACGGGACAGGCGTACTCGCCGCTGTCCATGTCTCCAGCGTAGCCCCGTGGCCCGGGCCCGCCAGGGGAGAGCCGCTGCCCGGGGTTCACGGACCGGCGGCGCCCGGACCGCCGTCCAGGACCCGGTCCACGAACTCGGCCAGCCGCGCCCGCAACTCCTCCCGCGGCACGCCCTCCCGCCCGGCCAGGTGCTCGACCAGATCCGCCCGTACGGCGGCCAGCAGGGCGTGGGCGGTGAAGTCGCCGTCGGTCAGGCCGGGGACCCGCTCCAGCGCCTCCCGGAGCAGGCCGTGCCACCGCGCGTAGTGCTCGGCCCGGTACGGGCTGCCCGACCCGTCCTCCTCCAGCGCCAGGGCGAGGCGGCGGTTGTCGAGCTTGAAGCACAGCACGGCGTCGAGCAGCGCCGGGACCCGTCGCCGGGGTTCCGTCCCCGGACCCAGCGGCGGCGGGCCGGACGCGACGGCCTCCCGGACCGGTTCGAGCCGCGTCTCGTACAGCGCCCGCAGCAGCCCGGTCCGGTCGCCGAACGCCCTGAACAGCGTGCCCTTGCCGACCCCGGCGGCGGCCGCCACGTCGGCCATCGTGATGTCCTCCGGGCTCTCGTGCCCGGCGAACAGGGCGTCGGCTGCCGCGAGCACCGCCATCCGGTTGCGGGCGGCGTCCTTGCGGGGCTTGCGCTCGGCCATGGCACTCCTTCGTTTGCGAAACGGACCCTCGGTCCGTATCGTATAACCGGACCTCAGGTCCGGATTCTATGAGACTCCCTGAGAAAGAGGACACCCATGTCCGCACCGACCGAGCCGGCGGACCTCTTCCGCCACGGCCTGCGCCTGCTGCTCGACAAGGACATCACCGCCTGGGTCGGCCTGTGGGCCGACGACGGGGTGATGGAGTTCCCCTTCGCCCCCGAGGGATGGCCGAAGCGGCTGGAGGGCAAGGAGGCCATAGCCGCCTACATGCGTGACTATCCCGACCACATCGACCTGCGCGACATCCCCGACCTGCGGGTCCACCGGACCACCGAGCCGGACACCGTCGTGGTCGAGATGCGCGCCACCGGCCGCCTGGTGCGCACCGGCGCCCCGTACGACATGACGTACATCGCGGTCGTCACCGCGGCGGAGGGGCGCTTCACCTCCTACCGCGATTACTGGAACCCCCTCGCCGTCCTCGAACCCGGCGTCGACTTCACGGGGAGCGGACGATGACCGGCACCGCCCTGGTGACCGGCGCCACCGGCACCACCGGCAGCCGCACGGCGGCACGGCTCGCCGGGTCCGGCCACCGCGTCCGGGCCGCGAGCCGCCGCGCCACCCCGGTGCCCGGCGCCGAGCCGGTCGTCTTCGACTGGTACGACCCCGCCACGCACCCCGCCGCCCTCGACGGAACCGACCGCGTCTACCTCGTACCGCCCGTGGGCGACCCGGACCCCGAGGCCGTCATGCTGCCCTTCCTCCGGCAGGCCCGTGCCGCGGGCGTCCGCCGCGCGGTCCTGCTCAGCTCCTCGGCCGTCCCCGAGGGCGGCCCGGCGGTGGGGCAGGTGCACGGGGCCCTGCCGGAGCTGTTCGACGAGTGGGCCGTGCTGCGTCCCTCGTGGTTCATGCAGAACTTCACCGGAGCGCACGAGCACGCCCGGAGCATCCGGGAGGAGGGCGTCATCCGGACGGCGACCGGGGCCGGACGGGTCGGCTTCGTGGACGCCGAGGACATCGCGGCCGTCGCCGCGCACGCCCTGACCGACGAGCGGGCACCCGGCACCGACCTCGTCCTGACCGGCCCCGAAGCGCTCGGATACGACGACATCGCCGCGATCCTCACCGAGGTGACGGGCCGCCCGGTCGTCCACCGCCGGCTGACCGAGGCGGAGCTGGCGGACCGTCTGGCGACGCACGTCCCGCCGGAGTTCGCCGCCCTGCTGGCCGCCCTGGACCGGTCCATAGCCGACGGCGCGGAGGACCGCGTCACCGACACCGTCCGGCACCTCACGGGCCGCCCCCCGCGCGCGTTCCGCGCCCTCGCCGAACAGGAACTGGGCCGGACGTCCCGCTGAAACACCCCGCCGAGAAGACCGCACCCGGCCCGCGACACCCCCGCGGGGGCGAGGCGTCGGCCTGTGGAGGTGATCACTGCCGGCTGCTGACCGGGTTCTCGTGAGGGGTGGCGACGGGATGCGACGGTCCTGGTCGGGTGCCGCGCGGACGGGGTGCGAACGGGAAGGGACTGATACGACATATCCCCTGCACGGTGGACGAAGCACCGCTACGGTGAGCCGTGCGGCCACCGACAGCACCACCCCACCGAGGATCACATGGACGAGTTCGTCGCCCGGCAAGCCGCTGCTCCCCGAGCTGCGGCCGCCGGAGCCACCACCGCCGCAACCGGTGGGAGCGCACGGGGATCGAGCACCTACGCGACGGGCGGCGGTGGAGTCTCGTTCGCGCATCGCGTCGCGGCCGTCTATCTCGCCGGCATGCTGACCGGTGTACGACGGACGGAGGTGTCTGAACTGCCGGTCCGGAGAGTGGCGTTCCAGACCGGTCCGGCGCATCCGGTGGACGACCTCCTCGTCGAGTGCGGCGATGAGTCGGGCGAGGTCACCCTTGCCGTGGCATGCCGCGCACAACCGGACTTCGTCCCGAGCCACGACGAGACGGTGAAGCTCGTCGGGTCGCTGCTGTCCGAAGTCGAGAGGTTCGACACGGACACTCACCGGGTCGCCGTCGCAACCGCCGGCCGGACCAACCAGTGGGACCACCTCGCCACGCTCTGCGCTGTCGCGCGCGCCCATGCCGACCCGGAGTCGTTCCAGGCGTCCATGGATGTCGACGGCCGGTGGTCGAAGGCGGTGCGTGAGCGGCAGAAGTACTTCCTGAAGGTGGTCGGGAAGGCCACCGGAGACGGCGCACTCCCGGAAGAGGTCCTGCGTCTGGCGTGGCGGCTGCTCGGTCGGCTGCACGTCCTCAGTTTCGCGGTCCAGAGTCCGGACGAAGGTGACCGCGCGGCGGTCGCGACGTCGCTGGACGGCGTGGCCTCGACCGCCACCGGCGGAGTCATGCTCCGGAACCAGCTCGAGGTCGAGGCGACCCGCTACGACGCGACGGGCGCCGTGGTGGACCTCAAGGTGCTTCGCCGCGACACTCACGTGCTCCTGGACTCGGCCGCGACGCGCAGCCGGCCGGCTTGGCCGGTGCTCGCCGATCAACGCAAGCTGGCCGTCGGACGGGTACGGACCACGATCGGTGACGGGGCATCCGGCGGGCCGGTCGAGATCCCGTTCACCGACCGTCGTGAGCACCTCGCCGGATTGCTGCGCGAGGCGGGTACTCGTGTCTCGGCTCTGCTGGTCCACGGCGAGTCGGGCATCGGCAAGAGCGCGCTGACGCTGTCGGCCGTCGAAGAGTTGACGGCCGCCGACCCCGTCGGGTTCCAGGGGGTGGTGGTGAACTTCCGCGTCCTGCCCCGGTCGAGCTGGGAACTGCGGGCTGTGCTCGGGATGTCGCTGGAGGACGTGCTCGCGGAGACATCGGCACCGTCTCGGGTCCTGGTCATCGATGCGGCCGATGCCGCTCTGGAGCGATCTGCCGGCCTGTTGAGCGACCTGGTGCTGGCAGCGGCCGCGGCGGGTGTCGGGCTCGTTGTGGTGACATCTGACGTGGCGCTGGGCTTCGTGCGGGAACAGGTGGAACTGGGGTTCGCCAACTCCATCACGTCCTTCGAGATGCGGCCGCTGGGCGATGAGGACATCTCCGTCGTCTCGGACCGTTTCCCGCTGTTGCGGACGGTCCTGCGAGACCTGCCCGCGAACTCGCTGCTGAGAAGGCCCGTCGTGCTGGACCTCCTGGCTCGGACCGGGGCCGAGCCCGACGGTGCCCTGGGTGAGTGGGAGTGCCTCGATCTGGTGTGGAGCCGGATGGTCCGGGGCGACGGAAGGCCCGGTGCCGGCTCGGCGGAGGCACGCGAACAGACGCTGCTCGCAGTGGCCGCAGAGCTGATGAAGCTGCCCGAGGGCCTTCGCCCCGTCGCAGGCGTGGACGCCGCGGCGGTCGACACGCTGCGCCGGGACCATCTGCTCGCACCACCGAACCGGTACCGCACTCAGCCGGACTTCGCACATGACGAGGTCCGGCGGTACGCGACCGCCATCCTTCTCGTCCGCGGTCCGAGCCCCACCGAGTTGCTGCGGGCAGCCGGTGCGCCCCGGTGGGCGCTGTCGGCCGCTGTTCTCGCGTGCGAGGGACTGCTGAAAGCACCGGACGGTCGGCCTGTCCGAAGGTTCACCGAACTGAGTTCACAATTCCAGGTGTTCGCGTCACTGCGCGGACCCCGGTGGGCGGACGTCCCGGTGGAGGCGGTACTGGAGACACCGTTCGGGTACAGATGCCTGAAGTCGGCGTGCGCGGACCGGTCGGTCGGCCTGGTACTCGGCGATGTGATCCGAGTCGTCCAGCAGCGGTATGAGGTCAATGGGCTGGTCGACCCCGTGGCCACGGAGCCCGTTGTGCGGCTCCTCCTTGACGAGGAAAAGCCGTGGGACGTGTCGAAGGAGTCGTTCGAACTGCTCGCGGACTGGCTGCGAGCCCTGTCCCTGGCGGACGTTCCGGTCGGCAACGAACTACGCATCAGGCTTCGGAATCGTCTCCTTGCCCACTGGAACTCGTTCCCCCTGCGCGAGGACGGCGGGGAGACACCGTCCGGGTGGACGCCGCAGCGCCGGCGACGCCGGCGCGAGCTGGATCACCACCTGACGCGGGAGACTTTCGTGGAGACGTTGGCCCTGCTCGGCCCGGACATCGATGACGCCGTCGAAGGGTGTCTTCGCGCCATCGCGGCCGACGCGCCGGCGTTCCTGGCCCCGGCGGCGGACTCACCACTGAGCGCACGGGCCTTGGCGCAGAAGAACCCGGAGCTACTGGCGACGCTGATGGCGGCCTACTACATCGACGACGAGCCGAGCTGGCACCTGGATGAGGGCGTCCGGGGCCATCAAGGCCGGTGGAAGGGTTTCGGAGCACCGTTCTCCCAGTACTACTTCGGTGGATTCTGGCAGTTGTTTCAAACAGCTCCGTTGCCGACATCGGTGCGGGTGCTGAACGGCATCCTGAACAGCGGCGCGCGGGCGCGCGTGGCGACGCTGTCACGGCTCGGTTCGCCTGACGTGTTCGCCGGGCCCGTCCACGCCCGGGACGAAAGCGTGGATGCCGATACGGAAAGCGGAGAGGGAGAGGGCCGCGGTGCGGTCCTGAACCTTGACGGCACCGCCCGCCTCTACGCCGGCGACAGTCACGTGTGGAGCTGGTACAGGGGGACGTCGGTCGGCCCCTCTTCGGCCATGAGCGCACTCCAGGCGATGGAGCGTCTTGCCGACACGTGGTTGAGTCGGGGCGCGTCGCCGGGTGCGGTCGTCGAGAAACTCATGAACGGCTGCGAGAACCTGGCTGTTCCGGGAATGCTGTTCGGTCTGCTGGTGCGTCACCTGGAGAGAGTCGGCACCGAGCTCGACCTGTTCCTCGCCGAACCCGTCGTGTGGGAGCTGGAGTTCGGCCGTAGGACGAGTGAGTACACAGGGCTGCGTGCGGCGACCGAAGGGCTCGCGCACCTTGAACGCCGCCTCTGGACACCGCGTGAGGTGGCCATGTGGCTGGTCGTCCACGGCGGACCGGAGCGTGCCCAAGCCTTGAAGAAGGTCGCCGACAAGCTCGTCGAGAACGGCGACCGGCTGAGCATCGGCCAGGAGCTCACGAGGAACTGGGCCGCAAGTCTGGACCCGGACCGATACCGGGTCGAGCGGCATGGGGACGAGGTCCACATCGACGTCGAACCACCGCCTGAGCTGCGAGCCGCGCGAGAGGCGCACGAGGCCCACCAGCAGGTCGTGCGGACCAGCCTGCGCCTGCAGAACCGGTACTGGGGCTCCGCCAGGCATGACGCGGAGTACCGTCCGCCCTCCTCGGAGGAGATCGCTGCGGACCTGGCAGCAGGACGCGCCTTGCTCGAAGCCGATGCGGACCCCGTGCCGAACCGGCCTGTGGACGCCGTCGCCCACGTCGTCAGAGCAGCGGTCGAACGCGCCGCCGCAGGCGACCTGGAGGCGCTGGGCCGCGACGCGCGGTTCGCCGCTGAGCTCGTCATCGACATCGCATCGTCGTTCCAGGACGCCGAGGACCAGAGCATCGAGGACCAGTACTCCGACCTCAGTGCCGACCGGGCTGTGGCCCAAGCCCTGCCGGCGTTCCTCACACCCGCGCTGGGCGCACCGCTGGAAGCGGCCGGTGGCTCGACCGAGGACGTCGCCCGGGCCGGGCTCGCGATGGCAGGCAAGGCGTCCTTGGAGACTCGGCTGTACCTGGCGCGTGGGTGCGACGCCGTCTGGGGGTCTCCCTGCCACTTCGACCCCTGCATCCACCGGACCGCGTTGAACTGGCTGCTCGAGAGTGCCCGCGGCGCGGAGATCGGCCCCTGGGACCAGGACGGCCGACGTCGGCCTAGGGTCCGGATCACCGGCGATGTCGTTCGGCGCCTCCAGGAACTGCCCGGCGACTCGGTGGACGTCGCGTTCCTCGACGCGGCCGTCCGCGGACTCGGCGCAGCCGCATCGGCGGAGCACTGCGGCACCGACGACGCGGTGACACTCCTCGCCGTGTTTCTCGACGCCGAGCGACGAGCCATGGTCATCCAGGAGAAACAGGGCTGGTCCGCCGACGACCGCGGGACGCACACCCTCGTCGCGGCACGGGCCCTGCTCGCGGGGTTCGCGAAGAACGGCGACGCGGGCCCGCTGCTCGAACACCTCGACGTCCTTCGCGCGGACGCACAGCTGATGTCGCATTTCCTCCACGGCCTCGCCGCGGCAGGCGCGGAGAACGCGCGCTCGGCCGAAGCCGCCCGAGGAGTCTGGCCGTCGTTGCTGCGCCGTGCCGTCGGCTACCACGGTGACGACCCGAGCCCCTACCGCGACCACCACTGGGCGGACTGGGCCGCGGCCGCTCTGCTGCCGCACCCGCTCTCGTGGGCCCGGGGCATGTACCACGAGGTCGCCGGCGAGCCCATCGACTGGGTGCACGCCGAGGACCTCGTGGAGTCGATCGACGACTGGCTGCCGGCCGCGCACGGCGAGATCATGTCCGTCGACGCGCTGATCCGCGTCCTTCGGAAGCTGCCGGAGGAAACGCAGGCGACGCGCGGTGTGCGCTGGGTGTCCGGCCTGTGCGTCCAGGAGGGGCGTGTCACGGTCAAGCAGTCCCGGCTGCTGGACCACTGGCTCAAGGAGATCCGCAAAACGGCCGAGGAACTCGGCGAGCTGGACGATTGGCAGATGCTCGTCGACTCTTTGGTGGTCGCCGGAAACAAAGGGCTGGCGCCGTACAGCAGGTGACGCGGCAGGCGCCGTGTCCGCAGCGTGCCGAACGCGCGCGCCGTCATCACGGCGCGGATCCGCGGGCACCTCTGGCCGGGCGAAGAAGACCGCACCCGGTCCGTCAGGGACGCCGTGCTCGGCGGACTGCGGACCGGGTGCGGACCGGAAGACCATGCGAACAAGGAAACCGCAGGTCAAACGGAGTGATCGAAGATCAGGCCTTCTTGGTCTCCCAGAAGATCTTGTCAATCTGCGCGATGTAGTCCAGCGCCTTCTGGCCGGTGGCCGGGTCGGTGGACGCCTTGGCGGCGGAGAGCGCCTTCAGGGTGTCGTTGACCAGCTGGTGCAGTTCGGGGTACTTCTCGAAGTGCGGCGGCTTGAAGTAGTCGCTCCACAGGACCGACACGTGGTGCTTCGCCAGCTCCGCGCGCTGCTCCTTGATGACGGTGGCGCGGGTCTGGAAGTGCGGGTCGTCGTTGCCGGCCATCTTCTCCTGGACGGCCTTGACCGACTCCGCCTCGATGCGGGCCTGGGCCGGGTCGTACACGCCGCAGGGCAGGTCGCAGTGGGCGCTGACCTTCACCTTGGGGGCAAACAGGCGGGAAAGCATGGAGCATTCCTTCCTCGTGATCGTCTTCTCAGGGGGGACATTACTCCCTGGAGAAGCCGATTTCGCGAGTGCCCCCATGGGCTTAGGACAAAAGTCCGGGGTGAGACTGAGACTGGTGGAGGAATGACCGGGGAGGAGCCGGGTGATGCCGGAGCTGTCGCAGGAGACCGAGCGCGCGGGAGGGCCGCTGCCCTTCGGGCCGGCCGAGGTGACCGGGCCGTCCATGGTGCCCACGCTGCGCCACGGGGACCTGCTCCTGGTGCACTGGGGGGCGCGGATCAGGCCCGGTGACGTGATCGTGCTGCGGCACCCGTTCCAGCAGGACCTGCTGGTCGTCAAGCGGGCCGTGGAACTGCGCGAGGGCGGCTGGTGGGTGCTCGGGGACAACCCGTACGCGGGCGGGGACAGCACCGACTACGGGGTCGTGCCCGAGGAGCTGGTGCTGGGCCGGGTCCGGTTCCGGTACCGGCCGCGGAAGGGCGGTCAGCGGTCGCCGTTCGCGCTGGCCGGCTGGGCGCTGTCGGCCGTCCGGCCGGTGCTGTCCGACCGGTCGGCCTCCAGGCGCTTGCGGGCCCGGTAGGCGGCCACGTTGGCGCGGGTGGCGCAGCGGTCGGAGCAGTAGCGGCGCGAGCGGTTGGTGGACGTGTCCAGGTAGGCGTTGCGGCAGGGGGCGGCCTCGCACAGGCCCAGGCGGTCCACGCCGTACTCGGTGAGGTGGAAGGCGAGGCCCATCGCGGCCGTGGCGGCGTAGCCGGCCGTGGCGTTGGACGGGTGGTCCGCCAGGTGCATGTGCCACAGCGGGCGGCCGTCGTCGTCGCGGTGGTCGTGGCCGGAGATCTGGGGGCTGACCGGGAACTCCAGGAGGAGGGAGTTCAGCAGGTCCACGGCGAGGGTCTCGTCGCCGTCGTCGGCCGCCTCGAAGACCGCGCGCAGCCGCGCCCGGACCGCCCGGAACCGGGTCACGTCCGCCTCCGCCGCGCGCCGGGCGGCCGACTGGTTGGCGCCGAAGAGTTCGCGGACGGCCTCGACCGAGGTCAGGGAATCCTTGCCCCGGGCCGGCTCCTCGGTGTTGACGAGGCGTACGGCGTAATCCGAGTAATAGGCCAGTTCCACTTGTAGTCCTTACGAAGGGGCTCTATGGTCGTGCCTGCGGCCAGGTAATGGCTGATCGTGCTTTCAGGGTATTACGTAACGGGACCCGGAGGGGCTCTATGGCGGACGCGGACACCACCACGACCGGTACCGACTGGGGGGCGTGGCAGCAGAGCTGGGACCGTCAGCAGGAGTGGTACATGCCCGACCGCGAGGAGCGGTTCCGGATCATGCTCGACATGGTGGAGGCCCTGGCCGGCCCGGCCCCCCGGGTCCTCGACCTCGCCTGCGGCACCGGCAGCATCACCGCGCGGCTGCTCGCCCGCCTCCCGGACGCGACCAGCACCGGCGTCGACCTCGACCCGGCCCTGCTGGCCATCGCCGAGGGCACCTTCGCGGGCGACGGACGGGTCACCCTGGTCACCGCCGACCTCAAGGACCCCGACTGGACGAGCGGGCTGCCGTACGACTCGTACGACGCCGTCCTGACCGCCACGGCCCTGCACTGGCTCCACGCCGAACCCCTCGCGGCCCTCTACGGTCAGGTCGCGGAGCTGGTCCGCGACGGCGGTGTCTTCATGAACGCGGACCACATGATCGACGACACCACGCCCCGGATCAACGCGGCCGAGCGCGCGCAGCGGCACGCCCGGATGGAACGCGCCAAGCGGGACGGCGCGCTCGACTGGTCCGAGTGGTGGCGGCTGGCCGCCGCGGACCCGGTGCTCGCGGAGCCCACGGCCCGCCGGTTCGCCCTCTACGGGGAGCACGCCGACGGGGACATGCCGCCGGTGGCGTGGCACGCGCGCGTGCTGCGGGAGAAGGGCTTCGGCGAGGTGCGGCCGGTCTGGTGCTCGCCGTCGGACACGCTGCTGCTCGCCCTGAAGTAGGCGGACGCGCCGGAGGGGGCGGTACGGGTGTGCCGTACCGCCCCCTCCGGCGGTGCTCAGAGGACCTTGGACAGGAACGCCTTGGTGCGCTCGTGCCGCGGGTCGGTCAGGACGTCGCGCGGGTTGCCCGACTCGACCACCACGCCGCCGTCCATGAAGACCAGGCTGTCGCCGACCTCGCGGGCGAAGCCCATCTCGTGGGTGACGACGACCATGGTCATGCCCGACTCGGCGAGGTCGCGCATGACGTCCAGGACGTCGCCGACCAGCTCCGGGTCGAGGGCCGAGGTCGGCTCGTCGAACAGCATCAGCTTCGGGTCCATGGCGAGGGCGCGGGCGATCGCCACGCGCTGCTGCTGGCCCCCGGAGAGCTGCGAGGGGTAGTTCCCGGCCTTGTCGGCGAGGCCGACGCGGTCCAGCAGCGCGGTGGCGCGCTCCCGGGCCTGGGCCCGGCTCACGCCCTTGACCTGGACCGGGGCCTCCATGACGTTCTCGACGGCCGTCATGTGCGGGAACAGGTTGAAGCGCTGGAAGACCATGCCGATGTCCCGGCGCTTGAGGGCGACCTCGCTGTCCTTCAGCTCGTAGAGCTTGTCGCCCTTCTGGCGGTAGCCGACCAGTTCCCCGTCGACGTACAGACGCCCGGCGTTGATCTTCTCGAGGTGGTTGATACACCTGAGGAAGGTGGACTTGCCGGAGCCGGAAGGGCCGATGAGGCAGAAGACCTCGCCGGTCCTCACCTCCAGGTCGATGCCCTTGAGGACCTCCACCGGGCCGAAGGACTTGTGCACGCCCTCGGCCTTGACCATCGCGGTACTCATGGGATCAACGCCTCCGGGTGGACAGGGAGAACACGTTCGCCTTGACCTTCTGCCACGGCGTCGGCGGGAGCTGCCGGCTGGAACCGCGGGCGTAGTAGCGCTCCAGGTAGTACTGGCCGACGCTGAAGACCGAGGTCAGCAGCAGGTACCAGGCGGCGGCCAGGAAGAGCATCTCGGCGGGGGCGCCGGAGGTCTGGCCGATGTCCTGGGCGACGCGGAACAGCTCGGAGTACTGGACGACCGAGACCAGCGAGGTCGTCTTCAGCATGTTGATGACCTCGTTGCCCGTGGGCGGCACGATCACGCGCATCGCCTGCGGGACGACGATCCGGCGCAGCGTCTTGGCGTGGCTCATGCCCAGCGCCTGCGCGGCCTCGGTCTGGCCCTCGTCGACGGCGAGCAGGCCGGCCCGGCAGATCTCCGCCATGTACGCGGCCTCGTTGAGGCCGAGGCCGAGCAGCACCGTCAGCAGCGGGGTCATGAAGTCCGACCACTCGTCGCGGTAGACCGGGCCCAGGTTGATGTACTCGAAGACCAGGCCGAGGTTGAACCAGACGACGAGCTGGACCAGGACCGGCGTGCCCCGGAAGAACCAGATGTAGAACCACGCGATCGACGAGGTCACCGGGTTCTTCGACAGGCGCATCACCGCCAGCAGGATGCCGCCGACGATGCCGATCAGCATGGCCAGGACCGTGATCAGCAGGGTCTTGCCCACGCCGGGCAGCACCCGGTCGTCGAAGAAGTAGTCGGGGATCGCACCCCAGTTGATCTTGCCCTGGGAGAACGCGTAGACGACCGCGGCCAGCAGCCCGATCGCGACCACGGCGGAGACGTACCGCCCGTAGTGCCGGACCGGGATGGCCTTGATCGCCTCGGGTCCGTCCGGCGGGGTGCCGGGCGGACCGCCCGCCGCCTTGTCGATGTCAACAGTCACCGGTATCGCCCTTCCGTGCCGACGGCGCCGTCACTTGCCGCCGTTGACGGTGACCTCGGTGACGGCGCCGTCCGCGACGCCCCACTTGTCCATGATCTTCTTGTACTCGCCGTTGGCGACGACGGCGTCGAGGGCCGCCTTCAGGGCGTCGCGGAGCTGGGTGTTCCCCTTGGCCACCGCGATGCCGTACGGGGCCGCCTCGACCTGCTCGCCGACCAGCTCGAAGTCCTTTCCGCCGCCGGAGGTCTTCACCGCGTACGCGGCGACCGGGAAGTCGGAGGAGCCGGCGTCGGCGCCGCCCGCGCGCAGCCGGGTCTGGGCCTGCTGGTCGTTGTCGAAGGACTCGAACTTGATCGGCTTGCCGGCCGGACACTTCTCGGTCTCCGCCTTGGCGAGGTCCTCGGAGACGGTGCCGCGCTGGAGGACGATCTTCTTGCCGCAGAGGTCGGACCAGGTCTTGATGCCCTGGTCGTCGCCCTTCTTGGTGTAGATCGAGACGCCCGCGGTGAAGTAGTCGACGAAGTCCACGCCCTCGCCGACCTTCTTGCCGGTGTCGGCGTCGATGCCCTCCTGGCGCTCCTTGGTGTCGGTCATCGCGGACATGGCGATGTCGTACCGCTTGGAGCGCAGGCCGGTGATCAGCGTGTCGAAGGTGCCGTTCTCGAACTCGAACGTCACGCCGAGCTGCTTGCCCATCGCCGCCGCGAGGTCCGGGTCGATACCGACCGTCTTGCCGGACTCGTCCTTGAACTCCACCGGGGCGTAGGCGATGTCGGAACCGACCTTGATGACACCCTTGTCGCGGATGGCCTGGGGAAGCTTGTCGGCCAGCGGGGCGGCGGCGGCGGACCCGCTCCCCTCGGTGCCGCCGTCGTCGGTCTGGTCGCCGCATCCGGTGAGCAGCAGTGCGCCTGCGACCGCGATCGCGCCGGCCGCGGCGATGCGGGAGGACGCGGCGGTCGGGCGACGGGTGGAGCGTGCGGTCATGTGGGTTCCTCCGGCGGATGTGTGGAGCAGCCGATGGGGCGGGGCGCTCGCCGGGGGCCGGCGGGCGCCATGGGTTCGACGGGCGCCGTGGGTCGACGGGGTGCGCGCGGCGGCCGTCGGCGGCAGCGCACGAGGTGTGGTGTCGCACACGTCTTTGAGTGTCGCCACCTCGTGCGATTACGGCATCTTGCCATTCGGACGGAGCTGTTCAGGGGACCTCCGATGTCAAAATCGGATAACGGGTGACGCCTCGAACCGGAGCAGGCCGGTACATCCCGACCAGACGTTTGCGGGAGGGACCGCTTCCGGCCGGAAGATCTGCGGCGTCCGGCGGCCGGGAGCGGCGGCCGGGCGGTGGCCGGAACCGGTGGCCCGGAGACGGGTCACCGGCATATGGGCACGGGTGTCCGCTCCGCGGGCGTACGGAGGCGGCGGGCGGGTCGTGCGGGCGTGTGCGGCGACCGCTATGTGAGCTTGCGCCTATAGGACTCGTCGCGGGCGGTGTCCGTCCGGTAAGAAGGTTCCTCACACCCCTCATCCGGGGCTCAGGGCGCGTGTGCGGCGCGCCCGTCGCGTACAGGCCCGTACGCATCGATCACCTGGGCCTTGCGCGGTCCCGCCCGCTCCTCACCCGGAGCGGACCCACCCTCACACCAGACTCTTAAGGGGTAATACGAAGTGGCAGCGGAGATCGTCAATCCTCGCAGCGACAGTGACAGCGACGACATCGGCGTCGACGGGTCTTCCCTCGATCCGCTCGACCCCGCGTTCGCTCTGCACCGCGGCGGCAAGATGGCCGTGCGGGCCACCGTGCCGGTCCGCGACAAGGACGACCTGTCCCTGGCCTACACGCCCGGCGTCGCGAAAGTGTGCAGCGCGATCGCCGAGCGGCCGGAACTGGTCGACGAGTACACCTGGAAGTCATCGGTCGTCGCGGTCGTGACGGACGGTACGGCGGTGCTGGGGCTCGGTGACATCGGGCCGCGGGCGTCCCTCCCGGTGATGGAGGGCAAGGCCATCCTGTTCAAGCAGTTCGGCGGCGTGGACGCGGTGCCGATCGCGCTGGACTGCACGGACGCCGACGAGATCGTCGAGACGGTGGTGCGGCTCGCGCCCTCGTTCGGCGGGGTCAACCTGGAGGACATCTCGGCGCCGCGGTGCTTCGAGATCGAGCGGAAGCTCCAGGAGCGGCTGGACATCCCGGTCTTCCACGACGACCAGCACGGCACGGCGGTCGTGACGCTGGCGGCGCTGCGGAACGCGGCGCGGCTGAGCAAGCGGTCGCTGGGCGAGCTGCGCGCGGTGATCTCCGGCGCCGGAGCGGCGGGTGTCGCCATCGCCAGGATGCTGGTGGAGGCCGGGATCGGGGACGTCGCCGTGGCCGACCGCAAGGGGGTCGTCTCGGCGGACCGGGACGATCTGACGCCGGTGAAGCGGGAGCTGGCCGAGTTCACCAACAAGGCCGGGCGGACCGGGTCGCTGGAGTCGGCCCTGGCCGGCGCGGACGTCTTCATCGGGGTCTCCGGCGGCACGGTGCCGGAGGCGGCCGTGGCCTCCATGGCCGAGGGGGCGTTCGTCTTCGCGATGGCCAACCCCAACCCGGAGGTGCACCCGGAGGTCGCGCACAAGCACGCGGCGGTGGTGGCCACCGGGCGGTCCGACTTCCCCAACCAGATCAACAACGTGCTGGCGTTCCCCGGGATCTTCGCGGGCGCGCTCCAGGTGCGGGCGTCGCGGATCACCGAGGGCATGAAGCTCGCGGCGGCCGAGGCGCTGGCGTCCGTGGTCGGTGACGACCTCGCGGCGGACTACGTGATCCCGTCCCCGTTCGACGAGCGGGTCGCGCCGGCCGTGACGGCGGCGGTGGCCGCGGCGGCCCGCGCGGAGGGCGTCGCGCGCCGCTGACGCGTCGACCGGGTGTGGAACGGCCTCGTCCCCGTGGGGGCGGGGCCGTTCGCCGTGCACGGCCTCCGCTCGGTCCGGGCAAGGTGTCCGCGGCCGGCGGGAGCACGGAGGTCCGGGCGGCCGGGGTTGGCAAGAGGACGCGTGTCACAGGGCCGGGCGGTTCTCGCGGGCGGGCCGGGAATCTATCGTCGGGGCCATGTTCGCCGTCTACGCCGCCCGAATCGACCGCGACCAGCCGCTCACCGGTCTCGAACTGGGAGAGCGTCCGGCTCCCGAGGCCCGTCCCGGCTGGAGCGTCGTCGAGGTCCGGGCCGCCTCCCTCAACCATCATGATCTCTGGTCCCTGCGCGGTGTCGGTCTCGCGGAGGACCGGCTGCCGATGATCCTGGGGTGCGACGCCGCCGGGATCGACGAGGACGGCAACGAGGTCGTCCTGCACTCGGTCGTCGGCCAGAGCGGGCACGGGGTCGGCCCGAAGGAACCCCGCTCCATCCTCACCGAGCGCTACCAGGGGACGTTCGCCGAGCGGGTCGCCGTCCCCACCTGGAACCTGCTGCCGAAGCCGAGGGAGCTGTCGTTCGAGGAGGCGGCCTGTCTGCCGACCGCCTGGCTGACGGCGTACCGGATGCTGTTCACCAACGCCGGGGTGCGTCCCGGTGACTCGGTGCTGGTGCAGGGGGCCGGCGGCGGCGTCGCCACGGCCGCCATCGTGCTGGGCAAGGCGGCCGGGCTGCGGGTGTTCGCCACCAGCCGGGACGAGGCCAAGCGCCGGCGCGCGGTCGAGCTGGGGGCCGTGGAGGCGGTCGAGCCGGGGGCGCGGCTGCCGCAGCGGGTCGACGCCGTGATCGAGACCGTGGGGGCCGCGACCTGGTCCCACTCGGTGAAGTCGCTGCGGCCCGGCGGGACGCTCGTCATCTCCGGCGCCACCAGCGGTGACCGGCCCCCGCACGCCGAGCTGACGCGGATCTTCTTCCTGGAGCTGAAGGTCGTCGGGTCGACGATGGGGACGAAGGACGAGCTGGAGGACCTGCTCGCGTTCTGCGCCGCCACCGGGGTACGGCCCGTGATCGACGAGGTGCTGCCGCTGGACCGGGCCCGGGAGGGCTTCGAGCGGATGGCCTCGGGGGAGCACTTCGGGAAGATCGTGCTCGGCGGGTCCTGAGGCCGGCCGGCTCGGGGAGGCAGCGGTCGGGGAGGCGCGGTCCGGGGAGATCCGGTCGGGGAGCCCCGGCCGGGGAGCCCCAACCGGGGAGGGCCGGCCGGGGAGGGCCGGTCGGGGCGAGGCGCCCGGGCGGGGCCTGGGCGGGGTCTCCCCCCCCGAAGGAGCGGGGTGCGTGCCGGGGCGTCAGGCCCGCGGTGTGCGCAGGAGCGCGCCGATGTGGGCCGCCGCCGTGGACAGATGCCGGCGGGCCTCCTTGAACTGGTCGGCCGTGACCCCGTGGTCCCGGGCCGTGTCGCGGATGTCGTCCCGGAAGCGGTCGAGGAGGCGGTCCAGGTCGCGGGCGGGGTCGCCGGTGAGGTCGCCGGACACCTCGTGCGCCCAGGACGGCTCCCGGGGCGCCGGCGCGGATGCCGGGTCGTGGGCGGGGGTGCCCTCCGGGGCCGGCGGCGACGTGCGGGTGAAGGAGAAGTCGCCCAGTTCCTTGGCCAGTTCGCGCAGCCCGGCCGGCCAGTCGCCCCGGACGAAGTGGTCCTGCACCTGCTCCTGGACGCGGCGGGCGAGGCGCTGCACCTCCTCCTGCGCCTCCCGCGCCTGGTGCCGGGCCCGCTGGGCCTCCTCACGGGCGCGGCGGCTCTCGTCCTTGGCGCGCCGGGCCTGCTCCTTCCACTCCTGCTTGACGCGGCGCAGCTCCTCCTTGGCGGTGCGCCACGCCTCCGTGCCGGCCGCGTCGGAGTCGCCGTCCCCGCCGGGCCGTTGCCGGGCCGCGGTGGCCGCCGCCCGCATCTCGCGGCGCAGGTCGCCCGCCGCGCCCCGCACGTCGGCCTGGATCTCCGCGGCGAGTTCGGCGACCGACTCCCGGATCTCCAGCTCCAGGTCGGCGAGTTCGGCGTCGCGGCCGGCCAGCTCGGCGCGGCCCGCGTCGGTGAGGGAGTACACCTTGCGACCGCCCTCGGTGGCGTGGCTGACCAGGCCCTCGGCCTCCAGCTTGGCCAGACGCGGGTAGACCGTGCCGGCCGAGGGCGCGTAGAGGCCCTGGAAGCGCTCCTCCAGGAGGCGGATCACCTCGTAGCCGTGGCGCGGGGCCTCGTCGAGCAGCTTGAGGAGGTAGAGGCGGAGGCGGCCGTGGGCGAAGACGGGGGCCATGTCAGAGCACCTTCTTGTCGGTCGGGCCGGCGGTCGGGTCCGGGGCCGGGCCGGGAGGCGGGCCGGCGGACGGTCCGTCGGCCGGGCCGGAGCCGGGGGAGTCCGCCGGTGCCGTGCCCCACGGGTGCTCCTCCGCCGGCGGGCGGCGCAGCAGGGCGATGGAACCGGAGACCGTCGTCGCCTTCAGCCGGCCGGTGCCCGCGCCGAGCCGGCCGGTGATCCGCTTGGTGCCCCACTGGCCGGTGACCCGGAGGTCCTCGAAGGCGCTGGAGACCGCGCCGCTCGCCGTGCTGGCCTCCACCTCGGCGTCGGCCGGCTGCGGCAGCCGGATGGCGATCTCACCGGAGACGCTGGTCAGGCTGATGTCGGTGGGCCGGCTCGCCGGGTCGCAGTCGACGATCATCGAGCCGTTCACCGAGTCGGCGCGGACCGAGGAACCGGCCTCCACGACCGTCAGGTCCCCGGAGACCGAGTGGAAGCGGAGGTCCCCGGTGAGGGCCTGCGCCTCCACGTTCCCGGTGACCGTGTCGGCCCGGACCGGTCCCGTGAGGCCGACCAGGGTGCTGTCGCCGGTGACGCCCTGGAGCTCGGCCCGCCCGCCGAGGCCGGAGAGCACGGCGCCGGCGCCCACCACCCCCACCTCGACCCTGGTGTCCGCCGGGACGGCCAGGGAGACCACCGCGCTGCGCCGCCGGCCCCTGGGCTCCAGCCACTTGAGGAAGCCCTTCCAGGGCAGGTCCTCGTAGGCGACCGTGAGGGTGCCGCCCCGCTGGGTCACGATCAGGGGCGGCCCCTCGATCGCGGAGACCTCCAGGCGGGCGGGGCCCTCGTCGGTGCCGACGACGTTGACCGTGCCGTCGACGACGCGTACGTGGAGCTCGCTCACCGGGGAGTCGAAGGTGAGCTTCCCCGGTTCGGTGACGGACCACTCGTGCTCGGGCATGGGTACCGGCCTCCTGCCGACATGACGCGGCATATCGCGTTCTCGATACTCACGATATATCGCGCAGGGTGGATGTCAACCGGCGCCCGCGACCCGCCCGCGGGCGCACGCTCTACTCCTCGTCCTCGTCGTCCAGCCGTGCCAGCCAGGTCGCCAGGCGTTCCACCGGCACCTCGAAGTCCGGGTTGAGGTCCACGAACGTCCGCAGCTGCTCGGCGAGCCACTCGAAGGTGACCTCCTCCTCGCCGCGCCGCTTCTCCAGTTCCTCGATGCCGCGGTCGGTGAAGTACATGGATGCTGCTCCGTCGGTCGGCGCAGGGGTAGGGAGCCTCCCGTGCGGGAAGGACCCTGTTCCTGCGGAAGTGAGGGGTGAGGTCTTTCCGTCCGGTGGGGAACGGGACGCGAAAGACCACGAAGAGGACAGAAAAAGGATAGGCGCAGGGAGGGGCGCGTCCTGAGGGGCGGTCGGAGCCCTCGCGCCGGCGGGACCCGGCGATTAGCCTCGCACCGGCGGGAAGCGGGGGCGTGCGCACCCTCGGACGCGCCGGGGGACGCGGGGAACACGAGGAACGGGCACGGAGAACGGGCACGGGGAACGGGCACGGAGAACGCGGGACACACGGGGAACGGGGGAGTTCCATGGACCAGGAAGCGACGAGGGTCGCACGGATCGCCTTGCCGGACGGGACGCCGGTCTGGGCCCGCGTCTCGGGCGCGGCGGAACTGCCCGAGCGGCCGGAGCGGCCCGGCGGGCTGTCGTACAGCGACACCGGTTTCACGGAACGGGTCGAGGCCAGTATGGAGAGTCTGCACACCCTGGTGACCGGGGTGGCGCGGTCGCTGGCGGAGCCGCTGCGCGCGGTGCGGCCCGACGAGGTCAGCGTGCAGTTCGGCATCGAGCTGACCGCCAAGGCCGGCAAGGTGGTCGGGCTGCTCGCCGACGGCGAGGCCAAGGCCGGCATCACGGTCACGCTCACCTGGAACAACGGACCGGCGGTCCCGTACGCGCCCGGGGAGGAGGACCCCGGCGACGGCACCCGGGGCGCGTCAACCGGCGCGGAGGGGTACGACGGGGCCCGCGCCCCCGGGGACGGGGGCGCGGCATGACGGGCGGGTACGCCCCCGGCGCACCGGGCGACGGGGAAGCCGCCCGGCGTGCGCTCGGTGATCTCGTCATGGCGGCCACCGTGCGCGTTCACCGGCCGGGGGCCGGGTATGCCCCGGACGAACCCGCGGGGTTTCTCGGGAGCGGCTTCTTCATCGCGCCCAACTGGGTTCTGACCTGCGCGCATGTGGCATGCGAGGGGGAGGGGGGCGAGGTCGCGGTGGTGTACGAGCCGGAGCCGGGCGGCGGCATGTCCGCGGTCACCGGCCACGTCGTGGCGACCCTGCCCGAGGGCGCCGCCCCCGCCACCGGCAACTGGCCGGCCCCCGACCTCGCGCTGATCCGGCTGAGCGCGCCGGCCGACCACGAGTGCGTGTACGTGTCCGAGCGCCCCGCCGGGTACTACGGCGACGGCAAGGTGCTCTACGCGGGCTGGACGGAGCTGGACGGCCGCCTCCAGATGCTCTACGGCACCCTCACCGTCGAGGGCACCATCGGCACCTGGTCCGCGGACCTCCAGCTCCGCCTCGGGGAGAACGACCTGCCGGACGGCGTCTCCGGGGGTCCCGTGATCGACCCGCTGCGCGGCGAGGTCATCGGCATCGTGAAGTCCCGTGCGCGGCACGCCCGCGGCGGCACCTCCATCGGGCTGGAGCAGCTGCGGACGCTGCCGGTGCCGGCCGGCCCGCTCGCGGCCGAGCACGACGACCTGTACCACTCGGTGTTCCAGGCCCACGACCGCTACCACCGGGACCGGCAGCGCCTCCCGGACGCCCGCCGCCACACCTGGGTCGACGTGCAGCGCCGGCTCGGCGCCCGGCCCGGCCGCACGCTCACCCCGGAGGAGCGCGTCCAGCTGCTCGGCCGGCTCGCCGACCTGCCGCCGCCGGCCAGCACCCACGCGCTGCTCGACATCCTCGACGCCCTGCCCGACTTCCAGGCGCCCCTGCCCCGGCCCGCGCCGCGCGGCTGGCGCGACGGACTGGGCGCCCTGTACGAGAGCGCCCGCGACGACGGCGCCCTCGACCTCGTCCTCGACTACGCGGTACGGGCCATGGTCGCCGAACGGCCGTACGTCGTGCCCAGCACCCAGGACGCCGAGGAGGCCCTGTGGGACTGGGTGTGGCAGGCCGGGCAACGGCTCGGCATCCGGCACCGCCGGGGCCTCGCCGACCAGCGGTTCCGCGGCATGACGGCCCGCCGGCCCGGCCACCGCAGGGGGGCGCCGGGCACAGGACGGCGACCGCCGCTCACCGCGCAGCCGGCCGTCCTCGTCGAACTGGAGCAGCGGCACTGGGAACCGGACCACTGCGACTGGTCGGTCTCCGTCGTCCCGCCCGGGAAGGAGGCGCGGCGCCTGGACGAGGCCGCGCAGGCCCCGCTGGCCCGGCTCGCCGAGCATCTGTCGGCCGCGCTCACCGAGGCGTTCCGGCAGTGCGACGAGCCCGGCCGGCCCGCCGTCCTCCAGGTCGCGCTGCCGTACTCCTTGCTCGGCCGGCTGTCGGCCGACGACTGGCGGCTGGGCCCGGACGCGCCGCCGGTGGGCGCGCTGCGCCCGGTGGTGCTGCGCTGCTCCGACCGCGACCGGCTCGCCGAGGACGACGCGTTCGCCGAGGACGACGGCTTCGGCGGCGAAGCGGGGTTCGCCGGCGACGGCGCGTTCGGCGGGGTGCCGGCGGCCGACCCGTTCGACCTGGAGGAGGAGCGCCGGGCGCGCTGGCGGTGGCTGCACAGCCACCGGGCCAAGGCGGAGGTCCTCGACTGCGACGAGGGGCTGCGCAAACCCGTGCCGCCGCTGGAGCAGTTGCGCGGGCTGTCGCACGGCGCGGTGCCCGTGCTCTGCCGCTACGGCGACGACCGGTACGACGACGACGCCGTGGCGCTCGCCCGGATCGTGCGCGGGGGCTTCGGCGTCGCCCTGTGGCGCCGGCGGCGCGGCCTGCCCGACACGGTCTGCGGGGAGTTCCACCGGGGCTCGTTCGACGAGATCGCCGGCCCGCCGAGCGCGCACCGGCTGCCCGAGGTCGTGCACGACCTGCGGCGCAAGCTGCGCGCGGGCCGGCCCGAGACCTTCTGGGCCGCGGGCGTGTCCCTGCTGTACGACGACCCGCACCAGCCCCTGCCGGGCGCGGGCGACCTGCTGGAGGCACCGTGAGCGCCGGGCCGGCCCGTGTGGTGTCCGGACCCGCCGGCGCCCCGGCCGCCCCCGGTCGTACCCGGTCCGGGTCCGCTGCGGCGCCGGTTGCGCGCGCCCCGGCCGTGTACGCCCGGGGCCGGGGTGTGTCCGCTGCCGCGCCGGTTGTTTTCGGTCGTGTACGGTCCGTGTCCGCTGCCGCGTTGGCCGTTTCCGGTCGGGTATGGTCCGCGCTCGCCGTCGTGTCGATCGTCTGCGGTCGCGTGCGGTCCGGCGCCCCGGCCGCCCCCGGCCGTACCCGGTCCGGGTCCGCTGCGGCGCCGGTTGCGCGCGCCCCGGCCGCGTACGCCCGGGGCCGGGGTGTGTCCGCTGCCGCGCCGGTTGTTTTCGGTCGTGTACGGTCCCTGTCCGCTGCCGCGCTGGCCGTTTCCGGTCGGGTATGGTCCGCGCTCGCCGTCGTGTCGATCGTCTCCGGTCGCGTGCGGCCCGTCGCCCCGGCCGCCCCCGGCCGTACCCGGTCCGCGTCCGCGTCCGCTCCTGCCGCTCCTGCCGGTCCCGGCCGCTTCCGGGCCGCGCCCGCCGTCGCCCCGGCCGCTTGCGGTCGCGTGCGGCCCGTACCCACCGCCGCCCCGGCCGCCTCCGGTCGTACAGGGTCTGGCCGCTGGCCCCTCCCGGCCCGGGTCCCCGTGTGTGCGCCCCGGTCCGCGCCCCCGCCCGCTTCCGTCTCCGCCCCCGACTCCACCCCCGCCCCCGTCGGCCTCCTTATCAGGCCCCTTGAGGATCGATACCGTGAAGGGCGTTCGGACGGCCGCCCCTGTGGACGAGTGACGACGAGGACCGGATCATGACCGAATCCAGTGAGTGGCTCATCTACCGAGGCGCCGGCGAACCCCACGACGGCATCGAGCGGCTCCCCGCTCCGCCGCCTTGGCGGGACTTCTCCGGCCGGGACGAGGCGGCGGGCGCGGGCGACGGGGACGAGAACCGCCGGCTCGGCGCCCACCGGCACATGGCCGAGCTGCACCGGCCGGGCGCCGAGGAGCTGGAGATGATCAACGCGGCGCTGTACCTGCGCCGCCCCCTGCTCGTCACCGGCAGTCCCGGCGCGGGCAAGAGCACGCTGGCCCACTCGGTGGCGTACGAACTAGGTCTGGGCAACGTGCTGCGCTGGTCCATCGTCAGCCGCTCGGCGCTCCAGGACGGGCTGTACCACTACGACGCCATCGCCCGCCTCCAGGACGTGCAGATCGCCGCGCAGGGCGGGTTCGGCAGCGCGGCCGGGGCGCCCGGCGCCGTCGAGGGCATCGGCAGCTACATCCGGCTCGGCCCGCTCGGCACCGCGCTGCTGCCCTCCGACACCCCGCGCGTGCTGCTCATCGACGAGCTGGACAAGAGCGACATCGACCTGCCCAACGACCTGCTGAACGTGCTGGAGGAGGGCGAGTTCGCCATCCCCGAGCTGGAGCGGATCGCCGACCGGCTCCCCGACGGCGAGGCCGAGGTGCTCACCGCGGACGGCGTGAAGGTACGGGTGCGCGACGGCCGGGTGCGCTGCCGCGCCTTCCCGTTCGTCGTCCTGACCAGCAACGGCGAACGGGACTTCCCGGCACCGCTGATGCGCCGCTGCATCCACCTGGAGCTGGGCCGCCCCGACCACAACCGGCTCGCCACCTTCGTACGGGCCCATCTCGGGGACGAGGCGGCGCGGGCCGGGGACGACCTGATCACCCGGTTCCTGGAGCGGTCGCGCAGCGAACTGCTGGCGGCGGACCAGTTGCTGAACGCCATCTACCTCACCGACGCCGCGGCCCCGCCCAGCCGCGACCGGCTCGCCGACCTGCTCATCCAGCGGCTCGACCGCCCGAGGTGACGCGCTGATGCCCGACCGAGCGGCGCGTCACGGCCCCGGTGCCGCCGGGCCCCCGGAGACCGACCCCCTCGCCGAACTCGTGCTGCGGCTGCGGGCGGTGGGCCTCGACCCGGACGCCGAGCAGCTCCGCGACGCCCTCTGGCTGGCCCGCTGGGCCCGCCCCGCCCACGACCCGGACGAGGACTCCGCGCCGGGCGGCCGTGTCGTGCCGCCGCCCGTCCCGCCCCGCCTCGCGCCCCCGCCGCCGTCCCCGGACGGCACTCCCCGCCCGCCCGGGGCACCGCCCGAGCCGTACGCCGACGAGGCCGGCCGGCGCGTGGCCCTCTACCCCGTGCCGCACACCGGGGCGTCCGGCGGCACGGGCCGGGCCCGCGCCCTCACGGTGGGCGTACCCGCCGCCCCCGTACTGCCCTCACCCCTCGAACTCCAGCGCGCCCTGCGCCCGTTGCAGGGCTACCGCAGCCCCGCCCCGCCCCGGCGCAGCGAGCTGGACGAGGTCGCGACGGTCGAGCGCAGCGCCCAGGCGGGCGGGCTGATCCTGCCCGTGCACCGGTCCGTGACCCGGCGCGACGCCCGGCTGCACCTGGTCCTGGACGCCTCCTCATCGATGCGGGTGTGGGACCGGCTGTTCGGCGAACTGGAGCAGATATTCGGCCAGTTGGGCGCCTTCTCGGACATCGAGGTCAGCCATCTCCACCAGGGCCCGGACGGCGGCGCGGCGGTCAGCCGCAGCCCGGACGCCCAGGCCGCGCCGCTGCACTCCGCGGACCGGCTCAGCGACCCGACCGGCCGCCGGATCGTCCTGGTCGTCAGCGACTGCGCGGGCCCCCTCTGGCACAGCGGCCACGCCCACCGGCTGCTCCACCAGCTCTCCCGGCAGGGTCCCGTCGCCGTCCTCCAGCCGCTGCCGCAGCGGCTGTGGAACCGCACCCGGCTGCCCGTGACCTTCGGCGAGCTGTCCCGCGGCGCCACCCTGAGCGGCGCCGCCGCCCTGCGCGTCCGGGTCCCCGGCGGCCGGCCCGCCCCGGCCCGCCGGGGTGCCCTGCCCGTCCCCGTGCTGCCGCCCGAGCCCATCGCCCTCGGCGCCTGGGCCCGGCTGCTGTCCGGGGCCGGCGCCGGTCCGGTGCCCGGCGCCGTGGGCTGGGTGCGCGCCGACCAGCCGCCCGGCCCGGCGGCCCGCGCCGGCCGGCAGCGGACCCCGTACCAGCGGGTCAGCCGGTTCAACTCCGCCGCCTCCCCGGTCGCCGGACGGCTCGCCGTCTACCTCGCGGCGGCCCCGCTCTGCCTGCCGGTGATGCAGTTGGTGCAGCGCACCATGCTCCCCGACTCCGGCCCCTCCGAACTGGCGGAGGTCCTGGTCAGCGGCCTGCTCACCCGGGCAGGCCCGGAGCACGGCACGGACGGCGCCCTCTGGTACGAGATCGAGCCCGACGTCCGCGACGCCCTGCTCTCCCGTCTCGGCCGCGACGAGGCCATGCTCGTCCTCAAGCACTGCTCGGAGTACATAGAGCAGCGCTTCGGCAAGGGCGGCCCCAACTTCCCCGCCCTCGCCCTCGCCCAGCTCGGCGACGGCGACCCCGGCGGCGCCGGCCGCTCCCACGTCACCAGCACCCGGTACGCGCCCGACACCGCGGACAACGGCGACGGCGGCGGCGGCGACCGCGGGGCCGCCCGGGTCCCGCAGCCCTTCGCCGAGATCGCGGCCCGCGTCCTGGAGCGGTTCATGCCGCTGCCCGAACAGTTCGCCCTCTACGACGGCGGCCGGACGACGTCCGCCGGAGCCGCCGCGCGGTCCGCGGGGCGGACCCCGCACCAGGCTGTCGGCCGGGCCCGCGACCTGCTCGCCCGGTTCGACGACGAGGGCATGGTGCAGGACCTCATCGACGCGGTGCAGCTGCTGCGCGGCGCCACCGGACACGAGGGCCCGGCCGACCCCGACCCCGGGCTGTGGGCGGAGTACGCGCACTGCGCGCTGCGGCTGTGGGAGGTGCAGGGCGGCGCCGCGCTGCTCGCCGAGGCCGAGGAGGCCGCCGAACGTGCCGCCGCGCACCCGCACGCGCTGCGCGAACGCGCCGTCCTCGCCCGGGTGCTGCACGCCGCCGCCACCGACGCCCGGCGGCGCGGCGACCGGCCCGGCGCCCTGGACCTGCTGCGCCGCGCCGACCGCGAGTACGCCGTCGCCTGTGCCGCCCCCGGCCTGGACGAACGGGAGGCGCTGCGGCTCACCCTGGAACGGGTCGGCGCCCTGGAGACCCAGTGGCGCCTCGGTGGCGACCGCGCCCTGCTGCAAGGCGCCGTCGGCATGCTGGAGGCGTTCGCCGACGCCTGGCCCGACCGGGGCGACCACCCGCCCGAACTGCCCCTCGCCCACGGCCGCGCCCTGCTGCGCCTGGCCGAGGTCACCACCGACCCGCCGCAGCGCCGCCTCTACGCCGAACAGGCGGCGCGTTCGCTCGGCCGGGCGCTGGAGGGCGACGCCGCCCCCGGCACCACCGAGACCGTCCGGACCCGGGCGCGGACGCTGACCGAGCGGACCCGGGCACGGACGCTGACCGAGCGGGCCCGGGTGCGGACCCTGACCGACCTGGTGGACGCGCTGCTGCTGGCCGGCGGCCCGCTGGACGAGGCCCGCTCCCGCACCGACGAGGCGCTCGGCGTCGTACGGGAGCAGGGGCAGCGGGCGGGGCTGCTGGTGCGGGCCGGGCGGATCGCCGTGGCCTGTTACGGCGAGTCCGGGGAACCGGCGGAGCTGCGCTCGGCGGCGGACTGGTTCGCGCAGGCGGCGCAGTGGATGCCCCGGGACGCGCCGGCGCACGCCGATGTGCTGGCCGAGTGGGGCGAGGTGCTGCTGCGGCTGGCCGCGCTGGAGAGCGGCGAGCGGGCCCGCGACCGGCTCTCCCGGGCCATCCGGGTGCTGCGGGACTGCCGGATGGAGACCCCGTCGGGCAGCCGGTCCGCGGCCCGCAGGCTGCTGCTTCTCGGGCGGGCGCTCATGCGCCGCTACCAGGTGCGCGGGGACCGGGTGGACCTGCGCGAGGCCGAGCACCTCCTCGGGCTCGCGGCGGCGGACGCGGACGATCCGCTGCTCGCGGCGCGCTGCCGGCTGGAGCTGGGGCAGGCCCAGTTCGAGGCGTACCAGAACCTGGGCCGGGCGACCCGGCTGGACGTGGCGGTCGACGCGTTCCGCGCCGCCGCGGAGTCCGCCGGACGCGCCGAGCAGGAGGCCGAAACGGAACGCCGCCGCCAGGAAGCCGTGGAACTGGCCGCGCAGGCGCACCACTGGCGGGGTATGTCCTTCGAGGCGGCGGCCCGCCCCCGGGCGGCCCGGGAGGCATACCGGGCCGCCCGCGCCCAGTGGGCCCGGCTGCCGCAGGACCGCCTGGGCACGGGCGAGCCGACGGCCCGGCAGACGGCACAGCGGCTGGCCGAGCTGGAGTGAGGACCGAGCGGGAGCGACCGAGCGGGACACGGACGGGTACATGGGGCCGGCCGGTGGACGGTTCACGGATCGGGCCGCCACGACGGATTCACGGAGGGGAAGGGGACGGGGCATGGGCGCGACGAGCGACACCGGCGCGACGTACGGGCCGGCGGCGGCCGAACCGCTGCCGGATCTGCTGGGGCTCGACCTGGCGGAGCTGGGCACGATCGAGCACCCGGTGCTCCGGGAGGTGCTCCAGGACCTGCGGGCCCGGGCGGCGGAGCCGAGCGACATGATGTGGGGGTTCGACAACTCGTTCTGAACCCCGTCGCCGCGCCGCACGCGTGCCTATCAGGACAACTTCGGTCGTCCGCGGACCACTTCGATCGCATCGAGTTTCGGCCGGGTGCCGCGCCGGGAATGTCGTTTCCTACGGCAAGGGCCGTGGCGCGGGGGCGAACGGCATCGTGGGGGTGGGTGCGGCAGTGTCGAGAGAAGCCGACCCCACCCGCCGGATCGCGGCCGACCCCTCCCACCGGCCCACGACCGTCCCCTCCCACCGGCCCACGGCCGTCCCCTTCCGTCAGTTCATCGTCAAGACGCACGGCCGCTGCAACCTCGCCTGCACCTACTGCTACCTGTACGAGGGCCCCGACAGCGGCTGGCGCACCCGTCCCGCCGGCGCCTCCGCCGACGTCCTGGACCGCACCGCCGCCCGGATCGCCGAGCACGCCCGCGCGCACGCCCTCGGCGCCCTCGCCCTGGTGCTGCACGGCGGCGAACCCCTGCTGGCGGGCGCCGGCACCCTCGCCCGTTTCACCGCCCGGGTGCGCGAGCGCGTCCCCGCCGGCTGCGCCGTGCACGCCGTCGTGCAGACCAACGGCACGCTGCTCACCGAGGACCGCCTGCGCGTCCTCGCCGACGCCGGCGTCCGCGTCGGCGTCAGCCTCGACGGGGGCACGGCCGCGCACAACCGGCGGCGCGTGGACCACGCGGGCCGCCCGTCCTGGCCCGCGGCGTCCCGGGGCGCCCTGCTGGCCGCCGAACGCTTCCCGGACGCGTACGCGGGTGTCCTGACCGTCGTCGACCCCGCGCTCGACCCGGTCGAGACGTACGAGTCCCTGCTGGCCCTGCGCCCGCCCGCGCTCGACCTGCTCCTGCCGCACGGCAACTGGACCGCGCCGCCGCCGGGGCTGACCGGCGGGACCGGGGCCCGCTACGGCGACTGGCTCTGCGCCGTCTTCGACCGGTGGTGGGCGGCCGGCCGCCGGGAGACCCGGGTGCGCCTCTTCGAGAGCGCGGTGGCGCTGCTGCTGGGCCGGCCGGCCGCCGGTGAGGCGCTGGGTCTCGCGCCGTTCGACGCGGTCGTGGTGGAGACCGACGGGTCGATCGAGCAGGTCGACTCCCTCAAGTCGGCCTACCCGGGCGCCGCGGCCACCGGCCTCGACGTCTTCCGCCACTCCTTCGACGAGGCGCTGCGCCACCCCGGCGTGGCGGCCCGGCAGTCCGGCGCGGACGCCCTCGCCGCGCAGTGCCGGGCCTGCCCGCTGCTGCGGGTCTGCGGCGGCGGGCACTACGCCCACCGCTACCGCGCCGGCCACGGCTTCCGGAACCCGTCCGTGTACTGCGCGGACCTCCAGCGGTTCATCCGGCATGCGGCGGGGCGCCTGGCCGGCCACCTGCCGGGCACCGGCGCACCACCGGCGGCTCTCCCGCCGGTCTCGCCGCTCCCGCCGGTCTCGCCGGTTCCGTCAGGCCCCTCCGGGCCGCCTGTCCCGCCTGTCCCGCCCATCCAGCGGGTTCCGTCCGCCCCCTCGGTACCGCCGCTGTCATCCGTACCGCCCCTCTCGCCCCTCCCGTCCCCGCGCGAAGGGAGCGCTCCGTGATGTTCCCGACGGTTCCGGACCGGGTCCTGACCGGCCTCGCCCGTACCGAGGGCGGCCCGGACGCCCTGGACCTCCTCGTCCGCGACCAGGACACCCGGCGGCTGCTGGTGCTGCGCGCCGTGCTGGACGCGGCCGAGGCCGCCGGCCCGGCGGTGTGCGACGCGGGCCGCAAGGCGCGGCTGCGGGACGACTGGGCGCTGCTGGCGGAGGCGGACCGGGCGGCGTCCCCGGGGGCGGGGGAGGCCGGCCCGGCGGGATCACCCGCCCGCGCCCGCCTCTTCCACCCCCTCACCGGCCCCTGGGCCCGCTCCTGCCTGCGCGGCCTGGACGGCGGCCCCGGCGCCGAGGCCGACGACCCCGCCCGGACCCGGACCCTGCACCGCGACCTCGCCCACTTCAGCGCCGTGGCCGCCGTCGCCGCCGCCGTGGCCGGCCTGCCCTTCGCCACCCGGCTGACCGCCCGCGCCGGCGTCCTCACCCTCCCGTCCCTCGGCGCCCTGCACACCGCGGACCCCGGCGACGTACCGGTCGACGTGTCCCACCGGGACGGTGTCCTGACGATCCGTCAGCATGACGCGCCCGATGTCCGCGTCCACCTGGCGAACGGCACCGGCGCCTGGTCGGGCGCCCCCGCGTGGACGCCGGCGCACACCCTCCCCGCGCTGCTCCCCGCCGCGGCGCCCGTGCCCCTGGACGACCTCGACCCCTACCGCGAGCCTCCCTACAGCAGCCACCGGGGCAGCCTCAGCGGCGTGGCCACCCTGGACGACGCGGAGCGCAAACGCTGGCTCCAGGGCTGGCACGGCACGGCCGTAGCCCTGCGCTCCGGCGGCGCGCACCGCCTCACCGAGGCCGCCGCCCTGCTGCGCTGCCTGGTCCCCCTGAAGATGCCACCCGAGGCCGGCACCGGCCGGGGCAGTTGCAGCGCCACCCGCCGCGAGGCGTTCGGCGCGCTGCTCAGCAGTACGCCCCCCGACCCCGTGACCTTCGCCGCGACCCTCGTCCACGAACTCCAGCACGCCAAACTCGCCGCCCTCGGCGACCTGGTGACCCTGCACCGGGCCGGCCCCGAGCCCCGCTACTTCGCCCCCTGGCGCCCCGACCCCCGCCCCTACGACGGCCTGCTCCAGGGCACCTACTCCCACCTCGCGCTGGCCGCCTTCCACCAGCGCCGCGCCCTGCTCGGCCGGCCGCCGGAACGCGCCTGGGCCTGGTCACAGCACGCCCGCTACCACGCCCAGGTCGGCGCCGCCCTGCCCGCCCTCGTCGGCTCGCCCGACCTCACGCCGCCCGGCCGCCTCTTCGTCGACGAGATGGCCGCCACCTACCAGCGCATGGCCGATCATCCCGCGCCCCGGGACCACACGGCCCGTGCGCAGGCGTACGTGGCATCGGCGCGCGCCCTGTGGACCCGGCGGCACGCTCCCGCACTCCCGCTGCCGAATGAGTGAGGACGCCTGCGCGCGCCACCCGGTTACGGGAAGATCGTCCGGCCGAGGTGTGTCCTTCGCGTGGCCCGACGGGCTTACGCACGAGGCACCCAGGTCCTAGGATTTCGTGGTACTACGCGCGCTGGAGGCCGTTGCATGTCTGGAGCTCGTAAGCCGGTCGAGCCGACCGGGAAGGGGGCCGCGAAGCAGACCGTGACGATCCACTTCGCCGGCTTCAACCGGGCATGGGCTGCCTGGATCGGGGACCGGCTGGAGCGGCGCGGGCTGCGCGTGGTCCACCTGCGGTGGGAGTCGCCGGCCGACGTCCCCCTGGTGGACCTGCTCAACGACCTCAAGCTCGCCGAGGGCCGCATCCTCATCGTCGTCAGCGACTGGTACTTCCAGCTCGGCCCGCGCACCCACGAGGAGTGGAACGAGGCCCTGCGCGAGGTCGTCGGCCCCGACCCGGCCCGGTTCGCGGCCGTCTCGGTGACGACGGCCGCGGTCCCGGCGGCAGCGGCGGTGCTCGCGCCGGTCGGACTGACCAACATGGGCGCGGAGGAGGCCGAGCGCCGGCTCCTGGACCGGCTCGACCTGCCGTACGAGCCGCTGGCCGAGCCCGCGGCGGGCGGCCGGCGCGGGCCGCGCTTCCCGGCGTCCATGCCCGACGTGTGGGGTGCCGTACCGCGCCGCAACACCCGTTTCACCGGCCGCGAGCCGCTGTTCAACGACGCGTACAACCTGCTGCTGAACTCCGAGCCGGGCACCGGCGTCCTGACCCTGCACGGCATGTCCGGCGTCGGCAAGACCCAGTTCGCCGCCGAGTACGCGCACCGGTTCGGCTCCGAGTACGACGTCGTCTGGTGGGTCAACGCCGAGAGCCGCGTCACCTACCGCCGCCAACTGGCGGAACTGGCCCCGAAACTGGGCCTCCAGACGGGCCAGGAGTACGGCGAACGGCTGCGCGCCGTCCGCGACTCCCTGCGCCGCGGCGAGCCGTACTCGCGATGGCTGCTGATTCTGGACGGCGCGGACGAACCGGACCAGATCTGGGACATGGTCCCCAGCGGCCCCGGCCACGTGATCATCACCTCCCGCAACCCCGAGTGGAGCGAGCACAACAGCCGGCTCCTGGAGGTCCCCGTCTACGCCCGCGACGAGTCGGTCGCCTTCATCCGCCGCCGGGCACCGCGGCTGACCGAACCCGAGGCGGAGCAGCTCGCGGAGGCCCTGGAACACCTCCCGCTGCTGCTGGACCAGACGGCCGGGTGGCTCAACGACTCGGACATGTCGGTGGCGGAATACATCGACCTGCTGGACGAGGGCGTCGACAGCCATGTGGTCAAGGTCTCGGCGGACTTCCCCCTCGCCTTCCAGACCGCCTGGTCGATACTGCTGAACAAGCTCCGCGACACCGTCCCGGAATCGGTCGACCTGCTGCGGCTGTGCACCTTCTTCGCCCCCGGCTTCATTCCCGTGCGGCTGCTGCGGGACGTGCCCAGCGACGAGCTGCCGGAACAGCTCGTACGGCTGTTCAACGACCCGCTGCTGTGGAACAGGGCGATCAACCAGCTGCGTACCTACTCCGTCGTACGGCTGGAGTCCCACGAGATCGCGGGCGACGAGCCGGCGTCCTCGGGCGAGTCCCTCTACCTGCACCGCATGGTGCACCAGATCGTCCACAAGGACATGCCGGACGCCGACCGGCAGGAGTTCGTCGACGTCGTCCGCCGCGCCCTCGCCGCCGCCGACCCGCGCCGCCCCACCGAGCCCGACCTGTGGCCCGGCTACGCGGAGATCGCCCCGCACCTGAAACACGCCGACGTGCTGGGGAGCCGGGACCCGCAGGTGCAGCGGCTGGTCTTCAACTGCCTGCGCTACATGTACGTCTCGGGCGAGTACCGCTCCGGCATCAAGCTGGCCGAGCGGGCCCTGAAGGCGTGGCGCGAGCTGCTCGGCGCGAGCCACCCCCGGATCTGGGAACTGACCTACCACTACACCAACCTGCTGCGCGGCGGCGGCGACTACGTCCGCAGCGAGGCGCTCAGCCGGGCGGCCGTCGACCACCTGCGCGAGGAACGCGGCCACCAGGACCTCGAACACCTCCGGGCGGCCGCCGGACTCGCCGGCGACCTGCGGGGCCTCGGCCGGTACGACGAGGCGCAGCACATCTCGCAGTGGGTCCTGGGCTCCTACCGCGAACTCCTCGGCGAGCAGGACTCCCGCACGCTCAGCGCGCTGAACAACGTCGCCGTCTCGCTGCGCCTGCTCGGCTGGTACCGGGAGGCCCTGGACGTCGACAAGCAGGCCATGGAGGCACGCCGCCAGTTCCTGCGCGCCCGGCACCCGTACACGATCCACTCCGAGATCTCGTACGCCATCGACCTGCGCCTGCTCGGCCGGTACGCGGAGGCCGAGTCCATCCAGAGCAAGAACGTCCACGAGTCCCGTCTCGCCCTGGGGCGTGACCACCCCCGCACCCTCAAGGGCGAGTACAACCTCGCCCTGTGCCGGTACCGCATGGGCGAGCGCGACCGCGGGCGGGACCGCGGTGACGGCCCCCAGGAACCCGCCGCCCTGTTCGCGAGCGTCCTGGAGCGGGGCGAGCGCGTGCTCGGCGAGACCCACCCGGACACCCTGGTCTTCGCCACCGCCCAGAGCTGCTACGCGCGGGAGCACGGCGACATCGACCTGGCCCGCGAGCTGAGCGAGGCGATCGTCGCCCGCTACGAGGTGCTGCACGCGGACGGCCACCCGTTCCTCGCGGGCGCCCGCGCCAACCACGCCCTCATCCTGCGCAACGTCGGTGAGCGCGAGCACAGCCACGCCCTCGTCGAGCAGGCGCTGGCCGAGATGGCCGAGGCGGTGGGCGAGAGCCACCCCTGGACCCTCGGGGTCGCGCTGAACGCCTCGGCGCTGCGCAACCTCATGGGCGATGTCGAGGGCGCGGCCGAACTGAGCGGGCAGACGGTGACGCGGGCCATCGACTGGCTCGGACGCACCCACCCGCTCACCCTCTCCACCCGGGTCGCCCACGCGGCGGACCTGCGGGGACTGCGCGACCGCCGGCAGGCCGAGAAGGTCGAGCAGGAGGCGCTGTCGGACCTCGACGCCACCCTGGGCAGCAAGCACTCCCACACGGTCTCGGCCCGGGCCCGCAACCGGCCGTACTGGGACTTCGAACCCCAGTCGACCTGACCGCCCCCCACCGGCGACGAAAGGGCCCGGCGTCCGGATCTCTCCGGACGCCGGGCCCTCGGCACGCGCGCCCCCGGCGTTCAGCCGGGGTCAGGGACGGTCAGCGGCTCACGCCTCGAACACCTCGCGCACCAGCTGCTCCTGCTCCGCCTGGTGCCGCTTCGCGGAACCGACCGCCGGGGAGGAGCTGTGCGGACGCGAGATGCGGCGCAGGCGCTCGCCCGCCGGGATGTCCGCGCCGACCGCCAGGTCCAGGTGGTCGATCAGGTTGAGCGCGATGAACGGCCACGCACCCTGGTTCGCCGGCTCCTCCTGGGCCCACAGGTACTTCTCGGCGTTCGGGTACTTGGCGATCTCCGCCTGGAGCTCCGCGCCCGGCAGCGGGTACAGGCGCTCCAGCCGGATGATGGCCGTGTCCGTCACCCCGCGCTTGGTGCGCTCGGCGGCCAGGTCGTAGTAGACCTTGCCGGTGCAGAAGACGACCTTCTTCACCGCGGCGGCCTCGACCGTCGCGTCGCCGATGACCGGGCGGAACTGGCCGGTGGTGAACTCCTCCGCCTTCGACGCCGCCGCCTTCAGGCGCAGCATCGACTTCGGGGTGAAGACGACCAGCGGCTTGTGGTGCGGGTTGTGCACCTGCCACCGCAGGAGGTGGAAGTAGTTCGCCGGGGAGGTCGGCATGGCGACCGTCATGTTGTTCTGCGCGCACAGCTGGAGGAAGCGCTCGACGCGGGCCGAGGAGTGGTCCGGGCCCTGGCCCTCGTAGCCGTGCGGGAGGAGCAGGACCACACCGGAGGTCTGGTTCCACTTCTGCTCGGCCGCCGAGATGTACTCGTCCACGATCGTCTGCGCGCCGTTGACGAAGTCGCCGAACTGCGCCTCCCACATCACCAGCGCGTCGGGGCGGGCCAGCGAGTAGCCGTACTCGAAGCCCATCGCCGCGTACTCGGAGAGCAGGGAGTTGTAGACGTTCAGCCGCGCCTGGTCCTCGGAGAGGTACTGCAGCGGGGTGTACTCGTCGCCCTTGGCGCGGTCGATGATGACCGCGTGCCGCTGGCCGAAGGTGCCGCGCTGCGAGTCCTGGCCGGCCAGGCGGACCGGGACGCCCTCCAGGAGGAGGGAGCCGATGGCGAGGGTCTCGCCCATGCCCCAGTCGATGGTGCCGTCCTCGACCATGGCCGCCCGGCGCTGGAGCTGCGGGAGCAGCCGCGGGTGGACGGTGACGTGGTCGGGGATGTTGACCTGGGACTCGGCGATCCGCTTGACGACCTCGCCGGTGACCGCCGTGTTCACGGCGACCGGGAACTCGGCCTGCGGGTCGGTGGGGGGCACGGCGGCGGGCTGCGAGGTGGCCTCGCGGACCTCGGTGAAGACCTTCTCCAGCTGGCCCTGGTAGTCCTGGAGCGCCTGCTCGGCCTCCTCCAGGGTGATGTCGCCCCGGCCGATCAGGGACTCGGTGTACAGCTTGCGCACCGAGCGCTTCTTGTCGATCAGGTCGTACATCAGCGGCTGGGTGAAGGCCGGGTTGTCCGACTCGTTGTGCCCGCGGCGGCGGTAGCAGATGAGGTCGATCACCACGTCCTTGTTGAACGCCTGGCGGAACTCGAAGGCGAGCCGGGCGACGCGGACCACGGCCTCCGGGTCGTCGCCGTTCACGTGGAAGATCGGGGCCTCGATCATGCGGGCCACGTCGGTGGCGTACATCGAGGAGCGCGAGGACTCGGGGGCCGCGGTGAAGCCGACCTGGTTGTTGATGACGATGTGGACCGTGCCGCCGGTGCGGTAGCCGCGCAGCTGCGACATGTTCAGGGTCTCGGCCACCACGCCCTGGCCCGCGAAGGCCGCGTCGCCGTGGATCGCCACCGGCAGCACCGTGAAGTCCGTGCCGCCCTTGTTGATGATGTCCTGCTTGGCGCGGGCGACGCCCTCCAGGACCGGGTCGACGGTCTCCAGGTGGGAGGGGTTGGCGCAGAGGCTGACCTTGATCTGCTCCCCGTCGAGGCCGGTGAAGGTGCCCTCGGCGCCCAGGTGGTACTTCACGTCACCGGAGCCGTGCATCGACTTCGGGTCGAGGTTGCCCTCGAACTCGCGGAAGATTTGCGCGTACGACTTGCCGACGATGTTGGCGAGCACGTTGAGCCGGCCGCGGTGGGCCATGCCGACGACGACCTCGTCCAGGCGGGACTCCGCCGCCGAGTCCAGGACCGCGTCGAGCAGCGGGATGACGGACTCGCCGCCCTCCAGGCTGAAGCGCTTCTGGCCGACGTACTTGGTCTGGAGGAAGGTCTCGAAGGCCTCCGCCGCGTTCAGACGGCGCAGGATGCGGAGCTGCTCCTCGCGCTCGGGCTTGGCGTGGCCGCGCTCCACCCGGTCCTGGATCCACTTGCGCTGCTTGGGGTCCTGGATGTGCATGAACTCGATGCCGGTGGTGCGGCAGTACGAGTCGCGGAGCACGCCGAGGATGTCGCGCAGCTTCATCATGGACTTGCCGGCGAAACCGCCGACGGCGAACTCGCGCTCCAGGTCCCAGAGCGTGAGGCCGTGCTCGGTGATGTCCAGGTCGGGGTGCTTGCGCTGCTGGTACTCCAGCGGGTCGGTGTCGGCCATGACGTGGCCGCGGACCCGGTAGGAGTGGATCAGCTCGAAGACCCGGGCGGCCTTGGTGACGTCGTCGTCGTGGGACGCGTCGATGTCCTTGAGCCAGCGGACCGGCTCGTAGGGGATGCGCAGCGCCTCGAAGATCTCGTCGTAGAAGTCGTTCTCGCCGAGGAGGAGGTTGGCGACCTGGCGGAGGAACTCGCCGGACGCGGCGCCCTGGATGACCCGGTGGTCGTAGGTCGACGTGAGCGTCATGACCTTGGAGATGCCGAGCTTGTTCAGGGTGTCCTGGCTGGTGCCCTGGAACTCCGCCGGGTAGTCCATCGCGCCGACGCCCATGATGACCGACTGGCCGGGCATCAGGCGCGGGACCGAGTGGACGGTGCCGAGGCCGCCGGGGTTGGTCAGGGAGACCGTGACGCCGGTGAAGTCGGCCATCGTCAGCTTGTTCTCGCGGGCGCGGCGGACGATGTCCTCGTAGGCCTGCCAGAACTCGAAGAAGTTCAGCGTCTCGGCCTTCTTGATCGCCGCGACGACGAGCTGGCGGTCGCCGTTGGGCTTGACCAGGTCGATGGCGAGACCGAGGTTGACGTGCTCCGGCTTGGCCAGGGTGGGCTTGCCGTCCTTGACCTGGAAGGACCAGTTCATCGACGGCATGGCCTTGATGGCCTGCACCATCGCGTACCCGATGAGGTGCGTGAAGGAGATCTTCCCGCCGCGGGCGCGCTTGAGGTGGTTGTTGATGACGATGCGGTTGTCGAACAGCAGCTTCACCGGGACGGCGCGCACGGACGTGGCCGTGGGCATCTCCAGCGAGGCGTCCATGTTCTTCGCCACCGCGGCGGCCGGACCGCGCAGGGTGACCAGCTCGGGACCCTCGGCGGCCTCCGTGGCGGGCTGTGCCTTGGCGGGGGCGGCCTTGGCCGGGGCCGGCTTCGCCTGCGGCGGGGCGGCGGGAGCGGCCTGGGCGGCGGGCCGCGCGGCGGCCGGCTGAGCGGCGGGCGCCGGGGCCTGGGCGGGCTGTGCCGGGGCGGCCGGAGCCGGGGCCTGGGCGGGTGCCTGGGCGGCCTGGGGAGCCGGTGCGGCGGTCTCCGCGGCCCCCGCGGCCGTGGTGCCCGACGCGGCCTGGGCGGCGGCCCCCGGCTTGTAGTCGGCGAAGAAGTCCCACCAGGCGCGGTCGACCGAATTCGGGTCCTGGAGGTACTGCTGATAGATCTCGTCTACGAGCCACTCATTGGCACCGAAGGCCGCTGCGGGGTTCTTCCCCGCTTGGTCGGTGTCGGTCGAGATGCTCGAGTTACTGGGGGACTGTGGCGACACGGCGGCAACCGCCCTCTTCCGCTTCACAAGGTGATGGACAGCGGGAATAAAGGCTACGCCTCCCCGGGCGAGAAGGTCAGGCCGGGCCGGGCCATCGTCGCGTAAGTCACATCGCGGCGGGTGTTTCGGCGCTGGAAATGGCGGGAAACAAGCGTGGTTCCGCGTCGAACGGGAACAGGAAAACAGGCCCGGGTGCCCCAGCGGGCCGGGCCTCTGCGTGCTCACACGTGTCCGTCAGCGCGAACGTCTGTGGATCATGCGGCTCCGATGAGCACCCTACGTCAACTCGTCGTCGTCGGCAGGCCCGGAAGGGTGACGAGGATGCGGCAGCCGCGCTCGGATTCGGCCACTCCGATCCGGCCGCCGTGCAGGTCCACCGCCCAGCGGGCGATCGCCAGGCCCAGGCCGGTGCCCCCGTCGCTGCCCGGCCCGTGCGGCCGGGTCACCGCACCCCGGTTGAACCGCTCGAAGACCCGGTGCCACTCCGACCGGGGGATGCCGGGGCCCTCGTCGATGACCTCCAGCTCCAGCGAGTCCGGCAGCGCGCCCGGGCGCGCCCGGACCGTCACCCGGCCGTGCGGCGGGCTGTGCTTGACCGCGTTGTCGATCAGGTTGGCGACCACCTGGTGGATGCGCTCGGGGTCGGCGAGGGCGGTCAGGTCCAGCGGGTCGACGTCGAGGTGCAGGTGGACGTCGGTACGGGTGTGGCTGCCGGAGCCGGTGGCCATGCCCGCGCGGGCGGAGGCGACCATGTTGGCCTCCTTCAGCACGCCCGACAGGTACGGCCACACCTCGAAGCGGCGGGTGCGCAGCGGTACGACGCCGTTGTCCAGGCGGGAGAGGTCCAGCAGGGTCTCCACCAGCCGGCCGAGCCGCTCGGTCTGCCGCAGGGCCGTGCGCATGGTCTCCGGGTCGGCCTCGGTGACCCCGTCGACGATGTTCTCCAGCACGGCGCGCAGACCCGCGATGGGGGTGCGCAGCTCGTGCGAGACGTTCGCCACGAGTTCCTTGCGCTGGCGGTCCTGGGCCTCCAGGTCGTCGGCCATGTGGTTGATGGTCCCGGCCAGGTCCCCCAGCTCGTCCCGGCGGTTCTCGCGCACCCGGCGGGTGTAGTCGCCGTGCGAGATGGACCGGGCGACCGCGTTCATCTCGTCCAGCGGCGCGGTCAGCGAGTGCGCCACGAACTGCGTGATCAGCAGCGTGGCGATCATCGAGAAGACCGTGATGAAGCGCAGCTCGGTCTTGGTGTGCACGGCTATCACCGACAGGCCGGTGGTGATCAGCACCGAGGTGACGACCAGCGCGCCGAGCTTGGTCTTGATCGAGAACGGGCGTACGCCGCCCCAGGGTTCCCCGGTGTCCCGGGGGCCGGGGCTCCTCCGTGCGGCCTGCCGCCCCGCGCTCATGGCGTCGGTGTCTCCAGCGCGTAGCCCACACCGTGCACGGTGCGGATGCGCTCGGCGCCGATCTTCCGGCGCAGCGCCTTGATGTGGCTGTCGACGGTCCGGGTGCCGGAGGCGTCGGCCCAGTCCCACACCTCGGCCAGCAACTGCTCGCGGGAGAGCACCGCGCGGGGCGTGTTCGCCAGGCAGACCAGCAGGTCGAACTCGGTCGGGGTGAGGTGGACGTCCTCGCTGCGCACCCGCACCCGGCGCTGCGCGTGGTCGATCTCCAGTTCGCCCAGGCGGAGGATGCCGCTGCGCGGCGTCGAGGCGGCGACCACCGCCCGCTCCACGCGCCGCAGCAGCACGTGGACCCGGGCGGCCAGCTCGCGCATCGAGAACGGCTTGGTCATGTAGTCGTCGGCGCCGACGCCGAGCCCGACCAGCATGTCCGTCTCGTCGTCGCGGGCGGTGAGCATGAGCACCGGCACCGGGCGCTGCGCCTGGACCCGGCGGCAGACCTCCAGGCCGTCGAAGCCGGGCAGCATGATGTCGAGGATCAGCAGGTCGGGCTGCCAGGCCTCGGCGGTGTCGACGGCGGCCGGGCCGTCGCCGGCCGTCTGCACCAGGAAGCCCTCGGCGCGCAGGCGGGTCGCGATGGCGTCCACGATCGTCTGATCGTCCTCGACCACCAGCACCCGGCGCTGCGCGCCCTGCGTAGCCGTCGCCGTGCCGTTGTGGGAGGTGTGTGTCTGCTCCATCGCCCGCCCCTGAGGTGTGCTTTACGGAATCCGTGGGGTGATCCCATGGCTGCGGTCGACGCTTGAATGATCCGCGTCAGAGCAGCAGCGTACGGGGAGTCACCACGGCTTTGCTATCCAGCCCTGACGCCGAGATGCACGACGTCCGGAACGCCCCGGGCAACGGGGATCTCTTCGGTACGCACCTGCTGGAAACCGGCATTACGCAAGGTTTCTTCGAAAACCGGGGAGGGCTGCGCGGACCACACGGCGAGCACCCCGCCGGGCCTCAACAGCCGTGCGCAGCCCGCGAGTCCGGACGGTCCGTAGAGCCCTTCGTTGCCCTCGGTGACGGTCCAGTCGGGGCCGTTGTCGATGTCGAGGCAGAGCGCGTCGTATGTGTCGGACGTCTCATTGACGTAGGCCACCAGGTCCGCCTCGACGATCTCGGTGCGGGGGTCGGCCAGCGCCTCGCGGGTCAGCCCGGCCAGCGGGCCGTCGCGGTGCCAGTCGATGACGGCCGGCTCGCGCTCGACCACCGTGATCCGGCCCCAGCGGGGGCCGGCCGCCGCGTGCGCCAGCGAGAAGCCGACGCCGAGGCCGCCGATCAGCACATGGGGCGCGGGGCGGCCGGCGGGCAGCGCGGCCAGCGCCGCGTCGACCAGCAGCCGTTCCGAGCGGCCGTCGGAGGTGTCCATCAGGAAGCAGCCGTTGGCGATGATCTGCAGCAGCTCTCCGTGCCGGCGCAGCACGACCTCGCCGTAGGGGCCCTCGCGGCGGTCCAGGACTTCGGGAATTTCGTGGACGGGCATTCCGTCATCCTGGCACCCCCTTCGCGGGGCCCCCGGCACGGTGATCGCCGAGAGCGAACACGGGACCGGGAACAACGGCTGGCCCCCGGGCATTGAGTCGATGTACTTGAGTGCATACAGCTCAACTTGACTGCCGAAGGGGAGATCATGGCTGCTGAGTCCACGCCGTTCACGTCGCTCGCCCTGCCCGTGCTGCCGCTCGACGACGAGGTCGTGCTGCCGGGGATGGTGGTCCCGCTCGATCTGAACGACTCCGAGGTCCGGGCCGCGGTGGAGGCCGCCCAGGCCGCCGCCCGCTCCGAGCCCGGCAAGCCGCGGGTGCTGCTGGTGCCCCGGATCGACGGGACGTACGCGGGTACCGGCGTGCTCGGCACCGTCGAGCAGGTCGGCCGGCTGGCCGACGGCGACCCGGGCGCGCTGATCCGCGGCCGGAACCGGGTGAAGATCGGCGCCGGCACCACCGGTCCCGGCGCCGCGCTGTGGGTCGAGGGGACCCGGATCGACGAGACCGTGCCCGACCCGCTGCCGGGCCAGGTCGCCGAACTCGTCAAGGAGTACAAGGCCCTCGCCACCGCCTGGCTGCGCAAGCGCGGCGCCTGGCAGGTCGTGGACCGCGTCCAGGCCATCGAGGACGTCTCCGCGCTCGCCGACAACTCCGGCTACTCGCCGTTCCTGACCACCGCCCAGAAGGTCGAGCTGCTGGAGACCTCCGACCCGGTGGCCCGGCTGCGGCTCGCCACCGCGCAGTTGCGCGAGCACCTCGCCGAGCAGGACGTCGCAGAGACCATCGCCAAGGACGTCCAGGAGGGCGTCGACAAGCAGCAGCGCGAGTTCCTGCTCCGCCGCCAGCTCGAAGCGGTCCGCAAGGAGCTGCGCGAGCTGAACGGCGACGGCAAGGACCCCGCCGAGGAGTCCGACGACTACCGCGCCCGGGTGGAGGCCGCCGACCTGCCCGAGAAGGTCCGCGAGGCCGCCCTCAAGGAGGTCGACAAGCTGGAGCGCTCCTCCGACCAGTCGCCCGAGGGCTCCTGGATCCGCACCTGGCTCGACACGGTCCTGGAGATGCCGTGGAACGAGCGCACCGAGGACGCCTACGACATCCAGGGCGCCCAGCGGGTCCTGGACGCCGAGCACGCGGGCCTTCAGGACGTGAAGGAGCGCATCACCGAGTACCTGGCGGTCCGCAAGCGCCGCGCCGACCGGGGCCTCGGCGTCGTCGGCGGCCGGCGCGGCGGCGCGGTCCTCGCCCTGGTCGGCCCGCCCGGCGTCGGCAAGACCTCGCTCGGCGAGTCCGTCGCCCACGCGATGGGCCGCAAGTTCGTCCGGGTCGCCCTCGGCGGCGTCCGCGACGAGGCGGAGATCCGCGGTCACCGCCGTACGTACGTCGGCGCGCTGCCCGGCCGGATCGTACGGGCGATCAAGGAGGCCGGGTCGATGAACCCGGTGGTCCTCCTCGACGAGATCGACAAGGTCGGCTCCGACTTCCGGGGCGACCCGGCGGCGGCGCTGCTGGAGGTCCTGGACCCGGCCCAGAACCACACCTTCCGCGACCACTACCTGGAGGTCGAACTCGACCTCTCCGACGTGGTGTTCCTGGCCACCGCCAACGTGCTCGAAGCCATCCCGGAGGCCCTGCTCGACCGCATGGAGCTGGTCCGCCTCGACGGCTACACCGAGGACGAGAAGGTCGTCATCGCCCGCGACCACCTGCTCCCGCGCCAGCTGGAGCGGGCCGGTCTGGACGCCGAGGAGGTGGGCATCGACGAGGGCGCGCTGCGCAAGCTGGCCGGGGAGTACACCCGGGAGGCGGGCGTGCGCACCCTGGAGCGGTCCATCGCGCGGCTGCTGCGCAAGGTGGCGGCCCAGCACGAACTGGGCTCGCGGAAGCTGCCGTTCACCGTCGGCGCGGACGACCTGCGCGACCTGATCGGCCGGCCGCACCACGTGCCCGAGTCCGCCCAGGACCCGGCCGAGCGCCGCACCGCGGTGCCGGGCGTGGCCACCGGCCTGGCGGTCACCGGGGCAGGCGGTGACGTCCTCTACGTGGAGGCGTCGCTGGCCGACCCGGAGACGGGCGCGGCGGGGCTGACCCTGACCGGGCAGCTCGGTGACGTGATGAAGGAGTCGGCGCAGATCGCCCTGAGCTTCCTGCGCTCGCACGGCGCCGAGCTGGAACTGCCGGTCGGTGACCTGAAGGACCGGGGCGTGCACATCCACTTCCCGGCGGGCGCGGTGCCCAAGGACGGCCCGAGCGCGGGCGTCACGATGACGACGGCGCTGGCGTCCCTGCTGTCCGGCCGGCTGGTCCGCACGGACGTGGCGATGACCGGCGAGGTCTCGCTGACCGGGCGGGTGCTGCCGATCGGCGGGGTGAAGCAGAAGCTGCTCGCCGCCCACCGCGCCGGGGTCACCACGGTGATCATCCCCAAGCGGAACGAGCCCGACCTGGACGACGTCCCCCAGGAGGTGCTGGACACGCTCGACGTCCACGCCGTCACCGACGTCCGCCAGGTGCTGGAGCTGGCGCTGGCGCCCGCGACCAGCGAGGTGCCGGTCGCGGCGTGACGCGGGGCGCGGGGCCCCCGGCGGAGACCGCCGGGGGCCCCGCGCCGCGTTCAGCCGTTGGCGAGCGCGACCACGCGGTCCAGCGCGCCGTTGAACCGGTTGTGGTCGCCGACGGTCGGCCCGGAGGAGGTGTACTGCCACATCGTGTAGTACGCCCAGCCGGCCGGCAGCGTCCCCACCGCGGTGGCGTACCGGGCGATCCAGAGCGGGTTGGCGGTGGCGAAGCCGCCGTAGTTCCCGGTGCACTCGGTCCACCAGCTCGTCGCCGTGTAGATGACGGCGTCCCGGCCGGTGCGGGCCTTGTAGGTGGCCAGGAAGTCACCGATCCAGGCGACCATCTGGCCCTGTGTCTTGCCGTAGCAGGAGGCCCCGTACGGGTTCCACTCGATGTCCAGGGCGCCGGGCAGCGTCCTCCCGTCCCGGGACCAGCCGCCGCCGTGGTCGACGAAGTAGTTGGCCTGGGCGGCGCCGCTGGTGGTGTCCGGGGTGGCGAAGTGGTACGCGCCGCGCACCATGCCGACGTTGTACGAGCCGTTGTACTGCTGGGCGAAGTACGGGTTGGTGTAGTACGTGCCTTCCGTGGCCTTGGCGTAGGCCCACTTGACCCCGCTGCTCCACAGGGTCGACCAGGCGACGTTGCCCTGGTGGCTGGAGACGTCGACGCCCTCGGTCTGGGTGGCGTCGCCGGGGACGGGGCTGCCGTGCTCCCCGTCGTGGGCCGGGACGCCCATGCCCAGGTACGCCGAGCCGCGGGGCGGCACGTCGGCGGCGGCCGAGGGCAGGGCGAGCAGGAGGGAGAGCGCCGAGACCGCGGCGGTCAGGCCGCCGAGGACGGCGGAGCGCCGGCGGCGGGCCGGTCCGGGTCTGTGCACGGGCAGGACGGGCATGACGGGCCTTTCGTGGGCTCGTGGTGCTCGGAAAGTGGCGTGAACATGCCATTGCGAGTGCGGGGCCCGACGCTACGCACGTAGACCCGCCGGGGGAAGGGGTGCCGGGAGCCGCCGTTGGTCTAAGCCTGCGAAATACTGGCCGAACTGCGGCGATGACGGCGCGCGGCGGAAACTTTCAGGAACGGTTTCAGGACCGGAGAACCGAGGCGGGAACTGACGTGCACGACAGCGGGAACGGCGGCGGACGCGAAGGCGGCACCGAGCGGACCGGAGGGGACACGCGGCAGCCGGAATTCCTCGCACTCGAACGCGAGCTGACGGTGCTGCTGCGCCGCGCCCGGGGCAATCAGGCCGAGATGGCCCGCGAGGTCCACCCCGACCTGGAGTCCTCGGCGTACGGGCTCCTGGTCCGGCTGGGGGAGTGCGGCGGGCAGCGCGCCACGGAACTCGCCGCCTTCATCGGCGTCGGCAAGGCGACGATGTCCCGCCAGTTGCGCGCCCTGGAGGACCTCGGTCTGATCGCCCGCGAACCCGACCCCGCCGACGGCCGGGCCTGGCTGGTCGACCTCACCCCGGAGGGACGCGAGCGGGTCCGCCGGGTCCGCGAGGCCCGCCGCGCCCGCTACGCCGGCCGCCTCGCCGACTGGGACCCCCGGGAGGTCGCGGAACTCGCCCGGCTGCTGCACGAACTCAACCGGGGCATGGAGAAGTGACCCGCCGCGGGGGCCGCCCCGCTCACAGCTCGACGTAGACCACGGTCGCGTCGTCGTGCGTCTTGCTCCGCCCCAGGTACGCCCGTTCCGTGTCGTCCCGCTCCAGCCGGCGCACCCGGTCCACCAGGTTCTGGGCGCCCTCCTTGCGGAGGACGCCCAGCAGGTCCGTCCAGTCGCCCTCGCCGAACTTCTCCACCCAGCGGGCCGCCCCGTCCGTCAGCGCCGCGAGCGCCCGCACCGCGCCGCGCGGCAGTGTCCCCGTCACCGCGCGCGCCGCCACCGCCGGATCGGCCGCCGCCGTGAAGAAGCCGCCCTCCTTGTTGCGCAGGGTCGCGTCCACCAGGGCTTCGGTGGCGAGCGCCGACCGGGGCAGCCGGGCCAGCCGGTCGTCCAGGAGGGCGGTGACCGCGCCGTCGGGCGCCTCGACCAGCAAGGCCGAGTCGGACAGGACCAGGTACTCGACGGACTCCGGTGACCAGCGGGCCAGAACCACCGTCGCCTGCGGTGTCCTGGGGTGAGAAAGGTCACAAGTTTCCGCGTGTGCCTCGGCGGTATCCGCGATGGCGCGGGACAGCGCGTCGGCGAGAGGAACATCCGGGAGTGAAACGGTCAGCCGGGTCAGCGCCCCACCGAGGCGCGCCGTGAACCAGGGCACCGGGTGCGTACACCCCGGCGCCTCGCGCGGCGGGGTGACGCCGTCCAGGAGGACCACCGTGCCGCCCCGTCCGGACGCCGGAAGCGCGACGCTCGCGAAGTCCTCGTTGGGCAGGCCGGACATGCCGGGTTCCGAGACCAGATCCGTACGCATCGGACCAGTCTGCCCGAGCGCCGCGCGGCCTCCGCGACGTACCGGCGGACGGACCGGAGGCGCCGCGCCGGTGCAGGTCAACCGCCGGATTTCTGACGGAATACCGTACTCCGGGAAGGCGCGGCGGCACATCCTGCCACCGCCCCGCCGCCGGAGTCCAACCGGCGTGCGGCGCGGGCCCGTCGGCCGCCGGCCGGCGACTTGCTCCCCAACTCACCTCCGGGGTTCACTCCTTCGGGTGGCGGGCCAGGTGTTGCACACCCGTTGCCCACAGGCACTGGGAGGGTCGGGAGCCGGTGGCGGTCCCGCCCCGTCCGAGCACGGACGACGGCTCGGCGACGGACGACGCACGGGCCGGCCGGCCAGTTGACGGAGCGCCACCCGGCCCCACGGGTACACGAGTCAGGAATGCGAGCACCGGTGCAGAAGACGCGGCCTCGTCGCAAAGGCAAGCAGACGGCCCCCGCCGGGGGTCCGGAGCGAACCCCCGTCACCCCCGCCCCGGGAGCCCCCGCCGGAACCGGAACCTCCGCTCCGGGCGGCCCGGCCGGCACCGCGGTCCCCGCCCAGCCACCCGCCCCGGGGCCCGTCGTGGGCAAGGGCCGCCCCACCCACGTACGGAACCGGCTGATCATCGCCGTCCTCGTGGTGGCCGCCGCCATCGCCGGCGCCGGAGCGCCCTCGGTCGTCGCCGCCTCCGGGCAGCTGCACGACTCCCAGGACCTGGTCACGCTCGCCGAGCGGACCCAGGACGCGCTCACCCTCGCCCACTCGCTGGCCGACGAACGCGACGAGGTCACCCCCTACATCGCCGCCGGCCGCCCCGAGTCCAGGGCGCCCTCCGAGCAGCGCGGCTCCCGCGTCGACCGGCAGGTCGAGGAGCTGCGCGCCGACCCCGACACGCCCGCCGCCCTGCGCGAGGACCTCGACGCCGTCGCCGCGCTGCGCCGGGCCGCGCTCAGCGGCAAGAGCAGCGCCCTCGAAGCGCACGACGCCTACTCGGCCGCCGTCACCGAACTCCACGGCCTCGCCGAGGAGCTGGCCGAGAAGATGCCGCCCCGCGCGGGCGCCGGGGCGTACGCGCTGGCCGAGCTGGACTCCGCCGTCCAGCAGGCCGCCGCCGCCCGGGGACTGCTGCTGGCCGCCCTCAGCGTGCCGAGCAGCACCCGGACCACGTACGACCCGGTCACCGGCCTGCCCACCGAGACCAGCACCACCTCCGGCGCCGACGGCAAGACCCGCGACGCCCTGGCCGCCGCCGCGCAGGAGGCCCGGGTGCGCTCCGACGCCGCCCTCGCCGCCTTCCGCGAGGGCGCCCCGGAGGCGACCGAGGAGCGCTACGACGCCACGGTCACCGGACCCGAGGCCGACGCCGCCGAGAAGTACCTGGCCGAGCTGACCGACCAGCCGTCCCTCTCCGACGACGACCTCACGACCGACGTCACCAAGCTGTCCGCCGCCCTCTCCGCCCGCGTCGACGCCATGCGCGGCGCCGAGTCCGCCCTCTACGAGCGGCGCGCCGACGACCTCGCGCGGCTCCGCGACGACGACGTCACCGCGCTGGAGATCCGCGTCGCCGTGCTCGGCGCGCTGATGCTGCTGGCCGTGGGCGTCGCCACCGCGCTGGCCCGCAGCCTCACCCGGCCGCTGTCGGTGCTGCGCCGCGGCACCGCCCGCCTCGCCGAGGCCGAGAACCCGGCCGCCGAGGAACCCCTCACCTTCACCGGCCGCAACGACGAGTTCGCCAAGGCCGTCCGCTCCGTCAACGCCCTGCACGCGCACGCCGCAGCCCTCGCCGAGCGCGTCACCACCCTGGAGTCCGACCGCAAGCACCTGGTCGGCCAGCGGCAGAAGATGGCCGACGCCCGTGAGGAGCTGCGCGCGGAACTCGCCGAGTCCGCCACCAAGCTGGCGCAGGTCCGCCAGAGCGTCGGCGCCACCTACGTCAACCTCGCGCTGCGCACCCTCGCCCTGGTGGAGCGGCAGCTCGGCGTCATCGAGTCGCTGGAGGAGCGGGAGCAGGACCCGGACCGGCTGGCCACCCTCTTCAAGCTCGACCACTTCGCCACCGTGATGCGCCGGCACAGCGAGAACCTCCTCGTCCTCGCCGGCACCGAGCACGGCCGGCACAGCGCCGGCCCGGTGCCGCTGGTCGACGTGGTCCGCGCCGCCGTCAGCGAGATCGAGCGCTACGAGCGGGTCCGCATCGCCGCGCTGCCGCCGCACGCCCACGTGGTCGGCTTCGCCGCCGACGACCTCTCCCACCTGCTGGCCGAACTCCTGGAGAACGCCACCTCGTTCTCGCCGCCGGAGCTGCCCGTGGAGATCTCCGGCTGGCTGCTGGAGACCGGCGAGGTCATGCTCTCCGTCCAGGACGAGGGCATCGGCATGGAGGAGGAGCGACTGCGGCGGCTCAACGCCCGCCTCACCGACTTCGACCCGGACGCCCCCTACGAGCAGGAGGAGGGCGAGGACGGCCTCGGGCTCGGCCTGTACGTCGTCGCCCGGCTCGCCCACCGGCACGGCGTCCGGGTGCGGCTGCGCGAGCAGAAGCAGGGCGGTGTCGCCGCCGTCGTGGTGCTGCCCGAGACGGTGCTGGCCCCGGCCACGCCGGCCGCCGTCGCCCCGTCCGCCCCCGCCGCCGGCACCCCGTCCGGCGTCTCCCTGCCGGGCGCCGACGCCGAGGTCAACTCCAACGTCCTGCCGGGCCGTTCGGAGACCGGCGCAGAGGGCGCCGACCCGCTGGTGTCGGCGGCGGAGGAAGCGGTACGGAAGGCGGACGCGTCGCCCGCGGCGGCCACCGAGGCCGAGCCGGACGCGTCGCCCGCGTCGCCGGAGCCGGAACCCGACGTGACGCCGGACGCGTCGCCCGCGTCGCCGGAGCCGGAGCCGGAGCCGGAGCCGGAGCCGGAGCCGGAGCCGGACGTGACGCCGGGCGCGGCGACCGAGCCCGAGCCGGAAGCGGGGGCCCGGCCGGGTGTGACGCCCCGGCCGGAAGCGGACCTCCCCGCCGACGCGGCCCCCGCGCCCGAGACCACCCCCGCGCCCGAGACCACCCCCGCGCCCGAGACCACCCCCGCGCCCGAGACCACCCCTGCGCCGGCGGTCCCCACCGCCACCGGCGCGCCCACGGAAACCGCCGTTTCCACGGGAACCACCGGCCCCGCGGAGGCCCTCGCCCCCGCGGCGGTCCCCGAGGAAACCCCCGGCACCCCGGCGGGAGCCACCCCGCCCCCCACCGAGAACTCCCCGGAGTCCGTCTCCGAGGTCACGATGGAACTGCTCGTCCCGGCGCAGACACCCCCCACCGCCGAGACCGAGCCCCCCGCCACCGCCCCCGCGCCCGAGGCCGAACCCGCCCACGACCGCGTCCCCGACCAGCCGGCCGCCCGGCCGCAGCGGCGGGACGAGCGGGACGAGCGGGACGCCCGCGGCGAGCCGGACGAGCCGCTCACCGACAAGGGCCTGCCCAAGCGGACCCCCCGGATCAGCGCGCCCGCCGCGGCCCCCCGCCCGCGCACCGGCTCCGTGGACGCCGACGCGCTCCGCCGCCGCCTGGGCGGCTTCCGCAAGGGCGCGGAGGCCGGCCGGCGCGACGTGGAGGCGGAGATCGCCGAAGGAACCACCCGGCCCCGGACGCCGGACGCCACACCGGACCGCACCGAAGAATCCACGGGGGGCACCGTCGAGGAGGCAAGCAGTTGACCGCTCCCAGTACCGTCGGGCTGAGCCATGAGGCCCGCAACCTGCACTGGTTGCTCACCAACCTCGTGGAGGAGGTGCCCGGCATCCTCTCCGTCGCGGTGGTCTCCTCCGACGGCCTGCTGCTGCTCTCCTCCGACCCGGAGAGCCGGGACGCGGCCCGCCGCGCCGAGGGCCGCCCCGCCGCGGGGCCGCGCGGCTCCGCCGCCGACCTCGCCACCGTCGTCTCCGGCATCGGCAGCCTGACCGCGGGCGCCGCCAAGCTGGGGGACCTCGGCGAGGTGAAGCACACCATGGTCGCCATGGAGGAGGGCAGCCTCTTCGTGATGTCGATCAGCGACGGCTCGCTGCTCGGCGTGCACGGCTCCGCCGACTGCGACATGAGCGTGGTGGCGTACCACATGGCCCTCTTCGTGGGCCGGGCCGGCCATGTGCTCACCCCGGAACTCCGCAGCGAGCTGCGGAAATCCCTGGAGACCGAGTCGGCCGGGAGCGCCCGATGACCCGAGCCGCGAAGGGCACCCTCCCGGTACGCGGCGGCGACCGCAGGCCCGCCAGGGTCCGCCCGTACTCGCTCACCGGCGGCCGGACCCGTTTCGGTCACGTCCTGCTCGTGGAGACCTTCGTGGGCGCCACCGAGCTGGAGGCCGCCGAGGCCCGCAAGGAGCTGACGAACTCCCCGCCGGCCCGGGTCATGCCGGAGATGCTGGCCATCGTCGCGCTGTGCCGCCGGATGCGTACGGTGGCGGAGATCGCCGCGCTGCTGAAGATGCCGCTCGGCGTGGTCCGGGTGCTTCTCAGCGACCTCGCGGACCAGGGAAAGATTCGTGTGTACGGCACCGGAACCGGCCATGGCACGGGCCGTCCGGACCGCGCTCTGCTGGAAAGGGTGCTGAGTGGACTCCGCCGTCTCTGATACCGCCACCGCCGGCGGTTCCCCGCTCGTGGACGTCGCTGCCCTCGCCGACGACGAGCCCACGCGGCCCTGGCAGACCGACACCGACCGCGCTCCCGTCGCGACGAAGATCGTGATCGCGGGCGGCTTCGGCGTCGGCAAGACCACCCTGGTCGGCTCGGTCTCGGAGATCCCGCCGCTGATGACCGAGGCGCTGATGACCCGGGCGAGCGAGGACGTCGACGACGTCTCCGCCACGCCGGACAAGCTGACCACCACCGTGGCCATGGACTTCGGCCGCCTCACGCTCGACGACGACCTCGTGCTCTACCTGTTCGGCACGCCGGGCCAGCAGCGGTTCTGGTTCATGTGGGACGACCTGGTGCGCGGCGCGATCGGCGCCGTCGTGCTGGCCGACACCCGCCGGCTCAAGGACTGCTGGCCGGCGCTGGACTACTTCGAGAGCTGCGGACTGCCGTACGTCGTGGCGGTGAACCACTTCGACGGCAGCGAGCGCTTCGACGCCGAGGACGTACGGGAGGCGCTGACCGTCCCGCGTCACATACCTGTCATGATCATGGACGCGCGGCGCCGCATCTCGGTCGTGGAGACGCTGCTCTCCCTGGTGGCCCACGCGCTCGACGAAACACCCGAGTAGACCGAGTAGGAGTCAAGGACCGCATGCGGAAGATACTCGTCGTCGGAGCCGGCCAGTCCGGCCTCCAGCTCGCCCTCGGCCTTCAGTCGCACGGCTACGAGGTCACCCTGATGTCCAACCGGACCGCCGACGAGATCCGCGCCGGCCGGGTCATGTCGACGCAAGTCATGTTCCACACCGCGCTGCAGCACGAGCGCGACCTGGGCCTGAACTTCTGGGAGTCGCAGGCGCCGAGGATCGAGGGCCTGGGCGTCTCGGTCGCCGCCCCCGGCTCGCACGACCCGGGCCCCGCCCAGCGCGCGATCGACTGGGTGGGCAAGCTCGACGGCTACGCCCAGTCGGTCGACCAGCGGGTGAAGATGGCCGGCTGGATGGAGACCTTCGCCCAGCGCGGCGGCCAGCTCGTCATCCACGGCGCGGCCGTCGGCGACCTGGACTACTTCTCCCGTACGTACGACCTGGTGCTGGTCTCGGCCGGCAAGGGCGAACTGGTGCAGATGTTTGGCCGGGACGCCGAGCGCTCCCCGTACAGCACCCCGCAGCGCGCCCTCGCCGTCGCCTATGTGCACGGTCTCGGCCCGCGCCCGGAGCACCCCGAGTTCGACGCGGTCCGCTGCAACCTGGTACCGGGCGTCGGCGAGCTGTTCGTGATGCCGACCTTCACCACCTCCGGCCGCGCCGACATCCTCTTCTGGGAGGGCATACCCGGCGGCCCGCTGGACGTCTTCAAGGACGTCCGCGACCCGGCGGAGCACCTCTCCCTGACGCTGGAGCTGATGGAGAGGTTCGTCCCCTGGGAGTACGCGCGGGCCACCCGGGTCGAACTGACCGACGCCGGCGGCACCCTCGCCGGCCGCTACGCCCCCACCGTCCGCAACCCCGTCGGCCGGCTGCCCTCCGGCGGCCTGGTGCTCGGCGTCGCCGACGTGGTCGTCGCCAACGACCCGATCACCGGCCAGGGCTCCAACTCGGCGTCCAAGTGCGCCGCCTCCTACCTCGCCTCGATCCTGGAGCAGGGCGAGAAGGAGTTCGACGAGGCATGGATGCGGCAGACCTTCGACCGCTACTGGCAGACCGCCCGGCACGTCACCAAGTGGACCAACGCCATGCTGGCCCCGCCCCCGGAGCACGTCCTGAACCTCATCGGCGCCGCCGGTGAACTCCGGCCCGTCGCCGACCGCTTCGCCAACGGCTTCGACGACCCCGCCGACTTCGAGCACTTCTTCTACGACCCGAAGAAGGCCGAGGGCTACCTGATGGAGGTCTCGGGCGCGGCCGGCGCGTAGGGCCTGTCTGCCCCTTCCCGTCGTCGCCCGGAGGGCGGCTCCGTGGCAGACAGGCCCTGGGCCGCCCCGTACCCCTCGTCGGACCCGTCCGCCGCCCCCTCGGGCAGCCTCGGCGGCGCGTAATGGGCGACGGGCTCCGCGTCCGGATCGGGGCGTACGGCGCCGAGGACCGGGTTGGCGGCGATCGGGGAGACCTTGACCGCGGCGCCGGGGCGCGGTGCCTGGATTACCTTGCCGTCCCCCAGGTACATCGCCACATGGGTGGCCTCGGGGAAGTAGACGACCAGGTCACCGGGGCGCAGCGCGTCCAGCGGCACCCGCTCCAGGCGGGCCCACTGCTCCTGGCTGGTGCGGGGGATCGGGGTACCGGCGCGTTCCCAGGCCACCGAGGTCAGGCCCGAGCAGTCGTACGACCCGGGGCCCTCCGCGCCCCACTCGTACGGCTTGCCGAGCTGCTCGACGGCGAACCGCAGCGCCCGGTCGCCCGCGTCGGAGGGCCTGCCGTCGTCGTCGCCCATCGCGCCGGACGCCAGGAACCGGTCCTGCGCCTTCGCGGTGCCGTCCTTCTCGGCGGCGGCCAGCGCGGCGAGCTGCCCGGGGCTGAGGGAGGCGAGCATCTCCTCGACAGCCCGGAGCCGTTCGCGGACCGTGTCCCGCTGCTCCTTCTGCCGGGCGGCGAGCGCGCGGCGGGCGTCCAGCGCCGCACGGGCGCGGCGGGCCAGCGCGTCGGCCTTCTGCGCGCTGCCGGTCAGCCGGCCGACGGCGCGCGCCCGGTCGCGTGCCATCCGGCCGATGACGTGCCCCTGGTCGAGGGCGCGCTGCGGATCACGGGCGAGCAGCAGCCGGAGATAGGGGGAGAGGCCGGTGCCGCTGTTCTGGTACTGCTGCCGGGCCAGCCGGGCCGCCGCGCCCCGGCTGTCGCGCAGCGTCGACCGGGCGCGGGCCAGTCCGGCGTCGAGCCGCTCGGCCTCGGCGGCCTGCCGCTTCAGCTTCTCCTCGGTGGCGTTGTAGGTCTCGGTGGCCTTCTCGGCCTCCCGGTACAGCCGCTGAAGGTCCGTCAGCAACTCGGCGACGGGACGCTCACCGGCCTCCGGCCCGGCCGTGGCGGGCAGGGGGACGAGGGCGAGCCCGGCCGCCACCGCCGTCACGCCCACCCGTCGCAGCAGCCTTCCTGACATGCCATCACCTCCGCTGCGGAACGGCCCGTCCGCTCCGCACGGTGAGCATCAGGGGCCCGTCGCGGACGCGCGCGCCGAGTGTGCGCCGCCCGGCGCAACCCGGTCACCCGTGGGCGTCGTCCGGCTTGCCGCCCGGCGTGGCGCCCGGCGCGGAACCCGGCCTGGACCAGGGCCAGCGGCGGCCGGTGCGGCGGGCGGCGCCTCCGGGCTCGTACACGTACTTCCAGCGGGCGAAGCCGAGGCCGCCGGACGGGGTCCGGGGGGCCCGCCGGTAGACCAGCACGGCCGGCGGGCGGCCCGCCGCGGCGGGGACGGGGATGCGGTACGTCTTCGGCGGGTGGCCGGTCATCCCCACCAGTACCGGCAGCACCCGGCCGTCCATGGGGCCGCCCTCGAAGGGGATGTCTTCGCTCTTCACGGCACCAGTGTCAGACATCCCCGACGAGGGCCCCGACCAGCTCCGCGGTCTGCGCGTCGCGCCGGGCGGTGACCGACAGCACGGCCACGAACTGCTCCACCAGCCAGTCGCGCAGCTCCTCGACGGGCGGCTGCTTCTCCTCGTCCAGCCAGATCAGCGAGGCCGCCTCCACCGCCGTGATCCACATCCGCACGGTCATCCCCAGCCGGGGGCCGGGCTCCGTGACGCCGAGGTGGCTCATGATGTGCTCGGCGGCGGCCCGGCGCACGCCGTCCACTATGGCCGAGGTCCGCGAGGTCTCGACCACGCTGCCGCCCCGCAGCAGGGCGCTGAAGCCGGTGTCGTGCCCGTCCACGAAGGCGAGGTAGCGGTCCAGCGCCCGGGTCAGCCGGGTGAGCAGCGGGCCCTCGCGGGGTTCGTCGAAGCAGAGCCGCAGCTCGTCGGCGGCGGAGCGCAGGGCGGCCTCGTAGAGCTGCTGCTTGCCGCCGGGGAAGTACCGGTACACCAGCGGGCGGGAGACCCCGGCCTGCTCCGCCACGTCGTCCAGCGACACCTCGTCCGGCGGCCGGTGCGCGAAGAGGGCGAGCGCGGCGTCCAGCAACTGCACGCGCCGCTCCTCGACACTGAGCCGGCGGTAGGCGGGGGTGGGAGCGGCCTGCGGGGTCATGCTCCGCAGCGTAACCGGTGCGCGTCCCCCGCCTCCGGCCTTCCGGGTCAGGCCAGCAGACCGGAGGACTTCCACAGCCGCCGTCCCGGGCCGCGCAGCACGCCGATGTCGTCCAGGAAGTCGGTCAGCCGCTTGGAGCCGGTCTGCATGATCTCCCGGCGGTGGCCGCTCGCCTTGACCTGGGCCAGCGCCTGGCGCTTGTCCAGTCCCACGTTGGTGTAGACCTCGGGGTTGATGAAGGCGATCGAGAAGACCCGGGCGAACTCCCCGGAGGTGATCCGGGTGAACTCCTTGGACCACTTCGGGGCGGTCACCATCTGGCGGCGCAGCTCCTCACGGGCGTACCGGACGTGCCGGGCCTCCTCCACCACGTGGATGCGGGTGACGCCCCGGACCAGCGGCTGGACGCGCTCGTCGGGGAAGGTCAGCCGCTGCATCCAGTCCAGCACCTCCTCGCCGAGCAGGGTGGCGGTGAAGGAGCCGGGGGTGGTGGAGATGGTCTTGAAGAGGCGGCCCAGGTGCTGGTGGACCGGGCTGACCGGGTACCAGGGGGTGCCGCCGCGGGTTATCAGCCGGGCGAACATCTTCGAGTGCCGGCACTCGTCCTCGATCTCGGTGAGCGCGTAGCGCACGTGCGCGCTGGTCGCGGACTTGTCGTAGACGTGCCGGACCAGCAGCTGCATGAGGATCAGCTCGAACCAGATGCCGAGCGAGGCGAGGGCCGCGGCCTCGTGCCGGGAGAGCAGGATGCGCTGCTCCTCGCTCATCCGCTTCCACAGCGGGGTGTCGTACAGCGACACCAGCTCCGGCGGCCAGAACCACTTGCCGTCCTCGAACGGCGCGTCCCAGTCCAGCTCCTTGTCCGGGTCGAACGAGTGCTTGGCGGAAGAGTCGAGCAGCCGTTCGGCCACCTGCTCCCGGTCCTTGAGCAGGCCGAGCGCGTCGCGCATGCCGTGGAGCGCGTCGGCTTCCGTCAGGGTCGTCATGGCTGTCCCACCTCGTTCGTACTTCGTCGTACCCGGTCATACGGGTTACCCGCAGTTACTTCTCCTTATGAGACTGCTCGTCAGCAAGCGCGTCAATCCCCTGGGCGGAACTTGTTGACCGCGAGTAAAGAAGCGCGACGTCAAGGGCGCGGGTGGAGTCCGCCCGAAGGAGGGCAGTGCGGGAGATATGCCCTGGGTACGCTGACCGCGTCAGCCAGACTCCGGCACATGGGAGCGATCATGGACGCCGCACGCGACTACGGCCTGGACGGCGACTACCGGTGGCCCCGCCCCCCCGAGGGCGGCTGGCTGGCGGACGACCTGGACGAGCTTCCCAACCTGCCTCCGCACACGGAGCTGATCGACGGGAGCCTCGTCTTCGTGAGTCCGCAGACCCGATTCCATTCGCGCGCCCTGTACCTGTTCGAGCACGCCCTGCTCGGCCAGGTACCGGACGAGTGGGAGGTGAACCGTGAGATGACGGTCAGACTGGACCGGCAGAACCGGCCGGAACCCGACGTCCTGGTCAGCCGGGCCGACGCGGACACGGGCCACCGGCAGACCTGGTTCGGCCCGGAGGACGTACTGATCGTCGTCGAGGTCGTCTCCGACGACTCGCGGGAACGCGACCGCGACGTCAAACCCCGCAAATACGCCGGCGCCGGCATCCCCCACTACTGGCGCGTCGAGGACAGCGAGGGCCTCCCCGTCGTCTACGTCTACGAACTCGACCCCGCCACCCGCTCCTACGTGCCGACCGGCATCTTCCACCACCGCCTGAAGCTCACCGTCCCCTTCCCGGTCGACATCGACCTCACGGCGATCGACCGCCGCCGCTAGCCGGGCCGGAGCGCTGGTGCAGGGAGCCTCATCCCCTGAGCACCGCCTCCATCACCGCCCGCGCGACCGGCGCCGCAAGCCCGCCCCCGGTCACCTCACCGTGGTCCGCCGCCGTGCCCTCCACCACCGCCGCGACCGCCACCTTCGGCTCCAGGTCCCGCTCCCCCCGCGCCCAGGAGACGAACCACGCGTACGGCGTCCCCGAGTTGCCCACCCCGTGCTGGGCGGTGCCGGTCTTGCCGCCGACGGTCGCGCCCCGGATCGCGGCGTTCGCCCCCGTGCCGCTCTCCACCACGCCGGTCATCAGTTCCTTCAGCCGCAGCGCCGTAGACGGCCGCATCACCTGCCGGGCCGGCCGGGACCCTGCCGTCGCCACGACGGAGCCGCTCGCCCGGGTCGTCCGCTCCACCAGGTACGGCGTCCGCAACTGCCCGCCGCCCGCCACCGCCGCCGCCACCATCGCCATCTGCAGCGGCGTGGCCCGCGTGTTGTACTGCCCGATCGCCGACAGCCCGAGCTGGGCCCGGTCCACCGAGGTGTCGAAGGTGGAGCGCGCCACCGGGAACGGGATGCGCAGCCCGTCGGCGTTGAAGCCGAGGCGCTCCGCCGTCGCCGCCAGGGCCGGTACGCCCACCTCCGTGCCGAGCTTGGCGAAGACCGTGTTGCAGGACCGTTCGAACGCCTCCCGCAGCGAGGCGTCCGCGCACCCCGGCACCTCGTTGGTCAGCCGGGTCCGGGTGCCGGGCAGGGGGTACGGGTCGGGGGAGCGGGTCGGCGCGTCCAGGTCCGTGACCACCCCGCTGTCCAGCGCCGCCGCCGCGGTGACCACCTTGAACGTCGACCCCGGCGGATAGGTCCGCCGCACCGCCCGGTTGAGCATCGGCCGGGCCGGGTCGTCGTTCAGCCGCCGCCACGCGCGCAGCGCCGCCGCCCCGTTCCCGGACAGCTCCCCGGGGTCGTAGGACGGCGTGGACACCAGCGCCAGGACCCGCCCGGTGGCCGGCTCGATCGCCGCCACCGCCCCCGTGCGCCGCCCCAGCCCCTCGTACGCCGCCCGCTGCGCGCCCGCGTGCAGGGTCGTCACCACGTCACCCCCCGGGCTGCGGGCGCCGGTGACGTCGTTCCACAGTGGCAGCGGCGCCAGCACCGGGTCGGCGCCGGAGAGCAGCTCGTCCTCGGCGTGCTCCAGCAGGGTCGTCCCGTACTCCTGCGAGGCGAAGCCGGTGACCGGCGCCCACATCGGCCCGTCCCGGTAGGTCCGTTCGAACCGCAGGTGCTCGCCGGTGTCGCGGGAGCCGGTGACCGGCCGGCCGCCGACCAGGATGTCACCGCGCGGCTGCTGGTAACGGGCGATGTCCGGGCGGCGGTTGGCCGGGTTGGCGTCGTACTCCGGGGCGCGCACCACCTGCACCCGGGCCGCGTTCACCAGCAGCGCGGCCAGCAGCAGCAGGCAGAAGAGGGCGGCGTGCCGGATGTGCCGGGTCATGCGCCGGCCGCCGGTGCGGTCGTCTGCCTGCGGGCCGAGTCGCCGAGCCGGATCAGCAGGGCCACGATCGCCCAGTTGGTGACCACCGAGGAGCCGCCCTGCGCCAGGAACGGCATCGCCATCCCGGTCAGCGGGATCAGCCCGGTCACCCCGCCCGCGATCACGAACACCTGGAGCGCCACCAGCGAGGCCAGCCCGACCGCGAGCAGCCGCCCGAAGGGGTCGCGCAGGGCCAGGCCCGCCCGGAAGCCCCGCTCCACCAGCAGCGCGTACAGCAGGAAGATCGCGGTCAGCCCGAGGAAGCCCAGCTCCTCACCGGCGGTGGCCAGGATGAAGTCCGACTTCGCGGCGAAACCGATGAGGACGGAATGGCCGAGCCCGAGCCCGCTGCCGGTCACCCCGCCCGCGCCGAACGCGAACAGCGACTGGGCGAGCTGGTTCGCGCCGAGCCCCGCCTCGATGGAGGCGAACGGGTGCAGCCAGTCCTCCACCCGGCCGTGCACATGCGGTTCGAGACGGGCCACCGCCACCGCGCCGAACGCCGCGAGCAGCAGCCCCAGCGCGATCCAGCCGGTGCGGCCGGTGGCGACGTAGAGCATCACCACGAACAGACCGAAGAACAGCAGCGAGGTGCCGAGGTCGCGCTCCAGGACCAGGACGCCGACGCTCACCAGCCACACCGCGACGATCGGGCCGAGGACCCGGCCGGTGGGCAGTTGCATCCCCCACACCCGGCGCCCCGCGTACGTCAGCGCGCCGCGGTTCGCCGCCAGGTACGCCGCGAAGAACACCGCGAGCAGCACCTTCGCGAACTCGCCCGGCTGGATGGAGAACCCGGCGACCCTGATCCAGATCCGGGCGCCGTTCACCGCCGGGAACAGGATCGGCAGGGTCAGCAGGACGAGGGCGGCGGCCACGCAGACGTAGGTGTAGCGCTGGAGAAGGCGGTGATCGCGCAGGAGCAGCACGATGCCGGTGAACAGCGCCATGCCGAGGGCGGACCACACCAGCTGGGCGGGGGCCGCCCGGTCGCCCGGCGTCTCCAGGTCGAGGCGGTAGATCAGCACCAGGCCGAGACCATTGAGCAGCACGCCGATCGGCAGCGGCAGCGGGTCGGCGTACGGCGCGCGCAGCCGTACCGCCAGATGCGCCAGCAGCGCGAGCACGCCGAGCCCGGCGCCGTAACCGGCGGCGCCGGGCGGGAGGGCGCCGTGCCGTGCGATGCCGACGGCGCAGTAACCGCACACCGACAGCAGCACGGCCAGCACGATGAGGGCGAGTTCGATGCCCCGGCGCCGGGGGAGGCGGGCGACGGGAGCCGGCGCGTCCGCCGCCGCCACGGTGATTCCGGGTCCGGTTCCGGCCTGCGTCATGTCCGGAACTTAACCGATGCCGGGATGTGCGGTGCTTTGTACGTGCATCAGCACCAGCGCGGCGCGGGGCCGACGTTGTCGATGTACCGGGCCGCGCCCCACGCCCAGGTGCCGTCCGTCAGCAGGTACCAGATCGGGTTGCGCTGCACGCGCTCGCCGCCGGTCTTGCAGTGGATGCGGACGGTCTCGCCCCGGTGGGCGTAGCGGATGATCTCGGAGCCCCGGTCGGGCGCGGTGCGCAGCGCGAGCCGGTCGGCCGTGACGATCCCGCGGTAGCGGCCCTGCTCGTGCCCGCCGTGCCCACTTCCGCCGGAGTGGCTGGTCAAGGCCGGGTCGTCGCCCCACCCGTCGCCCGCGGTGACCCCGGTGCCGGCGGCGGGGCCGGCCGGGGCGGCGGCGGAGGCGGGGACCACCGCGGCGGCGGTGGCGAGCGCGCCGGCGGCGGCCGTTATGGCGAGACGGCGCAGGGGGCGGGCGGAGGAACGCGGGAAGCGGGACATGTGACGACCTCCATGAGGGACGTGGGACGAACATGGCCAATCGCCACATTAGGAGCGCCGCTGAGGGGTCGCCCGTCACGCTGCGCCATCGGGGAGCGGCGCCGGCTTCTTGCCCGCGGCGCGTCCCGCCTGTTCCATGGTCGAGGGGGGCGGGAACGCACCGGGGCGGGGACGGGTGACCGTGCGGGAGCCGGCGCGGGCCGTGCGCGCCGGCCGCCGGGAAGGGATGACGGCAGATGGACCGACCACGCGTGGTACCGGCCTGGCGGCACGGCCGGGAACGCCTCTACGTCTGCCTCCCGGACGGCCGCGCCCTCGCCTGGTACGACCGTGACGCCGCCCGGGTCCACCTGATCGCCGACGACAGCCGCACGGCCGTCCTCGACGCCCTGCGCCCCTTCCTCACCGGCCCGGTGACGGTCGGCCCGCCCCCGGTCCCCACCCCCGCCGAGCTGGCCCGCCTCGCCCTCCACCCCGACGACGACCTCGCTCCCAACCGCCCCGGCGAGGCCCTCCTCGTCGCCCTCGACCGCGACCCCGGCCCCGCGCACCGCCTCCGCCCCGACCCGCGCCGCCGGGCCCTCGCCGCCGAGCAGACGGTCGGCCGGGCCCTCGACGGGCTCGACGGCGCGGGCTGGCGCACCCTGCACTCCGTCCCGCTGCCCGGTGGCGACCGCGTCCACCACCTGCTGATCGGCCCCGGCGGCCTCTACGCCGTCCACACCCTGGACGCCCGCAAGGCGCGGGTGCGCATCGCCGATCCCCTGGTCACGCTCGGCCGCCAGGCGCCCCGCCCGCTGCTGCGCCGGGTCCGCGCCGACGCCGACCGCGCCTCCTACGCGCTGACCGCCGAGGTCCGTCCCCTCCTCGCCCTGGTCGGCCCGGCCGGCGTCACGGTCCCCGCCCCGCCCCGCGACCTGCGCGTGCTGACCGACGCGGAACTGCCGGACCTGGGGCGGCTCGGGGGAGTGCTGAAGCCGGGGGACGTCGAGGCGCTGCACGCCATGGCCCGGGACCGGAGGACGTGGGCGGTGCTGTGAGGGGCGGGCGGCGGTCCGTCAGGCCGACGGCGGAAGGGTGCCCGCCGCCTCCCGGTCGAACAGCGGGGCCAGCAGATCACCGAGGCCGGCCAGCCGCGGCGGCAGGTCTGCGGGAACGAACGCCATCTCCCGTGCCGTCCGGCACTCCGCCACCTCCTCCCACGTCACCGGCGCCGACACCCCCGGTTCCGTGCGCGCCCGCACGGTGTAGGGCGCCGCCGTCGTCTTCCGGGCGGCGTTCTGGCTCCAGTCCACGAAAACCTTCCCCGGCCGCAGGCTCCGCGTCATCCGGTGCACCACCAGCTCCGGCAGCGCCCGCTCCGCCTCGACCGCCAGCGCCTTCGCGTACTCCGACACCCGCTCCGACGACGCCCCGCGCACCCCGGCCAGCAGATGCAGCCCCTTCGCCCCGGAGGTCTTCGCGTACGCCGCGATCCCGTCCCCGGCCAGCCGCTCCCGCAGCCACAGGGCGACCTCGCAGCAGTCCACGACGGTCGCGGGCGGCCCCGGGTCCAGGTCGAACACCAGCCGGTCGGCCTCGCCGGGCTCGGCCGCGACCCACTGGTGCGTGTGGAACTCGGCCACCTGGTTCGCCGCCCACATCAGGCTCGGCAGGTCCTGCACCAGCACCATCCGGGCCGGGCCCTCCGACCTCGGCACCTCGGCCGTGGTGACCCAGTCGGGCGTACCCGGCGGCACGTTCTTGGTGAAGAAGAGCTGCCCGTCCGGCCCGTCCGGATACCGCAGGAAGGACACCGGCCGATCCCGCAGATGGGGCAGCAGCACGTCGGCGACGGTCGCGTAGTAGTGCAGCAGCTCGGCCTTGGTGAAGCCGGACGCGGGGTACAGCACCTTGTCCAGGTTGCTGAGGGCCACCCGCCGCCCCTCCACCTCCGTGATGGGCGCCATACGATGAGAATCTCACGAAAACGGTACGAACCGCCCGGCGTGGTCCTCGCCCGAAAGGTGCTGCACGTGCGATCCATCTGGAATGGCGCCATCTCGTTCGGCCTGGTCAGCATCCCGATCAAGCTGGTGAACGCGACCGAGAACCACGCGGTCTCCTTCCGCCAGATCCACACGGAGGACGGCGGCCGCATCCGCTACCGCAAGGTCTGCGAGCTGGAGGACCGCGAGGTCTCCCAGGCGGAGATCGGCAAGGGCTACGAGGACGCGGACGGCTCGATCGTCCCGATCACCGACGAGGACCTGTCCGCCCTGCCGATCCCGACCGCGCGGACCATCGAGATCGTGGCCTTCGTGCCGGAGGACCGGATCGACCCGCTCCAGATGAGTTCCGCGTACTACCTCGCCGCGAGCGGCGCCCCGGCCGCGAAGCCGTACACGCTGCTGCGCGAGGCACTCAAGCGCAGCAACCGGGTCGCCATCGCCAAGTACGCGCTGCGGGGCCGCGAGCGGCTCGGCATGCTGCGCGTGGTGGACGACGCGATCGCCATGCACGGCCTGCTCTGGCCGGACGAGGTCCGCGCCCCCGAGGGCGTCGCCCCGGACACCGACGTCACCGTGCGCGACCAGGAGCTGGACCTCGCGGACGCCCTGATGGACACGCTCGGCGAGATCGACCTCAGCGAGCTGCACGACGAGTACCGGGAGGCGGTGGAGGAGGTCATCGCCGCCAAGTCGGCGGGCGAGGCCCCGCCGGAGACGCCTCGCCCGGCCACGTCCGGGAAGGTGCTGGACCTGATGGCGGCCCTGGAGAACAGCGTCCGGGCGGCCCGGGAGTCTCGCGGGGAGGGGGAGGGGGAGGGCGAGGGCGGTTCGGCCGAGGTGACCCGGCTCCCGCGGCGCGAGCCGGCCGCGTCAGGGGGCAGGAAGACGGCGCCGGGCGGCGGGGGAGGAAAGAAGACGCAGGCCGAGCCGGCCACGAGAAGCGCTACGGCCGAGGGAACGGCGGACGAGACCGGCAAGAAGAGCACGGCACGCAAGAGCACGGCGAAGAGCGCTACGGCGAAGAGTGCCACGCCGAAGAGTGCCGCGAAGGGCGCCACGGCGAAGAAGGCGTCGACCGGAAAGGCCACGGCCGGGAAGGGCACGGCCGGAAAGAGCACGGCCGGGAAGGCCACGTCCGGGAAGGCCGCGTCCGGGAAGGCCACCGGGCAAGCCGCGTCCGGAAAGGCCACCGGCGAGAAGGCTTCCGCCAGGAAGACCCCGGCGAAGAAGACGACGTCGGGCCGCCGCAGCGCCTGACCCCCCCCACGGGGTGCTGGGCCGTGCCGCGGAGCCCCTCCTCCCCGGGCGGGCCCGCTCGCCCCGCCGCGCGCAGCCCGGAGCGGGTCCGGCCCTGCCTCGCCCTGCGCCGGGAAGAGGGACCGGACACGACCTACTAGGACGTGGCCGACGCGGACGCCGAGGCGCTCGCGGCCCCGGAGGGCACCGCCCCGGACGGGCCGGCCGTGGGCAGTTCCGCCGGCGCGTCCTCCACCCGTTCCACCACGGTGTCGCCCGGCCCGCCGGAGGGGGTGCCAGGACCGGCGGTGAGCTGGGACCAGCCGGTCAGCGCGAGGACGACCGCCGCCGCGGCGCCGAGCCCCCGGGCGACCCGCCGCAACCGTGCGGGCCCGTCCAGGTCACGCCAGGCCGGCCACGGTAAGGGCTCGTCCGGCTGCCACGGTTCACCGACGCCGCCCGCCACCGCGCCCGGCCCGGCGGGGCCGTCCGGCCGCGCCACGGCCGACGCGGTCCTCCCCGGTTCCCGCTCCCGCGCGGAGGGTTCCCGGGGCGCGGAGACCCGTATGGCCTCCTCGCTGTCCATGAGGAACTTCCGCCACACGTCGTCCTCGTCCGGTGTCCCGCCCGTGCCCGCCCCGGTGCCGCTCACGTCCGCCCCTCCCGCTCACCCGGCCTGGATCATCCCACGCGGGGGACGCCCCAGGGCGGCGAAGCCGGTCCCCGCTCAGTCCGCGTCCAGCCGTACGAAGGCGATGGCGCGGCCCGCCGCGCGGTACGCCCCCTCGCTGCCGTCCACCCGCAGCCCCAGGCGGTCGCAGAGCCGGCGGGCGGTCGCGGGCCGGCGGCGGGCGTACTCCACCATCATCCGCGCCCCCGCCTCGGCGGTCAGGAAGCGGGCGGTGACCGCGTGGTGGCGGTTGCCGGACTGGACGACGGTCTTGGGCCGGCGGCGCAGGTTCCGGTACCAGTCCGCGCGCGTGCCCCGGCCGGCGGCGACCGTCCAGCTCGGTCCGGTCGGGTCGCACGCCACCACGTCCAGCACCGCCTGCCGGTGACGCCCGCTGACCCGCCCGGTGTGGTGCAGCAACAGCCGCCGCCGGCCCAGGAGGTGACCGAGCCCCGCCCGGAAGAGGAGCACGGACAGCCGGCCGCCGAGCCGCCACCGGCCGCGGCTGCCGGTCCGGGCGCGGCGGGATGCGGTGCCGGTACGCGCCATGGTCGCCTCCCAGGGCCGGGGTGCCGTCCGCCGCCCACCCTCGCACGCGACCCGCCCGCCGGGGGAGGGCCACTGGTCCCTCCCCGCGGCCCCGGAGCCCCCGTCAGCCCCCGCTCGTCGGCGTGGCCGCCGGAACCAGCGACGGCGTCGGTCCCCCGGTCCGTACGTCCAGGTCCGGCCGCGGGATGAGCACGGCGGTCGGCTCGCCCGGCCGCGGCGGAGGCGGGGTGACCCGGTCCTCGGGCAGCTTCACGGGGGCGGTCTGTCGGAAGCTGACGTCGCCGTACCGGACCAGGCCGGTCCTCTCCAGGACCGTCAGGTGGTCGAGGACGGTGTCGTTGGCCAGGTCGGCCAGCTCGCGCACCTCGGTGTTCCGGGTGGTGGCGCGGATGTCGGCGATGACCGGGAAGATCTGCCCGTGCGTCACCCCGCATGACGGCGACGGCGGTGGCGTCGAACTCCTGCCCCCGCCTGCCCGCCGCGGTCCGCACGGACCCCCGCTGCTGCGGACTCGCCTCGTCGGGCGGGATGATGCCCAGCTCGGCCGCGACCCGCCGGCACGCGGCGTCGAGCCCGGCGTGCCCGACGACGAGGTGCTCCCCGGCCGCCTGCATCGCCTTCGACGTGCCGCGTTCCATGGCCAGTTCGCCCAACGGGTACTCCCACAGCCCGGCGGCCCGCACCTTGACCACGAAGTCCCGGTCGGCCTCGGTGACCGGCCCGTACCGCGTACTGGCCACCAGCCGGTCCTGCCCGCCGTCCTTCCCCTTCCCCTCCAGACCGACCACGCCGGGAAAGGCCAGGGCGGTCAGGGCCAGCCTCAGCACACCGAACAGGACGACGGCCCCGATCCCGCTGCGGGACATGCGCACGGCGCCTCCAGGACGACGGCACGGACCGACGACTCGTACGCCAGGAGGTACGGACGCGGGCCCCCGGTCGATCAGTCCGACGCTCGCCGATCGAGCCGTCCCGACATCGATACGGTCGCCCGCCCGGCCCTCCTGCCCTCCCTGGCCTTCCGCGCCTGCCGGAAGTCGAGACAGGCCAGCGCCGCGACGGGCACGGGCACGAGCGTCGACAACAGCACCACGCGCGCCGTCCCCTCCGTGGTGACGGCGACCACCCCGACCACCAGCGCACTCCCGAGGAACCCGAGGAACTGTCGGTAGGAGGCGAAGCCGCCCGTCATCGTGGCCCGCACGGCGACGGGATCGTCCTCCTCGGCGAACGCGGCCCGCACGGCATGCGGGTCCCCGTTCCGCCGCACCTCCCGCCAGGCGAGGAACCAGCGGCACAGCGCGTAGAAGGCGACGACGCCGGTGACGATCCACCACTCGGCGGCACTGTCCGGAAGAGAGCGAGCGAGCGTCATGCGCACCACGTGCCCACGCCCGGCCGGAGCAGCCCCTTCCGCATACGACGCCCACCGGGGCCGGCGTGACCGGGCGGCACCCACCGAGACCGGTGTGACCGGGCGGCGCCTGCCGGGGCCGTGCGGCGTGGGGCGGCACCCACCGGGACCGGATCGGACCGGGTGGCCCTCCTGGGGCCGGGCGGCGGCACCCGCCGGGGCCGGCGTGACCGGGCGGCGCCTGCCGGGGCCGGACGGCGCCTGCCGAGGCCGGACGGCGCCCGCCGAGGCCGGGCAGCGTGGGGCGGTACCCGCCGGGGCGGCGTGACCGGGCGGCGCCTGCCGAGGCTGGGCGGCGTGGGGCGGCACCCACCGGGACCGGACGAGACCGGGTGGCCCTCCCGTGGCCGGGATCAGGAACCCAGCCGCTCCCGCAACGTACCGGCGAACTCCTCCGCCATCCCCAGCCGCACCCGCAACGCCTCGACCCGAGCGTCGGCCTTCTCCCGGTACGCGTCCAGCCGCTCCCGCAGGCGCTCCTGTTCCTCCCCCTCCGCCGGACGTTCACCGTCCGCCAGCCGGTCGACGATCTCCAGCAGGTCCCGCATCTCGTCCAGCGAGAAGTCCAGCGGCTTCATCCGCCGGATCACCATCAGCCGCTCGACGTCCCGCTCGGTGTACAGCCGGAAGCCCCCCTTGCTGCGCGCCGAGGGAATGACCAGGCCGACCTCCTCGTAATGACGCATGGTGCGCAGCGACAGCCCGGTCCGCTCGGCCACCTCGCCGATCCGCATGTGCCGCTCGCCGCTCATTGCCGCGCCCACTCCTCGTACACTCTCCCCTCACGTAAGGGTAGAGTTGAAGTCCCGCACCGGTCCTCGCACCGGTCTTCCCTGTCGGCAATGATGCCCGACCGGCGCCGGCACACCGGACGTCCCCTCTCCAGAAAAGACGGCATGCGCACCTCCCTGTCCAAGCCCGACTGGCTCGCCTCGCCCAAGGTGCTGCGCACCGAGGTCCTGGCGGGCCTGGTCGTGGCCCTGGCCCTGATTCCCGAGGCCATCTCCTTCTCGATCATCGCGGGCGTGGACCCGAGCATCGGCCTCTTCGCGTCCTTCACGATGGCGGTCGTCGTCTCGGTCGTCGGCGGCCGCAAGGCGATGATCTCCGCGGCCACCGGTGCGGTCGCCCTGGTCATCGCGCCCGTCAACCGCGAACACGGCTTCGGCTACCTGATCGCCACCGTCGTCCTGGCCGGTGTCTTCCAGGTGATCCTGGGCTCCCTCGGCGTGGCGAAGCTGATGCGCTTCGTCCCGCGCTCGGTGATGACGGGGTTCGTCAACGCCCTGGCCATCATGATCTTCATGGCCCAGGTGCCGAACATGCGGGACGTGCCCTGGCCGGTCTACCCGCTGATCGCCGCCGGCCTGGCCCTGCTGGTCCTCTCCCCGAGGCTCACCCGGGTGATCCCGGCCCCCCTGGTCTCCATCGTCGTCCTCACCGTCATCACGGTCGCTGCAGGCATCGCGGTCCCCACGGTCGGCGACAAGGGCGCGCTCCCCTCGTCCCTCCCCGTTCCCGGCCTCCCGGACGTCCCGTTCACCCTGGACACCCTCACCACCGTCGCCCCCTACGCCCTGGCGATGGCCCTGGTCGGCCTGATGGAATCCCTGATGACGGCCAAGCTGGTCGACGACATCACCGACACCCCGTCCTCCGAGACCCGCGAGTCCATCGGCCAGGGCATCGCCAACATCGTCACCGGCTTCTTCGGCGGCATGGGCGGCTGCGCGATGATCGGCCAGACGATGATCAACGTGAAGGTCTCGGGCGCCCGCACCCGCCTCTCCACGTTCCTGGCCGGCGCGTTCCTGATGGTCCTGTGCTTCGTCTTCGGCCCGATCGTCTCGGACATCCCCATGGCCGCCCTGGTCGCCGTCATGATCATGGTCTCGGTCGGCACGTTCGACTGGCACTCGGTCCGCCCCCGCACCCTGAAGCGCATGCCGCCGGGCGAGACGACGGTGATGGTCCTGACGGTCGTCGTCGTGGTGGCCACGGACAACCTGGCCATCGGCGTGGTGGTCGGCAGCATCACCGCGATGACCGTCTTCGCCCGCAGGGTCGCCCGCCTGGCGGCCGTCACCAGCGTCCTCGACCCCGACGGCACCCAGGTCGTCTACTCCGTCACCGGCGAACTCTTCTTCGCCTCCGCCAACGACCTGGTGACCCGGTTCGACTACAGGAACGACCCGCCGAACGTCACCATCGACCTCTCCGCCACCCACATCTGGGACGCCTCCTCGGTGGCCGCCCTGGACGCCATCGAGCGCAAGTACGCCGAACGCGGCAAGAAGGTCACGGTGACCGGCCTGAACGAACCGAGCGCGGCGATGCACAGCCGCCTGACCGGCCAACTCACAGCCAGCGATTAGGACTTACGACTGCGAGGGCGGCGGATTTCAATCCTTGACCCTTCAACATCCGCGCCCTAGCGTGAGGCGACCCCCGACGAAACGGAACCCCCTCATGCGCTTGAAGGCCCTCGCCCTCGCAGCCGTACCCGCGGCTTTCCTCGGCGTCATGGCGTCCGCCCCCTCCGCCTCGGCGTGGAGCCCCGGCAACTGCCCGGTCGGCAGCTTCTGCGTGTGGCCGGAATGGTGGTACGGCGACACGGACATCACCCCGTCCCTGGCCACCGAGACCGAGTGGACGGGCAGCGCCCCCGGCAACATCTTCTACAACAACACCTCCCACGACGTCACGATGACGTACGCCGTCGTCCAGGAGGACGGCCAGGGCCCCACCCACACGGGCTGCGTCAGCAGCATCTCGGGCAGCTACTTCACCATGCCCATGAACGTCACCGAGGTGAAGTGGCGCGAGGACGACGGCACCCCCTGCTACTGACGAACACCCCCCGCGCCCCCCGGCGAGAACGTGACCACGGGCCCGTCGGCCCACTTGCTGTCCCGCACGAGCACGAGGCCAGGGAGACCGTCACCGACCCCGACACAGTCTCCCTGGCCACCGCTGTGCCCACTGGCACGCCACACGACCGCTGGCCGTACGTGGTGGTCCGAACTCATGCTTGATACTCCTTGATGAGGCGGCGTCACTCCCACGAGCGAGCTTCTCCGCCTTAGGTGAGTGACGCACGCCATAGGCGGGTGGGCCGATGGCACGGAGGCGGGCGACCGGGCTCCGACGGACGTGTTGCCCGGCACGAAGAGAAGACGCTGCTCCGCGTCTCAGCTCGTCGGATAGCCGATCTCCGCGATGTCCTTCAGGAGGTCCGCCAGGGCGACTTCCGAGTTCAACGCGCGGACCACTTCTTCGGTCAGCGGCTGGGAAGAGAAGACGTGACGAACACCTGCCAAGTCGACCGGAACCTCGTAGTAGTCCTCAGCCCATCGCTGAAAAGCTTCCGAGCTGCGATCCACCAACAGCTGGAAGAGATATCCGGCACCGTCCGGATCCCCTGTTGCCGCATCGGGGAAGTCGATCATTCCTGCCTTCCAGTGGTCGTCGGTCGCCTCCCGCCACGTACAGGCCGTGACGAGAGGCATGCCGTCCTCATCGGAGAACGCCGGCTCCTCCGCATACGGCCGGAAGACCTCGGGAACCTCGTCGAGCACTCCGGGCCATGGCCCGTCCTCCGCATAGGGACTCATCGGCGACTCATGATCGAAACCCCGCACGTAGGCGCCCGCGGCCGAGAAGACGATCGAGTACTCGTCGCCCGCCCCGTTCCGCATCGAAGCCAACGACGCCGTCCCGGACCAGTGTTCGTCGAAGGAGTGGCGGCGGCTCCCCCACCCAGGACTCAGGACTGCCTCCAGGACGGCCAGGGAGCGGCAGTGCTCACGTAGGACCGCAATCTCGGGCAGGTGTCGAGCAACGTCATGAATGGGCACCCACCCATCCAAGCGCAGGTATCCGTTCCTGCCCGGCGGACACCGCCACAGCGGACTGCAAGTCACCGTCCACGCCCAGTCCCCAGCCCCCGGCATACCGCCGCTCCGGGCGACACCCGCCGGTGCATCTACGAAGACCCCATCCTCAGCGTCTCCGCCAAGCCGCAGGACTTTCAGGTACCTGACGAAAGGCGCCCCGGCAGGCCACGAACCTGCGCACACGGCTCCGGAGGCCGGGTGGACTGACGGCGCCCTGGGCCTCTGACCTGCGCCGGAGCCTCCTAGCCAGCCACCCGCAGCAAGATCATTACGTCCCTATTACGCAGGTGGCCTGTCAGCCCTGGGACGCGCCCCGTAAGGTCGGACGCATGATCTCGGGCAGCGACGGCGTACCGGAAAACGGCGACGAGACGGCTTTCACGGCGGAGGCTACGGCCTACGTCCTCCGGGACGCCTGCCGCGCCGCCGGCCTCGACCCGACGGGCGCCGAACTCCTCCGCCTCGGCTCGAACGCTGTGTACCGGCTGTCCTCGGCCCCGATCATCGTCCGCATCGCTCAGGACCGTACCGCCCTCCCCGAGATGGAACGCGCGGTCGGCGTCGCCCGCTGGCTGGAGGCGTCGGACTTTCCGGCCAACCGAGTGCCGCAGAACGTCCCCCAACCCACCGTCGTCGGTGGCCGCGTCGTCACCTTCTGGGAGAGCGTTCAGGACCGGGAGGAGTACGCCACGTTGGGCGAACTCGCCGACCTCCTGAAACGCCTTCACTGGCTGGAGGAGCCCGAACACCTCGGCCTGCCGTACTTCGACCCCCACGCCAAGCTGGCAGCGTCCCTGACGACCCTGGACGGCATCGCTGACCGAGACAGGGAGTTCCTGGAGGAGCGTGCGACCGAGGTGGGCAAGGTGTACGACCGCTTGGACTTCGTCCTCCCCTTCGGCCTGATCCACGGTGACGCGAACATCGGGAACGTCCTCCGCCACCGTGACGGACACGCCGTACTGATCGACCTCGACGGCTTCGCCCTGGCCCCGCGAGAGTGGGACCTCATCCTCACCGCGATGTACTACGACCGCTACGGCTGGCACTCGCAGGAGGAATACCGAACCTTCGTCCACCACTACGGCTTCGACCTCATGAACTGGCCCGGCTACGAAACCCTCGCCGACTTCCGGGAACTCATGATGGTGGCCTGGGTCGGCCACCAGGCCGCGACGAGCGAGCGCTTCGCCGCCGAGTTCGAGAAGCGCATGCGGTCCCTCAGAACGGGCGAAGGACGCGACACATGGGGCGCCTTCTGAGCGCGCGGGCTGCGCGCCCGATGAACGACTCAGCGAGCGGCCGACCGACCGGCCTCCGTAGCCACCCATAGCCGATGCTCGCGAGCCTGCTCCGCGAAGACCCGAGAGGCCGCGTTGTCCCCGGCAGCGAAGAGGTTCGAGCGGAACTCAGCCAGGTAGCTCACGCACCGCGCGGATTTCAGGTGCTCGCCGAGATCCAACGCGTCAAGGGCAACCCTGCACGCCTCCTCGACGTCGCCGGCACGAAGATGAGCGTCGGCCAGCACCATCGTGGCGAAGAAGTCACTCCGTACGTTGCCCGCGCTTCGTCGCTGCTCGACGTAGCTCACGCACCAGACGCGGCTGACTCCAGCCGCGTTCCGCTCGGAACTGTCGTAACCGCTCATGGACGGGCTCAATGGGAGACGTGGCCCTTCCCTCCTCGTACCGTGCAAGGGGAGTGGTGTGAAGTTCTGTCTCATCCGAACTTACGCGTTTTGCTGCTCCCGTTGGCAGTGGTGAACACAAATCGCCATCGCCATCGGAGCTGACAGGGGATGACGCGACACGCGAATGACCGTCATCCCCCGTCACCTCTCGTCATCTGCCCAGGTGAGCGCCGTGCCCGGAAGTCTGTTGGCACTGCGGCAGAAGGGCCGTGGGCTAGCTGACCCGAGGTGAGATGACGTGCAGACGATGACCAGGAGAGGCATCGAATGGCTGTCGGCAGCAGCCAGTGACCCGGTGATGTGCCGAGCGCGGTGGGCGGATGACCCGCGCCTCCCGCTCATGCTTCCCACGGGCCGACTCTTCGACGTGGTGTCGGTCGAACAACGCCTCGGGATGGAGACCTTCGACCAACTCACCCGCCACGACCTGCCCCACGGACCGATCATGATCGACCACAAGGCACGGAGGGTGGGTTTCTTCCTGACCTCCAACAGTTGGTACTGGTTCGCGTACTTCATCAGGCGCGAAGCCAAGAGGCCGGTCGACTACAGGTACCTGAGCAGTGACTCGGTGGTCGTGGTGCCTGGCCCGATGCCCCTCAACGGCGACCGGTACGAGTGGCTCCGTGCCCCGATCCGACGCCCGGAAGCGAACCCATGCCGCCCGATCGCCTTCGCGACCGTACTGGGGGCCTCGGCAGAACTGCTGGCCCGCGTCGACCGCTACGGAGAGAAGTTCAGTTCCCCCGCCGACGCGGTGGCCGCCTACCCGGAGGAGCCGGTCCCCGGTGCCTGACCCTTCTCACCACCTCGATGCAGCGCACTGGTCACCGCTGGACACGGACGACTGGTACGCGGCACGAAACGCGACCACAGCCCTCCGAGACGCTCTCGTACGGGCAGGCATGGACCGCGACTTCCCTTACCTGCGCGCCGACCTGAACGCCTTCGGCCACGGCCTGGTCGAGCTGGGCCGCATCTCGCCGGCCACGGCGGAGCACCTGGCCGAGTTGCTGAGACTGGCCCTGGCAAGCGCGGCCGTGCCGCACCCGTCCACTGAAGCCGACCACGAACCGGGGGAGTGACCTGATGACGGACCGGCATGGAGTCATCGCCCCTCGCGCCGAGAACCTGACAGTCGGCGTGAACTACGTCCGGGGCTGGGCAGAGGCCCGACACGGCGCCGAAAGCTTGGCCGAGCAGCTGACGGTGCTCGGGCTGGATACCGACTTTCCGGGCCTCGCAGCTGACGTGAACGTGTGGGGTGACGGCCTGGTCCGACTCGGTGCGGTACGCCCTGACGCCGCGCTACTGCTGGCACAGCTTATTGAAGCCGGCACTGCGGCACAGGAGCGCGAGGCACGCCCTCACCTCAGTGCCCGGAACTGAACGATTCGGAGCCTTCTCCTCTGTGGCTGAGCGGCCAGTGGTCTGCTGCCCGGCCGGGACCGGCGCCCCAGCGCCGCAGTCCGGACGCGCAGCAGACCACAGCGCCGTTTGGGCCATCAGCTTGGGAAGCTGCGATCATTTGCGGTTGCTTCGGGCGCTGAACTGGGCGAATGGTCGGGGCGCGGCCCCGTCGGGCTCGGCTGCATTCCCCATGATTTCCCGCTGTTCCCCGCCCATTCTGGTGCGGTTGTGGTGCGTGCGCTCGTCATCCATGCTCCGGAGCCACCTACCGCTTCTGCGCCCGATAGCGCTTCATCAGCGCAGTGATCCGTGCGTGGTCCGCATGGCCGTTGAGCTCGGCCACGAGATCGTCAGGGCACAACTCGTAGAGATCGCCCCACCATCAATGTCCTCGGTTGTCCCAGATCCGGTATCCACCCGGCACGCCCCGGGCGACGTAGCGCCTCCTGCTCACGGTCCCCGTTTCCGGCACACCCTCGTGCCGTCCCTCAGCGAGTTATCCCCGGCGCGCGACCATACGCGGGCTGTGACCAACCGGCGAGCGAGTATGCAGCTGCCGCCCCACACGCTTTCCAACTGCGGTGGTGCCTCGCAGTGCCGCGTACAGGGCCGTTCACCTGCGTTCATGAACGGCCGGTAGCTGGAGCGGCTACGGGCTTCGGTCTCCTCTGAACGGCCGTGAACGGCGCTGAACGAGACGGAAACTGAGACGGAGGGCGGGGCCGGGCTCGCTAGCATCGTTGCTGTTGAAGGGGGAGTTATGGCACTGGTCCGCAAGGGTTCACGACGAATCGTTGTCGACGGTACGGCCTACCGCTGGCGCCTGCGAGGCCGACCAACGTACTCCCAGGGGCTGGCCTGGTCGCCGTGCACGTACGCGGTCGAGCATGCGGACACCCCGGGCATGACGCTCGTGGTCACCACCGACCAGCCGCATCCGAGCAACTGGATCGGTCGCGAGGTCGAGCCTGTACTGCCATCCAGTGTTGCCGCGGCCGTTCAGCTTGCCCTGCACAGGGGGTGGACTCCGGCGGCTTCGGGCTCCGCGTTCCACCTCGACCAGTCCGCCGGCTTCACGTCCTCCTCCTGAGCGGTGTAGAGGGTGAGCACCGCTTTAGGAGTTTGATCCGGGCCCGCTCTGGCCGCGGTCGGCGACTGGAGCGACAGCCGGACAGAGGCGCTGGTGTACGCCCCCGTCCGGCTTCGTTGATGTCAGCCATGGATGTCACAGGCCTACTGATCCGTAGCTCGATAGAGAATGGTCGGTCACGGTCATACCGGCCGAAGTTGAGCCCGTAGCGACCATTGCTGAACGGTGCGTTTGCTGTGGTTGCTGTACTTCGCCGCTGTATGCAGAAGCACCCGCATGGGATCTATGCAGCCTGAGCTGAGCCGGCCGTTTGAAGTGAGGTCTTCTCCCAAGGCCTGCTCGCGATCATCCAAAGGACCGTCTCGGCAGGGGACTCCCCGGCCCTGACCGTGGTCCACGATGACGAGGATGCCCGGCTCGTGAGCGACGGCGTACACGATCCCAGCGGTGGACTCATCGGTCCTCCACCTCCAGCACGTCGTGGACTCGGACCCGTCGCTTGCCCAGCTGGCCACCATGCCACCTGGGTACGCCGCCTGGCGCTCAACTGCGGCCGATGCCTGGGTCATTGAGGAATGGACCTACTCCTCTGGCCGGTCGACCATTTCCACAGACGCCGCTGCGAGTGGGTCTCCGTCGATGAAAAGCCACTTTAACTCCGTGCTCGATTACGGCAACGCAATCGAACTCAAATTGACAGGCTCGCGTTCCTGGGCCCTCTGGAGAATCACCCGGATCTGATGTTTTAGTTGCCACATTTCGACTGGAAGGGCCTCCGCCGCAAGAACCAATTCTTCAGCTGCTTGAGGCGCAGACAAGATTGACACAGCGTTTTTGGTCACCACGGTGTGCTGATACTGGAGGGCGACATAGTGTCCGGTGGACACCCTCATAAACCCTAGGAAATCCCCATCGAACATTCCCTCATAAACTCTGTTGAATCGCTCCCATGCGGAGGGTCGCAGGTAGGGTTTTAACACCTCAAGGAGGGGGCGTTGCTCGAAATCGATCGACCCGCTGTTAATCGCGTCCACTAGATAGCGCGGCCACATGACTTTACTGCCGAGAAGATACGCCAATTCGTTCTGATTTCCGCTAGCTCGCTCCACTATCTTGCGTACTTGGTAGGCAAGGGGGCCAGATTTGTGCTCCCAATTAGCCCCCAGCGTAGCCAGCGTATTGGCTGCCCTGTAGCCGCCTGCTTCTACGTTCCTATCCACTACCCGCTCGATGAGTCTCTGGGATGCAATATCGGAACCAGCAACATTCCAGAGGGCTTCGCAAAGATCGATGCTTTCGATTTCGTCTAGTGGCTCTTCCAGTAGCTCTAGGGCTATTTTTGTCAGAGCGCGAAGAAAACGCGGAGCTTGCGCTGCTACGTCATCTGAAAGTAGACCGACTGCTAGAGATGAGCCAGGTTTGGTGAAGAGGCTGATTTCGCTTTTCGCCTGAATCTCGTCAAGCAGAACGATCAGCCTGTCTCTGAGACTCGGCCGTTCATGGAAAACCTGTCCCGCTGCTAGAAGCCATGTATTTCTCCAGTGTGCGGAATCCGCAGTTGCAGTCAATACGACACTGAGTTCCTCCGAGTCTTCCGAAACCATAGCGCGCGCCGCCATGAATTCTTGCAAGCTTCGCACATCGAATCCAACGCTATCCTGCTTGCGAGGAACCAATAGAATTAGGCGACGCATGGCTGCGTCGACCATGCGAGTCGCCAGTGCACTGCTGGCTGCGTCATCGAAGCCTTCACTTCTTAGGTGGGTTTCAATGATATTGAATAGCTCGGCACGCGACAGAGAGGCATCAGATTCTCCATCTCTCTCAGACTTCACCTGAAGGAGTAATCCGGCTCGCTCATGGAGGTAGTTAATAGCGTTTCGGTGATCATCAATTAGCCTGGCGGTTGGTCCGCTTTTACCGGCTTCACGGTTATAGATTGCCTGATAATAGTCGTAGAAAAGGCGATATCGTTGCTGGGGTACGCGTTCACGCCGCTCAAGGAGAATAGCCATGATTGTGACTTGAAGCGGAGTCGTCATCAGGCGCGCCGTCAAGTCTTCCTCTGCAGCCTCTTCCAGTCTCCGCAGTACACGTTCGGCCGTCTCTGGATCTCCTCGATGGCGTAGCTGCGCGAGTTGCGCCGCGTATGAGACGGCGTCTTCTGCTGCCATGGGTTCCAGCCGCATATGAACGTACCGCTGTGGAGAGAATTCTTCCCTGTACCCTTGTGGGCGCGACGTCGCGATAACCAAAAGGTCTGCATCTACTGACGCGGCCTCCAATAGGAAGTCGTTTACTCGCTCCATAACGGTGCCACGGGCTTGCGTAGATGCCACCTCGTCCAAACCGTCAAGAACCAAGAGCCATGGCCATGCCCGCAACCAGGAGCGCAGTTGGCCGGCGGTGATATCGGGTGTTCTCCGGCTAATCACCTCCGACAAATATCGAAGAATGCTGACAATCTCACCGCCTGCTACAGCATCAGCATATTCGCTGAGATTGATACGGATCGGCCATCTACGTGCGGCAGGAGCACTCAGACCTATCCTCTGCATCTCGTCAGTGAAGGTAGTTAAAATTTCCTTCGTCTCGTCATCTAGTCGGTCCATCGCGTCCCCAAGTAGGGTCGCTCGATAGGCTTGACATAGGATTTGCCCGACGGTTGATTTTCCTTGCCCTGGGCCGCCAATTAGTGCGATATGTCGAGGTCCATCGTAAGTCCCTCTTGAGCTCAACACTGTGTCGCCGTGGGAAATTATGTGCTTCACTACGGCGACAAATTCGTGTGTCCCGTCGGAGGTCGTGTAGGAGGCAGTAGGGTCTACCGCGAGCTCAGCCAGTGGAAGCCGCTGGTTGTCTGCTTCCCCGGCCTGCCCTAGCCTCACCCATTGATCGGTAGCCAACTCCTTACTACTGTGATTGGCGAGCAGTTCACCGAGATCTCCTACCGTTCCTTCAAAAATCTCGCGCAAGCGAAAAAGCACATCACCGGCGGTAATGAGGCCGCTATATGTTTGACGAATGGCGGGATAGATATCTAGATACCGGCAAATCTGATCGAAATGCCAAACTCGAACGTCATGGATCGGCAATTGCAACTCTTTGATCAATTCGTCTGCAATGCGCTTGAATGCGTCGATTCCTCCACTTTCGGGATCTGGCGATAGAACAACGTTCGTACAAAAGAGAAGATATTCGGGTAGGGCGCCTTTGCGGGCTCTCTTCGACTGGGGGTTTGCCCACTGCCGTAGTTCGGCGCGAACCAAGTTCAGGAACCAAGTTGTGTCATGTGTCGTACCGCGCGGCCGCTGCAAGAACTTCGCCTGCAAGACGCCGTGGCCGTTCCATGGACCCTCGGGGTCCGGAAGTGGGTACTGTAGCTCGCCGTGGAACTCTGCCTCACGCCCACCGTCCGGGCCGTCACCGAAAGCCTGAACGGCCGGACCCAAGATCCGTATCGCAAGGGCCTGCGCCAGGTGTTCGAACTCGCGGCTGCCGAGGCGCGTCAGGTCATAGTCCACAGTGGCATCATGCCGTTAGTGGCGGGTCTGCGGGGCGTGTTCACCTCATCCTCGAGGCGTTGGAGGACGATGGCGTCGGGCAGCCTGTGTCGGGTCAGCAACACACGTGGGCGGTGGAGCGGCTTTGGGCTGGAGCTGCTTTGGGGCGAGTGATCATGGCCTCGTAAGCTTCCGGCGCGTCGGGCAGTCTGTGGACCTGCCCGTTAAAGCACGACGGTGGGGCCATGATCTTACTGGCTGTTCTCTATCCGCTCGGGTGGCCGGGTGGGGTTCGAACAGGGGCCTGGTTCGGGTGAGTCGGCCGGTGCCGATGCATGGAAGAAGGGCCTCTTGGTAGCTCGCGGATGTCGAGTCCAGCGAGGAGCAAGAGGCCCTGTTGTCGAAGTGTCGCGTGGTCACGGTTGCCGGGTCCAGTCCGTCCACTCCTGGGTGTGACTGTCTCGCCCACAGGTTCGGAAACGCGGCCGACCGGCCGGGGCGCCGGCCCCGGTACGGCTCGGACATGAGCGATGCCGAGTGGATCCTGGTGCGGGACCTGCTGCCGGTGCCGGGATGGCTGGCCGGCCGGGGCGGGCGGCCGGAGGGCTACTGCCACCGGCAGATGATCGACGCGATCCGCTACCTCGTCGACAACGGCATCAAGTGGCGGGCGATGCCGTCGGACTTTCCGCCCTGGCCACGGGTATACGCCGTTTTCGTCCGCTGGCGGGATGCGGGATGCGGGATGCGGGATGCCGGATGCGGGATGCGGGATGCGGGATTCGTGGCCGAGCTGCACGACCGGCTGCGCGAGGCCGTCCGCGTTTTCGAGGGCCGTGATCAGGAGCCGAGTGCGGCGGTCATCGACTCGCAGTCGGTGAAGGCGGACGCCACCGTCGCCCTGGCCGCGCGGGGCTTCGACGCCGGCAAGAAGATCAACGGACGCAAACGTCACCTGCTCACCGACACGCTCGGTCGTCGGCCAGTGGCGGTATGCCGGACGCGGCTACTCCCCGGAAGCCGCCCTCCTCGCGGCCTCGGTACGGGAGGGCGGTGTTCCCCCTGGCGCGTGACCGGACCGGTATCGAGCTGCTCACCGTGCGCCAAGTGCTGGAGGAACTGGGCGGCGTCTCCCGCCGCACCTTCTACCGCTGGCGTGAACTCCACCTCGCCCCCGCCTGCATCCGGTTACCGAACGGTGAACTCCGCGTCCGGCGTGACGCGCTCGATGCCTGGGTGGAGGAGCGAGCGGAGGACACGGATGGTGGTGTCCGGTGAAGTCGTACAAGGTCGTCATCTGGAAGCTGAGCGTCAACCGGTCCGCCAAGAAGCCGACCCACCTCGTGCGCTGGTCGGTCGACGGTGAGCCCTTCCACGAGTCGCACAGGACCAAGGCTCTCGCCGACCGCTTCCGCGCCAAGCTCCTGCGTGCCGCGGACAAGGGCGAAGCCTTCGACACCGTGACCGGACTGCCCGACTCCCTTCGGGGCGGCAAGGTCGCGCTCAGCTTCGTAGAGCTGGCGGTGAAGTACGTGGATGCCCGGTGGGCGGAGGCGTCGGCGAAGCAGCGCGACAGCATGACCGATGCGCTCTCCACCGTCCTGGCGGTTCCCGTCAAGGCTGTGCGCGGGCGGCCGGCGCCCGCAGTTCTGCGCCGCGCGGCACGGTCGTACCTGTTGCCTCCTCCTCGTCGGGAGAGGGAGCGCCCCAAGGAGATCGCCGCCGCACTGACGTGGCTGTCCAAGGCGTCCCTCCCGGTGGCGGAACTGTCGGAAGGGAGCCGCGCACAGGACTTGGTGGACGCCCTGGCCCGTCGCCTCGACGGCAAGCCGGCCGCGACACAGACCTACCAGCGTCGCCGGGCGGTGGTCTTCAACGTGTTGCAGTACGCGGTCGAACTGGGCGTCCTGAACGTCAGCCCGCTCTCTCAGGTGCGTAAAAAGCGGGGCAAACGTGCCGTGCAGGAAGTCGACCGGCGGGTGGTGGTCAACCCCCGGCAGGCACGGGCGCTGCTGACCGCGCTCACCTACGTCGGCGGCTACGACCGGGCGAGCGGTCGACGACTGCGGGCGTTCTTCGGATGCCTGTACTACGCGGCCATGCGGCCCGGTGAAGCACTCGGCCTGCGCCGGTCGGACTGCACGCTTCCAGAGAAGGGATGGGGCCGTATCGAACTGGCGGAGACACGGCCCACAGCCGGTAAGGCGTGGACGGATTCCGGGGAGGCGCCTGACCGCCGGGGCCTCAAGCAACGGGAAGCGGGCGAAGTGCGGACGGTCCCCATCCCGCCCCCACTCGTCCGCCTGCTCCTCGACCACGTCAAGGAGTTCGGCACGGCGGAAGACGGTCGGCAGTTCTCCAGCGAGCGGGGCAACGTCATCGCCGCGTCCTCGTACTCCCGCGTGTGGAAGCAAGCGCGGGAACTGGCTCTCCTGCCGCATCAGGCCGACTCCGTGATGGCGGCCCGCCCCTACGACCTCCGGCACGCCGGCGTCTCCCAGTGGCTCAACTCCGGCGTCCTCGCACCGGAGGTGGCAGCGCGGGCCGGGCACTCGGTGGACGTGCTCCTCAAGATCTACGCCAAGTGCATCGACGGCCAGGAGGCGGAGATGAACGACCGGATCATGCAAGGTCTGGGGGAGGACGACGGCACGCCCTGAGAGGCGTACACGCCTCGCTCGGAGGCCCTGGGGCGGACGCGCTCCGGGGCCTTCTTCGCGTCCGCGTGAGCAGTCCGAAAGGGCGCCTCACCTGCGCGAACGACGCCCAAGATCATTACGTCGTCATTACGTGATCACTGGCAAACGCCCGCTTCCGGCGGCACCCGCCTGCACATACGCGAAGACCCCGACCTCAGCGAACTCGCTGATGGCGGGGTCTTCAGACACCCAATACAAGGTGCCCCCGGCAGGATTCGAACCTGCGCACACGGCTCCGGAGGCCGTTGCTCTATCCCCTGAGCTACGGGGGCGTGTCGCTCGCGGCGACGGGTAGAACACTACCAGCTCCGCGGGGGTGGTCATGAACGGGTTTCCGGGGGCCGGCGGGGCAGGGGAGCGGGGTCAGGCTCCCCGCACGGGGTGGAAGTGGGGAAAACCCGGACGCGATGGCCGGTCCCGACCTACTCTCAAGGGGTGCCAGGCGCGTCGGGCCGGGTCCTTGTCGTGGACGACAACAAGGTGATCCGGCAGTTGATCAGGGTCAACCTCGAGCTGGAGGGCTTCGAGGTCGTGACCGCGGCCGATGGTGCCGAGTGTCTGGAAGTCGTCCATCAGGTGCGGCCCGACGTCGTGACGCTGGACGTCGTCATGCCGCGGCTCGACGGGATCAGGACCGCGGCCCGGCTGCGCGCGGACGCCCGGACCCGGGATCTTCCCCTCGCGATCATCAGCGCCTGCACGCAGTACGAGGTCGACTCCGGTGTCGATGCCGGGGTCGACGCCTTCCTCTCCAAGCCCTTCGAGCCGGCCGAGCTGGTCAGCGTCGTGCGCAGGCTCGCGGCGAAGGGTGAGCAGCAGGGCAGTGGGTCCGCGCCGCGGGCCGAGCGGGCCGGATAGCGGATAGCGGCCCCTGGGAGACGACCGCCCCGTCCACATCCCGGACCATCCCGAAACCGGTTCGCCTACCCGCCCCCCTCCTCCCCTACGCTGGTCCCGTGACCCCCGTCGAGCTCTCCCGCACCCTGCTGCACGCGGTGCGCCGTGCCGTCGATGACGGGGAACTCGCCGTGGCCGTCCCTGAGCGGGTGGTGGTCGGGCCTCCGGGGCCCGGCGGGTGCGGGGACTACGCCAGCAACCTCGCCCTCCAGCTCGCCCGGCCGGCCGGACGGACGCCCCGGGACGTCGCCGACGTACTGCGGCCGTACCTCCTGCGCACCGCCGGCATCACCGACGTCGTCGTCACCGGGCCCGGGTTCCTCAACTTCTCCCTCGACGCCGCCGCGCCCGGCGCCCTCGTCGACGAGGTGCTGCGCCGCGGACCCCGGTACGGACACGCCGGGGGCGAGGGCGGGCCCGTCGTGCGGCTCTCCTGCCCGCGCGAGATCCGCGCTCTCGTCGTCATGGACAGTGTCGCCCGGTTGCTGCGGGCACAGGGGGCACGCGTGCGCGTCGGCTGCGAGGACGCTCCCCCGAAGGAGTGGATCGACGTACTCGGTATCGATGCCGACACCGCTCCGCGGACCGCCGAGGACCCCGCCGTGCCGGTCGCCAGGAACCCCGTCCCCGCCCCCTCCCCCCAGGCCGTCCTCGCGCTGGGCCGGGACGCCGGGCGGTGGGCCATGCTCCACCCCGCCCCCCATGACCGGCCCCGGCTCACCGGCGGTGAGCACCTGGTCCAGCGGGAGAGCAACCCCCTCTTCCGCGTCCGGTACGCCCACGCCCGTACCCGCGCCCTCCTGCGCAACGCAGCCGACCTCGGCTTCGGCCCCGAGGCCGATCGAGACGCCACCCCCACCGCCACCCCCGCCGCCACCCCCCTCCTCACCACCCTCGCCGACCACCCCCGCGTCCTCGCCGCCGCCGCCCGCGACCACGCTCCCGACCGGCTCGCCCGGCATCTCGTCGGGGTGGCCGATGGCGTGCTGCCGCTGCTGCCCGGGGTGCTGCCGCTGGGGGAGGAGAAACCCTCGGCCGCCCACCGTGCCCGGCTCGCTGTCGCCGCAGCCGCCGGAGCGGTGCTGGCCGGCGGCCTGTCCCTGCTCGGCATCGACGCACCCGATCACCTCTGAGCCCGACCGGTCACAGACCGCCAGCCAGACCGCCAGCAGACCGCGAGCAGACCGCGAGCAGACCGCTGGCACAGCGACGCAGACCGATCGAAGACCGACCTCAGACTGACCCCGAGAGAGCCACCCAGAGCCATGAGCCGATCCGCACACCCCGCCGGACCCCGTCACGCGGACGTCCTCCCCGAGGGCCACTACTCCGCGCCGCCCGCCGACCTCAACGACCTCGACCCCAAGGTCTGGGCGCGGACCGTCGGCCGGGACGCGGACGGTGTCGTCACCGTCGGCGGCGTCGACGTCAAGACGCTCGCCGAGGAGTACGGCACCCCCGCCTACGTCCTCGACGAGGCCGACTTCCGCTCCCGTGCCCGCGCCTGGCGGACCGCCTTCGGGCCGGACGCCGACGTGTTCTACGCGGGCAAGGCGTTCCTCTCCCGCGCCGTCGTGCGCTGGCTGCACGAGGAGGGGCTGAACCTCGACGTGTGCAGCGGCGGGGAACTCGCCACCGCGCTCTCCGCCGGGATGCCCGCTGAGCGCATCGCCTTCCACGGCAACAACAAGTCCACGCAGGAGATCCGCCGGGCCGTCGACGCCGGCGTCGGGCGGATCGTGCTCGACTCCTTCCAGGAGATCGTCCGCGTCGCCCACATCGCGCAGGAACTCGGCCGGCGCCAGCGGGTGCAGATCCGCGTCACCGTCGGCGTCGAGGCGCACACCCACGAGTTCATCGCCACCGCCCACGAGGACCAGAAGTTCGGCATCCCGCTGGCCGGCGGGCAGGCCGCCGAGGCCGTGCGGCGGGCCCTCCGGCTCGACGGGCTGGAACTCATCGGCATCCACTCGCACATCGGGTCGCAGATCTTCGACATGTCGGGGTTCGAGGTCGCCGCCCACCGCGTGGTCGGGCTCCTCAAGGACATCCGCGACGAGCACGGGGTGGAACTCCCCGAGATCGACCTCGGCGGCGGACTCGGGATCGCGTACACCCGGGACGACGACCCGCGCGAGCCGCACGAGATCGCCAAGGCGCTGACCGAGATCGTCGGCCGGGAGTGCGAGGCCGCGAAGCTGCGCGTCCCCCGGATCTCCGTCGAGCCGGGCCGCGCCATCGTCGGGCCCACCGCCTTCACGCTCTACGAGGTCGGCACCGTCAAGCCCCTGGAGAACCTCCGCACCTACGTCTCCGTCGACGGCGGCATGTCGGACAACATTCGCACCGCGCTCTACGACGCCGAGTACAGCGTCGCCCTGGTCTCCCGCGCCTCCGACGCCGAGCCGATGCTCTCCCGCGTCGTCGGCAAGCACTGCGAGAGCGGGGACATCGTGGTCAAGGACGCCTTCCTGCCGGGCGACCTGGCACCCGGTGACCTGATCGCCGTACCCGCCACCGGCGCGTACTGCCGATCGATGGCCAGCAACTACAACCACGTGCTCCGCCCGCCCGTCGTCGCCGTCAGGGACGGCGCGGCGCGGGTCATCGTCCGGCGCGAGACCGAGGAGGACCTGCTCCGTCTCGACGTCGGGTGAGCCGGACCGCGCAAGGGGAGAGGGCCGGAGATCTTGTGCTCTCCGGCCCCCGCAAATGAAATAAATGTCTCACGATCCGGACGAAGGGCAGAAACGTCCGTCCGGTGAGTGAGACTGGTTCCACCGCACACGGTGAGAGGAAACGAGGTCGGATGATGCGTACGCGTCCGCTGAAGGTGGCGCTGCTGGGCTGCGGAGTGGTCGGCTCAGAGGTGGCGCGCATCATGACGACGCACAGCGCCGACCTCGCCGCCCGGATCGGGGCACCGGTGGAGCTGGCGGGCGTGGCCGTACGGCGGCCGGACCGGGTGCGCGCGGGCATCGACCCCGCGCTCGTGACCACCGACGCCACCGCCCTCGTCAAGCGCGGCGACATCGACGTCGTGGTGGAGGTCATCGGCGGGATCGAGCCCGCCCGCACCCTCATCACCACCGCCTTCGAGCACGGCGCGTCCGTGGTCTCCGCGAACAAGGCCCTCATCGCCCAGGACGGTGCCGCGCTGCACGCCGCCGCGGACGCGAACGAGAAGGACCTGTACTACGAGGCCGCCGTCGCCGGCGCCATCCCGCTGATCCGCCCGCTGCGCGAGTCCCTCGCCGGGGACAAGGTCAACCGGGTGCTCGGGATCGTGAACGGGACGACCAACTTCATCCTCGACGCCATGGACACCACCGGCGCCGGATACCAGGAGGCGCTGGACGAGGCGACCGCGCTCGGGTACGCGGAGGCCGACCCGACCGCCGACGTCGAGGGCTTCGACGCCGCCGCCAAGGCCGCCATCCTCGCCGGGATCGCCTTCCACACGCGGGTACGCCTGGACGACGTGCACCGCGAGGGCATGACCGAGGTCACCGCCGCCGACTTCGCCTCCGCCAAGGAGATGGGGTGCACCATCAAGCTGCTCGCCATCTGCGAGCGGGCGGCGGACGGGGGGTCGGTCACGGCCCGCGTGCACCCCGCCATGATCCCGCTCAGCCATCCGCTGGCCGGCGTGCGGGGCGCGTACAACGCCGTGTTCGTCGAGTCCGACGCCGCCGGACAGCTCATGTTCTACGGCCCCGGCGCCGGCGGCGCGCCGACCGCCTCTGCCGTCCTCGGGGACCTCGTCGCCGTCTGCCGCAACCGGCTCGGCGGCGGACGCGGGCCCGGTGAGTCCGCGTACGCCGCGCTGCCCGTGTCGCCCATGGGCGATGTCGTGACGCGGTACCACATCAGTCTCGACGTCGCCGACAAACCGGGCGTCCTCGCCCAGGTGGCCACGGTGTTCGCCGAGCACGGGGTGTCGATCGACACCGTCCGGCAGTCCGGGAAGGACGGCGAGGCCTCTCTCGTCGTCGTCACCCACCGCGCGTCCGACGCCGCCCTCGGCGGCACCGTCGAGGCGCTGCGCAAGCTCGACACCGTGCGGGGTGTCGCCAGCATCATGCGGGTTGAAGGAGAGTAACCAGCAATGACCCACCAGTGGCGCGGAATCATCGAGGAGTACCGGGACCGGCTGCCCGTCTCCGACAGCACGCCCGTCGTGACGCTCCGCGAGGGCGGCACGCCGCTCGTGCCCGCGCAGGTGCTCTCCGAGCGCACGGGCTGCGAGGTCCACCTCAAGGTGGAGGGCGCGAACCCCACCGGGTCCTTCAAGGACCGCGGCATGACCATGGCCATCAGCAAGGCGAAGGAGGAGGGCGCGCAGGCCGTCATCTGCGCGTCCACCGGCAACACGTCGGCCTCCGCCGCCGCGTACGGGGTGCGGGCCGGCATGGTCTCCGCCGTCCTGGTGCCGCAGGGCAAGATCGCGCTCGGCAAGATGGGCCAGGCCCTCGTGCACGGTGCGAAGATCCTCCAGGTCGACGGCAACTTCGACGACTGCCTCACCCTCGCCCGCGCGCTCAGCGACAACTACCCCGTCGCGCTGGTCAATTCGGTCAACCCGGTCCGTATCGAGGGCCAGAAGACGGCCGCCTTCGAGATCGTGGACATGCTCGGCGACGCGCCCGACATCCACGTCCTGCCGGTCGGCAACGCGGGCAACATCACCGCGTACTGGAAGGGGTACAAGGAGTACGCCGCCGACGGGATCAGCACCCGGACCCCGCGCATGTGGGGCTTCCAGGCGTCCGGCTCCGCGCCCATCGTGCGCGGTGAGGTCGTCAAGGACCCGTCGACCATCGCCACCGCCATCCGGATCGGCAACCCGGCCTCCTGGGACTTCGCGCTCGCCGCGCGGGACGAGTCCGGCGGCGCCATCGACGAGGTGACGGACCGTGAGATCCTGCGTGCCTACCGGCTGTTGGCCTCCCAGGAGGGCGTCTTCGTCGAGCCCGCCTCGGCCGCGTCGGTGGCCGGCCTGCTGAAGGCCGCCGAGCAGGGCAAGGTCGACCCGGGGCAGACGATCGTGTGCACCGTCACCGGCAACGGGCTCAAGGACCCCGACTGGGCCGTCGCCGGCGCCCCGCAGCCGGTCACCGTCCCGGTCGACGCCGCGACGGCCGCCGAGCGCCTCGGCCTGGTCTGAGCGGGCCGGACACCGGTTCCCCGGATCGGCAGGCGTAAGCGCCGCCGACCGGGGGAAGTCCCCTGACGGGGCCCGCGGGGGCCCCGGTGACGGACGCCGGGCAAGGCTTCATGGCAGGGGGTGCACGGGGGGCTTACGACACGCATCGTGCGCCTCCTGTGCGCCCTATGTCGCCACAGAACCTTCCTTCGATAGGCTGTACCGAACCCGCCCGCCGCATATGCCGCGGTGCCGCGCCGTCTCCGCGGTCGGGAAGCGGCCGGGGTCGTGGTCGGTCACCCGTTCGGCAGGCAGCGGCGGCCCCCGGGTTCTCGTACGTCATCGAATGTTCGTCGGTTCATCGAAGTCATTCGACCATCACGCAGCTCAAGGAGAGTCAACGAGCGATGGCCGGTCCCGCCTTCCGCGCCGCCGCCGTCCGGGTGCGCGTCCCCGCCACCAGCGCCAACCTCGGTCCGGGCTTCGACGCCCTCGGGCTCGCGCTGGGGCTCTACGACGACGTCGTCGTCCGGGTGGCCGACTCCGGGCTGCACATCGACATCGCGGGCGAGGGCAGCGAAACGCTGCCGCGCGACGAGAAACACCTGCTCGTACGCTCCCTGCGCACCGCGTTCGACCTGCTGGGCGGGCAGCCGCGCGGGCTGGAGATCGTCTGTGCCAACCGCATCCCGCACGGCCGCGGCCTCGGCTCCTCGTCCGCCGCGATCTGCGCCGGCATCGTCGCCGCCCGCGCGGTGACCATAGGCGGCGAGGCCCGTCTCGACGACGCCGCGCTGCTCGACCTCGCCACCGAGATCGAGGGCCACCCCGACAACGTAGCGGCCTGTCTGCTCGGCGGTTTCACCCTGTCCTGGCTGGAGCGCGGCGCCGCCCGCGCGATCAGGATGGAGCCCGCCGACTCCGTCGTCCCGGTGGTCTTCGTACCGGGCAAGCCGGTCCTGACGGAGACGGCGCGCGGACTGCTCCCGCGCTCCGTCCCGCACGTCGACGCCGCCGCCAACGCCGGCCGGGCCGCGCTGCTCGTCGAGGCCCTGACCAGGCGCCCCGAGCTCCTGCTCCCGGCCACCGAGGACCGCCTCCACCAGGAGTACCGCGCACCGGCGATGCCCGAGAGCGCGGCCCTGGTCGAGCGGCTGCGGGGCGACGGCGTCCCCGCGGTGATCTCCGGCGCCGGGCCCACGGTCATGGCGCTGGCCGACGCCGGCACCGCCGACAAGGTCGAGGCGCTGGCGGGCGAGGACTGGGCGGCGAACCGGCTCGACCTGGATCTCCAGGGGGCCTGCGTGCTCCCGCTCGCGCCCTGACGTACACGGTTGCCGGATTTCGAGAGGGGGAATATTTGTTGGATCCGGTAGTGTTAATCTCAAGTCTGCACCCGACCCCACCATGGCGAGGTGCCTCGTGTCCCCGTCCGGGACAGACATTCTTCCGGGAGCCCCCCACACCGCCTTGTGCGGTGAACGCCGTACGCGGGCAGTACGGCGTCCACCGACACTGAGCGGGCCGGAAACGCTCCGGAACCGGCGCGACCAGGCCGCCTGACACAGATACCGCGTGTTACGGCCAGGGGAAGCGCCATCACCAGATATCTCTTCCGCCGATTGGGCGGACCACCGCCCCGGCACGGTTCGCACAGCAAGGACCGAAGCCGGACAGCACAACCGGTCGCCGAGCCAGACAGGCCGACGTCCGCTCCAGGGAAGGACCCTTCGTGAGCGACACCACCGATCTGATGGGCGCACGTGTCGAGGAGACCGCTGCCGCGCCCGCCACGGACGCCTCCGCGCCTGCCACCGGTGCCGGCTCCCGGCGGCGCCGCGGTACCGGCCTCGACGGCATGGTGCTGGCCGAGTTGCAGCAGGTCGCCTCCGGCCTCGGCATCAGGGGCACCGCGCGGATGCGCAAGAGCCAGCTGATCGAGGTCATCAAGGAGGCGCAGGCCGGTGGGGGAGCCCCCGCCCAGGCCGCGGACGCCGCCGAGACCAAGCCCAAGCGCCGCGCCACCTCCCGGACCCGTACGGGCGACGAGGCCGCCGCGGAGAAGGCCCAGAAGGCCGGGAAGAAGGCGGCCAAGGCCACCGACTCCGCCGAGAAGGCCGCGTCCCAGCAGCAGATCGAGATCCCGGGCCAGCCCGCCCCCAAGCTCTCGGCCCCGCTCGACCAGGGCGGTGCCCCGGCCGACGAGGCCCCCGCCGAGCGCCGCCGGCGCCGCGCCACCGCCGAGGCCGGCAGCCCGGCCGGGCAGGCCGAGCCGGCCGCCGCCGAGACGAAGGGCGAGCCGCGGGCCGAGACGCCCGACCGGCAGCAGCAGAACCAGAACCAGCAGGGTCAGCACCAGGGCGGCGACGGCCGGTCCGACGCCGACGGCGGCGAGGGCCGCCGCCGCGACCGCCGGGAACGCGGCCGGGACCGCGATCGGGACCGCGACCGGGACCGCCGTAACAAGGGCGACGACCAGCAGCAGAACCAGGGCGGCGGCCAGCAGCGCCAGCAGCAGGGCGGCGGCCGTCAGGACCGGAACAACGGTCCCCAGGACGACGACGACTTCGAGGGCGGCCGGCGCGGCCGGCGCGGGCGCTACCGCGACCGCCGGGGCCGGCGCGGGCGCGACGACATCGCCGCCGAGCCGCAGATCACCGACGACGACGTCCTGATCCCGGTCGCGGGCATCCTGGACATCCTCGACAACTACGCGTTCATCCGCACCTCCGGCTACCTGCCCGGCCCGAACGACGTGTACGTCTCCCTCGCCCAGGTCCGCAAGAACGGCCTGCGCAAGGGCGACCACATCACCGGCGCGGTCCGCCAGCCCAAGGAGGGCGAGCGGCGCGAGAAGTTCAACGCGCTGGTCCGGCTCGACTCCGTCAACGGCATGGCACCCGAACACGGCCGCGGCCGCCCGGAGTTCAACAAGCTGACGCCGCTGTACCCGCAGGACCGCCTCCGGCTGGAGACGGACCCGGGCGTGCTGACCACCCGGATCATCGACCTCGTCTCGCCCATCGGCAAGGGCCAGCGCGGTCTGATCGTGGCCCCGCCGAAGACCGGCAAGACCATGATCATGCAGGCGGTCGCCAACGCGATCACGCACAACAACCCCGAGTGCCACCTGATGGTCGTCCTCGTCGACGAGCGTCCGGAAGAGGTCACCGACATGCAGCGGTCGGTGAAGGGCGAGGTCATCTCCTCGACCTTCGACCGCCCGGCCGAGGACCACACCACCGTCGCCGAGCTGGCCATCGAGCGAGCCAAGCGCCTCGTGGAGCTGGGTCACGACGTGGTCGTGCTGCTGGACTCCATCACGCGTCTGGGCCGTGCGTACAACCTCGCCGCCCCGGCGTCGGGCCGCATCCTCTCCGGTGGTGTCGACTCGACCGCGCTGTACCCGCCCAAGCGCTTCTTCGGCGCCGCGCGCAACATCGAGGACGGCGGTTCGCTGACCATCCTCGCCACCGCGCTGGTCGACACCGGGTCCCGCATGGACGAGGTGATCTTCGAGGAGTTCAAGGGCACCGGCAACATGGAGCTCAAGCTCGACCGGAAGCTCGCCGACAAGCGCATCTTCCCCGCGGTGGACGTCGACGCGTCCGGCACCCGCAAGGAGGAGATCCTGCTCGGCAGCGACGAGCTGGCCATCGTCTGGAAGCTGCGCCGGGTGCTGCACGCGCTCGACTCGCAGCAGGCCATCGAACTGCTCCTGGACAAGATGAAGCAGACGAAGTCGAACGCCGAGTTCCTGCTCCAGATCCAGAAGACGACCCCGACGCCCGGCAACGGCGACTGACGTCGTCCGACGGTCCAGCCGAGAAGGCCGCTCCCCGCGCCGCGGGGAGCGGCCTTCCGCGTGCGGGAGACCTTCCCCACACACAAGGGCGTGCGCCAGTAGGCCAGGACCCCTCCGCCTGACGGACGAAACCCCAGGTGAGCGGCGGGTGTCCGGACAAATCCGCACACGGACGGTCACCGGAACGGCACCAGTCGTGCACATCGCCCCGTGCAACCCTGTCCCCGGTTTCTCCGTCGGACCGATCGGAGCGACGATGGTGCCGTGAGGACATCCCGGTACCGACAGCAGGGGGTAGAGCCGCCGTACGAGAGCTGAGGAGCACATGTCCGCCGAGCAGATACCGCAACCGCGCCACCGGGGCAAGGGCCGCCGCCGCAGGCCCCGCAGCGGACGCCGCAAGGGCCTGCTGGTCGCGGCCTGGACCACCGCGGGCATCGTGGTGCTGGGCGGCACCGGCGTCGGCTACCTGTACTTCAAGCTGAACGGCAACCTGCACAGCGTCGACATCGAGCGGGCCCTCGGCACCGACCGGCCGGCCAAGGCCGACAACGGCTCCGAGAACATCCTCGTCCTCGGCTCCGACACCCGGGCCGGCGGCAACGGCAAGCTCGGCGGCGGCACCGACGACGGCACCGCCCGCTCCGACACCGCGATGGTCGTGCACGTCCACCAGGGCCACAGGAAGGCCAGCGTGGTCTCCGTCCCGCGCGACACCCTCATCGACCGCCCCGAGTGCACCGACACCGACGGGCGGACGCACGACGCGGCGAGCGGCGTGATGTTCAACAGCGCCTACGCGACCGGCGGCGCCGCCTGCGCGGTGAAGACCGTCGAGTCGATGAGCGGCCTGCGCATGGACCACTACCTGGAGGTCGACTTCAGCGGCTTCCAGAAGCTCGTCGACGAACTCGGCGGCGTCGAGATCACCACCACGCGGGACATCTCCGACCCCGACAGCCACCTCGACCTCAAAGCCGGCACCCACCGGCTCGACGGCGAGCAGGCGCTCGGCCTGGTCCGCACCCGGCACGGCGTCGGCGACGGCTCCGACCTCGGCCGCATCCAGCTCCAGCAGGCGTTCGTCAAGGCCCTGGTCGACCAGGTCAAGGACATCGGGGTGCTCAGCAGCCCGAAGAAGCTCGTCGACCTCGCCGACACCGCCACGAAGACCGTGACGACCGACTCCGACCTCGGCTCGGTGAACAAGCTGATGTCCTTCGCGAGCGGCCTCAAGGGCATCACCCCGGCCCACCTGAACATGGTCACGATGCCGGTCCAGTACGACCCGGCCGACGCCAACCGCGTCCTGGTGGACGAGCCCAAGGCCCAGCAGGTCTGGACGGCGCTGAAGGCCGACCGGCAGATCCCGAGGACGGCGACCGAGGGCACGGCCGCCGGTGGAGCCAAGGGCGTGGTGGGCGCCCCCTGAGGGACGCGGGGAGCCGCGCGCCCAGTCCCGCCGGGCCGCGGGGAATAAGAGACGGCAACCCCCCGTTTTGGGGGATGGCGCCAGTCCTGGCAGACTGGACCGTCGGCCCCGGTTCACGCCCCGCACCCCGCGGAGCGACCCGGCGCCCTCCCGAACCTAGGAGACACCTTGAAGCGCGACATCCACCCCGAGTACGTCGAGACGCAGGTCAGCTGCACCTGTGGCGCGTCGTTCACCACCCGCAGCACCATCGAGTCCGGCACCATCCGGGCCGAGGTCTGCTCCGAGTGCCACCCGTTCTACACGGGCAAGCAGAAGATCCTCGACACCGGTGGCCGCGTGGCCCGCTTCGAGGCCCGCTTCGGCAAGGCTGCCGCCGGCTCCAAGAAGTAGCGAGCCGCCGATCGCCGGTCCACGGCCGCGCCCCCTCCCGGGGCGCGCCGGGACCGGCGTTTTTGGTCGCCCGCCTTCGCCCCTTTCCGCAAGCGCCGTCGCAGTAGCAGGAGCCCAAGATGTTCGAGGCCGTCGAGGAACTCGTCGCCGAGCACGCCGACCTGGAGAAGAAGCTCGCCGACCCGTCGGTCCACTCCGACCAGGCCAACGCCCGCAAGCTGAACAAGCGGTACGCCGAGCTGACCCCGATCGTCGCCACGTACCGCTCCTGGAAGCAGACCGGCGACGACATCGGGACCGCGCGCGAGTTCGCCGCCGACGACCCCGACTTCATCGCCGAGGTCAAGGAGCTGGAGAAGAGCCGCGAGGAGCTGACCGAGAAGCTGCGGCTGCTGCTCGTCCCGCGCGACCCCAGCGACGACAAGGACGTGATCCTGGAGATCAAGGCGGGCGCGGGCGGCGACGAGTCGGCCCTGTTCGCCGGCGACCTGCTGCGCATGTACCTGCGGTACGCCGAGCGGGTCGGCTGGAAGACCGAGATCATCGACTCCACCGAGTCCGAGCTGGGCGGCTACAAGGACGTCCAGGTCGCCGTGAAGACCAAGGGCGGCCAGGGCGCCACCGAGCCCGGCCAGGGCGTCTGGGCGCGGCTGAAGTACGAGGGCGGCGTGCACCGCGTGCAGCGTGTGCCGGCCACCGAGTCCCAGGGGCGCATCCACACCTCCGCGGCCGGTGTCCTCGTGACGCCCGAGGCCGAGGAGATCGACGTCGAGATCAACCCCAACGACCTGCGCATCGACGTCTACCGGTCCTCCGGCCCCGGCGGCCAGTCCGTCAACACCACCGACTCCGCGGTGCGCATCACGCACCTGCCCACCGGAGTCGTCGCCTCCTGCCAGAACGAGAAGAGCCAGCTCCAGAACAAGGAGCAGGCGATGCGTATCCTGCGTTCCAGGCTGCTCGCCGCGGCCCAGGAGGAGGCGGAGAAGGAAGCCGCCGACGCCCGCCGCAGCCAGGTCCGCACCGTCGACCGCTCCGAGAAGATCCGCACGTACAACTACCCGGAGAACCGCATCTCGGACCACCGCGTCGGCTTCAAGGCCTACAACCTGGACCAGGTCCTGGACGGCGACCTCGACGCGGTCATCCAGGCCTGCGTCGACGCGGACTCGGCCGCCAAGCTCGCGGCGGCCTGACCCGCGCACCCGCGCACCCCTCGTACACAGCCCGGAGGACCAGCGTGAACCTGCTGCTCGCGGAGGTGGCCCAGGCCACCCAGCGGCTGGCCGACGCCGGCGTGCCCTCGCCGCGCACCGACGCGGAGGAGCTCGCCGCGTATCTGCACGGCGTCAAGCGGAGCGAGCTGCACACCGTGAAGGACGCGGACTTCGACGCCCGGTACTGGGAGGTCATCGCCCGGCGCGAGGCCCGCGAGCCGCTCCAGCACATCACCGGCCGCGCCTACTTCCGCTACCTGGAGCTCCAGGTCGGCCCCGGGGTGTTCGTACCGCGTCCGGAGACCGAGTCCGTCGTCGGCTGGGCCATAGACGCCGTCCGCGCCATGGACGTCGTCGAGCCCTGCATCGTCGACCTGTGCACCGGCTCCGGCGCCATCGCGCTCGCCCTCGCCCAGGAGGTGCCGCGCTCGCGCGTGCACGCCGTGGAGCTGAGCGAGGAGGCCCTGGTGTGGACCCGCAGGAACATGGAGGGATCCCGGGTCGACCTGCGCCAGGGCGACGCCCTGACCGCCTTCCCGGACCTCGACGGCCAGGTCGACCTGGTCGTCTCCAACCCGCCGTACATCCCGCTCACCGAGTGGGAGTACGTCGCGCCCGAGGCCCGCGACCACGACCCGCAGATGGCGCTGTTCTCCGGCGAGGACGGCCTCGACCTGATCCGCGGCCTGGAGCGCACCGCGCACCGGCTGCTGCGCCCCGGCGGCGTGGTCGTCGTGGAGCACGCCGACACCCAGGGCGGCCAGGTGCCCTGGATCTTCACCGAGGAGCGGGGCTGGGCCGACGCGGCCGACCACCCCGACCTCAACAACCGCCCCCGGTTCGCGACCGCCCGCAAGGCGCTGCCGTGACCCCCTTCGAGATCTCGACCCCGCAGTACGTGTACGAGGAGGCCCGCTAGACATGGCACGGCGATACGACACCAACGACGCGACCGACCGCGTGACGGGTCTGCGTGAGGCCGCTTCCGCGGTCCGCCGTGGCGAGCTGGTGGTGCTGCCGACGGACACGGTGTACGGCATCGGCGCCGACGCCTTCTCCGCGGAGGCCGTCGGCGACCTGCTGGAGGCCAAGGGCCGCGGCCGCAACATGCCGAGCCCCGTCCTGATCGGCTCCCCGAACACCCTGCACGGCCTGGTCACCGACTTCTCCGAGCTGGCCTGGGAGCTGGTCGACGCCTTCTGGCCGGGCGCCCTCACCCTCGTCGCCAAGCACCAGCCGTCCCTCCAGTGGGACCTCGGCGAGACCCGGGGCACCGTCGCCGTGCGCATGCCGCTGCACCCGGTCGCCATCGAGCTGCTCACCGAGTTCGGCCCGATGGCCGTCTCCTCCGCCAACCTCACCGGGCACCCCGCGCCGGAGGACTGCGACGCCGCCCAGGCGATGCTCGGCGACTCCGTCTCCGTCTACCTCGACGGCGGGCCCACCCCCGGCAACGTCCCGTCGTCCATCGTCGACGTCACGCGCGAGGTCCCGGTGCTGCTGCGCGCGGGCGCGCTGTCGGCGGAGGAACTGAGGAAGGTCGTACCCGACCTCGAGGTGGCGAATTGACGGCCCCTGAGGCGGGGCGTGGCATAGGCGGTCTCGGGGAGGTGACGACCACGTTCGTCGGCCTTCCCCGCGACAGCTTCCGCATCCTCCACGTCAGCACCGGAAACGTGTGCCGCTCGCCCATCACCGAGCGGCTGACCCGGCACTTCGTGACGGAACGGCTGGGCATCCTGGGCGGCGGGCTCATCGTGGAGAGCGCCGGCACCTGGGGCCACGAGGGCGCCCCCATGGAGGCCAACGCGGAGACCGTGCTCGCCGAGTTCGGCGCGGACGCCTCCGGCTTCACCGGGCGGGAGCTGCTCGACGAGCACGTCATCCGCGCCGACCTGGTGCTCACCGCCACCCGCGACCACCGCGCCCAGGTCATCTCCATGGGCCACTCCGCGGGCCTGCGCACCTTCACGCTGAAGGAGTTCACCCGCCTGGTGAACGCCATCGACCCGGCCACCCTGCCCTCCCTGGAGGAGGGCCTCGTCACCCGCGCCCGCGCCCTGGTGCGCGCCGCGGCGGCGCTGCGCGGCTGGCTGCTGGCCCCGACCGCCGAGGCGGACGAGGTGTACGACCCGTACGGGGCGCCCCTGCCGTTCTTCCGGTCCATCGGGGACGAGATACACCAGGCGCTGGACCCGGTGGTCACCGCCCTCACCGGCGTGCCCGCCCGGACCTGAGCGCGGGGACCCACCGGGCGCGCCGGACCCGCCGGGCCTACATTGGACTGAGCCAGACACTTCGCCGCGAGCGACGCCCGGAGCACGCCATGTCGGTCACCCACCCCCTCGGCAGCGATGTGCGCGAGCGTGCCGACGCCCTCGGCCGGCAGGACCCCGAGCTGGCCGAGATCCTGCTCGCCGAGCGGCACCGGCAGGCCACCACGCTCCAGCTCTGCGCCGCCGAGAACTTCGCCTCCCCGGCCGTGCTGGCCGCCCTCGCCTCCCCGCTCGCCAACAAGTACGCCGAGGGCTACCCGGGCGCCCGCCACCACGGCGGCTGCGCCTACGCCGACGCCGCCGAGCGGCTCGCCGTGGACCGGGCGAAGGCCCTGTTCGGCGCCGAGCACGCCAATGTGCAGCCGCACTCCGGCTCCTCGGCGGTGCTGGCCGCCTACGCGGCGCTGCTGCGCCCCGGCGACACCGTCCTCGCCCTCGGCCTGCCGCACGGCGGCCACCTCACCCACGGTTCGCCCGCCAACTTCTCCGGCCGCTGGTTCGACTTCGTCGGTTACGGCGTCGACGCGGAGACCGGGCTCGTCGACCACGACCAGGTGCGCGCCCTGGCCCGCTCGCACCGGCCCAAGGCCATCGTGTGCGGCTCGATCGCCTACCCCCGCCACCTCGACCACGCCTTCTTCCGCGAGGTCGCCGACGAGGTGGGCGCCTACCTCATCGCGGACGCCGCGCACACCGTCGGACTGGTCGCCGGGGGAGCGGCGCCCAGCCCCGTGCCGTACGCCGACATCGTCTGTGCCACCACCCACAAGGTGCTGCGCGGGCCGCGCGGCGGCATGATCCTGTGCGGCGCCGGTCTGGCCGAGCGGGTGGACCGGGCCGTCTTCCCGTTCAGCCAGGCCGGCGCCCAGATGAACGCCGTCGCCGCCAAGGCGGTCGCCTTCCACGAGGCGGCGGCCCCCGCCTTCGCCGCGTACGCCCGTCAGGTCGTCGCCAACGCCCGGGTGCTGGCCGGCGCGCTGGCCGCCGAGGGCCTCGCCGTCACCACGGGCGGTACGGACACCCACCTGATCACCGCGGACCCCGCGCCGCTCGGCGTCGACGGGCGCGAGGCCCGGGGCCGGCTCGCGGCGGCCGGGACGGTCCTGGACTGCTGCGCCCTCCCGCACGGCGGCGCCCGGGGCCTGCGCCTGGGCACGGCCGCGCTCACCACCCAGGGGATGGGCGAGGCGGAGATGCGGACGGTCGCGGAGCTGCTGGGCCGGGTGCTCAGGGGGGAGACGCCGGTGGCACGGGCGCGTGCCGAGGCGGAGGAACTGGCCCGCGCGTTTGCGCCGTATCCGTAACAAAGCGGAGGAGGCGCTCCCAGGTGCGCGGCGGCACGTGCAACCATCGTCGCTACCCGGAAGTCCTCACCCGTATGCGCGTCTCGCTAGGGTGTGGGCCTGGAATGGCCAGCGAGACCTGTGGGGAAGCCCGTGCGTGAATACCTGCTGACGCTCTGCGTCACGGCCGCGGTGACGTATCTGCTGACCGGGCCGGTGCGGAAGTTCGCGATCGTGGCGGGGGCGATGCCGGAGATCCGGGCCCGGGACGTGCACCGGGAACCCACTCCGCGGCTCGGCGGTATCGCCATGTTCTTCGGGCTGTGCGCGGGCATGCTGGTCGCCGACCACCTGACCAACCTCAACGAGGTCTTCGAGACCTCCAACGAGCCCCGTGCGCTGCTCTCCGGCGCGGCCCTGATCTGGCTGATCGGTGTCCTGGACGACAAGTTCGAGATCGACGCCCTGATCAAGCTGGGCGCCCAGATGATCGCGGCCGGTGTGATGGTGGTGCAGGGTCTGACGATCCTGTGGCTGCCCATCCCGGGCGTCGGCAACGTGGCGCTGACCCAGTGGCAGGGCACCCTGCTGACCGTGGCCCTGGTGGTCATCACCATCAACGCGGTCAACTTCGTGGACGGCCTCGACGGGCTCGCGGCCGGCATGGTGTGCATCGCCTCGGCGGCGTTCTTCATGTACGCCTACCGGATCTGGTACTCGTACGGCATCGAGGCCGCCGCCCCCGCCTCGCTGTTCGCGGCGATCCTGATGGGCATGTGCGTGGGCTTCCTGCCGCACAACATGCACCCGGCGCGGATCTTCATGGGCGACTCCGGGTCGATGCTGATCGGCCTGGTGCTGGCGGCCGGCGCGATCTCGGTGACCGGGCAGGTCGACCCCGACGCGATGCAGCTCTTCTCCGGGTCCGAGCGCAACGCGGTGCACCAGATGGTGCCGGTGTACATCCCGCTGCTGATGCCGCTGACCATCATCGCCATCCCGGCCGCCGACCTGATCCTCGCGATCGTGCGGCGCACCTGGCGGGGCCAGTCGCCGTTCGCCGCGGACCGGGGGCACCTGCACCACCGGCTCCTGGAGGTCGGGCACAGCCACAGCCGGGCCGTCCTCATCATGTACTTCTGGTCCGCGCTGATCGCCTTCGGCGCCCTCGCCTACTCGGTCAACTCCGCGTCGATGTGGATCGTGCTGGGCGTGGTCGCCCTCAGCGCGATCGGCCTGGGGCTGCTCCTGCTGCCGCGGTTCACGCCGCGGGCCCCGATGTGGGCGCAGCGGATCGTGCCGCCGCGCTACCGGCGTCGCGCGGTGGGCGCCCCGGCCGAGCCCGAGCAGGAGGCGCCGGCCGCGGCGGAAGAACACGACGACCGGGTGCCGGCGGGTGTCTCGGGAGTCTCCGGTGTCAATGGCGCAACAGCGGTCGGGCCCCGTTCGCGGCTGCCAAGGTAAGAATCTGACTAGAGCATTGCCAAACCGTGGGAGAGTAAAGCGCCGCATTACCAGACAAAAGGGCGCTGTATTTACTCAAACGCGCACTGTCACTCTCATGTGTGACGGCAAGCACACGCTCAGGTAAAGACCTCATCAAATAGTTTGTGATACGGTTCACGAGAACCCCCCGGATAGAGCCGAAGGGCCGCACAGCGCCGCTTCGTTGGCGTGAGGAGCCCACTCGGCCCGGGGCTACGCTCGTCCATGACGACACCCTGCCCCCCTGTGAAAAGCGGAGTTGCCGCCATGCCGTCCAATGACGCCCGGATCCTCCTTCAAGCCGCCGTGCCCACGGCTGCCGTCGGTGCTGTAGCCACCGTCGTCAGCGCCGTGGTGGCCGGCGGCAAGGGGGCGATCGGCGCCGTCGTCGCGACCGTGCTGGTGATGCTCTTCATGGGGCTCGGGCTGTTCGTCCTGCAACGCACTGCGAAATCACTTCCGCACCTGTTCCAGGCGATGGGTCTGATGCTCTACGGGGCCCAGATCCTGCTGCTGTTCATCTTCCTCGCCGCGTTCAAGAACACCACCCTGTTCAACGCGCGGGCGTTCGCGGTCACCCTGCTCGTCGCCACCCTCGTGTGGATCGCGGCCCAGACCCGCGCCCACATGAAGGCCAAAATCCTCTACGTCGAGCCCGACTCGACGGCCGGGAAGCCCGAGAAGACGGGCCGCCCGTCGTGAGGGGTAGGGCCGGGATAAAGAGGCATGTGAACTCCTGCTATCGTCCGGTGCCAACTGCGGCATCGCGGGCGCGGGCATCCCAGCTGACGCCTGCTCATTCGCGAGGCGAGATGCCCCACAGCCGCCCCCACATCCGTAACACCAGTCCCGTGCCGAACCGCGGCTCCGCGCCGCGCCGACACAACGAGGTTGCCGTACCTATGCGCCACGCTGAAGGAGCCCGCGGTGAGTGCTGACCCGACGCAGGTGCTCGCCTTCGAGACCGACTGCCACATCTTCGACGGCTGTGGCTTCCCGGCTCCCGGCCTGCACTCGTTCCTGTTCGAGCCCCTGTGGGGCGACCACGACAGCAACTTGTACTTCAACAAGCCGATGCTGCTGGCGCTGCTCGGCTCGGTCATCATCGTCGGGTTCTTCTGGGCCGCCTTCCGCAAGCCGAAGGTCGTCCCCGGCAAGCTCCAGATGGTCGCCGAGACCGGCTACGACTTCATCCGGCGCGGTGTCGTCTACGAGACCATCGGCAAGAAGGAAGGAGAGAAGTACGTCCCGCTGGTCGTCTCCCTCTTCTTCTTCATCTGGATGATGAACCTCTGGTCGATCGTCCCGATCGCGCAGTTCCCGGTGACCTCGATCATCGCCTACCCGGCGGTCCTCGCACTCATCGTGTACGTCCTCTGGGTCTCGCTGACCTTCAAGCGGCACGGCTTCGTCGGCTTCTTCAAGAACGTGACGGGCTACGACAAGTCGCTGGGCCCGGTGCTGCCGCTGGCCATGCTGATCGAGTTCTTCTCGAACCTGCTGGTGCGGCCCTTCACGCACGCCGTGCGTCTCTTCGCGAACATGTTCGCGGGCCACACCCTGCTGCTGCTCTTCACGATCGCCAGCTGGTACCTGCTGAACGGCGTCGGCATCGCCTACGCGGGCGTCAGCTTCATCATGACGCTCGTCATGACGGCCTTCGAACTTTTCATCCAGGCACTTCAGGCGTACGTCTTCGTGCTCCTCACGTGCACGTACATCCAGGGCGCGCTCGCCGAGCACCACTGAGCACCCCGTACCCTCACCCCCTGATCGTCCGGTGGCCAACCCCCACCGGTCCGTAAAGAAAAGGAAGAACTGGCATGTCCCAGACCCTTGCCGCTGTTTCCGGCTCGCTCGGCTCCATCGGTTACGGCCTCGCTGCCATCGGCCCCGGCGTCGGCGTCGGCATCATCTTCGGTAACGGCACCCAGGCCCTGGCCCGTCAGCCCGAGGCGGCCGGCCTGATCCGCGCCAACCAGATCCTGGGCTTCGCCTTCTGTGAGGCGCTCGCCCTGATCGGTCTGGTCATGCCGTTCGTCTACGGCAAGTGATTCCGGAACCACTTCCAGCCGACTAGACGAAAGGCATCCACATGAGCCAGCTGCTCACGGTAGCGGCCGAGGAGATGGAGAATCCCCTCGTCCCGCCGATCCCCGAGCTCGTCATCGGCCTCATCGCCTTCGTCATCGTCTTCGGCTTCCTCGCCTGGAAGCTCCTCCCGAACATCAACAAGGTTCTGGACGAGCGCCGCGAGGCCATCGAGGGCGGTATCGAGAAGGCCGAGGCCGCGCAGACCGAGGCCCAGAGCGTCCTTGAGCAGTACAAGGCCCAGCTCGCCGAGGCCCGGCACGAGGCCGCGCGCCTGCGCCAGGAGGCGCAGGAGCAGGGCGCCACGCTCATCGCCGAGATGCGCGCGGAAGGCCAGCGGCAGCGCGAGGAGATCATCGCCGCCGGTCACGCGCAGATCGAGGCCGACCGCAAGGCCGCCGCGTCCTCGCTGCGGCAGGACGTCGGCAAGCTCGCCACCGAGCTGGCCGGCAAGCTGGTCGGCGAGTCCCTGGAGGACCACGCCCGCCAGAGCCGCGTCATCGACCGGTTCCTCGATGACCTCGAGGAGAAGGCCGAGGCGTCGCGATGAACGGAGCGAGCCGCGAGGCCCTGGCCGCCGCACGCGAGCGTCTCGACGCGCTGACGGACTCCACGTCCGTGGACGCCGGCTCGCTCGCCGACGAGCTGGCCTCCGTCACCGCGCTGCTCCACCGCGAGGTGGGCCTGCGCCGGGTCCTCACCGACCCGGCGCAGAGCGGCGAGGCCAAGGCCCAGCTGGTCCAGCGCCTCCTCGGCACCCAGGTCAGCGGTACCACCGCCGACCTGGTGTCCGGCCTGGTGCGCTCCCGCTGGTCGCAGTCGCGCGACCTGGTGGACGCCCTGGAGGAACTGGCCGACACGGCCGACCTCACCGCCGCGGAGAAGAACGGCACGCTGGACGACGTGGAGGACGAGCTGTTCCGGTTCGGCCGGATCGTCTCCTCCAGCACGGAGCTGCGCGCCGCGCTCACCGACCGCAAGGCCACCGTCGCCGCCAAGGGCGCGCTGCTGCGCAGCCTGCTCGGCGGCCGGGCCCAGCCGGTCACCGAGCGGCTGGTGACGCGCCTGGTGACCGCCGCCCGAGGACGTAGCCTGGAGACGGGACTGGAGTCCCTGTCCAAGCTGGCGGCCGAGCGGCGCAACCGGATGGTCGCCGTCGTCACCTCGGCGGTCCCGCTGAGCGACCCGCAGAAGCAGCGCCTCGGCGCCGCCCTCGCGAAGCTCTACGGCCGCCCGATGCACCTCAACCTCGACGTGGACCCCGCGGTCCTCGGCGGAATCCAGGTGCGGGTCGGTGACGAGGTCATCAACGGCTCCATCGCCGACCGCCTCGAGAACGCCGGCCGCCGCCTGGCGGGCTGACGACACCTTCATAGCAGTACGTACGTGTACCTACGGCCCGGTTGGGCCGTGCAGAGGATTCACCTCGTTCAGGGGGGAGTCCGGGATTTTTCAGGCATCCCCCCAAAGTGAAACTTCGGGCCCAACAAGGAGAGCAGGGAACCCAGATGGCGGAGCTCACGATCCGGCCGGAGGAGATCCGGGACGCACTGGAGACCTTCGTCCAGTCGTACAAGCCGGACGCGGCCTCGCGCGAGGAGGTCGGTACGGTCACCCTTGCCGGCGACGGCATCGCGAGGGTCGAGGGTCTTCCCTCGGCCATGGCCAACGAACTGCTGAAGTTCGAGGACGGCACCCTCGGCCTCGCGCTCAACCTCGAAGAGCGCGAGATCGGTGCCATCGTCCTCGGTGAGTTCAGCGGCATCGAGGAGGGCCAGCCGGTCACCCGCACCGGTGAGGTCCTCTCCGTCGCGGTCGGCGAGGGCTACCTCGGCCGCGTCGTCGACCCCCTCGGCAACCCGATCGACGGCCTCGGCGAGATCGAGACCTCCGGTCGCCGCGCCCTCGAACTGCAGGCCCCCACGGTCATGCAGCGCAAGTCGGTGCACGAGCCGATGGAGACCGGCTACAAGGCCGTCGACGCCATGACCCCGGTCGGCCGCGGCCAGCGCCAGCTGATCATCGGCGACCGCCAGACCGGCAAGACCGCCCTGGCCGTCGACACGATCATCAACCAGCGCGACAACTGGCGCACGGGCGACCCGAAGAAGCAGGTCCGCTGCATCTACGTCGCCATCGGCCAGAAGGGCTCCACCATCGCGTCGGTCCGCCGCGCGCTGGAGGAGAACGGCGCGCTGGAGTACACGACCATCGTCGCCGCCCCGGCCTCCGACCCGGCCGGCTTCAAGTACCTCGCGCCGTACACCGGCTCGGCCATCGGCCAGCAGTGGATGTACGAGGGCAAGCACGTCCTGATCATCTTCGACGACCTGTCGAAGCAGGCCGACGCCTACCGCGCCGTGTCGCTGCTGCTGCGCCGCCCGCCGGGCCGCGAGGCCTACCCGGGTGACGTCTTCTACCTGCACTCCCGCCTGCTGGAGCGCTGCGCCAAGCTCTCCGACGACCTGGGAGCCGGCTCGATGACCGGTCTGCCGATCGTCGAGACCAAGGCCAACGACGTCTCGGCGTTCATCCCGACCAACGTCATCTCCATCACCGACGGCCAGTGCTTCCTGGAGTCGGACCTCTTCAACGCCGGTCAGCGCCCCGCGCTGAACGTCGGTATCTCCGTCTCCCGAGTCGGTGGTTCCGCGCAGCACAAGGCGATGAAGCAGGTCTCCGGCCGACTGCGCGTGGACCTCGCCCAGTTCCGTGAGCTGGAGGCGTTCGCCGCCTTCGGTTCCGACCTGGACGCCGCGTCCAAGGCGCAGCTGGAGCGCGGCCAGCGCATGGTCGAGCTGCTGAAGCAGAACCAGTACGAGCCGATGTCCACCGAGGACCAGGTCGTCTCCGTCTGGGCCGGCACCACCGGCCGCATGGACGACGTCCCCGTCGCCGACATCCGCCGCTTCGAGAAGGAGCTCCTGGAGTACCTGCACCGCAAGGAGCAGGGCCTCATGACCTCCATCCGGGAGGGCGGCAAGATGTCGGACGACACCCTCCAGGCCGTCGGCGACGCCGTCGCGGCGTTCAAGAAGCAGTTCGAGACCTCGGACGGGAAGCTGCTCGGCGAGGACGCTCCGGCCGCCGCCGCCAAGTGACGTAAGGAAGGACCTGACTCATGGGAGCCCAGCTCCGGGTCTACAAGCGTCGCATCCGATCCGTCACCGCGACCAAGAAGATCACGAAGGCGATGGAGATGATCGCCGCCTCGCGCGTCGTCAAGGCGCAGCGCAAGGTGGCGGCCTCCACGCCGTACGCGACCGAGCTCACCCGGGCGGTCACGGCGGTCGGTACGGGTTCGAACACCAAGCACCCGCTGACCACCCAGGCCGACACGGTCACCCGCTCAGCGGTACTGCTGCTGACGAGCGACCGCGGGCTGGCCGGTGCCTTCAACTCCAACGCCATCAAGCAGGCGGAGCAGCTCACCGAGCGGCTGGAGCGCGAGGGCAAGGAGGTCGTCGTCTACATCGTCGGCCGTCGCGGTGTCGCCCACTACAACTTCCGTGAGCGCACGATCGCGGAGTCGTGGAGCGGCTTCACCGACGAGCCGTCGTACGCGGACGCCAAGAAGGTCGCGGCGCCGCTGATCGAGGCCATCGAGACGGAGACGGCGGACGGCGGCGTGGACGAACTCCACATCGTCTACACCGAGTTCGTCTCGATGATGACGCAGACGGCGGTCGGCGCCCAGCTGCTGCCGCTGCGCCTCGACGAGGTGGCCGACAAGACGACGGCGAAGGACGAGATCCTTCCGCTGTACGACTTCGAGCCGTCCGCCGAGGACGTCCTCGACGCGCTGCTGCCGCGGTACGTCGAGAGCCGGATCTACAACGCGCTGCTCCAGTCGGCCGCCTCCAAGCACGCCGCCACGCGGCGTGCGATGAAGTCGGCCACCGACAACGCGGGCGAGCTGATCAACACGCTCTCCCGTCTTGCCAACGCGGCCCGCCAGGCCGAAATCACCCAGGAAATCAGCGAGATCGTCGGTGGCGCCAGCGCCCTGGCCGACGCGACCGCGGGGAGTGACAAGTAATGACCACCACTGTTGAGCCGACCGCTGCGGCGGGCGTGGCCACGGGCCGCGTCGCGCGGGTCATCGGCCCGGTCGTCGACGTGGAGTTCCCCGTCGACGCGATGCCGGAGATCTACAACGCCCTCCACGTCGAGATCGCCGACCCGGCGAACGCCGGCGAGAAGAAGACGCTGACCCTGGAGGTCGCCCAGCACCTGGGTGACGGCCTGGTCCGCACCATCTCCATGCAGCCCACCGACGGCCTGGTCCGCCAGGCCCCGGTCACCGACACGGGCACGGGCATCAGCGTCCCGGTCGGCGACTTCACCAAGGGCAAGGTGTTCAACACCCTCGGTGAGGTGCTGAACAGCGACGAGCAGTACACGGGTGAGCGCTGGTCCATCCACCGCAAGGCCCCCAACTTCGACGAGCTCGAGTCGAAGACCGAGATGTTCGAGACCGGCGTCAAGGTCATCGACCTGCTGACCCCGTACGTCAAGGGCGGCAAGATCGGTCTGTTCGGCGGCGCCGGCGTCGGCAAGACGGTGCTCATCCAGGAGATGATCTACCGCGTCGCCAACAACCACGACGGTGTGTCGGTGTTCGCCGGTGTCGGCGAGCGCACCCGTGAGGGCAACGACCTCATCGACGAGATGAGCGAGTCCGGCGTCATCGACAAGACCGCGCTGGTCTTCGGTCAGATGGACGAGCCGCCGGGCACCCGTCTGCGCGTCGCGCTGGCCGGCCTGACCATGGCCGAGTACTTCCGTGACGTCCAGAAGCAGGACGTGCTGTTCTTCATCGACAACATCTTCCGCTTCACGCAGGCCGGTTCCGAGGTCTCGACCCTGCTCGGCCGCATGCCCTCCGCGGTGGGCTACCAGCCGAACCTGGCCGACGAGATGGGTCTCCTCCAGGAGCGCATCACCTCGACCCGCGGTCACTCGATCACCTCGATGCAGGCGATCTACGTCCCCGCGGACGACCTGACCGACCCGGCCCCGGCCACCACCTTCGCCCACCTCGACGCGACGACGGTGCTCTCCCGTCCGATCTCGGAGAAGGGCATCTACCCCGCGGTGGACCCGCTGGACTCCACGTCCCGCATCCTGGACCCGCGCTACATCGCGCAGGACCACTACCAGTGCGCCATGCGCGTCAAGGGGATCCTGCAGAAGTACAAGGACCTCCAGGACATCATCGCGATCCTCGGTATCGACGAGCTCGGCGAGGAGGACAAGCTGGTCGTCCAGCGTGCCCGCCGCGTGGAGCGCTTCCTGTCCCAGAACACCCACGTCGCCAAGCAGTTCACCGGCGTGGACGGCTCGGACGTGCCGCTGGACGAGTCGATCGCCGCGTTCAACGCGATCTGTGACGGTGAGTACGACCACTTCCCCGAGCAGGCGTTCTTCATGTGCGGTGGCATCGAGGACCTGAAGAAGAACGCGAAGGAGCTGGGCGTCTCCTGACCCCGGTCCTTCCGTGAGTGACTGAGTGAGGGGGCGGGCGCGTCCCGCCCCCTCACGCACGCCCCTTAGACTTGTAACCAACACCCGGCAGACCCGCCGGGTGGTGACCCGAGGAGCCACCTTGGCTGCTGAGCTGCACGTCGCGCTGGTCGCGGCCGACCGAGAGGTCTGGTCCGGCGAGGCCACCCTGGTCGTCGCGCGCACCACGTCCGGCGACATCGGCGTCATGCCCGGTCACCAGCCGCTGCTCGGTGTGCTGGAGTCGGGCCCGGTGACCATCCGTACGAGTGACGGCGGGACGGTCGTCGCCGCGGTGCACGGCGGTTTCATCTCGTTCGCGGACGACAAGCTGTCGCTGCTGGCCGAGATCGCCGAGCTGTCGGACGAGATCGACGTCCAGCGCGCGGAGCGGGAGCTGGAGCGGGCCAAGGCGGAGGGCGACGCCTCCGCCGAGCGCCGCGCGGACGTCCGACTGCGGGCGGCGTCGGCGCGCTGACCCCGGCGCCCGTGCTATGACGTGACTCAGCCGCGGCTGGGACCGGAGCGATCCGGACCCGGCCGCGGCTGAGGCAGATGTGGATGTTTTTTACGTTCCGTTACCTAGGAGACGAGGAGGTCGGTGCCGGTGGTCCTCGCTCTGACTGTGTGCGGAATCGTCATCGCCGTCCTGGTGGTGGGACTCTTCGTCTTCGGCCTGCGCCGCCGGCTGATCCAGCGCTCGGGCGGCACCTTCGACTGCTCGCTGCGCTGGGACGCCCCCGAAGAGGGGGACGGCGACGGCAAGGGGTGGGCGTACGGAGTGGCCCGGTACAACGGCGATCGCGTCGAGTGGTACCGGGTCTTCTCGTACTCGCCCCGGCCGCGCCGGGTGCTGGAGCGCGGCTCGATCGAGGTGGCCGGCCGCCGGCTCCCGGACGGCGAGGAGGAGCTGGCGCTGCTCTCCGACGCGGTGGTCCTCGCGTGTCTGCACCGCGGGACCCGGCTCGAACTGGCGATGAGCGAAGACGCGCTGACCGGATTCCTCGCGTGGCTCGAGGCGGCCCCGCCCGGTCAGCGAGTGAATGTGGCGTAGCCACATTCACTCGCTGCATGGGCTCCCCCCGGACGAAATCCGGGGGGAGCGTCGACGTCGCCTGGCCGGTTCCTTCAGCAGCCCTACTGCAGCCCGCTGCTGATCGCGCTCACCAGCTCGCCGTTGCTGGTGTCGCCGCTGAACTCCCAGAAGAACGCGCCGCCCAGGCCCTGGTTCTTGGCCCAGGTCATCTTGCCGGCGATGGTCGACGGGGTGTCGTAGGACCACCACTGGGTGCCGCAGTGGGCGTAGGCCGTGCCGGCGACGGTGCCGGTGACCGGACAGCTGTTCTTGAGGACCTTGTAGTCCTCGATGCCGGCCTCGTAGGTGCCGGGGGCCGCGCCGGTCGCGGTGCCGCCGGGCGCGGACTGGGTGACGCCGGTCCAGCCGCGGCCGTAGAAGCCGATGCCGAGCAGGAGCTTCGCGGACGGGACGCCCTTGGCCTTGAGCTTGGCGATCGCGTCCGCGCTGGTGAAGCCGGCGGTCGGGATGCCCGAGTACGAGGTCAGCGGGGAGTGCGGGGCGGTCGGCCCGGTGGTCGCCCAGGCGCCGAAGTAGTCGTACGTCATCACGTTGTACCAGTCGAGGTACTGCGCGGCGCCGCCGTAGTCGGCCGCGTCGATCTTGCCGCCGGAGGAGCCGTCACCGGTGATGGCGGCGGTGATGAGGTAGTCCGGGCCGAACTCGGCGCGCAGTGCCTGGCTGAGGTTCTTGAAGGCCGCGGCGCCGGAGGTGTCGCAGGTCAGGCCGCAGGCGTTCGGGTACTCCCAGTCGATGTCGATGCCGTCGAAGACGTCGGCCCAGCGGGGGTCCTCCACGACGGCCTTGCAGGACTTGGCGAACGCGGCGGCGTTCTGCGCGGCCTGCCCGAAGCCGCCGGAATAGGTCCAGCCGCCGAAGGAGTACAGGATCTTGATGTTCGGGTACTTCGCCTTGAGCTGGCGGAGCTGGTTGAAGTTGCCGCGCAGCGGCTGGTCCCAGGTGTCGGCGGTGCCGCTGACGGACTGGTCGGCGGTGTACGCCTTCTCGTACGCGGCGAAGGTGTCGTCGACCGTGCACTGGCCGTTCTTGACGTTGCCGAAGGCGTAGTTGATGTGGGTGATCTTCGAGGCGGAGCCCGAGGTCACCAGGTTCTTGACGTGGTAATTGCGGCCGTAGACGCCCCACTCGGTGAAGTAGCCGAGGTTGACCTTGCCGGCCGGGGTGCCCGGGTCGGTGGAGCCGCCGCCGGTGGTGGTGACCTTGACCGAGCCGCTGGCCGGGCCGGTCTGGTCGGCGGTGTCGCGGGCCTGGACGGCGTAGGAGTAGGCGGTGCCCTTGGTGAGGCCGGTGTCGGTGTACGTGGTGCCGGTCACCGTGGCGATCTTGCTGCCGTCCCGCAGGACGTCGTAGTTCTTGACGCCCTTGTCGTCGGTCGCCGCCGACCAGCTCAGCTTCACCGAGGTGTCGGTGACGCCCGAGGCGGTGGGGGTGCCGGGGGCGGAGGGGGCCGCGTCGCCGGGGACGGCAGTGCCGTCGCAGGAGCCGCCGTTGAGCTTGCAGCCGGCGGGGGAGCCGGTGCCGGAGCCGTTGAAACCGAAGGAGACGGAGGCGCCGGGGGCGAGCGTTCCGTTCCAGCCGAGGTTCTTGGCGGTCCAGTGGTTGCCGGAGTTGGTGACGGTGGCGTCCCAGGCGGAGGTGACCTTGGTGCCGGAGGGGAAGTCCCACTCGACGGTCCAGGAGCTGAGGGACGTGGTGCCGGTGTTCTTCACCGTCCACTTGCCCTCGAAGCCGCTGCCCCAGTCCTGGGTCTTGCTGTAGGTGGCGGTCGCCGCGGTCGCCGCCTGGGCGGGGGAGGCGAGGGCGACGAGTCCGGTGAGGGGGAGTGCGAGGGTCGCGAGCAGTGCCGCGGCTCTGTGTCTGAAGCGCACGGTGCGCCTCCTCAAGGTGATCGCGCCGCGAGGGCGCAACGGGGGATGGTCGCGTGAGCGTGACTGAGCCCACACGCTCACGGTGCCGCGAGAATAGAAAGGTCTGGACCATAGGTCAATAGGTCTGGACCACTCCTCGGGGTCTGTGATACCCCGTCCTTCACACTCCCAACTCCTGCGCCAGCACGGCCGCTTGCACCCGGCTGCGCAGGCCCAGCTTCCCCAGCAACCGGCTGACGTGCGTCTTCACCGTCGCCTCGGCCATGTCCAGGCGCTCCGCGATCGCCGCGTTGGACAGCCCCGCGCCGAGGCAGGACAGCACCTCGCGCTCCCGCCGGGTCAGGGCGTCCAGCACCGCCGGGTCGGTGCCCGGCTCGCGGACGGGGCGGGCGGCGAACTCCGCGATCAGCCGCCGGGTGACGGCCGGCGCGACGATGCCCTCGCCGCGGGCGACCGTGCGCACGGCGTCGAGCAGGTCCCGCGCCTCGGTGTTCTTCAGCAGGAACCCGGCGGCCCCGGCGCGCAGCGCCCCGAAGACGTACTCGTCGAGGTCGAAGGTGGTCAGCACCAGGACGTCCGCCAGCCCCTCCGCCACCACCTGCCGGGTCGCCGCCACCCCGTCCAGGCGCGGCATCTGTACGTCCATCAGCACCAGGTCGGGGCGGAGTTCGCGGGCGAGGGCCACCGCCCGCTCACCGTCCGCCGCCTCGCCCACCACCTCGATGTCGGGGGCGCTGCCCAGGATGAGCACCAGCCCGGCGCGGACGGCGGACTGGTCCTCGGCGACCAGCACCCGGACGGGACGGATCACGCGCGGTCTCCTTCGGTCAGGGGGAGGACGGCGCGTACGGTCCACAGCGCGCCGTCGGGGCCGGCGTCGAATGTGCCGCCGAGCAGCGCCGCCCGCTCCCGCATGCCGACCAGGCCGGCGCCGGAGCCGGGGACACGGGGGGTGCCGGAGCCGGCGTAGGGGCTGGTCACCCTGACCCGCAGGAGGCCGTCGCCCCGGGCGAGCGTCACCCGGACCGGGCCGGGGGCCGCGTGCTTCAGCGCGTTGGTGAGCGACTCCTGCACGATCCGGTACGCGGCCAGCTCGACCGGCGTGGGCAGGCCGGTGCCGTGCGCCGCGTCCAGGCTGACGTCGAGACCGCCCGCGCGGGCGGTGTCCACCAGGGCGCCGAGACCGTCCAGGGTGGGGGCTGCGGACGGTTCGGCACCGGCGCCGGTGTCCCGCAGGATGCCGATCAGCCGGCGCATCTCCGCGAGCCCCTCGACGCTGTTCTCCCGGATCACGCCGAGCGCCTGCCGGGTGGTGGCCGGGTCGTCGAGGGAGAGCGCGGCGGTGGAGTGGATGGCGATGGCGGAGAGGTGGTTGGCGACCAGGTCGTGCAACTCGCGGGCCATCCGCGCCCGTTCCGCCATGACCGCCTGGACGCGGTCCTGCTCGGCGAGGAGCGCGGTCTGCTCGGCGCGCAGCCGGGCGGAGTCGGCGGCCTCCCGGTGACTGCGCACGATCAGGCCGGTGGAGGCGGGCCCGAACGACACGATCCCGACCGCCACCCCGATCAGCAGCGCCTCGGGCACCCGCCACACGGCGAACGGCACGACGGTGGCCGCCACCGTCAGCAGCCCCGTGATCCACGGGATGCGGCGGGCGGTGCCCGGGGTGCCGTACAGGACGGCGGCGTACATCAGGTCGGTGTACATCACCAGCGTGACCAGGCTGCCCTGGGTCATCGTGTCCAGGACCAGCGCGGCAGTGCCGGTCAGGACGGCGGTGCGCGGGGCGGCCCGGCGCAGCAGCTCGCAGCCGGACGTCACCGCCAGCGGGACCAGCAGCGGCCAGCCCCCGCCGAACAGCACGATCGGGTCGTCGGCCGGCCGGACGCCCAGCCCGACGCCCCACAGCAGCACCCCGCCGAGCAGCCCGCCGGCCGCGACGTACCCGTCGAAGCGGTGCGGGCGGGGGAGTCGTACGGCCATGGCTCCCATCCAACACGGCGGGCGGCGCCTTCGCCTGGTGCCGGCGGAGGGTCCCGGACTGCATCCTTCGATGTACCGCGGATTCGTCATGGCCGACGACGCCCCGCGGCGCCGCACGCGGAAGCCTGGAAGGGTGAACGAGAGGAACCCACCATGATCGTCACCCTGATCATCGTCTGCGAGATCGGCTTCTGGGTGCTGCTGGCGGCCGGGCTGGGCGCCCGCTATCTGCTGCGGATGCCGCGCACCGGCCTGGCGCTGCTGCTGTGCGAGCCGCTGCTGGAGGCCGTCCTGCTGGTCGTCACCGCCCTCGACCTGAAGAACGGCGCCGACCCGGACTGGACGCACGGCCTGGCCGCGCTGTACATCGGCTACACCGTCGGCCACGGCCACCGCACGGTGAAGTGGCTCGACGGCCACGCCGCCCACCGCCTCGACGGCCGCCCGCTGCCCGTGGCGCCGCGCTACGGCATGGCCCGCGCCGCGCACGAGGGCAAGGTGTGGCTCGGCACGGTCGTCGCCGCCGCGGTCGCGACGGGGCTGCTCGCCCTCGCCATGTGGTACGTCGGCGACCCGGCCCGCACCGGCCCGCTGGAGAACTGGACGCACACGGCCTGGCGGGTGGCCGGCATCCACGGGCTGATCGCGCTCACGTACGCGATCTGGCCGAAGAAGGCACCGGCCGAGCGGGCCGGCCTGGAGAAGACCCCCCGGTGACTACCGCTCCCCGCCCGGCACCCACAGCACGTCCCCGACCTCCTTGTTGGCGTACCGCGCCAGGATGAACAGGAGGTCGGAGAGGCGGTTGAGGTAGGTGGCGGTGAGCGGGTTCATCGTGTCGCCGTGCGCCTCCAGTGCCGCCCAGGTCGAGCGCTCGGCCCGGCGGACCACCGTGCAGGCCTGGTGCAGCAGGGCGGCGCCGGGGGTGCCGCCGGGCAGGATGAACGAGCGCAGCTTCTCCAGCTCGGCGAGGAACCGGTCGCAGTCGGCCTCCAGCCGGTCGACGTAGAACTGCTCGACCCGCAGCGGCGGGAACTCGGGCTCCGCCACCACCGGCGTCGACAGGTCGGCGCCCACGTCGAACAGGTCGTTCTGCACCCGGACCAGGACCTTGACGACCTCCTCCTCCAGCGCGCCGAGCGCGATCGCCGTGCCGAGCACCGCGTTGGCCTCGTTGGCGTCGGCGTACGCGGCGATCCTGAGGTCGGTCTTGGGTACGCGGCTCATGTCCCCGAGGGCCGTCGTGCCCCGGTCGCCGGTCCTGGTGTAGATGCGCGTGAGGTTGACCATGGGTCCAGCGTAGTTACGCCCCGGCGGTGCGGAAGACGCGTGTGCCGACCGCCACCGACAGCACGGCCAGGCCGACGGCGACCAGGACGCCGTACAGCATGTGCGCGGTGGCGTACTGCCCGACGTAGGCGTCCCGCAGGGCGTCCACCAGGTAGCGGAACGGCATGAAGTGGGAGAGGACGTCCAGCCAGCGAGGGCCCAGGGTCATCGGCAGCATCAGGCCGCTCAGCAGCATCGCGGGCATGGTCAGCGCGTTGACCACCGGCCCGAACCCCTGCGGGGTGGCGACCTTCATCGCCAGCGCGTACGACAGGGCGGCCAGGGAGACGGTGAGCAGGGCGACGAACCCGAAGCCGATCAGCACGCCCGGCAGCGGGGCCCGCAGCCCCATCGCCACGGCGGCCAGCACCAGCAGCACCGCCTGGAAGACGAAGACCGTCGCCTCCCGCAGCACCCGGCCCAGCAGCAGCGCCAGCCGGCTCACCGGCGTGACCCGCATCCGCTCGACCACCCCCTGCCCCTTCTCCAGGATGATCATGAATCCGGCGAACGAGGCCCCGAACAGGCCGAGTTGGAGCAGCAGTCCTGGCACCAGTACCTGCCAGGAGTCGCCCCGCCCGCCCAGTGGCAGGCCGGTGAGCAGCGGCCCGAAGAAGAGGAGGTACAGCAGCGGCATCAGCACGCCGAAGAGCAGCGCGAAACGCGAGCGCAGCGACTGGCGCAGATAGCGTCCGTAGACGAGAGCGGTGTCGTGCAGCAGCATGCGGGGTCCTATACGGCGACGGGGGCGGACTCGGCCGGGGAGGGGCCGCGGCCGGTGATGGCGAGGAACGTGTCCTGGAGGCTGGCGTCGATCGAGCCGCAGTGCGCCAGCTTCAGCGCGCCCGGGGTGCCCTCGGCGGCCACCACGCCCCGGTCGACGATCACCAGGCGGTCCGCGAGCGCGTCCGCCTCGTCCAGATAGTGGGTGGTCAGGAAGACCGTCGTGCCGTGCTCGTCGCGCAGCCGGCGCACCAGCTCCCACAGACCGGCGCGGCTGCCGGGGTCCAGGCCGGTGGTCGGCTCGTCGAGGAACAGCACCCGGGGGCGGTGGGTGAGCGCCATCGCGATGTCCAGCCGTCTGCGCTGGCCGCCGGAGAGCGCCCCGCACCTGCGGTCGAGCAGGTCGGTCAGGTCCAGGTCGCGGGCGAGTTCCCGGGCGCGCTCGGCCGCCCGCGCCTTGCCCAGGCGGTAGAACCGGCCCTGGGTGACCAGCTCCTCCCGCACGGTGATCTGCGGGTCGACGCCGCCGGACTGCGCCACGTACCCGCAGGCCGCGCGGACCCCCGCCGGGTCGCCGGCCAGGTCGCACCCGGCCACCGTGGCCGTGCCGCCGGTCGGCGCCAGCAGCGTGGTCAGCATCCGCAGGGTGGTGGTCTTCCCGGCGCCGTTCGGCCCGAGGAAGCCGAGGATCTCGCCCTCCCGGACGGTCAGGTCGATGCCGCGCACGGCCTCCACCGGGCCGTGCTTGGTGCGGAAGGTACGGGCCAGTCCGGCCGTACTGATGAGTGCCATGGCCCCAGAAAAACAGAGCCTCACCAATTTTGCAATGACCCCAACTTTTCAGGATGCCAACTTTTGCTTCGCCTCCAAGTTTTCATCGGCCCCAGCGAAGCTAGGATGGCGGTGTGGCCGAGGGACTCAGGGAACGGAAGAAGCGGCAGACCAGGCAGTACATCTCCGATGTCGCCACGGGTCTGTTCATCGAGCGCGGCTTCGATGCCGTGACCGTCGCGGAGGTGGCCGAGGCGGCGGACGTCTCGGTGAACACCGTGTACAACTACTTCCCGGCCAAGGAGGACCTCTTCCTCGACCGCTCCAAGGGCGTCGTCGACCGGCTCTCGCGCTGGGTGCGCGGCCGGCGGGACGGCGAGTCGGCCGCCGCGGCGGTCCTGCGCGAACTGCGCGAGGAGGTCGAGTCGGTGTCCCCACGGATCGGCCTGATGGACGGCTACGCCGCCTTCATGCGGGTCATCCACGACTCGCCCGCCCTGCGCTCCCGCATGTGGGCCATCGGCCAGGAGGTCGTCGTCGACCTCGAACGGACCCTGCGCGAGGAGACCGGCGCCGGCCCCGACGACCCCCTGCCCGACCTGATCGCCGGTCAGCTCAGCTGGGCGCACGGGACGGTCATGGCCGGCATCGGCCGGCGCATGCTGGCGGGCGGCACCCCCGCCGAGGTCTCCCGCGAGATGCTGCTCGTCCTGGACGAGATGGAGGACCTGTTGAGCGACCGGGTCCTCAACTACGCCGTACGAGGCGCCGGATGACCCCCCACGGTGTGATGTCCGTCATGTGAGACGTGACGCGCGTTACTTACCGGTCACAGGGCCCCTCGCGCCCGCTAATGTCCGCCGGAGACACACAAAGACCCGTATCCAGGGGAGTCGTACAGTGGCACGGAAGCTCGCCGTCATCGGAGCCGGCCTCATGGGGTCCGGAATCGCCCAGGTCTCCGCCCAGGCGGGCTGGGACGTCGTCCTGCGCGACGTGACCGACGAGGCGCTGCGGCGCGGCACCGACTCCATCAAGGCGTCGTACGACAAGTTCGTCGCCAAGGGGAAGCTGGAGGCGCACGACGCCGACGCCGCCCTCGCCCGGATCACCCCGACCACCGACCTGGACGCGGTCGCCGACGCGGACGTGATCGTCGAGGCCGTCTTCGAGAAGCTCGACGTCAAGCACGAGATCTTCCGCGCCCTCGACAGGCTGGCGAAGGACGAGGCGATCCTCGCCTCCAACACCTCCGCCATCCCGATCACCAAGATCGCCGCCGTCACCGGCCGCCCGGAGCGGGTCGTCGGCACGCACTTCTTCTCGCCGGTGCCGATGATGGCGCTGTGCGAGCTGGTGCGCGGGTACAAGACGAGCGACGAAACCCTCGCCAGGGCCCGCGAGTTCGCCGAGTCGACGGGCAAGACCTGCATCGTCGTCAACCGGGACGTCGCCGGGTTCGTGACCACCCGCCTCATCTCCGCCCTCGTCGTCGAGGCCGCGAAGCTCCACGAGTCGGGCGTCGCCACCGCCGAGGACATCGACCTCGCCTGCAAGCTGGGCTTCGGCCACGCCATGGGCCCCCTGGCCACCGCCGATCTCACCGGCGTGGACATCCTGCTCCACGCCGCGAGCAACATCTACACCGAGTCGCAGGACGAGAAGTTCGCCCCGCCGGAGTCGATGCGCCGAATGGTGGACGCCGGTGACATCGGCCGCAAGAGCGGGCAGGGCTTCTACACGTACGAAGCTCACTCGCCGGAGTGAATTAGGTATCGATCGGCTCACGGGCGGCAACCGTTGGGCGTTGCACACAGTCAGAAGGTGCATCACCCTCGTCACCTTGCCGCCACACCGACCACCGGTACGAGACCACACCGCGGAGCACGAGACGCACGCACGGGGAGCGCATATGCACATCAGGGGCGATCACGCCGAGCTGGCCGTCGGGGGCCGCCTCGACGTCCGCAGCGCGGCGGACGCCCGTACGGTCCTGCACTCGGCCGTCGACGACGGGGCCGGCGACCTGGTGCTCGACCTGTCCGAACTGGACTCCTGGGACGCCACCGGACTCGGCGTCATCATGGGAGCCCACCGGCGGGCCGGCCGCTGCGGCCGGCGCCTCGTGCTGCGCGGCGTACCGCCGCAGATGCAGCGCCTGCTGGTGGCCACCCGGCTGCACCGCATCCTCGCGATCGAGGGCGGCATCGGCGTGGAGACCCTGCCCCGGGTGTGACCCCCGGACGGGTGTGACGAGACGGACGCGGGGGACCCGGACAGCTCCGGCCGAACCGCGCGCCACACCCAATCCTCACGAGACTGTGACGTCTCGGGCGGCCCGGCACCCCGGACTGTCGGAGATACTGGGCTACGGTTTAGGGTCTGGCTGCCCGCTGTCCTCAGACCCACTGGCGGGCCCGGACCAGAAGCGACAGCGCGGTGTGCGGCAAGGCCGGGAGGGTGGTCCCGACCGGTGACCGAAGCACACGACGCTTTTGGGGGGCTTGGAACCTATGGACCCGAACAACCGGGGACCTCGGGAGTACGGCCATGACGGCGACGGCAGCGCGCCGCGCCCACGCCCGTCCCGGGACCCCCTCACCTCCGACTACGGACAGCCGACGGCCACGCCGGCCCGCACGGCCCAGCTCGTCGCCGGCGACTTCCTGCTCACCGTCAACCCGGTCGACGGCAGCGAGATCGAGGTCTGCCCGCCGGGAGAGCGGCCCGCCCGCCCGGAGAAGCTGACCGCCGCCGAACGCGCCGAGACCGAGCGCGCCGCCCGGCCGCCCGTCCCGCCGGGACCGGCGCTGCCCGCGCTGCCGCTCCTGGCCCGCCAGGACGAACGGGAACGCCTCGTGCGCCTCCTCGCCCGCGGCCGCAGCGTCCGCCTCACCGGCCCCGGCGGCTCCGGCCGCACCAGCCTCCTCGACCGTGTCGCCGAGGACTGCGCCGACCTCGCCCCCGACGGCGTCGTCCGCCTCAACGGCTTCCACCGCACGGCCGACGACCTCCTCCACGACCTCTTCCACGCCGTCCACCGGGCACCCCGGCACCGCCCGGCGCGCGAGGAACTCCTCGCCCACGTCCGGGAGATCGGCGCCGTCGTCATCCTGGACGACGCCGGGTTCGGCGGCGCCGCGCTGGACGACCTGCTGGCCGCGACCCCCGAGTGCGCCTTCCTGATCGCCGCCACCCCGGACGTCCCGGCCCCGTCCCCCGACGCCGCCGTCGAGGAGGTCTTCCTCACCGGACTCGACCGCGCCGACGGCGTCGCCCTGCTGGAGCGCGCCGCCGGCCGGCCCCTCACCGAGGAAGAGGCCAACTGGGCCGGCGACCTCTGGTTCGAGTCCGAGGGCCTGCCGCTGCGCTTCGTCCAGGCCGGCGCCCTGCTGCGCCGCCGCGACCGGCTGCGGGCCGGCGCCGACGCCGTCGACGAGCACGGCGTCTTCACCGACGCCCCGTCCGAGGACGGCACACCGCACGACACCGCCGCCGTCGACGACGTACCGCTGCCGTCGCTCGGGGAGGCCGCCGCGCCCGCGCCGCTGCTCGCCTCCCGGCTGAGCAGCTCCGCCCGCGCCGCCCTGGAGTTCGCCGTCGCCCTCGGCGGCGAGGTGCCGCACCAGGCGCACCTGCCCGCACTGGCCGGCGACACCCACGCGGACGCCGCCCTCGGCGAGCTGGCCGCCTGCGGCCTGGTCTCCCCGGTCGGCTCCCGCTACCGGCTCGCCGCCGGCGTCCTGACCCAGCTGGAGGCCGCCGGGTACGGCGAGGCCGCCGCCGGCCGGGTCCTGGAGGCTGCCCGGCACTACGCCTGGTGGGCCGGGCACCCCTCGGTCACCCCCGAGCGCGTCTGCGCCGAGGCCGACGCGATCCTGGCCGCCCTGACCGTGCTCGCGCCGGCCGCGGCACCGCCCGGCCCGGCCGCCGACGGCGACGAGGACCCGGACCCGGGCGACCCCGCCGTACGGCTGGCCCGCGCGGCGGCGCCCGCGTTCGCCGCCGGGCTGCACTGGGGCGCCTGGGAGCGGGCGCTGCGCTCCGGCAGCGAGGCCGGCCGGCTCGCCGGGGACGTCGCCGAACAGGCCTACTTCCACCACGAGCTGGGCGTGCTCGCGCTCTGCGAGGACCAGCTCGACCGGGCCCGCGCCGAGCTGGAGGCGTCCATCGGGCTGCGCGGCGCCGCCGCCGACAAGCGCGGCACCGTCGCCGGCCGCCGGGCCCTCGCCCTGGTCGCCGACCGGGCAGGGGACACCCCGGGCCTCGGCGCGATCGGGGGCGGGACCCCGGCCGCGGCGGTGGCCGTGTCCGGGACGACGGCGGGGGAGGAGGTGCCCGACGTCCGGCACGAGGAGTCGGCGGCACCGCCCGCCGGGGTGCCCGAGCCCTTCCCGCCGCTCCAGCCGGCCCCGCAGCCGCCGACCCTGGTCACCCACCGCGGCCCGGCCGCGGGCCGTCCGGTGACGGGCCCGTCCCGCAAGGCGCGCGGCGGCCTCACGGGCTTCGCCCGGCGCAACCTGGTCGCGGCCGGCGCGGGCGCGCTGCTGGTCGCGGTGCTCGGCACGGTCGTCACCCTCGGCGCCACCTCCGACGGCGAGGGCGAGACCCCCGCCGACCAGGTCGGCGTCAACCCGTCCGCGAGCCAGGGCGTCGACGACGGCGGCCTGGGCGCCGACCGCCCCGAGGACGGCGGCGCGGGCGGCGCCGGGGAGCCCGCCGGCGCCGACACCACCGACCCCGGCCCGGACGGCACCCCGGGGACCTCGGACGATCCGACGCCCTCGGCCTCCGGGACGCCTTCGGACGAGCCGAGCGGCAGCCGCGACCCCGGTGACCCGGAGGACTCGGACGACCCGTCGACGACGCGCCCGCCGACGTCTTCCAGGCCGCCGTCCTCCCCGAAGCCGTCCGGGCCGTCGTCCCCCACCTCGCCGGACCCCACCGAGCCGTCGGCCTCGGAATCACCGGAGACATCCGTGCCCCCGGAGACGTCCGAGCCGCCCCCGGAGACCACCCCCGAGACCTCCGACTCGGCCAGCGGCCCCACGACCACCACCAGCGCCACCACCAGCGGCTCGGCGGGCGCCCCGCGGAGCAGCGCGAGCGGCACCGGCACGGGATCGCCGCAGATCATCTGAGGCCGGACGCGGAACGACCGGGGAGGGCGGGGAAACCCCCGCCCTCCCCGGTCGTCCGTGTGATCCGCGCGGTCCGCGCGGACCGCGTGCTCAGAACAGCCGCAGCTTGTCGTCCTCGATGCCGCGCAGCGCGTCGTAGTCCAGCACCTGGCAGCCGATGCCGCGGTCGGTGGCCAGCACCCGGGCCTGCGGCTTGATCTCCTGCGCGGCGAACACCCCGCGCACCGGCGCGAGACGGGGATCGCGGTTCAGCAGTTCGAGGTACCGGGTGAGCTGCTCGACGCCGTCGATCTCGCCGCGCCGCTTGATCTCCACGGCGACCGTCTTCCCCTCGGCGTCCCGGCAGAGGATGTCCACCGGGCCGATGGCCGTGGGGTACTCGCGGCGGATCAGGGTGTAACCCGCTCCGAGGGTCTCGATGCGGTCGGCGAGCAGCTCCTGGAGGTGCGCTTCCACGCCGTCCTTGATCAGGCCCGGGTCCACGCCCAGCTCGTGCGAGGAGTCGTGGAGGATCTCCTCCATCGTGATGATGAGCTTCTCACCCGCCTTGTTGACGACGGTCCAGACGCCCGCCTCGTCGCCCGTGCCCTCCTTCAGGGTGCACGGCGGCGACATCCAGTTCAGGGGTTTGTAGGCCCGGTCGTCGGCGTGGATGGAGACGCTGCCGTCCGCCTTGACCAGGATCAGGCGGGGAGCCGAGGGCAGGTGCGCGGTGAGCCGCCCGGCGTAGTCCACGGAGCAGCGGGCAATGACGAGACGCATGGTCGGCAACGCTACTCGACGCGCCCGCCCCGGCGCGATTCGCACCCCGCGACGGCACCGCGCGCGACCGGCGCGAGTCGTCCCACCTGTCCCATAAGCACCGGTGTGCGCACTGGCCGATTGTGTGCCCACGCCGAACCGCGCATCCGGGCATTCTCCTGGTGCCGCCCCGCCGGGGTGCTTACGGTATTCAACGGGAGGTCGCGGGATGTGCACGCAGCGTGTCCGACATCGTGATCTCCCTTTACTGTCCGGCAACCCCTGCTGCCCGGGGGTGCGAGAGGAGTACTCATGTCGCTCGACGTCTCACCGGCCCTACTCGAACAGGCCGAGCGAGGCGAGGTCGACGAAGCGGACTTCGTCGACTGCGTCCGGACCTCCCTGCCGTACGCGTGGGAGATGATCAGCTCCCTGGTGGCCCAGCTGAAGGTCGACGGCGGAGACTTCGCCGACAACCAGACGCCTCCGCCGGACGAGCAGGCACGCGGCCAGCTGCTGCGTGTGCTCGCGAGTGACGCGATACGCGGCGCCCTGCAACGGCACTTCGGGGTACGGCTGGCCTTCCAGAACTGCCACCGGGTGGCGGTCTTCCCGACGGACCCCTCGGTCGACGACACGCTGGCCCGTTTCACCTCGGTGCGCAACCAGTTGCTGAACCAGTCGCCCGAACTGCGCGACTGCTGACGCCGATGAGCATCGGCTTGCCGCTCCGTACGCGGGAGGTGCGGGTTGTGCCGGGGCGGCAAGCTTCCCGGGGCCGGTCAGCGCAGCTGGGGGAGGACCTCGGTGCCGAGCCGCCGCACGTTCTCCTCGGTGGCCGCGAGGTCGCCGGAGCCCTCCGTGAGCAGTGCGAAGCGGGTCACGCCCGTGCGCTCACTGGTCGCGGTGAGCCGGTCGGCGCAGAGCCGGGGGGTGCCCACCGGGTGCAGTCCGCAGAGCAGCTCGGTGTAGGCCAGCGGGTCGCGCATCCGCCGGGGCCGCCCGTCCACCGTGACATGGGCGCCCAGACCCTGCCGCAGCCAGCCCGGCATCGCCTTCGTCAGCGTCTCCGTGGCGTCGGTGCGCCGGTCGGCGATCTGGCAGACCCCGGCCGAGACGTGCCCGGCGTCCCGGATCTCCCCGGCCGGGCGTCCGGCGGCCCGTGCGTGCCGCTGCCACAGGGCGACCATCGCGGCCTTCTCCTCGTCCCCGATGTGCATCCCGAGCAGCATCGGCAGCCCCCGCTCGGCGGCGAGGCGCACACTCGCCGGTGAGGTGCAGGCGACGACGACCTCGGGCCCCGCCGCGTCCGTGAGCGCCTCCGCGGGCCGCGGGACGACCGGCACCTGGCGGAACCGGTAGCGCTCCCCTGCGGCCCCGACCGCCGGCTCGCGCAGCCAGCGCAGCAGCAGGTCCAGGGAGTCCGGGAACCCCTCCTCGTACGCCGCGAGGCCCGCGCCGAAGACCTCCAGGTCGACCCAGGGCCCGCCGCGGCCCACGCCCAGCGAGAACCGGCCGCCGCTGGTCAGGTGGAGCAGCGCGGCCTGCTCACCGAGGGCCACCGGGTGGGCGGTGGGCAGCACACTGACCGCCGTACCCACCCTCAGGCGGCGGGTGCGGCCCAGCAGCAGGGCGGCCAGCGTCACCGCCGAGGGACAGGTGCCGTACGGCACGAAGTGGTGCTCGGCGAGCCAGACCGCGTCCAGCCCCGCCTCCTCGGCGACCTCCGCCGAACGGACCGCCCGGTGCAGCGCCTCCCCCTGGCCCTGGCCCGGGAACTGGGCCGCCAGCACGAAACTTCCCACGCGCATCGCTGTTCCTGCTTCCTTGGCTCCGACACGGAGCTCCCCCACAGGGCATAACCGCGTGACACGTGCCGAGGACACGGCCGGACGAGGAGATTGGCGGATTGTCTGCCGAATGGGCCGTCCGCTCACCGCCGTACGGAGCGGAGACCACCGCCGTGCCGGCCGCCGGGCGGCACGGCGCGGGCTCCCCGGTGCCCCCCGTGCGGTGCCCGGAGTGCCCCGCGCGGATCGGCGGCCGTCCCGGGCGCCGTAGGCGTGCCCCTGTCCGGCCCGCGTAGGCTGGACGCGGCCCGTACTCCCCTGTATAGACCCGTGAGGTGTCCTGTGTCCCCGCGTCGTAACCGACTCAAGGGAGCCGGATCGTCCGGCCGCAGCGCCGAGGACGACCGGCCGGGGCGTTACGGCGGCTGGCAGTCCGCCGAGCACTGGCGGGGCGAGGACTGGTACGTGCGGCACGTGGCGGGCGCGAGCGCGCAGGGCAAGTCCTACCGCTGCCCGGGCTGCGACCAGATGATCCCGGACGGCGTCCCGCACGTCGTGGCGTGGCCGGACCACTCGGGCGTGGACGAGCGCCGGCACTGGCACAAGGCGTGCTGGAACGCGAAGGACCGCCGCACCGCACGGGTGCAGCGGTCCCGGAACGCGCCGCGGTTCTGACCGGCGGCGACCTAGACGTCCCGGCGCTGGAGCAGCACGAAGGCGATGCCGAAGACGACGGCCGTGACACCGAGGATGATCCCCAGGGGTCCCCAGCCCGACGGGCCGGAGTCCGACAGGGAGTTGGCGTAGAAGACACTGAGCTGGTTCGGGATCGAGTACTCCAGCAGGAACTCCTGCACGTCCTTCAGCGACTCCGAGAACATGAACAGCGCGATCACCAGCGGCGCGAGCAGCAGGCCGATCATGATGGTGATGGCGCCCGCCGAGTGGCGGATGATCGAGCCGACGGCCAGCGAGAGCAGGCCGAGCAGGGCGATGTACAGCGAGACGCCCACGGTGGACCGGAGCCAGTCCTCACCGCTGGGCTCGTCGGCGCCCGGCAGCATCGCCACCTGCGCGACGGCCACCAGCGTCGCCGAGACCAGCGTCACCGCGAACGACACCAGGAAGAACACCAGGCCCTTGGCGGCCAGCACCCGGCCGCGGCTGGGGCAGGCGGTCATGGTGGTGCGGATCAGACCGGTGCCGTACTCAGAGGCCGTGGTCAGCACGCCCAGCGTCATGATGCACATGCTGCCGAGGAGCAGGCCGAAGAAGCCCAGCTCCAGCGGGTTGGAGCCGGACAGGTCGGCCTCGGTCCCGGCCACCACCCCGCCGACCAGCAGTCCGATGCCTACCACCAGCAGCACGAAGACGCCGAGCGTCCACAGCGTCGAGCGCACCGAGCGGATCTTCGTCCACTCCGAGGCGACCGCGTGCATCAGGTTGGTGCGCACCACCGGGATCGGGGAGGTGTAACCGGCGTACGCCGGACCGGGCGCCGCCCACCGGTCGGGTGCGGCCTGCGGCATCGGGGGCTGGGGCGTGCTCATCGGGCGTCCTTGGGCTCGGGCTCGGCGGGGGCGGGAGCGGCGGGCTGCTGCGGGGCGGGGGGCGGCGGCGCCGGCTGCGCGTAGGGGTTGGCGGGCGGCGCGGGCGGGGCGAAGGGCTGCCCGCCCCGCTGGGGCGGCGGCGGGGCGTACCAGCCGGGCTGGCCCTGTCCGGGCACCGGCACCGGCGGCTGCGCGCCGGGCGGCAGCGGCTGCTGGAGGCCGGCCTTCTGGTCGGCGGTCGAGCGGTAGTCGACGGCGCCCTGCGTCATCCGCATGTACGCCTCCTCCAGCGACGCCTGGTGCGGTGACAGCTCCCACAGCCGTACGCCGGTGTCGTGCGCGAGGTCGCTGATGCGGGGGAGCGGCAGCCCGGTCACGCGGAGCGCGCCGTCCTGCTCCGGCAGCACGTGGCCGCCCGCCTCGGTGAGCGCGGCGGAGAGCTTCTCGCGCAGTTGGGGCTCGGTGTCGGGGGTGCGGACCCGGGCGAAGTCGGCGGAGTTGGCGGAGATGAAGTCCGTCACGCTCATGTCGGCCATGAGCTGCCCGCGCCCGATGACGATGAGGTGGTCGGCGGTGAGCGCCATCTCGCTCATCAGGTGCGAGGAGACGAAGACCGTACGGCCCTCGGCGGCGAGCGCCTTCATCAGATTGCGCACCCAGAGGATGCCCTCCGGGTCGAGGCCGTTGACCGGCTCGTCGAAGAGGAGCACCTGGGGGTCGCCGAGGAGGGCGGCGGCGATGCCGAGCCGCTGGCCCATGCCGAGGGAGAAGCCCTTGGAGCGCCGGCGGGCCACGTCCTGGAGGCCGACCACACCGAGCACCTCGTCCACCCGGCGGGCCGGGATGCCGGAGAGCTGGGCGAGGCTCAGCAGGTGGTTGCGGGCGGACCGGCCGCCGTGCACGGCCTTGGCGTCGAGCAGGGCGCCGACCTGGCGGGGGGCGTTGGGCAGCTTGCGGTAGGGGTAACCGCCGATGGTCACCTGTCCGCTGGTGGGGTTGTCCAGACCGAGGATCATCCGCATCGTCGTCGACTTCCCCGAGCCGTTCGGCCCGAGGAAACCGGTGACAGTGCCGGGACGCACCTGGAAGGACAGGTCGTACACAGCGGTCTTGTCGCCGTAGCGCTTGGTCAGGCCGACAGCCTCGATCATGCTCCGCACCCATCGAAAGGATCAGGACAGCGGGGCGCACGCCCCCGTAAGGGTTAGGAGCTTATCCACGCGCCGACGGTTCCGTTCACGTCCGGACGGGATCGGCACCGGCGCGGTCGGACTCAGGCGTCCCGCCGCTTGAGCACCAGGTAGCCGCCGAGGAGGGCCGCGACCACCCAGAGCACCATGATGCCGAGGCCGCCCCACGGCCCGTAGGGGGTGTCGTCGTCGAGCGGCGGGACCACCTCCATGATCTTGCTGCCCGCCTGGTCCGGCAGGAACCGCCCGACCTTCTTCGTCACGTCGACGCTGCCGAGGATGTTGGAGATCAGGAAGAAGAACGGCATCAGGATGCCCAGGGACAGCATCGGCGAACGCAGCATCGCGGCGACGCCCATCGAGAACACCGCGATCAGGGTCATGTAGAGGCCGCCGCCGATGACCGCCCGCAGCACCCCGTCGTCCCCGAGGGACGCCTTCAGGTCGCCGAGCATCATCTGCCCGAGGAAGAACGCGGCGAAGCTGGTCGCCATCGACACCACCAGGGCCAGCACGGTGGCGACCGCGACCTTGCCGGCGAGGAACGTGCCGCGCCGGGGCACGGCCGCGAGCGAGGTGCGGATCATGCCGCTGCTGTACTCGTTCGCCACCACCAGCACCCCGAACACGATCATCGCGAGCTGGCCGAGGCTCATCCCGGCGAAGCTGGTGAACGTCGGATCGAAGGTGAGCTGGTCCTGCCGGTCCATCGTGTCGAACTCGCTCTTCGACAGCGCCGAGATCAGCATGCCGAGGGCGATGGTGACGACCACGGCCAGCCCCAGCGTCCACACGGTGGACGCGACCGACCGGATCTTGGTCCACTCGGACCGGACCACCTGCGTCGCCGCCATGCTCATCCCTTCCTCCAGTCGCTGCCCCACGGCCGCTGCCCCTGCCCCTGCGCCTGCCCCTGCGCCTGCGGCGGGAGCGGTCCGGCGGCCGGCTGCCCGTCGTGCGCGTGGTACTCCACCGACTCCGCGGTGAGCTGCATGAACGCCTCCTCCAGCGAGGCCCGCTGGGGGCTCAGCTCGTGCAGCGTGATCTGGTGCCGCGCGGCCAGCTCACCGATCGCCTCGGCCTTGTCGCCGTCCACCTCCAGCGCCTCCCCGCCGCCCGGCGCGACCGCGATCCCGGCCGTGGCCAGCACGTCCAGCAGCCGCTCCCGCTGCGGGGTGCGGACACGGACGTAGGAACGCGAGTTCTCCGCGATGAACCGGGCCATCGAGGTGTCCGCCAGCAGCCTGCCCTGGCCGATGACGACCAGGTGGTCCGCCGTCAGCGCCATCTCGCTCATCAGGTGGGAGGAGACGAAGACGGTACGGCCCTGCGCGGCGAGGGTCTTCATCAGATTGCGGATCCAGTGGATGCCCTCGGGGTCGAGTCCGTTGACCGGCTCGTCGAACATCAGGATGCGCGGATCGCCGAGCAGCGCGCCCGCGATGCCGAGCCGCTGCCCCATGCCCAGCGAGAACCCCTTGGCCTTCTTCTTCGCCACCGCCGTCAGACCGACCGTGTCCAGCACCTCGTGCACCCGCCGCGCGGGGATGCCGTTGGCCTGGGCGAGGCAGAGCAGGTGATGGTAGGCGCTGCGCCCGCCGTGCACCGCCTTGGCGTCCAGCAGCGCGCCGATGTACGTCAGCGGGTCCTTCAGCTCGTGGTAGTGCCGGCCGTCGATGCGGACGTCACCGGCGGTGGGCCGGTCGAGCCCCAGCACCATCCGCATGGTCGTCGACTTGCCCGCGCCGTTGGGGCCGAGGAAACCCGTGATGATCCCCGGCCGGACGGTGAAGGTCAGGTCGTTCACCGCCACTTTCTCGCCGTACCGCTTGGTCAGCCCCGAGAGCTCGATCATGCCGCCCACGCTAGAACGCGGCGTAGCCCTCTGCCACCCCAGTGGCAGAGGGCTACGTCAATGGTCCGACCCGGGTACGGACGTCAGCGGGACTGCTGGGCGGGCACCCCGCGGGAGATGGAGTCGTCCTCCGACGGCGTGCCGGCGGCGGCCACCGCGGCGCCCGTGAGGGTCGCCAGCATCTCGCGCACGTTGGTGAGCTGCGCGTTGATGGAGTCGCGGCGGTTGGTGAGGGCGGCCAGCTCGCGCTCGGATTCCGAACGGATGCGGTCGGCCTTGGCGTTGGCGTCGGCCACGATGTCCTCGGCCTGGCGCTGCGCCGTCTCCACGGTCTGGCGGGCGCGGCGCTCGGCGTCCGTGCGCAGCTTCTCCGCCTCCAGGCGGAGCTGCTCCGCGCGGTGCTCGATCTCCGCGAGGCGCTTCTCGGCCTTGGCCTGACGCGAGGCCAGGTCCCGCTCGGACTGCTCGCGGCGCTTGGCCAGGTTGGTCTCGAAGTCGGCGGCGGCCTGCGCGGCCTTGGCGCGGGTCTCCTCGAAGAGGGCGTCCGCCTCCTCCCGCTTGGACTGCGCGTCCTTCTGCGCCTCGGCACGCAGCTGCGACGCGTCGCTCTTGGCCTTCTCGACGATCCGGACGCCCTCGTCCTCGGCCTTGGCCTTGCGGTCGGTCGCGTACGACTCGGCGTCGTTGCGCACCTGCTGGGCGGCCGACTCGGCCAGCTCACGGTGCTGCTCCGCCGCGCGCCGGGCCTCCTCGCGCAGGTCCTTCGCCTCTTCCTCGGCGAGCCGCAGGATCTTCTCGACCCGCGCGCCGAGCCCCGCGTACGACGGCTCGGCGTCGCTGACCTGGGCCTGGGCGTTCTGGGTTTCGAGGTGAAGCTCCTCGATGCGCTTTTCCAGAGCGGTGATGCGGGCGAGAGCGCTGTCACGGTCGGAGACGAGCTTGGAGATACGTTCGTCCACCTGAGCGCGGTCGTACCCACGCCGCACAAGCTCGAAGCCGTAGGGGGAAGTGTCGCTCATGGGGTTCCTGTCGAATGAGACCGGTGAGGTGATAGGTGGAATCCTAGGGGCCAATGCGGTGTGTCATCGAGCGTATGCGTGTTTGATCTGGAGAATGACACCTCTTTTGAGTGGCGGACACGCCGACGGCTTGCCAAAGTCTTGGTCAAGGGTCTAGCCGAGGGTTGTAGCCAAAGGTCCCAGGAGACACCGAATTCGGTCTCCACGCTACCCGTCTGACGACTTGCCACCCGAACGAGGGGCGCCCACCGTCGCTCCGGCCTTCACACCGGGGTCCTTGGCGCCGACCGCCGGTGCCTCGAAGGACTCCAGCGCCTCCAGCACGTCCTGCACCCGGGAGATCTCCGCGTTGATGTCCTCGCGGCGCCGGACCAGGATCTCCAGTTCGCGCTTGCCCTCCTCGACCGTGCGCCGCGCCTCGCGGATCGCCTCGGCCTTCAGCTCCTCGGCCTCCTTCACCAGCTTGGCCTTCTTCTGCTCGGCCTCCTTCAGCAGCCCCTCGGCCTTCTTCACCGCGGCGATACGGACCTTGCCCGCCTCGGAGTTGGCCTCCGACACGATCTCCTTGGCCTTCGCCTCCGCCTTGGCGAGCTGCTCCTCGGCGGCCTTGACCAGCGCGTCGCAGCGGTCACCCGTCGACCTCATGGTCTCGGCAGCCTCGCGCCGCGCCCGCTCGTGGAGTTCCTCGATCTCGCCGGTGAGCCGCTCGCGCAGCTCCTCCGCGCGCTCCCTGATGGCGGTGGCGTCCCGGCGGGCCCCGACCAGCAGCTCGTCGGCGTCCGTACGGGCCTTCTCCACCCGGGTGTTGCCCTCGACCGTCGCCTCGGCGACGATCCGGTCGGCCTCCGAACGGGCCGCGCCCACCATGGAGTCGGCCTGCGCCTCCGCGTCCGCGGTGGTCTTCTGCGCCTGCTGCTGGGCCTCGGTGAGCAGCTTGTCGGCCTCGGCCGTGGTCTCCGTGATGAGCTTGTCGACCTGCTCGGCCGCTTCCGACCGCCGCTTGTTGGCGTCCTTGCGGGCCTCGTCGAGGGTGTGCTCGGCCTCCTCGCGGGCCGCCGCCGTGAGCCGCTCCGCCTCGGCCGCCGCCTCCGCCTTGACCCGCTGGGCCTCGGTGCGGACGCGCTCCGCGTGCTGCCGCGCCGAACCGACCGTCTCGGCGGCCTCGGCCCGCAGCCGCTCCGCGTCCCCGGCGGCCTCGGCCCGGACCCGGTCGGCCTCGGCCAGCGCCTCGGTGCGGACCCGCTCGGCCTCCGCGACCGTCTCCGTGCGCAGCCGGTCGGTGTCGGCGAGGGTCTCCGTCGTCAGCTTCTCGGCCTCGGACCGCGCCTCGGTGATCAGGCGGTCCGCCTGCGTCGCCGCCTCCGACCGGATGCGGTTGGCGTCCTCCCGGGCCTCCGCGCGGGCCCGTGACGCGGCCTCCTCGGCCTGGGCGACCGTCTCCGACGCCGCGGCGCGCATCCGGTCGGTCTCGGCGACCGTCTCGGCGCGCAGCCGGTCGGTCTCGGCGGCCGTCTCGGTGGTGAGCCGCTCGGCCTCCGCGCGGGCCTCGGTGATCAGGGTGTCCGCCTGGGTGGCGGCGTCGGAGCGGATGCGGTTGGCGTCCTCCCGGGCGTCCGCCCGGGTGCGCGCCGCGCTCTGCTCGGCCTCGGCGATGGCGTCGGACGCCTCGGTACGCACCCGCTGGGCGTGCTCGGCGACGTCCGAGCGGATGCGCTCGGCCTCGGTGATCGCCTCGGAGACGGTCCGCTCGGCGAGCGCCTTGGCGGCCTCCGTCTCCTCCTGCGCCTCGCGCCTGAGCCGGGTCGCGTCCTCGCCGGCCCGCTCCCGCTCGGCGTAGGCGTCGGAGCGGACCCGGTCCGCCTCCTCCTCGGCCTCGCGCCGGGTGCGGTCGGCGGCGTGCTCGGCGGCGCTGCGCAGCCCGGTGATCTCCTCCTGGGCCTGCTCGTGCAGCCCGGCCACCGACTCGCGCACCTGCGTGGCGTGCTGCTCGGCCGCGGAGACCATCTCGGTGGCGCGCCGGTCGGCCTCCTCGACCAGCCGGACCGCCTCGGCCTGCGCCTCCTCCACGCGGGTGCGCGCCGAGGCCAGCAGCTCCTCGCTCTGCTCGCGGGCCCGCTCGCGCTCCTGGCCGGCCTCCTCGCGGGCCGAACCGAGCAGCTCCTCCGCCTCGCGGCGGCGCCGGGCCGCCTCCTCCTGCGCGGCGGCCAGCGTCTCGGACGCCTCGGCCGCGAGCCGCTCGGCGGCGCTCTGCGCCTCCGCCCGCACCCGGTCGGCGCTCTCCTGCGCCTCCGACTTCAGCCGCTCGGCCTCGCTCGCCGCCTCCGTGCGCAGGCGTACGGCGACGGCCTCGCCCTCGGCGCGGGAGGCGGAGGCGTCGGCGGCGGCCTCGGTGCGCAGCCGCTCGGCCTCCTCCTCGGCCTGCTGCTGGAGGGCGCGGACGCGCTCGGCGGCCTCGACGCGCTGCCGCTCGGCCTCCTCGGCGGCCTCGCGCCGGATGCGTCCGGCCTCCTCACGGGCCTCGGCCAGCGCCCGCTCGGCCGAGGCGAGCCGCTCCTCGGCCTCCGTCCGGAGCCGGGTCAGCTCCTCGGCGGCCTCCGACGCGCGGGCCTCGACGGCACGCTCGGTCTCCTCGCGCAGCTCGGTGGCGGCGCGCTCGGCGTCCGCGCGGAGCGCGTCGGCCGCCTCGGCGGCGTCCGCGCGCTGCCGCTCGGCCTCGGCGCGGGTGCGCTCCAGGGTCTCCTCGGCCTGCCGGCGCAGGGCCGTGGCCCGCTCGATGGCCTCGGTGCGGACCTTCTCGCTGTCGGTGGTCGCGGCCTGCCGCAGCTCGTCGGCGTCCGCCTTGGCCTTGGCGAGCAGCTCCTCGGCGGACTTGGCCGCCTCCTCGATCTGCGCGACCGCCTCCCGGCGGGCCTCGGCGCGGATCTTCTCGCCCTCGGCGACCGCGTCGGCGCGCAGCTGCTCGGCCTCGCCGCGCAGCCGGCGGGCCTCCTCCTGGAGCTCGACCGTCTTGGCCCGGTACTCCTTGGTGTCGTCCTTGGCGGCGCCCTTGAGCTCCTCGGCGATGTCGTGCGCCTCGGCGCGCAGCCGGTCGGCCTCCGCCTCGGCCTCGCCGCGGATGCGCTCGGCCTCCTCGGCGGCGGCCCTGGTGGTCCGCTTGGCCTCCTCCGACGCCTTGTTGAGCACCTCCTCGGCGGTGCGGGCGGCCTTGGAGAGCTGGGTGGCGGTCTCCTCGGCGGTGATCGTGCGGGCCTTCTCGGCGGCCTCGGCGACGAGTTTCTCGGCCTCGGCGCGGGCGTCCTCGACGAGCTGCTCGGCCTCCGCCCTGGTGGCCTCGGCCTCCTTGGTGGCCTCGCCGACCAGCCGGGCGACCTGCTCCTTGGCCGTGCGGGTCCGCGTCTCGTTGGCCGCCTCGGCGCCGGCGAGGGCCTTGGCCGCGTTCTCCTTGGCCTCGGCGACCAGCTTCTCGGCCTCGGCCTGCGCCTTGCGCAGCGCCTCCTCGGCCGCGGACATGCGCTGCTCGGCGGCGCGGGTCAGCTCCTGGGAGCGGCGCCGGGCCTCCTCGGCCTCGCCGGCGGTGGAGGTGCGCAGCCGCTCGGCGTGGTCGGTGGCCTCCTGGGCCTGCCCCGCGGCCGTGTTCAGCAGCCGCTCGGCGTCGGCGCGGGCGCGGCGCAGGATCTGCTCGGCCTCGGCGCGGGCCGACTCCGCCTCGCTCCGCAGCCGCTGGCGGGCCTCGGCGGTCAGCCGCTCGGCCTCCGCGCGGGCGGCGGCCAGGGACTGCTCGGCCTCCGCGCGGGACTCGTCGAGGAGCCGGCGGGCCTGCTGCTCGGTGCGGGCGCGCAGCTGCTCGGCCCAGGCCACGTTCTCGTTGACGTGGGACTCGACGGTCTGCCGGCGCTCGGCCAGCTCCTGGTCGAGCTGCTGGCGCCGGTTGACCGCCTCCTGGTGCAGCTCCGCCTGGAGCCGGGCCGCCTGCTCGGCGTGCTCCTGGAGGATGCGCTGGGTCTGCGCGCGGGCCTGGCTCAGCTCCCGCTCGGCGTCGGCCCGGATCTGGTCGGCCTGCACCTGCGCCTGGCGCAGCAACTGCTCGGCCTGGTACCCGAGATCGCCGCCGTCGAAGGCGGGCCGGGACATGATGGTGCGGCGCGCCTCGTGCAGCTTGGCGCGCAGCACCTCGACCTGGTAGCCGAGGTCCTCGGCGTGCTGGATCGCCTTTTCCCGCTCGGTCCTCAGCCGCTTCATCTCGGCCTCGAACCGAGAGAGGTGGTCGACGTCAGCCGCCGGCTCTCGCTCCTGGCTCTCGTAGCCCCGCACTGCGCGGTCCCATCCGTCCCCTGGTCGCAACACTCTCCGAACGAACCCCGACCGTCCTTGCGAACCGGGGCCCCCGGGGAATGGTGTCAGATCAACGGCGGAGCATGTGCTGCTGCCCCGGCGCTCGTCCCCCGAAACCCGGACCCCGGCGTACGGTCCCACGCGTGACGACGGGACCGGGTCACCCTGGATCGAGCGGCGACCGCACCCAACCCTACCGGCCCCTATGTACGAGGGTCAGTGCTCAGGTGACTCAACAGCCGCCGAAGTGACCAGTTCTGTGAGGACGCCATGACAGTCCTTGGGGTGCAGGAAGGTGATCCGCGACCCCATGGAACCGCGCCGCGGCTCGTCGTACAGCACCCGTACGCCCTTGCCCCGGATGTCCTCCGCGTCGGCGTCGACGTCCGCCGTGCCGAAGGCGATGTGGTGGACACCCTCCCCGTTCTTCGCGAGCCACTTGCCCACCGCGGAGTCCTCGCGGACGGGTTCCAGCAGCTGGAGGTAGGACGATCCGCCGTCCGACGTATCGTTGATCTTGAGCATGGCCTCGCGTACGCCCTGCTCCTCGTTCACCTCGGTGTGGAACACCTCGAAGCCGTAGGTGGTCCGGTAGAACTCGACGGTCGCGTCGAGGTCATGACAGGCGATCCCGATGTGGTCGATCCGCGTCAACATGGAACCAGTGGAGCGCTGTCCGGGTGGTTACGCAACGTGCGCGCGATCACACCGACGGCCCGATGACGGGTCGCATACCGCTCAGTACATTCGAGTAAACCCTCGTTCACTCCTCGGCCGTGCAGGCCGGTAAGGGGATCGCAGCACATGGCTTCCACTACGAACAGCTCCGTGATCGTCGCGGGCGCGCGGACGCCCATGGGCCGTCTGCTCGGCTCGCTGAAGTCCTTCTCGGGGGCCGATCTCGGCGGCTTCGCGATCAAGGCCGCCCTCGACCGTGCGGGGATCGGCGGCGACCAGGTGCAGTACGTGATCATGGGGCAGGTGCTCCAGGCCGGGGCGGGGCAGATCCCGGCACGCCAGGCCGCCGTCAAGGCCGGCATCCCGATGAACGTGCCGGCGCTCACCGTCAACAAGGTCTGCCTCTCCGGCCTCGACGCGATCGCCCTGGCCGACCAGCTGATCCGGGCCGGCGAGTTCGACATCGTGGTGGCCGGCGGCCAGGAGTCCATGACCAACGCCCCGCACCTGCTGCCGAAGTCCCGCGAGGGCTTCAAGTACGGCGCGGTCGAACTGCTCGACGCGATGGCGTACGACGGTCTGACCGACGCCTTCGAGCACATCGCGATGGGCGAGTCCACCGAGAAGCACAACAGCCGCCTCGGCCTGACCCGCGAGGAGCAGGACGAGATCGCCGCGCTCTCCCACCAGCGGGCGGCGGCGGCCCAGAAGAACGGGATCTTCGAGGCGGAGATCACGCCGGTGGAGATTCCCCAGCGCAAGGGCGAACCGGTGGTGTTCAGCAAGGACGAGGGCATCCGCCCCGACACCACCGCCGAGTCGCTCGGCCGGCTGCGCCCGGCCTTCAGCAAGGACGGCACGATCACGGCGGGCTCGTCCTCGCAGATCTCCGACGGCGCGGCGGCCGTGGTGGTCATGAGCAAGGCCAAGGCCGAGGAGCTGGGCCTGGAGTGGCTCGCCGAGATCGGCGCCCACGGGAACGTGGCCGGGCCGGACAACTCTTTGCAGTCGCAGCCGTCGAACGCGATCCGGCACGCGCTCGGCAAGGAGGGCCTGGACATCTCCGACCTCGACCTGATCGAGATCAACGAGGCGTTCGCGGCGGTCGCCGCCCAGTCAATGAAGGACCTCGGCATCTCCACCGAAAAGGTGAACGTGAACGGCGGTGCCATCGCCCTCGGCCACCCCATCGGCATGTCCGGCGCCCGTCTGGTGCTGCACCTGGCCCTGGAGCTGAAGCGGCGCGGCGGCGGCACCGGCGCGGCGGCGCTGTGCGGCGGGGGCGGCCAGGGTGACGCGCTGATCGTCCGGGTACCGAAGAGCTGAGACCGGCCGGTACGCCGTGGCCGGTACGACGTGAAGGGAGCTGTGCGCATGCAGGACGTCGCCGCACTGGTGGCTCAGGCCAGGGAGGGCAGGCCGCGGGCCGTGGCCCGGCTGATCTCCCTGGTGGAGGGGGCGTCCGGGCAGCTCCGCGAGGTCATGGCCGCGCTGGCCCCGCTGACCGGCGGGGCGTACGTGGTCGGCCTGACCGGTTCGCCGGGCGTCGGCAAGTCCACCTCCACGTCGGCGCTGGTGACGGCGTACCGCAAGCAGGGCCGACGGGTCGGCGTCCTCGCCGTGGACCCGTCGTCCCCCTTCTCCGGCGGCGCCCTGCTCGGCGACCGGGTGCGGATGTCCGACCACGCCTCCGACCCCGGCGTCTACATCCGCTCCATGGCCACCCGGGGCCACCTCGGCGGCCTCGCCTGGGCCGCGCCGCAGGCCATCCGCGTCCTGGACGCGGCGGGCTGCGACGTGATCCTGGTCGAGACGGTCGGCGTCGGCCAGTCCGAGGTGGAGATCGCCTCGCAGGCCGACACCTCCGTCGTCCTCCTCGCCCCCGGCATGGGCGACGGCATCCAGGCCGCCAAGGCCGGCATCCTGGAGATCGGCGACGTCTACGTCGTCAACAAGGCCGACCGGGACGGCGCGGACGCGACCGCGCGCGAGCTGAACCACATGCTCGGCCTCGGCGAGTCCCGTGCCCCGGGGGACTGGCGCCCCCCGATCGTCAAGACGGTCGCCGCCCGCGGCGAGGGCATCGACGAGGTCGTGGAGGCCCTGGAGAAGCACCGGGCGTGGACGGAGGAGCGGGGCGTCCTCGCGGAGCGCCGGCGGGCGCGGGCCGCCCGCGAGGTGGAGACCCTCGCGGTGACGGCCCTGCGCGCCCGCATCGGCGACCTGCACGGCGACCGCCGTCTGGGCGCGCTGGCGGAGCGGATCGTCGCGGGCGAACTGGACCCGTACCGCGCGGCCGACGAACTGGTGGCGGGGCTCACGGAGGGGTGACGCGGGGCGCCCCTTCCCGGCCCCGCCACCCGCCGGCAGGCTCCGGCAGCCGTTTTCCGGCGCCGGCAGCAGTCTCCGGCCCGTCAGTCGCCGGGGCCGTCAGTCGTCGTCGGAGTCGCCGGAACCTTCGGAACCGTCCGTGCCGTCGTCGTCCCGGTCGGCGGTGACGGTGCCCGAGGTGAGGCCGACCCGCCAGTCCCGCTCGTCCCCGCCGCCGGAGGCCCGCGTCTCCACCTCCCAGCCCCGGTCCGTGCCGTCGTCGTCCAGGTCCACGGAGGTCACGGTCCCCTTGCCGGCCGCCGCTCCGGCCGCCTCGGCGGCGGTGACGGAGGCGTTCTCCAGGGCCGCCCGCACCTCGGCGGTGCCGTCCTCGTCGTCGTCCGCGCGGGAGCCGAGGACGCCGCCGCCGTCCGGGTCGACCCGGACGCTGTGCCAGGTGCCGTCCCCGGCGAGGACGTCCACCTCCCAGGCCGCCTTCCCGCCCTCGTCCTCGTCGTCCAGCTCGGCGGAGACGGCCGTGCCGGAGGTGTCCTTCAGCGCCGCCGCGATCGCCTCGGCCGCCGTTACCCCGGAAGCGGCCTGCCGGACGTTCTCCCGCCGGTCGCCGCTCCCGCCGGTGCCGTCGTCCCCGCCGACCGCGAGGGCGGTGGCGGTCCCTCCGCCGACCAGCGCGGCGGCCGCGACGACGGCGATGACGATGTTGCGCTTCATTGGATTTCCTCCCGGGTCGGTCCGTTCTGCCGGCGTCTGTGCCGACGTCCTCACTGTCCTGGACCGACGCTGAGGGGAACCTGAAGCCACCTGAAGCGATCTTCAGCTCGGGTACGCGACCCTTGACCCATGCGCCTGCTCATCGTCGAGGACGAGAAACGACTGGCCCTGTCGCTGGCCAAGGGCCTGACGGCCGAGGGCTACGCCGTGGACGTCGTCCACGACGGACGGGAGGGCCTGCACCGGGCCGGGGAGGGCACGTACGACCTGGTCGTCCTCGACATCATGCTGCCCGGCATGAACGGCTACCGGGTCTGCGCCGCCCTGCGCGCCGCCGGCCACGAGGTGCCGATCCTGATGCTGACCGCCAAGGACGGGGAGTACGACGAGGCGGAGGGCCTGGACACCGGCGCCGACGACTACCTCACGAAACCGTTCTCGTACGTCGTCCTGGTGGCCAGGATCAAGGCGCTGCTGCGCCGCCGGCCGGGTGCCGGGGCCTCCCCGGTGCGCGTCCTCGGAGACCTGCGGGTCGACACGGCAGCCCGCCGCGTCTTCCTCGCCGGCGAGGAAGTCACCCTCACGGCACGGGAGTTCGCCGTACTGGAGCAGCTGGTGCTGCGGCCGGGCGAGGTGGTCTCCAAGGGCGAGATCCTGGAGCACGTCTGGGACTTCGCCTACGAGGGCGACCCCAACATCGTCGAGGTGTACGTCAGCGCCCTGCGCCGCAAGCTGCGCGCCGACCTCATCCGGACCGTGCGCGGCGCCGGGTACCGGCTGGAGGCGGGCCGGTGAGCCGCCTGTTCGGTTCCGTCCGGGCCCGCGCCACCCTCGGCGCGACCCTGGTGGTCGCCGTCGCCCTGGTCGCCGCCGGGACCGCGGTGCTGCTCTCCCTGCGCTCGAACCTGCTCGGCGAGGCCGGCACCGCCGCGGAACGCTCCGCGCGGGAGGTCGCCGCCCAGCTCGCCGCCGGCACCCGCTACGACGACCTCTCCCTGGACGTCGACGACCGGCCGGTGCAGGTGACCGACGAGAACGGCGTCCTGGTTGCCGCCAGCGAGGACCTGGAGCGGATCAGCGGCACGGGCGTCACCGGCGTACGCCCGCGTCCGGACGCCGACGGGCGCCCCGCCGGCGACGAGGACGACCGGGACGAGGGGCGGGAGCCCGGCGAGATCGGCGGCCGGACCACCGTCACCGACGGTTCCGCGACGATCGACGGCGAGACGGAGGACTACCGCTTCGCCGCCGTCACCGTGGAGACCGACGACCGGGGCACCCTCACCGTGCACGCCGGCTCCCCGCTCTCCGCCGAGCACGGCGCCGTCCGCACCGCGCTGACCGTCATGCTGATCGGCTTCCCCTGCCTCGCGGCCGTCGTCGCCGGCGTCACCTGGCTGGTCACCCGGCGCGCGCTGCGCCCGGTGGAGGGCATCCGCCGGGAGATGGCCGCGATCACCGCATCCGAGGACCTCGCCCGCCGCGTCCCGGTCCCGGACACCCACGACGAGGTCGCCCGGCTCGCCCTGACCACCAACGAGACCCTGGCCGCCCTCCAGACCTCGGTGGAGCGCCAGCGCCGCTTCGTCGCGGACGCCTCGCACGAACTGCGCAGCCCCATCGCGTCCCTGCGCACCCAGCTCGAAGTGGGCGCCGCGCATCCCGAATTGCTCGACGTCGACGGCGCGGTGGAGGACACCGTACGGCTCCAGCGGCTCGCCGCCGACCTGCTGCTGCTCGCCCGCCTGGACGCGGGGGAGCGGCCGGGCGACGCGCGGGTGGACCTCGCCGCGCTCGCCCGGGAGGCGGCAGCGGGGCGTGCCGGGGTGCGGGTGCGGACCGCGGGGGGCGTGACCGTCGCGGGGTCGCGCGGGCAGCTGGGGCGGGTCCTGGCCAACCTGCTGGACAACGCCGAGCGGCACGCCCGGTCGGCGGTCGAGGTCACCGTGGCCCGCGAGGGGGACACGGCCGTGCTGGCGGTCGCCGACGACGGCGAGGGCGTCCCCGCCGCCGACCGGGACCGGATCTTCGCGCGCTTCGTACGGCTCGACGCGGCCCGCAGCCGGGACGACGGCGGCGCCGGGCTGGGCCTCGCCATCGCCCGGGACGTCGCCGTACGCCACGAGGGCACGCTCACCGTCCGTGAGGCACCGGCGGGCGGCGCCCTGTTCGAACTGCGCCTGCCCGCGCTCCAGGTGTATTGACCCGCAGCGTTGTTGACGCGGCTGATGGGTGGCTGGCCGCCGAGGGCGGTGTGGCAGCGGTGGTGGTTGTAGGTGTGGAGGAAGGCGCAGCCGATTCCCCCGCGACCTGATCCGAACGACAGGCCCTGGGCCGCGTCCGCGGAGTCCCTCCTGCCCCGCGACGCCCGGCACGCACTCTCGCCCACGGGACTGAGCCCGGCACGGCGGGAGCACGCACCCGACGCCGCGTGACCCGCCCTCCGGCCGGCCGGACGGAGGGACTTCCCGGACACGGCCTGGCGTCTCAGGGACGGCCGCGCTGCCCCCGCAGATGGTCGGCGATGGGCCGCAGCGCCTTGTCCAGCTCCGTGAGCGCCTCGGGGGAGAGCAGGTCGATGAAGTGCCGGCGCACCGAGGCCACGTGGTGCGGGGCGACCTTCCGCATGGTCTCCATGCCGTGCTCGGTCAGTACGGCGTACAGGCCCCGGCGGTCGGACTCGCAGTTCTCCCGCCGCACGAGGTCGGCGTTCTCCATGCGCGTGATCTGGTGCGAGAGGCGGCTCTTGGACTGGAGCGTAGCGGTGGCGAGGTCGCTCATCCGCATCCGCACGTCCTCCGACTCGGAGAGGTTCACCAGGATCTCGTAGTCGTTCATGGTCAGGCCGAACGGCTGAAGATCCTTCTCTAGCTGGTAGGACAACAGCTTGTTGACCTCCAGGTGGGTGCGCCAGGCGGACTGTTCCGCTTCGGTCAGCCAGCGGGTGGCCGTCTCGGTCTCCATGGATGAAGTCTACCTAAGAAGTTGAAAGACGAACTAGTGAGGGTGTCCCCGGGGTCGGTGCGCACGCGTTCGACGTCACCCTCCGCAGGGTACCGCTCACAGCCCGAAGCGACGCTGGAGGTCCCCGAGCTGTCCGGGAAGGCGCGGTGCGCCGGGCGGCGCCCCCGGCGCGCCGTGCGCCCCGCCGCCGGGCACGCCCGGTTCGTGCGGGGTGCCGCCCGCCGGCTGCTCCGGCAGCAGCGCCTCGCTCGACTGGAGCAGCACCGTCCCGGCCCCGACGAACTCGAACTGGTGCTCCTCGCCCGACGCCCCGCCGAGCCCCGTCAGCGCACGCAGACCGCCCAGTACGCCGGTCATGTACCCGTGGTCGTAGTGGTGGCACGGCGAGGGGCAGTCGGCCCAGCCCACCAGGGCCTGCGGGTCCACCCGCAGCGGCGGCTCCATGAACACCACCGGCCCGTTCGAGGCGGCCACGAACTTCCCCGTCCCGATCAGGGTCAGGAACCCCGGCACGATCGACTGCTTCAGCGACAGACTTGGCTGAAAAGCGAGCAGATTGCCCGAGCGAACGGTCAGATTGCCGTCCTCCAGGTCGAACGAATTGACATCGAAGGCCCGGTCGGCCAGGAGCATCTTGCCCGAGCCCTCGGCCACCACCCAGTCGCTCGCGTGCAGAGGCGAATGGAAGGACGTCCGCACCAGGCGGTCCAGCCGCCCGTGCCCGATCCCGTTGAACTCGATCGCCCCGTAGTAGGCGATCATCTTCCCCTTCTGAAGGAACCACTGGCTCCCCGCCAGCTCCACGCAGAAGGTGTACGGGTTGACGTTGTCGTCGACCGGCAGCGTCGACGGATCATGGTGGACCACGCTCACAGCTTCTCCTCCGACGCCTGCACGTACACCGCGCCGCTCCCGCTCAGCTCCAGCTGGAACGCCTCACCGGACCCGCGCCCCACCATGTCCCGCCAGCCCAGCGCCGTGGACAGCTTGTTCCGTACGTCACCGTGATGGGCGACGTACGCCTGCGGATCGACGTGCACCGGCCGCCCCGGCGAGATCGGCACCTCGATCACGCCCCCGTGCGCCATGACGGCCACGCCGCCGTGCCCCTTGAGCGAGGTGGTGAACAGCCCCTGCCCGCTGACCTGCCCCCGCACCATCCCCATGACCCCGCCCTGCGCGCCCAGGAACACGGTCCCCTGCTCCAGCGTCCCCTCGAAGGCGAGCAGCCGGTCCGCCTCCACGTACAGCGTGTCCCCGGCCAGCCGGATCACCTGCACATGGTGCCCGCCGTGCCCGAACAGCACGGTCCCGCTGCCCTCGACGGTCATCAGCGGCGTGTCCTCGTTCGCGACCCGCCGCCCGATCATCGACATGACCCCGCCCTGCCCGCCCCGGAGGTTCGGGGTGAAGGACACCTCGCCCCGGTAGGCGAGCATGGCGCCGCGCTGGCTGAACAGCCGCTGACCGGGCGCGACCGTCGCCTCGACCATCTTCGGATTGATCTCCCGGAACCCCACGTCACACATCCCCCGCGATCGTGTTCCGCTCACTCGGCTGCACGTACACCAGCCCGTCCCCCTCGAAGCGGATCTGGAAGGCCTCCCCGCCGCCTTCGCCCAGCATCGTGCGGAACGTCACACCGGACTGGAACGACTGCCGCAGATTCCCCTGGTGGGCGACGTACGCCCCCGGATCGACGGTCAGCGGGTACCGCGCGCTGACCCGCAGCACCACCGCCGGCCCGTCCGACATGATCGCCGCCTGGCCGTGCCCCTCGATGCTCGTCGTGAAGAGCCCGTTGCCCTGCGAGGCGCCGCGCAGCCCCGTGAACTCGGTCCCGGTCCGCAACCCGGCGTCGGCCGCGAGGAAGTTGCCGGCCTCCACGTACAGCTTGTCCCCGTGCAGCGCCACGAGGTTGATCTCGGACGCCCGGTCCGCGAACCAGCAGGTCCCGTGCCCCTTCACCTCCATCACCGTCATCTGCTCCCCGGTGAGCCGCCGCGTCACCATCCCGCGCAGCCCCTCACCCCCGCCGCTCAGTTTCCTGAAGCTCATCTGTCCGTCGTACGCGACCATCGAGCCGTTCTTCGCCTTGACGGCGTCCCCGGTCATGTCGACGGCGAGCACCTTGCTGCCCTGAAGTCGGAACATCGCCACGCTGCGAAGGTAACCGAGGCCGTACCCGCCCGGCCGGTCCCCTCGATGATTTGCCACAATGGCCGGGCGCTTGTGCGCACGTTCACAAGATGATCGTCGACGTCCCTCCCACCGAAGGTGACCACCCGTGGACCTCAAGACCGCCGCAGCCCTCCGCCGCCTCCGCCTGGTGTCCGCACCCGAGGCGATCTCCTTCCTCCTCCTGCTCGTCTGCTCGGTCCTGAAGCGGACCACCGACTTCAACGCCGTGCCGGTGATGGGCATGGTCCACGGCGTGCTGTTCGTCCTCTACGTGATCTTCTGGGCGGACGCGTGGAACCGGGCCAAGTGGTCCTTCGGCACCGGAGCCCTCTACTTCGTCCTCTCCGTGCTGCCCACCGGCGGATTCTTCGCCGAGCGCCGGCTGAAGCGGGAGGCCGAGGACGCGGTGATCGCCTCCCGCGCCCGCCAGGAAGGGGTCGTGAACGCATGATCGTCGCCTTCTCCGTGACGCCGCTGGGCGTCGGCGAGGACGTGGGGGAGTACGTGGCCGACGCGGTACGGGTCGTCCGCGAGTCGGGGCTGCCGAACCGGACGGACGCGATGTTCACATCCGTCGAGGGGGAGTGGGACGAGGTCATGGACGTCGTCAAGCGCGCGGTCGCGGCGGTCGAGGCGCGGGCGCCGCGGGTGTCCCTGGTCCTGAAGGCGGACATCCGTCCCGGCGTGACGGACGGACTGACGTCCAAGGTCGCGACGGTGGAACGGCATCTCTCCGAGTGACGGTCCGCTCCCGTCGGCCCCGGGGCCGGGGCTGAGGCCGGGGGGTGCCGCGCAACCCGGCGCTGCCGGGGGGCCGCCGCGCCCACCCGCGCCGCCCCGGGCGGCACGACTGCCCGCGGTCGGGCGCGGCCGGCCGCCCGGCCGGTAGCCGCGGTCGCGTACGGCGAGAAGGGGACGGGGCGGGGGTGTCCGCCCGCGGCGGCTGGCGCGTCCACCCCGTTCACTTCCCCGAACGGCCGGTTCCGCGCCGTTCCGGGGACGGACCCGCCCGGCCCCGCCCCACCCGCCGGCCCGAGGCGCCACGCGCGTCCCCACCGGACCCGACAGGCGCCGCGGGCATCCCACCGCACCCCCCCGCAGCGCACCCCATACCACCCACCCACCTGGACGCCCCCAGTTCGACACGCCCTCAGTTCTCCACTTTCGTAGGGGTATCACTCCCCACTCACTGGAGGACGCTGTGCGGCCGGAGGGCTACGACTACGACACCCACAGCCGACTGGCCGGTCCGCTCACGGAGCCGTCCGGGAGCGCGTACCGGGTGCAGTACACCTCGCTGCTCTCCCGCGAGCCCCGGCGAATAAAAGCCGTCCTCCTGATGACCCTCGCGCCGCTGCTCACCGGCGCCCTGCTGGTCTACCTCGTCTGGCCCACCCACTGGGTGGAGCGAGAGGGCGCCGACTCCTGGCTGACCGCCCTCGACGTCACCATGCTCCTCGCGATCGGCCTGATCGAGCTGTTCATGGTCGTCAACGTCGCCTCCGTCGCCCACGCCACGATGGTCGCCCGCGACCCCGTCCCCGTCACCCCCGAGCCCGGCACCCGCGTCGCCTTCCTCACCACGTACGTCCCCGGCAAGGAACCCCTCGCCATGGTCCGCGCCACCCTGGAGGGCGCGACCCGCATCACCCACCCCGGCACCCTCGACGTCTGGCTCCTCGACGAGGGCGACGACCCCGGCGCCAAGGCCCTCTGCGCCGAACTGGGCGTCCGCCACTTCACCCGCCACGGCGTCCCCGAGTGGAACCAGGAGTCCGGCGTCCACAAGGCCCGCACCAAGCACGGCAACTACAACGCGTGGATCGCCATGCACGGCGACGCCTACGACTTCTTCGCGTCCGTCGACCCCGACCACGTCCCGCTCCCCGGCTTCCTGGAGCGGATGCTCGGCTACTTCCGCGACCCGGACGTCGCCTTCGTCGTCGGCCCCCAGGTGTACGGCAACTACCACAACCCCGTCACCAAGGCCGCCGAGTCCCAGCAGTTCCTCTTCCACGCCCTCATCCAGCGGGCCGGCAACCGCTACCGCGCCCCCATGTTCGTCGGCACCAACAACGTCGTCCGGATCTCCGCCGTGAAACAGGTCGGCGGCCTGTACGACAGCATCACCGAGGACATGGCCACCGGCTTCGAGATCCACCGCCGCAAGAACCCCCGCACCGGCCACCACTGGCAGTCCGTCTACACCCCCGACGTGCTCGCCGTCGGCGAGGGCCCCGCATCCTGGACCGACTTCTTCACCCAGCAGATGCGCTGGTCCAGGGGCACCTACGAGACCCTCGTCAAGCAGTACGGCAAGGCCGTCCTCACCATGCCGAAGGGCCGGCTCCTCTCCTACACCCTGATGCTCGTCTACTACCCGATGACGGCCGTCAACTGGTTCCTCGGCGTCCTCAGCTGCCTGCTCTTCCTCTGGTTCGGAGCCTCCGGCACCGAGGTCGCCGCCTCCGTCTGGCTGATGCTCTACAGCGACGCCGCCGCCCTCCAGGTCGGCCTCTACCTCTGGAACCGCCGCCACAACGTCTCCCCGCACGAACCCCAGGGCTCCGGCGGCCTGGCCGGCATGGCCATGTCGGCGATCTCCGCCCCGATCTACCTGAAGTCGTTCAGCGAAGCGCTCCTGCGCCGCCCCAGCCGCTTCGTCGTCACCCCCAAGGGCGAAGGCGCCAGCCCCGACCGCCCGCTCACCTTCCGCATCCATCTCACCTGGGCGTTCCTCCTGGTCAGCGCCCTGATCGGGTCCGCCGTCCTGGACCACACCCACGTGGCCATGCGCACCTGGACCCTCCTCGCCACGGCGATCTCGCTCGCTCCCTTCGCGGTCTGGGCCGTCACCACCCGGCGCGCCCGCAGGGCGGCACCCGCCCCCGCGGCATCCCCCGAGCCCGCCGCCCAGCCCGACACGGCGGCCACCACCACGGCCACCGCCACTCCCGCCTTCGCCGCCACCGGCATCACGTCGACCGTCTCCGGCACCATGACAGGAGGCAACTAGGCCATGGCCTACACGCCCTCGCAGAAGACCAAGAAGACCGTCCTCGGCGTCGGCGGCCTGGCGGTCCTGGCCGCGCTCAACGCCCCGGCCGCCCTCGACTTCGCGGGCGAGAAGTACCACGCGTACAAGATCTCCCGCCCGGCGTACAAGGCGAAGTACGGCTCCTGGGACCAGGTCGCCATCCCGAAGGAGTACCGCACCAACGCCATCCACGCCGCCCTGCTGCACACCGGCAAGGTGCTGATCGTCGCGGGCTCCGGCAACGAGCAGAAGAAGTTCGACGCCGGCTCCTTCGACACCGTGCTGTGGGACCCGGAGAAGAACACCTTCAAGAAGGTCCCCACCCCGGAGGACTTCTTCTGCTCCGGCCACGCCCAGCTCCCCGACGGCCGCCTCCTGGTGGCCGGCGGCACCGCCCGCTACGAACTCCTCGACGGCGAGGTCGACCGGGCCGGCGGCGGCATGCGCGTGAAGAACGAGAACCCGGACAGGACCGTCCACCTCCCCAAGGGCACCCGCTTCCGCTCACCCGCCGGCGTCGAGTACGTCTCGAAGTTCGACGTCACCCTCCCCCGGGCCAAGCGCGAGTTCGAGATCACCCGCGACGAGCGGGGCGTCGTACAGCCGTACCGGACGAAGGTCACCGCCAGTGAGCGCCGCGTCTTCGTGGAGGCCGTGGAGAAGGGCCCGCTGTCGGTCACCGACACCCAGGCCCAGTACGAGATCGTCGGCCTGAAGGGCAAGGAGGCCGCCGACACCTACGGCCTCAGCGAGAAGATCACCCTGGAGAAGCAGGACTTCCAGGGCATCCGCGCCGCCTACGAGTTCGACCCGGTCGCCGAGAAGTACATCCCCGTCGGCCCGATGGACAAGGCCCGCTGGTACCCGACCCTCGTCGGACTCGACGACGGCCGCGTCCTCGCCGCCTCCGGCCTGGACGACGTGGGCGTGATCGACCCCGGCGACAACGAGATCTACGACCCGGAGACCAAGAAGTGGTCGCCCGGCCCCAAGCGGTACTTCCCGACCTACCCCGCCCTCTTCCTCACCAAGGGCGGCAAGCTGTTCTACTCCGGTTCCAACGCCGGTTACGGCCCCGCCGAGAAGGGCCGCGAACCCGGACTGTGGGACCTGCGGACCAACACCTTCCAGAAGGTCCCCGGCCTCACCGATCCCGACCAGCTGGAGACCTCCGCCTCCCTCCTCCTGCCCCCGGCCCAGGACCAGAAGGTCATGGTGCTCGGCGGCGGCGGGGTCGGCGAGTCCCGGAAGTCGACCGAGCGCACGGCCGTCGTCGACCTCAAGAAGGCCGCCCCGGCCTTCGAGCGCGGTCCCGACCTCCCGCAGGGCACCCGCTACCTGAACAGCGTGATCATGCCGGACGACACCGTCTTCACGTCCAACGGCTCCAAGGACTACCGCGGCCGCAGCGCCAGCAACATCCTCAAGGCCCAGGTCTACGACCCGAAGACCAACGCCTTCACCGAGGCCGCCTCGCCCGCCGTGGGCCGCAACTACCACTCCGAGGCGCTGTTGCTGCCCGACGGCCGCATCGCCACCTTCGGCTCCGACCCGCTCTTCGACGACCAGCAGAACACCAAGCTCGGCCACTTCGAACAGCGCATGGAGGTCTTCACCCCGCCCGCGCTGCACCGCAGCTCCGCCGCCCGCCCGGTGCTCAAGGGCGGTCCGAAGACCCTGGCCGCCGACCACCGGATCACCTACCGCACCGACCACCCCGACCGGGTGGCCCGGGCCCGGCTGATGCGCCCCAGCGCGGTCACCCACACCACCGACGTCGAACAGCGCTCCATCGAGCTGGAGGTGACCAGGAAGGGCAAGGCGGTCACCTTCGACATCCCGAAGGACCGCGCCCTGGTCCCGCCGGGCTGGTACATGCTCTTCGTCACCGACGCCGACGGCACCCCGTCGAAGGCGAAGTGGGTCCAGGTGAAGTAGCCGGTCTCACGCCCGGCCCCGCACCCCGGCCTCACGCCCCGGCGTTACGCGCCAGCCCCAGCGCGTACTCCGGCCACCACCGGCCCGCCGCCGGACCGCCCTCGCAGGTGCCGTCCGACTCCCCGGGCCGCTTGATCCACAGGTAGGCGTCGACGACCGGGTCCCCGGTGTCGGTGGTCGGCCGGGTGCCCAGCGCCCGGCCGGGCGGGTTGCACCAGACACCGGGCAGCGGCCCGTTGCCGTTGCGGCTGGTGTCGATCACGAAGTGCTTGCCGCCCAGCCGCTCGGAGAGCTTCTTGCCGTACGCCGTCGTGTCCTCGGTCGTCTGGAAGTTCGAGACGTTGAGCGCGAAGCCGTCGGCCCCTTCGATCCCGGCCCGCTCCAGCGGCTCGACCAGCGCGTAGGGGTCGGTGATCCACGCCGGGTTGCCGGCGTCCAGGTACACCTCGGTCCGCGGCTGCGCCTTCAGCCGGCTGATCGCCTCGCCCAGCAGCCGCTCGCGCTCGGCGTGCAGCTCGCGGGGTGTGCAGCCGTCGACGATGTGGGCGACGGCGTCCGGCTCCAGCACCACCACCGCCTCGGCGTCCCCGATGGCGTCGGCGAACCGGCCGATCCACTCCCGGTAGGCGTCCGCGTCGGCCGCGCCCCCGGCGGAGTGCTGGCCGCAGTCGCGGTGCGGGATGTTGTAGGCGGTCAACAGGACCCGCTGGCCGGCCTCGGCCGCGGCCCGGGTGGCCCGGCGCACCAGCGGCGTCGGATCGATCTCCCCGGCCGGCCACAGCGCGGCGGGCTGTCCGGCGATCCTCTGGAGGAGTTCGGCGTCGGCGGCGCGGCCCTGCCGCTGCCAGAGCCGGCCCTGCCGGGCGGCGGGGCTGTCCGGGTCGACCCAGAAGGCGGGTCCGGCCGCCTTCTTCTGGCGGGCACCGGCCACCGACGCCTCGTCCACGTCGGCGCCGGAGGAACAGCCCGCGGCGAGCCCGAGGGCGGTGACGACCGCGAAAGTCTGGATCAGCCGGAACATGCCGCTCCCTGGAAGCAGAGGTAACGATGCGTAACGATCCATTGCCTATCGTGACATATCCGGCATGTCGGTCCGGGGACCGCCATGCCCGTGCCCGGTCGATCGGATGTGCCCAGGGCGGTGGCGGTCCGAAAGGCGGGACGGAGCTGACCGGCATGTGACCGGCCGGTAAGGTCTGATGCCGTGCCGAAGCCCCTCAGCCTCTCCTTCGACCCCATCGCCCGCGCCGACGAAAGCTGGAAGCGGCGCTGGGGCAGCGTGCCCTCGATGGCCGCCATCACCTCGATCATGCGGGCCCAGCAGATCCTGCTGGCCGAGGTGGACGCGGTGGTCAAGCCGTACGGGCTGACCTTCGCGCGCTACGAGGCGCTGGTGCTGCTCACCTTCTCCAAGTCGGGGGAACTGCCGATGTCCAAGATCGGCGAGCGGCTGATGGTGCACCCCACCTCGGTGACGAACACCGTCGACCGGCTGGTCAGGTCGGGCCTGGTCGACAAGCGCCCGAACCCCAACGACGGCCGCGGCACCCTCGCCGCGATCACTGCCAAGGGCCGCGAGGTGGTCGAGTCCGCCACCCGCGACCTGATGGCCATGGACTTCGGCCTCGGCGCCTACGACGCAGAGGAATGCGCCGAGATCTTCGCGATGCTCCGCCCCCTGCGGGTGGCCGCCGGCGACTTCGAGGAGGAGTGACGCGCCGCCGCACCCGCCGCACGATCGCCCGGAACGTCTCGTTACGCTCGGGGGCATGAAAAAGAGCGTGCTGACCCGCTACCGGGTCATGGCGTACGTCACCGGCGTGCTGCTGATCCTGCTGTGCCTCGGCATGATCGCGAAGTACCTGCTGGATGTGAACGGTGCCGACGACTTCACCCGCGTCGTCAGCATCGCGCACGGCTGGCTCTACGTCATCTACCTCGTCTTCGCCTTCGACCTCGGCGCGAAGGCGAAGTGGCCGGTCAAGAAGCAGCTGTGGGTGCTCCTCGCGGGCACGATCCCGACCGCCGCGTTCTTCGTGGAGCGCCGGATCACCCCGGAGCTCCAGGCGCGGATCACCGAGGGCCGCCCGGCCGTCGCCAAGGCGTAGCCGACACCGCCGTACGCGCGTACGGCGGTATGGCATCGACAGATACTAGGACGTCCTAGTAAATTCGAAGCATGGACGCTGACGCCATAGAGGAGGGCCGCCGACGCTGGCAGGCCCGGTACGACGCGGCGCGCAAGCGCGACGCGGACTTCACGACGCTCTCCGGCGATCCCGTGGAGCCGGTGTACGGGCCGCGACCCGGGGACACGTACGAGGGATTTGAGCGGATCGGCTGGCCGGGGGAGTACCCCTTCACCCGCGGCCTGTACCCGACCGGCTACCGGGGGCGCACGTGGACCATCCGGCAGTTCGCCGGGTTCGGCAACGCGGAGCAGACCAACGAGCGCTACCGCATGATCCTGCGCAACGGCGGCGGCGGGCTCTCGGTCGCCTTCGACATGCCGACGCTGATGGGCCGCGACTCCGACGACCCGCGCTCGCTGGGCGAGGTCGGCCACTGCGGGGTCGCCATCGACTCGGCCGCCGACATGGAGGTCCTCTTCCGGGACATCCCGCTCGGTGACGTCACGACGTCGATGACGATCAGCGGCCCGGCCGTGCCCGTCTTCTGCATGTACCTGGTCGCCGCCGAGCGCCAGGGCGTCGATCCGTCCGTGCTCAACGGCACGCTCCAGACCGACATCTTCAAGGAGTACATCGCCCAGAAGGAGTGGCTCTTCCAGCCCGAGCCGCACCTGCGCCTCATCGGCGACCTGATGGAGCACTGCGCGGCCCGCATCCCCGCGTACAAGCCGCTCTCCGTCTCCGGTTACCACATCCGCGAGGCCGGGGCGACGGCCGCGCAGGAGCTGGCCTACACGCTGGCCGACGGCTTCGGCTACGTCGAACTGGGCCTCTCCCGCGGCCTGGACGTGGACGTCTTCGCGCCCGGCCTGTCCTTCTTCTTCGACGCGCACGTCGACTTCTTCGAGGAGATCGCCAAGTTCCGCGCGGCCCGCCGGATCTGGGCCCGCTGGATGCGCGACGTGTACGGGGCGCGGACCGAGAAGGCCCAGTGGCTGCGCTTCCACACCCAGACCGCCGGCGTCTCCCTCACCGCCCAGCAGCCGTACAACAACGTGGTGCGGACGGCGGTGGAGGCGCTGGCCGCCGTCCTCGGCGGCACCAACTCGCTGCACACCAACGCGCTGGACGAGACCCTCGCGCTCCCCTCCGAGCAGGCGGCGGAGATCGCCCTGCGCACCCAGCAGGTCCTGATGGAGGAGACCGGCGTCGGCAACGTCGCCGACCCGCTGGGCGGTTCCTGGTACGTCGAGCAGCTCACCGACCGGATCGAGGCCGACGCCGAGAAGATCTTCGAGCGGATCAGGGAGCGGGGGCTGCGGGCGCACCCGGACGGACGGCACCCCATCGGTCCGATGACCTCCGGCATCCTGCGCGGCATAGAGGACGGCTGGTTCACCGGCGAGATCGCCGAGTCCGCCTTCCGCTACCAGCAGGCGCTGGAGAAGGGCGACAAGAAGGTCGTCGGCGTCAACGTGCACACCGGGTCCGTCACCGGCGACCTGGAGATCCTGCGGGTCAGCCACGAGGTGGAGCGCGAGCAGGTCCGGGCGCTGGGCGACCGCCGCGCCGCCCGCGACGACGCGGCCGTACGGACCGCCCTGGACGCCATGCTGGACGCGGCCCGCTCCGGCGCCAACATGATCGAGCCGATGCTGACCGCCGTCCGCGCGGAGGCGACCCTCGGCGAGATCTGCGGGGTGCTGCGGGAGGAGTGGGGGGTGTACACGGAACCGGCGGGATTCTGAGGCGCCCCGGCCCCCCGCCGTACGTACCCCCCGCCCCGCGCCTACGCGGGCCCGCCGTCCGGGCCGGTCCGGGAGGCGAGGCCCTGGAGCAGGACCCGGGTGAGTCCCCGCACCCACTCCTCGTCCGCCGGCTCGGCGCTCACCAGGGTGCGGTGGACCACCGCGCCCGCGACCACGTCGAAGATGAGGTCGACGGCGCGGGCGGCCTGCTCGGGGTCGGGCTCGGGGGGCAGTTCGCCGCGGGCCTGGGCGCGGGCGCGGCCCTCCAGGACCAGACGTTTCTGCCGCGCCACGATCGAGCAGCGGATGCGTTCGCGCAGGGCCGGGTCGCGGGTGGACTCGGCGACGACCGCCATCAGGCCGCTGCGTGCCTCCGGGCGGTCCAGGATCGCCGCGAACTGGAGGACCACGCCCTCGATGTCCGCGGCGAGGCAGCCGCGGTCGGGCAGGCGCAGTTCGTCGAAGAGTTCGGCGACCGCGTCGACCACCAGCTCGTTCTTGCCCGCCCAGCGGCGGTAGAGGGTCGTCTTGGCGACCCCGGCCCGCGTCGCCACGTCGCCCAGGGTCAGTTTCGACCAGCCCAGCTCGACCAGCGCCTCCCGTGTCGCGGCCAGGATCGCGGCGTCGGCCGCGGCACTGCGCGGGCGGCCGGCCCGGCCGGCGGGGGAGCGGTTCGGCATCCCCCGACCCTATCCCCGGGTTTGCCGGGGGCGGCCGTGAGGCAGATCACCGGAAGGCCCTGCCGCGGGCGGCACCGCTGCCATTACGCTACGACTCGTAGCGAAAGCGGGACGCCCTCCCGCCGGAGCGACGACCACGGGCGTCAGGTGGGGACCCGGCGCCGCACAGCACACATCAGAGCGGGTTTCGGGCCGCTTTTCACGGACGCGCGCGGTACGGGGGAGGATAGGCGCATGCAGCCACGGAACATGTCCATGAGCGGGGTCGTCGACCTCGCCGCGGTGAAGGCGGCCCAGGAGGCCAAGGCGAAGGCGGAGCAGGCGCGCGCCCAGGCCGCGCGGCAGGGCGGCGGCGGCGCCGTCTCCCCGGCCGATCTCGTCATCGACGCCGACGAGGCCGGCTTCGAGCGCGATGTCCTTCAGCGGTCCACCGAGGTCCCGGTCGTCATCGACTTCTGGGCCGAGTGGTGCGAGCCCTGCAAGCAGTTGAGCCCCGTACTGGAGCGGCTCGCCGTCGAGTACAACGGCCGGTTCGTGCTCGCCAAGATCGATGTCGACGCCAACCAGATGCTGATGCAGCAGTTCGGCATCCAGGGCATCCCGGCCGTCTTCGCGGTGGTCGCCGGGCAGGCGCTGCCGCTCTTCCAGGGGGCGGCGGGCGAGGCCCAGATCCGCGAGACCCTCGACCAGTTGGTGCAGGTCGCCGAGCAGCGCTTCGGCCTGACCGGCCTGGTCGTCGACCCCGAGGCCGACCCGGGCGCCGCTCAGCAGGCCCAGGCCGTCCCGGCCGGACCGCACGACGCCGCCCTGGAGGCCGCCGTCCAGGCGCTGGACGCGGGCGACCTCGGCGGCGCGGTCCGCGCGTACCAGAACGTGCTGAACGAGGACCCGGGCAACATGGAGGCCAAACTGGGCCTCGCCCAGGCCGAGTTGCTCCAGCGCGTGCAGAACCTGGACCCGCAGCGGGTGCGCAAGGACGCCGCCGACAACCCGGGCGACGCGCAGGCGCAGATCGCCGCCGCCGACCTCGACCTGGTGGGCGGCCATGTCGAGGACGCCTTCGGGCGGCTCATCGACACGGTGCGGCGCACCGCCGGGGACGAGCGGGACACCGTACGGGTGCGGCTGCTGGAGCTGTTCGAGGTGGTCGGCGCCGACGACCCGCGCGTCGCGGCGGCCCGCCGGGCGCTCGCCCGCGCCCTCTTCTGACCGTCCCCCCGCCCGACCCACCGCCCGGCCGGTGATTCTCCGGCCGGGCGGTGCCGGAGTGGCGAAAAGCGTCGGCGGAGCGGTGCTGCGGCAGCGTTTTGCCAAAACTTGGTAATGCGGGTGCCTGTTACTGCGAGTAAGTCACCCGTTGGCGGGTGTCCCGGTCTGTCATCATGCGGGTGTTCTTGTCCCTTACCCGGAGGGCACCCAGCGTCGCCGGGCGGGGACCCTGTGCGGATCGTCGGTGACCCGTCCGTTACCAGCCAGTAACGAACCCCCTTGTGCGGGCGCCGAGAATGCACCACGATCGGCCACGCTCGGTCCCTTCCCGCACCCCGACAGCCAATCGGGCCGCGGGCCACCAGGGGTCCCCACCGGGCGGGTCCGGCAGCAGTGGAGCCGGACCCAGGACAGGGGGGTCTTCGCCCGCTCGGCGAAGCCTGTCCGGCAGGTTGTGCGTGATGTGTGTCAGGCGCGACCAGTGGTTGTCGCTCGGGGGTGATCGCCGGTGATTCGGGCGCGTGGTGCGCGCCGCCGAGTGCGGGCGCTCTCCTTCCCGAGGACGTAGCACTTCTCCCATCCCTGCCCGGCCGAGCCGCCGTTCCGGGGGCGAGCCGAGGCCAGGAGATGTACGTCCGAGAAGGAGGAAATATGGAGTCCCCAGTGCGTGGTGGGACCAGATGGAAGCGGTTCGCTGTGGTCATGGTGCCCAGCGTCGCCGCCACGGCAGCGATAGGCGTCGCTCTGGCGCAGGGTGCGCTGGCCGCGTCGTTCAGTGTGTCGGGGCAGCAGTTCAAGGTGACCGCCAAGGAGCTGACCGGTCACGGGTTCTCGCAGTACGGGGCCTACGACGACGGGGCGACCGGCCGTAACGCCGTGGCCGTCTCGGCGTTCAAGACCGCCGACATCGACAAGCTCTGCCAGTCGGTCGTCACGAACGTCCCTCTGCTGGGCCCGGTCACCCTGCGGCTCGAAGCGGGTGACACGTCCAAGAAGCAGGAGATGGTCTACGCCGAGCAGCTCTACATCGATGTCGCGGACCTGAAGGCGGACGCCACCTTCAGCAACATCGACATCGGTGTGGCGGCCGGGGCGATCGACAAGGGTCCGGGCATCAAGAGCGGCGATCACGCGGATCCGCGTGGCTTCGCCCAGCAGGCGACCGAGGCCAAGCTGACCGACGTGGAGCAGACGGCGTGGGCCACCACCGCCGGAACTTTCAAGCTCAGCGGTCTGCACATGTCGCTCAAGAAGGGGTCCGGCAAGGACATCGAGTGCTACTGAGCCCTCGTTGACGGGTGGGGGCCGGCCGCGCCCCCGCCCGTTCCACCCGCACATCACCACCACAGCAACGCCGCACCAGGGAGCTGTTTTCCATGAGCGCCGAGACTCCTGCCGCTGACGGCCAGTTCACCCGCCGCAGGCAGCAGTTCCGAGACTGGCGGGGCACCCGGCCGTTCTGGGCCGGTCTGTTCGTCCTGCTCGGTGGCTTCCCGATCATGTACTTCCCGTACGCCAACCTGCAGTTCGGCAACCTGACCGTGGCGATGTCCACCACGGCCGGCGCCGGCTCTCTCATCATCGGTGTGCTGCTGGTCGTCCTCGGCGTCAGCCTCTGGTTCCAGAAGCACGTACGGACCTTCGCGGGGGTCGCGGCGATCCTGCTCGCCCTCGTGTCCCTCCCCGTGTCCAACTTCGGCGGCTTCGTCATCGGTTTCCTGCTCTCGATGATCGGCGGAGCCATGGCCGTGTCGTGGGCGCCGGAGAAGCCGCGGGGCGAGGCCCCCGGGAGCGCGGTGGACGACCCGAACCATCTGCCAGGAACGAACCCGGCCACCGGGGCGAACGGGAGGCACAGTGCCGGCTGACGAGGTGACTCACGGGGCTGACGCGGAGGCGTCCCGCGTGAGAACCGGGCCGCGCCACGCGGCACCCAGGAAGCCGTTGTTCACCAGGTTCCACGTACCGGCCGGCAAGGCCATAGCCCTGGCGGCGATGCCGACGGCGGTCCTCATGGGCATGGGGCTCACCCCGACGCTCGCCGCGGCGGACGGCAACGACCCGGCGACCGCGTCCAAGAGCCTCACGGCCGAGGAGTACAAGGCCTGCGTGGAGGCCCTGGCGGACAAGGACCGTGCCTCGCCGTCACCCTCCGAGAGCGAGAGCGGGGACGACGCGGCGGAGGAGTCCGCGAGCCCCGAGCCGAGCCCGTCCGCCACCACCCCCTCCGCTTCGCCCTCCGTCCCTTCCTCCTCTTCGCCGGATTCAGGTTCCGACGACGGGGACGGGGACGGGGACGGGGCGGCCGAGGAAGGGGCGACGGGAAGCAAGGCGGACGCGGACGACGACCCGGCCGAGGCCGGGGCCGGGCCCTCCGCCCCCGCGTCGGTCTCCCCCTCGCCGTCCGCCTCCGCGAGCGGCGGCGGTCTGCTCCAGGGCATAGGCGACGCCCTTGAGGACCTCTTCACCGGCGGCAAGGGCGGCGAGGAGCCCGCGAGCCCCTCGGCCACCCCGTCGGCCTCGGCGTCCGCGTCCGCCTCCGAGAGCGCTTCCGGCACCGAGGACGGGGAGGACACCCCCGGCGAGGCGTCCGAGGCCGTCCAGGAGGCGACCGAGGCGGCCGGGGGCGCCGCGGAGACCGGGGGCACCGTGGAGACCGGGGGCGCCGGGGGCGCCGGGGGCGCCGGGGGTGAGGCCACCGCCTCCCCGGGCCCCGGTGCCAGCGCCGGTGCCGATCCCGGCGCTTCGGCGAGCCCGTCTCCCTCGGAGAGCGGCGCCGCCGAGGACTGCCCCATCGCCACCGACGCCGAGGGCGGGGTCGACAACAACCTCGCGCTGCCCAACCGGCCCTGGGAGCTGGAGGCCAGTTCGCTGAGGCTGAAGGGGGCGTCGTACAAGGGGGTCGTCGAGGTGCGGACGGCCGATGGGACCACGAAGAAGGTCCTGAAGTACGTCATCTCCAACGGCACCGACATCGGCGACCTGCACCAGATAGTGCACGACGACGCCACCGGCAAGACCTACCACGTGCAGGCGGCCGAGGGGTCGACGTCCACGATCACCGACGGCGACACGGTGATGTACACGGAGAGCATCTCCGGCAATCTGCTGGGGCTGATCCCGATCACCTTCGACCCGGAGCACCCGCCGCCGCTGGACATCCCGCTGATCTACTTCACCAACGTGAAGGTCGTGCAGGCGGGCCAGTTCGGCGGGACGCTGACCGTCCCCGGACTGCACCAGTACATCACCGACTGAACCGCCGGCACCGCTTGCACAACCCGTACGCGGCTGAGGGCGCCCCCTGCCACAGGGGGCGCCCTCAGCCGCGTACGGCACGGTCAGCTGCCGCGGACGGCCTCGCCCAGGTGGTGGACGCGGACCATGTTGGTGGTGCCGGGGACGCCGGGGGGCGAACCGGCGGTGATCACCACGATGTCACCGGGATTGAAGCGGTTGAGCTTCACCATCTCCTGGTCCACCAGGTCGACCATCTCGTCGGTGGAGTTGACGAACGGCACGACGTGCGACTCCACGCCCCAGCTCAGCGCGAGCTGGTTGCGGGTCGACTCGTCGGTCGTGTACGCGATGATCGGCTGGACCGCGCGGTAGCGGGACAGCCGGCGGGCGGTGTCGCCGGACTGGGTGAACGCCACCAGGCCCTTGCCGCCGAGGAAGTCGGCGATCTCGGCGGCGGCACGGGCCACCGAACCGCCCTGCGTCCGCGGCTTCTTGCCCGGGACCAGCGGCTGCAGGCCCTTGGAGAGCAGCTCCTGCTCGGCCGCCATGACGATCTTCGACATGGTCTTGACCGTCTCGATCGGGTACGCGCCCACGCTCGACTCGGCGGAGAGCATCACCGCGTCGGCGCCGTCCAGGATGGCGTTGGCGACGTCGGACGCCTCGGCGCGGGTCGGACGGGAGTTGGTGATCATCGACTCCATCATCTGGGTCGCGACGATCACCGGCTTGGCGTTGCGCCGGCACAGCTCGATGAGGCGCTTCTGCACCATGGGGACCTTTTCGAGCGGGTACTCGACGGCCAGGTCACCGCGGGCGACCATGACGGCGTCGAACGCCGCGACGACGTCCTCCATGTTCTCGACCGCCTGCGGCTTCTCCACCTTGGCGACGACGGGGACCCGGCGGCCCTCCTCGTCCATCACCCGGTGCACGTCGGCGACGTCCTTGGCGTCCCGGACGAAGGAGAGCGCGACCAGGTCGCAGCCCATGCGCAGCGCGAAGCGGAGGTCCTCGATGTCCTTCTCGGACAGCGCGGGCACGTTGACCGCCGCGCCGGGCAGGTTGATGCCCTTGTGGTCGGAGATGACACCGCCCTCGATGACGATCGTCTTCACCCGGGGGCCCTCGACCTCGGTGACCTTCAGCTCGACGTTGCCGTCGTTGATGAGGATCGGGTCGCCCTTGGACACGTCACCGGGCAGGCCCTTGTACGTGGTGCCGCAGATCGTCTTGTCGCCCGGGACGTCCTCGGTGGTGATGGTGAACTCGTCACCGCGCACCAGCTCGACGGGGCCCTCGGCGAAGGTCTCCAGGCGGATCTTCGGGCCCTGGAGGTCGGCGAGGACGCCGATGGCCCGGCCGGTCTCCTTCGCGGCGGCCCGGACCCGGTCGTACCGGCCCTGGTGCTCGGCGTGGGTGCCGTGGCTGAAGTTGAAGCGGGCCACGTTCATGCCGGCTTCGATCAGCGCGACGAGCTGCTCGTGGGAGTCGACCGCGGGGCCGAGGGTACAGACGATTTTCGAACGGCGCATGGGGCGATCCTATCGGTTTGTTTCGCTCCGGAATATTCCGCCTAGCGGAAGCTACAAACGGGCGCGGGGGTGCTCACCCGTGAATTCGGCGAGTCTTCAGTGGCTGTTCTTTTCGACCAGTGCGTACGTCTGTGTCGCGATCTCCAATTCCTCGTCGGTCGGCACCACGGCGACCTTCACCCGGGCGTCCTCGGGGGAGATCAGCCGGGGACCGTCGCCGCGTACGGCGTTCAGCCCGGCGTCGACCGCCAGGCCCAGCCCCTCCAGGCCGGCCACGGCAGCTTCCCGCACCGGTGCGGCGTTTTCGCCGACCCCGGCCGTGAAGGCGACCGCGTCCACCCGTCCGAGGACCGCGTAATAGGCGCCGATGTACTTCTTCAGGCGGTGAATGTAGATGTCGAAGGCGAGCTTCGCCGCTTCGTCCCCGGCGTCCACGCGGCGCCGGATCTCCCGCATGTCGTTGTCGCCGCACAGACCGAACAGACCGCTCCTCTTGTTGAGGAGAGTGTCGATCTCGTCCGTGGACATTCCGCCAACGCGCTCCAAATGGAAGATGACCGCCGGGTCCAGGTCTCCCGACCGGGTGCCCATCACCAGTCCCTCCAGAGGGGTCAGCCCCATCGAGGTGTCCACGCACCGGCCGCCTTCGACCGCGGAGGCCGAGGCGCCGTTGCCGAGGTGGAGCACGATGACGTTGACCTCCGCCGGGTCCTTGCCCAGCAGCCGGGCGGTCTCCCGGGACACGTACGCGTGCGAGGTGCCGTGGAAGCCGTAGCGGCGGATGCGGTGCCGGTCGGCGATCCTCGGGTCGATGGCGTAGCGCGCCGCCGACTCCGGCATCGTGGTGTGGAAGGCGGTGTCGAAGACGGCGACCTGGGGGAGGTCGGGGCGGAGCGACCGGGCCGTGCGCAGGCCGGTGAGGTTGGCGGGGTTGTGCAGCGGGGCCACCGGGATCAGCCGCTCGATCTCGGTGAGCACCTCGTCGTCGACGAGGGTGGGCTCGGTGAAGAACATCCCGCCGTGCACCACCCGGTGCCCGATCGCGGCCAGCTCGGGCGAGTCCAGGCCGAGGCTGTCGCGGGACAGTTCCCCGGCGACCGCCTTCAGGGCGGCTTCGTGGTCGGCGATCGGGCCGTTCTGCTCGCGGGTGTCGCCGTCGGTGACGTGGGTGTGCTTGAGCCGGGAGGTCTGCTCGCCGATCCGCTCGACCAGCCCCACCGCCAACCGGCTGCTGTCCCGCATGTCCAGCAGCTGGTACTTCAGCGACGACGAGCCGGAGTTGAGGACGAGGACGCGGGTGGGGGAACTCACTGTTCGGCAGCCTTCTCGATCGGGGACTGGGCCTGGATGGCCGTGATGGCGACGGTGTTGACGATGTCCTGGACCAGCGCGCCGCGGGACAGGTCGTTGACCGGCTTGCGCAGGCCCTGGAGGACCGGGCCGACGGCGATCGCGCCGGCCGAGCGCTGCACGGCCTTGTAGGTGTTGTTGCCGGTGTTGAGGTCCGGGAAGATCAGCACGCTGGCCTGTCCGGCGACCTGGGAGCCGGGCAGCTTGGTCGCCGCGACGGACGGCTCCACGGCGGCGTCGTACTGGATCGGGCCCTCGATCATCAGGTCGGGCCGGCGGGCGCGGACCAGCTCGGTGGCCTCGCGGACCTTGTCGACGTCGGCGCCGGAGCCGGAGGTGCCGGTCGAGTACGACAGCATGGCGATCCGCGGCTCGACGCCGAACTGCGCCGCCGTGGACGCCGACTGGATCGCGATGTCGGCGAGCTGCCGGGCGTCCGGGTCCGGGTTGACCGCGCAGTCGCCGTAGACGAGGACCTTGTCGGCCAGGCACATGAAGAAGACGGACGAGACGATGTCGGCGTCCGGCTTGGTCTTGATGATCTCGAAGGCCGGGCGGATGGTGGCCGCCGTGGAGTGCACCGAGCCCGACACCATGCCGTCGGCCAGGCCCTCCTGCACCATCAGGGTGCCGAAGTAGTTGACGTCGGAGACGACGTCGTAGGCCAGTTCCACGGTGACGCCCTTGTGGGCGCGCAGGGCGGCGTACCGCTCGGCGAAGCGGTCGCGCAGGTCGCTGGTGGCCGGGTCGATGAGCTGCGAGCCGCCGAGGTCGATGCCGAGGTCGGCGGCCTTCTTGCGGATCTGCTCGACGGGGCCGAGCAGGGTCAGGTCGCACACGCCCCGGCGCAGCAGCACCTCCGCCGCGTGCAGGACGCGGGGCTCGGTGCCCTCCGGCAGGACGACCCGGCGCAGGTCGGAACGGGCCTGTTCGAGGAGCTTGTGCTCGAACATCATCGGCGTGACGCGGTCGCTGCTCGGCGCGGAGACCCGCTTGTCCAGGGCGGCGGTGTCGACGTACCGCTCGAACAGGCCGAGGGCGGTCTCCGCCTTGCGCGGGGTGGCCGCGTTCAGCTTGCCCTCCAGGGAGAACAGCCGTTCGGCGGTGGGGAAGCTGTTGCCCGGCACGGCCAGCACCGGGGTGCCGGGGGCGAGGCGGGCGGCGAGGGTGAGGACGTCCTCGCCCGGCACTTCGTCCAGGGTGAGCAGCACCCCGGCTATCGGCGGGGTGCCGGCGCTGTGCGCGGCGAGCGAGCCGATGACCAGGTCGGCGCGGTCGCCGGGGGTGACGACCAGGCAGCCGGGGGTCAGGGCGCCGAGGAACCTGGCCAGCGAGGCGCCGCCGAAGACGAAGTCCAGCGCGTCCCGGGCCAGCCCCGAGTCGTCGCCGAGGACGACCCGCGCGCCGAGGGTGTGGGCGATCTGGGAGACGGTCGGCGCGGAGAGCGCGGGCTCGTCGGGGACGACGAAGCAGGGCGTCGGGAGCAGCCCGGAGAGCCGTTCGGCGAGCGCGTCCCGGTCCTCGCGGGCCACCCGGTTGGTGACCATGGCCAGCACGTCGCAGCCGAGGGTGTCGTACGCGCGGAAGGCGTTGCGGGTCTCGGCGAGCACCGGGTCCGCGGCCTGCCCCCGGCCGCCGACCACCGGGATGACGGACGCGCCGAACTCGTTGGCGAGCCGGGCGTTCAGCGCCAGTTCGTCGGGGAGCTGGGTGTCGGCGAAGTCGGTGCCGAGGACGAGGACCACGTCGTAGTCGCGGGCGACCAGGTGGAAGCGGTCGACCAGCGCGGAGACCAGTTCGTCGGTGCCCTGCTCGGCCTGGAGCGCGGACGCCTCCGGGTAGCCGAGGCCGTAGACGGTCGCCGGGTCCTGGGAGAGGCGGTAGCGGGCGCGCAGCAGCTCGAAGAGCCGGTCCGGGCCGTCGTGGACGAGGGGGCGGAAGACACCGACCCGGTCGACCTGCCGGGTCAACAGCTCCATGACCCCCAGCTCGACGACCTGGCGGCCGTCGCCGCGGTCGATGCCGGTTACGTACACGCTGCGCGTCACGCGTGCTCTCCGTTCCGTCGTCGTCTCCGGTCGCCGCTGGTCCCGGCGTGCGGCGGCCACAAAAATCGCCCACCGAGGTGAGCGGAACCCTCTTGACAATACCTCTGGCGATGGATAAGGCGCCCGTCAGTGCGACGTCGGCAGCCGCCGGGTGGACGTGGAAGAATCGGGAGTGCCTCACCGGTGCCGACAGGGAGCAGGAGACACAGCACGATGCGTATCGGAGTTCTCACCGCAGGCGGCGACTGTCCCGGCCTGAACGCAGTGATCCGGTCGGTCGTGCACCGAGCGGTCGACAATTACGACGACGAGGTCATCGGCTTCGAGGACGGCTACGCCGGTCTGCTCGACGGCCGCTACCGCTCCCTCGACCTCAACGCGGTCAGCGGCATCCTCGCCCGCGGCGGCACCATCCTCGGCTCCTCCCGGCTGGAGCGCGACCGCCTCCGCGAGGCCTGCGAGAACGCCTCGGACATGATCCAGAACTTCGGGATCGACGCGCTGATCCCGATCGGCGGCGAGGGCACGCTGACCGCGGCGCGGATGCTGTCGGACGCGGGCCTGCCGGTGGTCGGCGTGCCGAAGACCATCGACAACGACATCTCCTCCACCGACCGCACCTTCGGCTTCGACACGGCCGTCGGCGTCGCCGCGGAGGCGATGGACCGGCTGAAGACCACCGCCGAGTCCCACCAGCGGGTCATGGTCGTCGAGGTCATGGGCCGGCACGCGGGCTGGATCGCCCTGGAGTCCGGCATGGCGGCCGGCGCGCACGGCATCTGCCTGCCCGAGCGGCCCTTCGACCCCTCCGACCTGGTGAAGATGGTCGAGGAGCGGTTCGCCCGCGGCAAGAAGTTCGCGGTGATCTGCGTCGCCGAGGGCGCCCACCCCGCCGAGGGGACCATGGACTACGGGCACGGCGAGATCGACCAGTTCGGCCACGAGCGCTTCCAGGGCATCGGCACGGCACTGGCGTACGAGCTGGAGCGGCGGCTCGGCAAGGAGGCCAAGCCGGTCATCCTCGGCCACGTCCAGCGCGGCGGCACGCCCACCCCGTACGACCGCGTCCTCGCCACCCGCTTCGGCTGGCACGCGGTGGAGGCCGCGCACCGGGGCGACTTCGGCCGGATGACGGCGCTGCGCGGCACCGACGTGCTGATGGTGCCGCTCGCGGAGGCGGTCACCGAGCTGAAGACGGTGCCGAAGGACCGGATGGACGAGGCGGAGTCGGTCTTCTAGGGCCTGTCGTTCGGATCAGGTTGCGGGGAATCGGCTGTGCCTTCCAGGCCCCGCGTCCGCGGCGTGATCCGGACGACAGGCCCTAGCCCTGCCCCACGCCCCGGTCGCCTTCTCCGGTCCCCTTCTCGACGGCAGCCCAGAAGTACTCCGCGGCCCGGTCGCGCAGGTCGCGGCCGAGCGGGGTGGCCATCCGGGCCCGGTACTCGGCGTGCAGGGAGCGCAGGGCGTCGTCGACCACGTCCCGCTCCAGCGGGACGAGCTTGGCGATCTGGCGGGCGTGCCCCTGCCAGCGCGTGGTCACGGCCTTGGTGAGCAGCTCGGCGAGCCGCTCGTCCTGCCCGCTGACGGTGACGTACTCGGCGGGCGCCAGACCGAACAGCGCGATCAGCGCCGCCGACTGCCGGTCGGTGCCGCGCCACGCGTCCCTCTCCTCCAGCCGCAGGTAGGAGCGCGTGTCGAGCCCGACCGCGCGGGCGACGTCCTCCGGGCCGAGGCCCAGGGCGAGGCGGTGTTCGCGCAGCGTCCGGGGGCGGGCCAGCAGCTCGGCGGGGGAGCACCACAGGGTGCCCGCGAGGGCGTTGACCTCGGCCTCGGAGGGCTGGACGGAGCCGCCCTCCCAGGCGAGGACGAGATCCGGGCCGACGTGCGGCAGTCCGTAGGACACCCTGAGGTCGCGGGCGACGAGTTCCGGTCCCATGCCGAGGGCGGTACGGAACCGGTGGGCGGCCAGGGGGTCGAAGGGGGCGGCGGGCCGGCCGGGGCGGTCGGGAAGGGCGTCGGGTCGGGGCACGGGCCACAAGGTAGGGGCCCGGGGGCGTTTCCACTACGGTCCGTTCGGCCAGGAACACGGATCGTAGGAACGTACGGTCCCTTCCCTTACGTCACCCCATGACCTCACCCCTTGACCGCCCCGCCCAGCGCGAAGCCGCCGCCCAGGCGTCGCGAGATCAGGACATAGAGCAGGACCACCGGCGTCGAGTAGACGAGCGAGAACGCGGCGAGCTGGCCGTACGCCACCATGCCCCGGTTGCCGAAGAACTCGTTGACGCTGACCGAGGCCGGCATCCGGTCCGGGGTGAGCAGCAGCATGAAGGGGACGAAGAAGTTCCCCCACATCATGACGAACGAGAACACCGTCACCACCGCCACCCCGGGCCCCATCAGCGGCAGCACGATCCGCAGCAGGGACTGGAGCGCCGAGGCCCCGTCGGCCCAGGCCGCCTCCTCCAGCTCCTTCGGCACGCCGTCCATGAAGTTCTTCATCAGCCAGATGGCGAAGGGGAGCTGGGAGGCGGCGAAGAAGAACACCGTGCCGTGGACGGTGTCGATGAGACCGACGCGGACGTACAGGGCGTACACCGGGACCATGATCGCGGTGATGGGCAGCGAGGTGGCGAAGAGGACGGTGAGGAGGAAGGGGCGGTTCAGGCGGGACCGGAACCGGGAGAGCGGGTAGGCGGCGAGCGCCGCGCAGGCCACGGTGAGCGCCGTCGCGCCGCCGCACAGGACCAGGCTGTTGAGCAGCGGCGTGAAGGTGATCTCCGGGGTGAGGATCGCGTCGAAGTGGTCGAGGGTGAGGGCGTCGGGAACCCGGACGCGCAGGCCCGCGTCCGGGTCGACGGCCGACAGCACCACCCACAGCAGCGGCAGCGCGAACGCGGCGGCGGCCAGCAGCAGCCCCGCGTCGGCGGCCAGCCGGCGGCGGGTGCGCCGGGCGGCGGGCGTACCGGCCGGGCCTCTCACGCCTCGGTCCGCAGCAGCCGCAGGTACAGCACCGAGAACAGCGAGCCGATCAGCAGCATGAGCAGGGCGACCGCCGTGCCGTAGCCGATCATGCTGTTCTGGAAGGCCTGCTCGTACATGTACAGCGGCAGGGTCTGGCTCCGGCCGCTCGGGCCGCCCCGCGTCATCACCCAGATCAGCCCGAAGACGGAGAGCGTCTGGAGGGTGTTGAGCATCAGGTTGGTGCCGACGGCGCGGCGGATCATCGGCAGGGTGACGTGCCACAGCCGGCGCAGGCCGCCCGCGCCGTCGACCTCGGCGGCCTCGGTGACCTCCCGGGGGATCTCGTCCAGCGCCGCCGAGTAGACCAGCATCGAGAACGCCGTGCCCCGCCACACGTTGGCGAAGGACACGGCGAGGATCGGCAGGGTGAACAGCCAGTTCTGCGACGGCAGCCGGAGCCAGTCGAGGACGGCGTTGAGGGTGCCCTCGCGGCGGAAGAAGGCGTACAGCAGGAACCCCGCGACCACCTCCGGCAGCACCCACGCGGTGATCACCACGGCGCCGGTCAGGGTGCGCACCGGCTTCGAGGCGCGCCGCAGCAGGGCGGCCAGCGCCAGTCCCAGGGTGTTCTGCCCGAGCAGCGACGACACGACCGTGAACACCAGGGTCAGCCATACGGCGTTCAGGAACGCGTCGTCCCCGAGCGCCCGCCGGAAGTTGTCGAACCCGACGAAGGACTCCTCGGCCTGCCCGGTGAGCTGGAGGTCGGTGAAGGCGAGGACGACGCAGTAGGCGATCGGCCCGGCGAGGAAGAGCAGCAGCAGGACGACGGCGGGGGCGACCGGCACCGCCCGGAGCAGGGCCCGGCGCGTCCGCCTCACCGGCCGGCCACCCGGTCGCCGACGGCCTCCTCCAGCGCGCTGTCGTAGGCACGCACCGCCTCCTCGACCGACCGGTCACCGGTCGTCACGCTCTCCATGGCCTCCTGGATGGCGACCGACACCTTCGGATAGGCCGGGTAGGCGGGCCGGTAGTGGGTGTGGGCGACGAGGCCGGTGAAGAACGCGGTGCCGGGCTGGGCGCCGGTGTAGGCGGGGTCGCCGGCGACGTCCTCGCGGACGGCGATGCCGGAGTTGGCGACGTACCACTTCTGGGCGTTGGCCTTGGTCTGGAGCGTCCTGATGAACGCGAAGGCGAGGTCGGGGTTGGCCGCCTTCGCCGGGATCGACCAGGTCCAGCCGCCCGACATGCTGACCTTGCCGGGTGCCTGCCCGTTCTGCGTCGGCATGTACGCGAGCCCCAGCTCATCGGACCACTCGGGCCACTCGTGTCCGCTTCCCGGCAGCCAGTCCTGCGGCAGCCAGGAGCCGTCCAGCGCGATGCCCAGCTTTCCCTCGGGCAGCAGTTCGCCGCGTACCCGGGTCATGATGTGGGGGTCGAGGGCGTCGGACACGTCCGGGCCCAGCTTCTCCTCGTACACCGTCTCCACGAAGGAGAGGGCGTCCGCGAACCCCTTCCCCGCGGGGCGCCACTTCTTCGAAGCCGTGTCGTACAGCGGGTCCGACGTGCCGTCGCCCGTGCCGTACAGCAGCATCTGGAAGCCCTGCATGGTGGCGCCCTCGCCGACGGGCTTGCCGGTGTAGACGTTGAGCGGGACCACACCGGGCACCTTCGCCTTGACGGCGCGGGCGGCGTCCAGCAGGTCGTCCCAGGTGCGGGGCTGCCAGTCGGCGGGCAGCCCGGCCTTCGCGAAGACGTCCTTGCTGAACCACAGGCCCCGGGTGTCCGTGCCGTCCGGCACGCCGTACGTCTTCCCGTCCTCGCCCCGCGCCGCCGCCTTCGCCGTGTCGAAGAACCGGTCCCAGTCCTCCCACTCCGCCAGATACGGGTCGAGGGGCCTCAAGTACCCGCTGACGATGTCGGAGTTGATGAGGAAGGTATCCTCGTAGACCAGGTCGGGCGCGGTCCTCGGGGAGCGCAGCATCTGCTGGAGTTTCGTGTAGTACTCGGAGTCGGGCGCCTTGACGGGGACGAACTCGACCTTCTTGCCGGGGTGCGCCCTCTCGAATTCCTTCTTGACGCCGGCGAGGTACTCGTCCATCACCTTGACGGAGTTGTCCGTCGACTGCTTGAAGGAGACCTTCAGTGTGTCCGGGTCACCACCGCCGCCGCCCGAGCAGGCGGTGAGCGCGGTGGCGGCGAGGGCTAGTGCGGCGAGAGCCGGGAGTACGGCGGTGCTGCGCACGGGCATGACCTCCTGCGGGCACGTCGCTGTGGCCGGGACGGCTGCTCGGTGAACGTAGGAGGAAGGGACCGGTCAGGTCAATACGGACGTCTCGGGTGACCGGAGCCAGAAGGCGCGCGGGGGCGCCGGCCCGGCCCCCCGCGCGCCCTCGGCGAGGGCGCGCGGGGGGCCGGGACGCCGGTGGGTCAGGCGGGGTCCTCGGCCACCAGGTAGCGGCCCCAGACCTCGCCGCCCCGGTAGGGGCCGAGACCGTCGCTGTCGCGCTGCGGCTCGTCGAACCGCACTTCGTAGACGAGTTCGCCCTCGTGGCCGCGCCCGCCCCGCACCGGGAAGGGAACCAGCGTCGCGGCGATGGTGCCGGAGAACTCCACCTGGTACGGGCCGTCCCACTCCGGGTCCTTGATCACGCGCACCCGGGTGCCGGGCGGCCAGGCGTCCTCCGGCCAGTCCGCCGGCACGGCCCCGCTCCGCTGCGTCATGCGTGCCTGCCTTTCGTGGCTCCGCCCACTCAGTCCGAGCGGTCCTTGTACTTGAAGTCCTCCGCCGTGCGGGTGTTCTTGTTCCACACGTAGTGGATCTCGACGCCGTCCACGGTCTGCTCCATCTTGACCCAGCCCTCCGAGGCGGGCCAGCGCGGGTCCTTCATGGTGAGCGGCAGCTCGTTGCCGTACTCCGGGTACTCCCGCACGAGATCCATCGCGCGCTGCTCGTTGGCACCGCCGGCCGAGGTGCGGCCCGTGGAGTTGTTGCCCGCGTTGCGCAGCGCCGTGCGCAGCCCGTCGCTCATCCGGGAGATGCCGTCGGCCGTCCCGTAGGCGCCCGTGACGACGAGCCCGGTGCCCATCGCGATGGCGGGTGCCCCCGCGAGGCAGCCGACCCCGGTCAGGCAGACCGCGCCGCCCGCCAGGTCCTCGCTCGCGCCGAACCCCATGAGGAAGATCGAGCCGCCGGTCTCCGCCGCGCCGATCCACAGGTCCGGGCTGGTGAGGATCGCCTCGCCGTAGTCGAGGACCTTGCTCCCGGTGTCCTCCAGCCAGTCCGGGATCCAGTCGTTGCCCTCGTCCGGCTCCTCGATCGGATGGTCCGCCAGGTACTGCCGCTTGATCTGCTCCCAGCGGGCGATCTCCTCCTGCTTCTTCTGGACCGCGGCCGTGAGGGCGCCCAAGTACGCCTGTGTGGCGGCCACCGCGTCCTTGCCCGCCGCCACGGCGGAGGCCCGGGCCTGCTCGGCCGAGGCGCTCGCCTCGCTCGCCGACGCGCCGGCCGCGTCCGCCGAACGCTGCGCGTGCGCCGCGGAGTTCACCGCCCGTACGACCGCGTTCTCGGCGTCAGCCTGCGCCTTGCGCGCGGTGTTGGCGGACTCACGGGCCTGGGCGGCGGAGGCGGCGGCGTCGTCGGCCGAGCGCTTGGCGTCGTCCGCGTAACCCGCCGCCAGCTCGGCGGACGCCTGGGCGGCGGCCGCGGCGTCCTTGGCCTCCTGCGCCGACTGGCGTGCCTCGGCGGCGGCCTTCGCCGCGAGCGCGGCGTTCTGCTGCGCCGTCGCCGCGATCTGCCGGGCCCCCGCGATGACGCCCCGCACCTGCGCGACGTGCGTGGCGGCGAGCTGGTCCTTCTGCCGGGCCATCGGCTCACCGGTCTGTGTGAAGGCGTGCAGCAGCGAGGAGGGCCCCTCCAGCGCGATCCGCGCGGCGGCCCGCACCTCGGGGCCTCCGCTCTCCACGAGCTGGGTGGCGTGCACGCGCTCGTCCTGGCTGCGCGCCTCCTCGAACCCCGAGGTGACGAAGTCCCGCAGCGCGTCCACCGTTCCGGCGGTCAGCGCCGCACGGCCCCGCTCCTGGACGACCGGACCCCCGGCATCGATCAACTGCGCGACGTACACGCGCAGTTCGCCCTCGACGGCCTCGAACTGGCCTTCGGTGAGGAAGGTGTCCGTGGCCGCCTCGCTCGTCAGCGCCTGCCCGGCGGCCGACCGCAGCTTGGCGGACGGGGAGTTGATCCACAGCTCCTCGACCTCGGCCCGGGTGTCGAGGCGTTCGGCCCGCGTCCAGCCGGTGCGCAGATAGGCGAGGACGTCCTCGGTGCCGCCCGCGAGGGCCGTCGCGGCGGCGGCGCGGCTCCACGGGCCCCGGATCTTCATGGCCTCCACGGCCATCGCCCGCCCGTCACGGACGAGCTGCTCGGTGTCCGCGCCCGCGTCGGCCGCCCGCCCGGCCAGCTCCCTGGCCTTCTCACGCAGGTCGGTGCCACGCTTGACGACCCCGGCCGCCTCGGCGCGGACGCGCTCGTCCTGGGCCTTGAGGTCGCGGGCCCGGTCGATGCCGTCGTTCGTGCGGGCCGTCAGCTCCTCCGCCTCGACCTCGCGGGCCAGGTCGTAGGTGTCCTGGGCCCGGTCGACGGCGGCGGTGGCGGCGTCGGCCGCTTCCTTCGCCGCGGCGGCGTGGGCGGTGGCCTGCTGCGCGGCGGTCGCCGCGTCGCCCGCGTGATCGGCCGCCTCCCGGGCCGCCTTCGCCGCCTTCTCCGCGTGGTCGGCCGCCGACACGGCCGCTTCGCGGGACTCGTAAGCCGCGCTCGCGGCACGGTTGGCGAGGGACTCGGCCGCGTTCGCGGCGCGGGTCGCCTCGCGCGCGTGGCGGCGGGTCTCGGCAGCCGCGGCGGCTGCCTCACCCGAGTGCACCCCGGCCTGGTCGGCGTAGGCGTTGGCCGCGTCGGCGGCGTCGGCCGCGGCGTCCGCGCTCGACCCGGCGCCGAGCGCGGCACGCGCCGCCACACCCGCCTGGGTGGCGGCGACCCCTGCCTGTTCGGCGGCGTCGGCCGCCCAGCGGGCGCCCTTCGCCGCGCTCTCGGCCTGCTCGGCGGCCTCCCGGGCGGCGGACGCCTTGGTGGCGTCCCTGGCGGCGTCGGCCGCCGCGCCACGGGCCCGGGACGCGGCCTGCGCCGCTCCGGCGGCGGCAGCGGCGGCCTGGGCGGCGGCGTTCGCGGCGACCCGCGCGGCGGCGTTCGCGGCGCGGGCCGCGCTGATCGCCTGCTGCGCCGCCGCTGCCGCCTGCTTCGCGGCGGACGCCGCGCGAGCGGCGGCCGAGGCGGCGTGCAGGGAGTCGTCCTTCGCGGCCTCGGTCTCACGCGCGGCCCGCTCGGCGGCCTCCTTGGCCAGCGCCGCGGCGGCGGCGGCACGGTCGGCCGCGTCCTGCGCCTTGCGCGTCTCGGCGGCGGCCTTGCTGCCGGCCTTCGCGGCCTGCGCGGCGAGTTCGTCGATCGTCGCCTGCTCCTGGTCCCGGGCGAGCGCCACGAACTGGCCGACGGCGAGGAACTCGTGGATGTCGGCGGCCGTGCCGCGCAGCGCGAGCCGCGCCGCCGCGACCACGTTGGGTCCGCCCGTACTGAGGATCTGGGTGACCTCGACGCGCTCGTCCTGCTCCTGCTGCTCGTACTGCACGTCGTCCAGGAACGCCTGCCGGTCCTCGGGCGTGCCCGCGAGCGCGGCGCGTCCCTTGTCCCGGACGTTGGGGCCGCCCGCGTCCACGATGCGCGCGATCTGGACCCGCTGGTCCTGTTCCAGCGGGTCCTTCCAGCCGTCCTTGAGGAAGGCCGACAGCTGGTCGGGGGTGCCGGTGAGCGCGCTGCGGGCGGCGTCGATCAGACTCGTCCCGCCGATGCTCGCGATCTGGGCGGCGGCGACCCGCTGGTCCTGCTGGACGACCTTGGGCGCCTCGGCGTCGAGGAAGCGCCGTACGTCGGCGTCGGTCCCGGTGAGCGCGACCTCGGCGGCGGCGCGGGTGCCGGGACCGCCCTCCCGCCACAGCGCCACGACCTGGGCGCGGTCACCGGCAGGGAGGTCACCGGGTACGCCGGTGCCCTCGGCGGCACCGGCCGGGACGGTGCCCAGCACGCCCACGATCAGGGCCAGCGGCAAAACGCCGGCGCCCAGGCCCCGTACGGCGCGCAGGGCACGCCGGGTACGCGGGTGGGGGGAGATCGGTCTCACGATCGTCAACTCCTGTCTGCTGGATGGGGCCTCGGGGCGGCGCGGTCACCGGTGCCCACCCGGGCACCCGGACAGCCGGCCGGCACGGGCGGGACGCCGCCGGCCGCCGTGTTCTGGCCGGCGTTCGGGGAGCCGCGCTTCCCTCACGCGGCCGTCCGTCGCGGCCTCGATCGCGCCGGCCCCCTGGTCACGCGAAGTCCTCGACGGGCCTGCGACGGTCGCGTGGCACCGGCGGGAGTACGGGAGGCGGGTGCGCGCGGGCGCCCGCCGCTCACGGCAGGAGGACAGGCTCGGTGCCGGGGCCCCGCCGGGGCCGTGCCGGGAACCGGCGCCGGCGGCGCGAGGAGCGCCCGGCCGTGGCGTGCGGACCGCGCATGAGTGAGTCCTCCCCCAAAGACTCCGCCGGGGCGGGACCGGAAGTCCCCGCCGCGTCGAACCGGAAGCGGCGCCGGCTGGGCGACCGCTGCATGCACCGTGAACGTAGTCGCCGGAGATCATCGCGCCCATCGGAACTCATCGGCCGTAAAAGGACGCATGCTCCGAAGCCCGCCCAAAGAATTCCCGTGACGTACGTCACTCCGGCAGGGTGTGCGCGACCGCTCCGCGCGGGCGACCCTGGGGCCGCCGCCCGGCACCGGACATGGCACCGGGTTGCCGCCCGGCACCGGACTTGGCACCGGGTTGCCGCCCGGCACCGGACTTGGCACCGGGTTGCCGCCCGGCACCGGACTTGGCACCGGGTTGCCGCCCGGCACCGGACTTGGCACCGGGTTGCCGCCCGGCTACCGTTCCGGCACCCACCGGTACTGCAACTCGGGCCGCCCCACCGTCCCGTACTGCGGCCGGCGGGCCGCGCGGCCGGTGTCGACGAGGTGTTCCAGGTAGCGGCGGGCGGTGATGCGGGAGATGCCGGTCCGCTCGGCGAGGGCCGCCGCGGTGAGCCCGGTGTCGCCGGCGCGCAGCGCGGCCGTCACCCGTTCCAGGGTGGGGGCGCTCAGGCCCTTGGGCAGGGCCGCCGGTGCCGGGGCGCGCAGGGCGGCGAGGGTGCGGTCGACCTCGTCCTGGCCGCTGGCCTCGCCCGCCGCCGTCCGCCGGAACTCGGCGTAGCGGACGAGCCGGTCGCGGAGGGTGGCGAAGGTGAACGGCTTCAGGACGTACTGGACGACGCCGAGGGAGACGCCCTCGCGGACGACGGTCAGGTCCCGGGCCGAGGTCACCGCTATCACGTCGGCGCGGGAGCCGGCCGCGCGCAGGGTCCGGGCCAGCTGGAGGCCGTGCACGTCGGGCAGGTGCAGGTCGAGCAGGAGCAGGTCGACCGGGGTGCGGTCCAGCACCCGCCGGGCCTCGGCACCGGAGTGGGCCCTGCCGACGGCGGTGAAGCCCGGCACCCGGTCGACGTAGAGGACGTGCGCGTCGGCGGCGACCGGGTCGTCCTCCACCACCAGGACGCGGATGGGGTCGCCCGCGCCGGTCACGCCGGGCCCCCGGAGGGCACCGGGCCCGCCGCGGCCCGGTCGCCGGCCAGCGGCAGGGCGGCCTCGAACACCGCGCCGCCGCCGTCCGCGCCGGCCACCGTCAGGGTGCCGCCGTGCCGGTGCACCGCCTGCCGGACCAGGGCCAGGCCCAGGCCGCGTCCGCCGGGGCCGGCCGGCTTGGTGGAGAAACCGCGCTGGAAGACCAGGTCGGCGTGGTCCGGGTCGACGCCGGGGCCGGTGTCGGCGACGCGCAGGACGAGCCGGCCGGGGTCCGTGCGGGCGGTCACCGTGACCCGGGCGCGGACGCCGCCCTGCGCCGCGTCCACCGCGTTGTCGATCAGGTTGCCGAGGATGGTGACCAGGTCGCGGGCGGGCAGGGAGGCCGGCAGCAGCCCGTCGTCGAGCCGGGAGTCGGGGGAGACCACCAGCTCCACGCCGCGCTCGTTGGCCTGGGCCGTCTTGCCCAGGAGCAGCGCGGCCAGCACCGGCTCGCCGACCGCCGCCACCACCTGGTCGGTCAGCGCCTGCGCCAGCTCCAGCTCGGCCGTGGCGAACTCCACCGCCTCGTCCGCGCGCCCCAGCTCGATCAGGGAGACGACCGTGTGCAGCCGGTTCGCGGCCTCGTGCGCCTGCGAGCGCAGCGCCTGCGAGAAGCCGCGCTCGGAGTTCAGCTCGCCCATCAGGGACTGGAGCTGGGTCACGTCCCGCAGGGTCACCACGGTGCCGCGGCGCTCGCCGCCGGAGACCGGGGAGGTGTTCACCACCAGCACCCGCTCCGCGGTGAGGTGCACCTCGTCCACGCGTCGCTCCGCCGCCAGCAGCGCCCCGGTCAGCGGTGCCGGCAGCCCCAGCTCGGCGACCGGCGTGCCGACCGCCTCGCCGCGCACACCGAGCAGTTCCCGGCCGCCGTCGTTGATCAGCGCCACCCGGTGCCGCCCGTCCAGCATCAGCAGGCCCTCGCGCACCGCGTGCAGGGCGGCCTGGTGGTAGTCGTGCATCCGGCTCAGCTCGGCGGCGTTCATCCCGTGGGTGTGCCGGCGCAGCCGCGCGTTGATGACGTACGTGCCGACCGCGCCGAGCAGCAGCGCGCCGGCCGCCGCGGTGAGCAGGGCGGTCAGCTGCTCCCGGGCCAGCCTGCTGATCTCCTCGACCTTGATGCCGGCGCTGACCAGGCCGACGACGCGGCCGCCGTCCCGGACCGGGGTCACCGCGCGGACCGAGGGGCCGAGCGTGCCGGTGTAGGTCTCGGTGAAGGTCCGGCCGGCCAGGGCGGGCTCGATGTGGCCCCGGAAGGCGCGGCCGATCTGCTCCGGGTCCGGGTGGGTCCAGCGGGTGCCCTCCGGACTCATGATCGTCACGAAGTCGACCTCGGTGTCCGCCATGACCCGCACCGCGTACGGCTGGAGCCGCGCCGACGGGTCGGAGCCGCGGATCGCCTCCCGCACCGAGGGCGAGTCGGCGATGGCCAGGGCGACCGCCCGTGCCTCGCGGCCGGCCGCGGACTCGGCCTGCCCCCGGTCGTTGACGTAGGTGAACACCGCGTACCCGGCCACCAGCACCGCGATCAGCACGGCCTGCACGGCGAAGAGCTGGCCGGCCAGGCTGCGGGGGCGGGGGACACGCAGGTGCATGCCGTCAGTCTCCCTCTCGGTCGCGCGGTGAACTAAATGAACGCAAGGGTGACCGCGCTCACAGGCCGCGAGATAGTCACCGGGTTCCCCCACCCCCGGACGTGAGCCGCACGCCGGTGACACCGACGTCGCCAAGGAGGGCCGCCGTGACCAGCGCAGCCGATTCGGCACCAGCCGCACCCCCCGCCAAGCGGGACCGCACGCACTATCTCTACATCGCGGTGATCGTCGCGGTCGCCCTCGGTATCGCCGTCGGCCTGATCGCGCCGGACTTCGCGGTCGAGCTGAAGCCGATCGGGACCGGCTTCGTGAACCTGATCAAGATGATGATCTCGCCGATCATCTTCTGCACGATCGTGCTCGGCATCGGTTCGGTCCGCAAGGCGGCGAAGGTCGGCGCGGTCGGCGGCATCGCCCTCGCCTACTTCATGGTGATGTCGCTGGTCGCCCTGGCCATCGGCCTGATCGTGGGCAACATCCTGGACCCGGGCACGGGCCTCGCGGTCACCGACGCCGTCAAGGAGACCGGGCACGCGCAGGTCGACGCGGAGGCCAAGGACACCACCGAGTTCCTGCTCGGCATCATCCCGACCACGATCGTCTCGGCGTTCACCGAGGGCGAGGTCCTCCAGACCCTGCTGGTCGCGCTGCTGTGCGGGTTCGCGCTCCAGGCGATGGGCGATGCCGGGCGGCCGGTGCTGCGCGGCGTCGAGCACATCCAGCGCCTGGTCTTCCGCGTCCTCGCCATGATCATGTGGGCGGCGCCGGTCGGCGCGTTCGGCGCGATGGCCGCGGTCACCGGCTCGGCGGGCGTGGACGCGCTCAAGAGCCTGGCCGTGCTGATGCTCGGCTTCTACGTCACCTGTGTCCTGTTCGTCATCGTGGTCCTCGGCGCCCTGCTGAAGATCTGCACCGGCGTCAACGCGCTCTCGCTCTTCAGGTACCTGGGCCGGGAGTTCCTGCTGATCCTGTCGACGTCCTCCTCGGAGTCGGCGCTGCCCCGCCTCATCGCCAAGATGGAGCACCTGGGCGTCAGCAAGCCGGTGGTCGGCATCACCGTCCCGACCGGCTACTCCTTCAACCTCGACGGCACCATGATCTACATGACCATGGCCTCCCTCTTCATCGCGGACGCCATGGGGACGCCGATGTCCATCGGCGAGCAGATCCCGCTGCTGCTGTTCCTGTTCGTCGCCTCCAAGGGCGCCGCCGGCGTCACCGGCGCGGGTCTGGCGACCCTGGCCGGCGGCCTCCAGTCGCACAAGCCCGCCCTGGTCGACGGCATCGGCCTGATCGTCGGCATCGACCGCTTCATGAGTGAGGCCCGCGCCCTGACCAACTTCGCGGGCAACGCGGTGGCCACCGTGCTGATCGGCACCTGGACCAAGGAGATCGACAAGGCCCGGGTGGCGGAGGTACTGGCCGGCCGGGTGCCGTTCGACGAGCGGACCCTGCTGGACGACGGCCACGGCGGGCACGGCGGCTCCGGCGACGAGGACGCCGCCGACCTGCCCGAGCGGGGCGACGACAAGGAACTGGCCAAGGCCTGATCCGCCCCCGAGAACCCCGGGCGGCTGGGATCTCCCCCCGTCGCCCAGCCGCCCGGACCTCTCGCCCGCACGCCCGCGCCCTTCCCTCCCCTTGCCCTGACGTCCGCGTCAGGGCCTACGTTCGTCACCATGCGAATCGGCGAGCTGGCCGCACGCGCCGGGACCACGCCCCGCACGCTGCGGTACTACGAGGCGCGGGGGCTGCTGCCCGCGCGCCGGGACGACCACGGGCACCGGACCTACGACGCACGGGACCTCAGGCTCCTGGAGCAGATCCGCACGCTCCGTGACTCCGGCTTCGGCCTGGAGGAGACCCGGCCCTTCGTGGAGTGTCTGCGGGCCGGCCATCCCGAGGGGGACGTCTGCCCGGCGTCGCTCGCGGTGTACCGGCGCAAGCTGGCGGAGCTGGACGCGCTGATCGGCGAGCTGCGCGGGGTGCGGGGCACGGTGGCCGCGCAGCTGGTGCGGGCCGAGGCGGCGGCTGCGGAGTGTCCGGAGCCGCGCTGCGAACTGGGAGGAGAGACATGGTGATCAGCGGGGTGGCCGAGGTGACGGACGCGGATTTCGCGGCGGAGGTGCTCGCGTCGGAGCTGCCGGTGCTGGTGGAGTTCACCGCCGACTGGTGCCCGCCGTGCCGGCAGATGGCGCCGGTGCTCGGCGCCCTGGCACAGGAGGAGGCCGGCCGCTTCCGGGTGGTCCAGCTGAACGTCGACCACAATCCGGAGACGACCAACGCCTACAAGGTGCTGTCGATGCCGACGTTCCTGCTCTTCCGGGAGGGTGAACCGGTGCGGTCCCTGGTGGGGGCCCGGCCCAAGCGGCGGCTGCTCCAGGAGCTGTCGGACGCGCTCTGACCCCCCTGGACCCGCCCCCGGGTACAACAAATCCCCCGAGCAATTGCGCTCGGGGGATTTCCTTGCGTACATTAGGTGGTTCGCGACTTTATACACATATGAGCCGCATAGAAGTTCATGTGCACATGATATCCGGGCGGGAGCAGAATTGTCAAACACGCCGAACTCTGGATTTCCGGACGATGAATTGCGCCACGAGCAGGAATTCATCGACGGTCTGTACGCGCGGGTGGACGCGCTCCGCGGGGACACCGAGTCCTCGGTCACCGACGCCCTGGCGCACGGCGACACCCCGATGCAGGCCCGGCTGGAACGGGACATCCTGGTCGCCGAGCGCTCCGGACTGCTCGCCGCGCTCAACGCGGTGGACGGCTCCCTCTGCTTCGGCCGGCTCGACCTCACCTCGGGGGACGTCCACCACATCGGCCGGATCGGACTGCGCGCCGACGACGCCGAGCGCACCCCGGTCCTGATCGACTGGCGGGCCGACGTCGCCCGCCCCTTCTACCTGGCCACCGGCCACACCCCGATGGGCCTGCGCCGCCGCCGGCACATCACCAGCGAGGGCAGGACGGTCACCGCCCTGCACGACGAGTTCCTCGACGTCGGCGACGAGACCCGCACCGGCCACGAGGACCCGTCCGGCGACGCCGTGCTGCTCGCCGCGCTGAACTCGGCGCGCACCGGCCGCATGGGCGACATCGTGCGGACCATCCAGGCCGACCAGGACCGCATCATCCGCGCCCCGCACCGGGGCGTCCTGGTCGTCGAGGGCGGCCCCGGCACCGGCAAGACCGCCGTCGCCCTGCACCGCGCGGCGTACCTGCTCTACGAGCACCGCGAGCTGCTCGCCAGACGCGCCGTGCTGATCGTCGGTCCCAACCCGGCCTTCCTCGGCTACATCGGCGAGGTGCTGCCCGCCCTCGGGGAGACCGGTGTCCTGCTCGCCACGGTCGGCGAGCTGTTCCCCGGTGTGCGGGCGACGGCCACGGACACCCCCGAGGCGGCGGCGGTGAAGGGCCGGGCCGGCATGGCGGACGTCCTCACCGAGGTGGTCCGCGCCCGGCAGGCGCTGCCCGACCCGGTGATCGCCATCGAGCACGAGCGCGAGATCCTCATGCTCGACGACGACCTGGTGCGCGTCGCCCGCGAGCGCGCCCGCGCCGCGAAACTGCCGCACAACGCGGCCCGCGAGCACTTCGAGGGCCACATCCTCAACACCCTCACCGACCTGTACGCCGAGCGCATCGGCACCGACCCCTACGACGGCGGCAGCCTCCTCGACGCCAGTGACATCACCCAGATCCGCGACGACCTCGCCGAGAACCCCGAGGTCTGGGCGGCCGTCGACCGGCTCTGGCCCCGGATCACGCCGCGCCGGCTGGTCGCGGACTTCCTCGCCGCGCCGGAGGAGTTCCTGCCGCCCGGGGACGCCGACGCGGTACGCCGCCCGGTGACCCGTCGCTGGACCGTGGCCGACGTGCCCCTGCTGGACGAGGCGGCCGAACTCCTCGGCGAGGACGACCGCCTCGCCCGGGACCGGGCCGCCCGCGAGCGCGAGACGCGGATCGCCTACGCGCAGGGCGTGCTGGACGTGTCGTACGCCTCACGGACGTACGAGTTCGAGGACAAGGACGAGGAGGACTCCGAGGTCCTCTCCGCGCACGACGTCATCGACGCCGAGCGGTTCGCCGCGCGGCAGGAGGAGGACGACCACCGCAGCGCCGCCGAGCGCGCCGCCGCCGACCGGACCTGGGCGTTCGGCCACGTCATCGTGGACGAGGCGCAGGAGCTGTCCCCGATGGCCTGGCGGCTGCTGATGCGCCGCTGCCCGACCCGTTCGATGACCCTGGTCGGCGACCCGGCGCAGACCGCCGAGGCGGCCGGCGTCGGCTCCTGGGCGGAGATCCTCGCCCCGTACGTCGAGGACCGCTACGAGCACACCCGCCTCGGCGTCAACTACCGCACCCCCGCCGAGATCATGGACGTCGCGGCGGCCGTGGTCCGCGCCGAGGACCCCGCCTTCGAGCCGCCCAGCTCCGTCCGGTCCACCGGTGTGCGCCCTTGGGTGCGCGCCGCCGGCGACCTCCCGGCCGCGGTCGCCGGGGCGGTCGCCGAACTGACCCCGGGCGAGGGCCGCCTCGCCGTCATCGCCCCCCGCGACCTGCACGCCCGCCTCGCCGCGCGGCTGGACGGGGTGACGGCGGGCGCCGAGCCCGACCTGACCCGCCCGGTCGTCCTCCTCGACCCCCGCCAGTCCAAGGGTCTGGAGTTCGACTCCGTCCTGGTGGTCGAGCCGGGCCGGTACGGCACGAGCGACCTGTACGTGGCCCTCACCCGGGCGACGCAGCGGCTGGGGGTGCTCCACTCGGAGCCGCTGCCGAAGGGGCTGGTGGACCTGGCCTAGCCGTATCGACCCGCAGCGTTGTTGACGGCCGGCTCGCGCACCAGGGGGTGGTGCGCGCACCGGAATCCGCCGGCGAACACGGTGACCGCGTCGAAGGGCAGGGTGTGCACGGTGACGTCGCGGGCGGTCAGGGCCTCGGCGAGGTCCGTCAGCCGCTCGTCGACGACCACCTCGCCGGGGGCGAGCACCAGGCTGTTGCCCGCCAGCAGGTCCACGGCGTCCGCGAGGGAGACGTCGATCAGCTCCCAGCCGGCGACCGGGTCCGGCACCCCCTCGGGGAACTGCTCCCGGCAGACGACCGCCAGCCCCTCGCGTACGGCGGTGAGCCCGTCGTCCAGGTGGATCACCCGCTCGCTGAGCGGCACCGTCCGCACCCGGTAGCCGTCCCCGAGGAGGTCCGCCAGCCACCGCGCGCCCGCCCGGTCGGACGCCGTGCCGCCCCGGCCGCACCCCACCAGCACGTCCCGGCCGAACAGCAGGACGTCGCCGCCCTCCAGGAACGGTCCGGCCGCCGTCGGCATCTCCTTCAGCGGGAACGGCGCCGGCGGCGGCATCACCGAGTACCGCGCCCCGCGCGCCACCGCCTCCGCGAACACCGGCCGCAGCCCGAACCGCTCCTTGAACCGGGCCGGCAGCCGCAGCGCGGTCTCGATGACGTGGTCGCCGACGACGACCATCGGGTCGCGGACGAACGTCTGCATGCTGAACCGGTCGCCCTCCCGGCCGTACGCGCTCAGCTCGGCCTCGGTCAGCTCCCGGGGCCGGTGCACGGCCACCCCGCGGCCGGCCAGGAACCGGGCCAGCCCGTCCGCCTGCGCGACGGCCCGCCCGTACCCCTCCGGGTCCGCCTCGGACCACGGTCTCCCCGCCCATTCCGGCAGCCGGCTCCGGGTCGGCGCGGGCAGGAAGTCCAGGGTGCCGGGCAGCCCCGCGCCGAGCTGCTCCGGCACCCGGAAGTCGATGACGCGGCCGACCACCGCTTCTCTGAGGACGCCCCACTCGTGCGTCACGCCGATCCGGCCCGTGGCCCGCGCTGTGGCCATGATCGAACACACCTTTGCCGTCGGAGGAAGTGACTGTTCCGCCCCCTTGGCAATGGTCCCTCGGACGACTCGCCCGCGCGCGCCGGCGGACCGCTCAGGCCGGCCGCAGCCACACCGTCGCCAGCGGCGGCAGCGTCAGCCGGACGCTCGCCGGGCGGCCGTGCCAGCCCTGGGGCTCGGGCTTGACCGGGCCGGGCCGGGTCACGTCGGAGCCGCCGTAGCGGGCCGTGTCGGTGTTGAGGACCTCCGTCCAGGCCGGGACGTCGTCGGGGACGCCCAGGCGGTAGTCGGCGCGGACCACCGGGGCGAAGTGCGAGACCGCCAGCAGGGGGGTGCCGTCGGCGTCCCGGCGCAGGAAGGCGAGGACGTTGTCCTCCGCCGCGTCGCCCACGATCCACTCGAAGCCCGCGGGGTCGGTGTCGCGCTGCCACAGGGCCGGCGAGTCCCGGTAGACGGCGTTCAGGTCGCGCACCAGGTCCCGCACGCCCCGGTGGTCGGCCTCCGCCCCGTACTGCGGGTCGAGCAGCCACCAGTCGGGGCCGGTCGCCTCGGACCACTCGGCGCCCTGCGCGAACTCCTGCCCCATGAAGAGGAGCTGCTTGCCGGGGTGGGCCCACATGAAGGCCAGGTAGGCCCGGAGGCCGGCGCGCTGCTGCCACCAGTCGCCGGGCATCTTCGACACGAGGGACCGCTTGCCGTGCACCACCTCGTCGTGGGAGATCGGCAGCACGTAGTTCTCGCTGTACGCGTACACCATCGAGAACGTCATCTCGTGGTGGTGGTACTTGCGGTGCACCGGCTCGTGGCTCATGTACTGGAGCGAGTCGTGCATCCACCCCATGTTCCACTTCAGCCCGAAACCGAGGCCGCCGAACCCGCTCGGACCCCGGTGGTGGGTGGCGCGGGTGACGCCGTCCCAGGCGGTGGACTCCTCGGCGACGGTCACCACGCCGGGGCAGCGCCGGTAGACGGTGGCGTTCATCTCCTGGAGGAAGGCCACCGCGTCCAGGTTCTCCCGGCCACCGTGCTCGTTCGGCGTCCACTGGCCCGGCTCGCGCGAGTAGTCCAGGTAGAGCATCGAGGCGACGGCGTCCACCCGCAGCCCGTCGATGTGGAACTCCTCGCACCAGTACACGGCGTTGGCGACCAGGAAGTTGCGCACCTCGCGCCGCCCGAAGTCGAACTCCAGCGTCCCCCAGTCGGGATGCGCGGCCCGCCGCGGGTCGGAGTGCTCGTACAGCGGCCGTCCGTCGAACTCCGCCAGCGCCCAGTCGTCGCGCGGGAAGTGCGCCGGCACCCAGTCCATGAGGACGCCGATCCCGGCCTGGTGCAGCCGGTCCACCAGGTACTTGAAGTCGTCCGGGGTGCCCAGCCGGGCGGTGGGCGCGTAGAACCCGGTGACCTGGTAGCCCCAGGACCCGCCGAAGGGGTGCTCGGCGACCGGCATCAGCTCGACGTGGGTGAAGCCCAGGTCCTTGACGTACGCGGGGAGTTCCTCGGCCAGTTCGCGGTACGTCCGTCCCGGCCGCCAGGACGGCAGGTGGACCTCGTACACCGAGAACGGCGCCTCGTGCGCGGGCGTCATCGCCCGGCGGGCCAGCCACTGCGCGTCGTCCCAGGTGTGGTGCGAGGCGGTCACGACCGACGAGGTCTCGGGCGGCACCTGGGTACGGCGGGCCAGCGGATCGGCGCGCAGGGTGCGGGAGCCGTCCGGCCGGGTGATCTCGAACTTGTACAGCTCGCCCTCGCCGACCCCCGGCAGGAACAGCTCCCACACCCCGGAGGAGCCCAGCGACCGCATGGGGTGGCCGGTGCCGTCCCAGAAGTTGAAACCGCCCGCCACGCGGACGCCCCGCGCGTTCGGCGCCCACACCGCGAAGCGGGTGCCGGCGACGCCCTGCCAGGTCGTCGGATGCGCGCCGAGCGCCTCCCACAGCCGTTCGTGCCGGCCCTCGCCGATGAGGTGCAGGTCGAGGTCGCCGAGGGTGGGCAGGAAGCGGTACGGGTCCTCGGTCTCCCGCACCCCGCTCTCGTACGTCACCAGCAGCCGGTACTCCGGGACCGCGGGCAGCGGCAGCAGCCCCGAGAAGAACCCCTCCCCGTCGTCGCTCAGGCCGGTCCGGAACTCCCCGGCGACCACGGTCACCGCCCGCGCGTACGGCCGGAAGGCGCGGAAGGCGACCCCGCCGGGCACGGGATGGGCGCCGAGGACGGTGTGCGGGTCGTGATGCGTACCGGTGAGCAGCCGCTCCCGGTCGACGGGGGAGAGGGCGGGGGAGACGGGAGCGGCAGAGGCGCCTGGGGCCCCGGCGGTAGTGCGCTGGGCCGGGACCCGCTCCTTCCGAGGCCGGGCGGGGGTCTTCCCGGCAGCGGCGGTCTGCTTCCCCGCGGCCGTCTTCTGGCCGGCGGGGGGCGTCTTCTTCACCCCGGCCGCCTTCCTCGCCGCGGGCGTCTTCTTCACCGCGGCCGTCTTCTTCTTCGCCGCGGCCGACTTCTTGCCGGCGGCAGCCGTCTTCTCCGCGGCGGCGGCGGGCTCCTCGGTCGTGTCCGCCGTCTTCTTCCCGGCGGCAGCCCTCGGCTTCGCCTTCCTCGCTTCCGGGTTCTGTTCCTCGGCCGTCTTCTTCGGGTCCGGACCACTGGACGGGGGACGGGGGGTCACAGGAGGAGCCTCCTAAGGACAGGGAAGAGGAGAGAGGTCAGACCGGTTCGGGCGCGGCCAGGCGGCGCACCGCCGACATCGGCACCGACAGCCAGTCGGGCCGGTGCCGGGCCTCGTACACCACCTCGTAGACCGCCTTGTCCGTCTCGCAGGCCCGCAGCAGCACCGGGTCGGTGCGCGGATCGACCCCGCCGGCCCGCGCGTAGCCGGTGCAGAACGCGGCGCGGCAGGCCGCGGCCCAGCCGGGCGGCGGGGCGTCGGCGGCGTGCTCGGCGTAGTCGAAGGAGCGCAGCATGCCCGCCACGTCCCGGGCGGCCGGCTGCGGCAGCCGGCGTTCGGCGAGCGGCCGCGCCGGCTCGCCCTCGAAGTCGATCAGCGACCACCGCCCGGTGGGGGAGCGCAGGCACTGGCCGAGGTGGAGGTCTCCGTGGACCCGCTGGGCCGTCCAGGTCCGCCCCTCGGCGGCCAGGGCACCCAGCGCGGTGTACGCCGAGCGCAGCCCCGGCGCGTACGGCAGCAGCGCCGGTACCGCGTGCACCGCCTGCTCCAGCCGCTCGGCCATCCCGGCGACGAGCTGCTCCAGATGACTGCGGCCCAGCGTGACGGTCGGCAGGGCGCGGGCCAGCGCGGTGTGCACCTCGGCGGTGGCCCGGCCCAGTTCCCGCGCCTCGCCGGTGAAGTCCTCGCCCTTGGCCAGTTCCCGCAGGGCCAGTTCCCAGCCGTCGGCCGCGCCCTGCACATACGGCTGGAGCACGCCGAGGACCCAGGTCTCGCCGGCCAGGTCGGCCACCATCCAGCCGGTCGGCGCCGGCACCCGGGGGCAGCCGGCGCGGGCCAGCGCCAGCGGCAGCTCCAGGTCGGGGTTGACGCCGGGGACGATCCGGCGCAGCACCTTGAGGATGAACCTATCCCCGTAGACGACCGAGGAGTTGGACTGCTCGCCGGTCATCAGGCGCGGGGCCAGGCCGGTGCGGATCTCCTGGCCCGGGTCCCGTTCGAAACGGAGCCCACCGACGCGGGCCCGGCTGCGCAGTGCCTCCAGGACCACCTCGGCGGGCCGGGTGTCGTACAGGGCGTCGTAGACGGTGCGTCCGGTCAGCGGTCCCTGCCGCACGTGCCCGATCAGCGCGGGCGCCAACCGGGGCGGCAGCGCCTCGCGCACGCCTATCAGGAGCTGGTAGCAGTCGCCCGGGAGTTCAGGGGCGCCCGGTGCGGGCACGGCCGGCTGGTGGGCGCGGACCAGGACGTGGAGCAGGCCCGGCCGGTCGGACCGGCCGTCCGGCGGTCCGGCCGCCGGCAGCAGTTCGGTGGCGGCGACGAGCGAGAAACCGGTGACCGGGCGTCCCTTGCCGGCGAACCAGCGCTGCCGTGGCAGCCACTCCCGCAGGAGCGGGTCGAGCGAGGCGAGCAGGGCGGGGGTGCTGGTGAGGGTGCGGGTCTCGGCTTCCGGCATGGCGGCGCGTCCCTTCCCCGGGGGCTCGGCGGGGGGCGATTACTGTTGCGTGCCCCGGGCGGGGCGGTGGAAACCGCCCCGCCCGGCCCTTCTGCCCGGCTACGGGCCGACGGCGGTGTCCGGGCGCAGCCGGAACCAGTAGAAGCCGTGGCCCGCGAGGGTCAGCAGATACGGCAGCTCCCCGATGGCCGGGAAGCGGACCCCGCCGAACAGCTCCACCGGGTGCCGCCCGTGGAAGGCGCTGAGGTCGAGTTCCGTGGGCTGCGCGAACCGGGAGAAGTTGTGCACGCAGAGCACCAGGTCGTCCTCGTACTCCCGCAGGAAGGCGAGCACCGCCGGGTTGGAGGAGGGCAGTTCGGTGTACGAGCCGAGTCCGAAGGCCGCGTTCTGCTTGCGGATCTCGATCATCCGGCGGGTCCAGTGCAGCAGCGACGACGGCGACGCCATCGACGCCTCGACGTTGGTGACCTGGTAGCCGTAGACCGGGTCCATGATCGTCGGGAGGAAGAGCCGGCCCGGGTCGGAGGACGAGAAACCGGCGTTGCGGTCCGGTGTCCACTGCATGGGCGTGCGCACCGCGTCGCGGTCGCCGAGCCAGATGTTGTCGCCCATGCCGATCTCGTCGCCGTAGTACAGGATCGGCGAACCCGGCAGCGACAGCAGCAGGGCCGTGAACAGCTCGATCTGGTTGCGGTCGTTGTCGAGGAGCGGGGCGAGGCGGCGGCGGATGCCGATGTTGGCGCGCATCCGGGGGTCCTTGGCGTACTCCGCCCACATGTAGTCGCGTTCCTCGTCGGTGACCATCTCCAGGGTCAGTTCGTCGTGGTTGCGCAGGAAGATGCCCCACTGGCAGCCGGACGGGATCGCCGGGGTCTTCGCGAGGATCTCGGAGACGGGGTACCGGGACTCCCTGCGCACCGCCATGAAGATGCGCGGCATGACGGGGAAGTGGAACGCCATGTGGCACTCGTCGCCGCCGCTCGGATAGTCGCCGAAGTAGTCGACGACGTCCTCGGGCCACTGGTTGGCCTCGGCCAGCAGCACGGTGTCCGGATACTGCGCGTCGATCTCCTTGCGCACCCGCTTCAGGAAGGAGTGGGTGGCCGGGAGGTTCTCGCAGTTGGTGCCCTCCTCCTGGTACAGGTACGGCACCGCGTCGAGCCGGAACCCGTCGATGCCGAGGTCCAGCCAGAACTTCAGGGCGGAGATCATCTCCTCCTGCACGGCCGGGTTCTCGTAGTTGAGGTCCGGCTGGTGGGAGAAGAACCGGTGCCAGTAGTACTGCTTGCGGACCGGGTCGTAGGTCCAGTTGGACGCCTCGGTGTCGACGAAGATGATCCGCGCGTCCTGGAACTGCTTGTCGTCGTCGGCCCAGACGTAGTAGTCCCCGTAGGGGCCGTCGGGGTCCTTGCGCGACTCCTGGAACCACGGGTGCTGGTCGCTGGTGTGGTTCATGACGAAGTCGATGATCACGCGCATGCCACGCTGGTGGGCGGCGTCCACGAACTCGACGAAGTCGGCCAGGTCACCGAACTCCGGCAGCACGGCCGTGTAGTCGGAGACGTCGTACCCGCCGTCCCGGAGCGGGGACTTGAAGAACGGGGGCAGCCAGAGGCAGTCCACGCCGAGCCACTGGAGGTAGTCGAGCTTGGCGGTCAGGCCCTTGAGGTCGCCGACGCCGTCGCCGTTGCTGTCCTGGAAGGAGCGGACGAGCACCTCGTAGAAGACGGCTCGTTTGAACCAGTCGGGGTCGCGGTCCTTGGCCGGGGTGTCCTCGAAGGTGTCCGGCACGGGCTCATTGACGATCATGGTGTGGGTGACCCTCCGATCTGCGGGGTGGACGGTCGCAGAACCGCGAAGACGTGCGCGGGCCGACGGCCCGGTTCGAGGCGCACATAGTTGGCCCTGCCCCAGTGGTAGGTCTCGCCGGTCAGCTCGTCGCGCACCGGCACCGACTCGTGCCAGTCCAGGCCGAGTTGCGGCATGTCCAACGAGACCGTCGCCTCCTGGGTGTGGTGGGGGTCGAGGTTGACGACCACCAGGACCGTGTTCGGTCCCTTCCGCTTGGAGTAGGCGATCACCGCGTCCTTGTCGGTGGAGTGGAAGTGGAGATCGCGCAGCTGGCGCAGCGCCGGATGGGCGCGCCGGATGGTGTTGAGCCGGGTGAGCAGCGGGGCGATGGTGCGGCCCTCGCGGGCGGCGGTTTCCCAGTCGCGGGGTTTGAGCTGGTACTTCTCCGAGTCGAGGTACTCCTCGCTCCCCTCGCGCAGCGGGGTGTTCTCGCACAGCTCGTAGCCGCTGTAGATCCCCCAGGCGGGGGAGAGGGTGGCGGCGAGCACGGCCCGTGCCTCGAAGGCGGGCCGGCCGCCGTGCTGGAGGTAGGCGTGCAGGATGTCGGGGGTGCTGGGGAAGAGGTTCGGCCGCATGTAGGAGGCGGCCTCGCCGGAGAGTTCGGTGAGGTACTCGGTGAGTTCCTCCTTGGTGGTGCGCCAGGTGAAGTAGGTGTACGACTGCTGGAAGCCGATCTGGGCGAGGGTGTGCATCATCGCCGGCCGGGTGAACGCCTCGGCCAGGAAGATCACGTCCGGGTCGGCGCCGTTGATCTCGCCGATGACCCGCTCCCAGAACACCACCGGCTTGGTGTGCGGGTTGTCGACGCGGAAGATCCGCACCCCGTGGTCCATCCAGTGCCGCAGCACCCGGACGGTCTCCGTGACCAGGCCGTCCATGTCGGCGTCGAAGGCGATCGGGTAGATGTCCTGGTACTTCTTCGGCGGGTTCTCGGCGTACGCGATGCTGCCGTCGATCCGGTGGTGGAACCACTCGGGGTGCTTGTCCACCCAGGGATGGTCGGGGGAGCACTGGAGCGCGAAGTCCAGGGCCACCTCCAGGCCCAGGTCACCGGCCCGGCGGACGAACGCGTCGAAGTCGTCGATCGTGCCGAGGTCCGGGTGGACCGCGTCGTGGCCGCCCTCGTGGGAGCCGATCGCCCAGGGCACCCCGGGGTCGTCCGGCCCGGCGGAGAGCGTGTTGTTGGGGCCCTTGCGGTGGGTGGTGCCGATGGGGTGGATCGGCGGGAGGTAGACCACGTCGAAGCCCATCGCGGCGATGGCCGGGAGCCGGCGGGCGGCGGTGCGGAACGTGCCGTGGGGACGCTCGGGGGTGCCCTCCGAACGGGGGAAGAACTCGTACCACGACCCGTACAGCGCCCGCTCCCGCTCCACCAGCAGCGGCAACGGCTCGCAGGAGGTGACCAGTTCGCGCAGCGGATACCGGGCGAGCACCACGTCCACCTCGGGCGTCAGCGCCGCCGCCAGCCGGGAAGCGGCCGGGCGGGTCTCGTCCCGCAGCGCCTCGGCCGCGGCCAGCACCGAGTGCCGGCCGGCGTCCTCGGGCACCTGGGCCGCGGCCCGTTCGTACAGCCGGGCGCCCTCCGCCAGGACCAGGGCGGTGTCGAGGCCGGCCGGGATCTTGACGCGCGCGTGGTGCCGCCAGGTGGTGACCGGGTCGCTCCACGCCTCGACGGCGTACGTCCACCGGCCGGGCTCCCCGGCGGTGACGTCCGCGCCCCAGCGGTCGGTGCCGGGGGCGAGTTCACGCATCGGCGTCCACGGGCCGGGGCGGCCCTCGGGGTCGCGCAGGACGACGTTGGCGGCGACCGCGTCGTGTCCCTCGCGGAACACCGTGGCCGACACCCGGAACGTTTCTCCGGTCACGGCCTTGGCGGGCCGGCGTCCCTGCTGCACCAGGGGACGGACGTCCAGTACGGGAATGCGCCCGACGGCCGGTGAGCCGCCGGAGGGGGACGGCGCGGCGCCGCGGGGTGGTGCGGTGCCGTGCGCGGTGGGGGGTGGTGACGAGTGGTGCGTGGCGGGCATGACCGCTCCTGTCCGCGTCAACGTGGGTGGGCGGATGACTGTGGGGAGGTGGGTCGCGCGGGGTCCCTGCCGGACGTGTACCGCAGGAGCCTTCCCACACTCTTCGGGTGGGCAATCCGGCCCTTTGTTAACTACTCACGCGTACCTCTCCGCACAAGTGCGCCCCGTAGCCGCCCCGTAGCCACACGGACACCGTGCCGTCGTGCTGCCGTCCGGGGGCGCGACGCCCGGGGCAGCAGCCTCTCGTACGGGACGAAGGCCCACAAGACGTCCCGCGGGGGCGGAATCGGTCACTCCGGGTCGGTGCGGTCGCCGCCCCGGCGCATCGCACCGGCGGACGAGTGCCCCCAACTCCTGCCTCGAACCGGGAGATCCGCCCTATGATCGGCACAGAGTGCGGTGACAAGTGTGGGGGAGCGGGCATGGAGTCGTACGCCGAGCGGCCGACCGACGCGGAGGCGGCCGGGGAACTGGAGTTCCTCGTGCTGGACGACGCCCCGGGCGAGACCCGGGACAAATCATTCGGCCGGCGCGGCGAGGACGACGGCGGCCGGGTGCGCCGCCGCACCTTCAAGCCCGCCGACCTCAACGCCCAGCTCGCCCGCACCCTGAACGGCCTGCGCGAAGCGCTCGACGGCCTCCAGGCGGCCGGCCCCGACGGCTGGGGCATCGACCAGGTCCAGGTCTCCTGCCAGCTCACCGCCTCCGGTCAGTTCGTCGTCCTCGGCGTCGGCGGCCAGGCCCAGCGCACGGGAGCCATCCAGCTGACCCTGACCCCGCGGCCCGCCGACGGTGCGCACTGACCCGGGCGCACCGGACGGGAGGGACCGGCGGTTCCGCGCGCTGCTGGTAGGCGTGGACGGCTACGTCGACCCCGCCTTCCGTTCGATGCCGTTCATCACCACCGAACTGCGGGTGCTCGCGGAGACTCTGGAGAACGCCGGGTACCAGGAGGCGGCCGTCCTGGAGGCCGGCGACCTGCACGGCCAGGCGATCGAGGACGAGATCGAGCGGTTCGTGCGCAAGGCCGCCCCCGGTGACCACCTGCTCCTGCTGCTCTCCGGCCACGGCTTCCACACCGACGGCTCCGACTACCTGGTGACCGGCCCGGCCCGGTACGACTCCCTGCGCTTCCGGGACCACTGCCTGCGCATCGAGTTCGGTTCCTTCCTCATGAACTCGGACGCCGCCCAGCTCGTCGTCGCCGTCGACGCCTGCCGGGACCCGTTCGAGACGTTCACCAAGTCCGTGGGCGACACGCTCTCCTACGGCAAGGGAAGCACCGGCTACGAGGACACCGACGACCCCGGCCGCCCCCGGTACGCGCACGTCTACGCCTGCGCCCGCTACGGCACCGCCGGCTACGGCCGGGAACCCGGACCGGCCGCCGGGGAGCGCACCGGCGCCGGGGACGACCCGGGCGGCTTCTCCTACTTCACCCGGGCGCTCACCGAACTGGCCGGGGACAGGACGGCACCCGGCGCGCTCGCCGCGCTCGAACCCGTCCTCGACGACCGCCTGCGCGCCATCGCCGCCGGCGACCGCGGCCACTCCGACCAGTGCGTCCAGGTCACCTACGCCACCGGCGAGGACGGCCTGCTCCTCTTCCCCTGCCACGACTCCCGCACCGGACGGCCGGTCGGCGAGCACCCCTGGCAGAAGGCGGCCCTCGACCACGAGGCCTGGCTGCGGGTGCGCGCCGGGAACCTCACCGAGGAGGAGAAGGGCCGGGCCGTCGCCCAGGTCCGGGACGGCGTGGCCCGGCTGGTCGGGCTGTGGGGGCACGAGACCGACACCTCCGACGCCTGGCTCGCCGCCCACGGGGACATCTGGCGGCCCTCGGGGTGCGAGCAGCGGATGGGCCTCTGCGTCGGGACCGTGCTGCGCGGCGCCCCCGCCCTCAGCCTCACCGAGGCCGCGCTCCTGGTCCTCGGCCCCTACCTGTACACGGCGTTCGGCACCCGCCTCGCCCACCTGGCCGGGCCGCTGCGCCCCTGGACCCTTGCCGACGGCCCGCCCGCGGAGGAGAGCTGCGGCTTCGCCACCCGCGGGGCCTTCGAGCGGTACGGCAACGGGCACCTGGCGCTCCAGGACCGGGAGCGCCGGGCCCGGGAGCGCGGCGACGAGGACGGGGCCCGCGCGGTCGCCTGGTGGCTGGCCCGGCAGTGGCTGCTGCGGCTGCCCGGCACCCGGGACGCCGTACGCCGGTCGGGACTGGCCGGGCTGGAGAACCTGCCCGGCGGGCCCGAGTTCGAGCCGGAACTCGTCCGCCAGGTGCTCAGCCCCGCCCGGCTCGGGAGACTGGCCGGGCTCATCGGCCTGGACCTGGAACGGGCGGGCACCGAGGAACCGGACACCGTCGCCGCCCAGCTCGCCGCCGAGCACACCGTGGACTGGGACCGGGTCGGCACCCTGCTCACCGTCGCCCACCACATGGCCGTCGACCCGGTGCTGCTGCCCCCGCTGGTCGCCGAGCACCTCGGCATCAGCAAACCGGTGGACGGGGCGGCCTTCCGGGAGACGCTGCGCAGACTCGCCTGGCAGCCGGACGGCGCGCGGCGGGTGCTCTCCGCCGAGTGCCCGCACCAGGCCGTCGAACTGGCCCTCCGCGAGCACACCGAGACCCTCGACCGGACGGTGCGCGCCGTGCTGGCCCGCTCGGACGACGCCCGCCCGGCGGTCCGGGGCATCCCGGCCGGCTTCGGCTCCGGCAAGGTCGTCCCCGGCCTGCGCCCCGACGGCCGCCCCCTCTACGAGGCCGCCGACGTCCGGTTCCGGCTCGACGGCGACCGGGTCCGCGACCTGCTCATGGGCGAGCAGCTCTACCGGGACCGCACCCTCGCGCTGCGCGAGCTGTACCAGAACGCCCTGGACGCCTGCCGCTACCGGCGGGCCCGCACCGAGCTGTGGAACCGCAGGAACCCCGGCGAACGCGACGACTGGAAGGGCGAGATCGTCTTCACCCAGGGACGGGAGAACGGCCGCCCCTACATCGAGTGCCACGACAACGGCATCGGCATGGGCCACCACGAACTGCGCCGTCTGTTCGCCTTCGCGGGCAGCCGCTTCGTGGAGCAGCGGGAGTTCCTCGACGAGTGGGCCCAGTGGGACGCGGAGGGCATCGCGTTCCATCCGAACAGCCGGTTCGGCGTCGGGGTGCTCAGCTACTTCATGCTCGCCGACGAGATCCGGGTCACCACCACCCGCCTCGGCCGCGACCTGCGCGCCGGTGAACGCCTCACCGTGCACATCGACGGCCCCGGCGCGCTCTTCAGCGTCCGCTCGGACCGGTCGGCCCTGCGGGCGGGCACCAGGGTCCGGCTGTACCTCCGGGACTCCGAGGACACCGTCTCCTGCGGGGAGGTGCTGCGGCGGACCCTGTGGGTGTCGGAGTTCGCGGTACGGGTGGAGGAGGAGGGGGAGGAGGGGTTGTCGTGGGCGCCGGGGGAGTTGTCGCCGTACGTCCGTTCCGGCCGGCCCTCCGAGGAGCCGCAGCGCATGCGGGGCGAACCGGTCCCGGCCCAGTACGCGGGGGACGGCGTCTGGTGGTTGTCCGGGCAGGGCGCGGTACTGGCGGACGGCCTGTGGGCCGGTGTGCCCCGGTTCGGCTGCGTGGTCGACCTGACCGGCGAGCACGCTCCTCGGCTGAGCCTGGACCGGACCACCATCCTGGACGATCACGAGGAGTACCTGACCGGCCTCCTCACGGAGAAGATCCCGGTGCTGTTCGCCGAGGGCGGGCGGGTGCTGTCGCTGGAGTGGCTGGACGCGTTGACGGTCGGTGAATGGGTCGGTCCGAACCGTGCGCTGCGCCGCACCGAACCGACCGCGGTGCGTCAGGGCCTGCTGGCCGACCGGATCGCGGACCAGGCCGTGGCCCGCGGCCACCGGTTCTCCTTCCGCACCGACGAGGGCGCCGACGTGTCCGTGGACACCGCCGCGGTGGGGTGTTGTCCGGCCGACCGGTGGCTGGTGGAGCGCTTCGGCAAGCCGGCCCGTCCCCACGTGGTCACGACCGAGTATTCCGCTTTCACCGAGTGGCGTGCCAGGGTGTGGGCCGCCGCCGACCCCGGATGCGGGGTGCTGCCGCGAAGCGATGCCTTCCGGGACGCCCGGCCCACGGACGACCAGATCCTCCAGAGCGTCGACGCCGGTGACGCGGGCGTACCGCTCGGCATGCTGCTCGGAGCGGCTCACGAGACCGGCCTGCCCCTCGCTTATGTGAGCGAGCGGCTGCGCCTCATGGGAGTCCGGACGCCCGACCGGACGATCCTCGAACGCCTGCGCGAGGCCGAGCGTCGGGACCCTGGCGTGCCGGACCTGCTGCGGAAGGTGCTCAGCCGCGACCGGGACGGTGTCGGACCGTGGCTGGGCCCGCAGGACGAAGTGTCCGTCGACCATCTGCGCCTCGGCGGCGGAGACCCCCGTGCCCTCGCGCGTCTGGTCCGTACGCTCGGGTTCCGGGTGCCGGACGACGACGAGTTCGACCGGCCGCGCCGCACGGGGGACGCCTGGCCGCCGCGTCCCGAGGACCTGCCCCGGCTGGTGCTCCGGGAAGGACTGGAGTACGACGGCGCCGATCTGGCACGGGACCGGCCCGTCCCCCTGGCCCATCTGGTCATCGCGGCAAAGGCGTTCCCCGGTCAGGCCGACCGGATCGCCGCGACCCTCGTCGCCGCGGGCCACCGGCTGCCGGAGGGTGCCGTCCCCGAGCACGCCGACGGCACCGATCTCGCGCTCCTCGCCTGGGAACACGACGGCCGGCCGCCGCGGTACCCGGTGTCCGACGCCGCCGTGCCCCTGTACCGCCTGCTCGCGGTCGCCCGGCGCCGGGAGATCGGCCCGGAAACCCTCGTGGAACGGGCGAGGATGCTCGGCCTCCGGCCGCCGGAGCTGCCGCCCCCCGCCGAGCGGGAGCTGTACACCCGGCTGGCCGAGGACCTGGCGACCCGGATCGCCGGCGGCCTGGGCCCCCTGGTGCCCGTCCACGTGCTGCTCGACATCGCGTGGGAGTACGGCATGTCGGACCACGAGACGGCCCGGCGCCTCCGCCTTCTCGGAGCCGATGTGCACCGGCTGGAGGACCACCCGGCCCGGCCCGAGAACTACAGCGACCTGATCCTCATGAGCCAGGACCTCGACGGCACCGATCCCTGGCTCGATCCGGCCCACCAGGTCCCGTGGCACCACGTCCTGCGGGCCGAGGTCGAGCGCAAGACACCGCAGACGGAGGTGATCGAGCGCCTCACCCGGCACGGCTACGACGTGGCCCCCGAACCGCCGCCGGGGGACTGGATGCGGGGCGACGACCGGGAACTGATACGCGCCGTCGGCAATCACCGGGAGCCGCACGGTGCCGGCACCGGCGTCCCCCTCACCACCGTCCTCCACACCGCGCACACCCTCCGCCGCACCCCCACCGACATCGCCCGCCGCCTCCGGCAGCTCGGCCACACCCTTCCCGGCGACCTCGAATTCACCGACCCCGCCACGCGCTGATGCGCCCCTGCCAACTCCCGGGTAACGGCTACCGTCGACTGTGACGACGAGGGCGCACAGCGTGGTGCGGCCCTCTTCCGCGCACGTGTGACGAGGTGGAATGTGAAGGCGATCCGTCGACTGACCGTCCGTCCCGTTCTTCCCGATCCCCTACGACCCCTCAGCGACCTGGCCCGCAACCTGCGCTGGTCCTGGCACGCGGAGACGCGCGACCTGTTCCGGTCCGTCGACCCGGAGTGCTGGGCGGCGTCGGGCCGCGACCCGGTGCGGCTGCTCGGCACCGTCCCGGCCGCCCGGCTGGCCGAACTCGCCGAGGACCGCCGCTTCCTGCGCCGCCTCACCGCGGCCGCCGACGACCTCGACCACTATCTGACCGGCGACCGCTGGTACCAGGCGCAGCCCGGCGGGCTGCCCGCCGCCGTCGCCTACTTCTCGCCCGAGTTCGGCATCACCGCCGCCCTGCCGCAGTACTCCGGCGGCCTCGGCATCCTGGCCGGCGACCACCTCAAGGCCGCCAGCGACCTCGGGGTGCCGCTGATCGGCGTCGGCCTGCTCTACCGGCACGGGTACTTCCGCCAGTCCCTCACCCGGGACGGCTGGCAGCAGGAGCACTATCCCGTCCTCGACCCCAACGAACTGCCGCTCGGCCTGCTGAAGGAGGCCGACGGCACCCCCGCCCAGGTCCGCCTCGCGCTGCCCGGCGGCAAGGAACTGCGCGCCCGGCTCTGGCTGGCCCGGGTCGGCCGGGTCCCGCTGCTGCTCCTCGACTCCGACGTCGAGGAGAACGACCTCGGCGAACGCGGCGTCACCGACCGGCTCTACGGCGGCGGCAGCGAGCACCGGCTCCTCCAGGAGATGCTCCTCGGCATAGGAGGGGTCAGGGCGGTACGGACGTACTGCCGGCTCACCGGACACGCCGCGCCCGAGGTCTTCCACACCAACGAGGGACACGCCGGCTTCCTCGGCCTGGAGCGCATCGCCGAGCTGTGCGCCGCGGGGTCCGAGTTCGACTCGGCCCTCGAAGCGGTCCGCGCCGGGACCGTCTTCACCACCCACACCCCCGTTCCGGCCGGCATCGACCGCTTCGACCGCGACCTGGTCGCCCGCCACCTCGGCCCCGGCGCCGAACTGCCCGGCATCGACGTCGAGCGCGTGCTGCGCCTCGGCGCGGAGACCTACCCGGGCGGCGAACCCGACCTGTTCAACATGGCCGTGATGGGCCTGCGCCTCGCCCAGCGCGCCAACGGCGTCTCCACCCTGCACGGCGGGGTCAGCCGGGAGATGTTCTCCGGCCTGTGGCCCGGCTTCGACGCCGACGAGGTGCCGATCACCTCCGTCACCAACGGGGTGCACGCGCCGACCTGGGTCGCCCCGGAGGTGTTCCGGCTCGGGGCCCGGCAGATCGGCGTGCAGCGCGCCGAGGACGCGCTGACCGTCGGCGGCTCCGACCGCTGGGACTCGGTCGCCGACATCCCCGACGCGGACATCTGGGAGCTGCGCCGCACCCTGCGCGAACAGCTTGTCACCGAGGTACGGGACCGGCTGCGGGCCTCCTGGCGGCAGCGCGGCGCCGGCACGGCCGAACTGGGCTGGGTCGACGACGTCCTCGACCCCGACGTCCTCACCATCGGATTCGCGCGGCGCGTCCCGTCGTACAAGCGGCTGACGCTGATGCTGCGCGACCGGGAGCGGCTGACGGAGCTGCTGCTGCACCCCGAGCGGCCGGTGCAGATCGTCGTCGCGGGCAAGGCGCACCCGGCCGACGACGGCGGCAAGCGGCTCATCCAGGAACTGGTCCGGTTCGCCGACGACCCGCGCGTGCGCCACCGCATCGTCTTCCTTCCCGACTATGGCATGGCGATGGCGCAGAAGCTCTACCCGGGCTGCGACATCTGGCTGAACAACCCGCTGCGGCCCCTGGAGGCGTGCGGCACCTCCGGGATGAAGGCCGCCCTCAACGGCTGCCTCAACCTCTCCGTCCTGGACGGCTGGTGGGAGGAGTGGTTCCAGCCGGACTTCGGCTGGGCCATCCCCACCGCGGACGGCGCCGGGACCGACCCGGACCGGCGCGACGACATAGAGGCCGCCGCACTCTACGACCTGCTGGAGCAGCGGATCACACCGCGTTTCTACGAACGCGGCCACAGCGGGCTGCCCGACCGCTGGATCGAGATGGTCCGCCGCACGCTGAGCCTGCTCGGCCCCAAGGTGCTGGCGGGGCGGATGGTCCGGGAGTACGTGGAGCGGCTGTACACGCCGGCCGCCGCCGCCCACCGCGCGATGGACCCGGACGCCGCGCGCGGCCTGGCCGAGTGGAAGGCGCGGGTCCGGGCCGCCTGGCACCGGGTGAGCGTCGACCACGTCGAGACCACCGCCGCCACCGCCACCGCGGAACTCGGCTCCACGCTCGGCCTGCGGGTCCGCGTCGACCTCGGCGAACTCGCCCCGGACGACGTGGAGGTGCAGGCGGTCTCCGGACGGGTCGACGCCGAGGACCGCATCACCGGCGCGACGACCGTCCCGCTGAAACCGGCGGGCGGCCCCGACCTGGAGGGCCGCTGGTCCTACGAGGGCCCGCTCGCCCTGGACCGCACCGGACCCTTCGGCTACACGGTCCGCATCCTGCCCGCGCACCCGCTGCTGGCCTCCGCCGCGGAACTCGGCCTGGTCACCGAACCGTCGGACGAACTGGTCGCGGCGGCGGGGCTGCTGCTGCGCTGACCCCGCGCGGGCCGGCGGCTCAGTCCTCGGCCGCCGGCCCGCACAGGTCGCGCAGCACCTTGCCGCACCGCCGCGCGTACGCGTGCTGCAGACCGCGGGCCGCCACACCGCCCGCCTTGGTGTACCACTTCGCCGGGCGGCTGTAGGCGGTCACCGTCAGCCAGACCGTGCCGTCCCCGGTGCGGTCCACGACGAAGGACTCCTCGCCGCACTCCGGGTGACCGGGCAGCGTCCCGTACGCCCACCCCGCGAGCCGGGGTTCCTCCACCGTCCACACCACCCGGCACGGCGCCTTGATCATCCCGGCGAGGGTGACGGTGACGTCGACCCCGGGCGCGGCGCGCTCCGCCCCGGCGTCCAGGCCGACGCCGACCGCCCGGTGCAACTCCCAGGTCAGCAGCGCCTCGGCGGCCCTGCGGAAGACCGGTTCCCCCTCTCCCAGACGGGTGCGCACATGCAGGGAGTGGAACCCCGGCGGACAGGGGCCCGGCCCGCGGGTCGCGCCGACGGCGTCGTACGTGAAGGACATGGGCACCAAGACTAGGGGCGGTACGGGCCAGGACCTACCGGGACCGGCGGACGTCAGGCGTCCCCGTGCCAGGAGTGCCACAGCGCCGCGTACGCCCCGCCGGCCGCGACCAGCTCGTCGTGCGTGCCCAGCTCGGTGAGCCGGCCGTCCTCCATCACCGCCACCCGGTCCGCGTCGTGCGCGGTGTGCAGCCGGTGCGCGATCGCGATGACCGTACGGCCGCGCAGTACGGCGGCGAGGGCGCGCTCGGTGTGCCGGGCGGTGGCCGGGTCCAGCAGGGCGGTGGCCTCGTCCAGGACCAGGGTGTGCGGGTCGGCCAGCACCACCCGGGCCAGGGCGAGCCGCTGGGCCCGCGAGCCGTCCGGGCGGTGGCCGTGCGGGCCGCCCAGCTCGGTGCCGAGGCCGTCGGGCAGCTCCCGCACCCACGCCGCGGCGCCGACCGCCGTGAGCGCGGCCCACAGCTCCTCGTCGGTGGCGCCCGGTTCGGCGATCAGGAGGTTGTCCCGGACCGTGCCGAGGAAGACGTGGTGTTCCTGGGTGACCAGGACGACCTGGCGGCGCAGCCGCTCCGGGCCGAGGCCGTGCACCGGCACCCCGCCCACCGTCACCGCGCCGGCGGACGGCGCGTCGATGCCCGCCAGCAGCCGGCTCAGCGTCGACTTGCCCGCGCCGGACGGCCCGACCACCGCCAGCCGCTCACCCGGCCGCACGGTCAGGTCCACCCCGCGCAGCACCTCCCCGCCCCGGTCGTAGGAGTAGCGCGCCCCGCGCACCTCGATCAGGTCGCCCGCCGGGTCCTGGCCGCCGTCCGGCACGGCGCGCGGCGCCCCTGCCAGGCCCTCCACCCGGGCGAAGGAGGCACCCCCGGCCTGGAGTTGCTCGACCCGTATCAGCACCTCGTCGAGCGGCCCGGCGAGCTGCTGGAGGTACACCGCGCACGCCACCACCGTGCCGGCGCTCACCGACCCGCGCGCGTGCAGCAGCCCGCCGGCCAGCAGCACGGCCGCCACCGGCAGGACGTAGGAGAACTCCACCACCGGGAAGAACACCGACCGCAGGAAGAGCGTGTGGAACCGGGTCCGCCGGGACACCTCCAGCGCCTCACGGCTCGCGGCGACCCGACGCCCGGCCAGCCCGAACGCCTCCACCGTGCGGGCACCGGACACCGTGGCCGCGAGCACCTCGGCGACGTCCGAAGTGGCCGCGCCCTCGGCGAGATAACCGGCGCGCGCCCGGCGCAGGTACCAGCGCAGCGCGGACCGGATCGGCAGCAGGGCCAGCACGCCGGCCACCCCGAGCAGCGGGTCCAGGACGAACACCGCGACGAGGAGGAACAGCGCCTGCGCCGCGTTGACCAGCAGCTGCGGTCCGGCGTCGCGCAGGGTGGTGCCGACGGTGGTCACGTCGGCCGTGCCGCGCGTCGTCAGAGTCGCTCTCCCGGCCCTGCAACCGCCCCATCAGCGGCCCCAGCAGCACGCCGAGCAGCGGCACGCCGATCAGCACCACCAGGGCGAGCCGGGCCGACACCGACAGCATCAGGGCACCGACCACCGCGTAGGCGACGACCGCGCCGATGCCCGGCCCGACCGCCGTCAGGCACTGGCTGACGGTCTGCACGTCCCCGACCCCGATGGTGACCACCTCGCCGGTCGCCACCTGCCCGCGCAGCGCGGCCCCGAGCCGGGCCGCGTGCCCCACGACGAGCTTGACGGTACGGAAGTTGGCGTCCATCCGGACCCGGGTCATCGTGCGGTGGCGCAGCGTCCCCAGGCAGGCGTTGAGCGCCCCCGCCGCGGCCAGCGCGCCCGTCCAGCCAGCCAGCGCGCCCGCGTCGCCGGGTTCGAGCCCGTGGTCGACCGCGCGGGCCATCAGGTACGGGGTGGCCGCCAGGAGCACCATCCACGCGCTGGAGAGCAGCGCCGCGACCGTGCACCGGCCCCGCTGCCGGGCCACCAGCCACAGCAGGTACCGCCAGCCGCCCCGGCGGTCGGGCGTGCCGGGGTCCTCGTACGCGTCGATCACGGACGCCTCCCGGGCGGCGCGCTCACGCCAGGCTCTCCCGCCACGCCCGGTGCAGGTCCGCGAAGCGGCCGGTGCCGGCGGTCAGGTCGGCGGGCGAGCCGTCCTCCACGATCCGGCCGCCCTCCATGACCAGGACCCGGTCGGCGATCTCCACGGTGGACAGGCGGTGGGCGATCACCACCGCCGTGCGGCCCTTCAGGACCGTGCCCATCGCCCGCTGCACCGCCCGTTCGCCGGGGATGTCCAGGGAGCTGGTCGCCTCGTCGAGGATGAGGACGGCGGGGTCGGCCAGCAGGGCGCGGGCGAAGGAGACCAGCTGGCGCTGGCCGGCGGAGATCCGGCCGCCGCGCTTGCGGACGTCGGTGTCGTAGCCGTCGGGCAGGGCGGCGACGAAGTCGTGGGCGCCGATCGCCTTCGCGGCCCGCTCGATCTCCTCCCGGGTCGCCTCGGGGCGGCCGAGGGCGATGTTGTCGGCGACCGTGCCGGAGAACAGGAACGCCTCCTGTGTCACCATCACCACCCCGCGCCGCAGCTCCGGCACGGCGAGGTCGCGCAGATCGGTCCCGTCGAGCAGGACCCGGCCCGCGGTCGGGTCGTAGAACCGGGCCAGCAGCTTGGCCAGGGTGGACTTGCCGGCGCCGGTCGAGCCGACGACCGCGACGGTCTGCCCGGCGGGGATCGTCAGGTCGAAGCGGGGCAGGACCTCGCCGCCGGTGCGGTAGCCGAAGGCGACGCCGTCGAAGACGACCTCGCGGCCGGGGAGGTCGGAGGCGAGGGGCGGGAGTTCCCTGGGGGCCGACGGCTCCGGGACGGTCGGGACCTGGGCGAGCAGGCCGGCGATCTTCTCCAGGGAGGACGCCGCCGACTGGTACGAGTTCAGGAACATGCCGAGCCGGTCGATCGGGTCGTACAGGCGTCGCAGGTACAGCACCGCCGCCGCGAGCACACCGAGGGCCAGGGTGCCGTCCGCGACCCGGTAGGCGCCCCACAGCACCAGGCCGGCGACGGCCGTGTTGGCGACCAGCCGGGAGCCGGTGACGTAGCGGGCCATCTCCAGCAGGGCGTCGCCGTTGGCGCGTTCGTGGCGGTGGTTGAGGACCGCGAAGCCGGCGTCGTTCACCGCCTCGCGGCGGAAGGCGCGGACCGGGCGGATGCCGTTCATCGTCTCCACGAACCTCACGATCACCGCCGCGATCGCCGTGGACCGCCGCCCGTACGCCTGCCCCGCCCGGCGGCGGTAGGAGCGCACCAGCAGGTACAGCGGCCCGAACGAGGCGACCGCGACGGCGCCGAGGCCCAGGTCGAGCCAGAGCAGCATCACCGAGATGCAGACGAAGGACAGCACGACCGTGACGAGTTCCTGGAGGCCCTCGCTGAGCAGTTCGCGCAGCGACTCCACGTCGGTGGTGGAGCGGGAGATCAGCCGGCCCGAGGTGTAGCGCTCGTGGAAGTCGACGCTGAGCGCCTGGGCGTGCCGGAAGATCCGGCCGCGCAGGTCGAGCAGCACGTCCTGGTTGACGCGGGCCGCCGCGCGGATGAAGGCGTACTGGAGCGCGCCCCCGGCCAGCGCGCACAGCAGGTACCCGGCGCCGACCGCGATCAGCGGCCCGTGGTCGCCGTCGCGCAGCGCGGGCACGGCGCGGTCGAGGGCGTACGCCACCAGCAGCGGGCCGGCCTGCACGGCCGCCTGCTGGAGCAGGAGCAGCAGGGAGGTGACGGCGACCCGGGCGCGCATCGGCGCCAGCAGGGAGCGCAGCAGGGCGGCCGTGGCGCCGGGCGGGGCGGGCAGGACGTCGCGGTCGAAGGAGTCGTCCGGGGCGGGCGGCCGGCCGTCGGGGCCGTCCGTGTCCGGTGCGGTGGTGGCGGGCGCCGTCATCGGTCGTCTTCCTCCCCTGCCCCTGACATCAGATGGGCGTACTCGGCGTGGGTGCGCAGCAGTTCCTGGTGGGTGCCCACGGCGGTGATCCGGCCGCCGGAGAGCAGGGCCACCCGGTCGGCGAGCAGCACGGTGGAGGGCCGGTGGGCCACGATCAGCGCGGTGGTGTCCGCCAGTACCCGGCGCAGCGCGGCCTCCACCGCCGCCTCGGTGTGCACGTCCAGCGCGGACAGCGGGTCGTCCAGGACGAGGAACCTGGGGCGGCCGACGACCGCGCGGGCCAGCGCGAGGCGCTGGCGCTGGCCGCCGGACAGGCTCAGGCCCTGCTCGCCGACCTGGGTGGCGGTGCCCTCGGGCAGGGTGTGCGCGAAGTCGGCGTGGGCGATGGACAGGGCCCGCGCCAGCTCGGCGTCACCGGCGTCGTCGCCCGCGCCCATCAGCACGTTCTCCCCGACGCTCGCGGAGAACAGCGTCGGCTCCTCGAAGGCGACTGCGACCAGCGACCGCAGCTGCTGGCGGGGCAGGGCGGTGATGTCGGTGCCGTCCAGGGTGATCCGGCCGGCGGTCACCTCGTGCAGCCGGGGGACCAGCGCGGTCAGCGTCGTCTTGCCGCTGCCGGTCGCGCCGACCAGGGCCAGGGACTCGCCGGTGCGGATGTGCAGGTCGACACCGTCCAGGACGGGCGGGGTACCGGGGGGCGCGTCGGGGTAGCGGAAGCGGACCTGGTGGAAGCGGAGGCCGTCGGCGCGACCGGTGCCGGCGGTGCGGGTGTCGGGGCGGGGGCGGGTGCCGGGACCGGCAGCGGGGGCGCCGGTGCCGGGGCGGTCGGTGCGCGGGCCCGTGGCGCGCGGTGCCGCCCCGACGGCGCGGGGATCCGCGACCGCGTCGGACTCCGGCTCCTCGTCCATCACCTCGAAGTACCGTTCCGTCGCCGTCGCCGCCTCCTGGCTCATCGCCAGCAGGAAGCCGATGGACTCGATCGGCCAGCGCAGCGCCAGCGCCGTCGACAGGAACGCCACCAGCGTCCCCGCCGACAGCTCCCCGTCCGCGACCTGCACCGACCCCACCACCAGCGCGGCGGCCACGGCCACTTCGGGCAGCGTCACGATGACCGCCCAGATGGCGGCGAGCAGCCGCGCCTTGTGCAGTTCCGTGCCGCGCAGCGTCCGCGACAGCTCGTGGAAGGCCCGCGCCTGACTGCGGTGGCGCCCGAAGCCCTTGACGATCCGGATGCCGAGGACGCTCTCCTCCACCACCGTGGTCAGGTCCCCGACCTGGTCCTGGGCGCGGCGGGCGATGGCGGAGTACTTCGTCTCGAAGACCGACAGGGTGAGGACGAGCGGCACCGCGGGACCCAGGATCACCAGCCCCAGCGTCCAGTCCTGCGCCAGCATGATGACCACGCCGACCAGGATCGTCACCCCGTTGACCAGGAGGAACGTCAGCGGGAAGGCGAGGAACATCCGCAGCAGCATCAGGTCCGTCGTCCCCCGGGACAGCAACTGCCCCGAGGGCCAGCGGTCGTGGAAGGAGACCGGCAGCCGCTGAAGCCGCCGGTACAGCGCCGCCCGCATCTCCGCCTCGACGTGCGACAGCGGCCGGGCCACCAGCCACCGCCGCAGCCCGAACAGCAGCGCCTCCGCGACACCGAGCAGCAGCAGGTACAGCGCCCCGAGCCACACCCCCGCCGGGTCCCGGTCGGTGACCGGCCCGTCCACCATCCACTTCAGCACCAGCGGGATCACCAGGGCCACGCAGGAGGCGAGGACCGCGGTGAACGCGGCGGTGAACAGCCGCGCCCGCACGGGCCGTACGAACGGCCACAGCCGCAGCAGCGTCCGCACGGCGGACCGGTCCGTGGTGTCGGTGGCGGTTACAGGTGTCGTGGTCATCAGCAGCGAGCCTACGGAACGCCACTGACACTGCCCATCGGGTTTCCGGCGCCGCGGGGGTCGTACCGGGGGCGTACCGGGGCATGCCCCCGGTACGCCCCCGGAGCACGTCAGGCCGCCGAGTACGGCAGCAGTGTGCCGTCCACCTTCTCCCAGGCCGCCTTCAGCTCCGCCAGCAGCTCCGGCCGGTCGGCGGCGCGGTCGGCCTGCTCGCGGACGTCCTCGGCGAGGTGGAACAGGTGGTCCTTGCCGTCGGCGTCCCGGAAGTACTTCCAGTCGCCGCGCCTGAGCGCCCGGTTGCCCCGCACCCGCCAGAACAGGTCCCGCTCGGGCAGCTCCTCGCCGCGCAGCAGGTACCCGGCGAGGCTGTGCCCGTCGAGCGGGTACGCCGGGTCGGGGCGGGCACCGGCCAGCTCCAGCAGGGTCGCCGTCCAGTCGGGGGAGTACACCGGCTCGTGGCTGACCTGGCGGGCGTCGACGGCGGCCGGCCAGCGCAGGATCGTCGGCACCCGGATGCCGCCCTCCAGCAGCTCGGACTTGGCGCCGCTCAGCGGCCACTGGTACGAGAACCGCTCGCCGCCGTTGTCGCTGGCGAAGACGACGAGCGTGTCGTCCTCCTGGCCGGAGCGGCGCAGCGCGGTGAGGACCTCGCCGACCGAGGCGTCCAGGCTCTCCACCATCTCCGTGTACTTCGCCACCGAGCCGCCGTCGCCGTGCAGCAGCGCGCCCACCCCGCCCCCGGCGCGGATCTCCGCGGCGATCCGGGCGCCGGTCTCCGCGTCGTCCTCGGTCAGCCACGGCCAGTGCGGGGTGGTGAAGTTGAGGTTCAGCAGCCAGGGCGCGTGGTGGTCGCGGGAGACGTATTCGACGGCCCGCTCGGTCAGCACGGTCGTGTAGTAGCGCAGGTCCTTGTACTCCGCGTCGCCCTCGTAGAGGTCGTACTCGCCGAGCTGGCCGAGCTTGGAGAAGTACTCCAGAGCGCCGCCGAAGTTGCCGAAGAACTCGTCCCAGCCGGACCGGGTGGGGCTGTAGTCCGGCAGGAATCCGCAGTGCCACTTGCCGATCAGGGCGGTGGCGTACCCGGCCTTCTTCAGCAGCGAGGCGAGGGTGGGGTGGCCGGGCTCCAGGCCCTGGGTGCGGTTGCCGATGGGCTCGGCCAGACCGCCCCTGGTCCGCCCCGGGTGACGGCCGGTGTAGAGGCTGAAGCGGGTGGGGGAGCAGGTCGCGGAGCCGGAGTAGGCGTCGGTGAACCGCACGCCCCGGGCGGCCAGCCGGTCCAGGTTCGGGGTCCTGATGTGCGGGGCGCCGTACGAGGACAGGTCCGCCCAGCCGAGGTCGTCGCCGAGGATGAACAGGATGTTCGGGCGTCTGCGGGGACGGCCGGCGCCACGGGCCCGGAACGGGCGCTCGGCGGGCACGGCGGCCCCGGCGGACGGGGCGGACGCGGCGGCGACGGCCGTCACCGCCCCGCCGCCGACCAGACCACCGAAGACACGACGCGATATTTCGGGCATGCGGGACCCCAAGGGAGTGGAAGGAACCGTGGAGGGGGGTGTGACCAGCACGTTTCCAGCCGCCGCCGAAGCCGGTCAAGGAAAGCGCCGACGCGTTCACGAGGTCGTAAGAAACCCGGCGCCGGGTACGGTCCTCAGCCGGCCACCCGCAGCAGCAGCACCGTCCGCCCCGCCACCGTGATCTCCGCGCCCGCCGGATGCGAGGTCCCCGGCGCGGCGTCCTGCTCCTCCCGCCCGGTGTCCGCCACCACCTCGTACCGCTCGGCCCAGGGCGCCGCCGGCAGCGTGAAGCCCACCGGCCGCTCCCCGGCGTGCAGGACGGCCAGGAAGCTGTCGTCGACGATCGGCGCGCCCCGCTCGTCCCGGCCCGGGATGTCCCGCCCGGACAGGTACATGCCGAGGGTGGCGGCGGGCGCGTACCAGTCCCGTTCCGTCATCTCGGTGCCCCGGGGCGTGAACCAGGCCAGGTCGCGCAGGCCGTCGGCGGTCTGCGGCCGGCCGGAGAAGAAGGCCCGGCGGCGCAGCACCGGGTGGGCGTGGCGCAGCGCGATCAGCCGGGCGGTCAGGTCGGCCAGGCCCCGCCAGCCGGGGTCGTCGAGCAGGGACCAGTCCACCCAGCCGATCTCGTTGTCCTGGCAGTAGGCGTTGTTGTTGCCGCCCTGGGTGCGGCCCATCTCGTCCCCGGCGACCAGCATCGGCACCCCCGTGGAGAGCAGCAGCGTGGTCAGCAGGTTGCGCGTCTGGCGCCGCCGCAGCGCCCGTATGCCCTCGTCGGCCGTCTCGCCCTCCGTCCCGCAGTTCCAGGCCCGGTTGTCGTCCGTGCCGTCCCGGTTGCCCTCGCCGTTGGCCTCGTTGTGCTTGCGTTCGTAACTGACCAGGTCGCGCAGGGTGAAGCCGTCGTGCGCGGTGATGAAGTTGACCGAGGCGTAGGGCCGCCGGCCGCCCCAGGCGTACAGGTCGCTCGACCCGGAGAGCCGGTAGCCCATCTCCCTCACGTCGGGCAGCGCGTGCCGCCAGAAGTCCCGCACCGCGTTCCGGTACCGGTCGTTCCACTCCGTCCACAGCGGCGGGAAGGCGCCCACCTGGTAGCCGCCCGAGCCCACGTCCCAGGGCTCGGCGATCAGCTTCACCCGGCGCAGCACCGGGTCCTGGGCGATCACCGCGAGGAACGGGGAGAGCATGTCGACGTCGTGCATCGAGCGGGCCAGCGCCGCCGCCAGGTCGAAGCGGAAGCCGTCGACGCCCATCTCCGTCACCCAGTAGCGCAGCGAGTCCGTGATCAGGCGCAGGACGTGCGGCCGGACCACGTGCAGGGTGTTGCCGCAGCCGGTGTAGTCGGCGTACCGGCGGGCGTCCGGCTGGAGGCGGTAGTAGCCGCGGTTGTCGATGCCCTTCAGGGAGAGCGTCGGGCCCAGCTCACCGGCCTCGGCGGTGTGGTTGTAGACCACGTCCAGGATCACCTCTATGCCGGCCGCGTGCAGTGCCCGCACCATCCGCTTGAACTCGCCGACCTGCTCCCCCCGGGTGCCGGAGGCGGCGTAGGCGGCGTGCGGGGCGAAATAGCCGATGGAGTTGTACCCCCAGTAGTTCGACAGGCCGCGCTCCAGCAGATGGCTCTCGTGGGCGAACTGGTGGACCGGCAGCAGCTCCACCGCCGTGACGCCGAGGCGCACCAGGTGCCCGATCGCCGCCGGGTGGGCCAGCCCGGCGTAGGTGCCGCGCAGTTCCGGCGGGATGCCGGGGTGCCGCCGGGTGAAGCCGCGTACGTGGAGTTCGTAGATGACCGAGTCCGCCCAGGGCGTCTTGGGCCGGTGGTCGTCCGCCCAGTCGTCGTCGTCGTGGACGACGACGCCCTTCGGGACGTACGGCGCCGAGTCCCGGTCGTCGCGGACGGTGTCGGCGACATGCTGCTCCGGCCAGTCCCGGACGTGCCCGTACACCTGCGGCGGCAGCCGGAAGTCGCCGTCGACCGCGCGGGCGTAGGGGTCCAGGAGCAGCTTCGCCGGGTTCCAGCGGGCGCCGGTCCACGGGTCCCAGCGGCCGTGCACCCGGTAGCCGTAGCGCTGGCCGGGGCGGACGCCGGGCACGAAACCGTGCCAGATCTCGTGCGTCAGCTCGGTCAGCCGCACCCGCCGCTCCGCCCCGCGCTCGTCGAAGAGGCACAGGTCGACCGCCTCGGCGCCGCCCGCCCACAGCGCGAAGTTGGTGCCCGTCACCCCGTCAGGGCCGGTCCGGAACCGGGCCCCGAGCGGCACCGCCGTACCCGGCCACGCGGACCCGGCGCACGGCGGCACGGCGGCCCGCCGTACGCCGTTCGCCACGGCGGCGGCCCGCCCGTCCTCGGCGGCCCGCTTCCCGGCCACCGCCTCCCGCTCGGCTGCGCTGGACACCTGGCGGCCTCCCACGGCTCGTGGGACGACGGGCGCGGACGGGAGAAGAACGGGCGTACGGCGTCCCGGCCGCACGCCCCCGTGGCGTCGTCCTCCCCTCTTCTCTTCCCATCCGGTGGCTCGCACTCACGTTTCCCCAGGGCGGACCGGTCGTTACGGGTGGATGTGAGGCACGTACACGGGCGCGCACGGCGCGCGGGGGCCCTGCTGGCCGCCGTACTGACAGGGACCGGACTGCTGGCCGCCAGCGCCGGCTGCTCCCCGGCAGGCACCGGGCTCGGCGGGATGTTCGGCAAGCCGCCCGGCCGCGAGGAGGGCATCCGCATCGCTCCCGACGACGGCGACCGGGACGTCCGCCCGGGGCGGAAGCTGTCGGTCCGGGTGGCCGAGGGGCGGCTGGAGTCGGTGCGGGTGGTCCGGTCGCAGGACGCGCGGGACACCCCCGTGCCCGGCCGGATCTCCGCCGACGGCCGGAGCTGGGAGCCGGACGAGAAACGCCTCGCGCTCGCCGCGAAGTACACCGTCGACGCCGTCGCCCTGGACGGTGACGGGCGCCGCTCGGCCCGCCACGCGACCTTCACCACCCGCGTCCCCGAGGAGCGGTTCATCGGCTACGTCGCCCCGGAGAACCGGTCCACCGTGGGCACCGGCATGATCGTCTCCCTGGAGTTCAGCCGGGAGATCACCGACCGCGCCGCCGTGGAACGCGCCGTCCGGGTCACCTCCGAGCCGGCCGTCGACATCCGCCCCCACTGGTTCGGCCGGGACCGCCTCGACTTCCGCCCCCGCCACTACTGGCGGCCCGGCACCGAGGTCACCGTCGACCTGCGGCTGCGGGACGTCGAGGGCGCGCCCGGGGTGTACGGCCTCCAGCACAAGACGGTCACCTTCACCGTCGGCCGCCGCCAGGTCTCCGAGGTAGACGCGGCCCGCAAGACCATGGAGGTGCGCCGCGACGGCGAACTGGTCGCCACCGTCCCGGTCACCGCGGGCGGCGGCAGGAACACCACGTACAACGGCAAGATGGTCGTCACCGAGATGCTCGACGTGACCCGGATGGACGGCCGCACGGTCGGCTTCGGCGGCGAGTACGACATCCCGGACGTGCCGCACGCCATGCGGCTGACCGAGTCCGGCACCTTCCTGCACGGCAACTACTGGGCGCCGAAGGACGTCTTCGGCCGGACCAACGTCAGTCACGGCTGTGTCGGCCTGCGCGACGTCAAGGGCGGTGGCGCGGACACCCCGGCCGGCTGGTTCTTCGACCGCAGCCTCGTCGGGGACGTCGTCGAGGTGGTGCACAGCGAGGACCGCACGGTCGCCCCGGACAACGGGCTCGGCGGCTGGAACATGAGCTGGAAGGCATGGCGGGCGGGCAGCGCGGTGCGGTGATCCACCCACCGGGCCCGACTCGGTACACAACAGTGACAAACGACCTCTCCAACCCCTCGCTGGCCTGCGGTTACGATGCGCCGGTGCGCGTCGGCGCACACGGGGTGCGGGCCGCGACCGGCCCGGCGAGGGGAGAACGACTTGAACGGGCGTCCGATATCGGGGGCATCGGCACGGGGGCGCGGCGGCAGGAGACTGCCGGCGCTGGCGGCCGGGGCGCTGTTGCTGGCGGTGACCGCGTGCGGCGGGGGAGGGTCGGACCCCGGGTCCGGCGAGGCGAAGGCCAAGGAGCCGGGGGCCGTGCGGAGCGAGCAGTCGGAGGCGGTCGTCAGCATCACGCCCGCCAACGGCGCCGAGTCGGTCGACACCAGCGGGGCGCTGAAGGTCGGTGTCGCCGGGGGCAGGCTGACCGAGGTCGTCGTGAAGGACGGTGACGGGAAGCGGGTCGACGGGAAGATATCCGGGGACGGCGTCTCCTGGACGCCGTCCTCCCACCTGGCCGCCTCCACCGCGTACACGGTGCACGCGGTCGCCAAGGACGCCGCGGGCCGCACCGCCGCCGAGGACTCCCGCTTCACCACCCTGACGCCGAAGAACACCTTCATCGGCACCTTCACCCCCGAGGACGGCTCGACCGTCGGCGTCGGAATGCCCTTCTCGCTCCGCTTCACCCGGGGCATCACCCACCCCGAGGACGTCGAGCGGGCCATCAGTATCAAGACCGAGCCGGCCGTCGACGTCGAGGGCCACTGGTTCGGCAACGACCGCCTCGACTTCCGCCCGGAGAAGTACTGGAAGGCCGGCACCAAGGTCACTGTCGACCTGAACCTGAACGGCGTCGAGGGCCGCGACGGCGTCTACGGCGAGCAGGCCAAGAAGATCTCCTTCACCATCGGCCGCAGCCAGGTCTCCGTCGTCGACGCCGAGAAGCTCACCATGGAGGTGCGGCGGGACGGCCGGACCATCAAGACCGTCCCCGTCACCACCGGCGCCCCGGGCTACGAGACCTGGAACGGCCAGATGGTCATCAGCGAGAAGCTCTCGGTGACCCGGATGAACGGCGAGACGGTCGGCTACGGCGGCGAGTACGACATCAAGGACGTGCCGCACGCCATGCGCCTGACCACCTCCGGCACCTTCATCCACGGCAACTACTGGGGCGGCGACGCCTTCGGCAACCGCAACGCCAGCCACGGCTGCGTCGGCCTGCGCGACACGCAGGGCGGCTGGGACGAGGACGCGCCGGGCGCCTGGTTCTTCGCGAACTCGATGATCGGGGACGTGGTGGTCGTGAAGAACAGCGACGACGCCACGGTGGCCCCGGACAACGGCTTCAACGGCTGGAACATGTCCTGGGACAAGTGGAAGGCGTAGCCCTTATCCCACCGGGTTAATGCCCGTTAACCTGCGGGCATGACAGTGACCCTCGAAGTCGCGGACGGCGTCGGCACGCTGCGCCTGGACCGGCCGCCGATGAACGCCCTGGACGTCGCCACCCAGGACCGGATCAAGGAACTCGCCGAGGAGGCCGCCCACCGCACGGACGTCCGCGCGGTGGTGGTCTACGGCGGTGAGAAGGTGTTCGCGGCCGGCGCGGACATCAAGGAGATGCGGGCCATGGACCACACGGCGATGATCCTGCGGGCCCGCGCCCTCCAGGACTCCTTCACCGCCGTCGCCCGCATTCCCAAGCCGGTGGTCGCCGCCGTCACCGGGTACGCGCTCGGCGGCGGCTGCGAACTCGCCCTCTGCGCCGACTTCCGCGTCGCCGGCGACAACGCGAAGCTCGGCCAGCCGGAGATCCTGCTCGGCCTGATCCCCGGCGCCGGCGGCACCCAGCGGCTGGCCCGGCTGATCGGCCCCTCCAGGGCCAAGGACCTGATCTTCACGGGCCGCCAGGTCGGGGCCGGCGAGGCGCTGGCCCTCGGCCTGGTGGACCGCGTCGTCCCGGCCGCCGAGGTCTACGAGCAGGCCCGTGCCTGGGCCGCCGCGCTGGCCCGGGGCCCGGCGCTCGCCCTGCGCGCCGCCAAGGAGTCGGTCGACACCGGGCTGGAGACGGACCTCGACACCGGGCTCGCCGTCGAACGGAACTGGTTCGCGGGCCTGTTCGCCACAGAGGACCGCGAGCGCGGGATGCGCAGCTTCGTCGAGGAGGGGCCCGGCCGGGCGAAGTTCCTCTGAACGAGTGGCCGTTGACGCGGCGTACCGGCCGGGTCCCTCGTTGGAGCGGTTTATGACAGGCTTAAGGCAACCTTAAGCCTGTCGGGCCGACGAGGGCCGGCGGGCACCCCTGCTCGAACCGTCCGCCCAGTTCACGCGGTGATTTTCGATTCTCGATCTGCCACTGGCATATGCCGATCACCCCTCGCGCACCCCGGCCCGCACGGCGGCGCATTCCCCCGGAACGGCCCCGGAGCCCGCCGGGGGCGGCCATGATGGGGGCATGGCGGGGCTGGAGGACACGGGGCAGCCACGGGGAGCCGGACGTGCGACCGTTGCGCGCTGGTCGCCGGCGGTCGAGGACGAACACGCCCTCAGAGCAATGGAGTTGTACGGCAATCCCACGGAGGGCGAGGTTCCGCTCCCGTCCCGGCCGGAGTCCGCGGCCACCGCCCGCCGGCTCGCCCAGGTCGTCGTCCTGCGCGAGTGGCGGCTGAGTCCCAAGTTCGCCGAGGACACCGTCCTCCTCGTCTCCGAGCTGGTCGGCAACGCCGTACGGCACACCGGCGCCCGCGTCTTCGGCCTGCGCATGCGCCGCCGCCCCGGCTGGGCCCGCGTCGAGGTCCGTGACCCCTCCCGGGGGCTGCCCTGCCTGATCCCGGTCCAGCCGCTCGACCTCAGCGGGCGCGGCCTGTTCCTCGTCGACACGCTGGCCGACCGCTGGGGCGTCGACCTGCTGCCGCGCGGCAAGACGACGTGGTTCGAGATGCGCGTGGGCGACCGGTAGCGATCCCGGGCCTAGCGTGAAGTCCTGGCCCGTCGCAGGGAGTTCGCCGGACACGCCGCCCACGGGTGACATTCCGTGCGCGGCCCGTCCGGGGCCGCGATCCTGCCCGTCATGATCATCCATCGTCTGCGGCGCCGTGCCACCGCCGCCGTCCTCTCCCTCGCCGCCGTCCTCGCCACGTCGGCCGCCACGGTCCCCACGAGCGCCGCCACGGCCGCACCCGCCGCCCGCGCCGCCGCCCCGTCCTGCCCCGTCTTCGACGACAAGCTCAAGGCCGCCGCCGACCGCCGCGCCGACGTCGGCCGCATCACCCCCGAGCCCGTCTGGCGCACCACCTGCGGCACCCTCTACCGCAGCGACGGCCGCGGCCCCGACGTCATCTTCGAGCAGGGCTTCCACCCCAAGGACGTCGAGAACGGCCAGTACGACATCGAGAGCTACGTCCTCGTCAACCAGCCCTCCCCGTACGTGTCGACCTCCTACGACCACGACCTGTACAAGACCTGGTACAAGTCCGGCTGGAACTACTACATCGACGCACCCGGCGGCATCGACGTCAACAAGACCATCGGCGACACCCACCGGTGGGCCGACCAGGTCGAGGTCGCCTTCCCCGGCGGCGTCGACCGCGGTTACGTCATCGGCGTCTGCCCGGTCGACAAGAAGACCAAGACCGAGATCATGGACGAGTGCCGGAGCAACCCGCACTACCGCCCCTGGCACTGAGGCCCGCGGGCCGGAACGTTAATCTGACCTGCGTCAGTACGACGAGCAGAGCACAGGATGAGGGGCGGATCGGTGGCGGACATCGAGGAAGCACGCAGGCAGTTCGACCGGATCGACGCGGACGGCGACGGCCGCATCACCCCGGCCGAGTTCAAGACCGCCCTGGCGCAGGGCGGCGACTGGAACGTGACCGAGTCCGTCGCGGAGGCGATCATCAAGACCCGCGACCTGAACGGCGACAAGCTGCTCTCGTTCGACGAGTTCTGGGCCTTCCTGAACAAGTGACCCGCGCGGGACGGGACGCCCGGTACGGACAGCACCGGGCGTCCCCGGCCCCCGGCGAACCCCTCTCCGGGCGGAACCGACGGACCCGTTCGGGCGTACCGAGGAATAGCCACCGCGGTGGACCGGTTACCGATCCCCGACAGCGTTCTCGTACGCACGGCGTTCCACGACCCCGAAAGGCCAGGCGAGTCGGACGATGAAGATCGGCATCATCGGAGCGGGCAACATCGGCGGCAACCTCACCCGGCGGCTCACCGCCCTCGGCCACGAGGTGCGGGTCGCCAACTCCCGCGGCCCGCACACCCTCACGGCCCTCGCCGAGGAGACCGGCGCGACACCCGTCCCGGTCGAGGAGGCGGCCCGCGGCGCGGAGATCGCGGTGGTCACCGTCCCGCTGAAGGCGGTCCCGGACCTGCCCTCCGGCCTGTTCGCCGAGGCCGCCGAGGACCTGGCGGTCATCGACACCGGCAACTACTACCCGCGGCAGCGCGACGGCCGGATCGCCGGCATCGAGGACGAGGGGCTCACCGAGAGCCGCTGGACCGAACGCCACCTCGGCCACCCGGTGATCAAAGCCTTCAACGGCACCTACGCCCAGGACATCCTGGACCGCCCCCGCCCGACGGGCGACCCCGGCCGGATGGCCCTCCCGGTGGCGGGCGACGACGAGACGGCCAAGGCGAAGGTCCGGGCCCTCATCGACGACCTGGGCTTCGACACGGTCGACGCGGGCGGCCTCGACGACTCCTGGCGCCAGCAGCCGGGCACCCCGGTCTACGGCCTGCGCGGCGGCGTCGACGCGGTCACGAAGGCACTGACGGAGGCGTCACCGGAGCGCCCGGCGGACTTCCGGGGCTGAGCCCGCTCAGTCCTTCTGCGCCCATTTCTTCAGCGCGGCCCTGCTCTCGAAGTCGGCCACGTTCTTGTCCAGCGGCTCGGACGTGTACTGGTGGAAGCGCCATGTGGCCTTGATGCGGGGCTTACCCGCCGTCACGTAGTCGGCGATCCAGAGGGCGTCGCCGGCGTAGGACGTGGTGTCGACGTTCAGCCAGAAGTCGCGGTTGCAGTAGAGGATGATCCGGTGGTCGGGGCGCAGTGCCTTGAGCTTCTTGATGAAGCGGTCCTTCTCCGCGTTGCTCGCGTAGCCGCCGTCGCCGGTGCGCTCCCAGTCGACGGCGAGGATGTCACCGGCCCTGTCGGGGGCCTTGGCGACGAAGTATTCGGCCTGGGCGGTCAGGTTGCCCGGCCACAGGAAGTGGTAGAAGCCGACGACGAGACCGGCGTCGCGTCCCCGCTCGGTCTGGGCGGACAGCTTGGGATTGGTGTACGAACGGCCCTCCGTCGCCTTGATGAAGACGAAGGAGAGGCCGTCCGTGTCATAGGCGTCGGACTGGTATGCGCTGACGTCGATGCCGCGCAGCATGGGGACCCCCTGGGGTGCGGTTGTAACCCAAGTGCTCACAGGACATGGGATGGTGTTATGCCCTGTGGCGGCGCCGGTACGCCGGGCGTGCGGAAGCGCGGACTCCGGTGGTGGTGGACGCCGGTCGGATCAGGCGGCGGGGACCGCCGGGGCGTGCGGTTCCCCGCCGGCCGCTGCGGTCTCGCCCTCGTCCAGGGAGACGTCCTTGGTCTCCTTGCCGAGGAGGAGCGCGATCAGCGTCAGCACCGCCATCGAGGAGAGGTAGACGCCGACCAGCCAGGGCGAGCCGTCGCCGGCCTCCCAGAGCGCCACCGCGATGAACGGGGCGACGGCCGCGCCGAGGATCGAACTGACGTTGTACGAGATGCCCGAGCCGGTGTAGCGGACGCTGGTCGGGAAGAGTTCCGGCAGCAGCGCGCCCATCGGGCCGAAGGTCATGCCCATCAGGGTGAAGCCGAGGACCAGCCAGAGGACCACGCCGAGGGTGCCGAGGCCGATCAGCGGAACCCAGACCAGTCCGAAGACGATGATGCCGGCGGTGACCCAGATCAGGGTGGAGCGGCGGCCGTACCGGTCGGCGAGCGGGCCGGAGACCAGGGTGAACACGGCGAAGAAGAGCACACCGAAGATCATCATCAGGACGAAGGCGGTGTAGCTGTAACCGAGGCCCGGCACGGCGGCGTCCTTCGCGGTGCGGCCGTAGCTGAGCGAGAACGTGGTCATGAGGTAGAAGAGCACGTACGTCGCCAGCATGAAGAAGGTGCCGAGGGCCAGCTGCTTCCAGTGGCCCCGCACGACCGTGGCCAGCGGCAGCTTGCGGACCTTCCCGGTCTCCCGCGTCCTGGCGAACACCGCCGACTCCACCAGCCGGGACCGCACCCACAGGCCGATGGCGACCATCACCGCGGAGAACAGGAACGGGATGCGCCAGCCCCAGCTCGTGAACGCGTCGGAGGGCTGGGTGGGGTCGGCGCCGGCCGTGGACGGCAGGACCGCGCCGATGATCAGGAACAGGCCGTTGCCGATGATGAAGCCGAGCGGGGCGCCGAGCTGCGGGAAGGTGCCGTACAGGGCGCGCTTGCCCTTGGGGGCGTTCTCGGTGGCGACCAGGGCGGCGCCGCTCCACTCGCCGCCGAGCGCGAAGCCCTGGGCGAGCCGCATCAGGACGAGGAGCGCGGTGGCGACCCAGCCGGCCTGCGCGTAGGTGGGCAGGGCGCCGATGAGGAACGTGGCGATGCCCATGGTCAGCAGCGAGATCACCAGCGTCTTCTTGCGGCCGAGCCGGTCCCCGAGGTGTCCGAAGAAGACGGCGCCGATGGGGCGGGCGACCATCGCGGCGCCGAAGACCGCGAAGGAGGAGAGCAGGGCCGTGGTCGGGTCGCTGCTCGGGAAGAAGAGTGCGGGGAAGACCAGCACCGCCGCGGTCGCGTAGATGTAGAAGTCGTAGAACTCGATCGTCGTGCCGATGAGGCTGGCGATGAGGACACGGGAGCGCGGATTGACGGGGGTCTGGGCCGGGCCGGTTGCTGGTGCGGGCATGTCCTGGTCTTTCACGTGCGAAAGTGTGTGCCCGGCAACGATCCCAGGCGTCTTACGCCCTGGAAAGTGGATATCAGCATGTAAGACGCGGGTGAGCGGGACGCCGGCCGCGCGGCGGGGCCGGCGGTGGCTCAGGCGGGCCGCTCGGCCGTCTGGGTGCGGGGCCAGGGCAGGCCGTGCAGGCGCTCGATGCCGGAGTTGAAACGCCGCAGGTAATCCGCGAAGGCCGCGATGTCCTCCTCCGGCCAGTCCGCCATGATGCGGTCCAGGCTGCCGACGAGGAAGGCCCGCTCCTCGTCGAGGCGGCGCTCGCCCTCCTCGGTGATGCGGAACTTGCGCGCCAGACCGCCGTCGGGATCGGGGATGCGCTCGACCAGGCCGGCCCGCATGGCGGCGGCGGTCTGCCGGTTGAGGGTCGAGGCGTCGAGGCCGAAGGCGTCGCCGAGCTGGCCGATCGACATCGGGCCCTGGGTGCGGATGCGGCTGAGCAGGATGTAGGCGCTGCGGTCCAGCCGGCGGGTCCGCCGGCCCTTGTGCAGATGCATGTAGCGGCTCAGCAGCATCTGCTCGAACTCGACCTGGCCCGTGGCCCTGTCCGCGGTGTTCACGTGCCCTCTTCTCTGCGGTGCGGCTGCGCTGCGGCTGGTGGCGTGTCTCCGGTGCGCCCCCCGAATCCCATCATATGTAGCCAGCATGACATGTGGCAGATGCATGTGATGTGTAGGATGCACGTTGCGTCTCCGCGGAGATGCCGTTCCCCGTCGGCCGCGCATGCCTCCGCTTCACCCGCCATGCCTCCGTATGACCTTCGTATGCCTCCGTATGACCACGTGAAGGAGCCCCACATGGACGGCCCCCGGCCGACCCCTCGCTCAGGCGCCGCCGTCGCCACCCTCGCGCTGGCCGGCACGGTCGCCGCGATCATGCAGACCCTGGTGACCCCGCTGATCGCCGAGATGCCGCAGATCCTGGGCACCACGCCGTCGAACGCGGCCTGGGTGGTCACGGTCACGCTCCTCGTCGCGGGCGTGTGCGTCCCCGTCTCCGGGCGGCTCGGAGACCTGATGGGCAAGCGGCGGATGCTGCTCGTCTGCGCGGTGCCCCTGGTCGTCGGCTCGGTGGTGTGCGCCCTCGCCTCGTCCGTCGTACCGATGATCGTCGGCCGTGGCCTTCAGGGCATGGGCATGGGCATGGTGCCGCTCGGCATCGCGCTGCTGCGGGACGTGGTCCCCGCCGAGAAGCTGTCCGGCTCCATCGCCCTGGTCAGCGCCTCCATGGGGATCGGCGGCGCGATCGGCCTGCCGCTGGCCGCGGCCGTCGCGCAGTACGCGGACTGGCGGGTGCTGTTCTGGGGTTCGGCCGCGCTGGCCCTGGCGACCGGTGTGCTGATCTTCGTCTTCGTCCCGGACGTGCCGGCCGGCGCGAAGGGGCAGCGCTTCGACGCGCCGGGCGCCGTCGGTCTCGCCATCGGCCTGGTCTCGCTGCTGCTGGCGATCTCCAAGGGCGGCGACTGGGGCTGGACCTCGGGCACCACCCTGGGCCTGTTCGCGCTCGCCGTCGTCGCCCTCGCCGTCTGGGGCCGGTACGAACTGCGCACCCGGGAGCCGCTGGTCGACCTGCGCACCACCGCCCGCCCCCGGGTGCTGTTCACCAACGCCTCGTCGATCCTCATCGGCGTCGGCATGTACGCCTTCATGCTGATCGCCCCGCAGCTGCTCCAGTTCCCCGAGGCCACCGGGTACGGCCTGGGCCAGTCGATGCTGGCGGCCGGCCTGTACCTGGCGCCCGGCGGCGTGATGATGATGCTGGTCTCCCCGCTCGGCGGAAAGCTGATCAACGCCCGCGGCCCGAAGTTCACCCTCATCTGCGGCGCGCTCGTCATCGCCGTCGGCTACGGGGTGGCCCTGCCGCTCATGGGGACCGCCTGGGGCCTGATGGTCGCCGGGATCGTCATCAACAGCGGTGTCGCCCTCGCCTACGGAGCGATGCCCGCGCTGATCATGAGCGCCGTACCGCTCTCCGAGACCGCCGCCGCCAACGGCTTCAACGCCCTGATGCGCTCGCTCGGCACGACCATCGGCTCGGCGGTGATCGGCGTGGTCCTGGCGCAGATGACGGTCACGATGGGCGGCCACACCCTCGCCTCCGAGGACGGCTTCCGCACCGGTCTGCTCATCGGCTGCGGCGTGGCCGTGGTCTCCGCCGCCGTCGCCCTGCTCATCCCCGCGGTACGCACCGCGGGCGGCGACCCGGAGAAGGCCGGGGCCCCGGCCGACCCGGCCCCGGCTCGGGCCTGACGGGCCCCGTCCGGCGGGCAACCGGGGGTCAGGCCCGTCCGCAGAGGCCGAGCGAGGCGCGGACCAGGGCCAGGCCCTCCGTCCTCCAGCGGTCCCGGTCGGGCATCCGGTCCGCGCGGCGCCAGCGCCAGGCCGCGAACATGGCCCAGTCCACGGCACGGCACCGGTGCAGGAGGTCCGGGTCGGCCCCCGCGTAGTGCTCCGCCACACCGTCGGGAGCGTGGGCGAGGTCGAACTCGACCGGCCCGCGGCAGCACGTGGCGAGGTCCACGAAGAGCGGCCCCCGCTCCGTGGCGAGGAGATTGCCCTCGTGCGGCTCTCCGTGCAGCAACTGGTCGCGGGACCGGTCCGCGCCGATGGCGGCGCTCACCTCGCCCAGGGTGCGGGCGAGGAGGTCCCGGTCGGCGTCGGACAGGTCGGGTGACCGCTCCCGGTCGGTCACCTCCCGCAGCGCGCGGGCGGCCCGGTCGGTGAAGTGGGGCGCGTCCAGCTCGACCCGGCGCAGGGCGGCGTGCTGCCGCATGAGCACGTCCGCGTACGCGGCCGGCGTGATCTGCGCCGCCACCGGCGCGTAGTAGATCCACAGCGAGACGGCGAGTCCGTCCCGTACGTACACGCGGGGTTCGACCCGGGGGTCCAGCCCGCCCACCGGGGCGTCGACGGCCGCCAGCCGGCGGGCCACCTCGACCTCGAACGCGGAGTCGGCCAGCTGCCCCGGCGGCGCGACCCGGGCCAGCACGTCGCACGGGAGCAGGCGCAGCGCCACCCGGTCCGAGTCGTGGACGACGACCACGTCGTCCACGCGCAGCCCCAGCTCCGTGGCGGTCGCGCGGGCCGCCTCGACGGCCCGGCGCAGTTCCGCAGGCTCCACGTGATCCTCCTCAGCACTCGATGATGTTGACCGCCAGCCCGCCCCGCGCCGTCTCCTCGTTCGCGACGGACCTGTTCGCGCCGTGTCGCACCATGCGGCCATGAGGTCCCCCAGTGCCAGGTGCCATCGCGGTGAGCCCCGCTGCCCGTACCGGGCATCAAGCGAGCGTAGCGGTCGGGCGCGACCTTCGGTGCCGAGTGCCCGAGCCACTCGCGTGAGCACGCCATGGTCTTGGTGTCGCTCACCCGCTGGGGCTTGACTCCCTCTAATCCTTGGGAGTGAGCACCACATAGGTGACGGCTGTCCCGTCATCCATGACGCCCCTGAAGAACTGTTCGTTCAGCAACGGTGAAGTGGTGAGAACGGATGCCAGGACGCCTGCGGCCGAAGCGAGGAATTCCACAACCGCAGGCGCGCCCACGAGGAGTGCGTCCTCGATTGCCTTCTGACCCGTCTCCGTCAGGAGGTCCGTCAAGAGCTCGCTGATGGTTTCCTCGACCTCACTCGGAGGGTCAGCCGGGCCGTTGTAGATCTGCACGTAGTAGCCGCGCTCCTGGCGTGGACCGACCGTGATCCGTGCGTCGTCCCGAATTGGCTTGCCCTGCGGTGCCTGTGACGGTATCGGGATCAAGGTGCCGTCCGGGTCGGGGGCGGCTTCGAATCGGGTCGTGTCGTCGCTTGCCGGGTTGGGAAGTGTGTCTGCCATGATCAGACCCTCCGAAATGCGAGTGGGTCGACATCGAATGGAGCAGGTCAGGGGTTGAGGATGATGCCGAGTGCGGTCGCGCGCCGGACGCCGTTCTCACTCATCAGCTCCGCCACGGCGGCGTTGAAGTTCGCGAGGGCCTCGTTCTCCTCGAAACCGTCCGCCTCGAGTCCGGCGACGATATGCTCCGGATAGAGTCGGCTGGCCAGCACTTTGCCATTGCCCAGCGTGTGAAGCGTCAGGCGGTGGAGAACGTCGTCCGCGGCCGGGTCGACCTCGAACAGGACGTAAGCGCGCACGATCATGGTCTCAACCCCAAGTGGTGCACCAGGCGCCACCCCGTCCCCGCCGGGGTGGATCTCATTCCACGCGGTACGTGACGTAGTACGCGGATCCTTGTGAGTCGTTCTTGGCGAGCTTGGCGAGGCTTCCCTGCCCCCAGGTCCCCTTCTTCGATCTGGCACGAGCCCAGGTGCTCGTGACCGGACGTGTCTTCGTCCCCGAGGGAGATGTTCTGGGGGAACGCGACATCGATCATGACGTTGACCGGTGCCGAAGCTCCGGCCTCCACTTCCGTCGAGGCCTCGCCCTCGACGAGGGGCCGGGGCCAGAAGGAGTTGTCCAGTCCGTCGTACGGGGTCTTCGTCATGTAGAGGTCGTCCGGCCACTCGCCGGCGGTGTCGATCACCGCCGCGACTGCGGGAGGCGACTTGATGGACTCGTCCAGCTGGAACACGTCCGGGACGAGCGCGGCCGCCAGTTCTGCCAGCCGGTTCAAGACCTCGATATCCGTCCCGCTGGACGGCCGCACACAGAAGACATTCTCGATAGTTGCCGTGGCCATGGTCTGGCTCCTCCGTTCGCCACGGGCACCCCGAGTACCTTCCAGGGTAGGCCTTCCCGGTGCGCGTCGCAGCTTCAACCAGCCGATCGGACTGCGGTGTTCGCACTCGCGCCCGGTGTGATGGTGGTCGCGAGTCACTGGTCGTGCCGCGGTGTGAAGTGGCGGTCGCCGGGCGTGGAATCCGCCGCCCGGGGACCGGGTACTGCAGGTCGCCGTGTACCGGCACTCCGACATGAAGCCGCGCCAACTCGTGGCGTGTCCCGCGCAGAACCCCTTCCCCGCGCAATCCGTACGGGCACCGCTCCCATCGCGGACGGATCTCCGGTCCCGTACGGCCGCAGACGACGGGTCCGGACGGTGATCACCCGCGGGCTTGACTGGAAGACTCGGACGCTGAGGAACACACTGGGAGTAGACGCTGAAGGCGGCCGTTAGGACATCGGCCAGGAGTTGTTCCGTGGTCGAGTGCGCAGGCGGTTCTGCCCACGAGGCGTTGTCGGTCCAGCAGCTCCCGCATCTATGGGTGAGGCGTCATGCTTCCCGATTACTATCCCTACATACGTGACACCGTGACGATCACGAAGAGGTTGAACGAATTCTGTGCACGACCCAGTATCGGACCGGTCTTTCTGATCGGGCGCATAGTGCAGCATGAGGCTGGCTGCGATCTGCAGGTGACCGCGAATCGAGTCATCATCGTCGCCGATGTCTACGACGGCACGAACGGGATGATCGATGCCAGCGCTTCGAGCAGAGGCGGGTCCGGCGGTACGGTCACGGTGATGTGCCGACGGTCGATCAACGCACGGGTGAATGCCTCCGGCGGAATCGGAACCGCCGGGGCGGCCGGGGCCGCCGGGGCGCCGGGGGCGCCCGGTTACCACAGCGACGGCTCCTGGGAGACCGTCACAGATCCGGTAACGGGGGAGACCCGCGACGTATGGCATCCCGATGTGGACATACCGGGTGTCGATCCCACCAACGGCGGTCCGGGCGGTCCGGGCGGTCCGGGCGGTGCAGGCGGGTCGATCACATTCACCAGTATCGAAGACACGATGCCACCGGATCTCTCGGCCGCCGGCGGGGCGGGCGGTCCAGGCGGTCCTGGCGGGGCGGCCGCGCAGGGCCCCTACAGCGCAGGTTCTGTGGACGGGGATACCGGAGTGGACGGACCCTGGGGCGCCGCTGGCCAGGTCAACGTCACCACCCTCGGCGAAGCCGACTACGTCTCCGGTCTCCGGCCGTTGCTCGACAGCACCGGGCCGTCGTACGCGAACTACTGGGCCCCTTACCGCATCGCCACCGGTGAGTACTTCTACCGCCTGTACAACCCGAATGTGCCGGACGGCCCCAAGAACGGAGCCCTCGCGGCGGTCGAGTTCAAACGGGCGCTGGAACTGCAACCCGACAATGCGGACGCGATCCGCCTGCAACGCCAGCTAGTCGGTTTCGCTCCGGCGCCCGGCGCGGTGTGGATCGGCGGCGGCACCAATGCGCTGGGTCTGCCACACGATCTGGACGTGGTGCCCAACTTCGACACATACATCGACGCATTCACCCGATTCCTGACGCCTGTTCTGGAGTTTCTCGGCATCGGCATCGACGGGATCTTGGAGTCCGAGACAATCGGTCATCTGTCCGAGATCGCTGGTCAACTGTCGCTGCAGGCGGTGGCAGCCCGTGAGGACGCCGACCGTTCCCTGGGCATCGCCAAGACAGAGCTGGAGCATGCCGACAATGATGTCGCCTACGCACAGTCCGAGCTGGACCAGGCGACCGCCGCCATCAGCAGGGCAATCGTCGCGGCCCAAGAGCAGCCGGACCCGCCGGAGATCTCCTTCGGCGGGATCGTGGCGACCATTGCCGAGGTCGGCGGTGCGGTCTTGAGCGTGGTGGCCGCCGTCCCCACCGGTGGAGCAAGCCTGGTCGCCTTGGCGCCGAGCCTCATGATGCTCGCCGACACCGTATTCGACAGCGCGGCACCGATCGCCCAAGCACTGCTGGGTGGTGACGCCACGGACCTTGAGCAGATCAGGGCTGCGTACAACGCGGTCGACCACGATGCTTCCGCTGTCATCAATGCCCACCGAGTCGTCAACTTCGTCACCGTCGCGCGGAGGCTTGCTGAGATCACGACGGACCAGAACGCACCCCACGTGGCTCTGATCAGGCGTGGCACCGAACTCGCCCACGAACTGCTGCTCGCCCGCAACCGCGCCGTGCTCGCCCGCCAGCGCGTCGACGCGGGCACCGCGGGGTTGGCCCGCGCGCACGACGTCGCCGCACAGGCGGATGCCCTGCAGCGCAAGCAGCATCTGGATGCGGAGGCGATCAAGCAAGCGGGACTGTTGGCGATCTCCACCGCTCAGACGAAGGCCGACGTACTGCTGCGCCTCGCGTTTCGGGCGAAGCGGTCGGTCGAGATCTACACACTGAAGAACGAGGACGCCAACTTCCCCCTCGATGCCGGCCGGATCTCCCCCGACCTCGCGACCGATTACTACGAGCGAGAGATCGACGAAGCCAGGCTCGTGAGTGAGCTGACGTCGTCGTGGGGGAAGGTGCTCGCCCTGGCCGACATGCAGAACGACTACATCGAATACTTCGACAGACCGCTCGACAAGGACTGGATGAGGCGATCGTTCAAAGCCTCGGACCCGCAGGTGGTCGAATTGAAGTCACTGCACCGCTTCGCCTTTACGATCGATCCGGTCGTCGATGTGCCGGACGGCCATTTCGATGCGAAGATCAGGAGTATCCGGTTGGCGCTCATCGGGGCTTCTCACCCCGAGGGTGAGATCTCGTGCGAGGTGCGGCACGACGGTAAGTATCAGCAGCGCCGGCCCGACAAGACCGTGACGACCCAGTGGTTGCTGCCCAAGGTCAGCACTCGTAACGCCAAGACGACGCCGCTGCTGCCCGACGAGATCGGCGATGACTCACCCCTGGACGCGCCCAGATCGCTGGCGTTCTGGGGGCGAGGCGTCGGCGGGAGATGGCAAGTGACGATCCCGCAGCAGCAGTTCGATTCGGGGCTGGACCTGAGCGGGCTGACGCAGATCCAAGTGTGGATCGGATACCAGTTCCTGCACAGCTGACCCCGTCAACGAGCTACGGGGCCAGAAACCTCTCGACCTCGCGTGTTGAGGGCAGGCGGCACGACGGCCGACTTCGCCATGCCCGGTGTTCCTCCCGCTGGAATTCGAGGGACTCGCCCCGGACTCCGCGCTCCTGGTGGGCACGGCAGCCACTGGATCACCCTGTCTCACCGCCGGACCGGGGCCGACCACCGGTCGGGCTCCAGCTCCTGAAGGGATTCAGCCAGTCCGCGGCACATCAACCAGGGACGCTCCCCGACCCGGAACTCGCCCGGCTGCTCGATCTCCTCGTCGGCCGGTCAGCTGGAGAAGCAGAAGTACTTCCAGGCGCCGTGCGTGGTGGAGTTCACCGTGTCCCCGGAGGTGCCGTTGACGTAGGAGGAGCGGACTCGCGCGCGGATGCCGGACTGACCCGCGTGGCCGAGGCTGACCACCGACTTTCCGCCGGCGCCGAGGGCGACGTACTCGGCGCCGCTGTCGTACCACTTGCCGCCCGAGTGGACCTGGGCCTGCAGCCGGTGCTTGCGGCCCTCGTGGTAGGTCATCGTCGTGGTGGCGATGACGTCGGCGTTCCTGTGGAAGTAGTAGTACGTCGTGCTGCCGATCTTGCCGGTCTTGTAGTACTTGGTGAGGGTCGTGGAGACCTTCACCTTGGCGTAGGCCGTGGCCTTGACCGTTCTCGGGGCGTAGCGGGCGTCGCCCTTGAAGACCGCAGTGAGGGTGGTGTCACGGCTCATGAGGGTGGCCCAGAGGTTGCCGCTCTTGTTGACCTTGCCGGTCTTGACCAGCTTCTTCGGCTTGTCGGCGCCGAAGGGGTCGGCCCAGATCTCGACGGAGCGGTTCTTGTACGTGGTGCCGAGGTGGGCGGCGAAGGCGACGTCGGTGCCGTGGGCGTACACCTTGCCGTTGTTGTTCAGGGTCAGGGCCGGGGTCGCGCGCGAGACGGTGACCGTGTCGGAGGCGGTCGCCGCGGTATGCGCCGTGTCGCCCGCGTAGGTCACCGTGTACCGCACGGAACCGCCGGCCGGCGGGGTGTCCGTGAAGGAGAACTTGCCGCCGGAGCCGAGGGATCTGGTGCCGAGGGACTTGCCCTTCGGCGAGTCCAGATCGGTGCGGGTGACGGTCAGCGGCGTCCCGGCGGGCAGCGCGAGACCGGAGGCGAGACTGCCCTTGGCCGTGAGGGGCTTGCCCCGGGTCGCCGTGCTGGGGGCGTCGGCCTTCAGGGTGGCGACCTACTTGCGCGGCGCGGCGACGGCGTTGAACTGCATGGCGTCGGCCGAGCCGGTCGGCACGAACAGCTTGCCGCCGTCGTGCGACCAGTCCGTGGAGTGTCCGCCCCAGGGCATCCAGCTGTGCGACAGGTTCCGGATACTGGGTCGGCGGGTGGGGTCGCCGCCGGAAGACGTAGGTGTCACCGAGGTCGTCGGTGTCCAGGACGGTGGCCGCGTTCGTGCCGTCCTCGGCGACGGCGACCGTCTCCGGTTCGGAGGCGACCGGATAGGTGCGCACCTGCGCCAGGTCGGCGAGGCGGTACTCGGTGAGCGCCCGGTTGCCGGGCCCCGCCACGATGACGTTGTGGCCGTCCGGGGTGAGATCGGCGTCGTTGTAGAAGCCGCCCTTGTTCGCGGAGACCCGGATGGCCGGTGTGCCGGTCGAGATGTCGTAGACGATGATCGGGCCGGAGCTGATGCCGGCGTCGAGGGCGAGGAGGGTCCCCGGGTTGTCGGGGTCGGCGTACAGCTGCGGCGTGGATGCGAAGTCGTGTCCGGCCGCGAGGCCCAGCGTCACGGTCGGGGTCTCGGCCGTCAGGTCGACGGCACCGAGGTCGGAGTCCCACTGGTCCCCGTAGCCGAACCAGAGCCTGCCGTCGGCGAGGACCAGGCTGGACGGGGCGGTCTTCTCCCCCGTCGGATACGCGGCGGTCCGCCGGAGGGTCGCCGTGTCGAAGGCGGCGATCTCGTCGGTCCCCTCGACCGCGGCGTACAGCGTCGTGGCGTCCGGGCTCAGCTCCAGGTCCTGGACCTGCGGCAGCCCGGTCAGGGTGGCGGTGACCTTCCCGGTGTAGTCGGTGACGACGATCCGGCCGTGATAGCTGTCGCTGAGGTACACGCGCTGGTGCGGGCCGTCGACGACGGTGTCCTGCGCCTCCCAGACCGCGAGCGGCCTGCTGGAGTCGGCCGAGGCCGGTGTGGCGCACAGCGCCACCGAGCTGAAGACGAGCGCCAGCGTGGTGGCGGGCCTGAGAGTGCGTCTGCGCACGGTGATGCCGGACCCCCGGTACGAAGATGGATGAGGTGCCACCGCTCCGGGTGGCCGCGTCGGATCCGCCCGTGACCAGGGGCGCGTGTGGTGAACGCGGGAAGATCACGTCATGCCGCCGACAGGGTGCGCGGGCGGCCGGCCGCGACGGCCCGTGCGCTCAGCACTCGATGATGTTGACCGCCAGCCCGCCCCGCGCCGTCTCCTTGTACTTCACGGACATGTCGGCGCCGGTCTCCTTCATGGTCTTGATGACCTTGTCCAGGGACACCTTGTGCGAACCGTCGCCGCGCATCGCCATCCGGGCCGCCGTGACCGCCTTCACCGCCGCCATGCCGTTGCGCTCGATGCAGGGGATCTGGACGAGGCCGCCGACCGGGTCACAGGTGAGGCCGAGGTTGTGCTCCATGCCGATCTCGGCCGCGTTCTCCACCTGCTCGGGCGATCCGCCGAGCACCTCGGCCAACGCGCCCGCCGCCATCGAGCAGGCGGAGCCGACCTCGCCCTGGCAGCCGACCTCGGCGCCGGAGATCGAGGCGTTCTCCTTGAACAGCATGCCGATCGCGCCGGCCGCGAGCAGGAAGCGGACCACGCCCTCCTCGTCGGCGCCCGGCACGAAGTTCATGTAGTAGTGCAGGACCGCCGGGATGATGCCCGCCGCGCCGTTGGTGGGGGCGGTGACGACCCGGCCGCCGGCCGCGTTCTCCTCGTTCACGGCCATGGCGTACAGGGTGATCCACTCCATGGCCAGCGCCCGCGCGTCGCCCTCGGAGCGGAGCTTGCGCGCGGTGGTGGCGGCGCGGCGGCGGACCTTGAGGCCGCCGGGCAGGATGCCCTCGCGGGACATGCCGCGCTCCACGCACGCCCGCATCACCCGCCAGATCTCCAGCAGACCGGCGCGGATCTCGTCCTCGGTTCGCCAGGCGCGCTCGTTCTCCAGCATCAGGGCGGAGATGGACAGGCCGGTCTCGCGGGTCAGACGCAGCAGCTCGTCCCCCGTGCGGAAGGGGTACTTCAGCACGGTGTCGTCGAGCTTGATGCGGTCCGCGCCGACCGCGTCCTCGTCGACGACGAAGCCGCCGCCCACCGAGTAGTACGTCTTGGCCAGCAGCTCCGTGCCCGCCGCGTCGTACGCCCACAGGGTCATGCCGTTGGCGTGGTACGGGAGGGTCTCGCGCCGGTGCAGGACCAGGTCCGCGTCGAAGTCGAACGGGATCTCGTGCTCGCCGAGGAGGTGCAGCCGGCCGTCGGCCTTGATCCGCTCCACCCGGGCGTCGGCCGACTCGACGTCCACCGTGCGCGGGGAGTCGCCCTCCAGGCCGAGCAGCACCGCCTTGGGGGTGCCGTGGCCGTGGCCGGTGGCGCCGAGGGAGCCGTACAGCTCCGCGCGGACCGAGGCGACGGAGCCGAGCAGGCCCTCGTTGCCCAGCCGGCGGGCGAAGATGCGGGCCGCGCGCATCGGGCCGACCGTGTGCGAGCTCGACGGCCCGATGCCGATCGAGAACAGGTCGAAGACCGAGATGGCCACGGAAGACTCCTCAAAGCGGGGGTGGTGCGGGGAGGGAAGGGGGCGCCGTCCGCTGGTGGCGGGCCCGGCGCCCCGAGGGGTGCCCGTCCCGGGCCGGTGGTGCGGCCCGGGACGGCGGGTGCGGCCCCGGGCCGCCGGTTCGGCCCGGGTACGGCGGCTGCGGTCCCGGACTACCGGTCCAGCCCGGGGTACAGCGGGTGCTTGTCGGCCAGGGCGGTGACCCGGGCCTTCAGCGCGTCGGCGTCGTAGGACGGCTTCAGCGCCTCGGCGATCACGTCCGCGACCTCGGTGAAGTCCTCGGCGGTGAAGCCGCGGGTCGCCAGGGCCGGGGTGCCGATGCGCAGCCCGGAGGTCACCATCGGCGGACGCGGGTCGTTCGGGACGGCATTGCGGTTGACCGTGATGCCGATCTCGTGGAGCCGGTCCTCGGCCTGCTGCCCGTCCAGCTCCGAGTCGCGCAGGTCGACCAGGACCAGGTGGACGTCGGTGCCGCCGGTCAGGACCGAGACACCCGCCGCCTTCGCGTCATCCCGCACCAGGCGCTCGGCCAGGACGCGGGCGCCCTCCAGCGTACGACGCTGGCGCTCCCTGAACTCCTCGCCGGCCGCGATCTTGAAGGCGACCGCCTTGGCGGCGATCACATGCTCCAGCGGACCGCCCTGCTGACCTGGGAAGACCGCGGAGTTGATCTTCTTGGCCAGCTCGGCCGTGGAGAGGATCACACCGCCGCGGGGGCCGCCCAGCGTCTTGTGCGTGGTCGTGGTGACGACATGGGCGTGCGGCACCGGGTTGGGGTGCAGGCCCGCCGCGACCAGACCGGCGAAGTGCGCCATGTCGACCATCAGGTACGCGCCGACCTCGTCCGCGATCCGGCGGAACGCGGCGAAGTCCAGCTGCCGGGGGTACGCCGACCAGCCGGCCACGATCAGCTTCGGCTTCTTCTCCTTGGCGAGGCGCTCCACCTCGGCCAGGTCGACCAGGCCGTCGTCGCCCACGTGGTACGGGACGACGTCGTACAGCTTGCCGGAGAAGTTGATCTTCATGCCGTGGGTCAGGTGCCCGCCGTGGGCGAGGTCCAGGCCCATGATCGTGTCGCCGGGCTTCAGCAGCGCGAACATCGCCGCGGCGTTGGCCTGGGCGCCGGAGTGCGGCTGCACATTGGCGTGCTCGGCGCCGAACAGCGCCTTGATCCGGTCGATCGCGATCCGCTCGACCACGTCGACGTGCTCGCAGCCGCCGTAGTAGCGGCGGCCGGGGTAGCCCTCGGCGTACTTGTTGGTCAGGACCGAGCCCTGGGCCTCCATCACCGCGACGGGCGCGAAGTTCTCGGAGGCGATCATCTCCAGGGTGGACTGCTGGCGGCGCAGCTCGGCGTCGACGGCGGCGGCGACGTCGGGGTCCAGTGCGTGCAGCGGGGTGTCGAGAAGGTTCATCGTCCGCGGTCCTCAGCCGGCCGAGAAGGCCGTGTACTCGTCGGCGGAGAGCAGGTCGCCCGGTTCGTCCGCGACCCGCACCTTGAACAGCCAGCCGCCCTCGAAGGGCGCGGAGTTCACCAGCGACGGGTCGTCCACGACGTCCTCGTTCACCTCGGTGACCTCGCCGGAGACGGGGGAGTACAGGTCGGAGACCGACTTGGTCGACTCCAGCTCGCCGCAGGTCTCGCCCGCGGTCACGGCCGCGCCGACCTCGGGGAGCTGGACGAAGACGACGTCGCCGAGGGCGTTGGCCGCGTGCTCGGTGATGCCGACCGTCGAGACGCCGTCCTCGGCGGCCGACAGCCACTCGTGCTCCTTGCTGTAGCGGAGCTGCTGGGGGTTGTTGCTCATGGCCTGGATTCTCCTGTATGCGGGGGTGCGGTGGTGGACGTGGTGGGGACGTGGTGGCGGTCGGAAGGCCGCCGGGGCCGCTTCGGGCGTCTCCGGGGGCCGCCCCTCATGTTCCCGGGGCTGCTTCCGGGGGCGGCTTCTGGCCTACTTCTGGCGCTTGTAGAACGGCAGCGCCACGACCTCGTAGGGCTCGTGGCTGCCCCGGATGTCGACGCCGACCCCGGGCGTGCCCGGTGCCGCGTGCGCCGCGTCGACGTACGCCATGGCGATCGGCCTGCCCAGCGTGGGGGAGGGGGCGCCGGAGGTGACCTCACCGATCACCCGGCCGTCCGCGACCACCGGGTACCCGGCGCGCGGCACCCGGCGGCCCTCGGCGACCAGGCCGGCCAGGACGCGCGGCGGGGCCTGCTCGGCCCGCGCGGCGGCCTCGGCCAGCGCGGCCCGGCCCACGAAGTCGCCGTCCTTCTCGAACTTCACCACCCGGCCGAGCCCGGCGTCGAAGGGCGTCAGCGAGGTCGTCAGCTCATGGCCGTACAGCGGCATGCCGGCCTCCAGGCGGAGCGTGTCCCGGCAGGACAGGCCGCAGGGGACGAGACCGGCCGCCGCGCCCGCCTCGGTCAGCGCCTGCCACAGCCGCTCCGCGTCCGCCGGGGCGACGAACAGCTCGAAGCCGTCCTCGCCGGTGTAACCGGTGCGCGCGATCAGGGCGGGGACACCGGCGACCGTGCCGGGCAGGCCCGCGTAGTACTTCAGCGCGTCCAGGTCGGCGTCGGTGAGGCCCTTGAGGATGCCCGGGGACCGCGGCCCCTGCACGGCGAGCAGCGCGTAGGCGTCCCGGTCGTCGCGGACCTCGGCGTCGAAGCCGGCCGCCCGCTCGGTGAGGGCGTCCAGCACCACCTGGGCGTTGGAGGCGTTGGCGACCACCAGGTACTCGGTGTCGGCCAGCCGGTAGACGATCAGGTCGTCCAGGATGCCGCCGTCCGCCCGGCAGATCATGGTGTAGCGGGCGCGGCCCGGCTTGACGGTGCCGATGCTGCCGACCAGGGCGAAGTCCAGCAGGGCGGCCGCCTGCGGGCCGGTGACGGTGATCTCGCCCATGTGCGAGAGGTCGAAGAGGCCGGCGCGGGTGCGCACGGCGGTGTGCTCGTCGCGCTCGGAGCCGTAGCGCAGCGGCATGTCCCAGCCGGCGAAGTCGGTCATCGTGGCGCCGAGCGCGCGGTGGACGGCGTCCAGCGCCGTACGGCGGGGTGCGGTACTGCTCATCGGTCGGTCGTCTCCCAGGACAGGACGGCAGGGCGAGGAAGGCCCTCCCCATCTGTCATCGGTACCTGAGAGGTTCGCCGTGACCACACGCGCCACCGGACGTACCGGTCGTGGTCAGGACTTGCACCTTGGGTGGGACCGCCCGACGGCAGCCCGCTTTTCAGATGTGCCTCGCCCGCGCGGTGACGGTGCCTGAGAGATTCAAGGGAGGAACTTGCTCCTTCGGCGCCCCGGCGACGGCCGGGGACTCTCCCGCGCGGATTCAAACGGCCGGTATGCAGTTGGCGCGGCCACAGTAGCACCGGCCCCGGCGACACCCCCGACGCCCGCCCCGCGCAGCCCTGCGCCCGCCCGTTCCACCCTCTGCGCCGGGCTCGCGCGCCCCCGATGCCCGCTCCCTGCACCCCCGCGCCCCCGAGGTCCGCCCCACCCCCTCCGGGATCCGCCCGCGCCACCGCGCGGCCGGCATCTGTGACCGGCTTGTGGCAGGAAGTGCACCAAAACGCGAGACCACCGCATTACCTTCTCTTTACACTCGACGGGGAGGGGAACTCGTGAACCGCCCCAGGGGAGGACGATCACGGTGAACAGGACCACGGCATACGCCACGACCGCGGGACTCGCGCTGCCCGCGCCGCACCCCGCCCCGGCCCGGGAGGCGTGCGCCGAGCGGCCCGCACCCGTCGTCCGCGACCTGCGCGGCCGCGCGGGTCACAGCCCGCACGCCCTGCTCTTCGGCCCGCAGGACCTCGTCGCCGTCACCGGCCTGCCCGGCAGCGGCAAGTCGACCCTGATGCGCCGCACCGTGCGCGGCACCCGCATCGACTCCCAGGACACCCGCGACCGCTGGGACCGGCGCGTGCCGCGCCTGCTGCCGTACGCCGTCTACCGCCCGCTCGTCCGCCTCGCCCACTACGCCGGTCTGCGCCGCGCCCTGCGCTCCGGCGCCGGCGTCGTCGTGCACGACTGCGGCACCCAGACCTGGGTCCGGCGCTGGCTGGCCCACGAGGCCCGGCGGCGCGGCGGCACCCTGCACCTGCTGCTGCTCGACGTGGAGGCCGAGCAGGCCCTGGAAGGCCAGCGCGAGCGCGGCCGGGGCGTCTCGAAGTACGCGTTCCTGCGCCACCGCGCCGCCACCACCCGGCTGCTGCGCGCGGCGGAGCGGGGCGACCTGCCGCCCGGCTGCGCGGCCGCGGTGCTGCTGGACCGGGCGGCGGCCGACACCCTGCGCCGGATCGGTTTCACCGGCTGACCGCCGGATGGGCTTCACCGGCTGACCGCCGGCTCGGCTTCACCGGATGGGCTTCACCGGCTGACCGCCGGATGGGCTTCACCGGCTGACCGCCGGATGGGCTTCACCGGCTGACCGCCGGATGGGCTTCACCGGCTGACCGCCGGATGGGCTTCACCGGATGGGCTTCACCTGCTGACCGTCGGACCGGTCGCCCCCGGGGCCGTCCGGGTTAGCCTTTTCAGCCGACAGCAGCGGTCCCACACAGGCGGTAGGCAGATGGACTTCCCGGCGGCGGGTTTCCCCGCGGACTTCCCGGCGCAGGCGCACCCCCACCCGCACGGCGGATGGCCCGGCAACGAACTGGAGGAGGTGCTCTCCGCCGCCCTCGGCGTGCCGGGCGCCGGCGGCCGGATAGTCGAGGTCCTCGGCCGCAGCTTCCTCTGGATTCCGCTGCCCAACGGCGGCGGTCCGCACAGCGGCCCCCTGGACCTGCCCACCCTGGAGATCGACGGCCAGGCGTACGTCCCGGTGTTCAGCTCCGAGGAGCAGTTCCGCCAGGCCGCCGGCGCGCACATGGCGTACACCATCGCGCCCGCCGTGGAGTTCGCCCGCGGTCTGCCCCCGCAGGTCGGCATCGCCGTCAACCCGGACGGTGTCGTCGGCATCCCGCTGCCGCCGCCCGCCGTGGCCGAGCTGTGCCGGGCCGGGCGCGGCCCGCTGGACGGCCCCGCCGGCGGCGGCCGGGTCCGCCTCTTCGAACCCGACTGGCAGGACGACCCGGTGGACTTCCTGGCCGCCGCGTCCGCGGAGTTCGCCGCGACCGGCGTGGTCGGCACCGCCCGCCGCTGCCTCGCCGCCATCGAGACCGCCGACCCGGTCATGTTCGTCGGCGTCGAACTGACCCGCTTCGAGGGCGACGCCCGCGCCGTCCCGCTGGACGCCCTCGGCCGCGCCCTCGGCCGCGTCCCGGTCAAGTGGCCGGTCAACCTGGTCCTCCTGGAAGCGGCCGACGACCCCGTCTGCCACTGGCTGCGCGAACGGGTCCGCCCGTTCTACCAGGGGAACCCCTAGTCGCCGCCGGGGGAAGCGCCCGGAAGGGGCGCGGGGAACGGCGCGCCGAGCCACGGCGCTCCGGCACCCGCGGACGGACGAGAACCCCCGAGCCGGAAGGCGCCCCCTGTCGGCGGAGCCGCCTAAGCTGGACCCCAACCACGCACGCTTCCCGAGAGGTCGGTAACACGTGAGCGCGAGCGGTACCGCCGCAGCCGGGCAGATCGAGCACATGCTGCGCCAGGTGACGCCCGGCCGCTACGACGCCTACGAGTCGCTGCTGCGCGCCCTCGCGGCCCCCGCCTCCGGCCAGGTCTGGATGCTGCTCTGGCACGGCCAGGCCGGCTCCCCGGACGCCCAGTACGGGAAGATGGAGGTCGACGGCCACGGCTACGCCCCCTGCGTCACCTCCGCCCAGGAGCTGTCCGCCAGCGGCTGGAACCGCTCCTACGAGGTCGTCGACGGACTGGAGGTCGCCCGCGCCCTCTACCCCGACCGCTACGGCCTCTGGCTCAACCCGCACGCCCCCGGTGGCGGCGTCGGCATCCCCTGGCTCGACCTGCGCCGCATCGCCGGCGGCCTGGACCGCCAGCCCGCCGGCCCGCTGCGGCTGTCCGAACCGGCCGTCGAGATCCCGCAGTTCTACGCGCTGCTCACGCAGAACGCCCACCGCACCCCGGTCGTCCGCTCGCTGCGCCGCGCCTGGGTGCAGCCGGCCCTCGGCGCGCCGTACCTCGCCATCGGCCTCGACGTCTACGACACCTCCCCGCCGGCCGTCGGCGCGGTGCGCGCGATGATGCGGAGCTCGGTCGGCGCGATGCCCGAGGGCCTGCCGGTGTCCACCGTGGCGATGTCGGACGCCCTGGACCCGGTCGCCATGTGGCTGCGCGCCAACGCCCGCCCGTTCTACGACCGGGAGGCGCACGCGGCCCCGGGCCAGGCCCCCGCGCAGGCTCCGGTGAGCGGCTACGGCTATCCTCCGGCGGGCGGCCGCCACTGACAGCGGAATGATTGATTCCGCTGCGTGTCGGAGTGATCTCCGCGCGTAGAGCAAAGGGGGTAGGTCCCCTTCTGTCCCAGGTGCCCCAACTCGTCCGCGTCCGCTCGGTGTTACCCGGCGTCCGGATAACGGAAACCCTCAAACAGCATCACGGTTGCGCATCCATTCACCGTCAGGTCTGGCTACAGATCACCCAGGCGTTGAAGACTCCCGCACCAGGGGCCTTCGCCCCATGTGTACGACGGACTGATCACGCCGCCACCGCGGCAAGTGCGGGCCGGCTACCGCCGGTTGAGAGGGGTCCCTGCCAGATGACGGCACCATTGCACGAGCCGACCGCGGAAGCGGCCCCGAGTGCGGCCGAGGAAGCGGCGGTTGCCGGCGCCGAGTCGAAGTCGGTACAGGGGCGATCCCTGGGCCGCATCGCCTGGGAGCGCCTGAAACGGGACAAGCTCGCCCTCACGGGCGCCGTCGTGGTGCTCCTGCTCGTCGCGGTCGCGCTGCTCGCGCCGGTCATCACGAGCCTGCTCGGACAGGACCCCAACGAGTACCACGAGGACCTGATCGACCCGCTGTTCGGCACCCCCGTGGGGTCGCTCGGCGGCATCAGCGGCGACCACCTGCTCGGCGTCGAGCCGGTCAACGGACGCGACATCCTCGCCCGCATCCTCTACGGCGCCCGCATCTCCTTGCTGGTCGGTTTCCTCTCCGCCGTCGTGGCCGTCATCTTCGGAACGGTGTTCGGCGTCCTGGCGGGCTTCTTCGGCGGCTGGGTGGACTCCCTGATCAGCCGGGTGATGGACGGCCTGCTGGCCTTCCCGCAGCTGCTCTTCATCATCGCGCTGGTCTCCGTGATGCCCAACGACATGCTGGGCCTGCACGGAACCGGCGTGCGCGTCTTCGTGATGATCCTGGTCATCGGCTTCTTCGGATGGCCGTACATCGGACGCGTGGTGCGCGGCCAGACGCTCTCGATGCGCGAGCGCGAGTACGTCGAGGCCGCACGTTCCCTGGGCGCGGGGCGGTTCTACATCCTGTTCAAGGAACTGCTGCCCAACCTGGTCGCGCCCATCATCGTCTACACGACGATGATGATCCCCACCAACATCCTCACCGAGGCGGCCCTCAGCTTCCTGGGCGTGGGTGTCAAGCCGCCCACGGCCTCGTGGGGGCAGATGCTGTCGAGCGCGATCGAGTACTACGAGTCGGACCCCATGTACATGGTGGTCCCCGGCGTGGCGATCTTCATCACCGTGCTCGCCTTCAACCTCTTCGGCGACGGCGTGCGCGACGCGCTGGACCCGAAGGGCTCCCGCTGAACTCCCGCACGGCACAAGCGTCCCGTGGCTCCTGCACGGGGTCTCTCATCTAATCCGGAGGATCCGAGATCGTGACTACCCAACGCACCTCAGGGCGGCGTAAGCGGGCTGCGGCCGCTGCCGCAGTGGTCGCCGCGCTGCTGACCACGGCGGCGTGCGGCGGCGGTGACAGCGACGACGGGGGATCGAAGAACGGCGCGGCCGGCTTCGACGCCGCGAACAACAAGGTCGCCCAGGCCTCGCTGGCCAAGAAGGGCGGCACGCTGAAGTTCGGCGGCGCCCAGGACGCCGACTCGTGGGACACCACGCGCGGCTACTACGGCTTCATGTGGAACTTCTCGCGCTACTACAGCCGCCAGCTCGTCACGAACAAGACGGAAGCGGGTGCCGCCGGCGCCGGGGTCACCCCGGACCTCGCGACCTCGACCGCCGAGGTCTCCGAGGACGGCAAGACGTACACGTACAAGCTGCGTGACGGCATCACCTGGGAGGACGGCAAGCCGATCACCTCCCAGGACGTCAAGTACGGCATCGAGCGCGTCTGGGCGCAGGACGTGCTGTCCGGCGGTCCGACGTACCTCAAGGAGGTGCTCGACCCCAAGGACGAGTACCCGGGTCCGTACAAGGACAAGTCCAAGGACAAGCTCGGCCTGAAGGCGATCGAGACGCCGGACGAGAAGACCATCGTCTTCAAGCTCCCGAAGGCCAACTCGGACTTCGAGGAGATGCTGGCGCTCACCTCCGCCTCCCCGGTCCGCCAGGACAAGGACACCAAGTCCAAGTACGGTCTGCACCCGTTCTCCTCCGGCCCGTACAAGTTCGAGTCCTACACCCCGGGCAAGGACCTCACCCTGGTCCGCAACACCGAGTGGAAGCAGGCCTCGGACCCGGTCCGCAAGGCCTACCCGGACAAGATCACCGTCGAGTTCTTCTCGGACGCCAACCAGCTCGACCAGCGCCTGCTCAACGGCGACATCGACCTGGACATCAACCAGACCGGCATGTCGCCGCAGGGCCGCACCACGGCGCTGAAGCAGCACAAGGCCAACCTGGACAACCCGGTCTCCGGCTACATCCGCTACGCGGTCTTCCCGCAGAGCGTGAAGCCGTTCGACAAGCTCGAGTGCCGCAAGGCCGTCATCCTCGGCGCCGACCACGTCTCGCTGCAGACCGCGCGCGGCGGCCCGGTCGCCGGCGGTGACATCGGCACCAACATGCTGCCGCCGTCCGTCCCGGGCGCCGAGGGCCAGAAGTACGACCCGTACAAGCTCGCCGGCGACAACAAGAAGGGCAACGTCGAGGAGGCCAAGGCGGCGCTCAAGGCCTGCGGCCAGCCCAACGGCTTCAAGACGACCATCGCGGTCCGCAACAACAAGCCGGTCGAGGTCGCCACGGCGCAGTCCCTCCAGGCGTCGCTGAAGAAGGTCGGCATCACCGCCGAGATCGACCAGTACGACGGTTCGCAGACCGCCGGCATCATCGGCAGCCCCGAGAACGTCAAGAAGAAGAACTACGGCATCATCATCATGGGCTGGGGCCCGGACTTCCCGTCCGTCCAGGGTTACGGTCTGCCGCTGTGGAGCAGCGACTACATCCTGGAGAGCGGTAACAACAACTACGCGCTCATCAAGGACAAGGAGATCGACGGCCTCTTCGACGAGTACGTCGACACGCTGGACGACGCCGGCAAGGCCAAGATCGCCACAGAGATCAACCACAAGGTGATGGAGGGCGCGTACTACCTGCCCTTCGTCTTCGAGAAGTTCGTGAACTGGCGCTCCAGCCGCCTGGCGAACGTGTACACCACCGACGGCTACAGCGGTATGTACGACTTCGTCAACCTCGGCCTGAAGTCCGCGAAGTAACCGGTAAACACCCGCCGTACGGCACGAAAGGCAGGTGAAGGCCGGCGCGGCGCGATCGCGGGCCCCCGGAAGACCTCCGGGGCCCGCGGTCCCGCAGCGGGCCGATCGCTGTGCTCGCTTACCTCTTCAGGCGGCTGTTCGCCGCCGCAGTGATGCTCGTGGTCATCATCATGGTGGTCTTCGGCATCTTCTTCCTCGTCCCCAAGTGGGCGGGCGTCGACATCGCCTCGAGCTTCGTGGGCAAGCAGGCCGACCCGGCCGCCGTCGAGGCGGTGCGCCAGAAGCTGGGCCTGAGCGACCCGATCTACTCCCAGGTCTGGGAGTTCTTCAAGGGCATCTTCGCCGGCCGCACCTACGCGGGCGGCGGCGACGTCACGCACTGCGCCGCCCCCTGCTTCGGATACTCCTTCCGCAGCGAACAGGCCATCTGGCCGGTGCTGACCGACCGCTTCCCGGTGACCCTCGCCCTGGCGCTCGGCGCGGCCGTGCTGTGGCTCGTCCTCGGCATGGCGGCCGGTGTGCTCTCCGCGCTGAAGCGGGGCAGCTTCTGGGACCGCGGCGCGATGGTCGTGGCCCTGGCGGGTGTCTCCCTGCCCGTGTACTTCACCGGTATGGCCAGCCTGGCGGTCTTCGCGTTCGGGCTCGACTGGCTCGACGCCCGGTACGTGCCCCTGACGGACAGCTTCACCGGCTGGTTCGGCGGCCTGATCCTGCCGTGGATCACCCTGGCGTTCCTCTACGCCGCGATGTACGCGCGGATCACCCGCGCCACGATGCTGGAGATCCTCGGCGAGGACTACATCCGCACCGCCCGCGCCAAGGGCCTGCGGGAGCAGACCGTCATCGGCAAGCACGCCATGCGCTCCACGATGACGCCGATCCTGACCATGCTGGGCATGGACCTCGGCGCGCTCATCGGCGGGGCCATCCTCACCGAGACCACGTTCAACCTGCCCGGCCTCGGCCAGGCCGTGCTCAACGCGATCAAGAACCAGGACCTGCCCGTCATCCTGGGCGTCACCCTGATCACTTCCCTCGCGGTGCTCATCGCCAACCTCGTGGTGGACGTGCTGTACGCCGTGATCGACCCCCGAGTGAGGCTCGCATGACCGACCTCAGCAAGAGCGGAGCCGCGGTGGGCGAGCCCACCGGCACCTCTCCCGCGCCGACCGCCTTCCTCGAAGTACGCGACCTGAAGGTGCACTTCCCGACCGACGACGGCCTGGTCAAGTCGGTCGACGGGCTCACCTTCCAGCTGGAGAAGGGCAAGACCCTCGGCATCGTCGGCGAGTCCGGCTCCGGCAAGTCCGTCACCTCGCTCGGCATCATGGGCCTGCACACCGCCGGCCAGTACGGCAAGCGCAAGGCGCAGATCTCCGGCGAGATCTGGCTGGACGGCACCGAGCTGCTCTCCGCCGACCCCGAAGAGGTCCGCAAGCTGCGCGGCCGCCAGATGGCGATGATCTTCCAGGACCCGCTCTCCGCGCTGCACCCGTACTACACGATCGGCCAGCAGATCGTGGAGGCGTACCGCATCCACCACCCGGTGGACAAGAAGACCGCCAGGCGCCGTGCGGTGGAGATGCTCGACCGGGTCGGCATCCCGCAGCCGGACAAGCGGGTGGACAGCTACCCGCACGAGTTCTCCGGCGGCATGCGCCAGCGCGCGATGATCGCGATGTCGCTGGTCAACAACCCCGAGCTGCTGATCGCCGACGAGCCGACCACCGCCCTGGACGTCACCGTCCAGGCGCAGATCCTGGACCTCATCCGGGACCTCCAGAAGGAGTTCGGCTCCGCCGTCATCGTCATCACCCACGACCTCGGCGTCGTCGCCGAACTCGCCGACGACCTGCTGGTGATGTACGGCGGCCGGTGCATCGAGCGCGGCCCCGCCGAGAAGGTGTTCTACGAGCCCCGCCACCCCTACACCTGGGGCCTGCTCGGCTCGATGCCGCGCCTCGACCGCGACCAGCAGGAGCGGCTGATCCCGGTCAAGGGATCGCCGCCCTCGCTCATCAACATCCCGTCCGGCTGCGCCTTCAACCCGCGCTGCCCGTACGCCGACGTGCCCAAGGACAACGTCACCCGCACGGTCCGCCCCGAGCTGACCGAGATCGGCAGCAAGCACTGGGCCGCCTGCCACATGACGCAGGAGCAGCGGGAGCGTATCTGGACCGAAGAGATTGCGCCGAAGCTGTGAGCGACAAGGCAGACGACAAAGCGGTGAACATCCCCGCGCAGAGCGAGGGCACGGTGATCACCAAGGGCGACGCCGCCCCCGGCGAGACCCTGCTGAAGGTGACCGGGCTCCAGAAGCACTTCCCGATCAAGAAGGGCCTGCTCCAGCGGCAGGTCGGCGCGGTCCGCGCGGTCGACGGCCTCGACTTCGAGGTGAAGTCCGGCGAGACCCTCGGCGTGGTCGGCGAGTCCGGCTGCGGCAAGTCGACCATGGGCCGGCTGATCACCCGGCTCCTCGAACCGACCGCCGGCACGGTGGAGTTCGAGGGCACGGACATCACGCACCTCGGCGTGGGCGGCATGCGCCCGCTGCGCCGGGACATGCAGATGATCTTCCAGGACCCGTACTCGTCGCTGAACCCGCGCCACACCATCGGCACGATCGTCAGCGCCCCCTTCCGGCTCCAGGGCGTGGAACCCGAGGGCGGGGTGAAGAAGGAGGTCCAGCGGCTGCTGTCGGTGGTCGGGCTCAGCCCCGAGCACTACAACCGCTACCCGCACGAGTTCTCCGGCGGCCAGCGCCAGCGCATCGGCATCGCCCGCGCCCTCGCGCTCAGCCCCAAGCTGGTCGTGGCCGACGAACCGGTCTCCGCGCTGGACGTCTCCATCCAGGCCCAGGTCGTCAACCTGCTCGACGACCTCCAGCGGGAGCTGGGCCTGACGTACGTCATCATCGCGCACGACCTGTCCGTCGTCCGGCACGTCTCGGACCGGATCGCGGTGATGTACCTCGGCAAGATCGTCGAGCTGGCCGACCGCGAACAGCTCTACAAGTCGCCGATGCACCCGTACACCAAGGCGCTGCTGTCGGCCGTCCCGATCCCGGACCCGGCCCGCCGCGGCGCCAAGAGCGAGCGCATCCTGCTCAAGGGCGACGTGCCCTCGCCGATCTCCCCGCCGGCCGGGTGCCGTTTCCACACCCGCTGCTGGAAGGCGACGGAGATCTGCCGGACCACCGAGCCGCCGCTGGCGGAGCTGCGGCCGGGACAGCAGGTCGCCTGCCACCACCCGGAGAACTTCGCGGACCAGGCCCCGCAGGACGTGGTCCTGCTCTCCGACGCCAAGGAGGCGGCGGAGCTGGTCTCCGAGGAGGCGCTGGCCGCGTCGGCCGAGACCTCGGCGGCGGTGGCCGCGGAGGTCGAGTCCGGCGGCCCGGACACCGAGGCGTCGAAGGACGGCGCCGCGAAGACCGCACCCGGGGCGGCGGAGGACGGCGCCGCGAAGACCGCGCCCGAGGCGGCGGAGGGCACCGCAGAGGAGAAGTGACCCCCGCGGGGACGCCGTAGTCCCCCGGAGGACCCCGCGGCGGATCCCGCCGCAGACCGGGCCCCCGCCTTCGTTCGCAAGGCGGGGGCCCGCGTGCGGGTGAGAATGACGGGGTGTACCAGCAACTGTTCACCCCGTCCGTCCAGCACACGCTCGATCTGATCGGCATCTTCGTCTTCGCGATCTCCGGCGCGCTGCTGGCCGTCCGCAAGAACTTCGACGTGTTCGGCATCGCCGTCCTCGCCGAGGTCACCGCGCTGGGCGGCGGGCTCTTCCGGGACCTGGTGATCGGCGCCGTACCGCCCGCGGCCTTCACCGACCTGGGCTACTTCGTCACCCCGCTGCTCGCCACCGTGCTGGTCTTCTTCCTCCACCCGCACGTCGAACGCCTCCAGGCCGGCGTCAACGTCTTCGACGCGGCCGGCCTCGGCCTGTTCTGCGTCGCCGGGACGACCAAGGCGTACGACTACGGACTCGGCCTGACCGCCTCCGCCTGTCTCGGACTCGCCACCGCGGTCGGCGGCGGTGTGCTGCGCGACGTGCTGGCCAACGAGGTGCCCTCGCTGCTGCGCTGGGACCGCGATCTGTACGCCGTCCCCGCGATCGTCGGCGCCGCCATGGTCGCCCTGTGCATCCGCTTCGACGGCCTCACGCCGCTCACCAGCGGTCTCGCGGTGGTCACCGCGTTCGTGCTGCGGCTGTGCGCGATGCGGTTCCACTGGCGGGCCCCGCGGGCGTGGAACCGGCGCTCCACGGTGCTGGAGACCGAGTGAGGGCACGGTCACGGTCTGGGGAGTGGACGAAAGCTACCGCTTAGTAGGCCCCTGTTGTACCGTGCAGCCATGCCAGAAGCAGCCTCCGCACCGGCCGCACGGGCCACCGTCGGCGCCGGCGAGTTCGACCGGGACACCGCCCTCACCCGCCGCGAACCGGGCGTCTACGCCATCGACCTCTCCGCCGACTGGACGATCTTCGGCGTGGTCAACGGCGGATTCCTGCTGGCGGTCCTCGGCCGCGCGCTCGCCGACGCCCTCCCGCACCCCGACCCCTTCACCCTCTCGGCGCACTACCTCACCGCCTCCCGCCCCGGCCCGGCCCTCGTCCGCACCGAGACCGTCCGCACCGGCCGCACCCTCTCCACCGGCCAGGCCTCCCTCTTCCAGTACGACGACGAGGGCAACGAGGTCGAACGCATCCGTGTCCTCGCCTCCTACGGCGACCTCGACACCCTGCCGGACGACGTCCGCACCTCCGCCGAGCCGCCCGCCATGCCGCCGATCGAGGAGTGCTTCGGCCCCGAGGACGGGCCCGCGCCGGTCGCCGGCGGCTCCGCCTTCGCCGACCGGCTGCTGCTCAAGCTGGACCCGGCGACGCTGGGCTGGGCGCTGGGCAAGCCCTCCGGCAAGGGTGAGATGCGGGCCTGGTTCGGGCTGGCCGACGGCCGCGACACCGACCCCCTCGCGCTGCTGCTCGCGGTCGACGCGCTGCCGCCGACCGCCTTCGAGCTGGGCCTCGCGGGCTGGGTGCCCACGGTGGAGCTGACCGCGCACGTGCGGTGCCGCCCGGCGCCGGGCCCGGTCCGGGTCTCCGTCACCACCCGCAACCTCGCCGGCGGCTTCCTGGAGGAGGACGCCGAGGTGTGGGACAGCGCGGGCCGGCTGGTGGCGCAGTCCCGGCAACTGGCCCGGGTCAAACGGGGCTGACACCTCCCAAGTGCTCAGGCCGCCGTCCAGTGCCGGCGGCCGACACTGATCAGGCGCAGGCGGCGGGTGGCGGTCTCGGCCACCCGCCGCCGTTCGCCGTCCGGGGCGTCCAGCGTCTCCAGGAACTGGGAGGCCGTGATCAGCATCTGGTCGACGTAGAGGCCCGCCAGCATCAGCAGGTCGTCGTCGTGCCACCCCGCCGACTGCGGGTCCTTGGCCAGCTCGGCCCGCACCTCCTCGGTGAAACGGCCGAGCTGCTCCTGTATCGCCGCCCGCACCGGCTGCACCCCGCCGTGCCGCTCCCGCGCGATGAACCGGACGTGGGAGGGGTACTCCCGTACGTGACCCTCGATCAACTCCACAGCGCGGGCGATGCGTTCCCCGCTGTCGCCGTCCGGCGTCACGGTGGTCCGGATCATCGGGTGCAGCCTGCCGAGCGCCTCCTCGACCAGTGCGACCCCGAGGTCGGCGGTGGAGGGGAAGTGCCGGTAGAAGGCGGTGGGCGCCACCCCCACCGCGCGGGTGACCTCACGCAGTCCCAGGCTGCTCAGGCTCTGCTCCTCCAGCAGTTCGAGCGCCGCGTCCAGGAGCGCCTGCCGGGTGCGCTGCTTCTGGGCCTGCCGGACGCCGAGGGTGTGACTCATGCCATGCAGTTAACAACTGTTCTCCGGAATTGAAAAGTCTTGGCGCGCGTTAGACTGGGTAGTCAGTGAACGAGTGTTACTACAACCGTTCACCGAATCTCGGGAACCTGGGGAGTGGACCTCATGCTGTTTCTCGTCGCCGCGCTGCTGCTGTTCGGCGTCGTCCTGGGCACCGTCGCCCACGCGCCGCTCGGCCTCTCCGCCGTCGCCGCCCTCGTCATCGCCGCCTGGCTCGGCGTCTTCGCCCTCCGCGAGCGGCACCGCCGCCGGAGCACCTCCGCCCGCTGACGCCCGCCCGGCCCACCGACGCACCGTCCCACGACGTACAGCAGGGAGATCACCATGCAGCTCACCGCACCGGCCGCCCGCCGCACCGGCCTGAGGGACGCCGACGGCATGGCCGTCGCCTCCTTCGTCCTGGGCCTGCTCGGCCTCCTGGTCCTCAACATCGTCCTCGGGCCGGTCGCCATCGTGCTCGCCGCCGCCGCCCTGTGGCGCGGCACCGCCCGGCGTGGCCGGGCCTTCCTCGGCCTCGGCCTGGGCGTCGCCGACCTGCTCGTCCTCGCCGCGCTCGTGCAGGCCGACCAGACGGTCTCCTGGAGCCTGTGAGCCGCCGTCCCCCCGGGGGCCTGCCGGGGGCGCCCCGTAGAATCGGCGGCACCATGGCTTACCTCGACCACGCCGCGACCACCCCGATGCTTCCCGAGGCGGTCGAGGCGCTCACCGCGCACCTCGGCGCCACGGGCAACGCCTCCTCCCTGCACGCGTCCGGCCGCCGGGCCCGGCGCACCGTCGAGGAGGCCCGCGAGACCCTCGCCGAGGCGCTGGGCGCCCGCCCCAGCGAGGTGGTGTTCACCGCCGGCGGCACCGAGGCCGACAACCTCGCCGTCAAGGGCCTGTACTGGGCCCGCCGCGACGCCGACCCGGCCCGCACCCGGGTCCTGGCCAGCCCCGTCGAGCACCACGCCGTCCTCGACGCCGTGCACTGGCTCGGCGAGCACGAGGGCGCGACCGTCGAGTACCTGCCCGTCGACGCCCACGGCCGGGTCCGCCCCGAGGCCCTGCGCGAGGCCATCGCCCGTGACCCCGGCGACGTGGCCCTCGCCACCGTCATGTGGGCGAACAACGAGATCGGCACGGTCATGCCGGTCCGTGAACTCGCCGACGTCGCCGCCGAGTTCGGCGTTCCGCTGCACGCCGACGCGGTCCAGGCCGTCGGCCAGCTCCCGGTCGACTTCGCCGCCTCCGGGCTCGCCGCGATGACGGTCTCCGGCCACAAGATCGGCGGCCCCTACGGCATCGGCGCGCTGCTCCTCGGCCGCGAGCACACCCCCGTCCCCGTCCTGCACGGCGGCGGGCAGGAACGCCACGTCCGCTCCGGCACCCTCGACGTCCCCGCCATCGCCTCCTTCGCCGTCGCCGGCCGCCTCGCCGCCGAACGGCACGAAAGCTTCGCCCGCGAGATCGGCGCCCTGCGCGACAGCCTGGTCGAGGCGGTGCGTACGGCGGTTCCGGACGCGCTCCTCGGCGGCGACCCGGCGCCCGGCGGCCGGCTCCCGGCCAACGCGCACTTCACCTTCCCCGGCTGCGAGGGCGACTCCCTGCTGCTCCTGCTGGACGCCCAGGGCATCGAGTGCTCCACCGGCTCCGCCTGCACCGCGGGCGTCGCCCAGCCCAGCCACGTCCTGCTCGCCACCGGCACCGACCCCGACCTGGCCCGCGGCACCCTGCGCTTCTCCCTGGGCCACACCTCCACCGAGGCCGACGTCGAGGCCCTCGCCAAGGCGATCGGCCCGGCGGTGCAGCGGGCCCGCGCGGCGGGACTGACGTAGGGCCCGCCGGTCACACCGAGGAGCTGTCCGCGGACCTGCCCGTCCCGTCGGACGGCGAGCCGGAGGACGAGCCGGAGGGTGAGCCGGAGGGCGACTCCGACGGCAGGGCCGTCTTCGCCCGCCGCACCAGCTCCAGATACCGGTCCCAGTCCCAGTGCGGCCCCGGATCGGTGTGGTCGGTGCCCGGCACCTCGACATGGCCGATGATGTGCTTCCGGTCGACGGGTATCCCGTAACGGGCGCAGATCCCCGCGGTCAGCCGCGCCGACGCCGCGTACATCGCGTCCGTGAAGTCCTGCGGCCGGTCCACGAACCCCGCGTGCTCGATGCCGACACTGCGCTCGTTGTACGCCCGGTTGCCCGCGTGGTAGGCCACGTCCAGCTCGCGGATCATCTGTGTGATCCGCCCGTCCTGCCCCACGACGTAGTGCGCGGCGGCCTGGTGCCCCGGGTCCTGGAAGGCCCGCACCGCGCCCTCGAAGCTGCCCTGCGTGACATGGACGATCACCATGTCTATGGAGTAGTCCTCGGGCCGGTCCGCGCGCCGCCAGTTCGCGTCCGACGCCGCCACCCAGCGGGCGCCCCGGTAGTCGACCTCCCCGTCCTCGCGGGGCCGCTCCACGCCCGGCACCCGCCACCACAGGCGGCCCAGCTCGTCGCGGGCCAGCACCGCGGTGCCCACGGCCGTCACCGCGCCACCGACGAGCAGCGCGCGTCTGCCGATGCGCCGGTCGGTGTCCTTCGGTGATCCGCTCGTGGATCGGCTGTTCGCCTCCATGTGACCGAGAACGCATATCCGCGCGCTCCGGTTCCCCGGCCACCCGTACTCTGGAAGGGTTATGACTGACGACACCCCGCAGCGCACCCGCCGCCCTCTCCGTGTCCTCGCCGCCATGTCCGGCGGGGTCGACTCCGCCGTCGCCGCCGCCCGCGCCGCCGAAGCCGGGCACGACGTGACCGGCGTCCACCTCGCGCTCTCCGCGAACCCCCAGTCCTTCCGCACGGGCGCGCGGGGCTGCTGCACCATCGAGGACTCCCGCGACGCCCGCCGCGCCGCGGACGTCATCGGCATCCCGTTCTACGTCTGGGACCTCGCCGACCGCTTCCGGGAGGACGTCGTCGAGGACTTCGTCGCCGAGTACGAGGCCGGCCGCACGCCGAACCCGTGCCTGCGCTGCAACGAGAAGATCAAGTTCGCCGCGCTCCTCGACAAGGCGCTCGCCCTCGGCTTCGACGCGGTCTGCACCGGCCACTACGCCCGCGTGATCGTGCGCGAGGACGGCGTCCGCGAGCTGCACCGCGCCTCCGACCAGGCCAAGGACCAGTCGTACGTCCTCGGCGTCCTGGACGACCGGCAGCTCGCCCACGCGATGTTCCCCCTCGGCGACACCGTCACCACCAAGGCGGAGATCCGCGCCGAGGCCGAGCGGCGGGGCCTGGCCGTCGCCAAGAAGCCCGACTCGCACGACATCTGCTTCATCGCCGACGGCGACACCCAGGGCTTCCTCGCCGACCGCCTCGGCCGCGCCGAGGGCGACATCGTCGACGAGTCCGGCAACCGCCTCGGCACTCACGAGGGCGCCTACGGCTTCACCATCGGCCAGCGCAAGGGCCTGCGCATCGGCACCCCCGCCCCCGACGGCAAGCCGCGCTACGTCCTCGACATCTCCCCGGTCACCAACACGGTGACCGTCGGCCCCGCCGACGCCCTCGACGTCGGCGCGCTGCGCGCGATCAAGCCCCGCTGGTGCGGCGCCGCCCCCACCGGCCCCGGCACCTACACGGCCCAGCTCCGCGCCCACGGCGAGGAGACACCGGTCCGCGCCGAGGTCGTCGACGGCTCCCTGGAGGTCGTCTTCGCGGAGCCGGTCCGCGGCGTGGCCCCCGGCCAGGCGATCGTGCTGTACGACGGCACCCGCGTGGTGGGCTCGGCGACCATCGCCGCCACCGTCCGGGCGACGGCCGGGGCGGCCTGAGCGCCGGCCCGGGCACACCCGCTCAGGTCAGCCGCCGAAGAACTCCGCCAGCGCCGGCGCCAGTTCCCGGTTCCACCATGTGGCTCTGCCCCGCGAGTTCCGCGTACCGGCCGTCTGGGACCGTCTCCGCGATCTCCCGGGCCGCCGCGCGCATCGCCGGGGCGCCCGCGCCGCCCGCCAGGGCCAGCACCGGGACGCCGATCCCGGCCAGCGCCTCGCGCGGTGGACGCCCGTCGCCCAGGACGGCGTCGTCGTACGCCAGGCTCGGCGCGACCGACTCCAGGCCCGCCCACATGGGCGACCGGCGGGCGCCCCGGATCATCTCCTCGCCGAGGCCGGTGAGCCGCAGGAACAGCTCCACCGCGTCCCCGCGCCGGCCGTCGCGCAGCGCCTGCGTCAGCCGCTCGGTGTACTCCGCGCGGGCCGCCGCGTCCGCGTCGTCCAGGGCGTACGGCACCTCGTAGACGGCCGCCCGGCGCACCGGCAGCCCGGCCGCCGCCGCCCGCAGCACCAGCGCGCCGCCGGACGAGATGCCGTACAGGGACGCCTCGCCGCCCAGCACCTCGATCAGCGCCGCCAGGTCCTCGACCTCCCGGTCGACGGCGTAGGGCGGTGTGTCCCCGCTCCCGCCGCGGCCCCGGCGGTCGTACACCAGGACCTCGAAGCGGTCCGAGAGCGCGGCCGCCAGGGGCGCCAGGGTGGCGCCCGTCGAGAGGGCGCCGCTGACCAGGATCACGGCCGGTCCCCGGCCGGTGCGGGTGTGGGCGAGGGGCGTGCCGTCGCGTGACTGTGTCGTCTCCATGCCTGAGCAGCTTGCCCCCACCGGGCACGGTCAGGCCGTCACGACACCTCGACGTCGTAGAAGCACAGGTGGTCCTTGATCGCCTGTACCTCCTCCTTGGGGTCCGGGTACGCCCAGACGGAGTCCGGCGCGTCCGGCAGCGACCAGTAGACCGCGTCGCCCTTGAAGGGGCAGTGAGTGGTCGTACGGGACGGGGTCAGCAGGTCGACCCGGACGTCCAGGGCCGGGAGGTAGTAGCGGTCGGGGCAGCCCGTCTCCTTCAGGAGCAGCGCCTCGTCGCTCTCCGCCAGGACCTGCCCCTCGCGCGTCACGCGCACGTGCCGGTCGGTGGGCTCCACGGTGATGCGGTGTCCGGTGGTCACGATCGTCCTCCTCCTCGGGCCGGCGGTGTCCTCGTGACAGCACGCCGCGAAAGCGACTTCTTCCCCGGCGGGACGGCGCCGTACCGTTGCCGCCATGAACATCTGTGTCTTCCTCTCCGCCGCCGACCTCGACGAGCGCTACACGCGCCCCGCGAAGGAGTTCGCCGCTCTGCTCGGCAAGGGCGGGCACACGCTCGTGTGGGGCGGCTCGGACGTCGGCCTGATGAAGGTGGTCGCGGACGGCGTGCAGGAGGCCGGCGGACGGCTCTGCGGGGTCTCCGTGACCTTCCTCGCGGCCACCGCGCGCGAGGGCGTCGAGGAGATGGTCATCGCCTCCGACCTGGCCGAGCGCAAGCGGCTGCTGCTGGAGAAGTCCGACGCCGTGGTGATCATGGTGGGCGGCACCGGCACCCTGGACGAGGCCACCGAGATCCTGGAGCTGAAGAAGCACGGGCACACCGACAAGCCGGTCGTCCTGCTCAACACCGCGGGCTTCTACGACGGGCTCAAGGAGCAGTTCCGCCGGATGGAGGACGAGGGGTTCCTGCCGCGGCCCCTCGCCGAGCTGGTGTTCTTCGCCGAGGAGCCGGTCGGCGCGCTCGCCTACCTGGAGGAGAGCCGGGGCGTCGCGTGAGCCGGCGGTGACGTGCCGGCGGGGCGCCGGGCACGGCACCAGGGGTGCGAGCATGGCGGCATGGCAACACATGTGATCACCGGAGCCGGCTCCGGCATCGGCGCGGCCGTCGCCCGCCGCCTCCACGCGCGCGGGGACGAGATCGTGCTCCACGCGCGCGACGCGGGCCGCGCCAAGGAACTGGCCGCCGCGCTCCCCGGCGCCCGCACCCTCGTCGGCGACCTCGCCGACCCCGACAAGCTGTCCTGGGCGCTGTCCCACCAGACCCTGCCCGACCGCGTCGACTCCCTGCTGCACATCGCGGGCGTCGTCGACCTCGGCCCGGTCGGGGAGCTGACCCCGAAGACCTGGCACCACCAGCTCGACGTCAACCTGGTCGCGCCCGCCGAGCTGACCCGGCTGCTGCTGCCCCAGCTCCGCGCCGCCCAGGGCCAGGTGGTCTTCGTCAACTCGGGCTCCGGCCTGAACGCGCACGCCGAGTGGGCCGCCTACGCCGCGTCCAAGCACGGCCTGAAGGCCCTCGCCGACGCGCTGCGCCAGGAGGAGCACGGCAACGGCGTCCGGGTCACCTCCGTCTACCCCGGCCGCACCGCCAGCCCCATGCAGGCCAAGGTGCACCAGCAGGAGGGCAAGGAGTACGACCCGGCGCGCTGGATCGACCCCGAATCGGTCGCCACGACGATCGTCATGGCCCTGGACCTGCCCCGGGACGCCGAGGTCAACGACCTGACGGTGCGCCCCGGGCGGTGATCGGCACGCGGAACGTTCCGTAGGCTGCTCCGGTGAGCGAAAACAGCCAGACCGGGTTCGGTCCCGCCACCGGCATCGGGTCCCTGCCGGGGCAGGACGCGCGTGAGGCCGTCAAGACCGTCACCGGCACCTTCGAGGACTTCCCGTTCCTGCCCGAGCTGCCCGCCCGCGGGCCCGGCGCCGACATGATCGGCCGCACCGCCGGGATGCTCGTCGAGCTGTACGCGCGCGTGGAGCCCAGCGGCTGGCGGCTCGGGGACCGGCCGGGCCGGGACACCCGGCGGGCCCGGGCCTGGCTGCGCGAGGACCTCGACGCCCTGGAGGAGTTCACCCAGGGCTACGAGGGCCCGCTGAAGGTCCAGGCCGTCGGCCCCTGGACGCTGGCCGCCGCGCTGGAACTGCGGAGCGGCGAGGCGGTGCTCTCCGACGCCGGGGCCTGCCGCGACCTCGCCGCCTCCCTCGCCGAGGGACTGCGCCAGCACCTCGCCGAGGTCGCCCGCCGCATCCCCGGCGCGGACATCGTCCTCCAGCTCGACGAGCCGTCCCTCACCGCCGTCCTGCGCGGCCGGGTCAGGACCGCCAGCGGCTACCGCACCCACCGTGCCGTCGACCGGCAGGTGGTCGAGGCCGCCCTCCGCGACGTCCTCGGCGTGCACGGCGGCGGCCCGGCCGTGGTCCACTCCTGCGCGCCGGACGTCCCCTTCGCCCTGCTGCGCCGGGCCGGTGCGCGCGCCATCTCCCTCGACTTCTCCCTGCTCACCGAGCGTGACGACGAGGTGATCGGGGAAGCGGTGGAGGGCGGCACCCGGCTGTTCGCCGGTGTCGTGCCGTCCGCCGACGGCCCGTTGTCAGACCCTGCCGGTAGCGTCATGGGTGTCAGGACGCTGTGGCGCAGGCTGGGGCTGCATCCGGGGCTTCTCGCGGACGCGGTCACGGTCACTCCGACGTGCGGACTCGAGGGGGCGTCCCCCGAGTACGCGCGGCGGGCCTTCGCCCACTGCGTCCGGGCGGCGAGATCCCTCGCGGACGACCCAGAGTAACGGGAGGACATACACGGTGGCCGGCGACAAGCAGGCGGAGACGACGAGCGTGCCCGCCGAGGCACGGGAGAAGCACGCGCAGCTCGCTGAGCGGATCGAGGAGCACCGCTTCCGGTACTACGTGAAGGACGCCCCCGTCATCAGCGACGCGGACTTCGACCGGCTGCTGCGCTCCCTGGAGGCGCTGGAGGAGGAGTACCCGCCGCTGCGCACCCCCCAGTCCCCGACGCAGAAGGTCGCGGGCTCCTACGAGACGGAGTTCACGGCCGTCGAGCACCGCTCGCGCATGCTCTCCCTGGACAACACGTTCAACGAGGAGGAGCTGTCCGCCTGGGCCGAGCGCCTCCACAAGGAGCTGGGCGACCAGGAGTTCCACTACCTGTGCGAGCTGAAGGTCGACGGCCTCGCCGTCAACCTCACCTACGAGCACGGCCGTCTGGTCCGCGCCGCCACCCGCGGCGACGGCCGCACCGGCGAGGACATCACGCCCAACGTGCGCACCATCGCCGACATCCCCGAGCGTCTGACCGGCGACCGCGTCCCCGATCTCGTGGAGATCCGCGGCGAGGTCTACTTCCCGATGGAGAAGTTCGAGGAGCTGAACCGCCGCCTCGTCGAGGCCGGCGACAAGCCCTTCGCCAATCCGCGCAACGCGGCGGCCGGTTCGCTCCGCCAGAAGGACCCCCGCGTCACCGCCACCCGCCCGCTGCACATGGTGGTGCACGGCATCGGCGTCCTGGAGGGCTACTCCGGCCTGACCCGCCTCTCCGAGGCGTACGGCCTGCTCAAGGAGTGGGGCCTGCCCACCTCCCCGTACAACCGGGCGGTCGGGACCCTCGCCGAAGTCCACGAGTTCATCTCCTACTACGGCGAGAACCGGCACTCCGTGGTGCACGAGATCGACGGCGTCGTCGTCAAGCTCGACGAGATCCGCCTCCAGGGCCGGCTCGGCTCCACCGCCCGCGCCCCCCGCTGGGCCATCGCCTACAAATACGCGCCGGAAGAGGTCAACACCAAGCTCGTGGACATCAAGGTCGGCGTCGGCCGCACCGGCCGGGTCACGCCGTACGCCCAGGTCGAGCCGGTCACCGTGGCCGGCAGCGAGGTGGAGTTCGCCACGCTGCACAACCAGGAGGTCGTCAAGGCCAAGGGCGTCCTCATCGGGGACACCGTGGTGCTGCGCAAGGCCGGTGACGTCATCCCGGAGATCCTCGGCCCGGTCGCCGACCTGCGGGACGGCAGCGAGCGGGAGTTCGTGATGCCCGCCGAGTGCCCCGAGTGCGGGACGCCGCTGCGGCCCATGAAGGAGGGCGACATCGACCTCCGCTGCCCCAACGCGCGGACCTGCCCCGCCCAGTTGCGCGGCCGGCTCTCCTATCTCGCGGGCCGGGAGTGCCTGGACATCGAGCACTTCGGCGACGTCGCCGCCGCCGCGCTGACCCAGCCGCTGGAGCCGGCCGAGCCGCCGCTGCGGGACGAGGGCGACCTGTTCGACCTCACGGTGGAGAAGCTGCTGCCCATCAAGGCGTACGTCCTCGATCCGGACAGCGGACTGCCCAAGCGCGACCCCCGGACCGGCGAGGAGAAGGTCGTCACCGTCTTCGCCAACCAGAAGGGCGAGCCGAAGAAGAACACCCTCGCGCTGCTGAAGAACATCGAGGACGCCAAGGACCGCCCCCTGGCCCGCTTCCTCAACGGCCTCTCCATCCGGCACGTCGGCCCGGTCGCCGCCCAGGAACTCGCCCGGCAGTTCCGCTCCCTGGACCGCGTCGAGCAGGCGAGCGAGGAGGAGCTGGCGGCCACCGACGGGGTCGGACCGATCATCGCCGCCTCCCTCAAGGAGTGGTTCGCCGAGGACTGGCACCGCGAGATCGTCCGCAAGTGGAAGGCGGCCGGCGTCCCCCTGGAGGAGCGGTCGACGGGCGAGGACGAGGGGCCGCGCCCGCTCGAAGGACTCACCGTCGTCGTCACCGGCACCCTCGACCGCTTCACCCGGGACGGCGCCAAGGAGGCCCTGCAGAGCCGGGGTGCCAAGGTCACCGGCTCGGTGTCGAAGAAGACCTCGTTCGTCGTCGTGGGTGACAACCCCGGGTCCAAGTACGACAAGGCGATGCAGCTGAAGGTCCCGGTGCTCGACGAGGACGGTTTCGACCTTCTGCTCGAACAGGGGCCCGAAGCCGCCGCGGAGGTCGCGCTTTCGGCTGAGGAATAGCGGTTGAAGGCCACCCGTTCGGCGCATACCAGATGCATAAGGGTGGCCTGGGCGCAATCGGGCAACCGTCGACGACCGGTGCCCGTGGAAGCCTTCTGCGGCCTACTGTTGGGACGTGCGCCTGCCGTGCCCCGCCACGGCCGGGGCATCCCCGTGCTCCGCAGGAGGCGGGAAACGGACTTTCCCACGCGGAGCCGTCGATGCCCGTCGGACGTCGATGCCGGACACCGGGCCGCGTGGCGTGGGCACCGCCGGCTGTGAGAGGGACGGGAATGGAACCGACCGAGAGCGCCGCCCCGGGCTCGCGGCTGCGCCGCCTGCTGGACGCGGCGCGCGCCGGCCGGTGGGCCACGGGGCCTTCGGAGGGCGGCGGCGCCGGGCCGGGCACCGCCGGTGCCGCGCCGGCCGGCCGGGGTGCCGCCCGCCCGGCCGCCGGCCCCGGCCACGGTCTGTCCGGTGCCGGCTCGGACGCCGAACGGCACCAGTCCTGGCCGACGTTGCCCGCCGTGGTGGTCGCGGCGGCCGGGTTCGTCCTGGGCGCCGGGTTCTACCGGGCGTTCACCGGCGGGCACGCGCTCTTCCCGTCCGGCGCGGCCGGCTGGTCCCTGGCCGTGCTCACCGGCATCGTCGTCGGCCACCTCGTGCTGCTCGGCCGCGCCCGCTGGTGGGGCGGCACCGGCTCCGGCGCCGCCCTCACCCTCGCCGTCCTGCTGCTCTACGGCTGGGTCCCGGCCGGCCTGGTCAGCCTCACCGTCGTCGTCCTGGTCGGCGCCGCCCGCCGGGGCCGCGGCCGGCAGGGCGTGCTGCACGGCGCGGTGGACCTGCTCGGCATCGCCGCGGGCGCCGCCCTGCTCGGCGCCTGCGGCTCGGCGCCGTCCGTCGAGCACCCCTGGGACCCGGCCACCTGGACACCCGCCACGGCCCCCCAGGTGATCCTGGTCGCCGTCGCCTACCTCGCCGTCACCCGCACCCTGCTCTGGTACCTGCACACGCCCCGCCCCGGCCTGCCCACCATCGCCCGCACGGCGCTGGCCAGACAGGGCCTGGTCGCGATCGCCCTGCTCGGCATCGCGCCGCTGATCTGCGTGGTCGCCTTCGCGCAGCCGGTGCTGCTGCCGCTGTTCGCCATCCCGCTGATCGCCCTCGACTCCACCCTGCGGATCGCCCGCGCCCGCGCCGAGGAGCAGTTGCGCGACCCGCTGACCGGGCTGCCCAACCGGCAGTGGCTCCAGGAGCGCATCTGGACCGCGCTGGACGACGCCGAGCGCATCGGCGTCCGCACCGCCCTGATGCTGATCGACCTCGACCGGTTCCGCTCGGTCAACGACACCCTTGGCCACCTGGCCGGCGACCGGCTGCTCCTCCAGATCGCCGACCGGCTGCGGGCGGCGCTGCCGCGCGGGGCGGAGGCCGCGCGGCTCGGCGGTGACGAGTTCGCCGTCCTGCTGCCGGTCGCCGACTCCACGACGTCCGCGACCCGGGTCGCCCGCGGCCTGGTCGGCGCCCTCAGCTCCCCGCTCGACCTGGACGGCCTCACCCTCGTCCTGGAGGCCAGCGCGGGCGTCGCCGTCTTCCCCGACCACGGCCAGGACGCCGAGGGGCTGCTGCGCCGCGCCGACGTGGCGATGTACCAGGCGAAGCGGGACCGGACGGGCGTGGAGGTCTACGAGTCCAAGCGGGACTCCAACACCCCCGACCGGCTCGGCCTGCTGGGCGACCTGCGCCGCGCCCTGGACACGGGCGACGTGGAGCTGCACTACCAGCCCAAGGTCCGTTTCGACGGGCAGGTGGCCGGCCTGGAGGCGCTGGTGCGGTGGGTGCACCCGGAGCGCGGCAAGGTGCCGCCGGACGAGTTCATAGCGATCGCCGAGTCCTCCGGGCTGATGCCGCATCTGACGGAGTACGTGCTGGAGACGGCGCTGGCCCAGGTCGCCCGGTGGCGGGCGCAGGGCCTGTTCGTGCCGGTCGCGGTCAATGTCTCGCCGCGCGACGTGCACACCCCGGGCTTCGCCGGTTCGGTCGCCGCGCGGCTGGCCCGGCACGGCGTCCCGGCGGGCGCGCTCCAGCTGGAGATCACGGAACACGTCCTGCTGGAGGACCCGCAGCGGGCCGCCGACACCCTCGCCGGGCTGACCGGGCACGGCGTGAAGATGTCCCTGGACGACTTCGGCACGGGGTACTCCTCCCTCGTCCATCTGCGCAAGCTGCCGGTCAGCGAGCTGAAGATCGACCGTTCCTTCGTGGCGCGGCTGGCCGTCGACACCGAGGACGCGGAGATCGTGCGCTGCACGGTCGACCTCGCGCACTCGCTGGGGCTGCTGGTCGTCGCCGAGGGCGTCGAGGACGACGAGACCTGGGAGCGGCTGCGGGATCTCGGCTGCGACGCCGTACAGGGGTGGCTGGTCGCCGCGGCGATGCCGCCGGACGAGACGACGGCCTGGCTGCGGGCGCGGGGGTCCAGGGGCTGGCAGCGGCCGGCCGCCGCCCTTCCGGCGGCTGTGGAGGAGTAGGGCGGTCCGGTTTGTCGCCGGGGGCGGGTCCCGTCGTGGCCGGTCCCACGGTCGCCCGTGTGCCTCCGGGCGCTTACGCCGCTCCCGCCGCGAAGCGGCCGGTCAGCAGCGCCAGCCGGCGGTCGTGGGCCTCTTCCGGGAGCCGTCCGCTGCGCATCAGCGTCACCAGGCCGTGCAGACCGGCCCAGTACGTCTCGGTGAGCAGCCCGGGGTCGTCGCCCTCCGCCGCGGCCGGGGCCACTGCCCGGGACAGTTCCTCGAAGCCCGCCCGCAGCGCGGCCGGTGCCTCCGGCGTCGCGAACGGCAGCCCCACCGTGAGCGTGAACATGGCGTCGTACAGGGCGGGCCGGCGCCTCGCGAACGCCGTGTACGCCTCGCCCACGGCCGTGAGCGCCGCCCGGCCCGGCGGAACCGCCGTACGGGCCGCCCGCAGCTCCGCGGCCAGTTCCGCGAACCCCTCCACCGCGACCGCCGCCATGATGGCGTCCTTGCCCTTGAAGTGGCTGTAGAGGACCGGCTGGCTGTACTCGATCTCGGCCGCCAGGCGCCGCGTGGTGACCGCGTCCCACCCCTCGGCCTCGGCCAGTTCCCGCGCGGCGGCGACGATCAGCCGCTCCCGCTCCGCTCGTTCGCGCTCCCGGCGCGTCTGGATCGACATGACCGGGATGCTAGCAGCGCTAGACATTCTTTCGCTGCACGCTCTATCGTCGCTACATCATCTAGCAGCGCTAGCAAGGGGGAAATCCATGACCGTGACCGCCTACACCCTGGCCGTCGTCCTCGACCTCTTCATCCTGTTCATCGGGGCCCGCTTCCTGCTCCGGCCCCGGCCCGCCGCCGCCGGGTACGGCGTGCCCGCCAAGGCCGACGGCGACCCCGCCTACCTGTCCGTCAAGGGGCTCAGGGACCTCACCTACGGCGTGCTGGGCCTGGCGCTGCTGGTCTTCGCCGGCGCCCGCGCCGAGGCGTGGTTCATGCTCGCCGTGGTGATCGTGCCGCTCGGCGACACGCTCGTCGTCCTGCGCCACGGCGGCACCAGGGCCGTGGCCTTCGGCATCCACTTCGCCACCGCGGTCACCGTCCTGATCAGCGCGGCGCTGCTGTTCGCCGTCTGAGGGGGAAACCGTTTAACGGGCGAAGGGCGCCGCCCCATAGGATTGGGCGACATACCGGAACACCCACTCTCACCCCAGAGGAACGCTGCATGCCTGGCATCACGCGCGAGGAGGTCGCCCACCTCGCCCGGCTGGCGCGTCTGGAGCTGAAGCCCGAAGAGCTCGATCACTTCGCGGGACAGCTGGACGACATCATCGGCGCGGTCGCCCGCGTCAGCGAGGTCGCCGACCAAGACGTACCGCCGACCTCGCACCCGCTCCCGCTGACCAATGTCATGCGGCCGGACGAGGTCCGTCCGTCGCTCACGCCCGAGCAGGCGCTCTCCGGCGCCCCGGCCCAGGAGCAGCAGCGTTTCAAGGTGCCGCAGATCCTGGGGGAGGAGTAACCGCCATGAGCGACATCATCAAGCTCACCGCCGCCGAGATCGCCGCGAAGATCGCCTCCGGCGAGCTGACGGCCGTCGAGGTCACCGAGGCCCACCTCGCCCGCATCGAGGCCGTCGACGAGAAGGTCCACGCCTTCCTGCACGTCGACCGCGAGGGCGCTCTCGCCCAGGCCCGCGCCGTGGACGAGAAGCGCGCGCGGGGGGAGAAGCTCGGCCCGCTGGCCGGCGTCCCCCTCGCGCTGAAGGACATCTTCACCACCGAGGGCATCCCCACCACCGTCGGCTCCAAGATGCTGGAGGGCTGGATCCCGCCCTACGACGCCACGGTCACCAGGAAGCTCAAGGCCGCCGACGTCGTCATCCTCGGCAAGACCAACATGGACGAGTTCGCCATGGGGTCCTCCACCGAGAACAGCGCCTACGGCCCGACCGGCAACCCCTGGGACCTCACCCGCGTCCCCGGCGGATCCGGCGGCGGTTCCTCCGCCGCGCTCGCCGCCTTCCAGGCGCCGCTGGCCATCGGCACCGACACCGGCGGCTCCATCCGCCAGCCCGCGGCCGTCACCGGCACGGTCGGCGTCAAGCCGACGTACGGCGGCGTCTCCCGCTACGGCATGGTGGCGTTCTCCTCCTCCCTCGACCAGGGCGGCCCCTGCGCCCGTACGGTCCTGGACGCGGCCCTGCTGCACGAGGTGATCGCCGGGCACGACCCGATGGACTCCACCTCCGTCGACGCGCCGGTCCCGCCGGTCGTCGAGGCCGCCCGCAACGGCTCGGTCGCCGGGATGCGGGTCGGCGTCGTCAAGCAGTTCCGCGGCGAGGGCTACCAGGCCGGCGTCATCCAGCGGTTCGACGAGTCCGTCGCACTGCTGAGGGAACTGGGCGCCGAGATCGTCGAGCTGGACTGCCCGTCCTTCGACCTCGCCCTGTCGGCGTACTACCTGATCGCGCCGTCCGAGTGCTCCTCCAACCTCGCCCGCTTCGACGGCCTGCGCTACGGCCTGCGGACCGGCGACGACGGCACGCACTCGGCCGAGGCGGTCACCTCCCTGACCCGAGAGGCCGGCTTCGGCCCCGAGGTCAAGCGCCGCATCATGCTGGGCACGTACGCCCTGTCCAGCGGGTACTACGACGCGTACTACGGCTCCGCACAGAAGGTCCGTACGCTCATCACCCGCGACTTCGAGAAGGCGTTCGAGCAGGTCGACGTGATCGTCTCCCCGACGACCCCGACCACCGCCTTCCCGATCGGCGAGCGCGCCGACGACCCGATGGCGATGTACCTCGCCGACCTGTGCACCATCCCCACCAACCTCGCGGGCAACGCCGCCATGTCGCTGCCCTGCGGCCTGGCGCCGGAGGACAACCTGCCGGTGGGCCTGCAGATCATCGCCCCCGCCCTGAAGGACGACCGGCTGTACAAGGTCGGCGCCGCCGTCGAGGCCGCCTTCGTGGAAAAGTGGGGCCACCCGCTGCTTGAGGAGGCTCCGTCGCTGTGAGCAAGCTGTCGAAGGCCAAGGGCTTCAAGAAGTCCAAGAACGGCCTGTACCTGTCCATGGCCACCACCGCGTTCGGCGCGCTCAGCGTCGCCAAGCAGGCGAAGCTCGCCCGCGCCGAGAGCGACACGCTCCGGCTCGTCGACGCCGCCGTGTCCGCCGCCGCCATCGTCACCGGCCTCGCCATCCTCTACCGCGAGCTGAAGCGGCTGGGCGACGACGACGTCCTGCTGGGCTGAGAGGGAAGTAGCACCGTGACCACCACGACCGACCTGGTGTCGTACGAGGACGCACTCGCGTCGTACGACCCCGTCATGGGCCTTGAGGTCCATGTCGAACTCGGCACCAAGACCAAGATGTTCTGCGGCTGTTCGACCGCGCTCGGCGCCGACCCGAACACCCAGACCTGCCCGGTCTGCCTCGGCATGCCCGGCGCGCTCCCGGTCGTCAACGCGACCGGCGTCGAGTCCGCGATCAGGATCGGCCTCGCGCTGAACTGCTCCATCGCCGAGTGGTGCCGCTTCGCCCGGAAGAACTACTTCTATCCGGACATGCCGAAGAACTTCCAGACCTCCCAGTACGACGAGCCCATCGCCTTCGACGGCTACCTCGACGTCCAGCTGGAGGACGGCGAGACCTTCCGGGTGCAGATCGAGCGCGCCCACATGGAGGAGGACACCGGCAAGTCGACGCACGTCGGCGGCGCCACGGGCCGTATCCACGGCGCGTCCCACTCGCTGCTGGACTACAACCGGGCCGGCATCCCGCTCATCGAGATCGTCACCAAGCCGATCGAGGGCGCCGGGGAGCGCGCGCCGGAGGTCGCGCGGGCGTACGTCCGCGAGCTGCGCGAGGTCATCCGCGCCCTCGGCGTCTCCGAGGCCCGCATGGAGATGGGCCAGATGCGCTGCGACGTGAACCTGTCGCTGCGCCCGCACGGCCAGCAGAAGTTCGGCACGCGGTCCGAGACGAAGAACGTCAACTCGCTGCGGTCCGTGGAGCGCGCGGCCCGCTTCGAGATCCAGCGGCACGCGGCCGTGCTCTCCTCCGGCGGCACGATCGTCCAGGAGACCCGCCACTTCCACGAGGACACCGGGTCCACGACCTCGGGCCGCGTGAAGGAGGAGGCCGAGGACTACCGGTACTTCCCGGAGCCCGACCTGGTGCCCGTGGCGCCCGCCCGCGAGTGGGTCGAGGAGATCCGCGCCTCCCTGCCCGAGCTGCCGCTGGTGCGCCGCAACCGGCTCCGCGAGGAGTGGGGCATCTCCGGCACCGACATGCAGGCCATCCTCAACGCCGGCGCGCTCGACCCGATCGTCGCCACCATCGAGGCCGGGGCGGACGCGGCGTCCGCCCGCAAGTGGTGGATGGGCGAGCTGGCCCGCAGCGCCAACGAGTCGCAGAAGGCGCTGGACGAGCTGGCCATCACGCCCGCGCAGGTGGCCCGGGTGACCGAGCTGGTGGCGAAGGGCGACCTCAACGACAAGCTGGCCCGCCAGGTCATCGAGGGCGTCCTCGCCGGCGAGGGCACGCCGGACGAGGTCGTCGACAAGCGCGGCCTGAAGGTCGTGTCGGACGAGGGCGCCCTGTCGGCCGCCGTGGACGAGGCGATCGCCGGCAACGCCGGCATCGTCGCCAAGATCCAGTCCGGCAAGGTCGCCGCGGCCGGCGCGCTGGTCGGCGCGGTCATGAAGGCGACGCGCGGCCAGGCGGACGCGGCCCGCGTGAAGGAACTGATCCTCCAGAAGCTGGGGGTCGAGGAGGGCTGAGTCACTCCTCGCGGAGGAAGGGGGGCACGCCGGGCACGGCGTGCCCCCCTTCCTGTCCACCGGCGCGGGGAGACCCTCGGCGGCGACAGCCACACCGTGATCCGGCACCCAGGTGATCCCCGGCTGCCCCGGATCGGCGCCGGACCTCCCGAGTGCCGCGCCGCGCATGAGAGGCTCACCGCAGACGTGAACAGCGTGTGGGAGAAGGAGCCGGACCGGGATGTACGCGATATCGCTGGGTGACGACGGAGCCGAACTGCGCCCCCTGGAACCCTGGCACGCCGACGAGTTCCTCGCCCACATCGGTCGCGGCCGGGACTTCATCACCCGGTTCATCCCGTTCGGCACCCAGGTCACCGACACCGCCTCCGCGCGGGCCCAGCTCACCGCGTACGCGAACAAGCGGGCCGCCGACAGCGGCTCCCTGCACGGGCTGTGGCTCGGCGGCGAGCTGGTCGGCGGACTGATGTTCCGGACCTTCGACGCCGCCACCGGCGTCTGCGAGATCGGCTGCTGGCTGGAACCGGCGGCCACCGGCAAGGGCCTGGTCACCCGCGGCGCCCGGACCCTGATCGACTGGGCCTTCGACGAGCGCGGCATGCACCGCGTGGAGTGGTACGCGGCCGTCACCAACACGGCCAGCGTCAACACGGCCCGGCGGCTCGGCATGACCCGCGAGGGCGTGCTCCGCGAGCACTACCCGTACCGTGGGGTGCGCCAGGACATCGAGATATGGGCGGTGCTCGCGCCCGAGTGGCGGGCGGCACGTGCGCGTACCTCTCACAACGATCATTAAGGGACCTCTCAGAGAGCGTCCGTACGGTGCGAGACATGGGAACGAAGACAGTGGACGAGACCGGCGCCGCGACCAAGGCGGACGAGGACAGGGCGGCCGTCTCCGGCGCCGACGAGGCACCGGAGACGCCGCGGGCCGCGGACGCGGGGACGGCGAAGGACGCGAGCCCCGTCGAGGACGGCGAGGCGGCCGCCGAGGACGGTGCCGCCGCCGGGCCGGGCCCCACCGGTGTCGGCCAGGGCGCGGGTGCGGTGGTCTCCGCCGGGCTCGGCGTCGTGTCGCTGACCGGGAGCTGGGTGGGCACCGTGGCGTCCGCCCGCGAGTCGCTGGTCGGCCAGCTGTCGACCTCCTCGTCCTCCGACGTGGCCACGCTGATCGAGAAGGGCTACGGCAACGCCTGGCAGGCCACCGCGCTCTGGGGCGGCGTGTTCGCCCTGGTCGCGCTCATCGTCGGCGTCGTCGTGCTGGCCCGGCCCGCGTTCGGCGCGCCCGGCCGCCCGCAGGCCCCGTGGATCAAGTCGGTGAGCTGGGCGGGCGTCGCGCTGGGCGTGATCGGCCTGCTCCTCGCCGTCCTGAAGTACACCGACGTCCTGCTGGGCCTGCCCTCGGCGAGCTGAGCGCACGGGACCCTCGTGAGGGGCCGCACGGGCGACTGTGGGGCCCCTCACGTGCGTCCGGACCTCCGCGGACCGGCCGGGCGGGACGTACGCTGGGGACACCGGCCGAGGAGGTCATGTGTTCAACGCTTTCGACGAACTGTTCGCACCCGGCCGCAAGCACACCCGGGACGAACAGAACCGGCTGGAACTGACCCGGGAGGACGTCGGTGACGGCGACCCCGGGCACGGGCCGATAGACCTCACCTCCGGCAAGGTCGTCGTCCGGCCGCCCGGACGGCCGGAGTCCGACCCCGAGTCCGACGCCGACCCCGAGTCCGACGCCGACCCCGAGCCCGGCGAGGACGGCGCGGCCTAACTCACCTTCAGCTCCAGGATCCGGTCGTCACCCTTCGCCGGGCCGCCCCGGCCGTCGGTGTTGCTGGTCACCAGCCAGAGCCGGCCGGCACCCGCCGCGACGACCGTGCGCAGCCGGCCGTACTCGCCCGTGAGGAAGGACTGCGGTTCGGCCGCCGCCTCGGTGCCCTTCAGCGGCACGCGCCACAGCCGCTCGCCCTTCAGCCCCGCCATCCACACCGACCCCTCGGCGTACGCGATGCCGCTGGGGGACGCCTCGTCGGTGCCCCACTGGGCGACCGGGTCCCGGTAGGAGCCGTCGTCCGAGCGGCCCTCCGCCTCGGGCCAGCCGTAGTTGCCGCCCGGCGTGATCGCGTTCAGCTCGTCCCAGGTGTCCTGGCCGAACTCCGCGGCGAACAGGTGCCGCGACCCGTCCCAGGCCAGCCCCTGCACATTGCGGTGGCCGTAGGAGTACACGGGGGAGTCCGGGAAGGGGTTGCCGGGCGCGGGGTCGCCCTCCGGGGTCAGCCGCAGGATCTTGCCGCCGAGGGACTCCCTGTCCTGGGACAGACCGGTGTCGCCGCTCTCGCCGGTGCCCACATACAGCAGCTTGTCCGGGCCGAAGGCGATCCGGCCGCCGTTGTGGACGAACCCCTTGGGGATGCCCTTGAACACCGTGTCCGGGGCGCCGAGCTGCTCGCCGGCCGGCCGGTCCGCGTCGTGGAGCATGCGAACGATCCGGTTGTCCGAGGCGGAGGTGAAGTAGGCGTAGACCGTGCGGTCGGCGGCGTAACTGGGGGAGAGCGCGATGCCGAGCAGGCCGCCCTCCCCGGCCGGGGACACCCCGGGTACCTCGCCCAGCTCCGTCTTCTTCCCCGTCGCGGGGTCGACCCGGGTGATCGTGCCCTCGTCGCGGGAGGCGACGAGCAGGCCGCCGTCCGGGAGCGGGGCGAGGCCCCAGGGGCTGTCCAGGCCGGTGGCGACCGTACGGACCACCTCGGCCGAGCCCTTCGCGGGCGCGGCCCGCTCGGCGGACTCGGACGACGGGGACGACGGGGACGCCGTGGCCGTACGGCCCGGGGTGGCCCGCTCGTTCCAGCCCGCCGGACCGTCACCGTCCCCGTCGCCGGAGGAGCAGCCGGCCGCCAGCAGCAGCACGGCACAGGTCAGCACGGCCGGTACGGCGCGACGTCGCACGATCACGGTCCCTTCGACGCGGTGGGTTCCCTCTGACGAACCCCGCTCGTGCCCCACAGGTTCCCGCGCGGACGATCCCGTACGCCCGCTGGCTACTCCCAGGAGCCCAGCGCCCTCGGCAGCGCCGCCACCTCCGCCAGGTCCCCGGGCGTCAGCCGCAGCCGCGCCGCGCCGGCGTTCTGGGTCACCCAGCGCTCCTGCTTGGTGCCCGGCACCGGGACCACGTGCGGGCCCTGCGCCAGCACCCAGGCCAGCGCCACCGCCGCGGGCGTGACCCCCTCGCCGTGCCGGGCCGCGATCCGGCGCAGACCGGCCACGATCGGCTGGTTGGCGGCCATCATCTCGGCGGTGAACCGGGGGTGCCGGGCCCGCGGGTCGTCCGGTTCGAAACCCTCGCCGGGACGCAGGGTGCCGGTCAGGAAACCGTTGCCCAGCGGCATCGCCGCCAGGAAACCCACCCCGCGCGCCGCGCACCACGGCAGCAGCGCCCACAGCGCCTCCGGCGACCATACGGACAGCTCCGCCTCGACCGCGCTCACCGGGAACACCTGCTGCACCCGCTCCAGTTGCCGGATCGTCGCGTCGTGCAGGCCGGTCCCGGTCCGCCGCGCCGACCGGGCGCCCACCGCGCACAGCCCCAGCGCCCGGACCTTCCCGGCCCGCACCAGCTCCGCCATCGCGCCCCAGGTCTCCTCCACGGGGACCTCGGGGTCGGCCCGGTGCAGCTGGTAGAGGTCGATCACGTCGGTCTGGAGGCGGCGCAGGGACGCGTCGCAGGCCCGCTTCACATACCCGGGGCGGCCGTTGGCCACGATGTGCTGGTCGCCGACGAGCAGCCCCACCTTCGTCGACACGAAGGCGTCGGCCCGCCGTTCCTTCAACACCCGCCCCAGCAGCAGCTCGTTGGTGAACGGGCCGTACATGTCCGCGGTGTCCAGCAGGGAGCAGCCCAGGTCCAGCGCCCGGTGCACCGCCCTGAGCGACTCGTCGCCGCGCTGCCGGGACGTGCTGTACGCCCAGTTCATCGGCATGCACCCGAGTCCGACGGCCCCCACCGCGAGTGCCGGCGCGCCGATCGTCCTGCGCTCCACGTGGTCGTGACCCTCCCTCCTGTGGCCACCCCAACCTAACCTCTGCCGTTCCTGGCCCCTGACATAGCCTCCTGACCATGACTGCTGAGGTATGGCTGCCCATCCGGCCGGACGAGATAGACGGGCTCCCCGAGGGTCCCCGGTACCTGTTCTGGGACGGAGGTGACGACGGTGACCAGGACTTCCCCGGCGACCCCGCACGGTGCGCCGTCTACGTCGTGCCGTACATGAAGCCGCACCCGGTGCGGGTCAGGCCGCTGGAGCACCTCGGCGGCGTCCAGGTCGTCCAGACGCTCACCGCGGGCGTCGACGACGTCATGGGACGGCTGGAGGCGCTCCCGCCCGGCGTCCGCCTCTGCAACGCGCGCGGCGTCCACGAGGCCAGCACCGCAGAACTGGCCCTCACCCTGACACTGGCCGCGCTGCGCGGCGTCCCCGACTTCGTGCGTGCCCAGGACAAGGGGGAGTGGCTGGGCGGATTCCGGCCGGCGCTCGCCGACAGGAACGTGCTGATCGTCGGGTACGGCGCGATCGGCGCGGCGACCGAGGACCGGCTCGTGCCCTTCGAGGTGGCGCGGGTGGCACGGGTCGCGCGCTCCGCGCGCACGACGGCGCGCGGTCCGGTGCATCCACTCGCCGAACTGCCCGCCCTGCTCCCGGAGGCGGACGTCGTCATCCTCTGCACGCCGCTCACCGAGGAGACCCGGCACTTGGTGGACGCCGGGTTCCTGGCCCGGATGAAGGACGGCGCCCTGCTGGTCAACGTGGCCCGGGGCCCGGTGGTCGACACCGAGGCGCTGCTGGCCGAGACGCGGCGCGGCCGGATCACCGCCGCCCTCGACGTCACCGACCCCGAGCCGCTGCCGGCGGGCCATCCCCTGTGGCAGGCGCCGGGCGTGCTGATCAGCCCGCACGTCGGCGGCCCGACCTCCGCCTTCCTGCCGCGCGCCAAGCGGCTGGTGACCGACCAGCTGACCCGGTTCGTGAACGGCGAGCCGCTGCGCAACGTGATACTGACGACGGGCGCTTCCGGCGCGTGACCCCGGGCGCCGCGCGCAACCGGCGCGTTTTCCATGCCGGTTCGGTACGGGCGGCGCACTCGTCGCGACGACGGCGCGATCCGCTTCGGGCACCCTCCGCGTTCCTTCGGGAGCGGTGGGTACCCGCATATTCCCTGGTCGTCACGGAGCGTAGAGAACCTATGTCCCTGAGTGACGATACTGGTGTATCGTCCCGACAGGGGTTGCGCCGCGCACCGTTCGGCGCCGGGGACGGACATGGAGACTGTGAGGGGGGCGACGGGCGATGCACGGCCTTTGGACCCACGATCCGACGCGGCGGAGCCGCCGTCGACGGCCCTGGTGCACGGCGGCGAGCGGCCGGGGCGGGCACGGCCACCTCGGCCGGCCCGGCGGCCATCACCACCACTGCCGGCACCAGCACGACCATCACCAGCACGGCCGGCGCCATCCCGGCCACCACCAGCGCGGGCACGGCGGCCGACCCGGCCCCGTCGACCCGGCGCACCGGGACCCGCGGGACCCGGGCGCGGCGCGGACCGGGAGGCCCTGGTGATGCCGCCTCCTCCCGCGCCCGTCCTGGACGGCGCCCTGCGCTCCCGGCCCGCGCCCGCGCCGCGGTCCGCCCGGCCGCCCGCCGTCACCGGCGGCAGACTGGCCGGCCGGCTGGTGCTGGCCCTGGTCTGCGCGGCCTACGCCATCGGCTCCGCGCTCGGCTGGGGCTCCCCCCGACTCGCCCTGTTCATGGGCGACTTCGGACTGGCCGCCGCGGCCGCCGCCGCGGCCGTCTCCTGCTTCCTCTACGCCCGCAGCCCCGGCATCCGCTTCCGGCCCGCCTGGCTGCTGTTCGCCCTCTCCTCGGCCATGGCGTCCGCGGGCAACGTGGTCTGGGGGTGGTACGAGGTCGTCCTGCGGCAGCCCGTGCCCAGCCCCAGCTACGCCGACCTGTTCTTCCTCTGCTTCGCGCCGCCCGCCATCGTCGGCCTGCTGGTGTTCGCCAAGCGGCCGGTGACCCGGGCAGGCTGGGTCTGCCTCGGCCTCGACGCCTGGCTGATCGGCGGCTCGCTGCTCACCCTGGCCTGGAGCCTCGCGCTCGCCCAGGCCGCCAAGGTCGACGGCTCCAGCGTGGCGCACACCGCGCTCTCCCTGGCGTACCCGCTGCTCGACATCGCCCTGATCAGCATCGTGCTCGCGCTGCACTTCCGGCGCGCACCGGTGTACCGGTGCGCGGTCAACACCGCGATCGGCGCGCTCGCCCTGACGGTGATGTGCGACGCCCTGTTCACCTCGCCGCTGCTGCACGCCGACTACCGCTCGGGCCAGCTGCTGGACGCGGGCTGGTTCGCCGGCTCGCTGCTCCTCGCGTACGCGCCCTGGGCCGCGCCCCGGCAGCACGGTGACGACGACGGCCCGGCGGGCGCCGACAGATACCCGCTCCCGGCCCGCGGACACCTCCTGGGGCACCCCGGCGCCGCCCACCACCCGGCGTTCGCGCCGGGCGGCGAGCACAGCCGCTACTCCGCCGCCCGGCCCATCGCCGGATCGCTGGCCGCCCTCACGCCCTACCTCGCCGCGGCCGTCTGCACCCTGAGCATCCTCTACAACGTGCTCAACGGGCACAGCGTCGACCGCGTCGTCCTGCTCACCGGCGGCACGGTCGTCCTCGCCCTCGTCGTGCGCCAGGGCATCATGCTGCTCGACAACATCACCCTCACCCAGGAACTGGCCCAGAAGGAGAACCACTTCCGCTCCCTGGTGCAGGGCTCCAGCGACGTCATCATGATCGCCGCGCCCAACGGCATCCTGCGCTACGTCTCCCCGGCCGCCGCCGGGGTCTACGGCCGCCCCGCCGAGGAACTCGTCGGCGGTGAGCTGGCCGACCTCATCCACCCCGAGGACCTCGGCTGCGTGGTGCACGAGGTGCGCCGCTTCCTCGCCGCCAGTCCCGCGGAGGAGCCCACCACCCGCATCGAATGCCGCTTCCGCTCCGGCGACGGCGGCTGGCTCAACGTCGAGTCCACCGTCAACCGCCACCACGGCGGCCTCATCTTCAACAGCCGTGACGTCACCGAGCGCGTCCGCCTCCAGGCACAGCTCCAGCACAACGCGGAGCACGACCCGCTCACCGACCTGCCCAACCGCGCCCTGTTCACCAAGCGCGTCCAGCAGGCCCTGTCCGGCCGCCGCGCCTCCGACCGGGGCGCCGCCTTGCGCGGCACCGCCGTCCTCTTCATCGACCTCGACGGCTTCAAGGCCGTCAACGACACCATCGGGCACCAGGCCGGGGACGAACTCCTCGTCCAGGCCGCCCGCAGACTCCACGAGGCGGTCCGCCAGGGCGACACCGCCTCCCGGCTGGGCGGCGACGAGTTCGCGGCCCTGATCGTCGGGGACGGCACCCGGGACCGGGCCGCCCGCGAGGGACACATCCTGGAGCTCGCCGACCGCCTCAGGCTGACCCTCTCCCAGCCCTATCTCATCGACGGCAACGACGTCAGGGTCAACGCCTCCATCGGCGTCGCCTTCGCCGAGCCCGGCCTCGGCGCGGGCGAGCTGCTGCGCAACGCCGACCTGGCGATGTACCGGGCCAAGGCGGGCGGCAAGGGCCGCGTCGAGCTGTACAAGCCGCAGATGCAGCAGGACGTCGTCCGCAAGGCCGAGCTGGCGACCCGGCTGCGGGCCGCGCTGCACGACGGGGAGTTCGCGCTGCTGCACCAGCCCGTGGTCTCCCTGGAGGACGGCCGGATCACGTCGGTCTGCGCCCAGGCGCGCTGGCGCTCCTCGCAGGGCGTCCTGTTCACCCCCGCCGAGTTCGTGCGGGTCACCGACGACGCCGACCGGACCGCCGAGCTGGACCGGTGGATGATCCAGAAAGCCGTCGAGCAGGCGGCGGACCGGGCGGCGGCCGGCGCCGGCGCCCCCGTGGCCGTCCGCGTCGGCGCCCGCCGGCTGCTGGACCGCTCGATGCCCCTCGGCTCGGTGGAGGCCCTGCTGACCCGCTACGGGCTGCCGCCGGGCTCCCTGGTGATCGAGCTGGCCGACATCGAACCCCGGGTCCCGATGGACGAACTGGAGCGCCGCCTGGGCGCGCTGCGGCGGGCGGGCGTCCGTATCGCGCTCGACGGCTTCGGCAGCGGCCACGCGGCCGTCCCGGCGCTGCGCCGGCTCCCCGTCGACATCCTCAAGCTCGACCGGAGCATGGTCGAGGGCGTCGTGGAGTCCGCGCGGCTGCACAAGATCACCAGGGGGCTGCTGCGGATCGCCGCCGACCTCGGGCTGACGTCCGTGGCCGACGGGGTGGACCTGCCCGAACAGGTCGTCGCGCTGCGCGCGATGGGCTGCACCCACGGACAGGGCATGGCGTTCTGCGGACCGCTCGACGAGCACCGGCTGCGCCGGGCGCTCGCCGGCGGGCGGTTCCCCGTGCCGCACGGCCCGGCCGAGCCCGCGTTCGCGGGAGCCGGACCCGTCGGCGCGGGCTGTGCGACGGGCCCTGCAGGGGGGCTCGCCGCGGGGGTCAACGGGACCGTCGGCACCGGTCTCACCAGCCAGGTCTCCGGCGGCGTACCGGCCGTTCTCGGAGGTGGCACGGCACTGCGCTCACATAATGAGACTCCCGTCCCACCCACTTGACAGTGAGTGCGTGCCGGGGGGAGGGTCAGTTCCATGCGCACCCGAATTCTCGTACTTGGTCAGCGCGTCGGCTGAAGCTGGTGACGTCCGGGCGATCCGGAACTCCCAGCGACCCACACCCGGCGCGCTCCCCTCGCTTGCCTTTCGGCACGAGGGGTTTTTTGTTGCACAGGCACCTGCCGCCCCGCGGTCACAGACCGCGCGAACCACGCCAAAACCCTCAGCATCGAGAAGAGAATGCCGATGACCGAGCAGGCCACCGGGGCCCCTCACCCGCAGCCGCGGCCCCGATCCGGAGGACAGTCCGCACCCGAGCAGGTCACGGGCGCGCAGTCCCTCATCCGCTCCCTCGAGGAGGTCGGGGCCGACACGGTATTCGGCATTCCCGGTGGCTGCATCCTTCCGGCGTACGACCCGCTGATGGACTCCACCCGCGTCCGCCACGTCCTGGTCCGCCACGAGCAGGGCGCGGGCCACGCCGCCGAGGGGTACGCGCTCGCCACCGGCAAGGTCGGTGTCTGCATGGCGACCTCGGGACCCGGCGCGACCAACCTGGTCACCCCGATCGCCGACGCCCACATGGACTCGGTGCCGCTGGTCGCGATCACCGGCCAGGTCGCCTCCAAGGCGATCGGCACGGACGCCTTCCAGGAGGCGGACATCGTCGGCATCACCATGCCGATCACCAAGCACAACTGGCTGGTCACCAACGCCGACGACATCCCGCGCGTCATCGCGCAGGCCTTCCACGTCGCCTCCACCGGCCGCCCCGGCCCGGTCCTGGTCGACATCGCCAAGGACGCCCTCCAGGCGAGGACCACGTTCTCCTGGCCGCCCGTCATGGACCTGCCCGGCTACCGCCCGGTGACCAAGCCGCACGCCAAGCAGATCCGCGAGGCCGCCAAGCTGGTCACCGCCGCCAGGCGGCCCGTCCTCTACGTCGGCGGCGGCGTCCTCAAGGCCGGTGCCACCGCCGAGCTGAAGGTCCTCGCCGAGCTGACCGGCGCCCCCGTCACCACCACCCTGATGGCCCTGGGCGCCTTCCCGGACACCCACCCGCAGCACCTGGGCATGCCCGGCATGCACGGTTCGGTCGCCGCCGTCACCGCGCTCCAGAAGGCCGACCTGATCGTCGCCCTCGGCGCCCGCTTCGACGACCGCGTCACCGGCAGGCTGGACAGCTTCGCCCCGCACGCCAAGATCGTGCACGCCGACATCGACCCGGCCGAGATCGGCAAGAACCGCGCCGCCGACGTGCCGATCGTCGGGGACGCCCGCGAGGTCATCGCCGACCTGGTCCAGGCCGTGCAGAAGGAGCACAGCGAGGGCCAGCGCGGCGACTACGAGGCGTGGTGGAAGGACCTGAACCGCTGGCGCGAGACCTACCCGCTCGGCTACGACCAGCCCGAGGACGGCTCGCTCTCCCCGCAGCAGGTGATCGAGCGCATCGGACAGCTCGCCCCCGAGGGCACGATCTTCACCGCGGGCGTCGGCCAGCACCAGATGTGGGCCGCCCACTTCATCCAGTACGACAAGCCCGCCACCTGGCTGAACTCCGGCGGCGCCGGGACCATGGGCTACGCCGTCCCGGCCGCCATGGGAGCCAAGGCCGGCGAGCCCGACCGGACGGTCTGGGCGATCGACGGCGACGGCTGCTTCCAGATGACCAATCAGGAACTGACCACCTGCGCCCTGAACAACATCCCGATCAAGGTCGCGGTCATCAACAACGGCGCGCTCGGCATGGTCCGCCAGTGGCAGACCCTCTTCTACAACCAGCGCTACTCCAACACCGTGCTGCACTCCGGCCCCGACGACGTCAACCCGGCGGCCCGCGGCACCCGCGTCCCCGACTTCGTGAAGCTCGCGGAGGCCATGGGCTGCTACGCGATCCGCTGCGAGGACCCCGCCGACCTCGACAAGGTCATCGAGGAGGCGAACTCGATCAACGACCGCCCGGTCGTGGTGGACTTCATCGTCCACGAGGACGCGATGGTCTGGCCGATGGTCGCCGCCGGCACCTCCAACGACACGATCATGGCCGCCCGGGACGTCCGCCCCGACTTCGGCGACAGCGAAGACGACTGAGCGAGAGAGACCAAGAGACCATGTCCAAGCACACGCTCTCCGTCCTGGTGGAGAACACCCCCGGCATCCTCGCCCGGATCGCCGCCCTGTTCTCCCGCCGCGGCTTCAACATCGACTCGCTCGCCGTCGGCGTCACCGAACACCCCGACATCTCCCGCATCACCATCGTCGTGGGAGTGGAGGACCTGCCCCTGGAGCAGGTCACCAAGCAGCTCAACAAGCTGGTCAACGTGCTGAAGATCGTCGAGCTGGAGCCGGCGCAGGCCGTGCAGCGCGAACTCGTCCTGGTGAAGGTGCGCGCCGACAACGAGACGCGCTCCCAGATCGTCGAGATCGTCCAGCTGTTCCGCGCCAAGACCGTCGACGTCTCCCCGGACGCCGTCACCATCGAGGCGACCGGCAGCGGCGAGAAGCTCTCCGCCATGCTCAGGATGCTGGAACCGTACGGCATCAAGGAGCTGGTCCAGTCCGGCACGATCGCCATCGGCCGCGGCGCCCGTTCGATCACGGACCGCTCGCTGCGCGCCCTCGACCGGTCGGCGTAACCCCCGGGACGCGGGCGGGCGCCCGTATTCCGAGACCCCGAACCTTCCCTTCCCCTCACCGGCATACGGTGGGACGCGACACCTGCACACAAGGAGAGAACCCAAAGTGGCCGAGCTGTTCTACGACGCCGACGCCGACCTGTCCATCATCCAGGGCCGCAAGGTCGCGGTCATCGGGTACGGCAGCCAGGGCCACGCCCACGCGCTGTCCCTGCGCGACTCGGGTGTCGACGTGCGCGTCGGTCTGCACGAGGGCTCCAAGTCCAAGGCCAAGGCCGAGGAGCAGGGCCTGCGCGTGGTGAGCCCCGCGGAGGCCGCCGCCGAGGCCGACGTCATCATGATCCTCGTCCCGGACCCGATCCAGGCCCAGGTCTACGAGGAGCACATCAAGGACAACCTGAAGGACGGCGACGCGCTGTTCTTCGGCCACGGCCTGAACATCCGCTACGGCTTCATCAAGCCCCCGGCCGGCGTGGACGTCTGCATGGTCGCCCCCAAGGGCCCGGGCCACCTGGTGCGCCGCCAGTACGAGGAGGGCCGCGGCGTTCCCTGCATCGCCGCCGTCGAGCAGGACGCCACCGGCAACGCCTTCGCGCTGGCCCTGTCCTACGCCAAGGGCATCGGCGGCACCCGCGCCGGCGTCATCAAGACGACCTTCACCGAGGAGACCGAGACCGACCTCTTCGGTGAGCAGGCCGTCCTCTGCGGTGGCACCGCGGCCCTGGTGAAGGCGGGCTTCGAGACGCTGACCGAGGCCGGCTACCAGCCGGAGATCGCCTACTTCGAGTGCCTGCACGAGCTGAAGCTGATCGTGGACCTCATGTACGAGGGCGGCCTGGAGAAGATGCGCTGGTCGATCTCCGAGACCGCCGAGTGGGGCGACTACGTCACCGGCCCGCGGATCATCACCGACGCCACCAAGGCCGAGATGAAGAAGGTCCTCGCCGAGATCCAGGACGGCACCTTCGCCAAGAACTGGATGGACGAGTACCACGGCGGTCTGAAGAAGTACAACGAGTACAAGAAGCAGGACTCCGAGCACCTGCTGGAGACCACCGGCAAGGAGCTGCGCAAGCTCATGAGCTGGGTCGACGAGGAGGCGTAAGCCTCGGCCGACGGGGCCGGAGCGCATGCTCCGGCCCCGTTGTCCGACCCGTCCAGCCACGGACGGGTGATCCTTCCGCAGCGGCGTAAGACGACGCCCTCGGCGCCACTACACTGCTGCACTACATACGCGTCAGGCCCACAGCGTCGTGCGTCTTCCACGCGGCTAGCCAACCTCCACCGCCTGCGGCCGTCGGGACGGCCGTCCGCATTGGACTTGTGAGGACTCACGTGAGCTCGAAACCTGTCGTACTCATCGCTGAAGAGCTGTCGCCCGCGACCGTGGACGCGCTTGGCCCGGACTTCGAGATCCGCCACTGCAACGGCGCCGACCGAGCCGAACTGCTCCCCGCCATCGCCGACGTGGACGCCATCCTGGTCCGCTCGGCCACCAAGGTCGACGCCGAGGCCATCGCCGCCGCGAACAAGCTGAAGGTCGTCGCCCGCGCCGGCGTGGGCCTGGACAACGTGGACGTCTCCGCCGCCACCAAGGCCGGCGTGATGGTCGTCAACGCCCCGACCTCCAACATCGTCACCGCCGCCGAGCTGGCCTGCGGCCTGATCATCGCCACCGCCCGCAACATCCCGCAGGCCAACGCGGCGCTGAAGAACGGCGAGTGGAAGCGCAGCAAGTACACCGGTGTCGAGCTGGCCGAGAAGACCCTCGGCGTGGTCGGCCTCGGCCGCATCGGCGCGCTGGTCGCCCAGCGCATGTCCGCCTTCGGCATGAAGGTCGTCGCCTACGACCCCTACGTGCAGCCCGCGCGGGCCGCGCAGATGGGCGTCAAGGTCCTGTCGCTGGACGAGCTGCTGGAGGTCTCCGACTTCATCACCGTCCACCTGCCGAAGACCCCCGAGACCCTCGGCCTGATCGGTGACGAGGCGCTGCGCAAGGTCAAGCCGAGTGTCCGCATCGTCAACGCCGCGCGCGGCGGCATCGTCGACGAGGAGGCGCTGTACTCGGCGCTGAAGGAGGGCCGGGTCGCCGGCGCCGGCCTCGACGTGTACGCCAAGGAGCCCTGCACGGACTCCCCCCTGTTCGAGTTCGACCAGGTCGTCGCCACCCCGCACCTCGGCGCCTCCACCGACGAGGCGCAGGAGAAGGCCGGTATCGCCGTCGCCAGGTCGGTCCGCCTCGCCCTCGCCGGTGAGCTGGTCCCGGACGCGGTCAACGTCCAGGGCGGCGTCATCGCCGAGGACGTCAAGCCGGGCCTGCCGCTCGCCGAGAACCTCGGCCGCATCTTCACCGCCCTCGCCGGCGAGGTCGCCGTCCGCCTGGACGTCGAGGTCTACGGCGAGATCACCCAGCACGACGTGAAGGTGCTGGAGCTGTCCGCCCTCAAGGGTGTCTTCGAGGACGTGGTCGAGGAGACCGTCTCCTACGTCAACGCCCCGCTGTTCGCCCAGGAGCGCGGCGTCGAGGTCCGGCTGACCACCAGCTCCGAGTCGGCGGAGCACCGCAACGTCGTCACCGTGCGCGGCACCCTCGCCAGCGGCGAGGAGGTGGCGGTCTCCGGCACGCTGGCCGGCCCCAAGCACCTCCAGAAGATCGTCGCCGTCGGCGAGTACGACGTGGACCTGGCCCTCGCCGACCACATGGCCGTCCTGCGCTACGAGGACCGTCCCGGTGTCGTCGGCACGGTCGGCCGCATCCTCGGCGAGGCGGGCATCAACATCGCCGGCATGCAGGTCGCCCGCGCGGCGGTCGGCGGCGAGGCGCTCGCGGTGCTGACGGTGGACGACACGGTGGGCGCCGCGGTGCTGGGTGAGGTCGCGGCGGAGATCGGGGCGACGTCGGCCCGATCGGTCAACCTGGTCTGAGGTGACCGCCGGTCCGGGGCCGCCGTCCCCGGACCCCCGCACCGGCCCTGGACGGGCCGCGTCGTCACACGCCGGACGGGCTGAGTCGCTCAGCCTGTCCGGCGTTCTCGCGTCTCAGCGTCCGTACCGCCGGGAACACCGCCGCCAGCAGCAGGAGCGCCCCCGCCCCCGCCACCGCCGCGCCCCGCTGGTGAACGCGAAGACCGCGCCGGACGGGGAGCGGCTCGCCGAGGGGCTGCGCCGGGTGATCGAGGCCGCCCGCGCTACAGGCGGTGCGCCTTGAGCGCCATGTGCAGCAGCAGCCGGTCCTCACCGTCGTCCAGGTCCAGACCGGTGAGCTGTTCGACGCGGGAGAGGCGGTAGTAGAGGGTCTGGCGGTGGATGCCCAGTTCCGCCGCCGTACGGCCGGCCTGCCCGGCCCGGTCGAGGTAGACCTCGGCGGTGCGGGCCAGCTCCCGGTGGGCCGGGGAGAGCAGCGCCCGTGCGGCGGGGTCCCGGGCGACCGCGGCGGGCAGGGCCGTCAGCAGGCGGTACGGGCCGATCGACGCCCACTCGGCGACCGGTGCGAACCGGGCCTCCGCGAGGGCCGCGCGGGCCGCCGCCCGCGCCTCACGCCAGGCCGTGCCCAGCTCCGCGAGGCCGGCCCGGGCGGCGGCGACCCCGGCGGCCGGGGCGGGGGCGGCGTCGCCGGCCAGCCCCCCGGCCCGCTCCAGCAGGCGGCCCGCCGCGGCGAGGGCCGGGGCCGGCACGTCCACCGAACGCAGCCGGACCAGCAGCGCCAGCGCCCGGCCCGCCGCGCCCCACGGCACCGTGCACAGCGCCGTCGCCCCCGGCACCGTACGGACCGAGGGGGTGTCGTCCGGGTCGGCGGAGGGCCAGGGGGCGACGCAGACCACCGTGTGCGGGACGTCGGCGCGCGGGCCCAGGACGGCGCGCAGTTCGGCGACGGCCATGTCCCGCTGCCAGCCCCGCTCGGCGGTGAGCACGGCCCGCAGCTCCCGGCCGATGTCGGCGCCGTGCCGGGCCTCGTCGGCGAGCAGCGCCCCGATCCGGGTGGTGACCGCCATCGCGGCGGTGAGCTGCCGCACGGTCGGCCCGGGATCGGTGTCGAGGAGCCATACGTAGCCCAGCGCCACCCCTCGGTGGCGTACCGGCAGACAGATCCGGCCCCGGTGCACCCCCGCCTCCGGTGTCGGCGGGATGCGGACCGGGCGGGTGGCGCGGGTGATGCCGAACCCCTCGAACCAGGCGCGGACCGCCGGGGTGGAGCGCCGGGTCAGGATCGACCGGGCGCGCACCGGGTCCAGGGCCGAGGCGTCGAGGTCGCCCTCGCTGTCGTAGGCGCCGAAGGCGATCAGCTCGAAATCCCGGTTCTCCAGGGTGGCGGGCGCTCCCAGCAGCTCCGAGATCTCGTCCACCAGTTCCTGGTAGTCACCTCTGGAATCCGACGTCACACCGGGCATTCTGCCCCATCCCGGCACCCCCTTCATACATCTGTCTGAGATAACCGGCACGGATGCGTGACAGCTGTCGATGGCCCAGGATCGGAGCCGTCCTTAGGTTTCACGGTGGCAGAGCCTGGTTTTTCGGTAAGTGGAGGTGCCCCGTGCTGGGTCCCGTGATTCTCGCCGCGTCGCGCAGCGACCGCATGCGCCGCCTCGTGTCGGCGGCCCCGGTGACCAAGCAGGTCGTCGACCGCTTCATCCCCGGCGAGGACGTCGACGAGATCGTCCCGATCGTCCGGGACCTCACGGCCAAGGGCCTGGAGCTGACGATGGACGTCGTCGGCGAGGACATCACCACCCCCGAGCAGGCCGCCGCCGCCCGCGACGCCTACCTGGAGCTGATCGACCGGCTCAAGCCGCTGGAGCTGGGCTCGCGCGCGGAGATGTCCGTGAAGCTGTCCATGTTCGGGCAGGCACTGGACGGAGGCCACGAACTGGCGCTCGCCAACGTCCGCCCGGTGGTCGAGGCGGCGGCCGGGATCGGCACCACGGTCACGCTCGACGCCGAGGACCACACCACCCTCGACTCGATGTTCGCCATCCACGAGGAGCTGCGGAAGGACTTCCCGGAGACCGGCTGCGTCATCCAGGCGTACCTGTTCCGCACGGAGGCCGACGCGCGCCGGCTCGCCGCGGCCGGCTCTCGCGTACGGTTGGTGAAGGGCGCCTACAAGGAGCCCGCCGAGGTCGCCTACCAGGACAAGCACGAGATCGACAAGGCGTACGTCCGCGTCCTGCGCACGCTGATGGAGGGCGACGGCTACCCGATGGTCGGGTCCCACGACCCGCGCCTGATCGCCATCGCCCAGGAGCTGGCGCACCGCGCCGGGCGCAAGCCCGACGAGTACGAGTTCCAGATGCTGTACGGCATCCGCGGCGAGGAGCACCTGCGGCTGGCCGCCGAGGGCCACCGTATGCGCGTCTACACCGCCTACGGCACCGACTGGTACGGCTACTTCATGCGCCGCCTGGCGGAGAAGCCGGCCAACCTCCGGTTCTTCGCCCGGTCCATGGTCACCAAGGGCTGACCCGCACCCGCTCGCACACGTTCAACTCAAGGAGTCACGAACACCATGGACGCTGTGACCCAGGTCCCCACCCCCGTCAACGAGCCGGTGCACGGCTACGCCCCCGGTTCGCCCGAGCGCGCCCGTCTGGAGGCCAAGCTCAAGGAGCTGGCCGAGAACCCCATCGACCTCGTCTGCACCATCGGCGGCGAGAAGCGGATGGGCGGCGGTGACCGCTTCGACGTCGTGCAGCCGCACAACCACAAGGCCCGCCTGGGCACGTACGCCAACGCCACCCGGCAGGACGCCCGGGACGCGATCGACGCCGCCCTCGCCGCCGCGCCGGCCTGGCGCGCGATGTCCTTCGACGACCGCGCGGCGATCATCCTGCGCGCCGCCGAGCTGCTCTCCGGCCCGTGGCGCGAGACGCTGGCCGCCTCCACCATGCTGGGCCAGTCCAAGACCGCGCAGCAGGCCGAGATCGACACGCCCTGCGAGCTGGTCGACTTCTGGCGGTTCAACGTCTCCTACGCCCGCCAGATCCTGGCCGAGCAGCCCCCGGCCAACGCGCCGGGCGTGTGGAACCGCCTGGACCACCGCCCGCTGGAGGGCTTCGTCTACGCGATCACGCCGTTCAACTTCACGGCGATCGCCGCCAACCTGCCCACCGCGCCCGCCCTCATGGGCAACGTGGTGGTCTGGAAGCCGTCCCCGACGCAGACCCACGCCGCCGTGCTGATGATGGAGCTGCTGGAGGAGGCCGGTCTCCCCAAGGGCGTCATCAACCTGGTCACCGGTGACGGCCTGGAGGTCTCCGAGGTCGCCCTGAACCACCGCGACCTGGCCGGCATCCACTTCACCGGCTCGACCAAGACCTTCCAGCACCTGTGGAAGACGGTCGGCAACAACATCGAGAAGTACCGCACCTACCCGCGCCTGGTCGGCGAGACCGGCGGCAAGGACTTCGTCGTCGCCCACCCGAGCGCCGACCGCGCGGTGCTGAAGACCGCCCTGACCCGCGGCGCCTTCGAGTACCAGGGCCAGAAGTGCTCCGCCACCTCCCGCGCGTACATCCCGGCGTCGATCTGGAACGACGGCTTCAAGGAGGAGTTCGCGGCGGAGATCGACGGCATCACCATGGGTGACGTCACCGACCTGTCGAACTTCATCGGCGCCGTCATCGACGAGCGCGCCTTCGCCAAGAACAAGGCCGCGATCGAGCGGGCGCGCGAGGACGCCTCCTGCACGATCGTCGCGGGCGGCTCCTACGACGACTCGGTCGGCTACTTCGTCCGCCCGACCGTCATCGAGTGCACCGACCCGGAGAACGAGGTGTTCACCACCGAGTACTTCGGCCCGATCCTCGCCGTGTACGTGTACGACGACGAGAAGTACGACGAGATGCTGACGCAGATGGAGTCGGTGTCCGACTACGCGCTCACCGGCTCGGTCATCGCGGGCGACCGCGCGGCGGCGGCGTACACGATGGAGAAGCTGCGCTACGCGGCCGGCAACTTCTACATCAACGACAAGTCGACCGGTGCCGTCGTCGGCCAGCAGCCCTTCGGCGGCGGCCGGGCCTCCGGCACCAACGACAAGGCCGGCGCCCCGCAGAACCTGATGCGCTGGACGCTGACCCGCGCCATCAAGGAGTCGCTGGTCTCCCCGACCGACTACCGCTACCCGCACATGGGCTGATCCGCGGCGGGCGCACGCCCCCGCCCCGACCCCGGACGGGCCAGGTCTCCCCCCGGCCTGGCCCGTCCGGCCTTCTCACGGCCGGGGCAGCCGGTACAGCACGCTGCGGCGCAGCGGCCCCGCCGGGACGGTCGGGTCGTCGAAGTCGTCCGCCGGGTCGTACGTCATGCCCAGGCGGCGCATCACCGCCCGCGAGCGCTCGTTGCCGGGCACGGTCACGGCGAGGATCTCCGGCAGGTCCAGCTCGGTGAAGCCGAACTCCACCACCGCGCGGGCCGCCTCCGTCGCGTAGCCGTGCCCCCAGGCGGCGCGGGCCAGCCGCCAGCCCGCCTCGACGCCGGTGAACGGCTGCCCCTCCTCCACCGGGTCCAGGCCGGCCATGCCGATGAACTCCCCGGTGCCGCGCACCTCGACCGCCCAGAAGCTCCAGCCGCGCGCGTCCAGGCCGGCCTGGAACCGGGCGGCCGCGGCGTCGGTGTCCTCCCGGCTCGGCATGCCGGGCAGATGGCGGCGCACCTCCGGGTCGGTGTTGAGCGCGTGCCACGTGGCCAGGTCGCTCCCGCGCCAGGAGCGGAGCAGCAGACGGGCGGTGCGCAGTTCGGTCATGCGGTCACCGTAGACGGGCGGCGGCGGTGGAAATCCCAGGTCGCGGCGGTGTGACGTACTCCACCGTCTCAGATAGTAGGAAGTCCGAGTAATTGTGGAGACAGGCGCGGGTCACTCCCTTAGCTTTGTAGGAGCCGAACGTCTCGCTGGATCCAGCGAAGGGCGGTCGTGAGCCGGGCCCCGCGCAGGCAATCCCTGCGGTCCGCCGCTCCCCGCCCCTTCCGGCCCGTCGTATTCCTCCCGTGTGACGAAGGAGTCGATCCCCCCATGGCCGAGACGACCGTCCGCCGCCGAGTCCGTCACGTCTCCCGTACCGACGACACCGACCGGAAGAACGCAGCCGCCGCCCTCCAGCGCGCCCTCGACCGCCGGGACAACGGCGGCGCCACCGGGCACTGAGCCCCTCGCCTCACCGCCCGCGCCGCACCTCGAAGTGGTCGACGCGGGTGCCGTCCGGGGCCAGCGCCGAGATCCTGAGTCTCGGCGCGGCGCCCGCCTCCGCCTCCACCCGGAGGAAGGAGAAACCGCGGTAGCGCACCCGTGACCAGGCGACCGTCTCCGTCCTGCGGCCGCCCGAGCGGGTCCAGCGGAAGCTGTCGACCGGCTTGTCGGCGGGCTCGTACCCCGGGTCGCGTCCCTCGTGGCGCTCCGGCGCGCCCGCCGGGAAGCCGTACAGTTCCCGGCCGCCGCCGCCCGCGGTGACGTACACCGTCCCGTCCCGGGTGGGGTCGGTGGTCGCGCCGGCCGGCACCGGCCGGCCCACCTCGCCGTTCCTGATCGCGTCCGTGCGCTCGTAGACGTGGTTGTGCCCGTTGATCACCAGGTCCACCTGGTGGCGGGCGAAGAGCGGTACCCACTCGGCGCGCACCCCGCCGTCCGAGGTGTGCGTCGACGTGGAATACGCGCAGTGGTGGAAGAAGACCACGACGAACTCCACCTCGGGCGCCGCCCGCAGCTCCGCCAGCGTCCGCGCCAGCCAGCGTGTCTGCCGGCCCTCCGTGACGCCGAGGTTGGCCCGCATCTCGTAGGAGACGTCGTTGGCGTCGAGGGCGACGACACCGACGTTGCCGTAGGTGAAGGAGTACACCCCCGGGGCGGTGCGCGGGTCGAAGCCGCTGTCCGGCAGGGAGAAGCGGGCGAGCTGGCCGCCGTAGCCGTCCGGTGAGTACCACGCCTCCATGTCGTGGTTGCCGGTCGTCACCATCCACGGCACCGTCCGCGCCACCGGTTCGGTCTGCCGCAGGAACAGGTCCCACCGGGTGGCGTCGTACAGGTCGGTCCTCTCGCCGCGGCCCTTGTCGTCGGCGTAGCAGATGTCGCCGGCGTGCAGGTGGAACGCCGGGTCCTGGCGGAGCAGGAGGCGGTTGTTGGCGACCGCCTCGGTGCCGACGCCCTGGTCGCCGAAGGCGGTGAAGACGAAGCGCTCCGGGGCCGCGGGGGCGGTGCGGAAGGAGGCGATGGTGGCGCGGTGGTCCGGCGCGGCCGGGTCGAAGCCCTCGTGGCCGACGCCGTAGTAGTACGTGGTGCCGGGGCGCAGGCCGTCCAGGGCCGCGTGCACGTAGTACTGCTCGACCGCCGGGTGGGCGTCGCCCAGCGCGGGCGTGCTCAGGGCGCGGACCTCGGCCCCGGTCCGGCGGCCCAGGTCGTCGGGCCGGAGCCCGACCCGGACGAAGGGCCGGCGCACCGCCAGCGGCACCTGCCACGAGATCCGCAGCTGCCGCCGTGGGTCCGCGCCGAACGCCAGATGCCGGCCGAACGGCACCACCGCCGCCCCGGAGACCGTCGCGGCCGGCGCCGGAGCCGGTGCGGCGGTCCGCGCGCCGCCGCCCGAACAGCCGGTCAGCAGCCCGCTCGCCACCGCCCCCGCCGTCACCAGCGTCCGGCGCCGGGACAGCCGGGTGCGCAGGTACGCGTACTGCTCCGCCATGCTCAGGCGGCGTGCCAGGTCCGGCCGGATGCCGAAGTCGGGGATCTCCATGCCGCCAGTGATTCCCCGCGCGGACCGGCCCCCGCGCCGCGCACGGGTGAACACGGGCCGACGGATGCGTGCCGCCTGTCCGCATGGCGGACGCCCTGTGTCATCCCATGGGACGCGGAGTAGGGTGCCCGTCATGGCTCGCAGCATCGATCTCGCAGTGATTCCCGGCGACGGCATCGGTCAGGAGGTCGTGGCCGAAGGGCTGAAGGTCCTCTCCGCCGTCCTCCCGCAGGACGTGAAGCTGGAGACCAAGGAGTACGACTTCGGCGCCCGGCGCTACCACGCCACCGGTGAGACCCTCACCGACGCCGACCTCGACGCGCTGAAGGGGCACGACGCGATCCTGCTCGGCGCCATCGGCGACCCGTCGGTGCCGTCCGGCGTCCTGGAGCGCGGCTTCCTGCTCAAGCTCCGCTTCGCCTTCGACCACCACGTCAACCTGCGGCCCAGCAAGCTGCTCCCCGGTGTGCGGACCCCGCTGGCCGGCGAGCCGCAGATCGACTTCGTGGTCGTCCGCGAGGGCACCGAGGGCCCCTACACGGGCAACGGCGGCACCATCCGCAAGGGCACCGAGCACGAGGTCGCCACCGAGGTCTCCGTGAACACCGCCTTCGGTGTCGAGCGCGTGGTCCGGGACGCCTTCGCCCGCGCCCAGGCCCGCCCCCGCAAGAAGCTCGCGCTGATCCACAAGAACAACGTGCTCACCTTCGCGGGCCACCTGTGGACCGACGTCTTCAACCGGGTGGCCGCGGAGTTCCCCGAGGTCACCACCGAGTACATGCACGTCGACGCGGCGACCATCTACCTGGTCACCCAGCCCGAGCGGTTCGACGTCATCGTCACCGACAACCTCTTCGGTGACATCATCACCGACCTCGCCGCGGCCGTCTCCGGCGGCATCGGCGTCGCCGCCAGCGGGAACATCAACCCGTCCGGCGCGTACCCCTCGATGTTCGAGCCGGTCCACGGCTCCGCGCCCGACATCGCCGGCCAGGGCAAGGCCGATCCCAGCGCCACCGTGCTCTCCGTCGCCCTGCTGCTGCGCCACCTCGGCTACGAGGCCGAGGCCACCCGGATCGAGGAGGCGGTCGCGGCCGACCTCGGCGAACGCGCCGGGCAGCCCGAGCGCACCACCTCCGAGATCGGTGATGCCCTCGCCGTACGAGTAGCCGGCTGACCGGGCCGCGCACTCGAACCTGAACCATTCGAAGCCGCCGGGTCCGGAAAACAAGGCACCCGGCGGCTTTCACCTGTCCCCGCCGGGTGCGACCATCGAACCCGGGCCGCATTCACCCCGTTTCATCCGTCCCGGAACCGCGCGCGATAATCGAACGCGGGGCCGCGACATGAGGGAATGCTCGGACGTCCTAGCACTGGCCACTGGCAGTACGGGCGTGAACGCGGCTCGTCACGACAACCGGTGAAGGACAACCATTCATGACCACGCCCACGATCGAGCTCAAGCCCTCCGCCAGCCCGCTGTCCGCCGCCGAGCGCGACGCGATACTGGCCGCCCCGGGGTTCGGCCGCCACTTCACCGACCACATGGTGACGATCAAGTGGACCGAGGGCCGCGGCTGGCACGACGGCCAGCTCGTGCCCTACGCCCCGCTCTCCCTCGACCCGGCCACCATGGTCCTGCACTACGCGCAGGAGATCTTCGAGGGCCTGAAGGCGTACCGGCGCCCCGACGGGTCCGTCGCGACCTTCCGACCCGAGAAGAACGCGCAGCGCTTCCAGGCGTCCTCGCGCCGGCTCGGCATGCCGGAACTGCCGGTGGAGACCTTCATCGAGGCGTGCGACGCGCTGGTGCGGCAGGACCAGGCCTGGGTCCCGGCGCACGGCGGTGAGGAATCCCTCTACCTGCGCCCCTTCATGATCGCCACCGAGGTCGGGCTCGGCGTCAAGCCGGCCAACGAGTACCTGTTCCTGGTCATCGCCTCCCCGGCCGGCGCCTACTTCCCCGGCGGTGTGAAGCCGGTCTCCATCTGGGTCTCCGAGGACCGCGTCCGCGCCGTCCCCGGCGGCATGGGCGACGCCAAGACCGGCGGCAACTACGCGGCCTCCCTGCTCGCCCAGGCCGAGGCCGCCGCCAAGGGCTGCGACCAGGTCTGCTACCTCGACGCCATCGAGCGCACCTGGGTCGAGGAGCTGGGCGGCATGAACCTGTACTTCGTGTACGGCGACAAGATCGTCACCCCGGCGCTCACGGGTTCCATCCTGGAGGGCGTCACCCGTGACTCCCTGCTCACCGTCGCCCGCGACCTCGGCTACGAGGCCGAGGAGGGCCGGATCTCCGTCGACCAGTGGCAGCGCGACGCCGGGAACGGCACCCTCACCGAGGTCTTCGCCTGCGGCACCGCCGCCGTGATCACCCCGGTCGGCACGGTCAAGCGGGCCGGTGCCGAGTGGCAGCAGAGCGGCGGCGAGCCCGGCGAGGTCACCGTCCGCCTCCGCAAGGCGCTCCTGGACATCCAGCGCGGCACCGCCGAGGACACCCACGGCTGGATGCACACGCTGGCCTGAGCCACCCCGCCTCCGTTCGCCGAGGGCCGCCCCGGGACACCGCGTCCGGGGCGGCTCTTTTGAGTGGCACTCAAATCAGTACCCCAGGCCCCTTGGCCTGCCCACGTCCTGCGTTTAGAGTGCTGCTCAAACGTTAGGAGGCGTCCCGCCGTGCGACTCACCCCGACCGAACGCGACCGGCTGCTGCTGTTCTCGGCCGCCGAACTGGCCCGTGCCCGCAAGGCGCGCGGCCTGCGGCTGAACGTGCCGGAGGCGACCGCGCTCATCGCCGACACCGTCTGCGAGGCGGCCCGGGACGGCGCCCGGCTGGCCGAGGCGGTGGCGCGGGCCCGGTCGGTGCTCGGGCCCGACGACGTCCTGCCGGGCGTCGCCGACGTGGTCACCGAGGTGCACGTCGAGGCCGTCTTCGACGACGGCTCCCGGCTCGCGATCGTCTCCGAGCCGATCGCCGCCCAGCCGGCCGGCGGCGGGGCGGCGATCGGCGGGGCGGGGCGGGAGGCGCCGGGCGCTCTGCTGCCGGGGCCGGAGCACGACGAGCCCGCGGCGGCGGTGCGGCTGCCGGTCGTCAACACCGCGTCCGTGCCCGTCTCGGTCACCTCCCACTTCCACTTCTTCGAGGCCAACCCGCGGCTCGACTTCGACCGGGAGCGGGCGTACGGCATGCGGCTCGCCGTCCCCGCCGGGTCCTCGGTCCGTTTCGGGCCGGGCGAGCGGGTCGAGGCCGGGCTCGTCCCGATCGGCGGCGCCCGTGTCGCCATCGGCTTCGCCGGGCTGGTCGACGGGCCGCTGGACGCGCCGGGCGCCCGCGCGGAGGCCCTGCGCCGGGCAGCCGCCTGCGGCTACCTGGGGGTACGGGCCGAGGAGGCGGGCCGATGAGCCGCCCCGGGGGACACCCCGTCGAGGCGCGGCGGCTCACCCCGTACGAGTACGCCGCCACCCACGGCCCCCGGGCCGGCGACCGCCTCCGCCTCGGTGACTCGGGGCTGGTGGTCCGGGTCGAGTCCGACGCGCAGCGCCACGGCGACGAGTTCCTGGCGGGGTTCGGCAAGACCGCCCGGGACGGGCTGCACCTGAAGGCGGCGGCCGTCCGTGACACCTGTGACGTGGTGATCAGCAACGTCGTCGTGATCGACGCCGTGCAGGGCGTGCGCAAGGTCTCCATCGGCGTCCGCGAGGGCCGCATCCACGCGATCGGCCGGGCCGGCAACCCCGACACCCTCGACGGCGTCGACGTGGTCGTCGGCACCGGCACCACCATCGTCTCCGGTGAGGGCCTGATCGCCACCGCCGGTGCCGTCGACACCCACGTCCACCTGCTCTCCCCGCGCGTCATGGAGGCGTCGCTCGCGTCCGGCGTCACCACGGTCATCGGCCAGGAGTTCGGGCCGGTGTGGGGCGTCGGTGTCAACTCGCCCTGGGCGCTGCGGCGGGCGTTCGCGGCGTTCGACGCCTGGCCGGTGAACATCGGCTTCCTCGGCCGGGGCTCCTCCTCCGACCCCGGTCCGCTGACCGAGGCCCTCGCCGAGGGCGGCGCCTGCGGATTCAAGGTGCACGAGGACATGGGCGCCCACACCCGCGCCCTGGACACCGCCCTGCGCGTCGCCGAGGACCACGACGTGCAGGTCGCCCTGCACAGCGACGGCCTGAACGAGTGCCTGTCGGTGGAGGACACCCTCAGGGTGCTGGAGGGCCGCACCATCCACGCCTTCCACATAGAGGGCTGCGGCGGCGGACACGTCCCGAACGTCCTGAAGATGGCCGGGGTGCCCCACGTCATCGGCTCCTCCACCAACCCCACCCTGCCCTTCGGCCGGGACGCCGTCGCCGAGCACTACGGCATGATCGTCTCCGTCCACGACCTCAAGACCGACCTGCCGGGCGACGCCGCCATGGCCCGCGACCGCGTCCGCGCCTCCACGATGGGCGCCGAGGACGTGCTGCACGACCTGGGCGCGATCGGCATCACCTCCTCCGACGCGCAGGGGATGGGGCGGGCCGGCGAGACCGTGCGCCGCACCTTCGCCCTGGCCGGGAAGATGAAGGCCGAGACCGGCGCGGACGGCGACGACGACAACGAGCGCGTCCTGCGGTACATCGCCAAGCTGACGATCAACCCGGCGATCGCGCACGGACTCGCCCACGAGGTCGGCTCCGTCGAGGTCGGCAAGCTCGCCGACCTGGTGCTGTGGCGCCCCGAGTACTTCGGCGCCAAACCGCAGCTCGTCCTCAAGTCCGGCTTCCCGGCGTACGGCGTCACCGGTGACCCCAACGCGGCCACCGACACCTGCGAACCCCTCGTCCTCGGACCGCAGTTCGGCGCGCACGGCGCGACGCCCGCCGAGATCTCGGTGGCCTTCGTCGCGCGGGCCGCCCTCGACCGGGGCGGCGACCTGATGCCGACCCGCCGCCGCCGGGTCGCCGTGCGCGGCACCCGGGGGATCGGCCCGGCCGACCTGTGCCGCAACTCCCGTACCGGACAGGTCGACGTCGACCCGCGCACCGGACTGGTCACTCTCGACGGCGAACCGCTCCGCTCGGCGCCGGCCGACTCCGTCTCCCTCAACCGCCTGTACTTCCTCTAGTCCGCCCGTACTTCCCCAGGACCGCCCATGACCTACCGCATGCCCCCCGAGTGGGCCCCGCACGAACGCACCTGGATGGCCTGGCCCGGCCCCAACCCGACCTTCGCGACCGCCGGGGAACTGGCCGCGGCCCGGACCGCCTGGGCGCGGGTCGCCCGTGCCGTGCGCCGCTTCGAGCCGGTGACGGTGGTGCACGGCCCCGGCCAGCGGGACTCCGCGCGCGCCCTGCTCGGCCCGGACATCGACCTGGTGGAGCGCCCGCTCGACGACGCGTGGATGCGGGACACCGGACCGACCTTCGTCACCGACGGCGCGGGCGGACTGGCCGCCGTGGACTGGGTGTTCAACGGCTGGGGCGCGCAGGAGTGGGCCCGCTGGGAGCACGACGCGCAGATCGCCCGGCAGATCGCGGACCTCGCCGGGGCACCGGTGCTGAGCAGCGCACTTGTCAACGAGGGCGGCGGCCTGCACGTCGACGGCGAGGGCACCGTCCTGCTCACCGAGACCGTCCAGCTCGGCTCCGCCCGCAACCCCGGCTGGACCCGCGAGCGCGTCGAGGCGGAGGTCCACGCCCGGCTCGGCACCCGCAAGGCCATCTGGCTCCCGCACGGCCTGACCGGTGACTACGGCACGTACGGCACCCAGGGCCATGTCGACATCGTCGCCGCCTTCGCCCGGCCGGGCACCGTCCTCGTCCACACCCAGCGCGACCCCGCCCACCCCGACCACGCCCGCTCGCTCACCTACCTGGAGATCCTCCGCGCCGAGACGGACGCCGCGGGCCGTCCCCTGGAGGTCGTGGAGGTCCCCGCCCCCACCGTCCTCAAGGACGAGGACGGGGACTGGGTCGACTACTCCTACATCAACCACTACCTCTGCAACGGCGGTGTCGTCCTCTGCGCCTTCGACGACCCGCACGACGAGGTGGCCGCGGACCTCTTCCGCCGGCTCTTCCCCGACCGCGCGGTGGTGCCGGTGGACGCCCGTACGATCTTCGGAAGCGGTGGCGGCATCCACTGCATCACACAGCAGCAGCCCAAGGTGTGAAGGATCTGGAGGAGCCCGGGATGGCTGGTGGGCGCAGACAGGCCCCGCCGCGCGAGGACGTCCTCGCCACCGCCATGGCGATGATCGCCGAACGCGGTCTGGAGCGGCTCACCATGGCGGCGCTCGGCCGCGAGGTCGGCATGAGCAGCGGCCACCTCCTCTACTACTTCCGCACCAAGGACGAGCTGCTGCTGCGCACCCTGGAGTGGAGCGAGAGCCGCCTCGGCGCCGAGCGCGCCCGGCTGCTCGCCGCGCCCGCGCCCGCGCGCGACCGCCTCGACTCCTACGTCTCCCTCTACGTCCCCGGCGGCCACCGCGACCCGCACTGGACGCTGTGGATGGAGGTCTGGAACCGTTCGCGCGACGCCGCCGACGACGCCCGCGACCGGCAGGCCGCCATCGAGGGCGCCTGGCACCGCGACCTGGCCGCCCTGCTCGCGGAGGGCGTCTCCCGCGGCGAGTTCCGGCCCGTCGACCCCGACCGCTTCGCCACCCGGCTGCGCGCCCTGCTCGACGGCTTCTCCGTCAACGTCGCCGTCGGACTGCGCGGCAGCGACCGGGCCACCGCGCTCGGCCACGTACGGGAGTTCCTGGCCGAGACCCTGCTCGCATCCTGAGACGGACGGTGAGCGCGGGGACGCGTTGTGCCAGACTGCCCCCGTGCTCTCGTTCGCCACGATTATTGGCAGCAGGCGCGCCGGTCCGCAGTGACCGCCACGTACGACCACGTACGGGCGGACACCGTCGTCCTCGACCCGCGCGCAGACCTCTCGCACCCGCGAGGGGTTTTTCTGTTTCCTGGCCCACCCCCAGCCGGGAGAGGAGCGCGAGGGATCATAGACGGACGGTGGAGCCGGTCATTCCGGTTGACCGCATCCCCTACAGGAGCCTTGAAGATCATGACCGCATCCAGCGAGCTCGACGATTCGTTCCACGTCTTCGACACCACCCTGCGCGACGGCGCGCAGCGCGAGGGCATCAGCCTGACCGTCGCGGACAAGCTCGCCATCGCGCGCCACCTCGACGACTACGGCGTGGGCTTCATCGAGGGCGGCTGGCCCGGCGCGAACCCGCGGGACACCGAGTTCTTCGTCCGGGCCCGCACGGAGATCGACTTCCGGCACGCCCGGCTCGTCGCCTTCGGCTCCACGCGTCGGGCGGGCGCGAAGGCGGCCGAGGACCCGCAGGTCAAGGCGCTGCTGGACTCGGGTGCCGAGGTGATCTGCCTGGTCGCCAAGTCGCACGACCGGCACGTCGAACTCGCCCTGCGCACCACCCTCGACGAGAACCTGGAGATGATCCGGGACACCGTCTCCCACCTGCGCGAGCAGGGCCGCCGGGTCTTCCTGGACTGCGAGCACTTCTTCGACGGCTACCGCGCCAACCCCGAGTACGCCAAGGCGGTCGTCCGTACGGCCGCCGAGGCCGGCGCCGACGTCGTCATCCTCTGCGACACCAACGGCGGCATGCTGCCCGCGCAGATCGGCGCCGTGGTCGCCACCGTGCTCGCCGACACCGGCGCCCGGCTCGGCATCCACGCCCAGGACGACACCGGCTGCGCGGTCGCCAACACCCTCGCCGCCGTCGACGCGGGCGCCACGCACGTGCAGTGCACCGCCAACGGGTACGGCGAGCGCGTCGGCAACGCCAACCTCTTCCCCGTGGTCGCCGCGCTGGAGCTGAAGTACGGCAAGAAGGTGCTCCCCGAGGGCCGGCTCCGCGAGACCACCCGGATCTCCCACGCCATCGCCGAGGTCGTCAACCTCACCCCCTCCACCCACCAGCCCTACGTCGGTGTCTCCGCGTTCGCGCACAAGGCCGGGCTGCACGCCTCCGCCATCAAGGTCGACCCGGACCTGTACCAGCACACCGACCCCGCGCTGGTCGGCAACACCATGCGGATGCTGGTCTCCGACATGGCCGGCCGGGCCTCCATCGAGCTGAAGGGCAAGGAACTCGGCGTCGACCTCGGCGGCGACCGGGAACTGGTCGGCCGGGTCGTGGAGCGGGTCAAGGAGCGTGAGCTGAAGGGCTACACGTACGAGGCCGCCGACGCCTCCTTCGAGCTGCTGCTGCGGGCCGAGGTAGCGGGGTCCCGGCTGACGTACTTCTCCGTCGAGTCCTGGCGGGCGATCGTCGAGGACCGGCCCGACGGGACCCACGCCAACGAGGCCACGGTGAAGCTGTGGGCCAAGGGCGAGCGGATCGTCGCCACGGCGGAGGGCAACGGCCCCGTCAACGCGCTGGACCGGGCGCTGCGGGTCGCCCTGGAGCGGATCTACCCGCAGCTGGCCAAGCTGGAGCTGGTCGACTACAAGGTCCGCATCCTGGAGGGCGTGCACGGCACGCAGTCCACGACCCGGGTGCTGATCAACACCTCGGACGGCTCGGGCGAGTGGTCGACGGTCGGGGTCGCGGAGAACGTCATCGCGGCGTCGTGGCAGGCGCTGGAGGACGCGTACACGTACGGGCTGCTGCGGGCGGGGGTCGAGCCCGCCGAGTGACTACCGACGGGCGGCCGTTTCTGTTCGACTTCCGTTCGGTTTGGGCTGGTTTTTGAGGTACGTTCGATGTATGAGGACCGCACTGGCGCGCACACTCGTCCGCCTTCTGATCGTGCCGGTCGTCGCCGTACTGGCGGCGCTGACGGTGGGTGCGTCGGGGGCGCACGCGGCCACGGATGTGTCCGAGATCGCCCAGGCCCTGCGGGAGAGCCCTGTCTACGTGGACCCGGCCGCCTCCGACCAGCTCTCCGAGGCGGACGCGGAGGCGCTCGCCGACAAGATCGAGGACGCGGACAAGCCGGTCTTCGTCGCGGTCCTGCCGGCGGACCAGCCGACGACGAATCTGTTCCAGAACCTGCGCACCGAGACCGGGGTGACCGGGCTGTACGGCATCCGGCTCGGTGACCGGTTCGACGCGCGTGCCGACAGCAGTGTCATGAGTCAGCAGGGCGTGGCGAACCTGGTGTCCGCGGTCCAGGGCGCGGGGGACGCGAAGGCGCAGCTCAACGACTTCGTGGACGACGCGCTGCGGAACACGGGCGGGGCCGCGCCGAACGGCTGGAGCGACGGCGGGGGCGGGGGCGGCGTGCCGGTGGGCGGGCTGATCGCCACGGGCGCGGTCGTGGCCGTGGGTGGTGCGGGTGTCTACGCGCTGTCGCGGCGCAACCGGCGGCGGCACGAACAGGAGCAGCGGGCCGCGCTGGAGAAGCTGCGGGTGGTGGTGGACGAGGACATCACCGCGTTCGGTGAGGAACTGGACCGGCTGGACTTCAGCCCCGGCGAGCCGGGCGCGGACGACGCGATGCGGGCCGACTACGAGCGGGCGCTGGACGCCTACGACCGGTCGAAGAGGCTGATGGCGGACGCGCGGCGGCCGGAGGACGTACGGGCGGTGACGCAGGCGGTGGAGGACGGGCGGTTCTCCCTGGCGCTGCTCGCCGCGCGACGGGAGGGCAGGCCGTTGCCGGAGCGCCGGCCGCCGTGCTTCTTCGATCCCCGGCACGGTCCTTCGGTGGCCGACGTGGCCTGGACCCCGGCGGGCGGGGCCACGCGGGAGGTGCCGGTGTGCGCGGCGGACCGGGCGCGGCTGGCGGACGGGCTCGATCCCGTGGTGCGGGAGGTCGACACCGAGTACGGGCGGCGGCCGTACTGGGAGGCGGGTCCGGCGTACGGGCCGTGGGCCGGCGGGTACTTCGGCGGCGGCATCCTGCCCGGCCTGCTGGTCGGGACGATGCTCGGGGGCATGATGGCGGGGCCGGCGTACGGGGCGGACTACGGGTCCGGGTACGGGGACTTCGGCGGCGGCTTCGAGGGCGGTGACGTCTCCGGCGCGGACTTCAACTCCGACGACTTCGGCGGCGGGTTCGGCGGCGGGGACTTCGGCGGGGGCGGCGGGAACATGGGTGGGGGCGGGGACTTCGGCGGAGGCTTCTGAGCCGCCGGTCAGATGAGAGAGAGGAAGCCGGCCCAGGCGGATGTGGAGACGCTGAGTATCGGTCCAGCGGGGTTCTTGGAGTCTCGGACGTGGATGACGGTGGGGGCGGCAGCTACTTCCACGCAGTTGCCACCCTCGTCGCTGCTGTATGTCGACTTGCGCCAGGTGTAGGCGAGTTCCACGCAGTCACCGCCCTCGCTCCCGCTGTAGCTGGACTTGAACCATGTCAGGTCGGCTGCGGTGTTCATGTGACTCCTAGCAGTCCCTTCAGAAGGCGCACGCTCTCGTCCGGGGAGAGAGCCTGTGACCGCAGCATTCCATACTTGTGGTGATAATCGCTGGCCTCCTCCGGGTCATTGATGAGGAAGCTCGCACGCTGCACTTCCAGGTAGACGAGGCGCTCGTGGTCGGGCGTCTCCAACAAGACCATGGGGCCGTCGAGACCGGCATGTGGTGTGCGCTCCATGGGCATCACCTGAAAGCTCATGTGCACCGGCTCGGTGTACTCCAAAATCTGGCGGATCTGCTCCCGCATCACCTCCGGCCCGCCGACTTCCCTGCGCAGGATGCTCTCCTCCAGGATGAAGTGCCCCACGGGCGGCCTGTCCCGCTTCCAGATCAGCTGCCGCTCCATGCGCGCGCTCACCCACTGCTCGGCCGTCTCGCTGCCGAGGGCCGGATACCTGTAGTCGAAGACGGCACGGCAGTAATCCCGCGTCTGCAGCAGCCCCGGAACCACAAGACTCTGGTACGAGAGGATGCTGGTCGCCTCCTGCTCGTGATCGACCAGACCCTGCGCGAACTGGACGATCTTCTCCCGCACCGGCATCTTCTCGACCAGGACCTTCAGGACGCCACCCGTCTCCAGCAGGTCGTCGAACTGCTCGGCCCGGTCCGGCTGGAGGGCCAGACGGCCCTGCTCGATGGAGCGGACCGTGTCCACGTGCAGGCTCGCCAGCTCCGCGAACTGCTCCTGCGTGAGGCCCCGTTGCTTGCGGTAGTGGGCGACCACCGCGCCGACCGCGTGCCACGATCCGACCTTCTTGGGCTTCCTCGCCACCTGCATGGCTGGTCCTTTCCCCCGCGCGTACCCGAAGTCGTCGTACCGAGGTCGTAGTCATCAGAACTACGACCTCACTCACTGCCCCACTCTAGTGACCCACAGTGACACTGGGCTCGTGAACCCGGAATCCCAAGCTCCCCTTGCCCGCTGGGCGTTCTACCGGCGCGACCGCAGGTCGGTCCGGCACGCCCGCGCGTACGCCTCCGCAGCCCTTGATGAGTGGGGCCTGTCCGCCCGGCGGGACGACGTCCTGCTCTGTGTCAGCGAACTGGCCACCAACGCCCTGCTCCACGGCGTCCCCCCGGGCCGGGGCTTCGCGCTGGGGCTGCTGCTCCACCCGGACGGGGTCCTCCGCGTCGAGGTGCATGACAGCGGTGAGGGTGAGGTGCGCCCCCCTGACCCGGCGCCGGAGGGCGAGGGCGGACGGGGGCTGCTGCTCGTCAGCGTGCTCGCGGACAAGTGGGGGGCCGGTCCACGGAACCCCGGGAAGATCGTGTGGGCGGAGTTCGGGACGGGCGGTCCGCGCGGTGGACGATGACGACGGCGGCCAGACCGGCCGCCAGGCCGACCGCGGTGGTGGCGCCGAAGTGCTCGCCGAACATCAGGGCGCCCCAGACGGCCGTCACCGGGGCCATGAGGAACATCAGGGTGTTGACCCGGGTGACCCCGAAGCGGCGCAGGATCAGCCAGTACAGGCCGTACCCGCCGAAGGTCGGCAGCACCACCAGCCAGGCGGTCGCCAGCCAGAAGGACGGGGCGGCGGGCGGGGCCGCGGTGCCGGTGCCGAGGGCCAGGGCGGAGAAGAGGACGGCGCTGGTCAGGCAGTGGACGGTCAGGGCGGCGCGGGGGGCGGGCGGCGTGGGTGAGCGGCGCTCCAGGAAGGTGGCGGTGACCAGGGACAGCATGCCGAGGAAGGGGACGAGGTAGGCCCAGGCGGGCACGCCCCCGCCGGCCGAGCCGGCGTCCGCCAGTGTGACCACGGCGACGCCGGCCAGGCCCAGGCAGAGGCCGAGCCACTGGCGCCGGGAGACGTACTGCCGCAGCAGCGGTCCGGCGAGCGCGCCGGCCACCAGCGGCTGGACCCCGTCGATGAGGGCGGTGGTGCCGCTGGAGACACCGAGCTGGATGGCGTAGTAGACGCTGAGCAGGTAGCCGCTCTGGGAGAGCGCGCCGACGGCCGCCTGGCGGGCGATGTCCCGGACCGTCAGCGCGCGCCACACGGTGCGCGACGCGACGGCCGCGACGACGAGCAGCACCACCGCCAGGGGCAGGAAGCGCCACATCAGGATCGTCGTCGCGGGGGCCGTGTCCGCGCCGAGCCGCGCGCCGATGAAGCCGGAACTCCAGCACAGGACGAAGGCGACCGGGAGAAGGGCGGCGGTCATGCGGATCATCCCCAGAGGAGTAGACAGATCTGTTTACTGGGTCGGGTGTCCACTATACAGATCGGTATACTTGGGGACATGGAGCTGACTGGTGGGCGGGTGCGGATGACGCCGGGGGCGCGGCGGGTGGTCGAGGCCGCCGAGCGGCTGTTCTACGCGCACGGCATCCATGCGGTGGGCGTGGACCTGATCGCGGCCGAGGCCGGGGTGACGAAGAAGACGCTCTACGACCGGTTCGGGTCGAAGGAGCAGATCGTGGTCGAGTACCTCGCCGGGCGGGACGGGCGGTGGCGGGCGTTCCTCGCCGAGCGGCTGGAGCGGCTGGAGCGGCCGGCGGCGGAGGCGCGGGTGCTCGCCGTCTTCGACGCCTCCCGGCAGTGGTCCGGGGAGTTCGGGGCGAAGGGGTGCGCCATGGTCAACGCCCATGCCGAGATCAGCGACCCCGGCCACCCCGCGTACGCGGTCATCGCCGCGCAGAAGACGTGGATGCTGGAGCTGTTCACCGGGCTCGTGCGGGAAGCCGGCGCCGAGGACGCGGACAGCACGGCGCGCGCCCTCATGCTGCTGCACGAGGGCGCGTTGGTGGCGCACGGCCTGGGGATGTTCCCCGACCCGTTCGCAGCCGCCCGCGACCAGGCGCGGGCGCTGCTCGGCGGCGTCAGGCGTTCTTGATCGCGGAGATGTCGAAGACCAGCTTGATCTTGTCGGAGACCAGCACGCCACCCGTCTCCAGGGCCGCGTTCCAGGTCAGGCCCCACTCGGAGCGCTTGATCTCGGCCTTGCCCTCGAAGCCCACGCGGTCGTTGCCGAAGGGGTCCTTGGCGGCGCCGTTGAACTCCAGGTCGATGGAGAGCGGCCGGGTGGTGCCGAGGACCGTCAGGTCGCCGGTGATCCGGTAGTCGTCGCCGCCGAGGGACTCCGCCGAGGTGGAGCGGAAGGTCATCGTCGGGAACTCGTCCGTCTTGAAGAAGTCGGCGCTCTTGAGGTGGCCGTCGCGGTCGGCGTTGCCGGTGTCGATGCTGTCCATCGTCACGTCCAGGGTGGCGGTGGATTTGGCCGGGTCCGAACCGTCCAGGTGCAGCGATCCGCTGAACTCGCGGAACTGCCCCTTCACGTTGGTGACCATGGCGTGCCGCGCGACGAAGCCGATGGTGGTGTGCGCCGGGTCGAGGGTGTAGTCGCCGGTCAGGGCGGCGAGCTGCGGGTTCGTGGGCGTGCTCATGGGAGTCTCCTCGGGGACGGGGGCGGCTCGCGCCGTCCCTTCGTTGAATCTTCAATGACCTCTAACGGTGATGACCGTAGACCTATTCCGCCCCGATTCCAAGACCGGGGGCGGGACATCGCGCCGTGATTCACTCCGGTGGAGTCGGATGTCGCCCGCCGTACCGCCGCCCGGCGCACGCCGGGGCATCCGAGGGTGCCCGTGCACCGGGCCGACGCGTCACCTTCCCCGGCCGCGGGGGAGCTGGTAGACGGCATCCCATGACCCCGCCGTCCGCCCCCTCCCGCCGCGCCCTCCTCCTCGCTGCCGCCCTCACCGCGGTGCCCGCCGCCCGCGCGCGGGCCGCGGACGGCGACCCCTACGACGCCCTGCGCCGGCGCTGGCTCGACCTCGCCCTCGGCACCGGCTACGACCCCGCCGCCGAGCCGTACGCCGGCCGCCTCGCCGAGACCGGCGCCCGCGCCCGCGCGCACCTGGCCGGCATGGCCCCCGGCCCCGCCTCGCTCTGGCCCGGCCACCCCTTCGACCCGCCCGCCGGGATCACCGCGAGCTACGGCCGGCTGTGGACCATGGCCCAGGCGTACGTCCAGCCGGGCACCGGCTCCACCGGCGACGGCACGCTCCTCGCGGGCGTCCTGCGCGGCCTCGACCACCTCGCCGCCACCGTCTACCACCCCGGCACCACCCGGTACGGCAACTGGTGGGAATGGCAGATCGGCAGCCCCCGCCTGCTCACCGACGTCACCGCCGCCCTCCACGACCACCTCGGCGCCGACCGGATCGCCGCCGCCTGCGCGGCCGTCGACCACTTCGTGCCGGACGCCATGCTGGGGGAGTACACCGGCACCTCCACCGGCGCCAACCGCGTCGACCTGTGCCGCTCGGTCGCCCTGCGCGGCATCCTCGGCCGCGCCCCGCAGAAGATCGCCCTGGCCCGCGACGCCCTCTCCCCGGTCTTCCCGTACGTCACCGAGGGCGACGGCCTCCACGCGGACGGCTCGTTCGTGCAGCACACCTGGGTCGCGTACTCGGGGACGTACGGGCAGGTCCTGCTCGACGGGCTCGGCCGGCTGCTCACCCTGCTCGCCGGGTCCGCGTGGGAGGTGCGCGACCCGAACCGGCAGATCGTCCTCGACAGCGTCGAGCACGCCTGGGCGCCGCTGATCCACGACGGACTGGTCGTCGACTGCGTCAGCGGACGGGCCATCAGCCGGGGCCTGTCCACCGGCGACGGGGCCGTCCTGCGCGGCGACCACTACCACGGGCAGCAGCTCATCGCCGCGATCGCCGTCCTCGCGGGCGCCGCGAGCCCGGCCGGGCGGGACCGCTGGCACGCGCTGATCAAGGGCTGGATCGCCCGGGACACCGTCTCCCCGGTCCTCACCGCGCCCCAGTTCACCGTCGCCGACCTGGCCCGGCTGCGCGCCGTCGCGGACACTCCCGGCGACCCCGCGCCCGAACCCCTCGGCCACCGCCTCTTCCCCGGCATGGACCGGGCGGTCCACCGCCGCCCCCGCTTCACCGCCGCGCTCTCCATGGCCAGCGACCGCATCGCCCACTACGAGTGCGGCAACGGCGAGAACCCGCGCGGCTGGCACACCGGCGCCGGCTGGCTCTCCTGGTGGCCCACCGGGCGCCACGGCGGCCAGGCCGCCCAGGCCGCCCAGTACACCGACTGGTACTGGCCCACCGTCGACTGGTACCGCCTCCCCGGCACCACGGTCTCCACCCGCCGCCTCGCCGACCGGGCGGGCGGCGAGTGGGGCGAGCCCAAGCCCGACGTCCGGTGGGTCGGCGGCACCACCGACGGGGAGTACGCGGCCGTCGGGCAGCATCTGAAGGGCCTCGGCTCCACCCTCGACGCCCGCAAGTCCTGGTTCTTCCTGGACGACACCGTGGTCTGCCTCGGCGCCGGGATCACCTGCGCCGACGGCGTCCCCGTCGAGACGGTCGTCGACAACCGCAACCTCGGCGCGGACGGCACCGCCGCCCTCACCCGGGGCCCCGGCTGGGCGCACCTGGAGGGTCACGGCGGCTGGCTCGTCCTGGACGGGGCCGCGCTGCACACCCTGCGCGAGGACCGCACCGGCGCCTGGTCCGACATCGGCACCGGCTCCCCCGAGCGCCGCACCCGCCGCTGGCAGACCCTCTGGCTGGACCACGGCACCGACCCGGCCGGCGCCACCTACGCCTACGTCCTGCTGCCCGGCGCCGGCCGCGCGGACGTCGCCCGCCGCGCCGCCGGCCGGCCCGGCCTGACGGTCCTCGCCAACGACGCCGCCTGCCAGGCCGTGAGCGTCCCCGCGCTGGGCCTGACCGCGGCCACCTTCTGGCGGGCCGGTACGGTGGGACCGCTCACCGCCGGCGCCGGGGCGAGCGTGCTGGTCCGCCGCCGGGGCCGTACGGTCACCTTCCACATCGGCGAACCGACCCGTACGGGCGAACCCCTGGACATCGTCTGGGACCACCCGGTGGGCGCCCCCGTCCGGGCCGACGAGACGGTGGAGATCCTCGCCACGGGCCGCCGTCTGCGGCTGCGCGTCACTCCGGGGACGGTATGCGCACCGCACGGATGTGAGATGACTCTCAGGTGACGCCTTTGTGCGACCCCTACAACAAGGTGCCCCCCTGAGCAGTCGAAACGGCTGCATGCCCTGCCGGTTCTGTTCAAGAGCACCAGGAAAACCCGTCCGAGACTGTGAGGAGTCGACGGCGTGCTTTCCTCGGCGCGCTTCGTAAGGTCACTACATGACCGTTTTGGATGAGGCGCCGGGTGAGTCGACGGGCGAGCCCGCGGACGCGCGCGGCCGGGTGGCGGAGCTGCACGAGATCCGTGCGCGGGCGCTGGCCGGACCGAGCGAGAAGGCCACGGCGGCGCAGCACGCCAAGGGCAAGCTGACGGCACGCGAGCGGATCGACCTGCTGCTGGACCCGGGCACCTTCCGCGAGGTCGAGCAGCTGCGCCGGCACCGGGCGACCGGCTTCGGCCTGGAGGCGAAGCGGCCCCACACGGACGGCGTGATCACCGGCTGGGGGACGGTCGAGGGCCGCACGGTCTTCGTCTACGCGCACGACTTCCGGATCTTCGGCGGCGCGCTCGGCGAGGCTCACGCCACCAAGATCCACAAGATCATGGACATGGCCATCGCGGCCGGCGCGCCCCTGGTCTCCCTGAACGACGGCGCCGGCGCCCGCATCCAGGAGGGCGTCTCCGCCCTCGCCGGGTACGGCGGCATCTTCCAGCGCAACACCAAGGCGTCCGGCGTCATCCCGCAGATCAGCGTGATGCTCGGCCCCTGCGCGGGCGGCGCGGCCTACAGCCCCGCCCTCACCGACTTCGTGTTCATGGTCCGCGACACCTCGCAGATGTTCATCACCGGCCCGGACGTGGTCAAGGCGGTGACGGGCGAGGAGATCACCCAGAACGGCCTGGGCGGCGCGGACGTGCACGCCGAGACCTCGGGCGTCTGCCACTTCGCCTACGACGACGAGGAGACCTGCCTCGCCGAGGTCCGCTACCTCCTCTCCCTCCTCCCGCAGAACAACCGGGAGAACCCGCCGCGCACCGAGTCCGCCGATCCCGTCGACCGGCGCTCCGACGTCCTGCTCGACCTGGTCCCGGCGGACGGCAACCGGCCGTACGACATGACCAAGGTCATCGAGGAGATCGTCGACGACGGCGAGTACCTGGAGGTCCACGAGCGCTGGGCACGCAACATCATCTGCGCGCTGGCCCGCCTCGACGGCCAGGTCGTCGGCATCGTCGCCAACCAGCCGCAGGTGCTGGCCGGCGTCCTGGACATCGAGGCCAGCGAAAAAGCTGCGCGTTTCGTCCAGATGTGTGACGCTTTTAACATCCCGATCGTCACCTTCCTGGACGTCCCCGGCTTCCTTCCGGGCGTCGACCAGGAGCACGGCGGGATCATCCGGCACGGAGCGAAGCTGCTGTACGCGTACTGCAACGCCACCGTGCCGCGGATCTCCCTGATCCTGCGCAAGGCGTACGGAGGTGCCTACATCGTCATGGACTCCCAGTCGATCGGCGCCGACCTGACCTACGCCTGGCCGACCAACGAGATCGCCGTCATGGGCGCGGAGGGCGCCGCGGGCGTCATCTTCCGGCGGCAGATCGCCACGGCGGAGGACCCCGAGGCGATGCGGCAGAAGATGGTCAAGGAGTACAAGTCCGAGTTGATGCATCCGTACTACGCGGCCGAGCGCGGCCTCGTGGACGACGTGATCGACCCCGCGGAGACCCGCGAGGTGCTCGTCAGCTCGCTGGCCATGCTCCAGACCAAGCACGCCGACCTGCCCTCCCGCAAGCACGGCAACCCCCCGCAGTGACCCCGAGGAGCCTGACGTATGTCCATGCCTGACATCCGTGTCGAGAAGGGCCATGCCGGGCCCGAGGAAGTCGCCGCCATCACGGCCGTCCTGATGGCCCGCGCGGCGGCCCACCCCACCGAGAGCGCGCCGTCCCGCGGCGGCAGCGTCCGAGCCCACTGGCGCCGCCTGGAACGAGAGCCGGGCTTCCGCGCCCCGCACAGCTGGCGCTGAGTACGACGAAGGGCCCCTCCGCCGAGGAGGGGCCCTTCGTCATGCCCTCAGGGGAGCGTCCCCAGGGGCGCGGGGGAACTGCGCGACCGGCCACAGCCCACCCGCACCCGGAGACCTACCGCAACCGCGCCATCAGCGCGTGCTCGACCAGGGTGATCAGCGCGGACTTGGCGTCCGCCCGGTGCCGGGCGTCGGTCGTGATGATCGGGGTGTCGGGCCCGATCTGGAGGGCCTCGCGCACCTCGTCGGGCTGGTACGGCTGCTGCCCGTCGAACCCGTTCAGCGCGATCACGAACGGCAGCCCGCTGTTCTCGAAGTAGTCGACCGCCGGGAAGCAGTCCGCCAGCCGCCGCGTGTCGACCAGCACGATCGCGCCGATGGCGCCGCGCACGAGGTCGTCCCACATGAACCAGAAGCGGTCCTGGCCGGGCGTGCCGAAGAGGTAGAGGATCAGGTCCTGGTCGAGGGTGATGCGGCCGAAGTCCATGGCGACCGTGGTGGTCGTCTTGTCCCCGGTGTGGGTGAGGTCGTCGATCCCCGCTGACGCGGATGTCATGACGGCCTCGGTGCGCAGCGGGTTGATCTCCGAGACGGCGCCGACGAACGTGGTCTTGCCCACGCCGAAGCCGCCTGCCACCACGATCTTCGCGGACGTGGTGGAGCGGGAAGGCCCTCCGCTAGAGCTTGCGAAGTCCACTGAGCACCCTTTCGAGCAGTGTCACGTCTGGCTGGCCGCCGGCGCTTTCGTCGCCGCCGGGCTGATGGATGGCGACCAGTCCCGCCTCCGCCAAGTCGGCGACGAGAATCCTGGCCACACCGAGAGGGATGGTCAGCAGGGCCGAGATCTCGGCCACCGACTTGATCTCCCGGCAGAGTTGGCAGATCCGCTGATGCTCGGGCAACTGGCCCTGCATCTGGTGCGGCTGCGCGGTGGTGTGCACCAGCGCCTCGATGGCGAGCTGGTAGCGGGGGCGGGTCCGGCCGCCGGTCATGGCGTACGGACGCACCAGGGGGTTGTTCGCCGCCCCTGCGGGCGCGGGCTCAGGGGCGCGGCGCTGCGGCTGCACGGGCTGGATGCGCGGGGCCTGCGGCTGGTCGTACGGCGAAGGGCCGGGGCCCTGCGGCGCGTACGGCTGCCGGTGGCTGGGCGTGGAGGGGAAGCCGTACGGGTTCGCACCGTCGCCGTGGCCCTGTGCGGGGCCGTACGACCAGTTGCCCGATGACGGACCGCCTGGGGGTGTTGCCACTTTCTCCTCCTCCGACTGTGCCTGGCACCCGACGCTGTGGAGCCGCGTCCCGAAACCTTACGGCCCCGGGACGCCAAAACGCACCGTCTGCCCGTTAGTTGAGAAGGCTCCCCTGAAGCTCGGCGCGCAGGTCCGGTGTCAGGACCGTACCGGCACGGTCGACCAGCAGGGCCATCTCGTACCCAATGAGACCGATGTCCGCTTCGGGGTGTGCGAGAACCGCGAGCGAGGAACCGTCGGAAATGGACATGATGAAGAGGAATCCCCGCTCCATCTCCACAACCGTCTGGTTCACGTGGCCGCCCTCGAAGATGCGCGACGCACCCGCGGTCAGCGAGGTCAGGCCGGAGGCGACGGCCGCGAGCTGGTCGGCGCGGTCGCGCGGGAAGCCTTCGGACATCGCCAGAAGGAGTCCGTCGGCGGAGACCACCACCGTGTGGGACACCCCCGGGGTGTTGTCCACGAAGTTGGTGATCAACCAGTTCAGGTTCTGTGCCGCCTGGCTCATCGGGCTCACACTAACGCTCCTGGTCGTAGGTGCTGTCAGGACCACCGGGACGGGTCCCCGGGGCCTGGCCGTTGTTCGTTTCACTGCCCGCGTTGCGGCCTCGCTCGACGCCGCGCCGCAGGTTGCTCAGCCTGCCCCGGACATCCTCCGGGGCGCGGGAGACCTGGGGGCCTCCCTGAGGGGTGGTCTCGGCGGCTCCCTCGACCAGGTTGGCCTTCGGCACCCGCCGCGGCAGGCCCGAGGAGGTCACCCCGCCCGCCTTCGGCTGCTTCAGCCGCGAAGCCTGCTGCCAGCGCTCGTCGTTGGCCGACCGCCAGCTGCCCTCGCCGCGGCCCTCGCCCTCGGGGGCGGACGCCGGCGACTCCGGGGACGCGCGGTGCGCGCCGCCCGCGGCGGAACCGCGGCGCGGGAGCCCGGCGTCGGTCAGCTCGTGGGCGGCGGACGGAGCCGGCCCCGGACGGTCGAAGCCTACGCGGTCGGCTTCGCCCACGTCGGTGGCCTGCGCGGGCTGCGCATCGGGGGTCTGAGCAGGGTACTGGGCCGGGTAGCCGTTCTGGTAGCCGTCCTGCCGCGGCCAGTCGTCCTGGACCCCGCCGCCGCGCACCGGACGCTCCGGCAGACCGGCCTCCGTGTACCCGGCCTGCGGGTAACCGGCGTCGGGGGAGGTGCCGTAGGCGTCGCCCTGCGGCAGACCGCCGTCCGGCGCGTAGTACCCCTCGCCGTACGCCGCCGGCTGCTGGGCCGGGTCGTACGCGGGCTGCTCCTGGCCGGGGTACGGCGTCTGCTGGGTCTGCTGGCTCTGCTGGTCGTAACCCTGGTCGTACCCCTGCGGGTAGCCCTGGTCGTACCCCTGCCGCGCCCCCGCGTACGGGTCCTGGTACGGCGCCGGCTGGCCGTCGGCGGGCTGCTGCCCGGTGCCGGGCTGGGCCTGGGACTCCCGTGCGGCGCGGCGCTCCTCGCGCATCAGGGAGCGGCCGACCGGGTCCAGGCCGCGGATGTCGTCGGGGACCTCCGCGTACCGGCTGTCGTCGAAGCCCAGCTCGGCGGCGGTGCGCAGCGGCTGTTGCTGCTGCCCGCCGAAGTTCTCGCCCTGGAACTGCTGCTCGGGGATGATCTGCGAGACGGTGAAGTCGTCGCGCTGCACCGGGGTCTCGCCGCCGCCGCCGTGCGTGATGGCGTCCGGGAGCATGACCAGCGAGGTGGTGCCGGCCTGCTCGCCGGAGGGGCGGAGCTGGACCCGGATGCCGTGCCGGTCGGAGAGCCGGCCGACCACGAACAGGCCCATGCGCTGGGAGATCGCGGCGTCCACGGTCGGCGGGTTGGCCAGCTTGTGGTTGATGTCGGCGAAGTCCTCGGCGGTCAGACCGATGCCCTTGTCGTGGATCTCGATCATCACGCGGCCGTCGGGCAGCCGGGTCGCGGTGACCCGGACCTTGGTCTGCGGGGAGGAGAACGTGGTGGCGTTCTCCAGCAGCTCGGCCAGCAGGTGGACGAGGTCGGTGACGGCGCGGCCGTGGATCTCGGCCTCCGGCACCCCGGACAGCTCGATGCGCTCGTACTGCTCCACCTCGGAGGAGGCGGCGCGCAGCACGTCGACCAGCGGGACCGGCTGGTCCCAGCGGCGGCCGGGCTCCTCGCCGGCGAGGACGAGGAGGTTCTCGCCGTTGCGCCGCATGCGGGTCGCCAGGTGGTCCAGGCGGAAGAGGCTCTCCAGCTGGTCCGGGTCGGCCTCGTTGTTCTCCAGGTCGGTGATGAGGGTCAGCTGGCCCTCGATCAGCGACTGGTTGCGGCGCGAGAGGTTGGTGAAGATCGCGTTGATGTTGCCCCGCAGCAGGGCCTGCTCGGAGGCGAGCCGGACCGCCTCGCGGTGCACCTGGTCGAAGGCGCGGGCGACCTCGCCGATCTCGTCGGTGGTGGTGATCGGGATGGGCGTCACACGGGTGTCGACACGGCCGGGGTCGGTACGGGAGAGCTGGTCGACCAGCATCGGCAGCCGCTGCTCGGCGACTCCGAAGGCCGCGTTGCGCAGCTGGCGCATGTTGCGGCTCATCTGCCGGGCGACCATGCCGGCCAGGATGAACGCGGCGAGCAGCGCGATCACCACGATGGCGCCGGTGATGTAGGCGTCCTGCTCGGCGTCGTCGGCGATGGCGGACGCCTCGCTCACGGCCTTGTCGGCCATGTCCGACTCGATCGCGCGGTAGGCGTCGAACTTGAGGGTGTTCACCGCCCACCAGTTGGCCGGCGTGATGCCCTGCTGGGCGAGGGCGGCGCGGGCCGAGGCGTCGGTGGAGTCGAGCTGGGCCAGCTCGGAGACCATCGTGGTCGGGTCGGTCGGCGGTGCCACGTAGTCCGGGTCCTTGGCCGCGGCCTCCTTGGCGAGCGCCGCGCCGTCCGCCGTGATCCGCGCCTCGGCGTCCTCCAGCTTCTTGGCGTCCGCCTCGGTGCCGCCGCCGATGTACTCCTCGACGGCGATCTTCTCCAGGTAGGCGTAGGAGGAGAGCGCGACGCGCTGGCTGGCCAGGTGGCTGGGCTCCGGGCCCGGCTTGGTCAGCATGTGCATACCGATGGAGCGTTCCAGCGAGAGCGACGCCTTGGTCAGGCCGATCGCGTAGACGGTACGGCCGTAGGAGGTGATGTTGCCGGTGCCCAGGCCGAGTTCGTTGGCGAACTCCATCAGCGGGTGGGCGACGGCGACGTAGCCCTCCTCGGTCTGCACGCCCTTGAGCTTGGCGGTGTACGCCGCGGCGCGCAGCGTCTGGAGGTCGGGCTCGACCTCGCGGAACTGCTCCAGCCGGCGTTCGAGCCCCGCCTTGGCCGGCATGTTCCGGGCCGCCGTGTCGAAGGTGTCGGCCGCCCGGTCGGTGGCCTTGCGCGCCTCGGTGACGGCCTCGTCGTCGTCCTTGCCCTGGAGCAGCGGGGCGGCGGAGACGTCCCGCTCGTTGTAGAGGGCGTTGGCGTAGGTGAGGGAGGACTGGACCAGCTTCGCGGTGCTCTCGGCGTCCTCGGCGTCCTGCCAGGTGTCGATCGAGCCCTTCACCTGGAAGCCGCCCATCACGAGGCCGACCAGGACGGGTATGAGCAGGATGGCGTTGAGGCGCGTGCGCACCCGCCAGTTGCGGGGCGAGAGCCGGCCGCCGCTCGGCGCCGGGGCGGGCGTGGGGTGCGGACCGGGCACGGGGGCGGGCGCCGCTGTGCGCGGCGGCGGGGTGAAGTTGCCCCGGGCCGACGACGGCTCGGGACTGTTCTTGCTTCGCCTCACTCGACCAACAACCTCTCGGCGGTCGGCACCTGACTCGTGCCGCATCGTCTCAGAACCCAGTACGTCTCCTACTCATCACGTACGTATTACTGATGAGTACGTCCATGACCATTGGGCAGTTCTGGCATTCCAGCACGACGACCAGCGCTCTTCCAAACAGTGTGACGGGACGATTACCTGTGATGTAAGCCCCAGATAAAACGGTCATAAAGAGCGAGGGGCGTCAAAAGCCGGAACGTTCGTGCGCACAGTGAGACCGGATGTGCGCGACGCGTGGCCGTGTCACCCGATTCCTCTGCCGAAACGTTATGAACGCCGGAGCCGGTCGTGTGCAAGGACACAACCGGCTCCAGCGGGCCTACGGCAACTTCCGTATGCCGTTGTCGACTTGATCGTTACCGCAACCGGGCCATCAGCGCGTGCTCGACCAGGGTGATCAGCGCGGACTTGGCGTCCGCCCGGTGCCGGGCGTCGGTCGTGATGATCGGGGTGTCGGGCCCGATCTGGAGGGCCTCGCGCACCTCGTCGGGCTGGTACGGCTGCTGCCCGTCGAACCCGTTGAGGGCCACGACGAAGGGGAGCCCGCTGTTCTCGAAGTAGTCGACGGCCGGGAAGCAGTCGGCGAGCCGGCGGGTGTCGACCAGCACCACCGCGCCGATGGCGCCGCGCACGAGGTCGTCCCACATGAACCAGAAGCGGTCCTGGCCGGGCGTGCCGAAGAGGTAGAGGATCAGGTCCTGGTCGAGGGTGATGCGGCCGAAGTCCATGGCGACCGTGGTGGTCGTCTTGTCCCCGGTGTGGGTCAGGTCGTCGATGCCCGCGCTGGCGGACGTCATGACGGCCTCGGTGCGCAGCGGGTTGATCTCGGAGACGGCGCCGACGAACGTGGTCTTGCCCACGCCGAAGCCGCCGGCCACCACGATCTTGGCGGAGGTCGTCGCCCGACCCCCGTCAGAGCTTGCGAAGTCCACTGAGCACCCTTTCGAGCAGTGTCACGTCCGGCGCGCCGCCGTTGTTCTCGTCGCCGCCCGGCTGATGGATGGCGACCAGGCCCGCCTCCGCGAGGTCGGCGACCAGGATCCTGGCGACGCCCAGCGGCATGGCCAGCAGGGCCGACACCTCGGCCACCGACTTGACCTCACGGCACAGGTGGCAGATGCGCTGGTGCTCCGGGAGCAGCCCCATCAGCGCTGCCGGGTCGGCCGTCGTGCTGATCAGCGCCTCGATGGCGAGCTGATAGCGGGGCCGGGTCCGGCCGCCGGTCATCGCGTACGGACGTACCAGCGGCTGGTCGCCCTCGTCCTCGTACGGTTCCGCGTACGGATCATGAGAGGCGGTGGGCGGGGTCATGGGTCCTCCGGGCGGGGCGGCATGTCGATAAGTCAAGCCGTCTGGGGTGGCCGGTGGGGGGATTGTGGCGGCCGGACGGTGATTTGGTGAGACGGGTGGTGCCGGGGCCGATCAGTGGAGCAGACTTCCTTGGAGTTCGGCGCGCAGGTCGGGGGTGAGTACCGCGCCCGCGCGGTCGACCAGGAGCGCCATCTCGTAGCCGACCAGGCCGATGTCGCACTCCGGGTGGGCGAGCACCGCCAGGGACGAGCCGTCCGAGACGGACATGAGGAAGAGGAACCCGCGTTCCATCTCCACGACCGTCTGCGCCACGTTGCCGCCCTCGAAGATCCGGGAGGCCCCGGCCGTGAGTGAGGTCAGCCCCGAGGCGACGGCCGCGAGCTGGTCGGCGCGGTCGCGCGGGAAGCCTTCGGACATCGCCAGAAGGAGTCCGTCGGCGGACACGACGACGGTGTGGGACACCCCGGGGGTGTTGTCCACGAAATTCGTGATCAACCAGTTGAGGTTCTGTGCCGCCTGGCTCATCGGGCTCAACTAACGCTCCTGCTGGTGAGTGGGCCTCGGGAAGTTGCCGGTCTGGCCGCTTCCCGCCTGACGGCCCTGTGCGATACCCCGACGGAGATTGGTCAGCCGGCCGCGTACCTCGTCGGGTGCGCGCGAGACCTGCGGACCGCTCTGGTGAGTCTGCTGCTGAGCCGTGCCCGGGACGAGGTTCGCCCGGGGCACCCGGCGCGGCAGGCCGGAGGTGGTGATGCCGCCCGCGGCCGGCTGCCGGACACGCTCGGCCTGCCGGACCAGCTCGTCGTTGGGCGAGCTGCGCCAGGAAGAGGCGACGGGACGCTGGGGGGCCGCGGGCTGCGGCGCCTCCGGGGACTGCCGCTGCTCCGGCGCCTCGGCGGCCTCGGCCCGCAGCCGCTCCCGCCGTTCCCCGCGGAACCAGTTGGTCTCCAGCGTGTCGAACAGCGGCGTACGGCCGTCACCCGGGCCGGTGGCCGGGGGCAGCGCCTCCGGTTCCTGGCGCGCGGCGCGCTGCGGCAGCGGGCCGCCGAAGTCGCCGCCGGGCTGCGGCCGCTCGAACTGGCCGGTCGCGGCCGGGTTCTGGCGGTCGTAGGCGCCGGGACCGGCCTGGCCCTGCTGGTCGTACTGGCCGGCGGGCGCCGGGTACTGACCGGTGCCGGAGGGGTCCCGCTGGTCGTACTGGCCCGGCCGGGACAGGTCCTGGCGGTCGTAGCCCTGGGACGCGTACGCGTCCTCGGGGGCCTGGCCCCGCTGGTCGTACTGGCCGGCGGGGACCGGGTACTGACCGGTGCCGGAGGGGTCGCGCTGGTCGTACCGGCCGGTGCCGGCCTGGCCCTGCTGGTCGTAGTGACCGGGACCCGCCTGGCCCCGCTGGTCGTACCCGGCCGGCTCCTGGGGGCGGCCCGGCAGACCGTGCTGCCCGGTGGAGCCGTCGTCGTAACCCTGCGCCGGGGCGTACCGGCCCTGGTCGGCCGGAGCGGCCGGCGTGCCGAAGACGTCGGACCGGACGAAGCCGCCGTTGTCCTGGGCCCCGTTCTGGCCGCCGGGGCGGCCGAAGCGGTCCCCGGGGGCGTCGAAGTCGGGGCGGGCGAACTCGGAGGTGGTGGCGGGGTTCTCGCGCTCGTCGAACCGGCCGATCACCGGCATCTCGGCGGTCGCCGCCGGGCCCTGCCGGTCGTCGACGCGGGGGACCGGCGCGGTCCGGGCGACGTCCGGCTCCTCGTGGCCGCGCGGGGCGTCCAGCGAGGCGCGGTCCACGGCCGGCCGGGCGTTCTCGTCGCTCCAGCTCGGCACGCGGGGCTGCGGGGTGCCGCCGGGCAGCTCGGCCCGGGGTCCGCCGCGTGGCGGCAGCTGCGGACGACGGCCCTGTCCGGCGTCGCCGCCGGAGCCGCCCTTGCGGTGCCCGCGCTGCGGGGCCGCCGGCCCCTGCTGGCGGTTCTGCCCGTCCTCGGGGGAGGGGCGGCCGCCGCCGAAGACGTCCTGGCCCTGCGGCGCGTCGAGGCCCGCGGCCTGGAGGCCCTGCGGGGCGCCCGGCACCTGGCCGGCACCCGCGCCCGCCGGGGCCGGACGGCCCTGCGGGGACTGGGGCTGCGGGGACTGCTGGGGCTGGGGGGACTGCGGTCCGCGCGCGCCGACCGGAGCGCCGGAGCCGCCCGGCCCGCCGGGGCGTCCGCCGTCCCGGCCGGGGAGCGCGGCCCGCGGGCCCGCTCCGGTGGCGAGCCGTCCGGCACCGGGGGCACCCGCGCCGGGCACGCCGCCGCCGGGACCGCCCTGACCACCGCCCGTCCGCCGGGCCGCCGCGGCACCGGCCGCGGCCTGCGCGGCGGCGGGACCGCCCACGCCGGGCTGACCGGGCTTGCCCTGCGGCTTGCGGCCGCCCTGGGCGACATCGACGGGCAGCATGACCAGCGCGGTCGTACCACCGGAGTCGGACGGGCGGAGCTGGATGCGGATGCCGTGCCGCTGCGACAGCCGGCCGACCACGAACAGGCCCATGCGACGGGAGACGGAGACGTCCACGGTCGGCGGCGAGGCCAGCCGCTCGTTGATCGCCGCGAGGTCCTCGGGGGAGAGGCCGATGCCGGTGTCGTGGATCTCGATCAGGACCCGGCCGTCGGGCAGCGCGTGACCGGTGACCTTGACCTTGGTCTGCGGGGAGGAGAACGAGGTCGCGTTCTCCAGCAGCTCGGCGAGCAGGTGCACGAGGTCGTTGACGACCCGGCCGGCCACCTCGGTGGTCGGCACCGAGGCCAGCTCGATCCGCTCGTACTGCTCCACCTCGGAGGCGGCGGCGCGGAGCACGTCGACCAGCGGGACCGGCCGGGTCCAGCGCCGGCCGGGCTCCTCACCGGCGAGGACGAGGAGGTTCTCACCGTTGCGGCGCATACGCGTCGCCAGGTGGTCCAGCTTGAACAGCGAGGAGAGCTGGTCCGGGTCGGCCTCGCGGGACTCCAGTTCGGAGATGAGCGAGAGCTGACGCTGGATGAGGCCCTGGGAGCGGCGCGAGAGGTTGGTGAACATCGCGTTGACGTTGCCCCGCAGCAGGGCCTGCTCGGCGGCGAGGCGGACCGCCTCGCGGTGCACGTCGTCGAAGGCCGCGGCCACCTTGCCGATCTCGTCCCGGGAGTGCACACCGACCGACTCCACGGAGGTGTCCACGTCCTGGGGGTCCGACTCGGAGAGCTGCTTGACCAGCTCGGGCAGGCGGTCGGAGGCGACTTTGGTGGCGGTCTCCTCCAGGCGGCGCAGCGAGCGGATCATGGAGCGGGCCACGACGAACGCGCCGACCAGCGAGACGCCGAGCACGATCAGGATCAGCGCGCCGGAGAGGATCGCCTCCCGCTCCGACTCGCTGCGCAGCTCGCGCGCCTTCTGCTCCATGTCCTCGAGCAGCGTGTGCTCGATCTTGGTCATCTGCTCGATCTTGGTCGAGCTGTCGTCCAGCCAGTCCTGGTAGGACTGCTTCTCCATCTCCTTGATGGCGTCCTGCTGGGCCAGGACCCGGCCGGCGTACTTGTCCGCCGACTCGATGGTCGGGTTGCCCTCCTGGATGGGCTGGAGCAGCTCGTCCGCGTCGTCCCCGTAGATGCTGGTGAAGCTCAGCAGCTCGGACGCCTGGCTGTCGGACGCCGCCTGGGCGTACAGCCGGTCGTTCTCGGAGAGGTCACCGGGCGTGGTGTTGCTCGCGGGCAGCGCCGCCGCGATCACGGCGCGCTGGACCGAGGCGTACTCCTTGGCGGAGGAGAACGCGGCCAGCGCGCGGGTGCGCTGGATCATGTCGGGGTTGCTGGTCGCCTCGGCCATGTCCTGGGAGAGGTCCAGGAGGCTGGTGATCAGCCGGTGGTAGGCGTCGACGGTCTGCGTCGAGTTGTCCTGCGACTCGTAGGCCGAGTTGCGGATCTTGCTCAGGTTGTTGAGCTGGCTGGCGAGACCGACGACGGTGTCGCGGACGCCCAGCAGGTTGCCGTCCTTGCTCGCCGCGTCGATGTCCTCGGAGCCGTCGAGGAAGGTGGCCAGGGCCCGGTCGGTCTTCTCCCGGTCGCCCTTCACCGCGGTCGCGCTGGAGGTCGAGTGGTGCGCCAGCGGACCGGCGGACTTGTCGCGCTCCTCCTGGAGGGCGGCGGCCAGCTCGGTGGCGCGGGCGGTCATCTCGGTCAGCAGCTTCATGTTGTCGAGCTGCTGGATGTCGTCCATGGACTGGGTGATGCGCAGGGCGCCCAGTGAGGTGGCCGCGACCACCGGGAGCGCCAGCAGCGACACCAGTCGGGTGGAGATCCGCCAGTTGCGCAGCGCCATGCGCGACCCCGGCCCGCTCGGCCCCTTGGGCGGTTTCGCCGCGGGCGCCTGGCTCTCCGCGGCGGGCGCCGCCGACGGTCCGCCGCGGCCGGTGCGCTCGCCGCCGGCACCGGACGCGGCCGGGCCCGGGGCAGCCTTTTGGGCGTGCTGGGCGTGCTGGGGAGAGGAGCTGCCTGTCATGGGGCCAGTCCCACCCTGCGGCTCCGGCTCCGCCGAAGCGCTGCCATCCCTCTTGAAACGTCCCTGCACTAGCGTCGCAACCTCTGGACCAGGCGCCCCACCGCGTGAACGGCGGGGCACGGTGTCGGCGTCTTGGGAGCGCCCTGAATACGCCCCCTGATGGTCGTGAGTAACCGGCGCCGGCTCCCCCTCTCGCCGCCACGCGGCGCTTCGCTGCGCCCCCTGTGCCGGCTCGATCCCGCGGCGGTCCGTGGAATTCCAGCACAGTGCAGGATCTCCAACAAGGGCCATGGGACAGCCCGTGACCGGCGTGACAGCTTGTGAGGGCCGGATCACCGGACGTAGAGAGTGCTCGGTGGCAAAACGGACGTATGGCCACGAGTCATCGGTCCGTGACGGGTGTCCCAGTCGCCATGATCAGGAGCGGAATGGGCGCTTCAAGGGGACAATGTCCGTTTCATGGTCACCGGGTGCCGGCCTGCTTTGACCGCTTTGCCCCTTGCTCAGTGAGCAAACTCACACGGAGATCATGAGTCCTCCACGGCTCCGCCGGGAATGGCGTGCATAGCCTGAGGCTTTACAGAGAAGGCAAATCCGACAACCCGCGCCCCCGTGAGGCCCGTTCGACGGCCCGCCCGGCGCCCGCACCCGACGAGGCTCGTACGACCGTGAAGACGACGATGATGTTCCACAAGATCGCCAACCCGCGCCGCACCACGCTGGTCCACCTGAAGGACGCCGGCGAACTGCAGGCGGCGGAGCGCCCGGAGCACCCCGTCGAGCTGCCGGCCCAGACGGCCAACCCCAAGCGCACGATCCTCATGGAGATCCCCGCCTCGGCCAAGGCGCCCGCCGAGTAGCACGCGCCGCCGCGGCGCGGAAGCGCCGCGCGAGGCGCGGCCCCCTTGCCGCGTTAGCCTGGAGCGTCAGACTCCAGCCGTATCAGTCAAGGGGCCAAGCAACCCGTGCGCATCGCCAGGTTCTCCATCGACGGGAACGTCGCCTTCGGCGCGGTCGAGGGCGACCAGCCGGACCAGCTCGTCCTCGACATCATCAAGGGCATCCCCTTCGCGGACTTCGAGCTGTCCGGCACGAAGGTCCCGCTGAGCAAGGTCCGGCTGCTGCCGCCGGTGCTCCCCAACAAGGTCGTCGCCTTCGGCCGCAACTACGCCGAGCACGCCCGGGAACTGGGCAACGAGGTGCCGGACGCGCCGTTCGCCTTCTTCAAGCCGTCCACCTCGGTCATCGGCTCCGGCGACCAGATCCAGTACCCCTCCTTCTCGCAGGAGCTGCACCACGAGGCCGAACTGGCCGTGGTCATCGGCCGCATGTGCCGCGAGGTCCCGCGCGACCGGGTCGCGGACGTCATCCTCGGCTTCACCTGCGCCAACGACATCACCGCCCGCGACGTCCAGCGCCGCGAGAAGCAGTGGGCCCGCGCCAAGGGCTTCGACACCTCCTGCCCGCTGGGCCCCTGGGTGGAGACGGACATCGACCTCGCCCGCGCCGCCGACCTGACCATCCAGCTCACCGTCAACGGACAGCAGCGTCAGCTCGGCCGCACCAGCGAGATGATCCACTCCATCGAGGACCTGGTCGTCAACGTCACCGAGGCGATGACCCTGCTCCCCGGCGACGTGATCCTCACCGGCACCCCGGCCGGGGTCGGCCCCCTGAACGTCGGCGACGAGGTCGCCGTCACCATCGAAGGCATCGGCACTCTCACCAACAAGGTTGTCAAGCGTGGCTAGCGCACCCGGCTCCCCCGTACGCGTCCGTTTCTGTCCCTCGCCCACCGGTAACCCCCACGTGGGCCTGGTCCGCACCGCCCTGTTCAACTGGGCCTTCGCGCGCCACCACCAGGGCAGCGGTGCTCGTTTCGTGTTCCGCATCGAGGACACCGACGCCGCCCGCGACAGCGAGGAGTCCTACCACCAGCTCCTGGACTCCATGCGCTGGCTCGGCTTCGACTGGGACGAGGGCCCCGAGGTCGGCGGCCCGCACGCCCCGTACCGCCAGTCGCAGCGCATGGACCTCTACAAGGAGATCGCCCAGAAGCTCCTGGACGCCGGCCACGCCTACCGCTGCTACTGCTCCCAGGAGGAGCTGGACACCCGCCGCGAGGCCGCCCGCGCCGCCGGCCGGCCCTCCGGCTACGACGGCCACTGCCGCGACCTCACCGCCGCGCAGATCGAGGAGTACGAGGCCCAGGGCCGCACGCCCATCGTCCGCTTCCGGATGCCGGACGAGACGATCACCTTCACCGACCTGGTCCGCGGCGAGCTGACCTTCACCCCGGAGAACGTCCCGGACTACGGCATCGTCCGCGCCAACGGCGCCCCGCTGTACACGCTGGTCAACCCGGTCGACGACGCCCTGATGGAGATCACCCACGTCCTGCGCGGCGAGGACCTGCTCTCCTCCACCCCGCGCCAGATCGCCCTCTACAAGGCGCTGATCGAGCTGGGCGTCGCCAAGGAGATCCCCGCCTTCGGCCACCTGCCGTACGTGATGGGCGAAGGCAACAAGAAGCTCTCCAAGCGCGACCCGCAGTCCTCCCTGAACCTCTACCGGGAGCGCGGCTTCCTCCCCGAGGGTCTGCTCAACTACCTCTCCCTGCTCGGCTGGTCCCTCTCGGCCGACCAGGACATCTTCACCATCGACGAGATGGTCGCCGCCTTCGACGTCAAGGACGTCAACCCCAACCCGGCGCGCTTCGACCTCAAGAAGTGCGAGGCGATCAACGGCGACCACATCCGCATGCTGGAGGTGAAGGACTTCGCCGAGCGCTGCCGTCCCTGGCTGAAGGCCCCCGTCGCCCCCTGGGCCCCGGAGGACTTCGACGAGACCAAGTGGCAGGCGATCGCCCCGCACGCGCAGACCCGCCTGAAGGTGCTCTCCGAGATCACCGACAACGTCGACTTCCTGTTCCTCCCTGAGCCGGTCTTCGACGAGGCGAGCTGGACCAAGGCGATGAAGGAGGGCTCCGACGCCCTGCTGCGCACCGCCCGCGAGAAGCTGGACGCGGCGGACTGGAGCTCCCCGGAGTCCCTCAAGGAAGCCGTCCTGGCCGCCGGCGAGGCCCACGGTCTCAAGCTCGGCAAGGCCCAGGCGCCGGTCCGCGTCGCCGTCACCGGCCGCACGGTCGGCCTGCCGCTCTTCGAGTCCCTGGAGGTCCTGGGCAAGGAGAAGGCGCTGACCAGGATCGACGCGGCGCTCGCGCGACTGGCCGGGTAGCCCGCCCGGCAAGGGGCAGCCCACCGTGACGTTCCGGTGTGCTGCCCCTTCGCCGTACCCCCGGGTACCGTCGAGGACATGACGATCGAAGCCGTGGTCTGGGACGTCGACGACACCCTCTTCGACTACACCACCGCGGACCGCGAGGGCCTGCGCGCCCATCTCGTGGCCGAGCGGCTGCTCGACCGGCACGGGAGCGCCGAGGAGGCCCTCGCCCACTGGCGGACGATCACCGACGCCCAGTGGGCCCGGTTCGCGGCCGGCGAGGTGGACTTCCTCACCCAGCGGCGCGACCGCACCCGCGTCTTCCTGGACCGCCCGGAGCTGACCGACGCCGAGGCCGACGACTGGTTCGACCGGTACCTCGTCCACTACGAGGCCGCCTGGTCGCTCTTCCCCGACGTCCTGCCCGTGCTGGACACCCTGGCGGCCACCCACCGGCACGCCGTCCTCTCCAACTCCAGCCTCACCGTCCAGGACCGCAAGCTGCGCGTCCTCGGCGTCCACGACCGCTTCGAGGCCGTCCTCTGCGCCGCCGAGCTGGGCGTCTCCAAGCCCGCCGCCGACGCCTTCCTGGCGGCCTGCGACGCCCTCGCCCTCGCCCCGCACCAGGTCGCCTACGTGGGTGACCACCCGGAGATCGACGGCCGGGGTGCCGCCGAGGCCGGACTGCTGTCGGTCTGGATCGACCGGGGCGGCGCGTACGCGACCGTCGACCCGCCGGCCGGCCCGCGCCGCATCGCGTCCCTCGCGGAACTCCCCTCGGTCCTCGGCGCCGATACTCGTTTTGGAGCCCCGTCCACCTTCGGGTAATGTTCTTCCTGCGCCGCCGGGGAACGGGCCGAAAGGCCGGAGCCGGAAGCGTAGAACTAGAACAAGATCCCCGGCACGGGGCTTGCGTTCCAGTGGCCTATGGTGTAATTGGCAGCACGACTGATTCTGGTTCAGTTAGTCTTGGTTCGAGTCCAGGTAGGCCAGCTCGCAGAGCTCATCTGCGTCGCGGAGACCATCCGCAAAGCCCCCGTTGTGTAGCGGCCTAGCACGCTGCCCTCTCAAGGCAGTAGCGCCGGTTCGAATCCGGTCGGGGGTACGGTGATCCACTTCATGGTGATCGCTAGGGCCCCCGTTGTGTAGCGGCCTAGCACGCCGCCCTCTCAAGGCGGTAGCGCCGGTTCGAATCCGGTCGGGGGTACTGTCTGGTCTAAACCACATTGGTCTATGGTGTAATTGGCAGCACGACTGATTCTGGTTCAGTTAGTCTTGGTTCGAGTCCAGGTAGACCAGCTCGGACCTGCGGAAACGCAGGCTCCACGCCCCCGTTGTGTAGCGGCCTAGCACGCCGCCCTCTCAAGGCGGTAGCGCCGGTTCGAATCCGGTCGGGGGTACAGAACGAATGGCTCCCCGCCGCAGCGGAAACGCTGCGGCGGGGAGCCATTTCGCTGTAGCGCGGGTGCGGGTCCGTCGTGGTCGATCGCGCAGTTCCCCGCGCCCCTTTCCGGGGCGTCGCACTCAGGTCGGCCGCGGCGCTGGGGCCGACCTTCGCGGCGTCGTCAGCTGGAGCGGCGCAGGGCCTCCGAGAGGCGGCCGGCGGCGTCGATGACGGCCTGGGCGTGCATCCGGCCCGGGTGGCGGCTGAGGCGCTCGATGGGGCCGGAGACGGAGACGGCGGCCACCACGCGGTTGGACGGGCCGCGCACCGGCGCCGAGACCGAGGCGACACCCGGCTCGCGCTCCCCGATGGACTGGGCCCAGCCCCGGCGTCGTACGCCCGACAGGGCCGTCGCCGTGAAACGGGCGCCCTGGAGGCCGCGGTGCAGGCGCTCCGGCTCCTCCCAGGCCATCAGGATCTGCGCGGAGGACCCCGCCTTCATCGTGAGCGTGGAGCCGACCGGGACCGTGTCCCGCAGGCCGGACAGCCGCTCCGCCGCGGCGACGCAGATGCGCATGTCGCCCTGGCGGCGGTAGAGCTGGGCGCTCTCGCCCGTCACGTCACGGAGGTGGGTGAGCACCGGGCCCGCCGTCGCCAGCAGCCGGTCCTCGCCGGCCGCCGCGGCCAGCTCGGCCAGGCGCGGGCCGAGGATGAAACGACCCTGCATGTCCCGCGCCACCATGCGGTGGTGCTCCAGCGCCACGGCCAGCCGGTGGGCCGTGGGTCGTGCCAGTCCGGTGGCAGCGACCAACCCAGCGAGGGTGGCCGGACCGGACTCCAGAGCGCTCAGGACGAGGGCCGCCTTGTCCAGAACGCCGACGCCGCTACTGTTGTCCATGCAACGATACTCGCGTCTCACTCTGTGAAACGCAAGTTCAATTTTCCGTGGAACGCGCCACTCTGGAAGACACCAAGTCACAACGGCCCGTGACGTAAGGGCCTGGTGGCGGCTGCCCGGAACCGGGGCGTCGGGCGCCGCCTCCTCAAGATCTCTAGTTGGGCCGGCGAGCCGTCGCCGGCCGGAGGGAAAGCGATGGGTAGGACACTCGCGGAGAAGGTCTGGGACGACCATGTCGTCCGGCGCGCCGAGGGCGAGCCCGACCTCCTCTTCATCGATCTGCACCTGCTGCACGAGGTGACCAGCCCACAGGCCTTCGACGGCCTCCGCAAGAGCGGGCGCACGGTGCGCCGGCTCGACCTGACCATCGCCACCGAGGACCACAACACCCCGACCCTCGACATCGACAAGCCCATCGCCGACCCGGTCTCCCGGGTCCAGCTGGAGACGCTGCGCAAGAACGCCGCCGAGTTCGGCGTCCGGCTGCACTCGCTGGGCGACGTCGAGCAGGGCGTCGTGCACGTCGTGGGCCCGCAGCTCGGCCTGACGCAGCCCGGCACCACCGTGGTCTGCGGTGACTCGCACACCTCGACGCACGGCGCGTTCGGCGCGCTGGCGTTCGGCATCGGCACCTCCCAGGTCGAGCACGTGCTGGCCACCCAGACGCTGCCGATGGCCCGCCCCAAGACGATGGCGATCACCGTCAGGGGCGAGCTGCCCGACGGCGTCACCGCCAAGGACCTCATCCTGGCGGTCATCGCGAAGATCGGCACCGGGGGCGGCCAGGGCTACATCCTGGAGTACCGCGGCGAGGCCATCGAGAAGCTCTCGATGGAGGCCCGCATGACCATCTGCAACATGTCGATCGAGGCCGGCGCCCGCGCGGGCATGATCGCCCCCGACGAGACCACGTTCGCCTACCTCAAGGGCCGCCCGCACGCCCCCGAGGGCGCGGACTGGGACGCGGCGGTGGAGTACTGGAAGACGCTGAGGACGGACCCGGACGCCGAGTTCGACGCCGAGGTCGTCATCGAGGCCGCCGAGCTGTCGCCGTTCGTCACCTGGGGCACCAACCCGGGTCAGGGCGCGCCGCTCTCCGCCGCCGTCCCCGACCCGGCCTCCTACGAAGACGCCTCGGAGCGCCTCGCCGCCGAAAAGGCCCTGGAGTACATGGGGTTGGAGGCCGGTCAGCCGCTGCGTTCCATCAAGGTGGACACCGTCTTCGTGGGGTCCTGCACCAACGGCCGCATCGAGGACCTGCGCGCCGCCGCCGAGATCGTCAAGGGCCGCAAAGTCGCCGACGGCGTACGGATGCTGGTCGTCCCCGGCTCCGCGCGGGTCGGTCTCCAGGCCGTCTCCGAGGGCCTGGACGTCGTCTTCAAGGAGGCCGGGGCCGAATGGCGGCACGCGGGCTGCTCGATGTGCCTGGGCATGAACCCCGACCAGCTCGCCCCCGGTGAGCGCTCCGCCTCCACCTCCAACCGCAACTTCGAGGGCCGGCAGGGCAAGGGCGGGCGTACCCACCTGGTGTCCCCGCAGGTCGCCGCCGCGACGGCCGTCACGGGGCACCTGTCCTCCCCGGCCGACCTCGCCGCCGCCGACGCCCTCACGCCCGCTGGAGTCTGATCAGCCATGGAAGCATTCACCATCCACACCGGCCGGGCCGTCCCGCTGCGCCGCAGCAACGTCGACACCGACCAGATCATCCCCGCCCACTGGCTCAAGAAGGTGACCAGGGACGGGTTCGAGGACGGGCTGTTCGAGGCCTGGCGCAAGGACGGGACGTTCATCCTCAACCAGCCCGAGCGCAAGGGCGCCACCGTCCTGGTGGCCGGCCCCGACTTCGGTACCGGCTCCTCCCGCGAGCACGCCGTCTGGGCGCTCCAGAACTACGGCTTCAAGACGGTGATCTCCTCCCGCTTCGCCGACATCTTCCGCGGCAACTCGCTGAAGAACGGCCTGCTCACGGTGGTCATCGACCAGAAGATCGTGGACGCGCTGTGGGAGCTGACGGAGCGGGACCCGCAGGCCGAGATCACGGTCGACCTCCAGGCCCGCGAGGTGCGGGCCGAGGGCATCACCGCCTCCTTCGAGCTGGACGAGAACTCCCGCTGGCGGCTGCTGAACGGGCTGGACGACATCTCCCTCACGCTCCAGAACGAGGAGGACATCGCCGCGTACGAGGCGAAGCGTCCGTCCTTCAAGCCGAGCACCGTCCAGGTCTGACCCCGCCCCGGGCCTCATAGCCCCACGGGCCCGGCACGAGGTCGACTTTCGGCCACCCCCGCACACCCCCCGTACCCCCGATCGGACCGATCGGGGGTACGGCTGTGTCCGGGCCCGGACGGGGCGCGGCGACGCCGTAACTTCCCACGTTACGCAGGTGGTTGACGGGGTAGGTGGGTCGTGGACGCACGGTCGGGAAAGGTGCCGGAAGGGGCGTGGGAGACCACAGTTGCCCCCTGCGCAGGCGACAACTCGCCCCAGATGGCACAATCTGTGCATGGAACACGACGGCCAACTCCAGCTCTATACGGCGGTCGCGTCCCGGCTCAAGGAAGCGCACACAAGGGTGCGCGCACTGCAAGTCCCGGAGGGCGTACGGATGGCGCTGACCCGGAAGCTGCTGGTCATTACGGCCGCGGCCAAACACGATCTCGCCGGTGCGGCAAGGCGTCTGGAGCGGTTCACCGAGGATCTCGACGAAGGTCGGTATCCGGACGGGCGGCGCTGAACAGGCCGGGACAGCCGAGTCCGTTGCGGCACAAGGGTGATTAGCCCGTTTCGTGTTTGATTTGCGGTATATATCTGCCTAACGTGCGAAAAAGCTTGAACATTCTCGTTCTGGCGAGGTCTCCGAAGGGGAAGACGTGAACAAGGCGCAGCTCGTAGAAGCGATTGCCGACAAGATGGGCGGGCGGCAGCAGGCCGCCGACGCCGTCGACGCGGTCCTGGACGCCATCGTCCGCGCGGTCGTCGCGGGCGACCGGGTCTCGGTCACCGGATTCGGTTCCTTCGAGAAGGTCGACCGTCCGGCTCGCTATGCCCGTAACCCCCAGACGGGCGAGCGGGTTCGGGTCAAGAAGACCTCCGTGCCGCGCTTCCGTGCCGGTCAGGGCTTCAAGGACCTGGTCAGCGGGTCCAAGAAGCTGCCGAAGAACGACATCGCGGTCAAGAAGGCCCCCAAGGGCAGCCTCTCGGGCCCGCCGCCCACCATCGCCAAGGCCGCCGGCAAGAAGGCCGCGGCGAAGAAGACCACGGCCGCGGCGACCAAGAAGGCCACCCCCGCCAAGAAGACCACGGGCGCGGCGAAGAAGACGACGGCCGCGGCGACCAAGAAGGCCACCCCCGCGAAGACCGCCGCCAAGAAGGCCCCCGCGAAGAAGGCGACCGCCACCACGGCGAAGAAGGCCACCGCCCAGAAGGCGCCCGCGAAGAAGGCCACCGCCAAGAAGGCCCCGGCCAAGAAGTCCACCGCGCGCAAGACCACCGCCAAGAAGGCCACCGCCCGCAAGAAGTAACAGGCGCCGGCCCCCGGGGGCACTCACACGCCGGGCCGGACTCCCTCGGGAGTCCGGCCCGCGGTCCGTCCCGGGACGCCGGCTACAGCGTCTGCAGCGTCACCAGCGTGATCCGCAGGCCCTCGCTTGCCCCGGCGGCCCCCTCGGTCTCGATCCGCACCCGCTGCCCGGGACGCAGCAGCCGAAGGCCGCCCGCGTCGAACGCCGCCGCGTCGAAGGGCACCGGGGTGCCGTCGTCCAGCAGTACCTGTCCGCTGCGGCTGTCGGGGTCGTACGTGTAAGCGGTCGCCTGCATACGGGCAGCCTACTGCTCCGCGATCAGCAGCCGCGCGACGGCGGCGGCCGTGCGCGGACCCACCCCCAGCGCCAGCGCCGCCCGCAGATCCGCCCCGGTGTCGACGTCCTGCCGTACGGAATCCACCGCCGCGAGACGCAATTCCACCGCGCCCGACGTGCGGTGCGCGCGGCGGGAACCCGGGCCGAAGAAAGGGCGCAGTTCCCGGCCGGGGGCGGCGGCCAGCAGGGTCGTCCCGGTCGCCGCCGCGTCCGGGAGGAAAGCGCGCGGGAATTCCGCGGCGTTTTCCAGGACCCGGGTCAATTCCGTCGGCCGCAGTGCCGGGAGATCGGCGTTCAGCGCCGCCACCGGAGCGTGCGGACGTACGGCCCGTACGGCCGCCACCGCGTGCGCCAGGGCCGCGTTGAGGCCGCCGCCCGGCTCGTCCGCGACGACCCGGGCGCCGAGCGCGGCCAGCTCCCGACCCGCCCGGGGGTCGTCCGTGACGACTGCCACATCGGCCACCGCCGGACCGGCCAGCGCCGCCGCCACGGTGTCCAGGGCGAACGCCAGCGCCAGGTCCGGACGTACCGCGTCGTCCGCCGTGTCCGACAGCCTGCTCTTCGCTCGGGCCAAGGTCTTCACGGGCACGACCAAGCTCCACTGCACAGGCGAACCGTCCCTCTCTTGTCGCGCTCATTGTCACCCGGGGGCTCCGGGCGCCGGATGGGCGGGGCGTACCGTGTCCTCGACAGACCGGCGGCCCGGGGCGACACTTGTGCGGCTCCCCTGGCCCCGCCCAGGCCCTAGAGGAAGGTGTCCGCGTGCCCCGCCGCAGAATCGGCTTCTGGTACCGCTTGGCCGCGGTGATCTGCAAACCGCCGCTGGTGATACTGCTCAAGCGAGACTGGCGGGGAATGGAGAACATTCCGGCCGAGGGTGGATTCATCACCGCCGTGAACCACAATTCGTACATCGATCCCCTCGGATACGCGCACTACCAGTACAACACCGGACGCGTTCCTCGTTTCCTCGCCAAGAGCGGCCTTTTCAGGCAGGGATTCGTCGGGGCCGCCATGCGCGGCACCGGGCAGATCCCCGTCTACCGGGAGAGCACGGACGCGCTCAGCGCCTTCCGGGCCGCCATCGACGCCGTGGAGCGCGGAGAGTGCGTGGCCTTCTACCCCGAGGGCACCCTCACCCGCGACCCCGACGGCTGGCCCATGACCGCCAAGACCGGCGCCGCCCGCGTCGCCCTGCAGACCCGGTGCCCGGTGATCCCGGTCGCCCAGTGGGGCTGCAACGAACTCCTGCCGCCGTACGCCAGGAAGCCGCGCCTCCTGCCCCGCAAGACCCACCGCGTGCAGGCCGGCCCGCCCGTCGACCTCTCCCGGTTCTACGGCAAGGAGATGACCGCGGAGGTGCTGAAGGAGGCCACCGAGGTGATCATGGCCGCCGTCACCCGCCAGCTGGAGGAGATCCGCGGCGAGAAGGCACCCGACACTCCCTACGACCCGCGCCGCGAGCGGATCGAGCAGCGGCTCCGCACCCAGGCGCAGACGCGCCGGACGCTCGGCAAACAGGCAGAAGGACAAGGCACGTGATCAAGCCCGTCAAGGCGGCCGTCTTCGGCACCGGGTCCTGGGGCACCGCGTTCGGCGTCATCCTCGCCGACGCCGGCTGCGACGTCACCCTGTGGGCCCGGCGCCCCGAGCTGGCCGACGCGGTCAACTCCACCCGCGCCAACCCGGACTACCTGCCGGGCGTCGAACTCCCCGAGAACGTCCGGGCCACCGCCGACCCGGCCGAGGCCGCGGTCGGCGCCGACTTCACCGTCCTCGCGATCCCCTCCCAGACGGCCCGCGCCAACCTCGCCGCGTGGCGCCCGCTGCTCGCGCCCGACACCGTGCTGGTCTCCCTGATGAAGGGCGTCGAACTCGGCTCCGCGATGCGGATGAGCGAGGTCATCGAGGACGTCACCGAGGTGGGCGCCGACCGCGTCGCCGTGGTCACCGGACCCAACCTGGCCCGGGAGATCGCCGCGCGGATGCCCGCCGCAGCCGTCGTCGCCTGCACCGACGAGGCCGTCGCCCGGCGGCTCCAGGCCGCCTGCCACACCCCGTACTTCCGCCCGTACACCAACACCGACGTCATCGGCTGCGAACTCGGCGGCGCGGTGAAGAACGTGATCGGGCTGGCCGTCGGCATCGCGGACGGCATGGGCCTCGGCGACAACGCCAAGGGCTCCCTCATCACCCGCGGCCTCGCCGAGACGACCCGGCTCGGCGTCGCGCTCGGCGCCGACCCGCTGACCTTCTCCGGACTCGCGGGCCTCGGCGACCTGGTGGCGACCTGCTCCTCGCCGCTGTCCCGGAACCACACCTTCGGCACCAACCTCGGCAGGGGCATGACCCTGGAGGAGACCATCGCGGCCACCCAGCAGACCGCCGAGGGCGTCAAGTCCTGCGAGTCGGTGCTGGATCTGGCCCGCCGGCACGAGGTCGACATGCCGATCACCGAGACGGTCTTCGAGATCGTGCACGAGGGCAAGCCCCCGGTGGTCGCCGTCAAGGAGCTGATGTCGCGCAGCGCGAAGCCCGAACGACGCTGAGCCACCCTCGCTCGTTTGCCCGGGGCGGACGCTGTGACGCCGCCAGGAGGGCGGGTACTCTCAACGCGATATGAGCACCGAGAACCTCCCCCAGAGCCCCGAGCAGCCGCCGCGCAAGCCGCGGGTGGCCGTCGTGTTCGGCGGGCGCAGCTCCGAACACGGGATCTCCGTGGTGACCGCCGGCGCCGTCCTCGCCGCCATCGACCGGACGAAGTACGACGTCCTGCCGATCGGCATCACCACCGACGGCCGCTGGGCGCTCACCGCGGACGAGCCCGAACGCATGGCGATCACCGGCCGCCGCACCCCCAGCGTGGAGCAGCTCGCCGACTCGGTGGAGGGCGCCGTGGTGCTCTCCGTCGACCCCGCCAACCGTGAGGTCGTCTACAGCGAACCGGGCTCGGTGCCCAAGGTCCTCGGCGAGGTCGATGTCGTCTTCCCCGTCCTGCACGGCCCCTACGGCGAGGACGGCACCCTCCAGGGCCTGCTGGAGCTGTCCGGTGTGCCCTATGTCGGCTCGGGTGTGCTCGCCTCGGCGGTCGGCCAGGACAAGGACTACATGAAGCGGGTGTTCACCTCCTTCGGGCTCAAGGTCGGCCCGTACATGGTGATCCGGCCCCGCGAGTGGGAGCGGGACGCCCCCGCCGCCCGGCAGAGAATCGTCGACTTCGCCGGCGAGCACGGCTGGCCGCTGTTCGTGAAGCCCGCCCGCGCGGGTTCCTCGATCGGCATCACCAAGGTCGACGGCCTCTCCGGGCTCGACGAGGCGATCGCCGAGGCCCGCCGGCACGACCCGAAGATCCTGGTCGAGGCCGCGCTCACGGGCCGCGAGATCGAGTGCGGGGTGCTGGAGTTCGAGGACGGCCCGCGGGCCTCCGTACCCGCCGAGATCCCCCCGCCGAGCGCGCACGCCTACTACGACTTCGAGGCGAAGTACATCGACTCCACGCCCGGTCTGGTGCCCGCGCCGCTCACCGACGAGGAGACGGCCGAGGTGCGGCGGCTCGCGGTCGAGGCGTTCGAGGCGGCGTCCTGCGAGGGACTGGTCCGCGCGGACTTCTTCCTCACCGAGGACGGCGAGTTCGTCATCAACGAGATCAACACCCTGCCCGGCTTCACGCCGATCTCGATGTACCCGCAGATGTGGCAGGCCAGCGGGGTCTCCTACCCCGAACTGGTGGACCGCCTGGTGCAGGCCGCGCTGAACCGGCCGACGGGACTGCGCTGACCGCGGGGGCGGGTCAGAGGGCGATCCCTTCGGGGATCGCCTTTTTCACGGCCGCGGCCAGGTCGATCAGCACGCTGGAGCTGTCCCGGCCCGCGGGCACGGTGACCTCGACGTACGCCTCCCGGTTGGCGGTGGTGAACCGGTACGCCCCGTCGTCCTCCTTCTCCATCAGCCAGTCCACGCCGTTCACCCCGCCGGCCACCGCGTCCGCGTCCCGGCCCTCGGCCACCTCGGGGTCGGCCATCTTCGGCGGCCGTTCGACACCGCAGCGCAGTATGATCAGCGGGTTTCCCCAGCCCGCCGTCAGCTTCGAGGCGGGCTCGGGGTCCTTGCGGCTCAGGCCGTCCACCTTCGGCGGCACGGCCTCGTCCAGGTCCTCGCAGAGCGCGACCACCTTCGCGTCCGGGCTGGGAACCGCCGCCGAGGGCCCGTCGTCCGTCGCGGAGCAGCCCGCGACGGCGGTCAGCAGGACGAGCAGGGGCAGACCGAGGAGCCGGTGACGCGAGGAGTTCACCGGCACAGGGTAGACGGGGACTACAGATGGACGACCGGGCAGGTCAGGGTGCGGGTGATGCCGTCCACTTTCTGGACCTCGGCGACCACCATGCGGCCCAGCTCGTCGACGGTGTCGGCCTGCGCCCGCACGATCACGTCGTACGGCCCGGTCACGTCCTCGGCCTGGATCACCCCCGGCAGTCTGCTGATCGTGCCGGCGACGGACGACGCCTTGCCGACCTCCGTCTGGATCAGGATGTACGCCTGTACCACGGAACCTCCAGGGCGGCCACGAGGATCATGTGGGGAAAAGGAACGCCACGGTATCGCGTCGTCCGGCGCCACGGGGAGACCCGCGTGGCACGGCCCCGCGTGCCGGAGCACCCCGGGCACCCTGGTACACACAGACGACGCGCGACCGGGCACGGACCGGGACGGAAGGGGAGTAGGGCATGAAGGGCACTGTTGGTGAGCTCGGGGAGTTCGGGCTCATCAGGGAGCTCACCTCCCGTCTCACCACCACCCCGGCGGTCCGGATCGGCCCCGGCGACGACGCCGCGGTGGTCGCCGCGCCCGACCGGCGGGTGGTGGCCACCACCGACATACTCGTGGAGGGCCGGCACTTCCGCCGTGACTGGTCCACCGCCTACGACGTCGGCCGCAAGGCCGCCGCCCAGAACCTCGCCGACATCGCCGCCATGGGGGCCGTGCCGACCGCGCTGCTGCTCGGCCTGGTCGTCCCCGCCGAATGCCCCGTGACCTGGCCGACCGAGCTGATGGACGGGCTGCGCGACGAGTGCCAGGTCGCCGGTGCCGCCGTGGTCGGCGGTGACGTGGTGGGCGGCGACACCATCACCGTGTCCATCACCGCCCTCGGCGACCTGCGCGGCCAGGAACCGGTGACCCGGGCCGGCGCCCGCCCCGGCGACCTGGTCGCGGTGATCGGCTGGCTCGGCTGGTCCGCGGCCGGGTTCGCCGTGCTCTCCCGGGGGTTCCGCTCGCCGCGCGCCTTCGTGGAGGCCCACCGGCGGCCGGAGCCGCCGTACCACGCGGGGCCGGCCGCCGCCGGGCTCGGGGCGAGCGCGATGTGCGACGTCAGCGACGGGCTGATCGCGGACCTCGGGCACATCGCGGAGGCCAGCAAGGTCCGCATCGACATCCGCTCCGCGCAGATCGACATCCCGTCCCAGATGAACGACATCGGCCAGGCCGTCGGCGTCGACCCGCTCCAGTGGGTGCTGACCGGGGGAGAGGACCACGCGATCGTGGCGACCTTCCCGCCGGACGTGAAGCTGCCCGCCCGCTGGAAGGTCATCGGCGAGGTCCTGCACCCCTCGGCGCTGCCCCAGGTCACCGTCGACGGGGCGCCCTGGACCAGCAGCGGCGGCTGGGACCACTTCGGCGGGGAGATCGAGGGATGAGCGCGCCGCCCAGGGTCCTCACGGTCGCCGGCTCCGACTCCGGCGGCGGCGCCGGCGTGCAGGCCGACCTGAAGACGATGCTCGCGCTCGGCACCCACGGGATGAGCGTGCTCACCGCGGTGACCGCGCAGAACTCCCTCGGGGTGCAGGGCGCCTGGGAACTGCCCGCCGAGGCGGTCCGGGCGCAGTACCGCAGCGTCGTCGACGACATCGGCGTCCAGGCGGTCAAGACCGGCATGCTGGCCTCGGCGGAACTGGTCGAGACCGTCGCCGAGCTGATCTCCGGCACGGACGCCCCCGCGGTGGTCGACCCGGTCGGCGTCTCCAAGCACGGGGACGCGCTGCTGGCCGCCTCCGCCCTGGACTCCGTACGGACCAGGCTGCTGCCGGTCGCCACCGTCGCCACCCCGAACCTGGACGAGGTGGCGCAGATCACCGGCGTACGGGTCACGGCGGAGGGCGATCTGCGCCGGGCCGCCGGGGCGCTGCTGGAGTTCGGGCCGCGCTGGGCGCTGATCAAGGGCGGGCACCTGCCGGGGGAAGCGGTCGATCTGCTCACCGACGGCTCGGAGGAGCACTGGCTGCGCGCCCCGCGCCACGACAACCGGCACACCCACGGCACCGGCTGCACCCTCGCCTCGGCGATCGCCGCGCACCTGGCGCACGGCCTGTCCGTGCCGGCGGCGGTGACGGCGGCCAAGGAGTACGTCACCGGGGCGATCGCGGCCGGGTTCCCGCTCGGCGGGGGGATCGGGCCGGTGGATCACGGGTGGGCGCTGCGGCGCCGGACCTGAGGGCGTACGGCGAAAAGCCGGCCCACCGTGAGGTGGACCGGCTTTTCGCAGCGAACCGACAGTGGCCGCGCGCTGGTGCTGAGCGTCAGCGCGAGACCTTGCCGGCCTTGATGCACGAGGTGCAAGCGTTCACGCGCTTCGGCGTCCCGCCGACCACGGTACGCACACGCTGGATGTTCGGGTTCCAGCGACGGGGCGTACGGCGGTGCGAGTGCGAGATGTTGTTGCCGAAGCCCGGCCCCTTGCCGCAGACGTCGCAGTTGGCAGCCACGGGTCACTCCAAAGACTTCAGATGCACTTACGGTTGACCCCGGCATGCCGGGGTCGAGAACTCGGGGCTTCCGGGGAAGCGGCCGCGATCTGAGTGGCGTTGCCAGGGGGGAATGGCCCGATCAGGATCGGGCAACCGGAGCAGCATACAACGACTGCGTCCGTACAACGAAACTACCATGGCAGCTCAGGGGCCCTGTCCCCGGCTCCGTCCCGGCCCTCTTCCGGTGGGCGCCACGCCCGGGGTCTACGCTGCGTGCCACGTCCAGCAGCTCAGGGAGGCGCAGGTGCCGCAGAGGTTCTTCGACGCCCCGGCGGTGCGCGTCTGGTGCGGTCGGGCGCTGAGCGCGCTGGGACGGGCGCGCGAGGAGATCGACGCGATCAACGTCTATCCGGTCGCGGACGGGGACACCGGCACCAATCTGTACCTGACGCTGGAATCGGCGGCGGCGGCCGTGGAGGCCGTCTTCTCGGGGCACGAGGCCGGCCGCACCGGCACCGCCCCCTCGCTCGCCGAGGCGATACGGGCGATGGCGCACGGCGCGCTGATCGGCGCGCGCGGCAACTCGGGGACGATCCTGGCGCAGCTGCTGCGCGGCATGGCCCAGGTGCTGGCGGCGGAGGAGCGGGGCGAGCGGGACACCGGGGGACCGGGGCTGCGGCGCGCCCTGCGGCACGCGGCCGACTCCGCCCGGCAGGCCGTCGCCCACCCCGTCGAGGGCACCGTCCTCACCGTGGCCTCGGCCGCCGCCGACGCGGCCGGCCGCGTCGAGGGCGGCTGCGACGCCGTGGCCCGGGCCGCCTACGAGGGCGCCCGCACGGCGCTCGCCGCGACCCCGGGGCAACTGCCCGCCCTGGAGCGGGCCGGTGTGGTCGACGCCGGCGGACACGGCCTGGTCACGGTGCTCGGGGCCCTCGTGGAGACGCTCACCGGGGAGACGGCCCCGGCGCTCCCGGCCGAGGCCGAAGTGGAGCACGCGCGCGTACCGGAGGAAGCGGCGGAGAGCGCGGACGCCGGCGAGTGCCCGCCCGGCGAGGGCGGCCCCGCCTTCGAGGTGATCTACCTCCTGGAGGCCGGGGAACCGGCCGTGGCCCGGCTGCGGCGGCGGCTGGACGCCCTCGGCGACTCCCTGGTGGTGGTCGGCGGCGACGGGCTGTGGAACGTCCACGTGCACGTGGACGACGCCGGGGCCGCCGTCGAGGCGGGCGTCGAGGCGGGCCGGCCGTACCGCATCCGCATCACCCACTTCGGGCAGGGCGACGCGCACACCGGCGGCGCCGGGCGCCCGCCCCGCGAAAGGGTCCAGCGGGCCGTGGTGGCCGTCGTGCCCGGAGAGGGGCTGGCCGGGCTCTGCGCGGAGGCCGGGGCCACCACCGTGCTGGCCCGCCCCGGGGAGCCGCCCGCCAGCGCCGAACTGGCCGAGGCGGTCCGTCGCGCCCACGCGCGCGAGGTCGTACTGCTGCCCAACGACGCCGAACTGCGCCAGACCGCCGCCGCGGCCGCCGACCAGGCCCGGCAGGCCGGGGTCCGGGTCGCCCTCATCCCCACCCGCTCCGCGGTGCAGGGCATCGCCGCGCTCGCCGTGCACGAGCCCGGCCGGCGCTTCGACGAGGACGTGGTGGCCATGACCTCCGCGGCCGGCGCCACCCGCTACGCCGAGGTCACCGTCGCCGAACGCCAGTCGTGGACCACGGCCGGCATCTGCCAGGCCGGCGACGTCCTCGGACTGGTCGACGGGGACGTGGCGGTGATCGGCTCCGACGTGGCGGCCACCGCCCGGGCCGTCCTGGACCGGATGCTCGCGGCCGGCGGCGAACTGGTCACCCTGGTCCTGGGCGACGACGCCCCCGAGGACATCGCCGACCGCCTGCGGACGCGGGTCAGGGAGGCATACCTCGCCGTGGACACGGTGGTCTACCGGGGCGGGCGGCAGGGCTCGCTGCTGCTCATCGGCGTGGAGTAGGGCGCTCACCGGGCCTTCTCCCGGCCGTCCCGGGCCCTTCTCCCGGCCGTCCCGAACTTTCTCCCGGCCGTCCCCGGAGCTTTCTCCCGGCCTTCCCCGGGCCGCGCGCGGCCATTGTCAGTGGCGTGGTGTGCAATGGATCTCGTGCCCGCATCGCAAGAACCGCTGCATCAGTCCCTGAAGTCGGTGCTCGGCCCCGCCACCGCGAAGGTGATGGCCGAGCACCTCGGCCTGCACACCGTCGGCGACCTCCTCCACCACTATCCGCGCAGATACGAGGAGCGCGGCCAGCTCACCCACCTCGCCGACCTCCCCATGGACGAGCACGTCACGGTGGTCGCCCAGGTCGCCGACGCCCGCCTGCACACCTTCGCCTCGTCGAAGGCCCCGCGCGGCAAGGGCCAGCGGCTGGAGGTGACGATCACCGACGGCAGCGGCCGGCTGCAACTGGTCTTCTTCGGGAACGGCGTCCACAAGCCCCACAAGGAACTCCTGCCGGGCACCCGCGCGATGTTCTCCGGCAAGGTCTCCGTCTTCAACCGGAAACTGCAACTGGCCCACCCCGCCTACGAACTGCTGCGCGGCGACAGCGAGGAGACGGTGGAGAGCTGGGCCGGCGCCCTCATCCCGCTCTACCCCGCCACCGCCAAACTGGAGTCCTGGAAGCTCGCCAAGGCGATCCAGACGGTGCTGCCCGCCGCCCAGGAGGCCGTCGACCCGCTCCCCGGGTCACTGCGCGAGGGACGCGGCCTGGTCTCCCTCCCCGAGGCCCTGCTCAAGATCCACCGCCCGCACACCCAGGCCGACGTCGCCGCCGCGCGCGCCCGCCTGAAGTGGGACGAGGCGTTCGTCCTCCAGGTCGCCCTCGCCCGCCGCCGCCACGCCGAGACCCAGCTCGCCGCCGTCCCCCGCAGGCCCCGGCCCGACGGCCTGCTGACCGCCTTCGACGACCGCCTGCCCTTCACCCTCACCGAGGGCCAGCGGAAGGTCTCCCGCGAGATCTTCGACGACCTCGCCACCGACCACCCGATGCACCGGCTCCTCCAGGGCGAGGTCGGTTCGGGAAAGACACTGGTGGCCCTGCGGGCCATGCTCGCCGTCGTGGACGCCGGGGGACAGGCGGCGATGCTCGCGCCCACCGAGGTGCTGGCCCAGCAGCACCACCGGTCGGTCGTGGAGATGATGGGCGAGCTGGCCGAAGGCGGCATGCTGGGCGGCACCGAGCACGCCACCAAGGTCGTGCTGCTGACCGGCTCGATGGGCACCGCCGCCCGCCGCCGGGCCATGCTCGACCTGGCCACCGGCGAGGCCGGCATCGTCATCGGCACCCACGCGCTCATCGAGGACAAGGTCCAGTTCCACGACCTGGGCCTGGTCGTCGTCGACGAGCAGCACCGGTTCGGCGTCGAGCAGCGCGACGCCCTGCGCGGCAAGGGCAAGCAGCCGCCCCACCTCCTCGTCATGACCGCCACGCCCATTCCGCGCACGGTCGCCATGACCGTCTTCGGCGACCTGGAGACCTCCGTCCTGGACCAGCTCCCCGCGGGCCGCTCACCCATCGCCAGCCATGTCGTCCCGGCCGCCGACAAACCCCACTTCCTCGCCCGCGCCTGGGAACGGGTCCGCGAGGAGGTGGAGAACGGCCACCAGGCCTACGTCGTCTGCCCCCGCATCGGTGACGAGGAGGACGCCCCCAGGAAGGGCAAGGGCGCACCCCGGGACGACGGGGACAGACGCCCGCCGCTCGCCGTCCTCGACCTCGCCGACCAGCTCGCCAAGGGCCCGCTCAGCGGGCTCACGGTCGAGGTGCTGCACGGCCGTATGCACCCCGACGACAAGGACGCCGTCATGCGCCGCTACGCCGCGGGCGACACCGACGTCCTGGTCGCCACCACCGTCATCGAGGTCGGGGTCAACGTGCCCAACGCCACCGCCATGGTGATCATGGACGCGGACCGCTTCGGCGTCTCCCAGCTCCACCAGCTGCGCGGCCGGGTCGGCCGCGGCTCCGCGCCCGGACTCTGCCTGCTGGTCAGCGAGATGCCGGAGGCGAGCGCGGCCCGCCGGCGGCTCGACGCCGTCGCCTCCACCCTGGACGGCTTCGAGCTGTCCCGCATCGACCTCGAACAGCGCCGCGAGGGCGACGTCCTCGGCCAGGCCCAGTCCGGCGCCCGCACCTCCCTGCGGGTCCTGGCCGTCATCGAGGACGAGGAGATCATCGCGGAGGCGAGACAGGAGGCGGCGGCGCTGGTGGCGGCCGACCCGGAACTGACGACCCTCCCCGGCCTGCGCACGGCCCTGGACGCCCTCTTGGACGAGGAGCGGGAGCAGTACCTGGAAAAGGGGTGACGGCGGTTTCCCCGGAGGCGCGGCGCACCGCGCGACCAGCCACACTGAAACCGTCAGCCGCCAACCACCAAGGACCACACATGACCCGCGTGATCGCCGGCGAAGCCGGCGGACGCCGCCTCGCAGTGCCGCCGGGCAACAGCACCCGCCCCACCTCCGACCGCGCCCGCGAGGGCCTCTTCTCCACTTGGCAGTCCCTGCTGGGCGGCCCGCTCGACGGCGAACGGGTCCTCGACCTGTACGCCGGCTCCGGCGCCGTCGGCCTGGAGGCCCTCTCCCGGGGCGCGGGCCACGTCCTCCTCGTGGAGGCCGACGCCCGCGCCGCCCGTACCGTCCGGGACAACGCCAGGACCGTCGGTCTCCCCGGCGCCGAGGTCCGCGCCGGCAAGGCCAGGCAGATCGTCCAGGCCCCGCCGGACGACCCGTACGACCTGGTCTTCCTCGATCCCCCGTACGCCGTCTCCGACGACGATCTTCGGGAGATCCTGCTCACACTCCGTACGCAGGGGTGGCTCGCGGACGAAGCCCTCGTCACCGTGGAGCGCAGCACCAGAGGCGGGGAGTTCCGGTGGCCGGAGGGTTTCGACGCGCTCCGGTCCCGTCGCTACGGCGAGGGAACGTTTTGGTACGGTCGCGCCGCCTCCACGTGCGAAGACGCACGATGACCGGACTCGAGAGCGAGGGATCGCAAGTGCGCCGCGCCGTCTGTCCCGGGTCGTTCGACCCGATCACCAACGGACATCTGGACATCATCGCCCGGGCCTCCAGGCTGTACGACGAGGTCTATGTCGCCGTGATGATCAACCAGTCCAAGAAGGGCCTGTTCGCGATCGAGGAGCGCATCGACCTCATCGGCCGGGTCACCGCCGAGTACGGCAACGTCCGCGTCGAGTCCTTCCACGGCCTCCTCGTCGACTTCTGCAAGGAGCGCGAGATCCCGGCCATCGTCAAGGGCCTGCGCGCGGTCAGCGACTTCGACTACGAACTCCAGATGGCCCAGATGAACAACGGCCTCTCCGGCGTGGAGACCCTCTTCATGCCCACCAACCCCACCTACAGCTTCCTGTCGTCCTCGCTGGTCAAGGAGGTCGCCACCTGGGGCGGCGACGTCTCCCACCTGGTGCCCCCGCTGGTCCACGACGCCCTCGCGGACCGGCTCCGCCGGAACTGACCCCGCCCCCGGGGCCGGTACCACCGCACCCGGATTCCGGCGGGCGCCCCGGAGCCGTACAGTCGTCCCGTCCGTCTCCAACACCAGCTGTAGAGAGTGGCGAGCACACGGTGGACGTGCAGAAGAAGCTCGACGAGATCGTCTCCACGGTCTCCGGCGCCCGATCCATGCCCATGTCGGCCTCGTGCGTGGTCAACCGCGCCGAACTGCTCGCCCTGCTGGAAGAGGTGCGCGCCGCGCTGCCCGGCTCCCTCGCGCAGGCCCAGGAGCTGATCGGCGACCGCGAGCAGATGGTCGAGCAGGCCCGCCAGGAGGCGACGCGGATCATCGAGAGCGCGCACGCCGAGCGCGGCTCCCTCATCTCCGACATGGAGGTCGTCCGCCGCTCCCAGGCCGAGGCCGACCGCATCCTCGCCGAGGCCCGCCGCGAGGCCGAGGAGATCCGCGCCGAGGCCGACGACTACGTCGACTCCAAGCTCGCCAACTTCGAGGTGGTCCTCACCAAGACGCTCGGCTCGGTCGGCCGGGGCCGCGAGAAGCTCCTCGGCACCGGCCCGGGCACCGACGAGAACGGCTACGAGGACGAGGACGCCCCCGAGCGCAGCCACGACCCGGAGACCCTGCGCCGCGACGCCGACGCCTACGTCGACGTCAAGCTCGGCGCCTTCGAGGCCGTCCTGGCCAAGACCCTGGAGGCGGTCGGCCGCGGCCGGCAGAAGCTGCACGGCCGGATCGCCACCGACGACCTCGGCGCCCTCGCCGACGACACCACCACCCGCCGGCACTCCAGCGACGCCGACTACCTCGCCGACCTGGCCGCCCTCGCCGACAGCGACGCCGCCGCCGAGCAGGCCCGCCGGCAGGACTACGCCGACCAGCAGCAGCCGGCCGCGGCCCAGGCGGTCCCCGACGACCAGACCGCGTACGGCTACGCCCAGCAGCCCGACCCGTACGGCGGCTACCCGCAGCAGCCCGACCCGTACGCCGGGCAGCAGGACGCCTACGGCTACCAGGCCGACCCCTACGGCTACCAGGGCTACGTCCCCCAGCAGGCGTCCTACGACGCCCAGCAGCCCGCGTACGACGCGCAGCAGGGCTACGCCCCCGAGCAGTCGCAGCAGTCGCAGCAGTCGCAGGCGCTGGACGAGACCAGCCTGTTCGACACCAGCATGATCAGCGCCGAGCAGCTCAGGGCCTACGAACAGGGCCGGGGGCTGTAGTCCCGCCCGGCCCCGGGCCGGATTGGGCCGTGGGCGGAAGGTCCAGTACCCTGGTTCTTCGGTCGTGTGTAGCCACGCGATCAGCGCTGCCCGCACCACCAGGGGCGGTGCCCCCTCGGTAACACTCAGTACCCCGCTCGAAGATCGAAAGTTGGAATGGCTCTGAACGCCCGCCTCGACCACCGCAACCCCCTCGTGTTCGACACGCACGAGCTGGGACGGCGGCCCGGTGCGCTGCAGCGCCTGTCCCGCACGGTCGACGCTCCCCAGGACCTCGGTATCGCGGGAGTCATCGGAGTGCCGGAAGGCGCCCCGGTGGAGCTGGACCTCCGCCTGGAGTCGGTCATGGAAGGGGTGCTCGTCACGGGCACCGCCCGTGCCGCCGCCAAGGGGGAGTGCGTAAGGTGTCTGGAGCCGGTCGAGCTCGAGCTCGAAGCGGACTTCCAGGAACTCTTCTCGTACCCTGACGCCGACGACCGGGGCCGCGTGATCGCGGAACCGGGCGACGACGCCGAGGACGACGAGGAGAGGTTCTTCCTCGAGGACGGCCTGTTCGACCTCGAACCCGTGCTGCGTGATGCGGTGGTGCTCGCACTGCCGATGCAGCCGGTGTGCCAGGAAGACTGCCCGGGACTGTGCGCCGAGTGCGGCGTGCGCCTGGCGGACGACCCGGACCACCACCATGACGCCGTCGACATCCGTTGGGCGGCTTTGCAGGGACTCGCCGGTTCACTCGGAGACGGCGAGAAGGACGAGATCAGCGGCGCCGAAGCGGAAGCGGGCGTCGACGAGAAGCAGGAGAAGTAGCCGTGGCTGTTCCGAAGCGGAAGATGTCGCGCAGCAACACGCGCCACCGCCGGTCGCAGTGGAAGGCTGCGGTCCCCACCCTGGTTGCGTGTGAGCGCTGCCACGAGCCCAAGCAGCAGCACATCGCGTGCCCGTCGTGCGGCACCTACAACAAGCGCCAGGTCCTCGAGGTCTGAGCGGCTGGTGAGAGGCACTGTGTCCACGCCGAAGAAGAACTCTGCGGAGCACCAGGCCTCGTCCCACACGCTTCTGGAAGGGCGGCTCGGCTACAAGGTCGAGTCCGCCCTTCTGGTGCGTGCGCTGACCCACCGTTCCTACGCGTACGAGAACGGCGGTCTGCCGACGAACGAGCGGCTGGAGTTCCTCGGGGACTCCGTGCTCGGTCTCGTCGTCACCGACACGCTGTACCGCATCCACCCCGACCTGCCCGAAGGCCAGCTGGCCAAGCTGCGGGCCGCGGTGGTCAACTCGCGTGCGCTGGCGGAGGTCGGTCGCGGCCTGGAACTGGGCTCCTTCATCCGGCTGGGCCGCGGTGAAGAGGGCACGGGCGGCCGGGACAAGGCATCCATCCTCGCCGACACCCTCGAAGCGGTGATCGGCGCGGTCTATCTCGACCAGGGCCTGGACGCGGCGGCGGAGCTGGTGCACCGCCTGTTCGACCCCCTGATCGAAAAGTCCTCCAACCTCGGTGCCGGCCTGGACTGGAAGACCAGTCTCCAGGAGCTGACCGCGACCGAAGGGCTCGGCGTCCCCGAGTACCTGGTCACGGAGACCGGCCCCGACCATGAGAAGACCTTCACTGCTGCCGCCCGCGTCGGAGGCGTCTCGTACGGCACCGGCACCGGCCGCAGCAAGAAGGAAGCGGAGCAGCAGGCCGCGGAATCCGCGTGGCGGTCCATCCGGGCCGCGGCGGACGAGCGCGCCCGGGAGGCGGCCGAGGCCGCCGCCGCGCAGGAGGAGAGCGCCGACGTGTCGTCGGCCTCCGCCTGATCCGCTTCGACCGGCACAGCAGGACCCGAGCGCCCGCCCCGTCCCCGGGGCCGGGCGCTCGGTTCGTCACACCGTCACGGGGGAGCGCATGCCCGAGTTGCCCGAGGTCGAGGTCGTCCGGCGCGGACTGGAACGGTGGGTCGCCCACCGGACCGTCGCCGACGCCGAGGTCCTGCACCCCCGCGCCGTACGCCGGCACCCGGCCGGCGGCGACGACTTCGCCCGCCGGCTCCAGGGGTACCGCGTCGGCGTGCCCAGCCGGCGCGGCAAGTACCTGTGGCTGCCGCTGGCCGACAGCGGCCAGGCGGTCCTGGCCCACCTCGGCATGAGCGGCCAGCTGCTGGTCCAGCCGCACGAGGCGCCCGCCGAGAAGCACCTGCGCGTCCGGGTCCGCTTCGCCGACGCCCTCGGCACCGAGCTGCGCTTCGTCGACCAGCGCACCTTCGGCGGACTCTCGCTGCACGACACCTCGCCCGACGGACTGCCCGACGTCATCGCGCACATCGCCCGCGACCCCCTCGACCCGCTCTTCGACGACGAGGCGTTCCACCGGGCGCTGCGCCGCAAGCGCACCACCGTCAAACGGGCCCTGCTCGACCAGTCCCTGATCAGCGGCGTCGGCAACATCTACGCCGACGAGGCCCTGTGGCGCTCCCGCCTGCACTACGACCGACCGACGGCTGCCCTCACCCGGCCCCGCACCGCCGAACTCCTCGGGCACATCAGGGACGTCATGAACGCCGCCCTCGCCGTGGGCGGCACCAGTTTCGACAGCCTGTACGTCAACGTCAACGGGGAGTCCGGCTACTTCGACCGCTCACTGGACGCGTACGGCCGCGAGGGACTGCCCTGCCGGAGGTGCGCCACCCCGATGCGCCGCCGGCCGTGGATGAACCGGTCCAGCTACTACTGCCCCCGGTGCCAGCGCCCGCCGCGCGTCACGCCGTAGCGGACCGCCCGGCGGGGGTCCGCGCGGCGTCGTAGCGCTCGCGGGCCGCCAGCACCTCGTCCATGCTGCCTTCGAGGTACTCGATGAGGGCGACCAGCCGCCGGGCGGTCTCCCGGCCCAGCGCGGTCAGCTCGTAGTCGACGCGGGGCGGGTTGGTCGGCTGGGCCTCGCGGTGCACCAGGCCGTCGCGCTCCAGCGCGTGCAGGGTCTGGGCGAGCATCTTCTCGCTGACGCCGTCCACCCGGCGGCGCAGCTCGTTGAAGCGGAAGGACCCGTGGGAGAGGGCGCCGAGGGTGAGCGCGCCCCAGCGCCCGGTGACATGCTCCAGCGTCGCCCGCGACGGGCAGCCCCGGGAGAACACGTCGTACGGAAGGTCCCGCCCCTGCGGGCACTCCTGCGAGGTCGACATGCCCTCCAGGTTACGCCCGCGCCGCGCCACCCGTCAGGCGGCGCCGCCCCGGGGAAAGCGGGCTAGTTCTAGTAGCCGAAGTCCTGCGTCCACCAAGGGCCGCCGGAGCCGAAGTGGACGCCGACGCCCAGGGTCTTGAAGTCGCAGTTCAGTATGTTCGCCCGGTGGCCCTCGCTGTTCATCCAGGCGTCCATCACCGCGGCGGCGTCCGCCTGGCCGCGGGCTATGTTCTCGCCGCCGAGACCGGATATCCCGGCCGCCTCCGCGCGGTCCCACGGAGTGGCGCCGCTGGGGTCGGTGTGGTCGAAGAAGCCCTGCGCGGCCATGGCCGCGCTGAAGTCCTCGGCGAGGCCGGTCAGCGCGCTGTCGGCGGCGAGCGGGGTGCAGCCGACCTTGGCCCGCTCGGCGTTGACGAGCCGGAGCACCTCCGCCTCGGCGGCGGCCTCCCCGGACACCGCGACGGTCCCGCCGGACGGCTGCCCGGTCTTCTCCGGCTCCTCGGTCACCGTCCGCGACGGAGCGGGCGCCGCCTTCTCGCTCGGGGGCGCCGAGGTCTTCTTCCGCTCGGCGGGGGTCCTCGACGGCGTGGGCGAGGCGGACGCGGAGGGCTTCCCGGAGGCGGACGCGGAGGCGCTGGGGGAGGAGGGCGAGGCCGAACGGCCGGTACCGGACCCGGCGGACTCCTCGCCGCCGACCGCGCCCGAGGTGCCGCCCTGCCCGCTGGGGGTGTTGGCCGGCGAGTCCGCCGCCCGCACGGTGTCGCCGCCGCCCTGGCCCTGGCCGACGCGCAGGCCGTCCAGGCCGGGCACCGCGCCGGTGGCCACCGCCACCGCGCCGAGCGCCACGGCGGCCGAGACGCCGAGCAGTCCCGTACGGACCGGGACGGACGCCGCCTTCTTCCGCCGGCGCCTGCGGGACCCCGCGGGCCGGGGCGCGCCCCCGGCCCGCGCGGAGCCCTCGGGGCCGGCCGCGTCCTCCGGGCCGGCGCCGAACAGGTAGGCGTCGCTCCGGGCCCGGACGTCGGCGTACGCCTCGGGGTTCGGATAGGGCGCGGTCCCTCTGACGGGCGTGTCCCCCGGGGAGGCCAGCGGGTCGTGGTCCTGTGCCCCGGTGCCACCCGGCTGGGCGGCACCGGGGACGCGGCCGGCGGCGGAGCGTCGGTGGCGTCCCATGTACTGGCCTTCCTCGTCCTCGCGGTCGACTCGTCTTCTCGTCTTCGAGGCCGACGCCTGATGCGATCGGCGTCTTCGGCGGTCAACGTCTCTTGATCAATACGAAACTCACACGATCGAGTGAGTTTCGTATGAGATTCATTGGATCGGGACGGTACCGCATGGCGCTGGGGGAGGGTGTGACCATCGGGACATCGGCCCGTTAGGTTGCGGTCATGAGCGAGGATGTACGGCTGGTCGCCTGGGTGCGCGGACGCGTCCAGGGCGTGGGTTTCCGCTGGTTCACCCGGGCGCGCGCCCTGGAGCTGGGCGGCCTGAGTGGTTTTGCTCTCAATCTGGGCGACGGACGCGTCCAGGTGGTCGCGGAGGGGCCCCGGGAGCGGTGCGAGGGGCTCCTGGACTGGCTGCGCGGCGCCGACACGCCCGGCCGCGTGGACGGTGTCACCGAGATCTGGGACACACCCCGCGGCGGCTACGACGGCTTCGCCATCCGCTGACCCCGCCCCTCCGGGTGGCACCCGGGGGACCCGTGCGACCGCCCTGTGGGAGCCGCCCGGAGGGTAAAGAAGCAGGTGGTTGCCGAGAATCGCTTGCCATGGGCGGCTCCGCACGGCAGGATCAGCGCCACGCCCCCAGGGGCCCGCAGAGGTCGAAGCGCCGCCGTTCCGAGGCCGCGCTCCCCGGGTCGTGCGTCGATACGGGGCGTGATCGTGTTGACCGTCAAACTTTTTGGTGAGACTCTGAAAGCCCCGCGCACCTTAGCTGTTTGGCATGGTTGAACGGCAGCAAAAACGCATATGCCAAGCACCGCGGGTGCGAATCCCTCACGACCCACACCGCATCGGTCGGTCACTCATTGTGGAGGACCATCCATCATGGCAAAGGCGCTTCTCGGTTACGTCGGCGGCTCCGACCCGCGACTCCTCGCCGAGATGCGACGGCTCCAGCAGCGTGTCCAGGACCTGGAATCGGAGCTCGTACGAATCCAGGCGGAGAACGACGCACTGGCAGCTGCCGCGTCCCACGACAGGATCATGGAGAGCGTTGACGCACACCAGGCGGAGCCTGCGCTCACCTGATCACTGCCACCGCACCACGACACAGCACGGGCAGCGGTTGGCTGCCCGTACGACCGCCAGGTTGCTCAGAGTTGCAAGGGACGCTTCGGCGTCCCTTCTTTCTTGCCCTCCCGCGTCGTCGCGCCGCTCTCCCCCGCGACCTTTCACCTTCTTCAACGTCTGATGTGCCCTGCGCGTTCAGTGGTGAAACCGCGGGCGCCTCGGCGTTCATGGAGTGGGACGGACCCGGGAGGTAATGTCGGGCGGCGTGCACCTGAAGGCCCTGACCCTGCGCGGGTTCAAGTCGTTCGCCTCCGCGACCACGCTCCGGTTCGAGCCGGGGATCACCTGCGTCGTCGGACCCAACGGCTCGGGCAAGTCCAATGTGGTGGACGCGCTCAGCTGGGTCATGGGCGAACAGGGCGCCAAGTCGCTGCGCGGCGGCAAGATGGAGGACGTCATCTTCGCCGGCACCACCGGCCGCCCGCCGCTCGGCCGGGCCGAGGTGTCCCTGACCATCGACAACTCCGACCGGGCGCTGCCCATCGAGTACGCCGAGGTCACCATCACGCGGATCATGTTCCGCAACGGCGGCAGCGAGTACCAGATCAACGGCGACACCTGCCGCCTCCTCGACATCCAGGAACTCCTCTCCGACTCCGGCATCGGCCGCGAGATGCACGTCATCGTCGGCCAGGGCCAGCTCGACTCCGTCCTGCACGCCGACCCCATGGGCCGCCGCGCCTTCATCGAGGAGGCGGCCGGCGTCCTCAAGCACCGCAAGCGCAAGGAGAAGGCGCTGCGGAAGCTGGACGCGATGAGGGCCAACCTCGCCCGTGTGCAGGACCTCACCGACGAACTGCGCCGCCAGCTCAAACCGCTCGGCCGGCAGGCCGCCGTCGCCCGCCGGGCCGCCGTCATCCAGGCCGACCTGCGCGACGCCCGGCTGCGCCTCCTCGCCGACGACCTCGTACGGCTGCGGGAGGCACTCGCCGCCGAGATCGCCGACGAGGCCGCCCTGAAGGAACGCAAGGAGGCCGCCGAGGAGGACCTCCGCCGGGCGCTGCGCCGTGAGGCGCTGCTGGAGGACGAGGTGCGCCGGCTCGCCCCGCGCCTGACGCGCGCCCAGCAGACCTGGTACGAGCTGTCCCAGCTCGCCGAACGGGTGCGCGGCACCGTCTCGCTCGCCGAGGCCCGGGTCAAGAGCGCCACCTCGGCGCCCGAGGAGGAACGGCGCGGCCGGGACCCGGAGGACCTGGAACGCGAGGCCGCCCGGGTCCGCGAGCAGGAGGCCGAGCTGGAGGCCGCCCTGGAAGCGGCCCGGCGCGCCCTGGAGGACACCGTCGCCCACCGCGCCGAGCTCGAACGCGAGCTGGCCGCGGAGGAACGCCGCCTCAAGGACGCCGCCCGCGCCCTCGCCGACCGCCGCGAGGGCCTCGCCCGGCTCAGCGGCCAGGTCGGCGCCGCCCGCTCCCGGGCCGCCGCCGCGCAGGCGGAGATAGAACGGCTCACCGCGACCCGGGACGAGTCCCGGGAACGCGCCGCCGCCGCCCAGGAGGAGTACGAGGCGCTCCAGGCGGAGGTCGACGGACTCGACGCCGGCGACCACGAACTCGCCGCACGGCACGAGACGGCCAAGCGGGAGCTGGCCGGGGCCGAGTCCGCCCTGAACGCCGCCCGCGAGGCGACCGGCGCGGCCGAACGCACCCGCGCCGCTACCCGGGCCCGGCACGACGCCCTGGCACTGGGCCTGCGCCGCAAGGACGGCACCGGCGCGCTGCTCGCCGCCCGCGACCGGCTGACCGGGCTGCTCGGCCCGGCCGCCGGTCTGCTCACCGTCACACCGGGCCACGAGGTTCCGCTCGCCGCCGCGTTCGGCGCCGCCGCCGACGCCCTCGCCGTGTCCTCCCCGGCCGCCGCCGCCGACGCCCTGCGCCTGCTGCGCAAGCAGGACGCCGGGCGGGCCGCGCTGCTGATCGCCGGCGCCGCCGAGGACGTACCGCACGCTTCCCGGGGCGACGGGCCGCCGTACGCCGCCGAGCTGGTGCGGGGGCCGGCGGAGCTGATGCCCGCCGTACGGCGGCTGCTGCGCGGGATCGTCGTCGTGGAGACGCTGGAGGACGCCGAGGAGCTCGTGTACGCGCGGCCCGGACTGACCGCCGTCACCGCCGAGGGCGACCTGCTCGGCGCGCACCTCGCGCAGGGCGGTTCGGCCGGGGCGCCCAGCCTCATCGAGGTACAGGCCTCCGTCGACCAGGCCGCCGCCGAGCTGGCGGAGCTGGACGTGCGGTGCGCGGAGCTGGCGAGCGCCCAGGAGGCCGCCGGGGAGCGGCGCCGGGAGTGCGCCGCGCTCGTCGAGGAACTGGGGGAGCGGCGCCGGGCCGCCGACCGGGAGAAGTCGGCCGTCGCCCAGCAGCTCGGCCGGCTCGCCGGACAGGCCCGGGGCGCGGCCGGCGAGGCGGAACGCGCCGCCGCGGCGGCCGACCGGGCGCAGGAGGCACTGGACAGGGCCCTGACGGAAGTGGAGGAACTCACCGAGCGGCTGGCCGTCGCCGAGGAGATGCCGGTCGACGAGGAACCCGACACCTCCCGCCGGGACCGGCTCGCCGCCGACGGGGCCAACGCACGGCAGACCGAGATGGAGGCCCGCCTCCAGGCCCGTACGCACGAGGAACGGGTCAGGGCCCTGGCCGGCCGGGCCGACTCGCTGGACCGCGCCGCCCGCGCCGAACGCGAGGCACGCGCGCGTGCCGAGCAGCGGCGCGCCCGGCTGCGCGATGAGGCGTCCGTCGCCGGGGCCGTCGCCTCGGGCGCCCGCCAGCTGCTGGCGCACGTCGAGGTCTCCCTCGCCCGCGCCGAGCGGGAGCGGGCCGCCGCGGAGGAGGCGAGGGCACGGCACGAGCGGGAGCTGGAAGCGGCCCGGACCGCGGGCCGTGACCTCAAGGCCGAGCTCGACAAACTCACGGATTCAGTTCACCGGGGTGAGGTACTCGGCGCCGAGAAACGGCTGCGGATCGAGCAGCTGGAGACCAAGGCGCTGGAGGAACTCGGTGTGGAACCGACAGCACTGGTGGACGAGTACGGGCCGCACCAGGCGGTGCCGCCCTCGCCCCCCGCCCAGGGCGAGGAACTCCCCGACGACCCGGACCACCCGCGCAACCGGCCCCGGCCGTACCGGCGGGACGAGCAGGAGAAGCGGCTGAAGGCCGCCGAGCGGGCCTACCAGCAGCTCGGCAAGGTCAATCCGCTGGCGCTGGAGGAGTTCGCGGCGCTGGAGGAGCGGCACCAGTTCCTCAGCGAGCAGCTGGCGGACCTGAAGAAGACCCGCACCGATCTGCTCCAGGTCGTCAAGGAGGTCGACGAGCGCGTCGAGCAGGTCTTCACCGAGGCCTTCCGGGACACCGCCCGAGAGTTCGAGGGTGTGTTCGGCCGCCTGTTCCCCGGCGGCGAGGGCCGGCTGGTGCTGACCGACCCCGGCAACATGCTCACCACGGGCGTGGACGTCGAGGCCAGGCCGCCGGGCAAGAAGGTCAAGCGGCTGTCGCTGCTCTCCGGCGGGGAGCGTTCGCTGACCGCGGTGGCGCTGCTCGTGTCCATCTTCAAGGCGCGGCCGAGCCCGTTCTACGTCATGGACGAGGTCGAGGCGGCGCTGGACGACACCAACCTGCAACGGCTGATCCGGATCATGCAGGAACTCCAGGAAGCGTCCCAGCTGATCGTGATCACGCATCAGAAGCGGACGATGGAGGTCGCCGACGCGCTGTACGGCGTGTCCATGCAGGGTGACGGCGTGTCGAAGGTCATCAGCCAGCGACTGCGGTAGGCCGAGCCCTCATTACCTTCAAGAAGTGAATGCTCCTGATCTTTCCTCCCTCGCCATCCTTCGCTTGTTTCGGGGTAGAACGTCTCGTAGCTCACACCTACTGTCCTATTGACTTCGAAACTTGAAGGCATAGTCTCTGCAACGTTGCTTTTACCTTCAGGAACCTTCCGACGGTCCTCGAAGGGTGATCCACCCCGGCAGCGTTGCCGGTGGCCCGAGGAGTACACGTGACCAGCACCGCTGAGGCACCCAAGTCAGGAGCCAGAACGGCTCACCCCGATCATCTCGGGCACGTCATCTTCATCGCGGCGGCGGCCGCGATGGGCGGTTTCCTCTTCGGCTACGACAGCTCCGTCATCAACGGCGCCGTCGAGGCCATCCGGGACCGCTACGACGTCGGTTCAGCGCTGCTGGCCCAGGTCATCGCGATCGCGCTGATCGGCTGTGCCATCGGCGCGGCCACCGCCGGCCGCATCGCCGACCGCATCGGCCGCATCCGCTGCATGCAGATCGCCGCCGTCCTGTTCACCGTCAGCGCCATCGGCTCGGCGCTGCCGTTCGCGCTGTGGGACCTGGCCATGTGGCGGGTCATCGGCGGCTTCGCCATCGGCATGGCCTCGGTGATCGGCCCGGCCTACATCGCCGAGGTCTCCCCGCCCGCCTACCGCGGCCGGCTCGGCTCCTTCCAGCAGGCCGCGATCGTCGTCGGCATCGCGGTGTCGCAGCTGGTCAACTGGGGTCTGCTGAACGCGGCCGGCGGTGACCAGCGCGGTGAGCTGATGGGCCTGGAGGCCTGGCAGGTCATGCTCGGCGTCATGGTGATCCCGGCCGTCCTCTACGGCCTGCTGTCCTTCGCCATCCCCGAGTCGCCCCGCTTCCTGATCTCGGTCGGCAAGCGCGACAAGGCCCGCAAGATCCTCGAAGAGGTCGAGGGCACCAACGTCGACTTCGACGCGCGCATCAACGAGATCGAGACGGCGATGCACCGGGAGGAGAAGGCCAGCTTCAAGGAACTCCTCGGCGGCAGCTTCTTCTTCAAGCCGATCGTCTGGATCGGTATCGGCCTGTCGGTCTTCCAGCAGTTCGTCGGCATCAACGTCGCGTTCTACTACTCCTCGACGCTGTGGCAGTCGGTCGGCGTCGACCCCACCGACTCGTTCTTCTACTCCTTCACGACGTCGATCATCAACATCATCGGCACCGTGATCGCGATGATCTTCGTGGACCGGGTCGGCCGCAAGCCGCTCGCCATCATCGGCTCCGTCGGCATGGTCGTCGGCCTGGCGCTGGAGGCCTGGGCGTTCTCCGCCCACCTGGTCGACGGCAAGCTCCCGGCCACCCAGGGCTGGGTCGCCCTGATCGCCGCCCACGTCTTCGTCCTCTTCTTCGCCCTGTCCTGGGGTGTCATCGTCTGGGTCATGCTCGGCGAGATGTTCCCCAACCGGCTCCGCGCCGCCGCGCTGGGCGTGGCCGCCTGCGCGCAGTGGATCGCCAACTGGGCCATCACGGCGAGCTTCCCGTCGCTGGCCGACTGGAACCTCTCCGGCACGTACGTGATCTACACGGTGTTCGCCGCGCTCTCCATCCCCTTCGTCCTGAAGTTCGTCAAGGAGACGAAGGGCAAGGCCCTGGAGGAAATGGGCTGACCGCCCTCCCCGAGTTCGAGGAGAAGGGCCAAGTCCCCGCTGCCCCTCTCCTCGTGCCGTACCGCCGCCCCCGTCCCGGTTCCCGCCGGGACGGGGGCGGCGGTTCTTCGGAGGCGAAGGCTGGTCCGGAGGGCCGCATCGACGGCCCCGGACGCCGGGTCCGCGTCCGGGCCCGCCCGCGGGGCACGCGCTCGGTGGCGTCAGGGGCCCGGCACCGACGTGTCGGCCGGCCTCTTTCCGACCGGCGCGGTCGCTGCCGGGCCCCAGGAACGCGCCCCGGACCGGACATCGGCCCGCGCCCGCCCTCCCCGGCCGACGGGGACGCGCCCCCGCCAGGGGTCTCGGGTCACCGTTCACGGGCACCGTCCGCGGCCAGGGGTCTCGGGGCACTGTTCACGGGCACCGTCCGCGGCCAGGGGTCTCGGGTCACCGTTCACGGGCACCGTCCGCGGCCAGGGGTCTCGGGTCACCGTTCACGGGCACCGTCCGCGGCCCCCGGTCGGCATCGGGCCCGCCCGCGTCGTGCGAGAGCGACGGGTGCGGGGAGAGGGGCGCGGAGGAAAGGGGCCGTCAGGCGCTCGGCGGCTCGGGCTCCTCGGTCCGGGGCCGCGCCGGCGGGACCGCCGGCTTGGGCAGGGTCAGGTACAGGAGGCCGGAGAGCAGGACCGTCGCCACCCAGCCGAGGCCGTACTCCCCGACCACGTTGTTGCCGGCCAGCGGGCCGGTGAACCAGTCCGACGTGGTGAACAGCAGGCCCGCCGCCAGCCCCGCCGCCCAGGCGGCCACCGCGGCGGGGGAGAAGCCTCCCCGGTACCAGTAGGCACTGCTCCGGGTCGTGTCGGCCAGGGCCGTCCCGTCGTACTCCCGGCGCCGCAGCATGTCCGCGCCGAACACGCCGACCCACGCGGAGAAGGCGACCGCCAGCAGCGACAGGAACGCGGTGAAGGAGCCGAGGAAGCTGGTCGCGGCCAGCATCAGCACCCCGCCGAGGACCAGCGAGATCACCGCGTTCACCGAGACCGCCCAGTGGCGCGGCACCCGGAAGCCGAGGGTCTGCGCGGTGAACCCCGCCGAGTACATCGACATCGCGTTGATCAGCAGCATGCCGATCAGCGCGATCAGCAGGTACGGCACCGCGATCCAGGTCGGCAGAATCTCACCCAGGAAGGACACCGGGTCGGCGGCGGAGGCCAGGTCGGGCGTGGAGACCGCCATCACCGAGCCCATCAGGACCATCGGCAGCACGACGATGCCCGCGCCGCCGACCGTCACCCCCACGATCCCCTTCGCGGACGCCGTACGCGGCAGATAGCGCGTGAAGTCAGGCGCGGTCGGGATCCAGCTGACGCCGCCCGCCGCGATCAGCCCGACACCCGTGACCATCGCGGCCACCGTCCCCGCGGGCCGCCCGAACACCGCCGACCAGTCGGTCTCCGCGACCAGGTACCCGAGCACCAGCACCGAGAAGGCGCCGAAGAGGTAGGCCGCGTACGTGTTGCACTTCCGTACGGCGTTGATGCCCAGCCCCGAGATCACGAACGTCGCGGCCACGAAGGCCAGCAGCGTCACGATGTCCCAGGCCGCGTCGGCCCGTACGCCGAAGAGGATGTCGAGGACCGAGAGCAGCGCGTACGCGCCGGTCACCGCGTTGATCGTCTCCCAGCCCCAGCGGGCCACCCAGATCAGGGCGCCCGGCAGCAGATTGCCCCGCTGCCCGAACACCGCCCGGGACAGCGCCATCCCCGGCGCCCCGCCCCGCTTCCCGGCGATGCCGACCAGCCCCACCAGCCCGTACGAGACGACGGGCGCGCACACCCCGACCACCACCGCCTGCCAGAAGCCGAGCCGGTAGGCGACGACCAGACTCGCGCCCATCGTCAGCAGCAGCACGCTGATGTTGGCGCCGACCCAGGTCGGGAAGAGCCCGCGGACGCGGGCGGTGCGCTCGTGGTCCGGCACCTGCTCGATGCCGCGGGTCTCCAGGGCGCCGTCGGTCGCGGCGGCGGTTTCGCTCATGTGGGGGGTCCGTGCCTCGAAGGGCCCGTGCCTCGTGGGGGAGGGCGGGCGGCGGTCGGGGTTCTACGCGCGTCGCTGCGGGCCCCGCCATCGTACTTTGCTCCCATCGCGCCCCTCCAGTGACCTTTGTCCCTTGGAGGAAGTGCCGGACGGGGTGTGCCGCGGGTCCCTGACCGGCGGGGGCCATGACTGATACTGGAGCCGTTATGGACATCCTCATCCTTGCTGTAGTCATCGCCGTGGTCGTGATCGGCGCGCTCAGCGGGCTGGTCGTGGGCAGCCGCCGCAAGAAGCAGCTGCCGAAGCCGCCGCCCGCCGCCCCCGACATCACCGCCCCTCCGACCGAACCGCACGTCGGCGAAGAGGCCGAGACACCGCGCGACGAAACGCGCCGGACGATAGAGGAGGTCGACCTCCCGGACGGCGGCGGCGCCACCGTCGCCGAGCCGCCCGTCGTCGAAGAGCTCGAAGTACCCCGCCTCGAGGTGCCCGAGCCCACCGCCGGCCGCCTGGTCCGGCTCCGCTCCCGCCTCTCCCGTTCGCAGAACGCGCTGGGCAAGGGCCTGCTCACGCTGCTCTCCCGAGAGCACCTCGACGAGGAGACCTGGGAGGAGATCGAGGACACCCTGCTCACCGCCGACGTCGGCGTGCAGCCCACCACGGAACTGGTGGACCGGCTGCGCGAGCGCGTCCGCGTCCTCGGCACCCGCACCCCCGAGGAACTGCGCACCCTGCTGCGCGAGGAGCTGATCACGCTGGTCGGCCCCGAGATGGACCGCGTGGTCAGGACCGAGCCCGCCACCGGCAAGCCCGGCATCGTCATGGTCGTGGGGGTCAACGGCACCGGCAAGACCACCACCACCGGCAAGCTCGCCCGGGTCCTGGTCGCCGACGGCCGCAGTGTCGTCCTGGGCGCCGCCGACACCTTCCGCGCCGCCGCCGCCGACCAGCTCCAGACCTGGGGCGAGCGGGTCGGTGCCCACACCGTGCGCGGCCCCGAGGGCGGCGACCCCGCCTCCGTCGCCTTCGACGCGGTCAAGGAGGGCAAGGAGATCGGCTCCGACGTCGTCCTCATCGACACCGCCGGCCGGCTCCACACCAAGACCGGCCTCATGGACGAGCTGGGCAAGGTCAAGCGGGTCGTGGAGAAGCACGCGCCGCTGGACGAGGTGCTGCTCGTGCTCGACGCCACCACCGGCCAGAACGGCCTCATCCAGGCCCGGGTCTTCGCCGAGGTCGTCGACATCACCGGCATCGTGCTCACCAAGCTCGACGGCACCGCCAAGGGCGGCATCGTGATCGCCGTGCAGCGGGAGCTGGGCGTGCCGGTGAAGCTGATCGGCCTGGGCGAGGGCGCCGACGACCTGGCGCCGTTCGAGCCGGAGGCGTTCGTCGACGCGCTGATCGGTGACTGAACCGGCTCCCCGCAGCCGCACGCCGGAAGCGCCCGCCCCCAGCACCGGGGGACGGGCGCTTCCGGCATCTCACACGGAGGCCGTGCCCGCGACCGCCGCGGAGGTCATGCCCGTCACCGCAACGGGGTCACGTCCGTGACCGGAACGGGGGCTGTGCCCATGACCGGTCCCGGGGTCGCGCTCGCGACCGGCACCGGGGCTGCGTCCATGACCGGAACGGGGGCTGTGCCCATGACCGGCCCCGGGGTCGCGCCCGCAGCCGGCACCGGGCTGCGCCCGTGACCGGAACGGCGGGCTACGCCCGTGACCGGTGCGCCACGTACGCCAGGGTGCCCAGCAGAAGTCGCGCCTCGGGGGGCCGTGTCGCCGAGTCCAGGCCCGGCGGGCGCAGCCAGCGCGCCGGGCCCCGGCCGCCGTGGTCGGAGGGCGGGGCGGTGATGTACCTGCCCCGGCCGAGGCCCCGCAGGTCGAGGGCGGACGGGGCGTCCCAGCCCATCCGGTAGAGCAGCCGGGGCAGCTCGGCGGCGGCGCCGACGGCGACGAAGAAGTGGGCGCGGCCCTGCGGGGTCGCGGTGACCGGGCCGACCGGCAGCCCCATGCGCTCCAGCCGGGCCAACGCCCGGCAGCCCACCGACTCCGCCACCTCGATCACGTCGAAGCTCCGGCCCACCGGCAGCAGCACCGAGGCCCCCGGGAACCCCGCCCACGCCTCGGTCACCTCGTCCAGCGTCGACCCGGCGGGCACCTCCGGCGCGAAGTCCAGCGGGTGCGCGCCCGGCGCCCGGCAGTCGGCGCGCCCGCAGGAGCAGACGCCCTCGGCGGCCCGCGCCCCCGGCACCACGTCCCACCCCCACAGACCGGTGAACTCGGCCACGGCGGTGCACTCCGAGGAGCGGCCGCGGCGCCGAGCGACGGTCCGGAGGTCACGCATTCCCCGACTGCTGCCGATCGTGAAGCCCATGCCCCCTCCAACGGGTCGGGCGCACCGCTGGTTACGAAACGGACGCGCGCCGTGACTCTCTGTACCCCACCTCCCCAGCGCCGGACGTTTCAGACGGCGTCTGGAAGCACGCAGGGTGGTGCACTCGACGCCGCACGCCCCTGACGCACGCCGTTGCATCCGTTCCCGGGTGGCCTGCGTCAAGTGAATCGTGAGGTCGCCACCGGGAGTTCACGCGAAGGGGTGGCGAATCGTGGCGTTTGCCGAATCGCCATGGCCGCGTGCGTGATCGTAGGATTACTTTGTGTGCATGCTGCCTGGGGGCACATGCGCCGGTGCCTATGCCGGAGGCAAGTCGGCTTTCCGTTCGAAGAGTGACAACTGTGGGACGGACGGTCCGAACACCGGCATTCTGGTAAGGCTTGGCGCACTCGGCGACAGGCGGTCTTGAAGGAATGGGGGCGTTCCCGTGAGCGGCAACGGCGGTGGCGGAACGGGCGCTGGGCACCCCGGACCCCCAGGACCCACCGAGAAGCGCCCCAACGAGCTGCTCACCTCCTGGTTCGTGCGCAGCGGCTGGTCCAAGGGCGAGCTGGCCCGGCAGGTCAACCGCCGGGCCCGCAGGCTCGGCGCCAGCCACATCTCCACGGACACCTCCCGCGTCCGCCGCTGGCTGGACGGCGAGAACCCCCGCGAGCCGATCCCCCGCATCCTGTCCGAGCTGTTCTCCGAGCGCTTCGGCGTCGCCGTCTCCGCCGAGGACCTGGGCCTGCGCGCCTCCCGCCCCACGCCCTCCGCTACCGGCGTCGACCTGCCCTGGACCGGCCCGCAGACGGTGGCCCTGCTCAGCGAGTTCTCGCGCAGCGACCTCATGCTGGCGCGCCGCGGCTTCCTCGGGACCTCGCTGGCCCTCTCCGCGGGCCCGTCCCTCATCGAGCCCATGCAGCGCTGGCTCGTGCCCAACCAGCCCGCCGCCGCCCCGGAACCCGAACCGGCCGCGGGCCGCGCCCGCGGCCGGCTCTCCAAGCCCGAGCTGGACCTGCTGGAGACCACCACCGTCATGTTCCGCCGCTGGGACGCCCAGTGCGGCGGCGGCCTGCGCCGCAAGGCCGTCGTCGGCCAGCTCCACGAGGTGACCGACCTCCTCCAGGAACCCCAGCCGGGCGCCACCCGCGCCACGCTGTTCAAGGTCGCCGCCGAGCTGGCCGAACTGGCCGGCTGGATGTCGTACGACGTCGGACTCCAGCCCACCGCGCAGAAGTACTTCGTGCTCGCGCTGCACGCCGCCAAGGAGGCCGGTGACCGGCCGCTCGGCTCGTACATCCTCTCCAGCATGAGCCGCCAGATGATCCACCTCGGCCGGCCCGACGACGCGCTGGAACTGATCCACCTCGCCCAGTACGGCAGCCGGGACTGCGCGAGCCCGCGCACCCAGTCCATGCTGTATGCGATGGAGGCCCGCGCCTACGCCAACATGGGGCAGCCCGGCCGGACCAAGCGGGCCGTGCGGATGGCCGAGGACATCTTCGCCGAGGCCGACGAATGGGACGAGCCGGACCCCGACTGGATCCGCTTCTTCTCCGAGGCCGAACTGCACGGCGAGAACAGCCACTCCTACCGCGACCTCGCCTACGTCGCCGGCCGCAGCCCCGCCTACGCCTCGCTCGCCGAACCCCTGATGAAACAGGCCGTCGACCTCTTCGCCGAGGACGACGAGCACCAGCGGTCCTACGCCCTCAACCTGATCGGACTGGCCACCGTGCACCTGCTGCGCCGCGAGCCCGAGCAGAGCGCGGCCCTCGCCACCGACGCCATCGGCATCGCCAAGAAGGTCCGCTCCGAACGCGTCAACACCCGCATCCGCAAGACCGTCGACACGGCCGTACGCGACTTCGGCGGACTGGCCGAGGTCGTCGACCTCACCGACCTGCTCGCCAAGGAGCTGCCCGAGACCGCCGAAGCCGTCTGACCCCCGAAGACCCCGGCCGCGGCCGGCCCTCCCGAACCGCCCGACTCGGCTCCCCCATGCCAGGTCACCGGAGGGCCGCCGCGGCCGGCCCGCGGCAGGTTGCGCCACGATAACGATCGGGCGCGGCGAGATCAGGCAGTTCACCGGCACGTAACACGCACGACCTCTTCGTCACGGCGGCGAAACAACGAGGGGCGCCCACCGAAACCGCGCTGCGCCAATCTCATGGCGCATAACCGGCCCACCCCTCATTCCGCCCAGGCTTCGCCCGCACGGGGCCGTACCAACGACGAGGAGACGCCGATGGCACCAGCCATCACCCTTGCCGCAGAGGCGCCCACGCTCTCTGCCGCCAACACAGGGTTCATGCTCATCTGTTCCGCCCTGGTGATGCTCATGACCCCCGCCCTGGCCTTCTTCTACGGAGGCATGGTCCGGGTCAAGAGCACCCTGAACATGCTGATGATGAGCTTCATCAGCCTCGGCATCGTCACCGTCCTGTGGGTGCTCTACGGCTTCTCCATGGCGTTCGGCACGGACTCCGGCTCGCTCATCGGCTGGAACTCCGACTGGGTGGGTCTGAGCAACATCGGCCTCACCGAACTCTGGGACGGCTACACGATCCCGGTCTTCGTCTTCCTGGTCTTCCAGATGATGTTCGCGATCCTCACGCCCGCCCTGATCAGCGGCGCCCTCGCGGACCGCGTCAAGTTCACCGCCTGGGCGCTTTTCGTCGCCCTGTGGGTCACCGTCGTCTACTTCCCGGTCGCGCACTGGGTCTGGGGCGCCGGCGGCTGGGCCTTCGAGCTGGGCGTCATCGACTTCGCCGGCGGTACGGCCGTGCACATCAACGCCGGTGCCGCGGCCCTCGGCGTCATCCTCGTCATCGGCAAGCGCGTCGGCTTCAAGCGGGACCCGATGCGCCCGCACAGCCTGCCGCTGGTCATGCTCGGCGCCGGGCTCCTCTGGTTCGGCTGGTTCGGCTTCAACGCCGGCTCCTGGCTCGGCAACGACGACGGCGTCGGCGCGCTGATGTTCGTCAACACCCAGGTCGCCACCGGCGCCGCCGTCCTCGGCTGGCTCGCCTACGAGAAGATCCGGCACGGCGCCTTCACCACCCTCGGCGCCGCCTCCGGCGCGGTCTCCGGCCTGGTCGCCATCACCCCGGCGGGCGGCGCCGTCTCCCCGCTCGGCGCCATCGCCATCGGCCTGATCGCCGGCGTCGTCTGCGCCATGGCCGTCGGACTGAAGTACAAGTTCGGCTACGACGACTCCCTCGACGTCGTCGGCGTCCACATGGTCGGCGGCATCCTCGGCTCCCTGCTCATCGGCTTCTTCGCCACCGGCAAGGGCCAGTCCGACGTCGCGGGCCTCTTCTACGGCGGCGGCCTGGACCAGCTCTGGAAGCAGTGCGCCGGCGTCTTCGGCGTCCTCGCCTACTCCCTGGTGGTCTCCGCCGTCCTCGCCTTCCTCCTCGACAGGACCATCGGCATGCGGGTGTCCGAGGACGTCGAGGTGACCGGTATCGACCAGGCCGAGCACGCCGAGACCGCATACGACTTCAGCGGAGCCGGCGGCGGCGCCGCCCGCACCGGCACCCTGCCCGCCACCCCCGTCGCCGGCGCCCAGAGCAAGAAGGTGGACGCATGAAGCTCATCACCGCCGTCGTCAAGCCGCACCGGCTCGACGAGATCAAGGAAGCCCTCCAGACCTTCGGCGTGCACGGCCTGACCGTCACCGAGGCCAGCGGCTACGGCCGCCAGCGCGGACACACCGAGGTCTACCGGGGCGCCGAGTACACCGTCGACCTCGTCCCCAAGATCCGCATCGAGGTGCTGGTCGAGGACGACGACGCCGAACAGCTCATCGAGGTCGTCGTCAAGGCGGCCCGCACCGGCAAGATCGGTGACGGCAAGGTGTGGTCGATCCCGGTCGACACCGCCGTCCGGGTCCGCACCGGCGAGCGCGGCCCGGACGCGCTCTGACACGACGGACGAACAGGAGTCGCTGGGTGACACGCACGGACGTGACGACGACAGAAGCAGAGGACTCGGGACCCAGCGGCTACGCGGCGGCCCGGCTGCGCCTCCTCACCGAGGGGGCGCGGTCCGGGCCGCCGCGCCGTTCCGCCCTCTCCGCACTGACGGACGAATGGCTCACCGGCCTCTTCGACACCGCGGCCGGCGAACTGGGCCTGCGGGGCGTGTCCCTGGTCGCGGTCGGCGGATACGGCCGCGGCGAGCTGTCCCCGCGCAGCGACCTCGACCTGCTCCTGCTGCACGACGGCCACGACGACAAGGCGGTCGCCGCGCTCGCCGACCGCCTCTGGTACCCCGTCTGGGACCTCGGCCTCGCCCTCGACCACTCGGTCCGCACCCCCGCCGAGGCCCGCCGGACCGCGGGCGAGGACCTCAAGGTCCACCTCGGTCTCCTCGACGCCCGCCACCTCGCCGGCGACCTCGGCCAGACCGCCGCGCTGCGCACCACCGTCCTCGCCGACTGGCGCAACCAGGCACCCAAGCGCCTCCCCGCACTCCAGGAACTCTGCGCCGAACGCGCCGAACGCCAGGGCGAACTGCAGTACCTCCTCGAACCCGACCTCAAGGAGGCCCGCGGCGGACTGCGCGACGCCACCGCCCTGCGCGCCGTCGCCGCCTCCTGGCTCGCCGACGCCCCCCGCGAGGGCCTCGCCGCCGCCCGCCGCCTCCTCCTCGACGTCCGCGACGCCCTCCACCTCGTCACCGGCCGCGCCACCGACCGGCTCGCCCTCCAGGAACAGGACCAGGTCGCCGCCGAACTCGGCCTCCTCGACGCCGACACCCTGCTCCGCCAGGTCTACGAGTCCGCCCGCCTCGTCTCCTACGCCAGCGACGTCACCTGGCGCGAGGTCGGACGCGTCCTGCGGGCCCGGTCGGTACGGCCCCGGCTGCGCGCCATGCTCGGCGGCGGCAAACCGGCCCCCGAACGCTCCCCGCTCGCCGAGGGCGTCGTCGAACAGGACGGCGAGGTGGTGCTCGCCCGCGCCGCACGCCCCGAACGCGACCCCGTCCTCCCGCTGCGCGCCGCGGCCGCCGCCGCGCAGGCCGGACTCCCGCTCTCCCTGCACGCCGTGCGCCGCCTCGCCGCCACCGTGCGCCCCCTGCCCACGCCCTGGCCCGCCGAGGCCCGCGAACAGCTCGTCACCCTGCTCGGCTCCGGCCGGCCCACCGTCGAGGTCTGGGAAGCCCTGGAGGCCGAGGGACTGGTCACCCGGCTGCTGCCCGACTGGGAGCGGGTGCGCTGCCGCCCGCAGCGCAACGCCGTGCACGTCTGGACCGTCGACCGGCACCTCATCGAGACCGCGGTGCGCGCCGCCGCGTTCACCCGCCGCGTCCACCGCCCCGACCTGCTGCTCGTCGCCGCCCTGCTGCACGACATCGGCAAGGGCTGGCCCGGCGACCACTCGGTGGCCGGCGAGATCATCGCCAAGGACGTCGCCGTCCGCATCGGCTTCGACCCCGCCGACGCCGCCGTCCTCGCCACCCTCGTACGCCACCACCTGCTGCTCGTCGACACCGCCACCCGGCGCGACCTGGACGACCCGGCCACCGTACGGGCGGTCGCCGAGGCGGTCGGCACCCAGAGCACCCTGGAACTGCTGCACGCCCTCACCGAGGCCGACGCCCTGGCCACCGGCCCCGCCGCCTGGTCCGCCTGGCGCGGCTCGCTCGTCGCCGACCTGGTCAAACGGGTCTCCGCGGTGCTCTCCGGGGACCCCCTGGAGGACCCGGAGGCCGCCGCGCCCACCGCCGAGCAGGAACGGCTCGCCCTGGAAGCCTTCCGCACGGGCGGGCCGGTCCTGGCCCTGCGCGCCCAGACGGAACCTCCCGCCGAGGCGCCCGCGCAGGCGCCGGGCGAGCAGGAACCGCTCGGCGTGGAGCTGCTGATCGCCGTACCCGACCAGGCGGGCGTGCTCCCCGCCGTCGCCGGGGTCCTCGCCGTGCACCGCCTCACCGTCCGCACCGCCGAACTGCGCGCCCTGCCGCTGCCGGACGGCGTCGACGGCTCCGCCCTGCTCCTCGACTGGCGGGTCGCCGCCGAGTACGGCTCGCTGCCGCAGGCCGCCCGGCTCCGCGCCGACCTGGTCCGCGCCCTGGACGGCTCCCTGGACATCGCCGCCCGCCTCGCCGAACGCGACGCCGCCTACCCGCGGCGCCGGGGCGTGGTCGCGCCCCCGCCCCGGGTGACGGTCGCCCCGGCCGCGTCCCGCTCCGCGACCGTGTTCGAGGTCCGCGCCCAGGACGCGCCGGGTCTGCTGTTCCGGATCGGCCGGGCGCTGGAGGAGGCGGGCGTACGGGTGCGCAGCGCACACGTCTCGACGCTGGGCGCCAACGCCGTCGACGCGTTCTACGTGACGCCGGCCGAGGGCGGACCGCTGCCGCGGGAGGAAGCGGTGTCGGTGGCGCGGACGCTGGAGGAGATGCTCCGGGGGTGACCCTGCACCGCCCCGCCCGCTCACTCGTCCGGTGGGTGGGGACGATTTGCTCGTCAGGACGGATACCCTGGAGGGCAGCCCGAAACGCCCCCGACTCCGAGGACCGACGCCGCCGTGTTCGATACACTCTCCGATCGCCTCTCAGCGACTTTCAAGAGCCTGCGCGGCAAGGGGCGGTTGTCCGAGGCGGACATCGACGCCACGGCCCGCGAGATCCGCATCGCGCTCCTCGAGGCCGACGTCGCCCTCCCGGTGGTCCGCGCGTTCATCAAGAACGTCAAGGAGCGCGCGCTCGGCGCCGAGGTCTCCAAGGCACTCAACCCCGCCCAGCAGGTCCTCAAGATCGTCAACGAGGAACTGGTCACCATCCTCGGCGGCGAGACCCGGCGCCTGCGGTTCGCCAAGAACCCGCCGACCGTGATCATGCTGGCCGGCCTCCAGGGCGCGGGCAAGACCACCCTCGCCGGCAAGCTCGGCCGGTGGCTGAAGGAGCAGGGGCACTCCCCGCTGCTGGTCGCCTGCGACCTCCAGCGCCCCAACGCCGTCAACCAGCTCAGCGTCGTCGCCGAGCGGGCCGGCGTCGCCGTCTACGCGCCCGAGCCGGGCAACGGCGTCGGCGACCCGGTCAAGGTCGCCAAGGACTCCATCGAGTTCGCCAAGGCCAAGGTCCACGACATCGTCATCGTCGACACCGCCGGCCGCCTCGGCATCGACGCCGAGCTGATGCGGCAGGCCGCCGACATCCGCGACGCCGTCTCGCCCGACGAGATCCTCTTCGTCGTCGACGCGATGATCGGCCAGGACGCGGTCAACACCGCCGAGGCGTTCCGCGACGGCGTCGGCTTCGACGGTGTCGTCCTCTCCAAGCTCGACGGCGACGCCCGCGGCGGCGCCGCCCTGTCGATCGCCTCGGTGACCGGCAAGCCGATCATGTTCGCCTCCAACGGCGAGAAGCTCGACGACTTCGACGCCTTCCACCCGGACCGGATGGCCTCCCGCATCCTCGACATGGGTGACCTGCTCACCCTGATCGAGCAGGCGGAGAAGACGTTCAGCCAGGAAGAGGCCGAGAAAATGGCCTCCAAGCTGGCGTCGAAGAAGGGCCAGGACTTCACCCTGGACGACTTCCTCGCCCAGATGGAGCAGGTCCGCAAGATGGGCAGCATCTCCAAGCTGCTCGGCATGCTGCCCGGCATGGGCCAGATCAAGGACCAGATCAACAACCTGGACGAGCGGGACGTCGACCGCACCGCCGCGATCATCAAGTCGATGACTCCGGGCGAGCGCCAGGACCCGACGATCATCAACGGCTCGCGGCGCGCCCGTATCGCCAAGGGCTCCGGAGTCGACGTCAGCGCCGTGAAGAACCTGGTCGAGCGGTTCTTCGAGGCCCGCAAGATGATGTCCCGCATGGCCCAGGGCGGCGGCATGCCGGGGATGCCGGGCATCCCCGGCATGGGCGGCGGCCCCGGCCGGCAGAAGAAGCAGCAGAAGAAGGCCAAGGGCAAGCAGCGCTCCGGCAACCCGATGAAGCGCAAGCAGCAGGAGCAGGAGGAGGCCGCCCGCCGCGCCGCCGCCGCGCAGAACGGCGGCGCGTTCAACCTGCCGCAGCAGGGCGGCCAGGACTTCGAGCTGCCCGACGAGTTCAAGAAGTTCATGGGCTGACGGATTCCCCGTCGGCACGTCACCGGGGGCGCCCCTCGCACGGGGGCGCCCCCGGTGACGTACACGCGACTGCGGGCGTGGCCTTCCTGTCGTAACGTCCGGATATGACCCATCCCGCTCCGCCGCGCAAGGCCCCCGAGCCGCCCTGGCGCACCGAGGGCACGCCCGACGAGCCGCCCGGGCCGCCCGGGGGCGGACGCCGGCCGCGCGGCGGCTGGTGGAGCCTGGTCCTCACCGCGCTCGTCGTCTACCTCATCGCCAACCTCGTACTGTCCTTCTTCGACGGCGGCGACGAGCCGACGATCTCCTACACGGAGTTCAGCAAGCAGGTCGACGACGGCAACGTCAGCAAGATCTACGCCAAGGGCGACGCCATCCAGGGCCAGCTCAAGAAGGCCCGGGACAACCCCGAGGGCGACGGGACCTACACCAAGTTCCAGACCGAACGGCCCACGTTCGCGGACGACCGGCTGTGGGCGGACCTGACCAAGAACGGTGTCACGGTGACCGCCGAACCGGTGGTCCAGCACCGCAGCTTCCTCGCCAACCTGCTGATCTCCCTCGCGCCGATGCTGCTCCTGGTCGTGCTGTGGGTGGTCATCGCCCGGCGGATGCGGGGCGCGCTGGGCGGCGGCGCGGGCGGCATGCTGGGCCGCAAGGCACCGCCGAAACCGGTGGAACTGGAACCGGGCAAGCAGCGCACCACCTTCGCGGACGTGGCCGGGATCGACGAGGTCGAGGGCGAGCTGAACGACGTCGTCGACTTCCTGAAGCACCCCGACGCCTACCGCCGCCTCGGCGCCAAGATGCCCCGCGGCGTACTGCTGTCCGGGCCGCCCGGCACCGGCAAGACGCTGCTCGCACGCGCCGTCGCGGGGGAGGCGGGCGTGCCGTTCTTCTCCGCCTCCGCCTCCGAGTTCATCGAGATGATCGTCGGCGTGGGCGCCTCCCGGGTGCGGGAACTGTTCGCCGAGGCCCGCAAGGTGGCCCCGTCGATCATCTTCATCGACGAGATCGACACCATCGGCCGGGCCCGCTCCGGCGGCTCCGGCGTCGGCGGTCACGACGAACGCGAACAGACCCTCAACCAGATCCTCACCGAGATGGACGGCTTCTCCGGCGCCGAGGGCGTCGTCGTCATCGCCGCCACCAACCGCGCCGACATCCTCGACCCGGCACTGACCCGCCCCGGCCGCTTCGACCGCGTCGTCACCGTCTCCCCGCCCGACCGGGGCGGCCGGGCGGCCATCCTGCGCATCCACACCCGCGAGATCCCGCTCGCCGACGACGTCGACCTCGAACAGCTCGCCGCCACCACCCCGGGCATGACCGGCGCCGAACTCGCCAACCTCGCCAACGAGGCCGCCCTGCTCGCCGTCAAGCGCCGCCAGGACCGGGTCACGGCCGCCGACCTCTCCGACGCCCTGGAAAAGGTGCAGCTCGGCGCGGAACGCCCCCTGGTGATGCCCGAGGAGGAACGCCGGCGCACCGCCTACCACGAGAGCGGGCACGCCCTGCTCGGCATGCTGCAACCGGGCGCCGACCCCGTCCGCAAGATCACCATCGTGCCCCGCGGCCGCGCGCTGGGCGTCACGCTGTCCACCCCGGACGCCGACCGGTACGCGTACACCGAGGAGTACCTGCGCGGCCGCATCATCGGCGCGCTCGGCGGCATGGCGGCCGAACACGTCGTCTACGGCGTCGTCACCACCGGCTCCGAGAGCGACCTCGAACAGGTCACCCGGCTCGCCCGCGGCATGGTCGGCCGCTGGGGCATGAGCGAACGGGTCGGCCGGCTCTCCGCCCTCCCCGACGACGCCCAGCAGGCGTACGGCCTGGCCGCCGCCCCCGGCACCCTGGACGCCATCGACGCCGAGATGCGACGGATCGTCGACGCCTGCTACGAGGAGGCGTGCCGCAAGCTGCGCGAGAACCGCGGCCGGCTCGACGCCCTCGCCGGGGCGCTGCTCGACGGCGAGACCCTCGACGAGGCCGACGCCTACCGCATCGCCGGCGTCACCCGGCTCCGCGTGGACACCCCGCGACCCTGAGCCCCGGGTCCGCGACGTCCCTCCGTCCGCCCGGAGGGCGGCTCACGCGGCGTCCGGCGCGTGCTCCCGCCGTGCCGGAGGCAGTCCCTCGCCGGGCGTGCCCCGGACTGCGTCCGGCACGGCGAGAGGGCGTGCCAGGCATCGCGGGAGGGACTTCGCGGACACGACCTGGCCCGGGAGCGCCCCGGGGCGGTGCGCCCGGCCCGGCTCAGGGCACGCGCGCGATCAGGTACCGGAAGACGTTCGGCATCCACACCGTGCCGTCCGGCCGCCGGTGCGGATGCAGCGCCTCGGTGACCTCCTTGTCCACCTGGGCCCGGTCGGTCGCGCCGATGGCCGCGTCGAACAGCCCGGTCGACAGCAGACCGCGGACCGCGCTGTCCACGTCGGCGTACCCGAAGGGGCAGGCCACCCGGCCCGAGCCGTCCGGCCGCAGCCCGGCCCGCCCGGCGACCTCCTCCAGGTCGTCGCGGTGCGCGGGACGCCAGCCGCGCGGACCGCGCAGCGGCTCGGCGAGCCGGGCGGCCACCCGCAGCACGGACGTCGTGGCGCACCGCTCCGGCGGTCCCCAGCCGGCCAGCACCACGGCCGCCCCGCGCCCGGCGAACGGCACCGCCTCGGCGAGCAGCTCACCCAGGCCCTCCGCGTCACCCGCGCGGCACCCGACCGGCTCGAAGACCGTCACCAGGCCGAACGCCGGTACGCGCGCGTGCCGCAGATCCCGCGGCGAGCCCTCGACGATCCGGGCCGCCGCGGCCGGCCGCGCGTCCCCCGACCGCGGGAGCAGCCGCTCGCGCGCGAGGTCCAGCCGCTCCGCGCAGCCGGTGTCCACACCGGTGACCACCGCGCCCCGGGAGGCCGCCATGAGCAGCGCGAGCCCGGAACCGCAGCCCAGCCCCAGCAACCGGGTGCCGGGCCCCACACCGAGCCGTGCGTAGACGGCCTCGTAGAGCGGTACGAGCATCCGCTCCTGGATCTCGGACCAGTCACGCGCGCGTGAGCCTTCCACGCGGGGTCGCGCATCCGCGCGAGGCAGGTTCTGCCGCACGAGCGTAGGAGTCATAGGTAAGCGCCCCAATCGCCGAGTAGTGCCGCTGTGCCGATGCGTCGCCCCCGTGAGTCGCGCTCGCTCTCCCCCCGTATGCCAGGTAACTCCCGGCCCGCCGTGGCGTCCAGTGGTAGGGGGCCCCGATCGGCCCGATCCCCGGGGAAGTGGCGAGAATTCACATTCCGGTAACCGGCGCCCGTACCGGGCACGGCTTCCGGTAACCGGCGCGGTACCGGGCACGGGCCGGGCGAGGCGGCCGGGGCGGTGCCGGGCGCCGGGCACCGACCCGGTAACGTCCTGTGCGTCGCACGCCTGCGGGGTGGCGTCCCCCTCCGTCGCAGGGCGGCCGAAAGGGCACTTGCGCCCGCGCGCACCCCACGCACACCGGCGCCCGGACAGGGGCTACGCGCCGACACGTACGGTGGCCTACGCACCACCTTGCGGTGAGCTGTGAGGCTTCTCCGCAGATCAGCGCACCCGCCCTCGTCGGGACGCATCAACGGAAACTGACGGGTACGAGCAAAATATTTGGGATGCCCCGGAATAGGAACACAGGGGCACCTCGGCTCGTTGTCATTACGTGAGCACGACACCACCTGTTCTCGCCGCAGAGCTGGCGCAGGCGTGGGCCGATATTCAGCGGCACCACCCCGAGCTGCCCGATCTTGCCGCCCCCGAGTCCCTGATCGGAGAGTCCTCGTCCGCCTGCGGGCACGAACTCTCCTTCGAACGACTGCTCCATGAGGCAGTCCACGGCATCGCCGCGGCGCGCGGCGTCCGCGACACATCCCGCGCCGGCCGGTACCACAACCGGCGATTCCTCGCGATCGCCGAGGAGCTGGGCCTGGACCACCCCGAGGAACCGCATCCCAGCAGCGGTTTCTCCCTGGTCACGCTGACTCCCGACGCCAAGCGCCGCTACCGCCCGACCATCGAGCGCCTCCAGCGCGCCCTGAAGGCGCACACCGCGGCGACCGCGACCGACTCCGTCCGCACCTTCCGCGGCCCGGCCGCCCGGCACGGCTCCTCCGGCGGCGGCGTACGGGTCAAGGCGGTCTGCGACTGCGGGCGCAACGTACGGGTCGTCCCCTCCGTACTGGCCCAGGCCCCGATCGTGTGCGGCGGCTGCGGCAAGCCGTTCCGGATCCCGGAGGTGGTGGGCGCGGCGGCCGGCTGAACCCCGTACGGCCGCTTCCGGCCCGGCACCCCCGGCCGGAAGCGGCCCTCGGGGTGTGGCACAATGGCTAGCTGTACTCGACAGCCGCACAGGACCCCTCTCTCCTCCGGCTGACGCGTCCGTCGGGCACTCGGGTACCGCAACCCCACGCGGCATCTCCGCCGTGCCCAACCCACGTCAATTCCAGGAGAACCCACTCCCGTGGCAGTCAAGATCAAGCTGAAGCGTCTGGGCAAGATCCGTTCGCCTCACTACCGCATCGTCGTCGCCGACTCCCGCACCCGCCGTGACGGCCGTGCGATCGAGGAGATCGGCAAGTACCACCCGACGTACAACCCGTCGGTGATGGAGGTCGACGCCGAGCGCGTGGCGTACTGGCTCGGTGTCGGCGCCCAGCCGACCGAGCCCGTGCTCGCCATCCTGAAGAAGACCGGCGACTGGCAGAAGTTCAAGGGCGAGCCCGCCCCGGCGCCGCTGCTCCAGCCGGCCGAGAAGGCGGCCCGTCCGTCCTTCGAGGCGCTCGGTGGCGACGACGAGGGCAAGGGTGAGGCCATCACCCAGAAGAAGAAGGCCGACAAGAAGGACGACGCCGCGGCCGAGTCCTCCTCGTCCGAGGCCTGAGCATGCTCGAGGAGGCTCTCGAGCACCTCGTGAAGGGCATCGTCGACAACCCCGACGATGTGCAGGTGGCCTCGCGCACCCTGCGTCGCGGTCGTGTGCTCGAGGTCCGGGTCCACCCGGACGACCTCGGCAAGGTGATCGGCCGCAACGGCCGCACCGCACGCGCCCTGCGCACCGTCGTGGGCGCCATCGGCGGTCGCGGCATCCGCGTCGACCTCGTCGACGTGGACCACGTCCGCTGACGTCACGCAGCACCGGCTCGGGCCGGGGAGGGCCACTGGGCTCTCCCCGGCCCGCAGTCGTATCCGGCCATCACCAGTCGAATCCGACATCGGGAGAACAAGCACAGTGCAGCTGGTAGTCGCTCGCATCGGCCGTGCCCACGGCATCAAGGGCGAGGTCACCGTGGAGGTCCGCACCGACGAACCGGAGCTGCGGCTCGCACCCGGCGCCGTCCTGGCCACCGACCCCGCCGCCACCGGGCCGCTCACCATCGCCACCGGCCGCGTCCACAGCGGCCGGCTCCTGCTGCGCTTCGAGGGCGTCACCGACCGCACCGGCGCAGAGGCACTGCGCAACACCCTCCTCATCGCCGACGTCGACCCCGACGAGCTGCCCGAGGAGGAGGACGAGTACTACGACCACCAGCTGATGGACCTCGACGTGGTCCTCGCCGACGGCACCGAGGTCGGCCGGATCACCGAGATCTCCCACCTGCCCACCCAGGACCTCTTCGTCGTCGAACGGCCCGACGGCAGCGAGGTGTACGTGCCGTTCGTCTCCGAGATCGTCACCGAGATCGACCTGGAGCAGCAGCGCGCCGTCATCGACCCGCCGCCCGGACTGATCGACGACCGCGCCGAGATCGCCTCCGCACGCGAGGAAGAAGCCTGATGAGGCTCGACGTCGTCACGATCTTCCCCGAGTACCTGGAACCGCTCAACGTCTCCCTGGTCGGCAAGGCACGATCCCGCGGACAGCTCGACGTCCACGTCCACGACCTGCGCACCTGGACGTACGACCGGCACAGCACCGTCGACGACACCCCCTACGGCGGCGGCCCCGGCATGGTGATGAAGACCGATCCCTGGGGCGAGGCGCTGGACACCGTCCTGGCCGACGGCTACGAGACCGGCTCCCACGCGCCCGCCCTCATCGTGCCCACGCCCAGCGGCCGGCCCTTCACCCAGGAACTCGCCGTCCACCTCTCCGAGCGCCCCTGGCTCCTCTTCACCCCCGCCCGCTACGAGGGCATCGACCGCCGCGTCATCGACGAGTACGCGACCCGGATGGACGTCTACGAGGTCTCCATCGGCGACTACGTGCTGGCCGGCGGCGAGGCCGCCGTCCTGGTCGTCACCGAGGCCGTCGCCCGGCTGCTGCCCGGCGTCCTCGGCAACGCCGAGTCCCACCGGGACGACTCCTTCGCACCCGGCGCCATGGCCGGCCTCCTCGAAGGCCCCGTCTACACCAAGCCCCCGCACTGGCGCGGACGCGAGATCCCGGACGTCCTGCTCAGCGGCCACCACGGCAGGATCGCCCGCTGGCGCCGCGACGAGGCCCTCAAGCGCACCACCACCCACCGGCCCGACCTGATCGAGGGCGCGGACCCCGCGGGCTTCGACAAGAAGGACCGGGAGATGCTCTCCATCCTGGGCTGGGAACCGGACCCCGCCGGGAAACCGTACGGCCGATTTTGGCGCAGGACACCCGGCGTGGAAGAATAGGCGGCTGTTGTGCGCCCGGCCGGCGTGCGCCCCTGCCACAGGGGGAGACGACGCCCGCCCGGCCCGCACGGCACTCACTCATCGAACACCTAGTTTCCGCTGATGACCTGTGGCATCAGCGAGGAAAGCAGACGAAATGTCCCACCTGCTCGACACCGTCGACGCCGCGTCGCTGCGCAGCGACATCCCCGCCTTCCGCCCGGGCGACACGGTCAACGTGCACGTCCGCGTCATCGAGGGCAACCGCTCCCGCGTGCAGCAGTTCAAGGGCGTCGTCATCCGCCGCCAGGGCTCCGGCGTGCGCGAGACCTTCACGGTCCGCAAGGTCTCCTTCTCCGTCGGCGTCGAGCGCACCTTCCCGGTGCACACCCCGATCGTGGAGAAGATCGAGCTCGTCACCCGCGGTGACGTCCGTCGCGCCAAGCTGTACTACCTCCGTGAGCTGCGCGGCAAGGCCGCGAAGATCAAGGAGAAGCGCGACAGCTGAGTCGCCTCGGGACCTCACGACGAGGTTCGCGCCGAGATCCACATCGGAGCCGGATAGCATCGGGCTCCGATATGGACGACGAAGCACAGCAGACGGAGCGCGACCGCTCCTCCCGCCCCTCCGGCCCCGGGTCACCCCCGGAACCGGAGCCCCGGGAGGGACGGTCGCGTTCCGCGTATCCGGGCGCGGTCGCCGCGTGGATCCCCGGCGGCTGGATCACCGTGACCCTGCTGGTCCTCCTGCTGTTCCTGCTGCTGCTCTCCGCCTTCGTGATCCAGCCCTTCCGCATCCCCAGCGGCTCCATGGAGCGCGGGCTGAGGGTCGGCGACCGGGTCGTCGTGAACAAGGTGGCGTACCGTTTCGGTGCCGGACCGCGGCGGGGCGACATCGTGGTGTTCGACGGCACCGGCACCTGGGGGGACGGTGACTACATCAAACGGGTCGTGGGGGTCGGAGGGGACCACGTGACCTGCTGCGACGACGAGGGGAGGGTCCAGGTGAACGGACGGCCGGTGGACGAGTCGGCGTTCCTGTACCCGGGCGACAGCCCCTCCACCGTCGCCTTCGACGTCGTGGTGCCGGCCGGCACCCTCTTCGTCCTCGGCGACCACCGCGCCGACTCCAGCGACTCCCGCGACCACCTCGGCTCGCCCGGCGGCGGCATGGTCCCGGTGGACGACGTGGTCGGCCGCGCCGACTGGATCGTCTGGCCCTTCGGCCACGCCACCGTCCTGGACCGGCCCGGCGCCTACGCGTCCGTACCCGCCGCGAAGGGCGCGAAGGACGCCAAGCACGCGAAGGACGCGGATGGGTAGCCGCGGCAAACCCCGGGGCACGCCCAGCAGCCCCGCGGAGAACCTCCTGCCGACCGGGTCACGGCGTACCGCAGGACCCGCCGGCGGCGCCTCCGGACGCGGACGCACCCGCGCGGAGCGGCGCAGACTCCAGCGCAAGGTCAAACGGCGCCGGCGGCGCGGCGCCGTCAAGGAGATACCCCTCCTCATCGGCGTCGCCGTGGTGATCGCCCTCGTACTGAAGACGTTCCTCGTGCAGGCGTTCGTGATCCCGTCGGGCTCGATGGAGCAGACGATCCGGATCGGCGACCGGGTCCTGGTGGACAAGCTCACCCCCTGGTTCGGCTCCGAACCGCAGCGCGGCGACGTCGTCGTCTTCCGCGACCCCGGCGGCTGGCTCCAGGACGAACAGCCCACCGGCGGCGGAGACGACCCCGTCGTCGTCAAACAGGTCAAGGAAGCACTCGTCTTCATCGGCCTGCTCCCCTCCGACGACGAGAAGGACCTGATCAAGAGGGTCGTCGGGGTCGGCGGCGACCGGGTCGAGTGCTGCGACACCCAGGGCCGCGTCACCGTCAACGGCACCCCCCTGGAAGAGGACTACCTCAACCCCGGGGACGTCCCCTCCGAGACCCGGTTCGACGTGACCGTCCCGCAGGGCCGGCTGTGGGTGATGGGCGACCACCGCTCCAACTCCGCGGACTCCCGCTACCACCAGGACACCGACTTCGGCACCGTCTCCGAGGACGAGGTGGTCGGCCGCGCCATGGTGATCGCCTGGCCGTTCGGACACTGGACCACCCTGAACGAGCCGGACACCTACGCCTCCGTGGCCGACCCGGGCGCCACGGCGTCCGCCGCCCCGGCCCCGTCGCATAGTGTGGCCCCCGAAGATTCGAACGAGATGATCCAGCTCCCGATCCCTGCGGAACTCCCGCTCGTTATGGGAGTGGTGGGCCTGCGCCGTTCGAGGGGCAGGCGGCGGCACGGAGTAAGGAGATGGCGTGGGGGATGTGGCGGTGGGCGCACGGTCCGGGCACGACGGCGAGGAGGGCCCCGGGCGCCCGGTGGACGCGGCCGGCCCGGCCGTGAACGGCGCCCCGGCCCCCGGGAGTGACGCCGGGACGGACCGGGAACGGGGCCGGGACGGAGACGGCGCGATGACAGGCGGACCCGACGGCCCCGGCGGCCCGGACGGAACAGACGGCCGGCGGCCGGGGGGCGCACCGCCCCCGCCCGCCCGGCCGGCGAGGAAACAGCGCTCCTTCTGGAAGGAACTGCCCCTCCTGATCGGCATCGCGCTCGTGCTCGCGCTGCTGATCAAGACCTTCCTGGTGCAGGCCTTCTCCATCCCGTCCGCGTCGATGCAGAACACGCTCACCATCAACGACCGCGTCCTCGTCGACAAGCTCACGCCCTGGTTCGGCTCCGAACCCGGGCGCGGCGAGATCGTCGTCTTCCACGACCCGGCCGACTGGCTGGCCGGCGAGCCGACGGCCCAGCCCAACGCCCTCCAGAAAGTCCTCAGCTGGGTCGGTCTGATGCCGTCCGCGGAGGAGAAGGACCTCATCAAGCGCGTCATCGGCGTCGGCGGCGACACCGTCGAGTGCAACGGCACCGGACCCCTCAAGGTCAACGGCAAGGCCCTGGACGAGGCGTCGTACGTCTACCAGGGCAACACCCCGTGCAGCGTCGACGACCAGGGCGGCCAGTTCAAGGTCAAGGTCCCCGAGGGCTACCTCTGGGTCATGGGCGACCACCGGCAGAACTCCCGGGACTCCCGCTACAACCAGGCCGACAAGAACAACGGCATGGTCCCGGTCAAGGAAGTCATCGGCCGCGCGATCGTCGTCGCCTGGCCGGTCAACCACTGGAGCACGCTGCCCGTCCCGGACACCTTCGACCAGGCCGGACTGAACGACCAGGCGTCGGCCGCCGGCGCCCTGTCCGTGGCACCCCAGGGACTGGCCCTCGCCGGTGCCGTGCCGTTCGTGCTGTGGCGGCGCCGGCGGAACCCGGCGGTGGGCACGCGCTGAGCGGGATGGGTTCGCGGGGCGGTGCCTTCGCGGGTGCCGGGAGCGGTGCCTTCGCGCGTACGGGCCGGTGGTTTCGCGCGTACGGGTCCACGCCTTCGCCATCGCCTTTGCCTTCGCCTTCGCGAGTACGGGGGCCGATGCCGGCGTCGGGGTCGCGGAGGTTCGGTGCGGCCGTCGGTGGCGGGACCGCCGCGTGATCTCCGGGCCGATGAGGGCTGACCAGGCAGGGTGACGCCCGGTAAGGTGCGGCCTCATGGGTGGCGAGAGCACGACTGGTACGGCCCCGCGCGGGCGCGGCGCGACCACCGGACCGGCGGCCGGCCGGACCGCCCGGCGGCTGTCCGGGCTCGCCGTCGCCCTCGGCATGGTGCTGTTCCTCGGCGGTTTCGCCTGGGGCGCCGTGCTCTACCGGCCGTACACTGTGCCGACCGACTCCATGACCCCGACCATCGGCGCCGGCGACCGGATACTCGCCCAGCGCGTCGACGGCGCCGACGTGCGCCGCGGTGACGTCGTCGTCTTCAAGGACGCCGCCTGGGCCGACGCACCCATGGTCAAGCGCGTCGTCGCGGTCGGCGGCGACACCGTCTCCTGCTGCGAGGACGGCAAGCTCGAGGTCAACGGCAAGGAGATCGACGAGCCGTACCTGCCCGCCGGGAAAGCGGCCGAGGCCAGCGGCTTCGCCGGCGTCACCGTCCCCGAGGGCCGCCTCTTCCTGCTCGGCGACGAGCGCCGCACCTCACTGGACTCCACCGCCCACCTGACCGACGCGGCCGGCGGCACGGTGGCCCGCTCCGCCGTGGACGCCCGCGTCGACGCCGTCGTCTGGCCCCTGGACGGCATGCTGCCCCGCCCGTCCGGCTTCGCGGAACTCGGCGCCCTGTCCTCCCCCGGCCCCCTGCGGCTCCTCGTCCGGGCCGTGGTCGCCGGCGTCGTCCTGATCCTGGGCGGAGCCGCCTACGCACCCCTGGCCGAGCGGGCCGCGCGCACCCGCGCCCGGAAGGGGGTCACCGGTGTCCGCTGAGACGGCACGGGCGGACGAGGACGGCCGCGCCGACCGCCCGGACAGGACCGGCGGGCCGGACGCGCACGGCGAGACGGACGGGCCGGCCGCGTCCGGCGGGCCGGACGGACTCCGCAAGGTCGCCCGGGTCGTCCTGCTCGACCCCGAGGACCGCATCCTGCTGCTCCACGGCCACGAACCGGACGACCCGGCCGACGACTGGTGGTTCACCCCGGGCGGCGGCGTCGAAGGCGACGAGACCCGCGAGGAGGCCGCCCGCAGGGAACTCACCGAGGAGACCGGCATCACCGAGATCGACCTCGGGCCCGTACTGTGGCGGCGCCGCTGCTCCTTCCCGTTCGCCGGCCGCCGCTGGGACCAGGACGAGTGGTACTACCTGGCCCGCACCACCCGGACCGAGACCGCGCCCACCGCCCTGACCGAGCTGGAGCGGCGCAGTGTGGCCGGAGCACGCTGGTGGACCTGCGGGGAACTGGCCCGGGCCCGTGAGACGGTGTATCCGACCAGACTCGCCGAGCTGCTGCGCACGCTGCTCGACGAGGGTCCACCGGCCGGGCCGGTGACCCTTGACACCGAAATCGTCTAGCGGCTCACGGACCTGGCGCACAATGGTGGGATCGCACGGCTGAAGGGGAACATGCCATGAGCGCCGAGGACCTCGAGAAGTACGAGACCGAGATGGAGCTGAAGCTCTACCGGGAGTACCGAGACGTCGTCGGTCTGTTCAAATACGTGATCGAGACCGAGCGGCGCTTCTATCTGACCAACGACTACGAGATGCAGGTGCACTCGGTCCAGGGTGAGGTGTTCTTCGAGGTGTCCATGGCGGACGCCTGGGTCTGGGACATGTACCGGCCGGCTCGTTTCGTGAAACAGGTCAGGGTTCTCACGTTCAAGGACGTGAACATCGAGGAGCTGAACAAGAACGACCTGGAGCTCCCCGGCGGATGAGCCGGCCCGGTGCCGGCCCGCCCACGAACTCACCCGCAAGAGTGACGGGGTTATCCACAACCGGTGAGTAGTCCACCGCGGCCGACGCGACCGGCCGGCCTGCGTGACCGTGAGCGCCGGAGGTGGTGCCCACATGAACGCACGAAGCGCCATGGGCAAGTACGGCGAGACCCTCGCCGCCCGCAGGCTGGCCGAAGCCGGAATGACCGTCCTGGAGCGCAACTGGCGCTGCGGCAGGACCGGCGAGATCGACATCGTCGCCCAGGACGGCGACACCCTCGTCGTCTGCGAGGTCAAGACCCGCAGGGCAGGTCCGTTCGAGCACCCGATGGCCGCGGTGACCCCGGAGAAGGCCGAGCGGCTCCGTGACCTCGCCCAGCGCTGGACCCAGACCCACGGCGGAACACCGCCCGGCGGTGTCCGCATCGACCTCGTCGGCGTGCTCCTGCCGCGACGCGGCGCACCCGTCGTGGAACACGCGCGGGGGGTGGCGTGATGGCGTTCGCCCGCACCTGCTCGGTGGCCCTCGCCGGAGTCGAAGGAGTCGTCGTCGAGGTCCAGGCCGACCTGGAACCCGGCGTCGCGGCCTTCACCCTGGTCGGCCTGCCCGACAAGAGCCTCACCGAGAGCCGGGACCGGGTCAGGGCCGCCGTGGTCAACTCCGGCGTGCAGTGGCCGCAGAAGAAACTGACCGTGGGCCTCAGCCCGGCATCCGTGCCCAAGAGCGGCAGCGGCTTCGACATGGCCGTCGCCGCGGCCGTCCTCGGCGCAGCCGAGCGGATCGACCCCCGGGTGCTCGCCGACATCGTCATGATCGGGGAACTCGGCCTCGACGGCCGGGTACGGCCCGTACGGGGCATCCTCCCGGCGGTGCTGGCCGCAGCCGACGCCGGATACGAACAGGTGGTCGTGCCCGAGAGCGCCGCCGCCGAGGCGTCCCTGGTGCCCGGCGTCTCCGTGCTCGGCGTCCGCAGCCTGCGCCAGCTCATCGCCGTACTCGCCGACGAACCCGTACCCGAAGAGGAACCCGACCAGCAGGGCCGTCCCGACCCACTGCTGGCCGGACTGCGCGTCCCCGGCACCGGCGCGGCCACCGGCATGCCCGGCGCGGCCGCCTACGACCCCGGACACGACCTCGCCGACGTCGTGGGCCAGCCGGCGGCCCGCACAGCCGCCGAGGTCGCCGCGGCCGGCGGCCACCACCTGTTCCTGGAAGGCCCGCCCGGCGCCGGCAAGACCATGCTCGCCGAGCGGCTGCCCGCCCTCCTGCCCCGGCTCACCCGCCAGGAATCCCTGGAGGTCACGGCCGTGCACTCGGTCGCCGGCCTGCTGCCCCCCGGCAGGCCCCTCATCGACACCGCCCCCTACTGCGCACCCCACCACTCCGCGACCATGCAGTCACTGGTCGGCGGCGGCCCCGGCATCGCGCGACCCGGAGCCGTCTCCCTCTCCCACCGAGGCGTCCTCTTCCTGGACGAGACCCCGGAATTCAGCGGCCAGGCCCTCGACGCCCTCCGGCAGCCACTGGAGAACGGCCACGTCGTCATCGCACGCAGCGCCGGCGTCGTCCGCTTCCCCGCCCGGTTCCTGATGGTCCTCGCCGCCAACCCCTGCCCGTGCGGACGCTTCTCCCTGAGGGACCACCTCTGCGAGTGCTCACCCGCCGCGATCCGCCGCTACCAGTCCCGGCTCTCCGGCCCCCTGCTCGACCGCGTCGACCTCCGGGTCGAGGTCGACCGCGTCACCCGCACCGAACTGGCCGCCTGCGGCACACCCGGCGAATCCACCGCCACCGTCGCCGACCGGGTGCGCGCGGCACGGGAACGCGCCGCCGCCCGGCTCGCCGGCACCCCCTGGCGCACCAACAGCGAAATCCCCGGACGCGAACTGCGCAGCCGCTGGTACGCCGTACCGGGCGCACTCGACGAAGCCGAACGCAGCCTCGACCGCGGCGCCCTCACCGCCCGCGGCCTCGACCGGGTGCTGCGCGTCGCCTGGACCGTCGCCGACCTCACCGGCCACGACCGGCCGGACGCCGGGGACGTCGCCCTGGCCCTGCACCTGCGCACCGGGGTACCGCGCGGCACGCCCATGACGATCGGGGCGATGACGTGAGCGCGGAGGAGGAGAAGGGCGGCCCGGCGGCCCAGGCGCCGGCCCGGGCACCGACCGGGCCGGACGGCGCGGGGCGACTCGGGGGAGCGCGGGGGTGGACCGGGGGAGAGGCGGGGCGGACCGAGGAAGAAGCAGGGCGGACCGAGGAAGAGGCGGACGAGGCGCTGCTCGACCGCGTCTTCCTCACCCGCGTCATCGAACCCGGCGACGAGACCGGCGGGCGGTGGATCAGGGAATACGGCACACGAGAGGTGGTCCGCCGGCTGACCTGCGACGGACCCCCGCCGCCGGGCACGACCGAGCGGCGCTGGGCCGGACTGCGAGCCCGCGCCGAGCGGGCCGACCCCGTCCGGGACCTGGACACCGCGCGGGCCGCGGGCGTGCGGTTCGTGGCACCGGGCAGCCCCGAATGGCCCGGACAGCTCGACGACCTGGGGGACGCCCGGCCCCTCGGGCTGTGGGTCCGCGGCCGGGCCAGCCTGCGGATGTGGGCCCTGAGATCCGTCGCCCTGGTCGGCGCCCGCGCCTGCACCGCGTACGGGGCGCACATGGCGGCCGGACTCGCCGCCGACCTCGCCGAGCGCGGCTGGGTCGTGGTCTCCGGCGGCGCCTACGGGGTGGACGGCGCCGCCCACCGGGGCGCCCTCGGAGCCGGCGGGGCCACCGTCGCCGTCCTCGCCTGCGGCGTCGACCGGCCCTACCCCCGCGGCCACACCGAGCTGATCAGGAGAATCGCGGACCAGGGCCTGGTGGTCGGGGAACTGCCACCCGGCGAGCACCCGACACCCAGCAGGTTCATCCTCCGCAACCGGGTGATCGCCGCGCTGACCCGCGGCACGGCCGTCGTGGAGGCCGCCCACCGCAGCGGCTCCCTCGTCACCGCACGGGCCGCCCGCCGCCTGGGCCGGCACGTGATGGGCGTGCCCGGCCCGGCCACCAGCGCCCTCTCCGCCGGAGTCCACGAACTGCTGCGCGCCGACGCCGTCCTCGTCACCGACGCCGCGGAGATCGTCGAGCTGGTCGGCGACATCGGCGAACTGGCCCCGGACCGGCGCGGCCCCGTCCTCCCCACCGACCTCCTCGAACCCGGCGCCCGGCAGGTCCTGGCAGCCCTGCCGGGGCGCGGCAGCGCGACACCCGCCGGGATCGCACGCCGCGCACAGACCTCACAGGACGACGCCATCGCGAGGCTGTACGAGCTTCGAGCACTCGGTTACGTCGAACGACACGACGACGGCTGGAAGTTGACACGCCAGGCGATGATCTCGACCCGCACGGCCCACGACCCATGCTGACCGAGCGTGTTCGGCCGTCCGGGGGAACCCCTACGCCCTTGGGAATTCCCGCAGTTGAGGTATTCGAGTGATCACACAGAGCGATCGGCGGGTATCGGGAGAGCGTCCGACGGAACGTATCTGCGCACCCTTCGACGCCCTCTCTTCGCACACCGCGACAGTCCAGTCACGCTACGCTCACGAAGACCCCCGTGAAGACCCCGCGCAGACAGGCACCATCCAGACACCGGACCGACAGTCCGCAGACGGCACCAGAACACGGCAGAACGGCACAAGGCGACGAATGCCCCAGCACACCTCCGGGCCCGGACGGGCGGCGGTCCCCCCAGCCGCCCGCGACGGTGGCAGCGTGCGGCCGCCCGCCCCCTCGACGCTCGACGAGCTGTGGCGGTCGTACAAGACGACGGGGGACGAACGGCTGCGGGAACAGCTGATCCTGCACTACTCGCCCCTGGTGAAGTACGTGGCGGGCCGGGTGAGCGTGGGTCTGCCGCCCAACGTCGAACAGGCGGACTTCGTGTCGTCCGGAGTGTTCGGGCTGATCGACGCGATCGAGAAGTTCGACCTCGGCCGCGAGATCAAGTTCGAGACGTACGCGATCACCCGCATCCGGGGCGCCATGATCGACGAACTGCGGGCCCTGGACTGGATCCCGCGCTCCGTCCGGCAGAAGGCCCGCAGCGTGGAACGCGCCTACGCCACCCTGGAGGCACGCCTGCGCCGTACCCCCACGGAAGGGGAGGTCGCCGACGAGATGGGCATCGCCGTCGAGGAACTGCACGCGGTCTTCAGCCAGTTGTCCCTGGCCAACGTGGTGGCGCTGGAAGAACTGCTGCACGCCGGCGGAGACGGCGGCGGTGACCGGCTCAGCCTCATGGACACCCTGGAGGACACCGCCGCCGACAATCCGGTGGAGGTGGCCGAGGACCGGGAACTGCGCCGCTTCCTCGCCCGCGCGATCAACACCCTCCCGGAACGCGAGAAGACCGTCGTCACGCTCTACTACTACGAAGGGCTCACCCTGGCCGAGATCGGCCACGTGCTCGGGGTGACCGAGAGCCGGGTCAGCCAGATCCACACCAAGTCCGTACTGCAACTGCGGGCGAAGCTGGCCGGATTCGGACGCTGACCCCCGTCCCGCCGACCGAGGCCCGCCGGGGCGCCGAGGAGCCGTCCCGGACAGCCGTCCCGGGACGGCGTCTCCCGTCCGGGGCGACGCGTCCGTACAGTGGTTGACGTGCCAAGGATTCGAGCGGCCTCTGTGGCCGAGCACCGGTCGATGCAGCGTGCCGCCCTGCTGGACGCGGCACGCTCCCTGCTGTCCGAAGGCGGGACGGAGGCACTGACCTTCCCCGCCCTCGCCGAGCGGACGGGCCTCGCGCGGTCCTCCGTGTACGAGTACTTCCGGTCGCGCGCCGCGGTCGTGGAAGAACTCTGCGCGGTCGACTTCCCGGTCTGGGCGGCCGAGGTGGAAGCCGCCATGGCCGCGGCCGACCGGCCGGAGGACCAGGTCGAAGCCTACGTACGCAAGCAACTGGAACTGGTCGGCGACCGGCGGCACCGCGCCGTCGTCGCCATCTCCGCCAGCGAACTGGACGCCGGCGCCCGGGAGAAGATCCGGGCCGCCCACGGCGGACTGGTGGCCATGATCGTCGAAGCGCTCGGAGCCATGGGACACGACCAGCCACGGCTGGCGGCGATGCTGCTCCAGGGCGTCGTCGACGCGGCGGTACGGCGGATCGAACTGGGCGCGGCGGAGGACCCGACCGTGATCACCGAGGCGGCGGTGTCGATGGTGCTGCGGGGGGTGGGGGGCTGAGGGAGGCGGGACCGGGCGTCGGGGAGCTTCCTCGGGGGAGGGTCCCTCCCCCTCCCCCTCCCCCCACCCACCCCTCCCCGCCACCCGCCCCACCCCAGCCGTCAGCGCACAGGCCCGCCCCGCCACCCCTCCCGGTCACCCCGAACCGGCCGTCCGCACCGCCCGCCGGCCGTCCACCGGCCGTCCGCACCGTCCGCCGGCCGTTCCCACCCCCTACCGGGCGTCTCCCCCCCTCCTCCCACCCGCTCCGGCCGCCCCCCGTCATGGCAGTGGAACCCCCAGCACCGGCAGCAGCCGGGGTGGGGCGCCCCCGAGGAGCCAGGGCGGGAGCAGGGACAGGGGGTTCAGGTAGGCGCTGCCGCTGCGCAGGCCCCAGTGGAGGCAGCCGTCCGGGCAGTGGGCGGCGGAGGGCTCCAGGGTGCCGACCGGGGTGCCGGGGTTCACCGTGTCGCCCTTCCGGACGGAGGCCCGTACCGGCTCGTAGGTCGTGCGCAGGGGTGGGTCGGTGCCCGTGTCCGCCAGTTCCACCGAGATCACGCCCCGGCCCGCCACCCGGCCGGCGAAGGTCACCCGGCCCGCCGCCACCGCCCGTACCGCCGTCCCCGGCGCGGCGGCCAGGTCCACTCCGCGGTGGCCCGGTCCGTAGGGCGTCGCCGGTGGGGACCAGCCCCGCAGGACGGTGGGCCGTCCCGCGAGCGGCCAGGTCCGGGCGACGGCCGGGACCAGCGGGTCGGAGGCCGCGGCCGGCCGTGGCGGGGGGTGTGGCGGCACGGGGGCCGGGATGAGCGCCGGCAGCAGCGCGGCCGGCACCAGCAGCGCCGGCCAGGCGCGCACTCGTATCCCGGTGCGGCGCCGTGCCGCGCGGCGCCGGTGCGGTTCCGTACGTGACGGTCGTCGTCGTGGCTGTTCTCGCATGGGGGAACCGTGCCGCGGAGGGGCCTGTGCCTGCTCGGGGCTGTGGACAACTCGCGGGTTGTGGATATCGGCGTCACCCGGTGCTCTCCGGGTCCCGTACACTTCTGGTGGCGACCCGGGTCACCGGGTCGACTTCGCACGCCCCGGCGCGAGACAGCACCACGTCTTGCGTCAGCGCCCCTCGGTCCTCAGTGGCACGGCGCAAGCGGGCGTCAGGCGCGGGAGCCGTCCGGTTCCCGCGGCACAACCGAGAACTTCAAGGAGATACGGCCATGGCCGTCGTCACGATGCGGGAGCTGCTGGAGAGCGGCGTCCACTTCGGTCACCAGACCCGTCGCTGGAACCCGAAGATGAAGCGCTTCATCTTCACCGAGCGCAACGGCATCTACATCATCGACCTGCTCCAGTCGCTGTCGTACATCGACCGCGCCTACGAGTTCGTCAAGGAGACCGTCGCCCACGGCGGCACGGTCATGTTCGTCGGCACGAAGAAGCAGGCGCAGGAGGCCATCGCCGAGCAGGCCACCCGCGTCGGCATGCCCTACGTCAACCAGCGCTGGCTGGGCGGCATGCTCACCAACTTCTCGACCGTCTACAAGCGTCTGCAGCGCCTCAAGGAGCTCGAGCAGATCGACTTCGAGGACGTCGCCGCGTCCGGTCTGACCAAGAAGGAGCTTCTCGTGCTCTCGCGCGAGAAGGCCAAGCTGGAGAAGACCCTCGGTGGTATCCGCGAGATGTCCAAGGTTCCCAGCGCCGTCTGGATCGTGGACACCAAGAAGGAGCACATCGCCGTTGGTGAGGCCCGGAAGCTGAACATTCCGGTCGTCGCGATCCTCGACACCAACTGCGACCCCGACGAGGTCGACTACAAGATCCCGGGCAACGACGACGCGATCCGCTCCGTCACCCTGCTCACCCGTGTGATCGCGGACGCGGTCGCCGAGGGCCTCATCGCCCGCTCCGGTGTCGCCACCGAGGGCAAGGGCGAGAAGGCCGCGGGCGAGCCGCTGGCCGAGTGGGAGCGCGACCTGCTCGAGGGCGAGAAGAAGGCCGAGGAGACCCCGGCCGCCGCCGAGGCCGAGGCCGAGAAGCCCGCCGAGGCCCCCGCCGCCGAGGAGGCGCCGGCTGCCGAGGCCGCCGCCGAGGCTCCGGCCGCCGAGGCCCCCGCCGCGGACGCCGAGCAGGCCTGACCCCTCACACCCTTCGGGTTCTGGACGGCGGGGGCCCACGAAGCCCCCGCCGTTTCGGCCCGTAGATCTTCAGACTTCGAGAGAGATTCCTGAATCATGGCGAACTACACCGCCGCCGACGTCAAGAAGCTCCGTGAGCTCACGGGCGCCGGCATGATGGACTGCAAGAAGGCGCTGGACGAGGCCGAGGGCAACGTCGAGAAGGCCGTCGAGGCGCTCCGCATCAAGGGCCAGAAGGGCGTCGCCAAGCGCGAGGGCCGCTCCGCCGAGAACGGCGCCGTGGTCTCGATCATCGCCGACGACAACTCCTCCGGTGTCATCGTCGAGCTGAAGTGCGAGACGGACTTCGTCGCCAAGGGCGAGAAGTTCCAGGCCGTCGCCACCACGATCGCCGAGCACGTCGCCAAGACCTCCCCGGCCGACCTCGACGCGCTGCTCGCCTCCGAGATCGAGGCCGGCAAGACCGTCCAGGCGTACGTCGACGAGGCCAACGCCAACCTCGGCGAGAAGATCGTCCTGGACCGCTTCGCGCAGTTCGCCGACGGCTACGTCACCGCCTACATGCACCGCACGATGCCCGACCTGCCCCCGCAGATCGGTGTCCTCGTCGAGCTCGACAAGCCGAACGCCGAGATCGCCAAGGGCGTCGCCCAGCACATCGCCGCCTTCGCGCCGAAGTACCTCTCCAAGGAGGACGTGCCGGCCGAGGTCGTCGAGTCCGAGCGTCGCATCGCCGAGGAGACCACCCGCGCCGAGGGCAAGCCCGAGGCCGCCCTGCCGAAGATCGTCGAGGGCCGCCTCAACGGCTTCTTCAAGGACGCCACGCTCCTCGGCCAGCCGTACGCGCTGGACAACAAGAAGTCCGTCCAGAAGGTCCTGGACGAGGCCGGTGTCACCCTGAAGCGCTTCTCGCGCATCAAGGTCGGCATCTGAGTCCGCACCGCGACGGACACCCGGCCCCGGTAGGGTCGGCAGCAGTCGTCCGCGCACCCGCGCGTCGCGGACGACAGCAGATCTGACGAGGAGGCCATTGCCGCGCAGGGATGAGAACCACCCCCCGGCAATGGCCTCCTTCGTATGTGTGACCCACGTAAAAGAGGCGAGATCTCCATGACCACCAAGGCCGAGAAGAGCGACGACGGCAAAGTAAGCGGCCGGTTTCTGCTGAAGCTGTCCGGAGAGGCCTTCTCCGGCGGCGGGGGCCTGGGCGTCGACCCCGACGTGGTGCACGCCATCGCGCGCGAGATCGCGGCCGTCGTCCGGGACGGCGCGCAGATCGCGATCGTCATCGGCGGCGGGAACTTCTTCCGCGGCGCCGAACTGCAGGTGCGCGGCATGGACCGGGCCCGCTCCGACTACATGGGCATGCTCGGCACCGTCATGAACTGCCTCGCCCTCCAGGACTTCCTGGAGAAGGAGGGCGTCGACTGCCGCGTGCAGACCGCCATCACCATGGGCCAGGTCGCCGAGCCCTACATCCCGCTGCGCGCCGTGCGCCACCTGGAGAAGGGGCGCGTGGTCATCTTCGGCGCCGGCATGGGCATGCCGTACTTCTCCACCGACACCACCGCCGCGCAGCGCGCCCTGGAGATCGACGCCGAGGCGCTGCTGATGGGCAAGAACGGCGTGGACGGGGTCTACGACTCCGACCCGAAGACCAACCCGGACGCGGTGAAGTTCGACGCCCTCGGGTACGGCGAGGTCATCACCCGGGACCTGAAGGTCGCCGACGCCACGGCGGTCACGCTCTGCCGTGACAACAAGCTGCCCATCGTGGTCTTCGAGCTCCTGAAGGAGGGCAATATCGCCCGCGCCGTCAAGGGTGAGAAGATCGGCACGCTCGTGGGGGACCAGAACAGCCGTGACTGACCCCCTGGCCGGGGGATGGACAATGTCCTGCCGGTCGGGAACCGTGCAGGAAGAAGACGCGACGCAGCCGGCCGCCACCCCTCGCGGGGGAACAGCGGCCGGGCCTACTCAAGACACGCAGGAGCAAGTGGTGATCGAAGAGAGCCTCCTCGAAGCCGAGGAGAAGATGGAGAAGGCCGTCGTGGTCGCCAAGGAGGACTTCGCCGCGATCCGCACCGGCCGTGCGCACCCGGCGATGTTCAACAAGATCGTGGCCGACTACTACGGCGCGCCGACGCCGATCAATCAGCTGGCCTCGTTCTCCGTGCCCGAGCCGCGGATGGCCGTGGTCACGCCGTTCGACAAGACCGCCCTGCGCAACATCGAGCAGGCGATCCGTGACTCCGACCTCGGTGTCAACCCGAGCAACGACGGCAACATCATCCGCGTGACGTTCCCCGAACTGACCGAGGAGCGCCGCCGCGAGTACATCAAGGTCGCCAGGAGCAAGGGCGAGGACGCCAAGGTCTCCATCCGTTCCGTGCGCCGCAAGGCCAAGGACGCCATCGACAAGCTCGTCAAGGACGGCGAGGTCGGCGAGGACGAGGGCCGCCGCGCGGAGAAGGAACTCGACGACACCACCGCGAAGTACGTCGCCCAGGTGGACGAGCTCCTCAAGCACAAGGAAGCGGAGCTGCTCGAGGTCTGATGAACGACTCTTCCTGGGGGGCGCCGCCACAAGCCGGGTACTGGGGCCCGTCCGAGCAGGGACCTGTCCAGGGGGCTGCCCCGGCGGGTCCCGCGTACGATGCGCCGTACGCGCAGCAGACTCGCCCCATGCCCATCGTGCCCGACGTACCCGACTTCGGCGGAGACCAGGATGAGGGGCGGGGGGCCGCTCCGCGGGGCGGACCCCCGTTCCGAGACGAGACCTCGCCGGCGCGGCCGCAGCCGTACGCGGCCGTGCCGGGGAATCCGGAGCCCATGCACGACGCCCCGCAGCCGGCGCCCCCGCCGCAGAAGAAGACCGCGGGGCGCGACCTGGGTGCCGCCATAGGGGTCGGGGTCGGGCTCGGCGTGGTCATCATCGCGTCGCTGTTCGTGGTCAAGGCCGTCTTCGTCGGCGTGATCGTCGTCGCCGTCGTGGTCGGGCTGTGGGAGCTGACCAAGCGGCTGGAGGAGCGCAAGGGCATCCGCGCGCCGCTCGTCCCGCTCGCGGTCGGCGGTGCGGCCATGATCGTCGCCGGTTACGCGCGGGGCGCCGACGGGGCGTGGGTCGCCATGGCGCTGACGGCGCTCGCGGTCCTCGTCTGGCGGATGGCACAGCCGCCGCAGGACTACCTGCGGGACGTCACGGCGGGCGTCTTCGCCGCGTTCTACGTGCCGTTCCTGGCCACGTTCGTCGCCATGATGCTGGCCGCGGACGACGGGCCGTGGCGGGTGCTGGTCTTCCTGATACTGACCGTCGTCAGCGACACCGGCGCGTACGCCGTCGGCTGGCGCTTCGGCAAGAAGAAGCTGGCCCCGCGGATCAGCCCCGGCAAGACCCGCGAGGGCCTGGTCGGCGCGGTGACGTTCGCGATGGCCGCCGGCGCGCTGTGCACGCAGTTCCTCATCGACGACGGCGCCTGGTGGCAGGGCCTCCTCCTGGGCCTGGCCGTCGCCGTCAGCGCCACGCTGGGCGACCTCGGCGAGTCGATGATCAAGCGCGACCTCGGCATCAAGGACATGGGCACCCTGCTCCCGGGCCACGGCGGCATCATGGACCGCCTGGACTCCCTGCTGCCGACGGCACCGGTGGTCTGGCTCCTACTGGTGATCTTCGTGGGGTCGGGCTGACCGTCCCCCAGCGCTCGACGGGCCCCGTCCTCCTGCAAGGACGGGGCCCGACGCCGTCCGTCTACCCTGCGGTGCATGACTGATCTCTTGGAGCACGGGCCGGTCGACGACCCGGCGTACGAGGACGCCTACCGCACCTGGCGGTCCTCGCTGACGACGCTGCTCGCGGACGCCGCACTGCTGGCGCAGTGGCAGGAGCGCCGCTACCGGTTCGCCCACCGGGTGGCGGCCCTGCTGACCAGCGCCGGCGAAGGCCGCTCCGCCGTGATCGGCCCGGTGCTGTACGGGGTGTTCGCCTCCGGGGCAGGGCTCTGTTACGTGGGCCAGACCCAGGAGGCCGAGCGCCGGCTTCGAGACCTTCCCGTGGGCGAGAGCCACCACCTGGCCAACACGGTGCCGCCCGAGGTGTGGGAGAGGGTGGTGGTGATCCGCTGGCCGCTGCTGCTCCCCGCAGCCCCGGAGGCCGAGCAGGCGGCGGTCGAGCGGATGGGCCTCGACGTGTGCGGCCTGGCGCTGGAGCACACGCTGCAGGTGGCGACGGCTCCGCCACTGAACAGCCGCCGTCGCCGGACGTCCGGTGACTGGCAGCCGCGTGATCTCGCCCGCAGCCGTTCCCGTGGCGCCGTCCATGCGCAGCACATACCGGAACTGGCCCGGCTCGCCCTCGGTGCCTGGCAGGCACTCGCCCGCACCGAACCCCCGACCGGTCCGGCGGTCGTGGATGACCGGGTCGGCCGGGTGGTGTTCCCGACGGCCCTGCACGAACCGTCCCGCGACGACCAGGGGTCTCCTCGCGCCCCGGGGCACGGGATTTGATCTGCGACACTGGTAAGGCCATGCCTAAGCCCGGAGAACTCATCTTTGTCGCGCCGCGCGGAGCCAAGAAGCCGCCGCGGCATCTCGCCGATCTTTCGCCCGCCGAGCGCAAGGAGGCGGTCGTCGCGGCCGGTGAGAAGGCGTTCCGGGCGAAGCAGCTGTCGCAGCACTACTTCGCGCGGTACGCGCACGAGCCGGAGCAGTGGACCGACATCCCCGCCGGTTCGCGGGAGCGGCTGCGCGACGCGCTGCTGCCCGAGCTGATGACCGTCGTGCGGCACCTGGCGACCGACGAGGGCACCACCCGCAAGACGCTGTGGCGGCTGTTCGACGGGACGCTGGTCGAGTCGGTGCTCATGCGGTACCCGGACCGGGTGACCATGTGCATCAGCTCCCAGGCGGGCTGCGGGATGAACTGCCCGTTCTGCGCCACCGGGCAGGCCGGCCTCGACCGGAACCTGTCGACCGCGGAGATCGTGCACCAGATCGTCGACGGCATGCGGGCGCTCAGGGACGGGGAGGTCCCCGGCGGGCCGGCCCGGCTCAGCAACATCGTGTTCATGGGGATGGGCGAGCCGCTCGCCAACTACAACCGGGTCGTCGGCGCCATCCGGCGGCTCACCGACCCCGAGCCCGACGGCCTCGGGCTGTCGCAGCGGGGGATCACCGTGTCGACGGTCGGGCTCGTCCCGGCCATCCACCGGTTCGCCGACGAGGGCTTCAAGTGCCGGCTCGCGATCTCCCTGCACGCCCCCGACGACGAGCTGCGCGACACCCTCGTGCCGGTCAACACCCGGTGGAAGGTGCGCGAGGTGCTCGACGCCGGACTGGAGTACGCGGCCAGGTCCGGGCGCCGGCTCTCCATCGAGTACGCCCTCATCCGCGACATCAACGACCAGGCGTGGCGCGGTGACCGGCTCGGGCGGCTGCTCAGGGGCAAGCCCGTGCACGTCAACCTCATCCCGCTCAACCCGACGCCCGGCTCCAAGTGGACCGCCTCGCGGCCCGAGGACGAGAAGGCGTTCGTGGAGGCGATCGCCGCCCACGGCGTGCCGGTGACCATCCGGGACACGCGCGGGCAGGAGATCGACGGGGCGTGTGGCCAGCTCGCCGCCAGCGAGCGGTAACCTGACCGACGTAAGAACACATCTTCATATTCCGACAGGGGAGCGCCACAGCGCTGAGAGTGCGGCACCGGCCGCAGACCCTCCGAACCTGGCCCAGGTCATTCTGGGTAGGGAGATCGGTCACCACTCGAGCTGTTGCGCCCTGCCCGGCACCCCGCGAGGGGCTCCGGGCAGGGCCGCGTCTTCTCCTGGACGTCCCAGGAGGAATCAGTGAGCATCACCAAGAAGGGCATGGCCGCCGCGGTCGTCGGACTGGGCCTGGTCGCCGTGTCCGCGTGCGGGTCCTCGTCCGGCGACGAGACGGCCGGGGACAGCGGAACCGTCACCCTGGTCAGCCACGACTCGTGGGCCGCGTCGAAGAACGTCATCGCCGCCTTCGAGAAGAGCTCCGGCTACAAGGTCAGGGTCCTGGAGGACGGCGACGCCGGGCAGGCCGTCAACAAGGCCGTCCTCACCAAGGACAACCCCCAGGGCGACGTCCTCTTCGGCGTCGACAACACCCTGCTCTCCCGCGCCCTCGACAACGGCCTGTTCCAGCCGTACGCGGCGAAGGGACTGGACGGCATCGACCGGCGCTACCGGCTCGACGACCGGAACCGGGTCACGCCCGTCGACTACGGCGACATCTGCGTCAACTACGACAAGGCCTACTTCGCCGAGCACAAGCTCGACCCGCCGAAGACCTTCGCGGACCTCGCGGAGCCCGCGTACAAGGACCTGCTGGTCACCGAGAACGCCGGGACCTCCTCGCCCGGCCTCGGCTTCCTGCTCGGCACCGCCGCCGCGTACGGCGACGGGGGCTGGGAGGCGTACTGGAAGAAGCTCAAGGCCAACGGGGTGAAGGTGGTCGACGGCTGGGAGCAGGCGTACAACGAGGAGTTCTCCGGGTCGGCCGGCGGCAGGAAGACCGGCGGTGACCGGCCGCTCGTCGTCTCCTACGCCTCCTCACCGCCCGTCGAGGTCGTCTACGCCGACCCGCAGCCCGACACCGCGCCCACCGGCGTCGCCACGGGCACCTGCTTCCGGCAGACCGAGTTCGCGGGCCTGCTGAGCAATGCCAGGAACCCCGAGGGCGGCAAGGCGCTCCTCGACTTCCTGATCAGCAGGACGTTCCAGGAGGACATGCCGCTGAACATGTTCGTCAACCCGGTGCTCGGCGACGCGAAGCTGCCCGCCGTGTACACCGCCAACATGCCGGACGTCACCGATCCGGAGACCATGGACCCGGCGAAGATCGCCGCACACCGTGACGACTGGGTCAAGTCGTGGACCTCGCTCGTACTGAAGTAGCCGCCCGGCGGCGGGCGGGCGCCGCGCGGCTCGGCCTGGTCGCCGGGCCCGTGGCGTTCTTCGCCGTCTTCTTCGCCTACCCGGTCGCCGCGATCGTCGCCCGGGGACTGAAGGACGGCGACGGCTGGCACCTCGGGCGGATCACCGAGGTGGCCGCCTCCGCCGACGTACGGCACGTGCTGTGGTTCACCACCTGGCAGGCGCTCGCCTCCACCGCCCTCACCCTGCTGATCGCCCTCCCCGCCGCGTACGTCTTCGCCCGCCTCGACTTCCCCGGCAAGCAGGTGCTGCGGGCCGTGGTCACCGTGCCGTTCGTGCTGCCGACCGTGGTGGTCGGCACGGCGTTCCTGGCCCTGGTCGGCCGGGGCGGGCTGCTGGACGACCTGTGGGGCGTACGGCTGGACACGACCGTGTGGGCGATCCTGCTCGCGCACGTCTTCTTCAACTACGCCGTCGTCGTCCGCACCGTCGGCGGCCTGTGGGCGCAGCTCGACCCCCGGCAGGAGGAGGCCGCGCGGATGCTCGGCGCGTCGCCCTTCCGGGCCTGGCGGCGGGTCACCCTGCCGGCGCTCGCACCCGCCGTGGCCGCCGCCGCGCTGATGGTGTTCCTGTTCACCTTCACCTCCTTCGGCGTCGTGCAGATCCTCGGCGGACCCACCTTCGCCACCCTGGAGGTGGAGATCTACCGGCAGACCTCCCAGCTCTTCGACCTCGGCACCGCGGCGGTGCTGACCCTGGTCCAGTTCGCCGCGGTCGCCGCGATCCTCGCCGTGCACGCCGCGACCGTACGGCGGCGGGAGACCGCGCTGAGACTGGTCGACGCGGCGGCGACCGCGCGCCGGCCGCGCGGCGGCGGGCAGTGGGCGCTGCTGGGCGGAGTGCTGCTCACCGTGCCGGTGCTGATCCTGCTGCCGCTGGCCGTGCTGGTACAGCGGTCCTTCGGGGACGGCGGGTTCGGCTACTACCGGGCGCTCACCCGTGAGGACGGCGGCACGTTCCTCGTCCCGCCGATCGACGCCGTCGGCACCTCGCTGACGTACGCCCTCGCCGCGACCGGGATCGCCGTGCTGATCGGCGGGCTCGCGGCCGCGGCGCTGGCCCGGCGGGACGCGGGCCGGCTGGTGCGGGGCTTCGACGCGCTGCTGATGCTGCCGCTCGGGGTGTCCGCGGTGACCGTCGGCTTCGGGTTCCTGATCGCGCTGGACGAGCCGCCGCTGGACCTGCGCTCCTCCTGGGTCCTGGTGCCGCTCGCGCAGGCACTGGTCGGGGTCCCCTTCGTCGTACGGACCATGCTGCCGGTGCTGCGGGCGGTGGACGGACGGCTGCGGGAGGCGGCGGCCGTGCTCGGCGCGTCGCCGTGGCGGGTCTGGCGGGAGGTGGACCTGCCGCTGGTGCGGCGGGCACTGCTCGTCGCGGCCGGCTTCGCCTTCGCGGTGTCGCTGGGCGAGTTCGGGGCGACGGTGTTCATCGCGCGGCCCGACAACCCGACGCTGCCGGTGGCCGTGGCCCGGCTGCTGGGCCGGCCGGGGGACATGAACTACGGCCAGGCGATGGCCCTTTCGACGATTCTGATGATCGTGTGCGCGGTGGCGCTGCTGGTGCTGGAGCGGCTGCGGACCGACCGGAGCGGGGAGTTCTGAGGATGCTGAGCCTGGAACGGGCGACCGTCCGCTTCGGCGGCCGGGCCGTGCTCGACGCCGTCGACCTCACGGTCGCCGAGCACGAGGTGGTGTGCGTCCTCGGACCCAGCGGCAGCGGCAAGTCGACACTGCTGCGGACGGTCGCCGGACTCCAGCCGCTGGACGCCGGACGGGTGCTGCTCGACGGCCGGGACCAGACCGGGGTGCCCGCGCACCGGCGGGAGGTCGGCCTGATGTTCCAGGACCATCAGCTCTTCCCGCAGCGGGACGTCGCCGGGAACGTCGCCTTCGGACCCCGCATCCGGGGCGCGTCCCGCGGGGAACAGCGGGCGCGGGTCGCGGAGCTGCTGGAGCTGGTCGGGCTGCCCGGCGCCGGACGGCGGTCGGTGGCCGCGCTCTCCGGCGGCGAGCAGCAGCGGGTCGCCCTCGCGCGGGCGCTGGCCCCCCGGCCCCGGCTGCTCATGCTGGACGAGCCGCTCGGCCAGCTCGACCGCTCGCTGCGGGAACGGCTGGTGGTGGAGTTGCGGGAGCTGTTCGGCCGGCTGGGCACCACGGTGCTCGCCGTGACCCACGACCAGGGCGAGGCGTTCGCGCTGGCCGACCGGGTCGTGGTGATGCGGGACGGGCGGATCGCCCAGCAGGGCACACCGTCCGAGGTGTGGCAGCGGCCCGCCGACGCGTTCGTCGCCCGGTTCCTCGGCTTCGACAACGTCGTCGAGGCGACCGTCGCCGGGGACGCCGCCGACACCCCCTGGGGCAAGCTGCCGGTCCCGGCGGGCAGCCCGCAGGGCACCCGGCCGGTGCTGGTCCGCCCGGCCGGCGTCCGGCTCGTCGCCCCCGGCGAGGGCCTGCGCTGCACGGTCGCCGCCCGCACCTTCAAGGGCACCCACGTCGCCGTGCGCCTGCGCCCCGAGGGCGACGCGCCCCCGCTGGAGGCGGCCTGCGTGCTGCGGGACGCGCCGGAGGCCGGGGAGCGGGTCGGCGTGGAGTTCGACGGGGCGGACGTGGTCGTGCTCGGGTGAGCGTTCCGCCGGGAGCGGACGCTGCCGCGCCGGGTGACCCGCTGCTCGTAGGGTGAGCGCATGACGACGCCGCTCGCGCACGACCGCTACTGCGACGAAATCCTCGCCCAGGCAGAGAAGTTCAGGGCGTTGCCGGCCGCCGGCGCCGACCCCGGGGCCCGGGTGCCGACCTGCCCGGACTGGACGCTGGAGGACCTGGTCCGGCACGTGGGCCGGGCGCTGCGCTGGACGGAGCACATCGTCCGCACCCGCGCCACCGCCGAGATCCCCATGGACCAGGTGCCCGGCGTCGAAGGCCCCGAGGAGCGCGGGGACGCCGACGCGCTGGCCCGGTGGCTGGAGGAGTCCGCCTCGGTGGTCGCCGGCGCGCTGCGGGCGGCCGGCCCCGACGCGTACGCCTGGTCCTGGGCGGGCCGGCACGACGCCGGGTTCTGGGCCCGCCGGATGTGCCACGAACTGGTCGTCCACGGCGCCGACGCGGCGCTCGCGGCGGGCCGCGCCCCCGAGCCGGTCGCGCCCGACGTGGCGGCCGACGCGCTGGAGGAGTGGCTGGAGATCGTGCGGTTCGTGCAGCGGGCCCTGCCGGACGGGCCGGCGAAGGACCTGCGGGCCCCCGGCCGCACCATCCACCTGCACGCCACCGACACCGACCCCGCCCTGAACGCCGAATGGGTCATCGAACTGCCCGACGCGGGCATCACCTGGCGCCGGGGCCACGAGAAGGCGACGGTCGCGCTGCGCGGCCCGCTCACCTCCGTGCTGCTCGTCCTCTACCGGCGGCTGCCGCTGGACACCCCCGAGGTGCAGGTCCTCGGCGACCGCGCGGTGCTGGAGTTCTGGCTGGAGAAGGCGAGCTTCGGCTGACACGGCGACGGCCCGCCCCCGGGAAGGGGACGGGCCGCCGCACCGGCCGCCGACGGATCGCCGGCCGGTACTGCCGACGGATCGTCAGCCGTTGCTCCTCGCGCCACGGCGGCGCATGCCGAAGAACACCGCGCCACCGCCGACGACGACCAGGGCCGCCGCGACACCGGCGATCAGACCGGTGTTGGAGTTGGCACCGGTCTCGGCGAGGTTGGAGTCACCGGCCGCCGGGGACGGGGCGTTCTCCCCGGTGTCCGTCGCCGGAACGGTGGACTCGCTCGCGGAGGCCGCCGGCGTCGACGGAGCCGGGGCCGGGGTCTCGGACTCCTCCTCCGCCGGGGTGGAGGACGATTCGGACGGGGTCGGCGTCGGAGTCGGGGACTCCTCCTCCTCGCCGCCGCCGCAGGCGGTGGCCGGGGTGGTGACGCCGCCCTTGATGTCCTCGTCCACGTACGGCTTCGCCAGCACGTGGACGCGGTACGTGGTGCTGGGCTTCCAGTCCTCGGCGAAGGTGATGGTGGTGCCCTCGCGGGAACCCTCCACCTCCTGCGAACCGACCTCGACCTCGCCGCCGTCGGTCTGGCGGAAGACGGTCACCGTGGCCTTGACGCCGGCGGCGTCGACATCGGTGACCGTGATGACACCCTTGTCGCCGTCGCACGAGGCGGCGGCGGAGAACTCGCCGATGTTGCAGGCGAGCGCGTTGCCTGCGGCGCCGATGGCGAGGGCGGCCGTGGCGGTCGCCACGCCGAGGGCGCGGACGCTGCGGCGGGAGGCCGCGCTTCTGAGTATGGGCAGGGGCACGTTGGTCCTTTACAGGATGCGCGGATGCGGGGGGTTCACCCGGGGCCGGTGCACACACTTTCGTGACACTGCGGTCCCAGGAGACTCACAGGTCTATTGGTATTGCCCGACCGGTGTCAACGCACATGTCGGGTAAGGGCGTTGACTTTGCCCTCTTATTAACCTCGGATAAGTTTCAGCGCCGCCGGCGCGTCATCGATCCGGTCGACCAGAGTGATCCGCGCCTCCATCGACCGGCCCCGCGCCAGCGCCCGCAGCAGCGGCCACGCCGGCAGCCGCTCCGTCCAGTGCGCCTCGTCCACCAGCACCATGGGCGTGGGCTCACCGCGCGAACCGTAGTAGTTCGGCGTCGCGTTGTCGAAGATCTCCTGTACGGTCCCGGCGGCGCCCGGCAGGAACACCACACCGGCGCCGGACCGGGCCAGCAGCCCGTCCTCGCGGGTGGCGTTGGCGAAGTACTTCGCTATGTGCGAGGCGAACGCGTTCGGCGGCTCGTGGCCGTAGAACCAGGTCGGGATGCCGACCGAGGAACCACCGCCCGGCCAGCGCTCACGCACTTCGAAGGCGGCGCGCGCCCACGCGCCGACCGACGGCGTGAAGGACGGCGCCTTCGCGAGCAGCAGCAGCGCCTCGTCCAGCATGGCGTCCCCGAACGGGGCCGCGTAGGCGCCGAGGTTGGCCGCCTCCATGGCGCCGGGGCCGCCGCCGGTGGCCACGGTGAACCCGGCGCGGGCCAGCTCCCGGCCGAGGCGCGCGGCACCGGCGTACTCCTCGGTGCCGCGGGCCATCGCGTGACCGCCCATGACGCCCACCACCCGCGCCCCGGCGAGGAGTTCGTCGGTGGCGTCGGAGACGGAGTCGTCGTGCACGGCGCGCAGCATGGAGGCGAAGACGTCACCGTCCGCCTTGGTCCGCTGGAACCAGGCGTAGGCCAGGGCGTCCGGGGTCGCCTCGTACCCCTCGGCGAGGGAGGCGTACAGCTCGCCGGGCGAGTAGACGGCCGCGCGGTAGGGGTCGAAGGGCAGCCCCGGCACCGGCGGGAACACCAGTGCCCCGGCGGCCCGTACGGCGGTGGCGGCCTCCTCGGCCATCGGGCAGCCGAGGAAGACGGCGCCGGTGGCGTCGACGCCGAGCAGCACCTCCGTACGGGCCGTCAGGTCGACGGCCTGGACCCGGCGGTGGGCGAGGCTCCCCTCACGGGCGAGGACCTCGTCGAAATCGGCGAGGGACTCGATCTCCCGGTCGTGGGCTGCGTGATACGGCTGAGCGGGCGTCGCTATGTCATCCACCCGCTCATGCTAGGCGCGCCCCGCTGTCAGCCCTGCACCGCCGCCGGGTCCATCCAGACGACCTCCCAGGTGTGGCCGTCCACGTCGTCGAAGGCACGGCCGTACATGAAGCCGTGGTCCTGGGTCTCGCCGGTGACCGAGCCGCCGGCCGCGACCGCCTTCTCCACCAGCTCGTCCACCTTCTCGCGGCTCTCGGCGCTCAGCGCGAGCAGCACCTCGCTGTGCTTGCGGGAGTCGACGATGTCCTTCTGCGTGAACTGCCGGTACTTCGCCGGGGTGTGCAGCATGACCACGATGGTGTCGCTGAGCGGGATCGAGGCGGTGCTGTCATCGCTGAACTGGGCGTTGATCGTGTACCCCAGCTCGGTGAAGAACCTCTTCGACGCGTCCAGGTCGGTGGTGGCCAGGTTCACGAAGATCATCTGCTGGTACATGGGGCCTCTCCCGTATCGGTGTCATGCCGTTCGCAGGAGTAGACCGGGGGGCGGGCCGTAACTCATCGCCGGTCGGCGAGCTTTCTCGATGTTTCTCACGAGTCTTCCGGCGAGGCTCCTCGCGGGGTGTCTCACGAGCGGGCCAGCGGCAGTGCCGCCAGCTGCGCCACGGCGAGGGTCAGCGGGCCGAACACGGCCGGCAGGACCGCCGCGCGCAGGACGGCCGCGCCGCGCAGCACACCGGCGGGCGCCCCCAGGCGCAGCAGCGCGGCCGTGGCGGCGGCGCGGGCCTGTTTGGCCTCGACGGCCGTGGTGAGCAGGGTGGCCACCGCGCAGCCCGCCACGAGGACGGCGCCGAGCGTCCGCAGCGGGCCGAACGACGCCGCGTCGGCCCCGTGCGCCGAGGCCGCCGCGTACGCCGCCGAGGCCACCGCGCAGACCACGCCGAGGGGCCGGCCGATGCGCTGCGCCTCCGCCATGAGGACCCGGCCGGCCAGCAGGCGCACGGCACCGGGCCGCACCGCCTGGAGCAGGCGCCCGCACAGGTGGGTGAGGCCGGGTCCGGCGAGGGCCAGACCGAGGGCGGTCAGCGCCCAGCCGGACAGGACGCCGGCGGACGTGCCGCCGGATCGGTCCGCCAGGGTCGTCTCCATCGCCAGCCCGGCGGCCAGCACGGCGACGCCCCAGGGCAGGGAGCCGGTGGCCGGGCGGGAGCCGGGCGAGGCCACCGGGGCCGCGCCGTCGGCCAGGGCGGGGACGAGGGCCGCCTCCCCCAGGGCGGTGGCCGTGGCGCCGGGGGTCGGAATGGCGGCCGTGGCGCCGGGGGTGTGTCCGGACGTGCCGTCGCCGCTCTGGCCGGAGGCCGCGGCGGTGGTGCTAGAAGGGGTGGCGGCGGTGGCGGCGCCGGGCGTGCCGGCCCCCGCCCGGCCGGAGGCGGCGGCGCGGGCCGTGGCCCGGCGGGCGCCGAAGCGGCCGTACGCACCGAAGGTCTCCCGGGCCGCCAGGCCGTACGCCCCGAAGCGCCCGTACCGGCGCCCGGTGCCGGCCGTCGGCGCGGTCCGGGCCGTCTCGCGCGGGCGCAGGGAGAGCGCCACCGACGCCGACGCCGCCGCCGGGACCAGGGCCAGCAGCGTCAGGACCGCCGGGAGCGGCAGCGGCAGGCCCACGGCGAGGGCACCGGCGGCCGGGCCGGCGGCGGGCCTGCCGGTCAGGTCGCCGCGCAGCAGGAGGAAGAGCAGCAGCGCCAGCAGGGAGCCGAGGGCGCAGGACGCGGCCGTGGTGGCCGCCGAGACGGCCCGCAGCCGGCCGGGGCCGAGGCCGGCCGCGAAGAGCCCGCCGCGCGGCCGGGTGCCCGGGTCCGTCCGGGCCACCGCGAGGGCCAGGTACACGGTGGCGGCGAGCGGGGCCGCGCACCAGGCGAGGCGGAGCGCGGAACCGCCGGCGCCGGCCGGGTGGGCCAGCGCGTGGCCGAGGGCGCACAGCAGCAGGAAGCCGGTGCCCGCCGACGCGGCCACGACCAGCAGGCGGCGCAGCTGGACGGCGGGACGGGCGGCGCGGGTCAGGCGGAGAGCGAGCACGCGGGCCGGCCCTCCGTTCCGGCGGAACCCGCGGGCTCCGCTCCCTCGGCGGGCCCGGCCGGTCCGGCGACCGGGGGCAGGTGCAGGGTCCGCACCCGGCGGCCGTCCAGCAGCGTCACCGTACGGTCGGCGAGGCCGGCGCGGCGCGGTCCGGCGCAGGCGAGGACGACGGTGACACCGTGCGAGCGGGCCGCCGCGGTGAGCGTGCGCAGCACCTGGGCGCTCTCGGCCCGGTGCAGCGGGGCCGTCGGCTCGTCGGCGAACAGCACCGAGGGGACGACGGTGAGCGCGCGGGCGATGCAGACCCGCTGCCGCTCGGAGTGCCGCAGCTCGTGGGGGCGCGAGCGCGCCCGGCCGTCGACGTCGAGGCGTTCCAGCCACTCCAGGGCGGCCCGCCGGGCGCGGCGCCGGCCGGTGCCGCGCAGCATCAGCGGCAGCGCGGCGTTCTCCCAGACGGTCAGCTCCGGGACGAGCACCGGGACCGGGTCGATCCAGCCGAACCGGTGGCGGCGCAGCCGCGCACGGGCGAGCGCGCCCAGCGTGTGCACGGCGACACCGTCGAACCACACCTCGCCGCGCTGCGGCCGGTCCAGCCCCGCCAGGCACCGCAGCAGCGAGGTCTTGCCGCTGCCGCGCGGGCCGGTCACGGCGAGGACCTCGCCCTCACGGACACCGAGGGAGACACCCTGGAGCGCGGGGGAGCCGTCGTGGTGCTGGAAGTGCAGGGCGCTTGCCCGGAGCACGTCGTTGTCCGGCGGGGCCACCATGGGCGTACACCTCGTTCTGATCCGTATCCCCGCCACCCGTCCCCCTTCCGGGCGAGCGAGGGCGGGGCCCATCGGTCAGTGGCACGCTAGGGACTCGGCGGAGCCGGGCCGGACAGCACGCGGCCCCGGGCCGCCGTTTCTCACTCGAACGGCCGGCACCGGGGCCGTTGATCAGGAAGTCGTGAGGTCAGCCGATCACAGCTTCGTCCACGCCTCCGTGAGCGTCGCGCGCAGGATCTGCTCGATCTCGTCGAACGTCTCCTGGTTCGAGATCAGCGGCGGGGCGAGCTGGACGACCGGGTCGCCGCGGTCGTCGGCACGGCAGTACAGGCCGTTGTCGAAGAGGGCCTTCGACAGGAAGCCGTACAGCACGCGCTCGGTCTCCTCGTCGTCGAAGGACTCCTTGGTGTTCTTGTCCTTCACCAGCTCGATGCCGTAGAAGAAGCCGTTGCCGCGGACGTCGCCGACGATCGGGAGGTCGAGGAGCTTCTCCAGGGTGGCGCGGAAGGCGCCCTCGTGGTCGAGGACGTGCTGGTTGAGGCCCTCGCGCTCGAACAGGTCGAGGTTGGCGAGGCCGACCGCCGCGGAGACCGGGTGGCCGCCGAAGGTGTAGCCGTGCAGGAAGGTGTTGTCGCCCCGGTAGAACGGCTCGGCCAGGCGGTCGGAGATGATGCAGGCGCCGATCGGGGAGTAGCCCGAGGTCATGCCCTTGGCGCAGGTGATCATGTCCGGGACGTAGCCGAACTTGTCGCAGGCGAACGTCGTGCCCAGGCGGCCGAAGGCGCAGATGACCTCGTCCGACACGAGCAGCACGTCGTACCGGTCGCAGATCTCGCGCACCCGCTGGAAGTAGCCGGGCGGGGGCGGGAAGCAGCCGCCCGCGTTCTGCACCGGCTCCAGGAAGACGGCGGCGACCGTGTCCGGGCCCTCGAAGAGGATCTGCTGCTCGATCTGGTCGGCGGCCCAGCGGCCGAAGGCCTCCGGGTCGTCGCCGAAGAGCGGGGCGCGGTAGATGTTGGTGTTCGGCACCTTGTGCGCGCCCGGCACGAGCGGCTCGAAGGGGGCCTTCAGGGCGGGCAGGCCGGTGATGGACAGGGCGCCCTGCGGGGTGCCGTGGTAGGCCACCGCGCGGGAGATCACCTTGTGCTTGGTGGGCTTGCCGACCAGCTTGAAGTACTGCTTGGCCAGCTTCCACGCGGTCTCCACGGCCTCGCCGCCGCCGGTGGTGAAGAAGACCTTGTTCAGGTCACCGGGGGCCTCGTGGGCGAGGCGCTCGGCCAGCTCGACGGCCTTCGGGTGGGCGTAGGACCACACCGGGAAGAACGCCAGCTCCTGCGCCTGCTTCATCGCGGTCTCGGCCAGCTCGGTCCGGCCGTGCCCGGCCTGCACCACGAAGAGGCCGGCGAGGCCGTCGAGGTAGCGCTTGCCCTTGTCGTCGTAGATGTGGGTGCCCTCGCCACGGACGATGGTGGGGACGGGCGCGTTCTCGTACGACGACATGCGGGTGAAGTGCATCCACAGGTGGTCGTACGCGGTCCTGCTGAGGTCCTTGTCGGTGCTCACGGTTATCGGGTTCCCCACATGTAGGTCTGCTTCTTGAGCTTCAGGTAGACGAAGCTCTCGGTGGAGCGCACGCCGGGGACGGCCCGGATGCGTCGGTTGATGACGTCCAGGAGGTGGTCGTCGTCCTCGCAGACGATCTCCACCATCAGGTCGAAGGAGCCCGCGGTCATCACGACGTACTCGCACTCGGACATCGCGGCCAGCGCGTCGGCGACCGACTCCGCGTCGCCCTCGACGTTGACCCCGACCATCGCCTGGCGGCGGAAGCCCACGGTGAGCGGGTCCGTCACGGCGACGATCTGCATCACGCCCTGGTCGAGCAGCTTCTGCACGCGCTGGCGCACGGCCGCCTCGGACAGGCCGACGGCCTTGCCGATGGCGGCGTACGGCCGGCGGCCGTCCTCCTGGAGCTGCTCGACGATCGCGAGGGAGACGGCGTCCAACTGGGGGGTGCCGCTCCGGGACTCGCGGGAGCCCTTCTGGTCTGCGCTTCGACTGGCCACGGCTTCACTGTGCACGACGGATCGACGGTTTCGCAAGGTCGGTTCGATGAAATCCGTTGTCCTTGCGCTCATAGTCTGCGGATTTCGCAACTTCGCGGGGCGCGGGGGTGTTGAAAACGTCAGTCGTCCGACTAGGGTGGGTGTCTCAGTCTTTGGACATCCACGACTTGGAGGGCCGGCAGTGAGCACCGAACTGCGTCGTCTGCGCAATTACATCGACGGGGAGTTCCGGGACGCCGCCGACGGACGGACCACCGAGGTGGTCAACCCCGCCACCGGCGAGGCGTACGCGACCGCGCCGCTGTCCGGGCAGGCGGACGTGGACGCCGCGATGGCGGCCGCCGCGGCGGCCTTCCCGGCGTGGCGGGACACCACCCCGGCCGAGCGGCAGAAGGCCCTGCTGAAGATCGCGGACGCCTTCGAGGAGCGGGCCGAGGAGCTCATCGCGGCGGAGGTGGAGAACACGGGCAAGCCGGTCGGGCTGACCCGCACCGAGGAGATCCCGCCGATGGTCGACCAGATCCGCTTCTTCGCCGGTGCGGCGCGGATGCTGGAGGGGCGCGGCGCCGGCGAGTACATGGAGGGGCTGACCTCCTTCGTGCGCCGCGAGCCGATCGGTGTCTGCGCGCAGGTCGCGCCGTGGAACTACCCGATGATGATGGCGGTGTGGAAGTTCGCCCCGGCGCTCGCGGCCGGCAACACGGTGGTGCTCAAGCCCTCCGACACCACCCCGGCCTCCACCGTCCTGATCGCCGAGATCATCGGCTCGGTGCTGCCCAAGGGCGTCTTCAACGTCCTCTGCGGCGACCGTGACACCGGCCGCCTGATGGTCGAGCACCCGACGCCCGCGATGGCCTCCATCACCGGTTCGGTGCGGGCCGGCATGTCGGTCGCCGAGTCGGCGTCGAAGGACCTCAAGCGGGTCCACCTGGAGCTGGGCGGCAAGGCGCCGGTCGTGGTCTTCGACGACGTCGACATCGCCAAGGCCGTCGAGGACATCTCCGTGGCGGGTTTCTTCAACGCCGGGCAGGACTGTACGGCGGCCACCCGGGTGCTGGTGCAGGAGTCGATCCACGACGAGTTCGTCGCCGCGCTCGCCAGGGCCGCGTCCGAGACGAAGACCGGGCAGCCGGACGACGAGGACGTGCTCTACGGGCCGCTGAACAACCCCGACCAGCTCAAGCAGGTCGCCGGGTTCATCGAGCGGCTGCCCGCCCACGCCAAGGTCGAGGCCGGCGGCCACCGGGTCGGCGACAAGGGGTACTTCTACGCGCCGACCGTCGTCTCGGGCCTGAAGCAGGACGACGAGATCGTGCAGCGGGAGGTCTTCGGACCGGTCATCACCGTGCAGTCCTTCCGGGACGAGGAGCAGGCGGTGGAGTGGGCCAACGGCGTGGAGTACGCGCTGGCCTCCTCGGTGTGGACCAAGGACCACGGGAGGGCCATGCGGCTGTCCCGGCGGCTGGACTTCGGCTGCGTGTGGATCAACACGCACATCCCGCTGGTCGCCGAGATGCCGCACGGCGGGTTCAAGAAGTCCGGCTACGGCAAGGACCTGTCCGCGTACGGCTTCGACGACTACACGCGGATCAAGCACGTGATGACGTCGCTGGACGTCTGACGGGCGGGTGCCCGTTCCGCGGGGGGCCGGTGGACCCGGCGTCCCGCGGACCGGGCCGTGCCGGGCGTCACCCGGCCGGCTCGGCGCCCGGGCCGGCCGGAGCCGGAGCGCGGTGCTCGGTTGAAGGGTGAACCTGCGGCGTGTCGCCGTGCGCCCGGTCCCGGCTACCGCTCCGCGGAGGCGGCCACGCGTCCCTTCGTGAGCGTCCGCCCGCGCACCGCGCACAGGACGTCGACGCGGTTGGTGGTGATCGAGTCGACGCCCAGGCCGATCAGCCGGCGCATGGAGCGGCCGGTGTCGGGTGTCCACACCGACAGCGCGTACCCGTCGCCGTGGACCCGCTCGGCCAGCGCCCGGTCCACCAGCCCGAAACGGTAGTTGAGCCAGCGCGGCCGGACCGCGGCCAGCAGCGCGGGACGCGGCGGGGCCACCGTCGTCCAGGTCAGCGCGATCTCGGCGGCCGGGTCGGCCGCGCGGACCGCGAGCATGGCGGCGGCGCCCGCGCAGTAGTACGCGCGGTCACCGGCGCCGCACCCGCGCACCACCTCCACGATCCGGCGCACCGCCCGGTCGCCGGGCGCACCGGGCAGGTCCAGCATCACCCGGTGCCCCTCGGTCGCGGCCAGCGCCTCGGCCAGCGTCGGCACCCCGCCGTCCGTCAGCTCCCGCACCTCGGCGGCCGACAGCGCCGCCACCGGCCGGTCCCGCTCCCACAGCCGCGTCAGCGTCGCGTCGTGCAGCAGCACGGGCACCCCGTCCCGGGTCAGCCGTACGTCGATCTCCACCGCGTCGGCGCCGTGGCGCAGCGCGGAACGCAGCGAGCCGAGCGTGTTCTCGCGGACGCGGTACGGGTCGCCCCGGTGCGCGACGGCGGTCACGGGGGCCGTGGGGGAGGGGACCGCGGTGGTCGAGGCGGTCGGGCCGGTCGGGTCGGTCGGGTCGGTCATGGGGGCGGGGTCTCCGGATCTCGCGGGCGGCGGTGGCTCAGCGGGTGAGCCAGGCCATGGTGTAGGCGTCGATCTCGTCCGCGATACGGGCCTGGCCCGGCCCGTCGAGGAAGGACGCGCGCACCGCGTTCTTCGCCAGGTCGGCCAGGCCGCGCTCGTCCAGGTCCAGCAGCCGGGCGGCGACCGCGTACTCGTTGTTCAGGTCGGTGCCGAACATCGGCGGGTCGTCGGAGTTGACCGTCACCAGCACCCCGGCACGCACGAACTCCCTGATCGGGTGCTCGTCCAGGGAGCGGACCGCGCGGGTGGCGATGTTGGAGGTCGGGCACACCTCCAGCGGCACGCGGTGCTCGGCGAGGTGGGCGAGGAGCTTCGGGTCCTGGGCGGAACTGGTGCCGTGCCCGATGCGTTCGGCGCGCAGGTGGGTCAGCGCGTCCCAGACCGTCTCCGGGCCGGTGGTCTCGCCGGCGTGCGGCACCGAGCGCAGCCCGGCGGCGATCGCCCGGTCGAAGTACGGCTTGAACTGCGGGCGGGGCACGCCGATCTCCGGGCCGCCCAGCCCGAAGGAGACCAGTCCCTCGGGGCGGACGCGGTCGTCGGTGGCGAGCCTGGTGGTCTCCTCGGCAGCCTCCAGACCGGCCTCGCCGGGAATGTCGAAGCACCAGCGCAGTACGGTCCCGAACTCCGCCTCCGCCGCCTTGCGGGCGTCCTCGATCGCCTCCATGAAGCCGCGCTCGTCGATGCCGCGCCGGGTGGAGGAGAAGGGGGTGAGGGTCAGCTCGGCGTACCGGACCTGCTGGCGGGCCAGTTCCCGGGCCACCTCGTACGTCAGCAGCCGGACGTCCTCCGGGGTGCGGATGAGGTCGACCACGGACAGGTACACCTGGATGAAGTGGGCGAAGTCCGTGAACGTGAAGTAGTCGACCAGGGCCTCGGGGTCGCTGGGGACCGCGGAGTCGGGGTGGCGGGCGGCCAGTTCGGCGACGATCCGGGGGGAGGCGGAGCCCACGTGGTGGACGTGCAGCTCGGCCTTGGGGAGCCCGGCGATGAAGGCACGCAGATCGCGGGGGACACCGGGCGCGACGAGGTGCTCCGGGTTCTCCGGGCGTCCGGTGGGCGCGGAGTGCTCACGGCGCTCGCCGTGTGCGATGTGCTCGGTCAAGGGGTCCTCCCCACAACGGGGCGCCCACCGGCCGGATGGGGCCGGCGGGGCGCGGGTGATCGGCTGATCGGTGACTCGGGGTCATCGTAGGCCGGGGGCCCGCCGAGCTGGGACCCGCCGTAGCATGACGGCACGTTTCGAACAGAGGGGGACCCGCGCATGTCCGACGACGCGCAGACGCCGGAAGCCGGTGCGCACCGACCGGGGCCCGCGCCGTCCGGGGCGGGGGGCGAGGACGCGGTGGGTACCGGGGTGCCCGGGGTCGGGCAGATACCGGCGGGTCCCCGGCTGACCGAGGGGTCGACGGCACGGGGGGCAGGGGAAGGCTCCGGTGGCGCGGCGGGCCCGGCGGCCGGGCGGGGCTCCGATGGCGCGGCGGGCCCGGGGGCCGGGGCCGGGCGGGTGCCGACGGGGCCCCGGCTGACCAAGGGACCTGCGGGCCCGGGGCAGGGTTCAGGTGGCGCGGCGGGTCAGGGACTCGCCGAGGGTCCGGCGAGCCAGGGAGCCGGGGAAGGCTCCGGTGGCACGGCGGACCGGGCGCCCCGCGAGGGTTCCGGCGGCGGGCTGTGGCCGCCGCCCGTCAACGAGGGCCCCGGCGCTTCCGACGGCGCCACGCAGGTCGTCGTGCCCGAGGCCGTCGCGGACGCCGTACCGGAGACGCCCCCGGCCGCGTGGCCCGCGCCGTCCGTGCCCGAGGCCGACCACCAGACGGTCACCTCCATACCCACCCTGGGCGACCAGGCCGCTGCCTCGGCCCTACCGCCCGCCTCCGCGACCGTACCCACGCCGGGTGGGCCCGCCCCCTCGGCGTTCGCGCCGCCGTCCCCCCGGCCCGCCCCCTCGGCGTCCACGCTCCCGCCCGCCCGGCCCGCCCCCTCCGCGTCCACGCCACCGCCCGCCCAGCCCTGGGCGGCACCGTCCGCCACCCCGGTCGGCCCGGGCGGCGCGGGCACCGCCGATCCCTTCGCCCCGCCGGGCAGCGGCACCGGGGCTCCCGCCGCCCCCGCCAACCCCTTCGCCCCGCCGAGTGCCGGGACCCCGGCCGGTGGCGCCCCCGCCAATCCCTTCGCCCCGCCGAGTGCCGGGACCCCGGCCGGTGGCGCCCCCGCCAACCCCTTCGCCCCGCCCGGTCCCGCCGCCCCGGCCCCGCACGGGCACGCCGTGCCGCCGCCGCCCCTCGCCCCCGACGGGCCCGGCCGGGTCCCCTACGGCTACCCCGGTACCCCCGCGTACGGGTATCCCGGGCACGCCGGCGGCTACGGCGGCGGCCCGCAGCCGTACGGCTCGTACGGCTGGGCGGGGGCGGGGCCGGTGCCGCCCCGGAACGGGATGGGCACCGCCGGTCTCGTCCTCGGCATCATCGCGGCCGTCGGCTTCTGCATGTGGCCGGTCGCCATCCTGGCCGGCCTCCTCGGCGTCATCTTCGGCGTGGTCGGCCGGGTGCGGGCCCGCAAGGGCGAGGCCACCAACTCCGGGCAGGCGCTGGCCGGCATCATCTGCGGGGCGTTCGGCCTCGCCCTGGCCCTCGGCCTCGGCATCCTGCTGATCGTGAACGCCTAGTCCCCCCGGGGCCTGCCCCGGTCGACGCCGTCGTGCCGTGCGCCCGGCCCCTCACAGCGCCCCTCACACCGCCCCGCGCAGCACCCCCCGTGCCGCCATCAGCGCGAAGCCGAGCAGATTGGGCCCCCGCCACCGCGCCGGGTCGGTGGCCGCCGGGTCGTCCGCGGCGCGGCCGATGCCCCACACCCGGTCCACGGGACTGGCCTCCACCAGGACCCGCTCGCCCGTGCCCAGCAGGAAGGCCCGCAGCGCCGCGTCGGACGCGAACTTGTGCGCGCTGCCCTCGACGACGATCCGGAACCTCTCCCGCTCCCACACCTCCTCGTCGAATCCCCGCACCAGCCGCCCGGCCTTCTTCGCCTCGGCCGGATGCCCCGCCGCCAGCACCCGGCGCTCCGCCTCCGCGTCCCGGAACAGACGGGCCTTGGCCGCCATCATCCAGTGCTCGGCGGTCGCGTACTCCACCCCGTCCACCGTGAACGGCGACGGCCACCACTGGCTCAGACAGCCCGCGCCGATCCTGCCGTCCGGCGGCGGCCGGTGCCCCCAGAAGAAGAGGTACCTCACCCGCGTCCCCGCCCGTACCGCCGCGAGCACCGCCTCCCTGCTGTCCGGCACCGCGGCCCCCGCTCCCGCCGCCGTCTCCCCGCCCGCCACAGCCCCCGTTCCCGCCGCCGTCCCCGTTCCCGCCGCTGCCGTCATGCTCGTCCGCGCCTTCACTCCCACCCCGTCCTCTCCCGTCCTCTCCCGTGCCCTCCCGTGCTCTGCCCCCATGCACGCCACTGTGGCACGCACCACTGACACTCCGTCCCGGCTTTTCCACGGTCACTCGACACTCGGTCGACAGATTCCGTCGCGTAACCAAAAGGCAACAACGGAATCACTTGTTGGAGGTGGGAGGCTCTGTCAGGATCGGCACTCCCATCGAGTTCGAGCCACGCCGGACCCCGTCACGGGGACACCGAGGAGAGCCGACATGCACCGACCGGACCACCGTCGGGACCCCCACCGGGACCCCCGTCCGGGCACGGCCCAGCAGGACCGTTTCCCCGCCGCGGACCGCTTCGCGGACGGCGCCCAGTACATCGCGGGCCGCCTCGCGTGCGGCACCTCCGGCCGTACGCACACCGTCGTCGACCCGGCGACCGGCGCCGGGGTCCTCACGTACGAACTGGCCGGGACGGACGACGTGGACGCCGCCGTCGCCGCCGCCCGCGCCGCCTTCCCCGGCTGGGCGGGCGCCACCCCGGGCGAACGCTCCGACGCCCTGCACCGGTTCGCCGCCGTCCTCGGCGCCCAAGCCGAGGACCTGGCCCGCGCCGAGTCCCTCCAGTGCGGCAAACCCCTCAAGCTGACCCGCGAGTTCGACGTGCCGGGGACCGTCGACAACACGGCGTTCTTCGCGGGCGCGGCCCGCCACCTCCAGGGACAGTCGGCCGGCGAGTACTCCGGCGACCACACCTCGTACGTGCGGCGCGAGCCCATCGGTGTCGTCGGCTCGATCGCCCCCTGGAACTACCCGCTCCAGATGGCCGCCTGGAAGATCCTCCCGGCGATCGCCGCGGGCAACACCATCGTGCTCAAGCCCGCCGAACTCACCCCGCTCACCTCGCTGATGTTCGCACGGGCGGCGACCGAGGCGGGCCTGCCGGACGGGGTGGTCAACATCGTGACCGGCGCCGGACGCGAGGCCGGTGAGCACCTCGTCGGGCACCCCGACGTCGCCATGACCTCCTTCACGGGCTCCACCGCCGTCGGCCGGCGCGTCGCCGGCATCGCCACCGCCACCGTCAAGCGCCTCCACCTCGAACTCGGCGGCAAGGCCCCGTTCGTGGTCTTCGACGACGCCGACCTGGAGGCCGCCGCGCACGGCGCGGTCGCGGGCGCCCTCATCAACACCGGCCAGGACTGCACCGCCGCCACCCGCGCGTATGTGCAGCGCCCGCTGTACGAGGCCTTCGTGGAGCGGACCGCCGCCCTCATGGAGACCGTCCGGCTCGGCGACCCCTTCGCCCCCGGCACCGACCTCGGGCCGCTGGTCAGCCACGCCCAGCGGGACCGGGTCGCCGGGTTCGTCGACCGGGCGCGCGGCTACGCGCGGGTGGTGACCGGCGGCGAGGCGCCCGGCGGCGACCTGAAGGACGGCGCCTACTACCGGCCCACCCTCATCACCGGCGCCGCCCAGGACAGCGAGGCCGTGCAGTCCGAGATCTTCGGCCCGGTGCTGGTCGTGCTGCCCTTCGACACCGACGACGAGGGCATCCGGCTCGCCAACGACACCCCGTACGGACTCGCGGCCTCCGCCTGGAGCCGGGACGTCTACCGCGCGCACCGCGCCACCCGCGAGATCAGGGCCGGGTGCGTGTGGGTCAACGACCACATCCCGATCATCAGCGAGATGCCGCACGGCGGGTACCGGGCGTCCGGCTTCGGCAAGGACATGTCCATGTACTCGTTCGAGGAGTACACCCAGCTCAAGCATGTCATGTTCGACAACACCGCGGTCGCCGCGAAGGACTGGCACCGCACCGTCTTCGGGGACCGGTAGTACCGGTAGCCGTCACCGCAGGCCGCCGACCACGGCCGACCGCAGCCGAAAGGGCACCCCACGTATGGAGCAGTACGAGCCCGACCGTCTCACCCCGGTCCAGCTGGCCGCCGTACGGCGCAGTGCGCGCGGCGGCCGGGCCGCCCTGACCCGCCGCTCGCTGCTGCGCGCCTCGGCCGCGGGCGCGCTCACGGCCGGCGGCGCCGCCGCGCTCGGCGCCTGCGGCATCCCCGCCGCCGGCCGCACCGAGGGCGGCACCTCCGCGACGGACCACTCGGCGAAGGAGAAGAGGCTCGCCTTCTCCAACTGGACCGAGTACATGGACGTCGACGACAGCGGGAAGACCCACCCGACCCTGGACGCGTTCACCGCGCGCACGGGCATCAAGGTCACCTACACCGAGGACATCAACGACAACAACGAGTTCTTCGGCAAGATCAAGCCCCAGCTCGCCGCCGGACAGGACACCGGGCGGGACCTGATCGTCCTCACCGACTGGCTCGCCGCGCGCCTCATCCGCCTCGGCTGGGCGCAGAAGCTCGACCCGTCGAACCTGCCGCACGCCTTCGCCAACCTCTCGCCCCAGTTCCGCACCCCCGACTGGGACCCCGGCCGTGCCTACTCCTACCCCTGGCAGGGCATCTCCACCGTCATCGCCTACAACAGGAAGGCGCTGGACGGCATCGAGGTCACGACCCTCTCCGACCTGTTGGACCACCCGAAGCTCAAGGGCCGCGTCGGTCTGCTGACCGAGATGCGCGACACCATGGGCATGGCCCTGCTCGACATGGGCAAGGACCCCGGCCGGTTCACCGACGACGACTACGACGCCGCCGTCGCCCGCCTCCAGCGGGCCGTCGACAAGGGCCAGATCCGCCGCTTCACCGGCAACGACTACACCTCCGACCTCAGCAAGGGCGACTTCGCCGCCTGCCTCGCCTGGGCCGGCGACGTCGTCCAGCTCAAGGCGGACAACCCCGACGTCGACTTCCTCATACCGGACAGCGGCTACCTCACCTCCAGCGACAACCTGCTGGTCCCCAGCAAAGCCCGGCACAAGACCAACGCCGAACGGCTCATCGACCACTACTACGAGCCGAAGGCCGCCGCCGAACTCGCCGCCTACATCAACTACGTCTGCCCCGTCGACGGAGTGAAGGACGAACTGGCGAAGATCGACCCGGACGCGGCGGCGAATCCGCTGATCCTCCCTGACCAGGCCATGCAGGCCAAGTCCCGCTCCTTCCGCTCGCTCAGCGCGAAGGAAGAGACGGACTACGAGGCCAAGTTCGCGAAGCTCACTGGGGCGTGACCACGATGACCGACGACCACGGCGGCGACGTCCGCCTCACCGGCATAGCCAAGACCTACGGCTCCTTCACCGCCGTGCACCCGCTCGACCTGACCGTCCCGCAGGGCTCCTTCTTCGCCCTGCTCGGCGCCTCCGGCTGCGGCAAGACCACCACCCTGCGCATGATCGCCGGACTGGAGGAACCCTCCGCCGGGACCGTGCGCCTCGGCGACCAGGACGTCACCCGCCTCCCCCCGTACAAGCGGCCGGTGAACACCGTCTTCCAGTCGTACGCCCTCTTCCCGCACCTCGACGTCTTCGAGAACGTCGCCTTCGGACTGCGCCGCCGTGGTATCAGGAGCGTGAAACGGCAGGTCGGCGAGATGCTCGACCTCGTCCAGCTCGGGGAGCAGGCCCGGAAGAAGCCCCACCGGCTCTCCGGCGGCCAGCAGCAGCGCGTCGCCGTCGCCCGCGCGCTGATCAACCACCCCAAGGTGCTGCTCCTCGACGAACCGCTCGGCGCCCTCGACCTCAAGCTGCGCCGCCAGATGCAACTGGAGCTCAAGCGCATCCAGACCGAGGTCGGCATCACCTTCGTGCACGTCACCCACGACCAAGAGGAGGCCATGACCATGGCCGACACGGTCGCCGTGATGAACGCCGGCCGTGTCGAACAGCTCGGCACCCCCGCCGGCCTGTACGAGAACCCGCGCACCACCTTCGTCGCCAACTTCCTCGGCACCTCCAACTTCATCGAGGCCGGGGTGGACGGCCGCAGCGGCGCGGACCTCGTGGTGAAGGCGGGCGGCGGCAGGCTCACCCTCCCCGCCGACCGGTGCGGCACCGCCCCGGCCCCCGGCGGCACGATCCTGGTCGGTGTCCGCCCGGAGAAGATCGCCCTCACCCCCGCCGCCGACGCCGGCGCGGTCCCCGAGGGCCGCAACCGCATCACCGGCACCATCAGGGACGCCAGTTTCCTCGGTGTCTCCACGCAGTACGTCATCGACAGCCCGGTCTGCCGCGACTTCGCGGTCTACGTCCAGAACGTCGAACGGGACCCCCGGCTGGTGCCCGGCGCCGAGGTCGTCCTGCACTGGAGCCCCGCCCACACCTTCGGCCTGGACGCCGCCCAGGACGCCGAGGCGGGCGTGGAAGAGGCCGCCTGATGACCGCCACCCTCACCGAGGCGCCCCCGACCGCGCCGGCGGCGGGCGAACCCCCACGCCGCCGCGGCCGCCTCACCCCGTACTGGCTGCTGCTCCCCGGCATCCTCTGGCTGATCGTCTTCTTCGCGCTGCCGATGATCTACCAGGCGTCCACCTCCGTGCAGACCGGCTCCCTGGAAGAGGGTTACAAGGTCACCTGGCACGTCGCCACCTACTGGGACGCCCTGTCCGCGTACTGGCCGCAGTTCCTGCGCTCGGTCGCCTACGCCGCCGCCGCGACCGTGCTCTGCCTGCTGCTCGGCTACCCGCTGGCGTATCTGATCGCCTTCCGCGCGGGGCGCTGGCGGAACCTGATCATGATCCTGGTGATCGCGCCGTTCTTCACCAGCTTCCTGATCCGCACCCTCGCCTGGAAGACGATCCTGGCGGACGGCGGCCCGGTCGTCGGCGCCCTGAACACCCTGCACGTCCTGGACGTCACGAGCTGGCTCGGCTGGACGGCCGGCGACCGGGTGCTCGCCACCCCGCTCGCGGTGGTCTGCGGTCTGACGTACAACTTCCTGCCGTTCATGATCCTGCCGCTGTACACCTCCCTGGAGCGGATCGACGGGCGGCTGCACGAGGCCGCCGGGGACCTGTACGCCACGCCCTTCACGACCTTCCGGAAGGTCACCTTCCCGCTGTCGACGCCGGGCGTGGTCTCCGGCACCCTGCTGACCTTCATCCCGGCCACCGGCGACTACGTCAACGCCGACCTGCTCGGCTCCACCGACACCCGTATGGTCGGCAATGTCATCCAGACCCAGTTCCTGCGGGTCCTGGACTATCCGACGGCCGCCGCGCTCTCCTTCATCCTGATGGCCGCGATCCTCGTCATGGTCACGCTCTACATCCGTAAATCCGGCACGGAGGACCTGGTGTGATGACGCCCTTCGTCACCTGGCTCAAGCGCAATCTGGTCGTCCTCGCCGGACTGCTGACGCTCGCCTATCTCCTGCTGCCGAACATCGTCGTCACGGTGTTCTCCTTCAACCGGCCGGCCGGCCGTTTCAATTACGAATGGCAGGAATTCTCGACGGACGCCTGGCAGGACCCGTGCGGAGTCGCCGACCTGTGCGGCTCCCTCACCCTCAGCCTCCGGATCGCCTTCTGGGCGACGCTCGGCGCGACCGCGCTGGGCACCGCGATCGCCTTCGCGCTGGTCCGCTACCGCTTCCGGGCGCGCGGCGCCGTCAACTCGCTGATCTTCCTGCCGATGGCGATGCCGGAGGTCGTCATGGCCGCCTCGCTGCTCACCCTGTTCCTCAACATGGGCGCGCGGCTCGGTTTCTGGACGATCCTCATCGCCCACATCATGTTCTGCCTGAGTTTCGTCGTGACGGCCGTGAAGGCCCGCGTCATGTCGATGGACCCCACACTGGAACAGGCCGCCCAGGACCTCTACGCCGGCCCTTTCCAGACCTTCCTCCGGGTCACCCTGCCCATCGCCGCCCCCGGCATAGCGGCCGGGGCGCTGCTGGCCTTCGCGCTCTCCTTCGACGATTTCATCATCACCAATTTCAACGCGGGCTCGACCGTCACCTTCCCCATGTTCGTCTGGGGCTCGGCACAGCGCGGCACGCCCGTACAGATCAACGTCATCGGGACGGCCATGTTCGCCGTCGCCGTCCTGCTCGTCCTCGTCTCGATGGCCGCCGGCCGTCGCCGGACCCGACCGAAAGCATGATTCCGTAGGGAGTTGACATCATGGCCCCGAGCGCCATGACCCGTTGGACCACGTCTCTTTCCGACGCCCAGCCGGTGCCGTACTGGCTGGACGACCCCGGCCGCCCCCGCGCCGAGTCCGCCCTCACCGGTGCCGAGACCTGCGACCTGCTGGTCGTCGGCGGCGGCTACAGCGGGCTGTGGACCGCGCTGCTCGCCAAGGAACGCGACCCCGGCCGGGACGTCGTCCTGGTGGAGGGCCGGGAGACGGGCTGGGCCGCCTCCGGCCGCAACGGCGGCTTCTGCGCCGCCTCCCTCACCCACGGCCTGGCCAACGGACTCGCCCGCTGGCCCGGCGAGATCCACACGCTGGAGGAGCTGGGCGCCCGCAACCTCGACGCCATCGAGGAGGCCGTCACCCGGTACTCCCTGGACTGCGACTTCGAGCGCACCGGCGAGATCGACCTCGCCACCGAGCCCTACCAGGAACGCGAACTGAGGGACTGGTACGAGGAGATCCACCGCGCGGGCCTCGCCGACGGCATCACGTACCTCGACGCCGACGCCGTACGGGAACAGGTCGCCTCCCCCACCTTCCGGGCCGGCCTGTACGACCGCCGGGGCGTCGCCCTGCTCAACCCCGCGCGGCTCGCCTGGGGCCTGAAGCGGGCCTGCCTCGCCCTCGGCGTCCGGGTCTACGAGCACACCCCCGCGCTCACCCTCCGGCCGTACGGCGCCGGGATGGCCGTCCGCACCCCGTACGGCTCGGTCCGCGCCCGCGCGGTCGCCCTCGGCACCAACGTCTTCCCCAGCCTGGTCCGCCGGACCCGCGCCTACACCGTCCCCGTCTACGACTACGCCCTGATGACCGAGCCGCTCACCGAGGCGCAGCTCGCCTCGGTCGGCTGGCGGGGCCGCCAGGGCCTGGCCGACAGCGCCAACCAGTTCCACTACTTCCGGCTCTCCGCCGACAACCGCGTCCTGTGGGGCGGCTACGACGCGGTCCACCACTACGGCGGCCGGGTCCGCGCCGAGTACGACGACCGGCCCGCGACCCACGCGAGGCTCGCCGCGCACTTCTTCACCTGCTTCCCGCAGCTGGAGGGCGTCCGCTTCACCCACGCCTGGGGCGGGGCCATCGACACCTGCTCCCGCTTCTCGGCGTTCTTCGGCACCGCCCACCGGGGCCGGGTCGCCTACGCCGCCGGGTACACCGGCCTCGGCGTCGGCGCGACCCGGTTCGGCGCCGAGGTGATGCTCGACCTGCTGGCGGGGGAGCGGACCGAGCGGACCGAGCTGGAGATGGTCCGCCGCAAGCCGCTGCCGTTCCCGCCCGAGCCGTTCGCCTGGACCGGGATCGCGCTGACCAAGTGGTCGCTGGCCCGCGCGGACGCCCACGACGGCCGGCGCAACCTGTGGCTGCGGACGCTGGACCGGTTCGGGCTCGGCTTCGACAGCTAGGGCCGGTCGTTCGGATCACGCCGCGGACGCGGGGCCTGGTGCGCGCACCTGCCGCGTTGTCGTCACTCGCCGGCGCTCCGCGGCGGCTCCCTCCTCCGCATCGCATCCGCACGCACCAGGCCCCGCTCACCGGCGCGAGGAAGACGCAGACGATTCCCCGCGACCTGATCGAACGACAGGCCCTGGTCCGTGCCCGGCACGCGGGGGAGTGCGCGCCGGTGGCCCCGGCTGTGACCCGCTTCACCCCCGCGGGGTGCCGCGACCCGCGTAATGCCCGGCGGGTGACCTCCCTCTCTCCCGTGACGCACCCGCGTCCACGAAGAGAAGAGGGAGGTCTTCACATGCCTGGGGCGAAGACGGCGGCGGAGTGGCTGGCAGCTGTGGCACCGGACCCGGAGGTCTGCCGTCTGGAGTGGGAGCGCAACCCCTTGGGGACCGCCCTGCTGCCGGCCGGGCGGGCCTGGGACGTCCTCATCCTGCCGGGCCGGCTCGGCTACCCCACCCTCGACGTCCTGACCCGGGTCCTGGACCGGCCCGGCCCGGTGCTCGCCGACTTCGGCGACGCCCGCGTCGGGTTCCTGGTGCCGCCGGGCACCGCGGCGCGCTGGCTCGGCACCGGGGTGCGCACGGCCGGGGCCGGCACCTGGATCGTCGTGCCCCACCCCGGCCGGCTCCCGTCCGGCGGTGTGCGCTGGCTGATCCCGCCGGACGGCTCCGGCACCCTCACCGACCCGGCCCTGCTGGAACTGGCGATGCACGAGGCGGTGGCCGGGCCGGCGGGAGGGGAGGGGCGCTGGAGGGGATAGAGGCGGGCGGACCTCGCCTCAGCGGGGCCCGCGGTCCTCGCGTCGGCGGGGACGGCGGTGGCCGGGCAGCAGCCGCAGGCCGCACAGGCCCGCGCCGAACAGGCACCAGCTGGCCGCGACATCCAGCGGCCAGTGGTAGCCCCGCCGGACCAGCCCGTAGGAGACGGCGAGGACGAGGACCGTACCGGCCAGGACGAGCCACCGGCGGGCGGCGGCCGGGCGCAGCAGGGGCAGCAGCACCACCACCGCCGCGCCGTAGGCGACGACGGCGGTGGCGGTGTGGCCCGAAGGGAAGTAACCGGTGCCCGGCGCCACCGCCGGGGTGCCGGGCCGGCCGGTCCAGAGCTTGAGCGGCACCACCAGCGCCGGGACCAGAGCCATCAGGGCCGCGCCGGCCACGGGCGGCAGCCACCACCGGGGCCGGCCGGCGGCCCGTCCGCGCCAGGCCGCCCAGCCCAGCGCCACGCCGAGGACGGGCACCGCCACCGGGATGTTGCCGAGGTCGGAGAGCCACTCGGAGAACCGGTCGGGGCGGACCAGGGCCCGGCTCAGCCGCTCGTCCGCCCCGATCAGCGGCCCGTCCACGCGCACCTGCCAGGTGAGCACCGCGAAGAGCGCCAGCAGCAGGCAGGGCAGGAGGAGGAAGAGGGACGGCCGCCCCGGAACAGGGGGGGTGGTTCCGGGGCGGCCGTTCGGACCGGAACGTCGCCCGCCCCGGGGGGTCTGGGGCGTGCGACCGTCCGATCGGTGAGGAGACCCGGAGCCGGAGGCTCCGGTGGTGTGCGCGAGGGCACGACCAGGCCGTAGCTGGGGAGGCCCCGGCCTGGAGTCGCCCGCAGTTCCCTGCGGACGGGGTGTATCTCTCATCTGCGTAGAACCTACGTCAGGGGGTGGGCCGGCGACAGGGACATCGGCGTCCTGCCATCCACCCCGCACACCTTCTTCACACGCTCTGCCGCTCGCGGGAGCAGGCGAGCGGCGGACGGCTCGGATGCGCGGGGCGGGCCGGGCATGGCGGGGCCCGGCGGGGACCTCAGACGCCGGCGAAGGCCTGCTCGATGATGTCGAGGCCCTCGTTCAGCAGCTCCTCGCCGATGACCAGCGGCGGCAGGAAGCGGAGCACGTTGCCGTAGGTGCCGCAGGTCAGGACCACCAGGCCGGCGGTGTGGCAGGCCTTGGCGAGCGCGGCGGCCGCCTCCGGGGCCGGCTCCTTCGTCGTACGGTCCTTGACCAGCTCCACGGCGATCATCGCGCCGCGGCCCCGGACGTCGCCGATGACGTCGAACTTCTCGGCCATGGCGGTGAGGCGTGTCTTCATGACCTCCTCGATGCGCCGGGCGGCGGCGTTGAGGTCCAGCTCCTTCATCGTCTCGATGGCGCCGAGCGCGCCCGCGCAGGCCACCGGGTTGCCACCGTAGGTGCCGCCGAGGCCGCCCGCGTGGGCGGCGTCCATGATCTCGGCGCGGCCGGTGACGGCGGCCAGCGGCAGGCCGCCCGCGATGCCCTTGGCGGTGGTGATCAGGTCGGGGACGATGCCCTCGTCCTCGCAGGCGAACCACTGGCCGGTGCGGCAGAAGCCGGACTGGATCTCGTCGGCTACGAAGACGATGCCGTGGTCGGCGGCGAACTGCCGGATCGCCGGCAGGAAGCCCTTGGCCGGCTCGATGAAGCCGCCCTCGCCGAGCACCGGCTCGATGATGACCGCGGCGACGTTCTCCGCGCCGACCTGCTTGGAGATCTGGTCGATCGCCTGCGCGGCGGCCTCCGGGCCGGCGTTCTCCGGGCCGGTCGGCCAGCGGTAGCCGTAGGCGACCGGGACGCGGTACACCTCGGGCGCGAACGGCCCGAAGCCGTGCTTGTACGGCATGTTCTTCGCGGTCAGCGCCATGGTGAGGTTGGTCCGGCCGTGGTAGCCGTGGTCGAAGACGACCACCGCCTGCCGCTTGGTGTACGCGCGGGCGATCTTGACGGCGTTCTCGACGGCCTCGGCGCCGCTGTTGAACAGCGCCGACTTCTTGGCGTGGTCGCCCGGCGTCAGCTCGGCCAGCGCCTCGGCGACGGCGACGTACCCCTCGTACGGCGTCACCATGAAACAGGTGTGGGTGAAGTCGGCGAGCTGCGCGGACGCCCTGCGGACGACGGCCTCGGCGGAGGCGCCGACGCTGGTCACGGCGATGCCGGAACCGAAGTCGATCAGGCGGTTGCCGTCGACGTCCTCGATGATGCCGCCGCCGGCGCGGGTGACGAAGACCGGCAGCGTGGAGCCCACGCCCCGCGCCACCGCGGCGCTGCGGCGAGCCTGGAGCTCCTGCGACTTCGGTCCGGGGACGGCGGTGACGAGACGGCGCTCCTGCGGAAGTGCGGTCATGCGGGGCTCCTGGTGGGTTTTGCGGACGCTTGCGTTCTTTTCCCGCAGGCTAGGTGCGGACGGCGGAGCGGGGCATGCTCCATGTGGGCGGTGTCGGCCGGTCCGATTGTCCGCGGTGGACAGACCCCTGTCCCACCCCGGCCGCACCCACCCGGCCGCGTAAGCGGTGAACGCCCGTGCGGGGGCGTTAGATTGGCCCGCGACGACGGACGGAACGGCTGGTCAGGGGGCAGGGCGATGGATGGCGACGGGAAGCGGGAGACGTGGGCTGATCCGGTGCCGCCCCCGATGCCGCCGACGCGGCCCGCGGCACCGCCTCCGCCGCCCGGCGTACCGCCCTTCCCCGGGGGGCAGCCCCCCGTGCCGGGTGCGCCGCCGCCCGCGTCCGCCGCGCCGGGCGTGCCCCCGCAGGTGCCCCGGTCGGCGGCGTCCTCCGTCGCCGCCTGGTTCGACGCCGAACGGCCCGCCGCCCGGCCGGGGATCTGGCGGTACGGGTACCGCCCGCTCAAGGCGGCCGAGGAGAAGCTCGCCCCGGTGACGGTTGTCGGCATGCTCGTCCCGCTCGTCCTGGCGCTCGGGGTGTGGTCGTTCTGGCGGCGCGGCGTCGTCCCGTGGCAGTTCGTGCTGCTGCGCATGTTCACCCCGGACGACTGGTGGTGGGGCGGCACGAAGGCCACGCCCAAGCCGGTCGAGGGCCAGACGGTGGTGCTGCCCGGTGAGCACGCCGCGCTCGCCTACGACGGTCTCTTCTTCGTCGTCCTCGTCGTCGCGGTGGCCGTGCTGGGCAGCTGGCCCGCCATCGTCCGCCACTACGTGGGCCGCCGGCCGCAGCCGGCCCGGGCCCTGGTCTCCCTCCTCCTCGCCCTGGTCGTGCTCAGCTTCGTCTTCCCCGAGGCGTTCCCGGTGGGCTGGGACCCGGTGCCGGTCGTGGGTCCGTTGCTCTCCCTGACCGTGCTGGTCAGCGGCGGTTACGACCTGATGGCCTCGCAGCTCTACACCGACGCCCTGTACACGGTCGTCACCCTGCTCGTGCTGTGGCCGTTCGCCCGGCTCGGCGGCTGGCTGCCGTACGCGCGCCGGCTGCTCGCCGCCCGCCGCCCCGCCGAGGACGCCGGCCCCCACGCCCCGGAGCGCCCCCGCTCCCAGTGGCCCGCCCTGCGCGACAGCGGCCAGCACGAGGCCGCCGAACTGCTCACCGCCGAGGTCGCCGGCGGGCGGATGAACGATGTCGACTGCACCCGCGTCGAGCACGCCTTCCACGCCGCCCGTGGCGGAGCAGGCCTCGCCGCGTTCCGCGACACCGTGCTGCGGTACGGCGGCGCCGCCTGGACCCACCCGTCCGGCGCCCGAGACCTGCCCCACCGCGCCGCCCGCCACGACCTGCTCGCCGGCCAGGTCCGCATCGGTCGCTGGACGGCGGGCGAGCGCGCCCCCCAGCCCTACCACGACGCCGGGGCGGCCCTCGGCCCCGAGGTGCTCGGCACCTCCCTGCTGGCCGTCGGCCCCTCCGGGTCCGGCAAGACCCGCGCCCTCGTCGAACCGGTCACCGAGGCCCTGGCCCTCCAGGCGCTCACCGGACGCGTCGCCGTCGTCGCCGTCTCCGCACCCGGCCGTCCCCTCGGCCCGGACGGCTCCTTCGACGTGATCGTGCGCGTCGGCGACCCCTCTTCCACACACGACCTCGACCCGTACGCGGAGTCCGACGACCCCGACGAGGCCGCCGCCCTCCTCGCCGAGGCGCTGACCGGCGACCTCGACCCGGCCGGCGGGCCGGGCGCCGCCACCGCGCTGGCACAGCTGCTCGGCCCCTTCCGCGCGGTGCACGGCCGCTTCCCGGCCCTTCCGGAGCTGCGCGAACTGCTGGAGGGTGACACGGGGGCGCTGACCGCGCTGCGGGAGACGCTCACCGCGAGCGGTGACGACGTCATGGTCCGCGAACTCGACGCCCGCTTGCGGCAGACCGGCACGCCCGGCGACCCGGGCCGGGCCCTCGCCGACCGGCTCGGCCTGCTGAACCGTCCGGTCTTCGCGGACTTCTTCGGTGGGGGCGGCGCCACCCGGCCGTTCTCCCTGCGGGCCGTCGCCCACCACCCGCTGCGGGTGCGGATCGACCTGCCCGAGCACGGCCACGAGGAAGCCGGCCGGCTGATCACCCGGCTGGTCATGGCCCAGTTCCACGCCGTCGTCCAGCAGAGCGGGCGCCCCCACTTCGCCTGCCTGGTGCTGGACGACGCGACGGGCACGGTCACCGCCGGCTCGGTCCGCCGCATCCAGCGGCTGCGCGGCCAGAACGCGGGTGTGCTGCTCACGCTGCGCACCGTCGCCGACGTCCCCGAGGCCCTGCACGGGCCGCTGTACGGCGCGGTCGGCTGCCGGATGGCCTTCTGCGGCGTCACCACCTGGGACGGCAGCCGGTTCGCGCAGGCCTGGGGCACCGAGTGGGTGGAGACCACCGAGGTCGCCAAGCACACCGTCTTCGCCGACCAGCCGATGACCCGCGCCCTGCACGCCCTGCGCAAACTGGTCACCGGCAAGGCGGTGACCACGGACGCGGTGACCGTGAAGCAGGTCGAGCGTGAGCGCTGGTCCGCGTCCGAGTTGGCGCACGGGGTGCCGGCCGGGCATGCCGTGTTGTCGCTGACCACCGTCACGGGGGAGCACGCGCCGCCGCTGCTGGTGGATCTGCGGGGCTGAGCGTCCCGGCGGGGGCGGGGCGACCGTACAGTGAGTAAGAATCGATGGAGGCCGTTCATACGCGGCGGCCAAATCATCGCCGGTTGCCCATCCACCCCCGCGGAGCTGACGGACCCATGCCCCCGACCCTCGCCTCGCTGGTCCACCACACCGCGCTGAAGCTCACCGTGCGGGCGGGCGGGGACCGGCTGGACGCGCCCGTGCGCTGGGCGCACGCCAGCGAGCTGGCCGACCCCGTGCCCTACATGGAGGGCGGGGAGCTGCTGCTGATCACCGCGCTGAAGTTGGACGCCGAGGACCCGGAGGCGATGCGCCGGTATGTGAAGCGGCTGGCCGGCGCGGGGGTCGTCGGGCTCGGTTTCGCCGTCGGGGTGCACTACGAGGACATCCCGGACGCCCTCGTCGACGCCGCCGAGCAGGAGGGGCTGCCGCTCATCGAGGTGCCGCGCCGCACCCCGTTCCTCGCCATCAGCAAGGCCGTCTCCGCCGCGATCGCCGCCGAGCAGTACCGGGCGGTGACCGACGGGTTCGCCGCCCAGCGCGAATTGACCAAGCGGGCCCTCGACGACGGGCCCGAGGGGCTGCTGGCCGTGCTGGCCGGGCAGGTCGACGGGTGGGCGGCGCTCTACGACGCCTCCGGCGAGGTGGTGGCCGCGGCACCCGAGTGGGCCGGCCGCCGCGCCGCGCGCCTCACCGCCGACGTACGCCGGCTGCGGGAGCGGCCCGCCCCCGCCTCCGCGGTGGTCGGCGACGGGGAGACCGACCGGGTCGAGCTGCACTCCCTCGGCACCTCCCGCCGCCCCCGCGCCGCCCTCGCCGTCGGCACCGCCGCCCCCCTCGGCACCGCCGAGCGCTACGCCCTGCACTCCGCCGTCGCGCTGCTGACCCTGACCACGGAGCGCTCCCGCTCCCTGCACGCCGCCGAGCAGCGCATCGGCACGGCCGTCCTCGCCATGCTGCTGGCCGGCGAACCCGACCACGCCAGGGCCGTCGCCGGCGACCTCTACGGTGCGCTGCTCGACGCGCCGTTCCGGCTGGTCGTCGCCGAGTCCGCCACCGCCGGCGGCGCGGCGCCCGGTGCCCTCGCCGAGGTCGTGGAGGCGGCGGCGGCCCGGGCCGGCGAGGCGGTCCTCGTCGTACCGCAGGGGGAGCGGCTGGTGGTGCTGGCCGCCGACGCGGGCGCGGCGGTCACCGCCTGTGCCGACTACGCGGCGGCCCAGGAGGCCGGCCGCACCCTGCCCGACGCCCCGGCCGGCGGCGCGGCGGAGCCCTGGGTCGCCGGACTGTCGGAGCCGTCCGGGCCGGCCGGTGCCACGGCCGCGTACCGGCAGGCCGAACAGGCGCTGTCGGTGGCCCGGCGGCGCGGCCGGGTCTGCGTGGAACACGAGCGGGTCGCGGCCGGCTCGGTGCTGCCGCTGCTCGCCGACGACGCGGTGCGCGCCTTCGCCGACGGCCTGCTGCGGGCGCTGCGGGAGCACGACGCGACCGGCCGCGGCGACCTGGTCGCCAGCCTGCGGGCGTGGCTGTCCCGGCACGGCCAGTGGGACGCCGCCGCCGCCGACCTCGGCGTCCACCGGCACACTCTGCGCTACCGGATGCGGCGCGTGGAGGAGATCCTCGGCCGTTCCCTGGACGACCCGGACGTGCGGATGGAACTGTGGCTCGCCCTCAAGGCGACCGCCCGCTGAGAGAGCCCGGCCGCGTCACCGGCCTCCCCGGACCGCGCACCTGGGCCCGGACGCGCACCTGTGCCGTCCCGTCCTACCGTCAGACCGTCCCGTCCTACCGTCGGGCCCTTCCGGCGTACCGCCAGGCCGTTCCGTCCTACCGTCGGGCCGTTCCGTCGTACCCCCAGGCCGTCCCGTCCTACCGTCGGGCCGTTCCGGCGTACCCCCAGGCCGCCCCGTCCTACCGTCAGGCCGTTCCGGCGTACCGCCAAGCCGTTCCGTCCTACCGCCAGGCCCTTCCGTCGTACCCCCAGGCCGTCCCGTCCTACCCCCAGGCCATTCCGTCGTACTGCCGGGCCGTACTGCTACACCCCGGACAAACGCCCTCCCCCCGCCCCGCCCCTACCGTGGACCCTGCATTCCACGTACACCCGAACGGGAAGGGCCGGAACCCGACATGACCGCACCCCACGCCTTCTGGCTCGCCGGCCGCCAGGCCACCGGCGAGGACACCTTCGACGTCACCTCCCCGTGGGACGGCCGGACCGTCGCCGCGGTGAGCGTCCCCACCGACACGCAGGTCGAGGAGGCCGTGGCCGCCGCGCACGCCGTACGGGACGCGTTCGCCGCCACCCCCGCGCACGTCCGCGCCGCCGCCCTCGACCACGTCGCCCGGCGTCTCGCGGAGCGCGCCGAGGAGATCGCGCGGCTCATCTCCGCCGAGAACGGCAAGCCGGTCAAGTGGGCGCGCGGCGAGGTCGGCCGGGCGGTCTCCGTCTTCCGGTTCGCGTCCGAGGAGGCCCGCCGGTTCAACGGCGGCGAGGCCCAGCGCCTGGACACCGACGCGGGCGGCCAGGGCCGGCTCGCCCTCACCCGCCGCTTCCCGAAGGGTGCCGTGCTCGGCATCGCGCCGTTCAACTTCCCGCTGAACCTGTGCGCCCACAAGATCGCCCCCGCGATCGCCGCCGGCGCCCCGATCATCCTCAAGCCGGCCCCGGCCACCCCCCTGTCCGCCCTGGTCCTCGGCGAACTGCTCGCCGAGACCGAGCTGCCCGCCGGGTCCTGGAGCGTCCTGCCGGTCCCCAATGACCGCATGCCCGCCCTCGTCCAGGACGAGCGGCTGCCGGTCATCTCCTTCACGGGCTCCGAGCGGGTCGGCTACGCGATCATGGACTCGGTACCGCGCAAGCACTGCACGCTGGAGCTGGGCGGCAACGGCGCGGCCGTGGTGCTGGCCGACTGGTCGAGCGACGAGGACCTGGACCTGGCCGCGGCCCGCATCGCGACCTTCTCCAACTACCAGGGCGGCCAGTCCTGCATCTCCGTGCAGCGGGTCATCGTCGACGCCGCCGTCCACGACCGGCTGCTGCCGCGCATCGTCGCCGCCGTCGAGGCCCAGGTCACCGGCGACCCGGCCGACGACAAGACCGACGTCGGCCCGCTGGTCAGCGAGGACGCGGCGCGGCGGGTCGAGTCCTGGGTGGCGGAGGCCGTCGGGGCCGGCGCCACGCTGCGCACCGGCGGCGAGCGGGACGGGGCCTCGTACGCGCCGACCGTCCTCACCGACCTCCCGGCCGGCACCACCCTCGCCCGCGAGGAGGTCTTCGGACCCGTCCTCAGCGTGCAGAAGGTGCACGGCGAGGCCGAGGCGTTCGCCGCCGTCAACGACTCCAAGTACGGCCTCCAGGCGGGCGTCTTCACCCACGACCTCCAGGCCGCCTTCCGCGCCCACCGCGCCCTGGAGGTCGGCGGCGTCGTCATCGGCGACGTCCCCTCCTACCGCGCCGACCAGATGCCGTACGGCGGCGCCAAGCAGTCCGGCGTGGGCCGCGAGGGCGTGCGGTTCGCGATGGAGGACTACACCTACGAGCGGGTGCTGGTGCTCACCGGCCTCGCCCTCTGACGGCGACGGCGGGCGGGCGGCGGCCCGGACCCCCGGGAAGGGGGTCCGGGCCGCCGCCCGTTCGGCCCTACCCGGCGAAGCCGATGCGCGCCAGCCGCACCGCCCCCCGCAGCCCGACCCGCAGGTCGTGCACGCCCTCGGCGGCCAGGCCGGTGGTGAGGGTGACGTAGTCGTACGGTCCCGCCGTGGGCGTCTCCGTCGACAGCACGGCCCGCGCCGGGCCGCCGTCCAGGGCCAGTTCCACCGTGCCCTCGCCCGCGACCGCGACGGTCACGGAGGCGATGCCGGAGCCGAAGTCGCAGGCCCGGAAGAGGAGTTCCCCGGACGTGCCCGCCGCCGGCGTCACCGCGTCCCCGGACGTCCTGGCCCGGTCCACGATCTCCGTGCCGCTCTGCTCGTCGAAGTCGGCCGCCTCAAGACCGCGTTCGCGCACCGGGCGCGGCGCCCCGGGCTCCCCGGCGAGGACGACCGTCGTGGACAGCCGGACGTCCTCGCTGGAGGCGCCGGCCAGCAGCTCGTACGGCCCCGGCTCCACCCGCCACCGGCCGTGCGCCACGTCCCAGAACGCGAGCGCGTCCAACGGGACCTCGAAGGCCACCTCCGCCGTCGCGCCCGGCGCCAGGGTGAGCCGGCGGTGGGCGAGCAGCTCGCGGCGCGGACGCGGCACGGACGGCTCACCGGCCCGCCCGTACAGCTGGGCCACCTCGTCGGCGGTGACCCCGCCGGTGTTGGTGACCGTGAAGGAGACCCGGACCGCCGACTCCCCGACGCGGGCGGCGAAATCCGCGTAGGCGAACGACGCGTACGACAGGCCGTGCCCGAACGGGAACAGCGGCGTCCCCTCGAAGTACTGGTACGTCTGCCGGGAGCCGATCACGTCGTAGTCGAGCAGACGGGGCAGGTCCCGGTCGTCGGCGTACCAGGTCTGCGGCAGCCGCCCGGCGGGGGAGACGTCCCCGGCGAGCACCCGGGCCAGGGCGGTGCCCGCCGCCTGGCCGCCGTGCGCGGTCCACAGCACCGCCGGCAGCGGCCCGGCGTCGACCGCGTAGGGGTAGGACGACACCAGCGCCAGCACCGTGTCGGGGTTGGCGTCCCGGGCGGCGCGCAGCAGCCGTTCCTGCTGGCCGGCGAGGCGCAGGGTGGTGCGGTCCTCGGTCTCCCGGCCGTTGATGTGCGGGTCGTTGCCCGCCACCACCAGCACCACGTCGGCGCGCGCGGCGGCCCGTGCCACCGCGTCCTCGCCGCGCTCGGTGACGACCACCTCGAAGACCGACCCCGGCTCCTCGGCAACCTTCACGCCCCCGGCGGTCACGGAGACATGGCGGCCCGTGCCCAGATGCCTCAGGAGGTGACCGTCCCCGTGCGGCTCCAGCCGGAACGTCTCCCGCACCACCCAGCCCCCCGGCTGGTCCGCCGAGGCGCGGACGTACCCGTCCTCGGCGACCGACAGGTACCGCCCGTCCGGCGCGCGCAGCGTCAGCACGCCCCCGCCCCAGTCGACCAGGGCGAGTTCAGTGCCGTCGGCGTCCGTGGCCAACGGCGGCAGATCGGTGCGGCCGGCCAGCAGCGCGGGGTCGAGGGCGGCCTCGGCACCGGCCGCGGGGGCGTCCTCGACGGCCGGCAGCACGTGCAGGAACGCTCCGTCGGCGGTGCGCAGCCGGACCCGGTCCACGCCCTCGGCGAACTCCACCCGCTCGGCGCCGAACCGCTCGTACAGGCCCTCCAGCGGGGTGACCCGGTGCAGCAGCGAGCCGCTGTACCAGTCGAGCTTGCACTCGTCGGCGAGGAGCCCGACCACGGCGAGGCGGATGCCGGGGGCCAGCGGCAGCAGGCCGCGGTCGTTCTTCAGCAGCACCACGGCCTGCTCGGCCGCCTCCCGGGCGAGCGCCCGGTGCTCCGGGGTGTCGTAGGCGCCCGCCTCCTCGTGACCGTCGAACTCGCCCAGCCGGAAGCGGACCGAGAGCTGGCGGCGCACCGCCGTGTCGACGTCGGCCTCGGTCAGCAGCCCGCCCTCCAGCGCGCCGCGCACCCGGGCGGTGATCTTCGTCGGGTCGGTGCCGTGGTCGGTGAAGCTGTCGACCCCGGCCTTCAGCGCGGCGGCCGTCGCCTCCTCGTGGGTGTCGAAGTAGTGCTCGGAGTCGACCAGGTTGGAGGGGGCGCCCGCGTCCGAGCAGACCAGCAGCTCCTCACCGGTCCAGGTGCGCAGGTGCTCGGCGAGGTACGGGGAGACGTGGTTGGGACGGCCGTTGACCAGGTTGTAGGCCGGCATCACCCCGGCCGTCGCGCCCGCCTCGACCGTCGCCCGGAAGGCCCGCAGGTCGTACTCGTGCAGGACGCGCGGGCGGACCGAGGAGGACGCGGTGTCCCGGTCGGTCTCGTTGTTGTGGGCGAGCCAGTGCTTGAGCACCGGGGCGGTCCGCCAGTAGATCGGATGACTGCCGCGCAGGCCGCGGGTGTAGGCGGTGGCGAGGGCCGAGGTCAGTCGGGGGTCCTCGGAGTAGCCCTCCTCGTTGCGGCCCCACAGGGGGTGGCGCAGCAGATTGACGACCGGGGCCCAGACGTTGAGGCCGACCCGGTCGTCGCGGGCGCGCATCGCGCGGACCTCCGCGGCGACGGCCTCGCCGACGCGGCGCACCAGCTCCTCGTTCCAGGTGGCGCCGAGGCCCACGGCCTGCGGGAACACCGTCGCCGGGCCCATCCAGGCCACACCGTGCAGGGCCTCCTGTCCGGTGCGGAAGGGGGCGACGCCCAGACGGTCGACGCCGGGCGCGAACTGGTGCAGAAATCCGATCTTCTCGTCGAGCGTGAGCCGCGACAGCAGGTCGTCGACGCGCTGCGCGACCGGTGTCTGCGGGTCGCGGAAAGGCGGTGTGGGCGGCGTGGGTGCGGTCACGTGGGATTCCCCTTGCGATGTGCGGCGATGCGCTTTCGAAGCGCTTCGATGCTCAGTCGGCGGCAGCCGGGTGTCAAGACGCGGCGGGGCATCCCGTACGCCGTCGAGGCCCCTGCGAGGGGACGGGGACAGGCGGCGCGCGGCACCGCACACATCCGAGGAATCTTGGGAACGAGTCTTGTGCCGCCCCTTGGGTTCACTTAACCTCGCTGCAACATCGAAGCGCTTCGACGCACTTCGGACGTACTCCGGCGTACGCGGACCTGTCCCGACGTACGCCGGCCGGTGAGCACCGCCTCCCGCACCTCCGCACCGCCTCCGCACCGCCTCCGCACCGCTCCGGATCCACCCGCCCCACCCCCAGCTCAGCGAGTTCCACTCAAGACACCGCAGCCGACGGCCACCGCCGGGTGTCCTGGTGCGCCATGAAGGGTTGACGCAATGACGCCGAACGCCGCCTCCGCCGCCTCCGCGCCGAGCCGGAGAAGTTTCCTCGCCTCCTCGGCGGTCGCCGCCGCCGCGGTCGCGGGCGGAATGCCCCTGCTCAGCGCCTGCGGCGCGGCCGACAGCGGGTCCCGCGAGGGCACCACCTCCGGCAAGGACGCCAAGAAGCTGCTGCCGGCGTACGTGGCCAGCGACGTGGTGACCCCGGACATCCCGTCCAGGAACGGGTCGGCGGTCGGCTTCACCGGCAAGCTCGCCCCGGCCGACCTGAAGACCTCGGTGCCGAAGAAGCTCGGCAAGGGCGGCAAGGTGACGATCATGTCGCCGTTCTGGGGCTCCCCGCCCAAGTCGGACAACGCCTACTACCGGGCGATGAACGACATGATCGGCGTCGACATCCAGTGGCAGAACCAGGACGGCAACACCTACGAGCAGAAGCTCGGCGCGGTCCTCGCCTCCAGCGACGTCCCCGACGTCGTCGTGGTCCCGAGCTGGAACCTGAACGGCAAGATACCCAGCGCGATCATCTCCAAGTTCGCCGACCTCGGCCCCTACCTGTCCGGCGACGGCGTCAAGGACTACCCGAACCTCGCCGCCGTCCCCACCGACGCCTGGCAGCGCTCGATCTTCGGCGGCAGGCTCCTCGGCCTGCCCCAGCCGCAGCCGTACGTCACCGGACTCGTCCCCCTCTACCGGCAGGACGTCTTCGAGAAGGAGGGGTACGAGGTCCCCACCTCCTGCGACGAGTTCATGGCGCTGGCCAAGGACATCACCGACGCCAAGGCCAAGCGCTGGGCCTGCCTGGACATGAAGTGGACCGCCTTCCAGGCGTTCGGCGTGCTCTCCGCCAACGAGAAGCCGCTCGGCTGGAACCTGGTCGACGGCAAGATGATCTGCCGCTTCGAGACCGACGAGTACCTCGAAGCCCTGGAGTGGACCCGCAAGCTGTTCGCCGCCGGCGTCGTCCACCCCGACGCCGAACTGGGCAAGAGCCAGGCCACCGACCCCGGGCCGAAGTTCGCCAAGGGCGAGTTCCTCATGTACGTCCAGAACATCAGCCAGTGGTGGAGCCGCACCGCCGAACAGGCGACCCAGAACCCCGAGTTCAAGATCTGGGGCATGGACGTCTTCGGCCACGACGGCGGCGACCCCGTGCTCTGGGCCGAACAGCCCGCCGGCATCTGGGCCTTCGTCAACAAGAAGGCGTCCGAGTCGGTGATCAGGGACGTGCTGGCCGCCGCCAACGTCACGGCGGCCCCGTACGGCACCAAGGAGTACATGGCCACCAACTACGGTGTCGAGGGCACCCACTACACCGTCAAGGACGGCGTCCCCACCAAGACCGACCAGGGCAACATCGACGTGATGAACGCCTACGTCATGCTGGCCGGCCCCGCCCCGACCGTCGCCCACCCCGACTTCCCCGAGGTCGCCAGGGGACAGGTCGAGTGGCAGCAGCGGATGGGCGCCTTCACCCGGAAGTCCTCCTTCTACGGCATGCAGGTCACCGAGCCCTCCCGGTACACCAACCTCTCCAGCGACTTCGAGCAGATGGAGGACGACTTCGTCCGGGGCCGCAAGAAGATGAGCGAGGTCCAGCAGGCCGTCTCGGAGTGGCGCAGCAAGGGCGGCGACAAGCTCCGCGACTGGTACAAGAAGCTGCTCGACGAGAACGGCTCGGCGGCGAGCTGACCGGCGCGGGCGAGGCGAGGAGAACGGCCGTGTCGAACAGCACGGTGCCTCGGAGCGGGACCGAGGCCCAGAAGAAGTCCCCGGCGGCGCCCGACGGCACCACCGGCCCCGAGAAGACCCCCTCCGGGAAAGTGAGCCTGCGCCTGCGCTTCAGACGCGACCGCGTCCTGCTGCTGATGACGCTGCCGGCCGTGCTGCTGCTCCTGGTCTTCAACTACTTGCCGATCCTCGGCAACGTCGTCGCCTTCCAGGAGTACGACCCCTACGTCAGCGACAACGGCATCGTCTCCATCCTGCACAGCCCCTGGGTGGGCCTGGAGAACTTCGAGCGGATCTTCGCGGACTCCGACTTCTGGAACGCCGTCCGGAACACGCTGATCCTCTTCTTCTTCCAGCTCGTCCTCTTCTTCCCGGTCCCGATCCTGCTCGCGCTGCTCATCAACAGCGTGGTCCGGCCCCGGGTCCGGGCGGTCTCCCAGGCCATCCTCTACCTGCCGCACTTCTTCTCCTGGGTGCTGGTCGTCGCCGTCTTCCAGCAGCTCTTCGGCGGCGCCGGCATCTTCTCCCAGCTGCTGCGCGAGCACGGGTACGACGGCCTGGACTTCATGACCGACCCGGACACCTTCGCCCTGCTGATCACCGCGCAGAGCGTGTGGAAGGACGCCGGCTGGGGGATCATCGTCTTCCTCGCCGCGCTCGCCTCGGTCAGCCCCGACCTGTACGAGGCCGCCGCGATGGACGGCGCGAGCCGCCGGCGCCGCATGTGGCACGTCACCCTGCCCGCGCTGCGCCCGGTGATCGCCCTGCTGCTGGTGCTCCGCGTCGGCGACGCGCTCACCGTCGGCTTCGAACAGATCCTGCTGCAACGCGACATGGTCGGGCCGGGCGCGGCCGAGGTGCTGGACACCTTCGTGTGGTGGAACGGCGTACGCAACCAGGACTTCGGCTACGCGGCGGCCGCCGGACTCGTCAAGGGCGTGGTCAGCCTCGGCCTGGTCCTCGCCGCGAACAAGGTGGCCCATCTCATGGGCGAGCAGGGGGTGTACAAGAAGTGACCGCGGTCATCGAGAAGACGACCCGGGGCCGCTGGTCGGCCCCGCCCCGGCCGGCCTGGGAGGAGAAGCCCGGCCCGGCCGGGGTCGCGGGCAAGGGCCTCGCCCTGACCCTGGCCTGCCTCGCCATCCTCTTCCCCCTCTGGATCGTCGTCGTCACCAGCCTGTCGTCGCGGAAGACCATCGACGAGGCCGGCGGCCTGGTGATGATCCCGAAGGACGTCACCTTCGTCGCCTACCGGGAACTCCTCGGCGGCGGCCAGGTGACCCGCGCCGCGCTGGTCAGCATCGGCATCACCCTCGTCGGCACGCTGTTCTCGATGGCGGTGTCGGTGCTGTGCGCCTACGGCCTGTCCCGCACCGGCTCCTTCGGCCACCGCTGGATCCTCATGCTGCTGCTGGCCACCATGTTCTTCAGCGCCGGCCTCATCCCGACGTACCTGCTGGTGCAGTCCCTCGGGCTGACCGACACCTATCTCGCGCTGATCCTGCCGAGCGCCCTCAGCGTCTTCAACATCCTGGTGCTGCGCGGCTTCTTCATGGGCATCTCGCAGGAACTCATCGACAGCGCCCGCATCGACGGCGCCGGCGACTTCCGCATCCTGTGGCGGATCGTCATGCCGCTCTCCCGCGCGGTCCTCGCGGTGATCACCCTGTTCTACGCCGTCGGCTACTGGAGCGCCTGGTTCAACGCCTCCCTCTACCTGAACGACCAGGACATGATGCCGTTGCAGAACGTCATGATCCAGCTCGTGCAGAAGCAGGAGGCGCCGGTCGGCCTCGGCCAGGCGATCAAGACGGGGGAGCTGTCCGGACTGGCCGTGCAGATGGCCGTGATGGTGATGGCGCTGCTGCCGGTCGCCGTGCTGTCGCCCTTCGTCCAGCGGCACTTCAAGAAGGGCATGCTGACCGGGGCGGTGAAGGGGTGAGCCCCGGCCTCGCCACCGTCACCCGGGGCCGTCTGCTGTTCGGCGGCGACTACAACCCCGAGCAGTGGCCGGAGGAGACCTGGCAGGAGGACGTACGCCTCATGCGGGAGGCCGGCGTCACCTCCGTCACCGTCGGCGTCTTCTCCTGGTCCCGGCTCGAACCCCGGCCCGGCGTCTTCGACTTCGGCTGGCTCGACCGGGTCATGGACCTGCTGCACGCCCACGGCGTCGGTGTCGTCCTCGCCACCCCGACCGCCTCGCCCCCGCCCTGGCTGGGCCGGCTGCACCCGGACACCCTGCCCGTCGACGAGGACGGGCGCACCGAGTTCTGGGGCGGCCGGCAGCACTTCTCGCACTCCAGCGCCGTCTACCGGCGGCACGCCGCCACCGTCACCGAGGCCCTCGCCGCCCGCTACGCCGGGCACCCCGCGCTGACCATGTGGCACATCAACAACGAGTACTGCACCTACGACCACGGCGACGAGGCCGCCGCCCGCTTCCGCACCTGGCTCAAGCGCCGCCACGGCACCCTCGACGCCCTCAACACCGCCTGGGGCACCGCCTTCTGGAGCCAGGGCTACGGCGACTGGCAGGAGATCCTGCCGCCGCGCCGCACCCACTACCTCAAGAACCCCGCCCAGGTGCTGGACTTCCGGCGCTTCACCTCCGACATGCTCCTGGAGTGCTTCACCGCCGAGCGCGACATCGTCCGCCGGCACACCCCGCACCTGCCGGTCACCACCAACTTCATGCCGCTCTTCTTCGGCCAGGACGGCTGGCGCTGGGCCGAGGAGGAGGACGTCGTCTCCGTCGACCTCTACCCGGACCCGCGCGACCCCCTCGGCGGCCAGGAGGGCGCCCTCGTCCAGGACCTCACCCGCTCCCAGGCCGGCGGCGGCCCCTGGATGGTCATGGAACAGGCGACCGGCGCGGTCGGCTGGCGCGACGTCGACCGGCCCAAGCCGCGCGGCCTCGACCGGCTCTGGTCGCTCCAGGCCGTCGCCCGCGGCGCGGACGCCGTCTGCTACTTCCAGTGGCGGCAGTCCCGGCAGGGCGCCGAGAAGTTCCACTCCGCGATGGTCGGCCACGCCGGTCCCGAGGGCCGTGTCTTCCAGGAGGTCAAGCGCATCGGCGCCGCCCTCGCCGCCCTCGCCCCGCACGTCACCGGCGCCCGGGTCACCGCCGACGTCGCCGTCCTGCACGACTGGCACTCCTGGTGGGCCGGCACCCAGCAGGCCCGCCCCTTCGACCGGGCCGACCTGCCCGTCGTCCTGCGCGCCTGGCACCGCGCCCTGTGGGAGGCCCACCTCACCACCGACTTCGCCCACCCCGAGCACGACCTGAGCCGCTACCGGCTGGTCGTCGTCCCGCAGCTCTACCTCCTCACCGACACCGCCGTCGACAACCTCCTCTCCTACGTCCACGGCGGCGGCACCCTCGTCTGCGGCTTCCTCACCGGCGTCGCCGACCAGGACGACCGGGTCCGCCCCGGCGCCCTGGACGCCCGCCTGCGCGCCCTCTTCGGCATCCGCACCCTGCACGCCTGGTGGCCTCTGGCCGACGGGGAGCGCGTCGGCTGCGACGGCTTCGACGGCACCCTGTGGTCGGAGGAGCTGGAACCCGACGGCACCGCCGAGGAGACCGTCCCCTACCGGGGCGGCGAACTGGACGGCCTGCCCGCCGTCCTCGGCAAGGGCCGCGCCTGGTACGTCTCCACCCTGCCCGTCCCCGAGGCGCTGCGCGGGCTGCTCGCGGGCATCGCCGCCGACGCCGGTGTGCGCCCGGTGCTGGACCGCGTCCCGCCGGGCGTCGAGGCGGTCCGCCGCGGCGATCTGCTCTTCCTCCTCCACCACGGCCGCGACCCGGTGACCGTCGACGTCCCCGGCACCCACCGCGACCTGCTGACCGGGGAGACGCTCACCGGCCGCGCCGAGCTGGGCCGGTACGGCGTCCGGGTGCTGCGGGCGGAGCCCGCGTGAGCACCGGCCCGGTCCACGGCACCTGGGAGCCCGCCCCCGCCGCCCGCTGGGAGGACGCCTTCCTCACCGGCAACGGCCACCACGGCGCCCTCGTCCTCGGCGACCCGTACGACGACCGGGTCGTCGTCACCCACCACACCCTGGTCCGCCCCAACGGCGGCGAGCACGCCCGCCCCCCGGAACTGGCCACCGCCCTGCCCGACGTCCGCCGGCGCCTGCTGGCCGGGGACACCACCGCCGCCGAGGAGTTCACCGACCACCGCCCGCTGCAATGGGTGCAGCCCTTCCACCCCGGCTTCCAGCTCCGGCTGCGCCGTCCGCCCGGCCCCGCCGCCCCCTACCGGCGGAGCGTCGACTTCACCACCGGCGAGACCACCGCCACCGCCGGCGACTGGACCAGCCGCGTCTTCGTCTCCCGCGCCGACGACGTGATCGTCCAGCAGGTCACCGACCCCGACCTCACCCTCGACCTCGCCCTGGACCACCGCCTGCCCGGCGTGCCCGCCCGACTCGGCGTCGGCCACGGCGCCGTCCGCACCCCCGAGGGCGCCGTGCTCAGCCTGCGCGCCCGCTACCCCGGCAGCGACCGCGCCTACACCGGCGTCACCGTCGCCGCCGTCACCGGCGGCAGCGCCGCGATCGCCACCCCGGGGCTGCGCGTCGAGCACGCCCGGACCCTGCTGCTCCTGACCCGGGTGCACCGGCACCCGGGGGAGTGGGACGTGCACGCCGAGTCCCGCGCCCTGCGCGACCTGCTGACCGAGCGGACCTACGACGACCTCCTCGCCCGCCACCTCGACCGGCACCGCACGGCCTACACCCGGGTCACCCTCGACCTCGCCGCCGACCCGGCCGACCGCGCCCTGCCCGGCTCCGCGCTCCTCGCCCGCCCCGGCAGCCCGGCCCTGCCGGAACGCCTCTTCGCCGCCGGCCGCTACCACCTGCTCTCCGCCTCCGGCCTGCTCCCGCCCCGCCTCACCGGCCTGTGGACCGGCGACTGGGACACCGCCTGGTCCGGCGCCTTCACCACCAACGCCAACCTCAACCTCCAGACCGCCTCCGCCGCGGCCGCCGCCCTCCCCGAGGTCACCGAGGCGCACGCCGCCCTGGTCCACGGCCAGCGCGAGCACTGGCGGGAGAACGCCCGCGCCCTCTTCGGCGCCCGGGGGATCGTCGCCCCCTCCCACACCGACGGCGAGAACGGGCACACGTACCACTTCAGCCGCGAGTACCCCCTGCACCTGTGGACGGCCGGCGCCGACTGGCTGCTCAAACCCCTCGTCGACCACGACGAGACCCACGGCACCCGCGACCCCCGCACCGCCGAGGCCCTCGCCGAAGTCGCCCTGTTCTACGAGGACTTCCTCACCGGGACCGAGGACGGCCACCTTGTCGTCGTCCCCTCCTACTCGCCGGAGAACCGCCCCGCCAACGCCGGCTGGGGCACGGTCGACGCGGCCATGGACCTCTCCGCCGCCCGGCACGCCCTGCGCACCGCCGCCGCCTACCACCCCGAGCACGCCGACCGCTGGCGCGCGCTCGCCGACCGGCTGCCCCCGCACCGGATCAACGCCGACGGCGCGCTCGCCGAGTGGGCCCGCCCCGGCCTCGACGACACCTACGACCACCGCCACCTCAGCCACCTCTACGGCGTCTGGCCGCTGGAGGAGATCACCCCGTACGACACCCCCGAGCTGGCCGCCGCCGCGCACCGTGCCCTGGAACTGCGCGGCGCCGAGAACGACTCGGCCCACGGCCACCTGCACCACGCCCTGGTCGCGGCCCGGCTGGGCGACGGCGACCGGGTCGCCCACGCCCTCGACGCGGTGCTCGGCGGCGACTACTTCCACGCCTCCCTGATGAGCGCGCACTACCCGCGCCGCGACGTCTACAACGCCGACGCGGCGCACACCCTGCCCGCCGTGCTCATCGAGATGCTGGCGCAGTCCACCCCGGGACGCCTGGTGCTGCTGCCCGCGCTGCCCGCCGCCCTCCCCGCCGGCCGGCTGAGCGGCGTGCGCACCCGGTTCGGCGCCACGCTCGACCTCACCTGGGCCCCCGGGGGCGCCACCGCCGTCCTCCGTCCCGGCCGCACCGCGCACATCGAACTGCGGACCCCCTCCGGCACCGAGCCGCTCGACCTCACCGCCGGGGAAGACCGCGTCCTCCACCTGGAGGCCCGGTGACCGCACGATCCCCCCACCCATGGAAGGACGACCATGGCACTCCGCACCCCCCGCAGGCTGACCACGGCCCTGCTGGCCCCCGCGCTCGCCCTCGGCGCCGCCGTCGGCCTCGCCGCCGCCCCCGCCCAGGCCGCCGTCTGGAACACCTGCGACCAGTGGGGCAACACCACCCTGAACGGCTACACCCTCTACAACAACATCTGGGGCTCCGGCGCCGGCAGCCAGTGCGTCTGGGCCGACTCCGGCACCAACTGGGGTGTGTGGGCCGACCACCCCGACACCGGCGGCATCAAGTCGTACCCGAACAGCAAGAAGGTGATCAACAAGCCGATCACCTCGCTGACCTCGCTCAGCAGCAGCTACAACGTCACCGTCCCGGCGTCCGGCGCGTACAACACCTCGTACGACATCTGGGACACCGACTACGACTACGAGATCATGCTCTGGGTCAACCACAACGGCGCCGTCGGCCCGCTCGGCACCTCCCAGGGCAGCGTCACCCTCGGCGGCCACACCTGGAACGTCTACAAGGGCAACAACGGGGCCAACGAGGTGTACAGCTTCCTGCGCACCTCCGACTCCACCGCCGGCACCGTGAACATCCTCCCGGTCCTGAAGTGGATCAAGGACACCAAGGGCTGGATGGGCAACGAGACCATCGGCGACGTGCAGTTCGGCTACGAGATCACCTCGTCGGCCGGCGGTCTCGACTTCGTCACCAACAACCTGACGGTCAGCGGCGGCTGAGCGCCGGGCACACCGGGGTCAGGGGCCGGCCCAGCCCGGGGCCGGCCCCGAACTCGCCCGGACCGTCAGCTCCGGCGGCAGCAGCACCACCTCGTCGCTGCCCCGCCCGCCGAGCTTGGCGACCAGCTGCTCGACGGCGTGCCGCCCCATCTCCTGCGCGGGCACGGCGACCGACGTCAGCCGCACCGACGCCTGCGTGGCGACCTGCTCGGGGCAGACCGCCACCACCGACACGTCCTCGGGCACCGCCCGCCCCTGCTGCCGCAGCAGCGCGAGCAGCGGCTCCACCGCCGCCTCGTTCTGCACGACGAACCCCGAGGTGCCGGGCCGCTCGTCGAAGATCCGGGACAGCGTCAGCGCCATCGCGTCGTACCCGCCCTCGCACGGCCGGTGCAGCAGCCGCAGCCCCAGCTCAAGCGCCCGCCCGCGCAGCCCCTGAAGCGTCCGCTCGGCGAACCCGGTGTGCCGCTCGTAGACCCCGGGCGCCTCCCCTATGACAGCGATGTCACGATGCCCCAGCGAGGCCAGGTGCTCCACGCACAGCGCGCCGGTCGCCCGGAAGTCGAGGTCGACACAGGTCAGCCCGGAGGTGTCGGCGGGCAGCCCGATCAGCACCGACGGCCGGTCCGTGCCGCGCAGCAACGGCAGCCGCTCGTCGCGCAGTTCGACGTCCATGACGATCATCGCGTCCGCCAGCCCGCTGCCGGTGACCCGGCGCACCGCGTCCGGACCCTCCTCGCCGGTGAGCAGCAGGACGTCGTAGCCGTGGGCGCGCGCGGTGGTGGCGACCGCGATGGCGATCTCCATCATCACCGGCACGTACATGTCGGTGCGCAGCGGGATCATCAGCGCGATGATGTTGGAGCGGCTGCTGGCCAGGGCGCGGGCACCGGCGTTGGGGTGGTAGCCCAGCGTCCGGATGCTCTCCTCGACCCGCTGCCGGGTGGTGGTGGAGATGGACCGCTTGCCGCTGAGGACATAGCTCACCGTGCTCGCCGACACTCCGGCGTGCTGGGCGACCTCGGCGAGGGTGACCATCCGGCTCTCCAAAGGGTGTGAAGCGCTTCGACAGACGCGTATGGCGGGCGGCAGCGGGGCGAGGGTGGTCCGACAGTAGCCCCAGCGGGGGTGGGTGTCCATACTCGTCGAAGCGCTTCGACAGGCCGGCCGGGACCCGCGTACGCCCCCGCGCTTTCTCGGCCGAACGGCCGTACGAAGGGTGGCCGGGGTGCCCGGGATCGGGTACCAACGATCGGGTAGCACCGATGAGTACGCACATCCCCGATCCGTGCCGATACGCGGCGAGGTGACCCTCATGTCCGCACCAGCCACCCCCTCTTCGTCCTCTTCGTCCTCCCCTTCGTCCGCTTCCCCCTCCTCCCGGCCCGCCGTCACCGAGCGGGAGGCCCGGCAGGTGGCGGAGGACGCCCGGCAGCGGGACTGGCGCAGGCCCAGCTTCGCCAAGGAGCTGTTCCTCGGCCGCTTCCGTCTCGACCTCATCCACCCCCACCCGCTCCCGGACGACGAGGCGAGCCGCCGCGGCGAGGCGTTCCTCGCCCAGCTCCGCGACTTCTGCGAGACCCGGATCGACGGCGCGGCCATCGAGCGGGACGCCCGCATCCCCGACGACGTCATCACCGGGCTGAAGGAACTGGGCGCCTTCGGCATGAAGATCGACACCAGGTACGGCGGCCTCGGCCTGACCCAGGTGTACTACAACAAGGCCCTCGCCCTGGTCGGTTCCGCGAACCCCGCGATCGGCGCGCTGCTCTCCGCCCACCAGTCGATCGGCGTGCCGCAGCCGCTGAAGATGTTCGGCACCCAGGAACAGAAGGACGCCTTCCTGCCGCGCTGCGCCCGCACCGACATCTCCGCGTTCCTGCTGACCGAACCGGACGTCGGGTCCGATCCGGCCCGCCTCGCCACCACCGCCGTCCCCGACGGCGACGACTACGTGCTGGACGGCGTGAAGCTGTGGACCACCAACGGGGTCGTCGCCGACCTGCTCGTCGTCATGGCCCGCGTCCCGAGGTCGGAGGGGCACAAGGGCGGCATCACCGCCTTCGTCGTGGAGAGCGCCGCCGAGGGCGTCACCGTCGAGCACCGCAACGCCTTCATGGGCCTGCGCGGCCTGGAGAACGGCGTCACCCGCCTCCACCGGGTCCGCGTCCCCGCCGCCCACCGCATCGGCCCCGAGGGCGCCGGCCTCAAGATCGCCCTCACCACCCTCAACACCGGCCGCCTCTCGCTGCCCGCGATGTGTGTCGGCGCCGGCAAGTGGTGTCTGAAGATCGCCCGCGAGTGGTCGGCCGCCCGCGAGCAGTGGGGCAAGCCGGTCGCCCTGCACGAGGCGGTCGGCGCCAAGATCTCCTTCATCGCCGCCACCACCTTCGCTCTCGAAGCCGTCCTCGACCTCTCCTCCCAGATGGCCGACGAGGACCGCAACGACATCCGCATCGAGGCCGCCCTCGCCAAGCTCTACGGCTCCGAGATGGCCTGGCTGATGGCGGACGAACTGGTCCAGATCCGCGGCGGGCGCGGCTTCGAGACCGCCGCCTCCCTTGCCGCCCGCGGCGAACGCGCGGTCCCCGCCGAGCAGGTCCTGCGCGACCTGCGCATCAACCGCATCTTCGAGGGCTCCACCGAGATCATGCACCTGCTCATCGCGCGCGAGGCCGTCGACGCCCACCTGTCGGTCGCGGGCGACCTGATCGACCCGGAGAAGTCCCTGTCCGACAAGGCGCGGGCGGGTGCCCGGGCCGGCGCCTTCTACGCCGGGTGGCTCCCGAAACTGATCGCAGGACCCGGCCAGCTCCCGACCTCCTACGGCGACTTCAAGCACGAGGTCGACCTCTCGCCGCACCTGCGGTACGTGGAGCGCACCGCCCGCCGGCTCGCCCGCTCCACCTTCTACGCCATGTCCCGCTGGCAGGGCCGGATGGAGACCAGGCAGGGCTTCCTCGGCCGGATCGTGGACATCGGCGCCGAACTCTTCGCCATGTCCGCCGCCTGCGTCCGCGCCGAGCTCCTCCGCTCCCGCGGCGAGCACGGCCGCGAGGCGTACCAGCTCGCCGACGCCTTCTGCCGCCAGGCCCGCCTCCGCGTCGAGGAACTCTTCGGCCGCCTGTGGTCCAACACCGACGGTCTCGACCGCACGGTGGTCAAGGGCGTCCTGTCCGGTACCTATGAATGGCTGGAACACGGCATCGTCGACCCCTCCGGCGACGGCCCGTGGATCGCCGACGCCACCCCCGGCGCCAGTACGAGAACGAACGTCCACCGTCCCATCAGGTGAGATCCACCTGGGCGCCGCCCCGGGCGGACACCGCGCCACCCGCCCGAGGGACGCGCTGTCCTCCCGGACAGCCGTTGAGGCAACAATGGGGGGATGACCGACAGCCCTGCCCCCCTCGCCGACCCGCACCTCGTCCACGACCCCCTCGCGGGAGACGGCGCGAAGGACGTGGTGATCCTCGGCTCCACCGGGTCGATCGGGACCCAGGCCATCGACCTCGTCCTGCGCAACCCGGACCGCTTCCGGGTCACCGCCCTGTCCGCCCACGGCGGCCGGGTGGCGCTCCTCGCCGAGCAGGCGTACCGGCTGCGGGTGCGCACCGTCGCCGTGGCCCGCGAGGACGTCGTCCCGGCGCTGCGGGAAGCCCTGCGGGCCCGGTACGGCACGGGGGAGCCGCTCCCCGAGATCCTCGCCGGACCCGACGCCGCCACGCAGGCCGCCGCCTCCGACTGCCACACCGTCCTCAACGGCATCACCGGTTCCATCGGCCTCGCCCCCACCCTCGCCGCCCTGGAGGCGGGCCGCACCCTCGCGCTCGCCAACAAGGAGTCGCTCATCGTGGGCGGCCCGCTGGTCAAGGCCCTCGCCAAGCCCGGACAGATCATCCCCGTCGACTCCGAGCACGCCGCCCTCTTCCAGGCCGTCGCCGCCGGCACCCGCGCCGACGTGCGCAGACTGGTCGTCACCGCCTCCGGCGGCCCGTTCCGCGGCCGGACCCGGGAGCAGCTCGCCGCCGTCACCGTCGAGGACGCCCTCGCGCACCCCACCTGGGCCATGGGCCCGGTCATCACCATCAACTCCGCGACCCTCGTCAACAAGGGCCTGGAGGTCATCGAGGCCCACCTCCTCTACGACATCCCCTTCGACCGCATCGAGGTCGTCGTCCACCCCCAGTCCTACGTCCACTCCATGGTCGAGTTCACCGACGGCTCCACGCTCGCCCAGGCCACGCCCCCCGACATGCGCGGCCCCATCGCCATCGGCCTCGGCTGGCCCGAGCGGGTACCGGACGCCGCTCCCGCCTTCGACTGGAGCACGGCGTCCACCTGGGAGTTCTTCCCGCTCGACAACGAGGCGTTCCCCGCGGTGAACCTGGCCCGCCGGGTCGGGCAGCTCGCGGGCACGGCCCCGGCGGTGTTCAATGCGGCCAACGAGGAGTGCGTCGAGGCCTTCCGCGCCGGGACGCTGTCCTACCTCGGCATCATGGAGACCGTCACCCGGGTGGTCGACGAGCACGGCACCCCGTCCACGGGAACTTCCCTGACCGTCGCGGACGTCCTCGAAGCGGAGACCTGGGCGCGCACCCGGGCCCGGGAACTGGCGGCACAAGCGGCGGAGGCCCGTGCATGACGACCCTGATGTTCATCCTCGGCATAGTCGTCTTCGCGGTCGGCCTGCTGTTCTCCATCGCCTGGCACGAACTGGGCCACCTGTCCTGGGCCAAGCTGTTCGGCATCCGGGTGCCGCAGTACATGGTCGGTTTCGGCCCGACCCTCTTCTCCCGGAAGAAGGGCGAGACCGAGTACGGCATCAAGGCCATCCCGTTCGGCGGCTACATCCGCATGATCGGAATGTTCCCGCCCGGCCCCGACGGCAAGCTGGAGGCCCGCTCCACCTCCCCGTGGCGCGGCATGATCGAGGACGCCCGCTCGGCCGCCTTCGAGGAACTGCGCCCCGGCGACGAGAACCGGCTCTTCTACACGCGCAAGCCCTGGAAACGGGTCATCGTCATGTTCGGCGGCCCGTTCATGAACCTGATCCTCGCGGTGGTGCTGTTCCTCATCGTCCTGATGGGCTTCGGCATCTCCCAGCAGACCACCACCGTCAGCTCGGTCTCCCAGTGCGTGATCTCCCAGTCCGAGAACCGCGACAAGTGCACCGACGCCGACGCCCCCTCCCCGGCCGCCGCGGCCGGGCTCAAGGCCGGCGACAAGATCGTCTCCTTCGACGGCGTCCGCACCGACAAGTGGGACGAGCTGTCCGACCTGATCCGCGCCCACCCGGGCGAGACCGTCCCGATCGTCGTCGAGCGCGACGGCGAGGACGTCACCCTGCACGCCGAGATCGCCACCAACAAGGTCGCCAAGAAGGACGGCAGCGGCGGCTACGTCCAGGGCGAGTACGTCACCGCCGGCTTCCTCGGCTTCAGCGCCGCCACCGGCGTCGTCAAGCAGGACTTCGGCGACTCCGTGGTCTGGATGGGCGACCGGATCGGCGACGCCGTCGACTCCCTCGCCGCCCTGCCCGGCAAGATCCCGGCGCTGTGGGACGCCGCCTTCGGCGACGGCCCCCGCGAACCGGACTCCCCGATGGGCGTCGTCGGCGCCGCCCGCGTCGGCGGCGAGATCTTCACCCTGGACATCCCGCCCACCCAGCAGCTCGCCATGGCCGTGATGCTGGTCGCCGGCTTCAACCTCTCCCTCTTCCTGTTCAACATGCTCCCGCTGCTCCCGCTCGACGGCGGGCACATCGCGGGCGCCCTGTGGGAGGCGCTGCGCCGCAACGTGGCGAAGGTCCTGCGCCGCCCCGACCCCGGCCCGTTCGACGTGGCGAAGCTCATGCCGGTGGCCTACGTGGTGGCGGGCGTCTTCGTCTGCTTCACACTGCTGGTGCTCGTCGCCGACGTGGTCAACCCCGTGAGAATCTCCTAGCCATCCACGGTTCACGGCGGCCCGGCACGCTTGTGCCGGGCTGCCTTCCTTCGAGTGCCATCACGGCGCAGGAATGTGCCGGGCGCCGACCCGGTGCCGTAATCTCGAATGATCGGAGCCCGCCGCTGACGGGACCGGGCCTTGATCCACGACTTGGGGTTGCACAGCAGATGACTGCGATTTCTCTCGGCATGCCGTCCGTTCCGACCAGGCTCGCCGAACGCCGGAAGAGCCGGCAGATCCAGGTCGGCTCGGTCGCGGTGGGCGGCGACGCCCCGGTGTCCGTGCAGTCGATGACCACCACCCGCACCTCGGACATCGGCGCCACCCTCCAGCAGATCGCCGAGCTGACGGCCTCCGGTTGCCAGATCGTCCGCGTGGCCTGCCCCACCCAGGACGACGCCGACGCGCTGCCGGTCATCGCCAGGAAGTCGCAGATCCCGGTCATCGCGGACATCCACTTCCAGCCGAAGTACGTCTTCGCCGCCATCGAGGCCGGCTGCGCCGCGGTCCGCGTCAACCCCGGGAACATCAAGCAGTTCGACGACAAGGTCAAGGAGATCGCCCAGGCCGCCAAGGACCACGGCACCCCGATCCGCATCGGCGTGAACGCGGGCTCGCTGGACCGCCGCCTGCTCCAGAAGTACGGCAAGGCCACCCCCGAGGCGCTCACCGAGTCCGCGCTGTGGGAGGCGTCCCTCTTCGAGGAGCACGGCTTCCGGGACATCAAGATCTCCGTGAAGCACAACGACCCGGTGGTCATGGTCGAGGCCTACCGCCAGCTCGCCGCACAGTGCGACTACCCCCTCCACCTCGGCGTCACCGAGGCCGGCCCCGCCTTCCAGGGCACCATCAAGTCGGCCGTCGCCTTCGGCGCCCTGCTCTCCCAGGGCATCGGCGACACGATCCGGGTGTCCCTGAGCGCGCCGCCCGTCGAGGAGATCAAGGTCGGCATCCAGATCCTGGAGTCCCTCAACCTCCGCCAGCGCGGCCTGGAGATCGTCTCCTGCCCGTCCTGCGGCCGGGCCCAGGTGGACGTCTACAAGCTGGCCGAGGAGGTCACCGCAGGACTGGAGGGCATGGAGGTGCCGCTGCGGGTCGCCGTCATGGGCTGCGTGGTCAACGGCCCCGGTGAGGCCCGCGAGGCCGACCTCGGCGTCGCCTCCGGCAACGGCAAGGGACAGATCTTCGTCAAGGGCGAGGTCATCAAGACCGTCCCCGAGTCCAAGATCGTCGAGACCCTCATCGAGGAGGCGATGAAGATCGCCGAGCAGATGGAGGCGGACGGCGTCGCCTCGGGCGAGCCGTCGGTGGCGGTGGCCGGCTGAGCGCTTCTCCGGTGCCTTCCCGGCACAGGCCGGCTGCCTCCGGCCCGTCCGGCGTTCGAGGACGAGACCCGTTCAGGGCCGAGGCGGGGGACCGGGGGCGGCAGCCCCCCCAGACGGCCCGGGAGCCGGCGGCCACCGGCGGGGCAACGGCGAGGGGAACGCGGGGCGACGCCGCCGAGCCTCCGCGGGTACAGTGCGGAGATCCAGCAGACCCCAGGGTGAGGCCCCGCACGTGTTGACGCAGACCACCTCCCGGGTCCTCGAACCGAGCGACCTGAACGCCGCGCTCGCCGTCCTCGACCGCGAGCCGGTCACGAACGCCTTCGTGACCTCCCGCGTCCAGGTCGCCGGCCTCGACCCCTGGCGGCTCGGCGGCGAGATGTGGGGCTGGTACGAGGACGGCATGCTGACGTCCCTGTGCTACGCGGGCGCCAACCTCGTCCCCATCTGCGCCGGCCCCCGCGCGGTGCGCGCCTTCGCCGACCGCGCCCGCCGGGCCGGCCGCCGCTGCTCCTCCATCGTCGGCCCCGCCGACGCCACCAGCCGGCTCTGGCGGCTGCTGGAGCCGTCCTGGGGCCCGGCCCGCGAGGTCCGGCGCCGCCAGCCCCTCATGGTCACCGACCGGATGTCCGACCGGGTCGCCCCCGACCCGCACGTCCGCCGCGTCCGCAAGGACGAGATGGACGCGATCATGCCGGCCTGCGTGGCGATGTTCACCGAGGAGGTCGGCGTCTCCCCGCTGGCCGGCGACGGCGGCCTGCTCTACCAGGCCCGGGTCGCCGAACTCGTGGGCACCGGCCGCTCCTTCGCCCGCTTCGACGCCGACGGCAGGGTCGTCTTCAAGGCCGAGATCGGCGCCGCCACCGACCGCGCCTGCCAGATCCAGGGCGTCTGGGTCGCCCCCGAGTACCGCGGCCGGGGCCTCGCCGCCCCCGGCATGGCCGCGGTCCTGCGCTACGCCCTGACCGACATCGCCCCGGTCGCCAGCCTCTACGTCAACGACTTCAACACGGCCGCCAGGAGGACGTACCACCGCGTCGGCTTCGAAGAGGCCGGCGCCTTCATGAGCGTCCTGTTCTGACCGGCGCCCAGGCGCTCCGCGCCCGCCAGGGGCGCGGCTGTTCCGCAGCGCGGCTCCGCCGCGTGAGCGCGACCGCCCGCGACGCCCCCGCCCCCCGGAAAACCACGCGAACCCCCCTGTAGGCTCCCCGCATGGACGCAGTGATCGGCCCCCTCGACCTCGCCGCCCACGTCGACGAAGCCCTCGCGGTTCAGGCCGCCGCCTTCGGTCTCGGCCCCGACGAGGTCGCCGTCCGCCGGCAGATCGTCCTGCGCCACATGACCCACCCCGGCGCCCGCGCCCTCGGCGCCACCACCCCCGACGGCCGCCTCGCCGGCTTCGTCTACGGCATGCCCAACGACCGCGCCCACTGGTGGTCCACGATCGTCGAGCCCTATCTGCGAGCCCAGGGCAACGACGGCTGGCTGGACGACTCCTTCGTGATCACCGAACTCCACGTCCACCCCGCCCACCAGAACCGGGGCGTGGGCCGCGCGCTGATCACCACCATCACCGACGGCGCCGCCGAGCCCCGCTCGATCCTCTCCGCGATCGACACCGACAGCCCCGCCCGCGGCCTGTACCGCTCCCTCGGCTACCAGGACCTCGCCCGCCAGGTCCTCTTCCCCAGCGCCCCCAAGCCGTACGCCGTGATGGGCGCCCCGCTCCCGCTGCTGCGGCGATGAGGCGATAACCGATTTCCACCACCCAGGACCGCCCGGCTAACCTCGTGGCCATCACCCTCACCTCGCAGGAGACACGAGAACCATGGCGAACGCACCGGTCCAGCGCATGTCCAAGTTGTTGGCGAAGACGTTGCGCGACGACCCGGCCGACGCCGAGGTCCTCAGCCACAAGCTGCTGGTCCGCGCCGGCTACGTCCGCCGCACCGCCGCCGGCCTGTGGAGCTGGCTGCCGCTCGGCAAGAAGGTCCTCTCCAACATCGAGCGCATCGTCCGCGAGGAGATGGACGCCATCGGCGCCCAGGAGGTCACCCTCCCCGCCCTGCTGCCCCGCGAGCCCTACGAGGCCACCGGCCGCTGGGAGGAGTACGGCCCCGAGCTGTTCCGCCTCCAGGACCGCAAGGGCGGCGACTACCTGCTCGGCCCCACCCACGAGGAGATCTTCACCCTGCTGGTGAAGGACCAGGCGTCCTCCTACAAGGACCTGCCCGTCATCCTCTACCAGATCGCCAACAAGTACCGCGACGAGGCCCGCCCCCGGGCCGGCATCCTGCGCGGCCGCGAGTTCCTGATGAAGGACTCCTACTCCTTCGACACCGCCGACGAGGGCCTCGCCGAGTCCTACGCCCTGCACCGCCAGGCGTACCAGCGCATCTTCGAGCGCCTCGGCCTGGACTACCGCATCTGCGCGGCGACCGCCGGCGCGATGGGCGGCTCCAAGTCCGAGGAGTTCCTCGCCCCCGCCGAGGCCGGCGAGGACACCTTCGCCGACTGCCCGAACTGCGACTACGCCGCCAACACCGAGGCGATCACCTTCGAGCTGAAGCCGGTCGACGCCTCCGGGGTCCCCGCGCTGGAGGAGATCCCCACCCCGGACACCCCCACCATCGAGACCCTCGCCGCATCCCTCGGCGTCCCCGCCTCCGCCACCCTGAAGAACCTCCTGGTCAAGGTCGACGGCGAGATCGTCGCCGTGGGCGTCCCCGGCGACCGCGAGGTCGACCTGGACAAGGTCGAGGCGCACTTCGCCCCCGCGAGCGTGGAACTGGTCACCGCCGAGGACTTCGTCGGCCGCCCCGACCTGGTCCGCGGTTACGTCGGCCCGCAGGGCCTCGGCGAGAAGGTCACGTACATCGCCGACCCGCGCGTCGCGCCCGGCACCGCGTGGATCACGGGTGCCAACAAGGAGGGCACGCACGCCAGGAACGTGGTCGCCGGCCGCGACTTCGAGGCCGACGCCTACGTCGACGTCGTGGTCGTCGAGGAGGGCGACCCCTGCCCCAAGTGCGGCACCGGCCTCAAGCTGGACCGCGCCATCGAGATCGGGCACATCTTCCAGCTCGGCCGCAAGTACGCCGACGCCCTCAAGCTCGACGTCCTCGGCCAGAACGGCAAGCCCGTCCGCGTCACCATGGGCTCCTACGGCATCGGCGTCTCCCGCGCGGTGGCCGCCCTCGCCGAACAGCACGCCGACGACAAGGGCCTGATCTGGTCCAAGGAGGTCGCCCCCGCCGACGTGCACGTGGTCGCCGCCGGCAAGGCCCTCCAGACCGAGCTGGCCCTCGACGTCTCCGAGAAGCTGTCCGCCGCCGGCGTCCGCGTCCTGGTCGACGACCGGGCCGGGGTCTCCCCGGGCGTGAAGTTCACCGACGCCGAGCTGATCGGCGTGCCCCAGATCCTGGTCGCCGGGCGCCGCTCCGGCGAGGGCGTGGTCGAGCTGAAGGACCGCCGCACCGGCGAGCGCGAGGAACTGACCGTCGAGGAAGCCATCGCCCGCCTCACCGCCTGAGCCGGGGGCGGCGCTACAGCCAGCCCGCGAACTCCAGCAGCAGTTCCGCGTCCTGCGGGCGGCCCACCCGGGCCGCCCGCACCCCGGACTCCACGGCCCGGAACAGCGTCCAGCCGCGCAGCCGCTCCCGGTCGACCTCCAGCGACTCCGCGAGCCGCTTGATCCGCCGCCGGACCGTCGACGCCCCGGACGGCTGGGCGATCAGGTCCTCCACCCGGTCCCGGACCAGCCGGGCCAGGTCGAAGGCCGGTTCGCCCACCACCGGGTCCGGGCCCACCGCCAGCCACGGCACCCGGTCCCCGGCCAGCACCTTGCTCTGCCGGAACGTGCCGTGCAGCAGCCGTTCCCCGGGCGGCGCGGCCAGCAACTCCTCGCGCACCGCCAGCGCCGCGTCCACCAGCGGCGCCACCGCCGGATCGGCCCCGGCGCCCGCGCGCATCGCCGCCGCCTGCCGCCCGGTCCGCCCGGCCACCGTCTCGAAGGGATGCCCGGCGGGCGGCTCCACCCACAGCCGGCGCAGCGTCCCCGCCGCCTCCAGCAGCGCCCGCGCCTCCGGCAGCGACCGCACCGACACGTCCGGGTGCAGCCGCTCGAGGAGCAGTACCCCCTCGTCGGCCCGCTCCTCCAGCAGCCGTACGGCACCCCGGCCGCCCCAGTGGGCCAGCGCCGCCCGCTCGCTCTCCGGGCGCGCCCGGGGCGGGGCCAGCTTCAGCACCGCGGGCGTCCCGTCGGCGGTGTGCGCCAGCACCACCAGGCTGCTGCGCCCGCCGGGCACCTGCACCCGCTCCACGGTCAACCCGCGTAGAGCGACGGCCCGGTGAGCCGCCTCGGGCAGGGCCGCGAGCCACGCGTCACCGTCCGGTGCCGTCTCACCGAGCGCCCTGACCAGACGCCGGGGCGGTTCGAAAGCCATGCGCGAGCCGTTCCCTTCCCGTACGGGTGCTCCCCGTACGTGTCACGCGGTCGGTGCCGCCGGTGCCGACGCGGTACCGGACCGCTCGGCGAGCCCAGGGAAGGCTACGCTGCCGCCCCGCCAGCGCACCGCGCGGACCGCCGCCTCCCGCAGCGCCTCCGCCGCGGCCCTGCGGCGCTCGCCGCCGGCCGCGCGCACCAGGTCCGAGTAGACCCCGGCCAGCCGTTCCTCCAGCTCGGCGGCGAGCCGCGCCGCCGAGGCCGCGTCCGGCACCGGGAAGGGCAGCGCGTACCCGGCCCGCGCGGCGACCGGGGCCGCCCCGAGGGCGCGCACCTGGCGCCCCAGCGTGTCCCGCCGGGCCCGGTGGGCGTCGTACGCCGCCCGGGCCTCCGCGCGCCGCTCCTCGCCGACCCGGCCGCCGACGACGCCGTAGCCGTAGACCGCCGCGTGTTCGGCCGCCAGCACCGCCTGGAGCGCCTTCAGTTCGCGCCGCTTCCCGTCCTTCTCGCTCACCGGTCGCCCTCCGTCAGCAGATACACATGGCCCGCCCCGGCCGCCGCCACCGAGGCCAGCAGCCGGGCCAGCTCGCCCGGTACGCCGTCCAGGGCCGCGATCCGCCGGTCGGCCAGCTCGCGTTCGGCGGCGGCGAGCCGGGCCAGCGCGTCCCGCTCGTCCGCCGGCACGTCGTCCGCGGTGGTGCCGTCCGGGCCGGCGGCCCGCGCCGAGCCGGACGGGGAGGCCGCGGCGGACGGGGTGCCCGCGCCGAACGCCGCCGCGTGCCGCACGACCTCCGCCCGCAGCGGACGCAGCCGCTCCGCCAGCGCCGGGTGCGCGGCGATCACCGCGGCGTACCGCCCGGCCAGCGCGGCGCTGTCCCGGGCCGCCCGCGCGCGGGCCCGGTCACCGGCCCGTACGGCGGCGGCGTCCGGCCCGTCCGGGCCCGACGACCCGGTGCAGCCCGCCAGCAGCGCCGCCCCGGCGGCCGTGACGAGCAGGCTCCTGCGGCGGGGCCGCCCGGGCGGGCGCGGCGATGCGGGCAACGACGACACGGCAGACGACACGGCAGACGTCCTCGGCAGGCTCGTACGGAAGCGGGAAGGGGGGCGGACACCGCCCAGGCGGCACGCCGTGATCACCGTACCCGGCAGGCCGCCCCGCGCCGCTCAGCGGCACCGCCCGGGGGCGCCGCCGGGGCCGGGTGGACGGCAACACCCTCCGCGACCGGATACCCTTTGACCAGACACGCGCACCGTCCCACAACAGCACACGCGGCCGAGGAGTCACCCGGATGAGCACCACCCAGAGCGAGAGGCTGCGAGAACTGCTGGAACCGCTGGTCGCCTCCCAAGGGCTGGATCTCGAGGAGATCGCGGTGGACTCCGTCGGACGCAAGCGGGTGCTGCGCGTCGTCGTCGACTCCGACGACGGCGCGGATCTGGACGCGATCGCCGATGTGAGCCGCGCGCTCTCGGCGAAGCTCGACGAGACCGACGCGATGGGCGAGGGCGAGTACACCCTGGAGGTCGGCACCCCGGGCGCCGAGCGCGAACTGACCGAACACCGCCACTACGTGCGTGCCGTCGACCGCCTGGTGAGGTTCCGGCTGACCGAGGGCGGCGACCTGGTCGCCCGCATCCTGACCGTGGACGACGAGGGTGTGGACCTGGAGGTGCCGGGCGTGAAGGGCCGCAAGGCCACCGCCCGCAGGCTCGCCTTCGACGCGATCGCGGGGGCCCGGGTCCAGGTCGAGTTCAACCGCAAGGACAAGCAGGACAAGCAGGACGAGCAGGACGACAGCGAGATGAAGGAAGAGGAGGAGGCGTAGCCGTGGACATCGACATGAGTGCCCTCAGGGGCTTGGTGCGGGAGAAGGAGATCTCCTTCGACCTGCTGGTCGAGGCGATCGAGTCGGCCCTCCTCATCGCGTACCACCGCACCGAGGGAAGCCGCCGGCACGCGCGCGTGGAACTCGACCGCACCAGCGGACACGTGACCGTGTGGGCGAAGGAGGACCCGGCCGACCTCGAGGAGGGCCAGGAGCCCCGCGAGTTCGACGACACACCGTCCGGTTTCGGCCGGATCGCCGCGACCACCGCCAAGCAGGTCATCCTCCAGCGGCTGCGCGACGCCGAGGACGACGCCACGCTCGGCGAGTACGCCGGCCGCGAGGGCGACATCGTCACCGGCGTGGTCCAGCAGGGCCGCGACCCGAAGAACGTGCTGGTCGACATCGGCAAGCTGGAGGCCATCCTGCCGGTGCAGGAGCAGGTCCCCGGCGAGAGCTACCCGCACGGCACGCGCCTCAGGTCGTACGTCGTCCGGGTGGCCAAGGGAGTGCGCGGTCCGTCCGTGACCCTCTCGCGCACCCACCCCAACCTGGTGAAGAAGCTGTTCGCGCTGGAGGTCCCGGAGATCGCCGACGGCAGTGTCGAGATCGCCGCGATCGCCCGTGAGGCCGGTCACCGCACCAAGATCGCCGTCCGTGCCACCCGCTCCGGACTCAACGCCAAGGGCGCCTGCATCGGCCCCATGGGCGGCCGGGTCCGCAATGTGATGGGCGAGCTGAACGGTGAGAAGATCGACATCGTCGACTGGTCGGACGACCCGGCCGACATGGTGGCCAACGCGCTCTCGCCGGCCCGGGTCACCAAGGTGGAGGTCGTCGACCTGGCCGCCCGGTCCGCCCGGGTGACCGTCCCCGACTACCAGCTGTCGCTGGCCATCGGCAAGGAGGGCCAGAACGCCCGCCTCGCCGCCCGCCTGACCGGCTGGCGCATCGACATCCGCCCGGACACCGAGCTGCAGCAGTCGGGGGAGTGAGATCCCCGGACCGTGGTACGGGGAATAGATCCAAGCCGTCCGGCGCTGAGATCACGACAGCTTCCGGGCGGTGAGTGCTCCGATTCTCGCCCCACAGGGGTGAGGTCGCCGCGGGGAGGTAGACTTAGAAGTGTCTGGCCGGACGCCTACTCGTGCATGCCCTGAGCGCACCTGCGTGGGGTGCCGGGAGCGAGCGGCCAGGACGGCGCTGCTGCGGATCGTGGCGGTCGAGGGCGAATGCGCCCCCGATCCACGCGGTACGCTGCCCGGCCGGGGTGCGTACGTTCACCCCACCCAGGTCTGTCTCGACCAGGCGGTACGCCGCCGGGCGTTCCCGAGGGCACTGCGCGTCCCGGGACCGCTCGACGTAAAGGCGTTGCGCCAGTACGTCGAGCAGACACAAGGTTGCTGACCGGAGAGTTTCCGGTGGGGCGACCGGCACGACGTGCCGCACGGAACCCCGTGCGGCTTGGTACCTCGCGAGTCGAAAGCAGGTCGAGATTGCGATGAGCACTCGATGAGTACGCGATGAGTACGCCCATGAACTAGCGACGGTCCGGACGCAACCCGGACCTCAAAGGAGCGAAGTGGCTAAGGTCCGGGTCTACGAACTCGCCAAGGAGTTCGGTGTGGAGAGCAAGGTCGTCATGGCCAAGCTCCAGGAACTCGGTGAATTCGTCCGTTCGGCGTCTTCGACGATCGAAGCGCCTGTCGTACGCAAACTGACTGACGCCTTCCAGCAGGGCAGCGGCAACGGCCGCGCCGCCGGCAAGCCCGGCGCCCCCCGCAAGGCAGCCCCCAGGCCCCCGGCGCCCTCCCCGGCGCAGTCGGCCCCCCGTCCGGGTCCGGCCGCGCCGCGCCCGGCGACCCCCAAGCCCGCGGCCCAGCAGCCGCAGGCCCCCGCGGCCCCGTCGGCGCCCGCGCCGGCCGCCGCCCCCGGCCCGCGTCCGACGCCGGGCCCCAAGCCCGCGCCGCGTCCGGCTCCGGCCGCGCCCGAGTTCACCGCGCCGCCGGCGGCTCCCGCCGCCTCGGCCTCCGCGCCGGCCCCGGCCGGTCCGAGGCCCGGCGCGCGTCCCGGTGCCCCGAAGCCCGGTGGCCGTCCGGCCGGCGGTCCCGGCCAGGGCCAGGGCCAGCAGGGTGGCGGACAGGGCCGTTCCGGCGGTCCCCGTCCCGGCGCCCCCGCGCCGCGCCCCGGTGGCCGTCAGGGCGGTCCGCGCCCGGGCAACAACCCCTTCACCTCCGGCGGCAACGCCGGTATGGCCCGTCCGCAGTCGCCGCGCCCGCAGGGCGGCGGCCCGCGTCCCGGTCCCGGCGGTCCCGCCGGCGCCGGTCCGCGTCCGCAGGCCCCCGGCGGCCAGGGCGGCGGCCCCCGTCCCCAGGCTCCGGGCGGCAACCGTCCGACGCCGGGCGGGATGCCCCGTCCGCAGGGCGGCGCCGCTGGTCCGCGTCCCGGCGGCCCGCGTCCCAACCCCGGCATGATGCCGCAGCGTCCCGCTGCCGGCCCGCGTCCCGGCGGCGGCCCCGGCGGCCGCGGTCCCGGCGGTGCGGGCCGTCCCGGCGGCGGCGGTCGCCCCGGCGGCGGCGGCTTCGCCGGCCGTCCCGGTGGCGGCGGCGGTGCCGGTCGTCCCGGTGGCGGCGGCGGTTTCGCCGGCCGTCCCGGTGGTGGCGGCGGTTTCGCCGGCGGCGGTGGCCGTCCCGGCTTCGGCGGTCGTCCCGGCGGTCCCGGTGGCCGTGGTGGCACGCAGGGCGCCTTCGGCCGTCCCGGCGGTCCCGCGCGTCGCGGTCGCAAGTCGAAGCGGCAGCGGCGCCAGGAGTACGAGGCCATGCAGGCCCCGTCGGTCGGCGGCGTGATGCTGCCCCGCGGCAACGGCGAGACCATTCGCCTGTCGCGTGGTGCGTCGCTCACCGACTTCGCGGAGAAGATCAACGCCAACCCGGCGTCGCTCGTCGCGGTCATGATGAACCTCGGCGAGATGGTCACGGCCACGCAGTCCGTCTCCGACGAGACGCTCCAGCTCCTCGCCGACGAGATGAACTACACGGTTCAGATCGTCAGCCCGGAGGAGGAGGACCGCGAGCTGCTCGAGTCCTTCGACCTGGAGTTCGGCGAGGACGAGGGCTCCGAGGACGACCTGGTCGTCCGCCCGCCGGTCGTCACCGTCATGGGTCACGTCGACCACGGCAAGACCCGGCTGCTCGACGCCATCCGCAAGACCAACGTCATCGCGGGCGAGGCCGGCGGCATCACCCAGCACATCGGTGCCTACCAGGTCACGACCGAGGTCAACGAAGAGGATCGCAAGATCACCTTCATCGACACCCCGGGTCACGAGGCGTTCACCGCCATGCGTGCCCGCGGTGCGAAGTCGACCGACATCGCGATCCTGGTCGTCGCGGCCAACGACGGCGTCATGCCGCAGACGGTCGAGGCGCTCAACCACGCCAAGGCGGCCGACGTCCCGATCGTCGTCGCGGTCAACAAGATCGACGTCGAGGGCGCCGACCCGACCAAGGTGCGCGGTCAGCTGACCGAGTACGGCCTGGTGGCCGAGGAGTACGGCGGCGACACCATGTTCGTCGACATCTCCGCCAAGCAGGGTCTGCACATCGACTCGCTGCTCGAAGCGGTCATCCTGACCGCCGACGCCTCGCTCGACCTGCGGGCCAACCCGACGCAGGACGCGCAGGGCATCTCGATCGAGTCCCGTCTCGACCGCGGCCGCGGTGCCGTGGCGACGGTCCTCGTCCAGCGAGGCACCCTGCGGGTCGGCGACACGATGGTGGTGGGCGACGCCTACGGCCGCGTCCGCGCCATGCTCGACGACAACGGCAACAACGTCGCCGAGGCCGGTCCCTCGACGCCGGTCCAGGTCCTGGGCCTGACCAACGTCCCGGGCGCCGGTGACAACTTCATCGTGGTCGACGAGGACCGTACGGCCCGCCAGATCGCGGAGAAGCGCGCCGCCCGTGAGCGGAACGCCGCGTTCGCCAAGCGCACGCGCCGCGTCTCCCTGGAGGACCTGGACAAGGTGCTCAAGGCCGGCGAGGTCCAGCAGCTGAACCTGATCATCAAGGGTGACGCTTCCGGTTCGGTCGAGGCCCTGGAGTCCTCGCTGCTCCAGCTGGACGTCGGCGAAGAGGTCGACATCCGCGTCCTGCACCGCGGCGTCGGCGCGGTCACGGAGTCCGACATCGACCTGGCCATGGGCTCCGACGCCATCGTGATCGGCTTCAACGTCCGCGCGGCCGGCCGCGCGGCGCAGATGGCCGAGCGCGAGGGTGTGGACGTCCGGTACTACTCGGTCATCTACCAGGCGATCGAGGAGATCGAGGCGGCCCTCAAGGGCATGCTCAAGCCGGAGTACGAAGAGGTCGAGCTGGGCACGGCGGAGATCCGCGAGGTCTTCCGCTCGTCCAAGCTGGGCAACATCGCGGGTGTGCTCATCCGCTCCGGCGAGGTCAAGCGCAACACCAAGGCGCGCCTCATCCGCGACGGCAAGGTCATCGCGGAGAACCTCAACATCGAGGGTCTGCGTCGCTTCAAGGACGACGTCACCGAGATCCGCGAAGGCTTCGAGGGCGGTATCAACCTCGGAAACTTCAACGACATCAAGGTCGACGACGTCATCGCGACGTACGAGATGCGCGAGAAGCCGCGGGTGTAACAGCCCCGACTTCGAGACGGTGCGGTTCCGGGGCCGGTCGGCGGAGAGCAATATCCGTCGATCGGCCCCGGCCGTTCGTTGTACGGTTCTGATGTCCCCGCCCATGGATGGCGGGGCCATCGATCCCGGACCGGCGGGTGAACCGGTTGCACATGTATGTGGGGACGCTGTCCTTCGACCTTCTCCTCGGCGACGTACATTCGCTGAAGGAGAAGCGCTCCGTCGTCCGTCCGATCGTCGCCGAACTCCAGCGGAAGTACGCGGTGAGCGCGGCGGAGGTGGATCACATGAACCTCCATCGCCGGGCCGTCATCGGCCTGGCCCTGGTGTCCGGCGACGCCGGACACCTCAGCGACGTGCTCGACCGGTGCGAACGGCTGGTGGCCGGCCGGCCCGAGGTGGAGCTGCTGTCCGTCCGACGGCGGTTCCACGGCGAAGACGACTGACCCACGAATCACAGCGAAGAAAGAACGGGAGACGGACCAGTGGCCGACAACGCGCGGGCCAAGAGGCTGGCGGACCTCATCCGGGAAGTGGTGGCCCAGAAGCTGCAGCGCGGGATCAAGGACCCGCGGCTCGGCTCCCACGTCACCATCACGGACACCCGGGTCACGGGTGACCTCCGGGAGGCGACCGTCTTCTACACGGTCTACGGCGACGACGAGGAGCGGCAGGCCGCCGCGGCGGGCCTGGAGAGCGCCAAGGGCATCCTGCGCTCCGAGGTCGGCAAGGCGGCCGGTGTGAAGTTCACCCCGACCCTCGCCTTCGTCATGGACGCCCTGCCGGACACCGCCAAGAACATCGAGGACCTCCTCGACAAGGCGCGGCAGTCCGACGCCAAGGTGCGCGAGGCGTCCGCGAACGCCCGCTACGCCGGCGAGCCGGACCCGTACCGCAAGCCGGGCGAGGACGACGAGGACGACCCGGCCGACGAGACGGACGACACCGCTAAATGACCGACAAGCACACCACGCCCGACGGCCTTGTCATCGTCGACAAACCGTCGGGCTTCACCTCGCACGACGTCGTCGCCAAGATGCGCGGCATCGCCCGCACACGGCGCGTCGGGCACGCCGGCACGCTCGACCCGATGGCGACGGGCGTCCTGGTCCTCGGCGTGGAGCGGGCCACCAAGCTCCTCGGGCACCTCGCCCTCACCGAGAAGGAGTACGTGGGGACCGTCCGGCTCGGCCAGACCACCCTGACCGACGACGCCGAGGGCGAGATCACGGGGTCCACCGACGCCTCGAAGGTCACCCGGGAAGCGGTCGACGCGGGCATCGCCGAGCTGACCGGCGAGATCATGCAGGTGCCGTCCAAGGTCAGCGCCATCAAGATCAACGGAGTGCGCTCCTACAAGCGGGCGCGCGAGGGCGAGGAGTTCGAGATCCCGGCCCGCCCGGTCACCGTCTCCTCGTTCACGGTGTACGACGTCCGCGAGGACACCGCCGAGGACGGCACCCCGGTGCTCGACCTGGTGGTGTCGGTGGTCTGCTCCTCCGGCACGTACATCCGGGCGCTCGCCCGCGACCTCGGCGCCGGGCTCGGCGTCGGCGGTCATCTGACCGCGCTGCGCCGCACCCGGGTCGGGCCGTACAAGCTGGAGTCGGCCCGCACCCTGGAGCAGCTCCAGGAGGAGCTGACGGTCATGCCGGTCGCCGAGGCCGCCGGTGCCGCCTTCCCGCGCTGGGACGTCGACGCGCGGCGCGCCCGGCTGCTCACCAACGGGGTGCGGCTGGAGATGCCCGAGGAGTACGCGGGGGCCGGCGCGGTCGCCGTGTTCGGCCCCGCCGGCGAGCTGCTCGCGCTGGTCGAGGACCAGCGGGGCAAGGCCAGGAGCCTGGCCGTCTTCGCCTGATACGGGCCGGTCGCGGCACCTGCCCGTGGAGCGGCGGACACGGGGATGCCTCGCCGCCGCTCCACGGTCCCCCCTCGGTTCCCCCACCCCTAGGGTGTATCCAAGGCACCCCTCCTGTTCACCCGTCCGGGCAGGCGCTCGGAGTGAAGCGGGGGAGTGGAAGGGGGCGCGTTCGCCGAGCGATCTTTCCCGGCGATCATCATCCGCCTACCGTCGGACGCAGAGCACGGGTGTATGGCGGGGGAGGTCCGGCGATGACGCCGACGTCGCGGAACCGGTTCCGGGAGACGTCCGGGGACACGGACGAGGTCCGGGGCGCGGCCGAGGCCGCGGGCGCCCCGCCGGGCGAGCGGGCCCCGGAGCCGGACGGTCCGCCGCCCGCCCCGGCCGGCCCCGCCCTGGTCCGCGTCCACGACCTGGCCGGACGTCCGCGCGGCACCGGCTTCCTCGCCGACCACCACGGCACGGTCGTCACCAGCCACGAAGCCGTCGACGGCCTGCCCCGGCTGGTCCTGCACGGCGCCCGCGACCGGTGCTGCACCGTCACCGCCGACGCCGTCATCCCGCTGCCCGGCCTGAACCTCGCCCTGGTCCGCACCGAGGGCCTCGGCCTGCCCCCGCTGCCGCTGACCACCGGCGACGGCCCCGCCGCCGGGAGCTACGTACGGATCGCCGCCGGCGGCTGGCGCGAGGCCCGCGTGCTGGGCACCGCCGATGTCACGTACACCTCCACCGAGGGCTTCCACTTCCTCGGCGGCGCCCTGGAACTGGCGGTCGGCACACTGGGCCGGGACGCCCTGCGGCTCGGCGGCGGAGCGACGGGCGGGCCGGTGCTGGACGCCGCCACCGGGGCCGTCCTCGGCGTCCTCGGCACCGCCCTGCGGTCCGCCCACAGCGACGTCGGTTTCGCCGTGCCGCTGCGCCGGGCCGACGCCCCCGGCCCCCTCGCCGAGCTGTTCGCGGAGAACGCGGCGACGGTCCCGGCGTACGGCCCCGACCTCAATCCGGCGGGCGTACGGGAGCTGACGGCGGCCTCGGGCCGGCCGGACCGCACCCGGGGCGCCGGGCCGGCGGGCCGGGCCGGCGCGCCGCCGCCGGTCGAACGGGCGGCCCCGGCGGCGGAGTTCGCCGCCTTCGCCGACAGCCCGGCGTACGTCCTCGGGCTCGTCGGTGCCCCCGGCAGCGGCCGTACGACGGAGCTGGCGGCCCTCGCCGAGCGGCGCGGTCGGGGCCGGCGCCCGGCCCCGACCCTGTGGCTGCGCGGCGCCGACCTGCGCGCCGAGGACGCCTCGGTGGCCGACGCGGCGGGCCGGGCCCTGGAGCGGGCGGCCCGGACCGTCGGCGCGTCGGGAGGGCCGGCCGGGCCGAACGGGTTCGGCGGGGTGGGCGGCCGGGCGGCGGAGGCCGGGGGAGCGGCGACGGAGGCCGTGGGCCCCGCGTCCCCCGGGCCCGGCGGCGACGCACCGGGCGGTGCCGCGGGGCTCGGTGACGTGACCCCCGGGCGGGTGGCCGGACTGGCCCGGGACGCCGGACGCCCGCTGCTCCTGCTGCTGGACGGACCGGAGGAGATGCCGCCCGGCCTGGCGCACCGGCTGGCCGAGTGGAGCGAGAGCACGGCGGCCTGGCTGCGGCGGACGGGGTCCCGGCTGATCGTGGCGTGCCGCCCCGAGCACTGGGAGCGGGCGGGCGCGGCGTTCCCCCGCGAGGTGCTGTACCGGCCCGGCACGGCCGCCGTCCCCTGGCTGCCGCCGTGCGTGCCCCTCGACGACCTGACGGAGGACGAGGCCCGGCGGGCACGGACCCGCCTCGGCGTCCCGGACGGGACGCTGGCGGACGCCGACGCCCGCCACCCCCTCACCCTCCGCCTGCTCTCCGAGGTCCGCGCCGCCCTGGGCGAGCCGCCCCGCCCCGCCGGCGGGGTGCCGGCGCTGCCGGGCGGACCACCGGAGCCCGGCCCCGCCCCCGCCGCCGTACTGGGCCGGGACGAGGTCCTCGCCGCCCACCTCGACCTCGTCTGCCTGCGCGTCGCGGCCCGCCTCGCCACGGAGAACGGCCTGCGCGGCACCGCCGTACGGCGGCTCGCGGCGAAGGTGTCCGGGCAGGTCCACGAGGCCGCCCGGCGCAGCCTCGCCCCCGGGCAGGGCGAACTGGACCCGGCGGCGTTCGAGGAGGTCTTCCCCCGCGATCAGGCCCCCGCCCGGCTCGGCGGCGGCACCGGCTGGGCCGCCGCCGTCCTCGCCGAGGGCCTGCTGGTGCCCGCAGGCCGCGGCTACCGCTTCGCGCACGAGGAGCTGGCCGACTGGCTCCAGGGCTTCCACCTCGACCTGGACGGGGCCCTGAACGCCCTCGTCCACCGGCACGGCCCGCTCGGCACCGGGCCCGCCGCCGACGTGCCGCACCACCGCATCGGCCCGGTCGTCGAGTCCCTGCTCCACGTCGCCCGCCAGCACGGCTCCGACCGGCTCGCCGCACGCCTGGCGGAGCTGGCGCAGGCCCTCGACGCCGAGCCGCCCTCCTGGTGGACCGCCCGGCTCCTCACCGGAGTCCTGTCCCGTGTGCCCGACCCGGTGCCGTACGCCGGCGTGCTCCGGCGGCTCGCCGACGCGGCCGCCGCCCGGCGCGAGGAGGGGCGGCCGGTGCCGCGCGAGTTCGGGCCGGCCTTCTGGGCGGCCCTGCCGGTGCCGGACGACCTCCGCCTCGACCTGTTCCGCCGGCTCGTCCGCGCCGACGGACCCCCGCACGAGCCGGGCCCCCGCCACCTGGACACCGTCGCCTCCCTCCTCACCGACCGCCCCGCGGCTGTACAGCCCTGCCTCGTCCGCTGGTTCGACGACGAACGGCCCCTGCCCGCCGCCCCGCACGCCACCGTCGCCACGGCCGCGCAGGCCCTGCTGCACACCCACCGCCACCACGCCCCGGACGACCTCGTCGAGACCCTCGTGGACAGCGCCCACCACCGCGCCGGCGAACTGCTCGCCGTCCTCGCCGAGGAGGAGCCCTCCGCCGTCTGCCGCGCCGCCGACCGGTGGGCCCGCGACGAACGGCCCGAGCGGCGCGCGGCGGCCGTGACCTACGCCCTGCGCGCCGCCGAGCACGTCCGCACCGAGACCGACCGCCAACTGCTGCGCTACACCGCCCTCGCCCTGCTCGTCCGCTCCGCCGACAGCCCGCTGCACGGCGCCGCCCTCGCCCTGCTCGTCCGCGATCCGGACAGCCGCGACCGCCACCTGGAGCGGGCGCTGCGCCACTTCGCGGCCGGCGACCCCTACCTCCCGCCGAGCGCCCTGGCCGCCGCCCTGCCCACCCACCCTGGGCCCGTCCTCGACGCCTTCCGGGCCCGGCTGCGCGGCCCGGACGCCGGGGAGGCCCTGCGCCGGCTCGCCGACGCGGCCACCCCCGAGCTGGCGCCCCGCGTCGCCGAGGTCCTCGCGGAGACCGCCGCCCAGCACCCGGAGACCGCCGGGCAGGTCGCCGGGTACGTGGAACGGCGGCTCGGCCGGGACCCGGCCGCCGCCGACGACGTACTCCTGCCGCTGGCCGGCGGACTCCTCACGATCGGACCCGTGCCGGTGCGCACGGCGCTCGCCACGGTGCTCGGCGCCCCCGGCCGCGCCCCGCTGCGCGGCGCCCTGCGGGACGTCCTCCTGGAGCACGAACGCGACCCCGCGGTCCTCGACGCGCTGCTGCGCGCGGCGGTCCTGCCGGTCCACGCCGGCGAGGGCGGCGGCCACGGCGACGCCCTGCGCCCCCTCGTCCGCCGCGTCGGGCTGCTGCTGGTCCGCACCCCAAAGGGCGCCGCCCGCTTCGACGGCACCCTCGTCGCCCTGGCCCGGCAGGCCCCCGGCTTCGCCGCCCGCCTGGCCGGCTGGCTGGCCGGCGCGCCCCAGGAGTGGGCGGCCCTGATCGGCCCGGGCACCCGCCGGACCGTCGAGAGCCTCGCCGGCCAGGGCATCCCCGTACGAGGGGGCGGGCGCGACCGGTGAGCCGGCCGCGGTGACCGGCCACATCCCATGCCGATGCGGGCCGGGCGCGGGCGGCATGGCACCCTTAGACCTGCGACAAGAGGCAGGGTTCTCGACGAGTTTGCGACAAGGAGCAGACACAGTGCAGCGCTGGCGTGGCTTGGAGGACATCCCCGAGGACTGGGGACGCAGCGTCGTCACCATCGGCTCCTACGACGGCGTCCACCGCGGGCACCAGCTGATCATCCGGCATGCCGTGGACCGGGCCCGCGCCCTGGGCGTCCCGGCCGTCGTCGTCACCTTCGACCCGCACCCCAGCGAGGTCGTCCGCCCCGGCAGCCACCCGCCCCTGCTGGCCCCGCACCACCGCCGTGCCGAACTCTGCGCCGAGCTGGGCGTGGACGCCGTCCTCGTCCTCCCCTTCACCAAGGAGTTCTCGAACCTCTCCCCGGCCGACTTCGTCGTCAAGGTCCTGGTCGACAAGCTGCACGCCAAGGCGGTCGTCGAGGGCCCCAACTTCCGCTTCGGCCACAAGGCCGCCGGGAACGTCGGCTTCCTCACCGAACAGGGCCGCGTCTACGACTTCGAGGTCGAGGTCGTGGACCTGTACGTGAGCGGCGACGCGGGCGCCGGCCAGCCCTTCTCCTCCACCCTGACCCGCCGCCTGATCGCCGAGGGCGACGTCCGCGGCGCCGCCGAGATCCTCGGCCGGCCGCACCGCGTCGAGGGCGTCGTCGTCCGCGGCGCCCAGCGCGGCCGGGAACTGGGCTTCCCCACCGCCAACGTCGAGACCCTCCCGCACACCGCGATCCCCGCCGACGGCGTCTACGCGGGCTGGCTGCACGCGGCCGGCGAGGCGATGCCGGCCGCGATCTCGGTCGGTACCAACCCCCAGTTCGACGGCACCGAGCGCACGGTGGAGGCGTACGCCATCGACCGCGTCGGCCTCGACCTGTACGGCCTGCACGTCGCCGTCGACTTCCTGGCCTTCGTCCGCGGCCAGGCCCGCTTCGACACGCTGGACGCCCTGCTGGAGCAGATGACCGAGGACGTGAAGACGTGCCGGGAGCTGGTGGCGGAGGCGTCGGGGCGGGGCTGAGGCGGAGCGGTTGCCCCGTGACGAAGGGCCGGCACCTCCGGGGTGCCGGCCCTTCGCCGTGGTCCTTACTGCTGCGGCGGCATGTGCCCCGGCGGCATCCCGGCCCCGGGGTGGCCCGGCTGCTGGTACGGAGGCTGCGGGTACCCCTGCTGCGGACCGGACTGCCAGGGCTGGCCCGGGTGCGCGCCGGGAGGGCCCTGGAAGGGCGGTCCGGCCGGAGCCTGCTGACCCGGCATCGGGGGCGCCATGGTGGGCGGCGGGTTGCCGTCCGAGGTCCACAGCCCCTGCTCCTGCTGGGCCCGCGCGAAGTCCTCGGCGACCTTCACGGCCAGGTCGAAGTACGCCTCGCGGACCTTCGGCCGCATCATGTCGAGGTCGACCTCGGCCCCCGCCGCCAGATGCTCGTCGAAGGGCACGACGATCACGCCGCGGCAGCGCTGCTCGAAGTGGGTGACGATGTCCTCCACCTTGATCATCTTGCCGGTCTCGCGCACGCCCGAGATCACCGTGAGGGACCGCGAGACCAGGGACGCGTACCCGTGCGCGGACAGCCAGTCCAGCGTCGTACTGGCGCTGCTCGCGCCGTCCACCGAGGGCGTCGAGATGATGATCAGCTGGTCGGCGAGGTCGAGCACTCCGCGCATGGCGCTGTAGAGCAGTCCGGTGCCCGAGTCGGTGAGGATGATCGGGTACTGGCGGCCGAGCACGTCGATCGCGCGCCGGTAGTCCTCGTCGTTGAAGGTCGTGGACACGGCCGGGTCCACGTCGTTGGCGATGATCTCCAGTCCGGACGGCGCCTGTGACGTGAAGCGGCGGATGTCCATGTACGAGTTGAGGTACGGGATCGCCTGCACGAGGTCGCGGATGGTGGCGCCGGTCTCCCGCCGCACCCGGCGGCCGAGCGTGCCGGCGTCCGGGTTGGCGTCGATGGCCAGGATCTTGTCCTGCCGCTCACTGGCCAGCGTGGCGCCGAGCGCGGTGGTCGTGGTCGTCTTGCCCACGCCGCCCTTGAGGCTGATCACCGCGATCCGGTAGCAGGAGAGCACCGGGGTCCGGATGAGGTCGAGCTTGCGCTGCCGCTCCTGCTCCTCCTTGCGGCCACCGAGCTTGAACCGCGATCCGCCCGGCGTGGGGCGGCTGCTCCTGGCCTTCTGCTTCCTGCTGTTGACCAGCCGGTCGGAGGTCAGCTCGACGGCCGCGTTGTACCCGAGCGGCGCACCCGGGCTGACCTGCTCGCGCTGGTCGTGCTGCATGGCCTGCGGGTAGGCGGCACCGGTACGGGGGTCCACGCCGGGCCGGGCGGGCGGCTGGCCGTAGGGGTACGGGGGCTGCGGGGGCTGTCCGGGCACGGCCGGAGCGGGCTGGCCCGGCTGCGGCTGCGGCTGTGCTCCGGGCCCGGGCTGACCGGGCTGGGCGGGGGGCTGCTGGGGGTAGCCGTAGCCCTGCGGGGTCGGCTGCGGGAAGCCGTAACCGCCCTGCGGAGGCTGGGGCTGCTGGGGGTAGCCGTACGCGCTCTGCGGAGGCGTCGGCGCCGACGGGTGCGGGAAGCCGTAGCCCGCTTGCGGCGGGGCCGGAGGCGCGGGCTGCTGGGGCGGGAAGCCGTAGCCCGGCTGCGGAGGCTGGGGTGCGCCGAAGGCGCCCTGCGGGGCGGCCGGCCAGCCGGGCGGTGCTGCCTGCGGGGCCTGCGGCTGAGCCGGGTCCGCGGTGGGCTGGGCGGGCGTGGCCGGCTCGCCGGGCCGGGGCTGAGGGACCTGTCCGTCCGTGGCCGGCCACGCCTGGGCGGCGGCCGGCGCGGGTGCGGCCGGCGGCATGGGCGTGCCTCCGGCCGCGGCGGACGGGAACTGCGGCGGAAGCGGCGGAACGGCTCCTTCCGGTGCCGGCGGGGGCCGCCAGCCGGCCGCCACGTCCTGCTGGGCGCCCCGCTCCGGCTCCGGGGCCGAGTGCTCGGCCGCCTGGGTCTCGGCGGACGGGGCGGCGCCGTCGCCCTCGGTTTCGCCGTCCGCCGCCGTGTCCGCGGTTATGTCACCGGCGGTACGGGACTCCTCGCGGACCTCCGTGCCGGCGGCGTCCTCGGCGTCCTCGACTTCGTGGTCCGGTGTCGCCTCCGGGCCGGTCCCGGGGGCGGACGGCGCGTCGTCGGGGGCGGGGCTGTCCTGCGCGCGGAGCTCGGTGGACGCGCCGGTGTCCGGCGAGGCGCCGGGGGACGGGGCGGTGTCGCTCTCCGGCGTACTGCCGGGAGCGGTGGGTGACGCCTCGTCGGACGCGGCCGAGGCGTCCGGCGCCGGTTCGGCCGGGCTGCCCGCGGCGGGCGGAGGCGTGGGAGTGGAGGCAGACGCCGACGGGGCGGACGCCGGGACCGTCGGGTAGGGCGTGCCCACCGGCGGCGGGGGCGTCACCGGGGTCGCACCCGGGGGCGGTGGCGGAGGGGTCACCGGCGACGCCACGGGGGGCGGTCCGAAGCCCGGCACCGCGGCGGGCGGCCCGTCGGGTCCGGAACCGGAGCCGGGAGCGGCCTGGGGGACGGTGAACGGACCCGGTCCCGCGGCGGCTCCCTGACCGGGCGTGGCCGGCGGACCCGGGAAGGACGCTCGGCCGTGCGCCGGGGCCTGACCGGGAGCGGTGCCCTGACCGGCGCCCGCGCTCTGACCGGGGCCGGCGTCCTGGCCGGGGAAAGCCCCTTGTCCGGGGAAAGCTCCCTGGCCGCCGGGGAAGGCGCTCTGACCGGGGAAGGGGCTCTGGCCAGGAGCCGTCCCCTGCCCGGGAGTTGCCGGCTGCCCCGCGGCCACCGGCGTTCCGGGTGCCCCCGGTGCCGTGCCGTGGGCGGGGTTGGGTGCCTGGCCCGGGACCGTCCCGGAGCCGGGAGGCGTGGACGCGGGGGTGGAAGGGTCGGCGGGAGGGTTCTGCGCAGGGGCGGGAGCGGGCGGTGTCTGCTCTCCGCCGGCCGCCGCGGTCTGGGTGTACCAGGCAGGCGCGGCATAGTCGATGGTGAACTCGCCCGTCACCTCGACGGCCGATTCCGCGTCGGACTGGTCATCGCTGGGCGTGGTCCAGCCCACGCGCATCCCGTCCCGATCGCTGTGCACAGTTCCTCCTGGTGTGGTCGAGCACCCTCGTGCCGTACGGGCACTCATGTGCCGGGCTGGGGGCGACCGTACCTGTCGTCCGATCCGTCTCGTTTCCCCCCGGACGCGTGCGATCCGTCCGTAGGTTCCGACGCCGCACCCGCATCAAGCGTAAACGCCATGACGCCCGGCGGGGCAGGCCCGTCCGCCGTGCGTCCGGGCCGTCGCGGGGGCCGTCTCCCCGAGGAGCCGTCCACCCCGCCGGCGGCGTCTCCTCCGGACGCGGTGCGCCGCGCCGAACCCCGGGCAGAACCGGACGGGTGCGCCTATTCCGCCGGGGTGCCGCCGTTGTGCGGGGCCGGCTCCAGGTCGAACTCGCCGTCGCGGGCCCCCAGTACGAACGCCCGCCACTCCGCCTCCGTGTACCGCAGGACGGTGTCCGGGTCGAGCGAGGACCGCATGGCCACCGCCCCTTCCGGGAGATAGGCGATCTCTACGCGCTCCTCGTGCTCCTCGGTGCCGGGCGCGCTGTGCCATTCGACGTCCGAGATGTCGAGGGCGTACAGCTCGTCCCGCTCCCTCTCCTTGCGGGCCTTGACGTCCTCGTCCCGCGTCTCCGTGCTGCTGTCGTGTGCGTCGGCCATGGTCGAAGGGCCCCTTCCGGTGAGCGGACGACGTGCACGGTCACCATACTTGCCGCCCGGACGCCCGCACGGACGAACGGCCCGCTCCCAACCCCCGCGCCGGGCGCCGCCGTTCGCCGTGGGACCGCCTCGGCGCGGCCGGCCGCGTCCACCCACTGCCGAGGGCGTTCATCCTCAGGGGTGGGGGACGTGGGCACGCCGTACGCCCTGGTCGCCTCAGTCCATGCGGCGCGGTGCGCCGAGGAGCCCGGTCTCCGCGTCGGTGGGCTGGGTCATCACGTACTGCCGGTGTTTCTGCGTGCACCACAGCGCCACGCTGTCGGAGAGGGACGGCAGGGACGTGACGTCGTCCCGGCCCAGCCGCATCACCCTGCCGACGATGTCGGACTCCTGAGGGGAGATCCGCTGGATGCCGACGACGTCGGCGGTGGACAGCAGCCGTGGCGCGGTGGGGCCGAGATAGGGGAGCAGCGTCAGCACCGACTGCCACGGCTGAGTGGTGAGGCGGCTGCGCGGCGGGCGGATGCCGAGGTCGCGGATGATGAGCACCGGGCTCGCCGGGGACGGCCCCTGGGGAGCGATCCGCCCCACGGGGTGCACCGTCACGCACTGCTGGCCGCCGCCGGCCGCCTGCGCCATCGGCGACCACAGCTGGGGGCGGGCCGTCTCCACGGCCACCCGGGCGCCGATCGCCGCCGCGCGCAGGGCGATGACCTGGGCCAGCCAGGTGCCGCCGACCAGCACGACGTCCAGCCGGGTGGGCCGGCACAGGCCCAGGATCGCCGGCTGGTTGTCCGGGTCTATTCCGAGGACCATGCCGTCGTCGCCCACGGGCAGGGAGAGCTGCGCCAGCGAGCCGGCGTCCACGAGGTGGCGCTCGCGCCGGGGGCCGAGCAGGCCGAACGCGGCGCGCAGCCGGCGCTGGGGTCCGTGCCGGGAGGGGGCGGGGGTGCGGGGCAGGTGGCCCGCGCGCTGCCCGGGGAAGCCGGAGGCCGACGAGCCGAAACCGGGGCGGCCGGCGGCCGGAGCGGTCGGGGCGGACATCAGCGGGTACCTCCCAGCGGCAGGGTGGCCAGGACTCCGGGGAGCTGCTCACGGTCGAGCCGGACCAGACCGACCCGGAAGGCGGCCGCCGAGCGCTCCAAGTGCTGGGCGGCCTCGTCGAGTTCGTTCTCGCCGCGGCCGGTCAGGCGGACGTGGCCGGACAGGGCGAGGAGGCCGCCCCGCCGCTTGCCGATCGTCAGCGAGAAGGTGCTGGCCAGCGCCGGGGACGAGGTGAGCGCGCCGACCAGCTGCGGAAGCGTGGACGTCCCGCCGCCGACCTGCGGCCAGCGGGAGATCCAGTACGTGGTGTGCCAGCGGTCGTCGCAGCGCCAGGCGCGGGACGTCTCGGCGGTGCGGCGGCTGGAGCGGCTGCCGTCGAGCGCCGCGCCGCCGGTGGTGGCCAGTGGGTTGACGCAACTGGACGTGGCGATGGCCGCGTTGATGTCCGACTCGCTCAGCACCTTGGCCTTCAGACCGGCCCCCATCAGCCGGCTGGCCAGCTGGTCGGCGACCCGCAGCAGCGCTCGCCGGGCCCCCTGCATGCCGCCGCCGCGGGCCTGGACGGCCTCCGGGCACAGCTCCGGGTCGAGCTTGAGCGCGACCCACGTCAGCCGCAGGCCGGGCGTCATGCTCTGGGCCTGCAGCGGGCCGTAGGAGCGGACCGCCATGGCCTGCGGGGGCAGGTGCGGGGCCGGCGCGGGCTGGGTGTGCTGGACGACCTGGACGGAGGCGAGCCGGATGTCGTCCACCTCCAGCAGGCCCTGCAGCAGGTCGAGGGGGATGTCCCGGGTGCCGGCGGCGGGGCGCAGCGGGAGGTCGGCGGCCTCCACCTGTACCAGGGCGCTGAGGAAGGTGCCGTCACCGACCATGCCGATCTCGCGCTGCTGGCGGTCGTGGAAGGAGTAGGTGCGCAGCGCCGGGTCGCACTCGACGGCCGGGGCGAAGCCGGGGTCCGTGCCGGGCGGCACCGGCTCGGAGTTGCGCTTGCGTCGGTCCCGCAGGGCGCGGGCGGTGCCGAACCACTCGGGCAGCGGCCGGCCGCGCCGGCGCAGCAACCCGGCCAGGACCAGCGGAACGGCCAGCACGATGCCGACCGTGAGCCCGATGGGGCGCAGCAGCCAGCCGATCAGGAGCACGGCGGCGGCGAGTTCGAAGCCGACCAGCTGCTGGACCCGGATGGGGCCGATGCTGCCGGGACGCCGGGCGAGGGTGGGTGCGGCCGGGGCCGCCGGGGCGGTACGGTCGGAGGCCGCGGGCGGTGACTGCGCCGGCTCCGGCGGCCCTTCCGGCCGCTGGTTCTCCCGTGTGCGACGGCCGCCGTTTCGGCGCCGAGACCTGGTCGCAGTGCTCATCCCCCGGAACAACCCCTTTGCATTGTCTGGCCGCGACTTGAGCTGGCGGCGCACCACGGTACCCCGTACCGTACGGTGCGATCGTCACACGGCATAGTAGGGGCCCCTGCAGGAGCAAACGCCGCGGATCGGCGGGTGGCCCGGGGGTTCTCGTAAACGGCAGCAAAGTGAAAAACGGGGAGTTGACCGATCGATGGCGACACGTAGGGATGAGCTGAACGCCTATTCCTTCGCGCGCAAGCGCACGGTGGCGGCGTTCTTGCAGCCGTCCCCGCACGGTTCGGAGGAAGGCGCCCCGCGCCCCTTCAAGACCGTCCTGCCGAGTCTCGGCGTGGCCACGCTCATCGTCATCGGTTTCGGCGCCTGGGGCATGCTCAGCCCGACGGCGCCGAAGGGCTGGGACAGCGAGGGCAAGAACATCCTCGTCGGCAGCGAGTCGACGACGCGCTACGTCCTGGTGCGCACCAAGGGCGAGGAGAAGCCCAGCCTGCACCCGGTGCTCAACCTGGCCTCCGCCAAGCTGCTGCTCAAGGGCGACAACCCGCAGGTCATCAAGATCAAGGAGTCGGTGCTCGACGAGAGCAAGTACGCGATGGGCGCCACCGTCGGCATCCCGTTCGCACCGGACCGGCTGCCCTCCCCGAAGGACGCCGAGACGGTCAAGGTGTGGGCGCTGTGCGAGGCGCCGGGCAAGGGCGAGGACCAGCAGCCGGTCAAGGCGACGTACGTGCTCGACCAGTCCGACTACACCTCCCTGCTGCACAAGGGCGGCAACGAGCTGCGGCAGAACGAGGCCCTGTACGTGGAGGGTCCCGCCGAGGGCGGCGCCACCCCCCGCTACATGGTCACCTCGGACGGACGGGCCTACCTGATGGGCGGCAGGGACTGGAAGCTCCGGTCGGAGTCGGGGCTCAAGACGCTGGAGCGCGCCGTGTTCGGCGACGGCGTCTCGCCGCAGAAGGTCAGCGCCGAGTTCATCAAGACGCTGAACGTGGTGGGGGCGCTCGACTTCCCGAGCCTCGGCTCCGACGTCGGCACGCAGGCCCAGGTCGACGGCCTCGACCCCGGCCTGTCCAAGGTGGGGCTGATCGTCGAGGCGCCGTCGGGCCTCGGCAGGCAGAAGTACATCGTGCTGAAGGACCGGGTGCAGCCCGTCTCCGACTTCACGGCCCAGCTGTGGCTGCGCAGCCCCTGGGTGGAGGGCGTCTACGGCGCCGAGAACCCGGAGCCGGTGGAGGTCACCTTCAACGACATCCAGCCGGCCGACGGCGAGTGGATGTCGCAGGCGAACTTCCCCAAGGAGCCGGTCGCCCAGGTCAACACGCACTGGGAAGAGGGCGGCAACAAGGTCTCGTGCAGCGTCTGGCACGGCAAGGACGACCAGTACACCGGCCTTCCGAAGATGACCGTCTGGAGCGGCCGGGAGTACCCCAAGGACGTGGCCCAGAGCGGTTCCAGCACCTATGTCTCGCCCGGCAGCGGCCTCCTCTTCAAGCGCCTGACCGGCACCGACGCCGGCGGCGGCAGTGTCTACCTGGTCACCGACACCGGCCTGCGCTACTCGGTCCCCGCGACCAACGACAGCCAGGTCACCGGCGGTGAGAAGGCCGAGGGCGAGAAGACCAACACGGCCCAGGTCCGGCTCGGCTACGACAAGATCACCCCGGTCTCCGTTCCGGCGGCCTGGGCCGACCTGCTGGCCGCGGGGCCCGAACTGAGCAGCGGCAACGCCGAGCAGGCACAGGGGTCCTAGAGCCTGTCGTCCGGATCACGCCGCGGACGCGGGGCCTGGCACGCGCACCTGCCGCGTTGTCGTCACTCGCCGACGCTCCGCGTCGGCTTCCTCCTCCGCCTCGCGTCCGCACGCACCAGGCCCCGCTCACCGGCGCGAGGAAGGCGCAGCCGATTGCCCGCGACCTGATCCGAACGACAGGCCCTACGCGGGCGCCGGCCGCCGCGTCCGTGCGGGACGCGGCGGTGAAGAGGCTGTGTACATCCCTCCACAACCGGCTGCCGCCTCCGGCCCGCGCGCGGCCCGTCGCTACCATCACGGAGAAATCCGGCCCATGAGCCGGCAGAAACACAACGGGGGAGTACGTCGGCGATGACCGGCTACTACAAAGTCGAACTCCAGGCGCTCGCGCAGCTCGTCGCGCAGCTCGGTGAATGCGCGGACGACATGCGCGCCGCGATGAAACAGCTCAAGGACATCGGCCCCAAGAATTCCGGATACGCCGAACTGGAAGCGGCCTGCGACGAATTCCAGGAAAAGTGGGGGTACGGCATCGGCCGTATCGCCGACGCCGCGAGCGGTGTCACGGAGGGCCTTTCCGAAACACGGAAGGTGTACCAGGAACTGGAGGACCGGGTACGCGAGTCCTTCACGGCGTCCGGAAAGGCGGGCGGCGCGTGACAGCGATATCCGGCAGCGCCGCCGACGCGGCCCCGGTCACCGACGCGGCGGGCGGCGCCGCGGACGACGGAAGCGCGCCGGCCGCCTTCCGCTTCCAGGTCCAGCCGGAGTTCCAGCCGGTCCCGCTGGACCCTGGGGCCGGCGCGGCGGCCGGTGACGAGGTCCTCGACGAGCGGATGCGGGACTTCGCCCGCGCCTACTGGGGCGAGGCCGAGGAACGCGAACCGCTCCGCGCGTTCACCGCCGCCCTGTACGGCGTCAACTCCGCGCAGCTCGCCGCCGACGGCACCGTCTACCACGCCCTCGGCTTCTTCCCCGTCGGCGGCACCGCCGACGGGTCGCAGCCCCCCGAGCGGGTCAGCCGCTGCACCCTCACCGTCGGCGTCCGCGACCTCGACAACCCCGACCCGCACCTGACTGCCGCCGGCATCGCGGAGACGCTCGACCGGGCCGGGGACGGCGGCGAGGTCCAGCTCGTCACCCTTCCCGCGGGCCCGGCCGTCGTCCGCGTCGCGGGGTCGCGCGCGGTGTGGCAGCTCCCCGACGGGGAGCAGGAGCGCTTCTTCCTGCGCGTCGAGGTCTGGCTGCCCTTCCCCGAGGACGACCGGCTCCTGCTGCTGTGCCTGAGCACGGCCGACATCCAGGACCTCTACCGCTACCAGGCGATTCTCGCCGACATCGCCGACACGGTGACCTTCGGCGACGAGCCCGCGGCGGACGCCGCGGCGCAGCCCCGCCCCTTCGGATGACCGCGTCGAGGAGGACGTACGCATGAGCACACAGACCTACGACGCGCTCGGATTCGACCCGGCACCCGGCGAGCCGGCCTCGCTCCAGCGGATCGTCACCACCCTCACCGGAGTGGGCAGCCGGCTCGACGCGGCGCACGGCACCCTCACCCGCGTGGGCAAGGCCGACGGTGTCTGGGAGGGTGACGCCGCCTCGGGCTTCGCCGAGAAGATCGGAGAGCTGCCGCGCTATCTCGCCGACGGCCACGGCTCGCTGCTCGAAGCCGCGCGGGCCCTGCACGGCTGGCAGGCGCGGCTGACCGACTTCCAGGCCCTCGCCGCCCGTTACGAGCAGGAGGCGGAGGAGGCCCGCCGCGCGCTGAAGCGGGCGGAGGCCGATCCCGACCTGGGGCTGGCGGGCCGGACCTTCGACACCGAGGCGGCCCTGGACGACGCCCAGCGGCGCCTGGACCGCGCCGCCCGGCGGGTCGACGAGGCCGGCGCCGCCCTGGACGCCGTCATCCGCAAGGCCCAGGACCTGCTCGGCGACCACGAGGAGGCGGCGCGCGCCGCCGCGGAGGCCGTCCGCCGGGCCGCCGAACGCGCCCCCGACGAACCCGGCCTCTTCGACCGCTTCATGGACGGGCTCAAGGGGCTCGGCGACGCCGTCAAGGAGCTGGCGGGGGACATCTGGGAGTGGGTCCAGCAGCACGCCGACACCATCTACAAGATCGGCGACTGGCTCGGGTACGCCAGCGCCGCCTGTGACGTGCTCGCCGTCGTCTTCTCCGAGACCATCATCGGCGCCGTCGTCTTCGAGGCGATCGGCATGGTCCTCAACGGCGGCGCGCTCGCCGCGCACGCCGTCGGCTGGGCGGCCGGTGCCAAGAAGGGGAACTGGCTCGACATCGGGCTGGACATCGCCGGGTTCGTGCCGTTCGGGGACCTGGCGCGGGTGGGCAAGGTCGGACTCGGCGCCTTCAAGGGCGTCAAGATCCCGCTGAACGTCCTGGAGGCGGGTTCGAAGGCCGCCGACTCCCTCAAGCGCGCCGACGACATCGTCGAGGCGGTCGGCGGCGGCGCCGTACGGACCGTCGAGGAACAGGGCATGCGGGCGTTCGGCGTCGTCGGCGGCAAGATCGACGCCGTCAAGATCACCGCGGACACCTTCAAGGACCGCCTGGGCGTCGCCGTGGCCCGCCACTTCGGTGACGCCAACCTCTACCAGGCAGCGAGCGGACGCCTCGGCGGCGTACTCGACCACGTGGTGCCCAAGCTCGTCGAGAGCACCCCGCTGGGGCGGATCCCCGCCCTCGCCGACTCGGTCAGGTCGGTGGCGGACGACGCGGGCAACGTCCGGCAGTACGTGGACCCCCGGTCCTGGACGGCCCGCGGTTACGAGGCGGTCACCGGCGCCCACAACCTGTACAAGGAAGGCGTCCGGCACGTCACCGAGGACATCCAGTACGGGTCGGAGAAGTTCCACGAGTCCGTCGACACGGCGCGGGAGAAGGCCGGCGAGTTCACCGGCCGGCTGGCCGCCGCCAACCCCTTCGGATGAGCCGCCCCGGAGCCGGGGGTAGGGTCACCGAGCGCATCAGCAGCAACGTCAGAGTCCGGGGTTGACCATGAACCAGGCAGATCCGGCGTGGGGACCCCGTCGGCCGAAGTCGGCGTTCCGGCTGTGGAGCCGCTACGTCTTCCAGTGGTTCTGGGGCGTGCTGTACGCGCTCGGCCTGTTCGTGCTGCCGGTCGTCAGCGCCCTGCTCGACGCCCTCCACGACGCCTCCGGGCGTCCCCGGTCGCGCCCGCCGCGGCGGGTCTGGCTGAGTCTCGCGCGGCTGCGGCGGGAACGGACCGCTGACGTCGCCCGGGTCGAGGCGCGGCTGCGCGAGCGGATCACCGGTCATCCGGACAGCGCGGACATCCTCCAGATCGACGACAGCCACTACCGGCAGATCGGTGCGACGAGGGCGTTGCAGATCGCGGGGGAGTACGGCTGGCACCTGCCGGAGGACTCCCTGCGCCATGCCCCCCGGTGGCTGGTGCTGCGGCGGGGCGCGCAGCCGCCGGACCACCGGGCGCCGGCGCACGGGCGGGTGACGCAGTCACCGGCGCACGCCCTGGCCGCGGACGGCGCCCCGTACACGCCGATCCCGGTGGAAGAGCACGCCGTAGCGGGTGAGATGGGCCCGTCGATCCGCCTCTGGGGCGGTGACCGGCGGCAGCCCCCCGTCGCCCGGATCGGCGTCGAGCCGAGGCAGCCCGGCACGACCGGCCGGACGTCCCGCGAGCCGTTCACGCTCTACGGCGGTCCCGACGGCGGGCCGCTCTGCTCGGTACGGCCCGCCGGCCCCGGGTCCTACGACGTGCTCGCCGCGGACGGCACGGCGCTGGCCCGCGTCACGCGCCGCCCCGGCCGTCTCCTGCTGGGCCCGCGCCGGGTCCGGTGGACGGTGGAACCGGCGGGCTCGGCACCGCCGTTCACGGGGCGGGTCGGCACCTGGTACGCGTGGGGCGGGTACTACGTGACCTTCCCGCTGTGGGCGGTCGTCTGGGTCTGCGCGGCGGTGTACTCGCTCGTCAACGGAGAGGGTGACGACATCGCCGTCACCGGCCCGAGCCGCACCCGCTGGCGCGCTCCCGGAACGGGCACCGCCATGGAGTACCGGGGGCTCAACAAGGTCTACCGGATCGACCCGCGACACCTGGACGCCAGGATCGCCTACGCCCAGGCGTACCTCCACGCGCGGGACCGCTGACCATTCCACGCGGGGCGAAACCGGGCGAGCCGCGCGGATCGCGCGAACTGACTTGTGGACGAGTTGCGTTGGGTTCATCGCGATTCCACTACGTGCCTTATCCACTGTTCGCTCTGTCAGTGGTTGCGACTAGAGTGGACCCGGATCAGATGGGACACGAGTGCTGCCGGAAAGCGGCGGGCATTCCGTGTCCGTGGATCTAACCAGTACTTCTACGTCTCATGGGGGACACAGCATGGCTGGACAGCAGTTCACCATGACCGAGGAGGAGATGGTCGCGTTCAGCGGTCGCATCTCCTCGGTCAACTCCTCGATTCAGTCCGAGATCCGTCGGCTGCAGACCGTGATCGACACCATCACGGGCGGCTGGAAGGGCTCGGCGGCCACGGCCTACAACAACCTGCAGTCGCAGGTGAACCAGGATGCGAACAAGATCAACCAGATCTTGAACGACATCAAGGAAGCCGTCGACCAGAGCACCAAGGCTTACGCGGCTTCGGAAGAGGAGCAGCGCTCGTCCATCCAGAGCATCGCTGCCCAGTCCCCGTTCGGATGATCGGCCCCGTGCGCCGCGGCGCACGGCCGTGACCGACCATCTACACAACTGAGGAGACACAAGACATGTCCGGGCAGATCCTCGTCAATTTCCAGACGATCTCCCAGGCCGCCCAGGACGTCCGCTCGACGGCGAACAACATCCGCCGTCAGCTGGACGAACTCGAGGCCGGCGTGAAGAAGATCGCGACCACCTGGGAAGGTTCCGCGCAGGAGGCCTACCAGGCCAAGCAGACCGAGTGGGACCAGCGCGCCAACTCCATGCAGCAGACGCTGGAGGCCATCGCGAAGGCTCTCGACGGCGCCGCGCAGAACTACCAGGCCACGGAGCAGAAGAACGCCTCCATCTGGGGCGGCTGACGTGATCGCTTGATGGGGGCGGGCACGCGACGGCGTGCTCGCCCCCATCGGCGGTTGACGGAACGTACGGATCCTCCGGCCGGGGGCCGGCCCGTACGTCCCGAGCAGGGAACTAACGGGAGGACGTAAGACAGTGGGTTCCGGGGCATCGCACGCCGCGCGTCGGACGGCCGCAGGCACCGCCACCCTGGCGGTCCTCGCCTGCGCGCTGCCCTTCGCGGGCGCGGTACCGGCATCCGCCGCGGACGGCGTGCGGACCGCCTTGACCGACGACGACGTGCGGTTCCAGATAGACGACACCAGTTGCTCGTTCCCTTCCGATCCGATCAAGGGAACGCCCTGGTCCCTGCAGCGCGTCGTACTCGACCAGCTGTGGCAGGACACCAAGGGCAAGGGTGTGAAGGTCGCCGTCATCGACACCGGCGTCGACGCCGTCAACAGCCAGCTCGGGTCCGCGGTCGTCGGCGGCAAGGACTTCCTGTCCAAGGGCGGCAACGGCAAGACGGACGAGGTCGGTCACGGCACCAAGGTCGCGGGCATCATCGCCGCCCGCAAGTCCGCCGAGAGCGGCTTCATCGGCCTGGCCCCGGAAGCCACGATCATCCCGATCCGGCAGAACGACGACCAGGGCAGTGGCAACGTCGGCACGATGATGCAGGCCATCAAGTACGCGGCCGACGCCGGCGCCGACGTCATCAACATCTCGCAGGACACCGCGTCCACCATGAACGCGACGGTCCACACCGCCTTCCGGGCGGCCGTCGAGTACGCCCAGAGCAAGGACGCCCTGATCGTCGCCGCGGCCGGCAACGACGGCGCGGACGGCAAGGTCAAGGAGACCTACCCGGCGGCCTACCCGGGCGTCCTGGCGGTCGCCGCATCCGACCGCAACAACGCCCGTGCGCCGTTCTCCCAGTCGGGAAGCTTCGTGGGCGTCGCGGCACCGGGCATCGACATGGTCTCGACGGTGCCGGCGGGAGGCCACTGCGTCGACCAGGGCACCAGTTTCGCGGCGCCGTACGTCTCGGGGGTCGCCGCCCTGATCCGCGCCAAGCATCCCGACTGGTCGTACCGGCAGGTCATCACCCAGATCGAGCAGACGGCCGACCGGACCAAGGCGGACCGCGACGACTTCGTCGGCTGGGGAGTCGTCGACCCGGCCGCCGCGCTCAACGAGGACACGGCGGAGCCCTCGGAGGACGGTCCGACCCCCGATCCGGTCGGCCCGGCGGGCGCCGCCGCCGACGTCCAGGCCGCGACCCTGGTCCTGGGCGAGTCCGAACAGGAACGAACGGAACGGTACGCACTGTACGTACTGGCGGCCGGCTTCGCCGCGGTGCTCCTGCTGTTCGGGGGCGGCCGGGTCCTCAGCGACTGGCGGCGGAAGCAGGGTGCGGGTAACAACGTGGAGTCAACGGGGAGCTGAGCATGGCTGAGCAGTACAAGGTCGATCTGAGTGAGATCGAGGGCACGATCACGAAGCTGAATCGTGTTCTGGCGGACATGGGGACGTCTTCGTCCAACTGCAGGAACAAGACGTATCTGCCGCAGAGCGCTCTCGGGACGGGCTTCGAAGAGGCCAGGGCGCTGTACAGCGCCCACGAAACGATGAAGGAGCGCCTGTACGAGATCGTCCAGCACCTGGAGCAGGTGCTGGACGACTTCGGCCAGAAGACGAAGAAGACGCATGACGCGTTCGCCGACGCCGAGGCGCAGAACTACGCCGCTTTCAACCGGAAGTGACGATGTTCGGCTACGTGGGAAAGAGGGGGCAGCAGCCGTGAGCGAGAAGAGCATCGACAACTTCGAGTACGTGCCGGCGGATCAGTGCTTCGCAGCGAAGCACACCACGCCGTTCGGACTCAACTACGACATGGACCAGATGAAGGACATGGTCCGGAACGCCGATCCGGCCACGGTGAAGTCGGTGTCGGAGGCCTGGGCGGACCTGAGCAAGGACCTCGTCGGCGGCGGAGGCATCAAAGAGACCCTGGAAACCGCCGTTCAGCATGTTCTCTCGCACTGGGAAGGCGCGAGCGCGGACCTTTTCCGGGAACGGGCGCAGGTCATCAGCCAGAAGATCACGGACAGCGCCAAGTACGCGGACAACACCTCCCAGTCCCTCAAGGGCGCTGCCGTCGTCCTCGACAAGATCAAGGACGAGGTCCTGGCGATGGAGAAGCCGAGCGGCCTCTCCAGCGCGATGGACTGGGCAGGCGACCTCGGCGACCGAGACGCTTCGGGCGCGGACAACGCCCTGAAGAACGGGGCCAGCGCGGACGACGCCCGCAACGACAACGAGGGCAGCCTGTCGGCGGGGCGCGAAGCGCAGCTGAAGATGGCCGCGAAGATGGAGATCCTCGGGGCGGCTTACAACAGTCGGGCTGCGGAGATGGGGTCGTGGAACCGGCGGCGCGGCATCGACGACTCGGAGAGCTTCCCGGGTGATCCCGGCGGCATCCCGCCCGCTGCTGTGGTCATTCCCACGAGCCCGACCCCTCGTAGCCCGCAGGGAGCGACTTCCGGCACCGCCCGTGGAGCACAGACAGGCACGATCAATTCCTCCAAGCCTGTGGCTCCCCCGGCAGGTATCACGGGTGGAGCGCATAAACCGCCTGCACCCACACAGCCTCAGATCGGTACTGCGATCGATGGTGTCACCGGTGGCCGAGTCGATACGCCGACAGTGGGACACCCTGGGACAGCCAACGCCGGGTCCACCGGGAACGGCTCGCCTGGGGGCGGCAGCCCGATCGGAGGTACTCCCGGTATCGCAGGCAGGGCTGGAACAGGTGCCGGTCGAGGCGGCGTGGCAGGCCGCGTCGGCGCTGGGGGCACGGCCGGCAGAGGAAGCGCGGGTGCGGGTGCAGGTATCGCCAAGGGAGGCGCATCGGCACGTGCTGGTGCGGCGGCACGTCAGCCCGGCGGCGTAGTAGGTGGCGCGCCCCGTGCGGGTGCTGGCGCGGGAGCGGGCCGGGGCACAGCCGGTGGCTCGGGACTGCATCGCAGCCGCGGAGCTGCGGGAGGCGCTGGTGCTGTCCGCAAGGGCGGCATGGCAGGTGTCCCCGGTGGTCGAACCAATCGCCCGAAGGACCAGGAAAGCCGTGAGAGCGAGAGGCCGGACTACCTGGTCGAGGACGAAGAGACCTGGATGCCGCAGACCAATGCGGCGCCTCGAGTGATCGAGTAGTCGCCGCGCTTCTGTGTCTACTGGCACATGACAGGATGTGTGGGCGTGGCCTCACGAGGGCCACGCCCACATTGTTATCGGGAGAGGGAAGATGGCATGGCCTTCATGCGATCGATGAGTGCGCTGGGCGCTACGACCCTGGCTGGTGCGCTGATTCTGTCAGCGGCTCCCGTTGCGTCAGCGGACGAAGCGAGAAGTGCCCAGTGGGCCCTCGAAACTCTGCAGGCTGAGCAAGCCTGGTCCATCTCCAAAGGCGAAGGCGTGACCGTCGCAGTGATCGACGATGGCGTCAACGCGAGCCACATCGATCTCCAAGGCAACGTGCTTGAAGGACATGACTTCGTCGATGGGGGGTCCGCTACCCCAGACGCCGGCGATGACCACGGAACGGCCATGGCTTCCATCATTGCTGCCCACGGTCACGGTGAGGGGGAAGGAGTGATCGGCTTGGCTCCCGAAGCGAAGATCCTTCCTATCCGCGACTTCGAAGCGAACAGTAACGGGCTCCCGACCTCGATCCGATACGCGGTTGACCAAGGAGCATCCATCATCAACGTTTCCCAATGCTTTGGTTCCAGTAGCGCCGCAGTGATTTCTGAGGTTACCAATGCTGTGCAGTACGCTTTGAGTCGGGATGTGTTGGTGATTGGTGGGTCGGGCAATGATGGTGACTCAGCTGAATGCTATCCAGGGGCTTCTCCGGGAGCCCTCGGTGTGGGTGCTGTCACTAGCGATGGAACCGTGTGGGAGAAGTCGAATCATAATCCTCAGGTGGCTTTGACGGCTCCAGGTGTGAAGATCGTCGCGGCAGCTGGCGCTGGAAACCGATACAGGATGGGCTCCGGGACCTCCGATGCCACTGCTTATGTCTCGGCAGCCGCAGCTCTCATTCGCTCTGCGTTCCCGGACTTGACCGCCGGGCAAGTGGCGAATCGCCTTGTGAAAACCGCATCCCTTCCGGATTCTGCGCAAGGGTTGAGGTTGCCTGATGAGAAGTACGGGTATGGCGCAATCCGTCCGTACGATGCCTTGGCGGATGACATCCCTGCTGGCTCCAAGTATGGACCGCTCAAGACCTCGGGAAGCCAGGGGTCTTCCGTAGGTCCAGGTGTTGGAAAGACTGACAGTGACTATGCCGCAGAAAACAAGAAAGCAGATCAGAAGCGCCTGCTTGTATTCGGGGTCCTCGGGCTCATTGGCTTGGTGGTGGTCGGCCTCATCGTATGGTTGATCGTCAGGTCGGCCCGGCGTAACAGGAACGGCCCGGGTGGGCCCGCGTCGCCCGGTGGCTACCCGCAGTACGGACAGCAGTCGGCTCCGCCGCAGTACAACCCGTATCAGCAGCCGGCGCAGCCGCAGCAGAATCCGTATCAGCAGCAGCCACCGTCCCCGCCTCAGGGGTAACTCGTGAGGCAGGTGTCGCCGCCGCCGTCATGACGTCCCGGTGTCGTGGCCCCGCCGGCCTCACCGGTAGAGGGCGATGGCCGCCTCCTCCGGCGGGAGGCCCGGGGCCGGACGGAGACGGGAAGACCGGGTGGATCAGGTAGCCGGTGTCGAACTCCTCGGCCGGCGGGGGGACTTCCGTGCTGTCCGGCAGCCGGGGCAGGGCGTAGCGGCTGTCGGACGATGGACGGGGCCTCCTCGGGACTCATGGTCGGGGTCCAGTCGGTGGTGGACAGAGTGACCGGGGAGCAGGCCTCCTCGTCCAGGACGGACGGTTGCGGGCGCGCCCCCCCGGGAGGCGTGCAGCCGGTCCCTGTGCCCGTAGGGCCGGGCGTGCATGGCCACGCCGGCGCCGAGGTCGTCCGGGTGCTCGACGACTGCTCAGCGGGCAACGTTCTGGGCGTTCGCCTCCAGCGGGTCCCGGGTCCAGGGTCCCTGCCGCTGCCGCTGCCGCTGCCGCTGCCGCTGCCGTTGTCCGTGCGGTGCAGAGGACGCGGTCGTCGTCGGACGTGTGCACCGGGAAGTACTGCCGGAACTCCGCTTATGCGCTTCCCCGGAGCTGCTTGCCCGTGTCGGGGCCGTACGCGGCCAGAATCTCGTGACTCTTCGCCCCGGCCGCGCTGATGGCGAAGGTGCCACCGCAGGCCCCCGCCTCCGATCGGGAAGTACCGTTCGCCGGAACTGCCGCCGGAGAGGCTGAGGCGGTAGAGCATGCGGGTCTGGCCGGTGGCCGGGCCGGCCGAGGCGACCTCATCCCGCTCCGTGCAGGAATCCGCCTCGTCGAGGTCCCCGACCACGCAGGTACGCACCCTGATCAGCGCTTTGCCGCCGGTGAGCCGGCCGCTGCCGCACTCGTCGGTCACCAACCGCTCCGGGGGCGAGGCCGGCGACCGTCCGACGCCCTGAGCGCCGGGTCGGTCCGCCCGGCGCTGATGACCACCACCTCCCTCGTCGAGCGGTGGCACGCGGCGCGGACCCGACCCCCGCCCCTTCCGGCGCCGCGCCGGCCGTGCCGCCGAGCCGGGATGCACGAGGCGCGGAGTGACGCCGGGACCAGGGCGGTCACATCCCCCCTCGCCCCGTCCGCACGGCCCGGTCCCGTCGCGGCGCGCGATGCCCTCGATGCTGCCGCTCGCGCCCGGGGACTCTCCGGACGCGGCGGCCGTCCTCGGTCACCTCTCCTGGTCACCTCCCCTCCCGCCAGGGTGCGGCAACCCTCGTCGAATCCGGCCAGGGCCGCCGAGTCCGTTCCCACGGCCGCGGCGCGCAGCGGGGCGGCACGCTCGGTGCTGTCCGCGGACCGCGCCGCCGGCGTGGCCATTCACGCCCGGCCCCACTGGCACGGGGACCGGCTGTACGCCTCCCGGGGGGCGCGCCCGCAACCGTCCGTCCTGGACGAGGAAGCCTGCTCCCCGGTCACTGTCCACCACCGACTGCACCTCGACCATGCGCCGCACGCCGCCACACCGGGCGGAGTCTGCCGGGCACGGGGAGGCGTTCGTCGACGAGTACGGCCGTGGGAGCGGGCCCGATGCGGCGTGCCAGGACGTGCAGCAACGTGCGCCGGGTGAGACAGGGGAACAAGCGACCGACGCACCACCCCTGCCGGGCCGGTGAGAGGTGTGCGCACAAGATCGCCCGTCGGCGATCCGGCTTGATAAGGTCACGCCAATCGGCGAGTGGGCAGCACTCGAACACATGACAGACGGGGGCCATGTGTCGACCTATTCGGTTGACTCCAGCGGGTATCAGGAGAACGTCCGGCACCTGGACGCCGCGGCCGAGGGCATCGGCACGGCCGCGTCCCAGATGCCCGGCGAGCAGTGCTCGCTCCACGACGTCTACGGCGGCGAGGACTCGGGCCCCGCCTTCGAACGGTGTGTCACCGCGTGGCACGACGAGGCGGGCGTCCTGCGCTCCGCCCTGGAGGAGATCGCCGGCAAGCTCCGGATCACCGGCACCAACTACGGCGCGGCGGAGGACTCCGCCCTCCAGCGGGTGCAGGGCGCCGCGCGCACCGGCGGGCAGCCCCCGGTCCCGGCGGCGTCCGAGCCCTCCCCGTTCGGCTGACACACGAGGTCCTTGACGCATGAGCACCGAAGAACAGATCCTCCGGCTCGACCTGCCCACCCTCCTGCGGTACGGCATCGGTCCGGCCGCCACCCGGCGCGGCGTCCTGTTCGGCGAGGGCGCCGTCGCCGCGGCCGTCACCCTGGACCGGCTGGGCGTCCAGCCGCGTGCCGTGGCGTTCCTGGCCAAGATCGTGCGCAGCGGCGGTACGCGGTACGCGGCCGGCCTCCCGGAGCCCTTCCCCGTCGCCGACGCCTCCCGGACCGCCACCGACTGGCTGGCGAACGCCGCTGCCGTGGCCCGGAGCACGGACGACGACGAGACCGTGGCGCGCTGGTTCGAGGCCGTCGCCGAGATCCTCGCGCTGCGCCACCGCACGGCCGGCGCGCGTCGGTGACCGCCCGCCGGACGGCACCGGCGGGACCCGTATCCGTACACGCACACGCACACGCACAAGGAAAGAGAGCCCGGGCATGGCGGGGGAGTCCACGACGTCACGGCGTTCCGAACTGGCCGGCCTGAAGGGCCGCATCGAGGGAGCCGGCGACAAGAACGATCTCATCGAGGCCATCGACAAGGCGCTCGCGGTCGAGGCGCCGGTGGGTGACCCCGGCGCGATCGAGACGGCGTCCAAGCAGTTCAAGCAGGCCAGCAGCACGGTGGACGAGGCCTCGGGTCGGATCGGCGACGCGGCCTCCGGGCTGCCCGAGGTGTGGACCGGCACGACGCAGGTGGCCGCGACGGACGTGGTGGCCGCCGCGCAGCGGGCCGCGGACCGGATGCGCGAGGCGTTCGAGGGCAGCGCCAAGGCGCTCGTCGCGCTGGCGGACGGCGTGGAGGAAGCCCAGCGGCAGGACCGTACGGGCCGTGAGATCCTCACCGAGGCGCGCTCCTCGCTCGGCGGTGAGGACGGCTTCTTCGACGGCATGTGGGACAGCGACGACGAGGACGCCGTCGTGGAGCGGGCGAGGACGAAGGCGCTCGACGGCGTGGAGCGGCGCCACCAGGCCGCGGTCGTGGCCGACGACGCGGCGCGCGCGGCGGCCGGCGAACTCAACCGCTGGGCCTCCGAGGCCCGTTCGGGCAAGCTCGACGCGCAGGGCCTGACGGCCGCGGACAAGCTGATGCTCGCCGACACCAGCAGCGTCGACGAGAACAGCGCGGACCGCGAGTACAACGAGATCCTCAGCGCCGGCGACCTCGAACGCTCCGCGCGGTTCATGAACGAGATGGACGCCGGGGACCGCGCGGAGCTGGAACGGATGCTCAAGGAGTCCAAGTCGCCGGAGGAGCGCGCCTATCTGATGAAGGCCGTCGCCGCCGGATACGACGTCGACGCCGTGCGGGAGTTCCGCGGGAAGATCCACGCGCACGGCGACGACGAGGCGTGGCTCCAGCGGCACCTGTCGCCCGCGGTCACCGAGGCCGGCAGCGTGGACCAGCCCGGCGTCACGGACTCGCTCACCTTCGACGGGGAGAACTGGTCGCAGAAGGGCAACACCTGCGTACCGGGCTCCACGATCGGCGCCCGTGCCATGGTCGACCCCGTCTACGCCCTCGAACTCACCGGCGGGCCCTCGGGCCAGGAGGACGACGGCGCCGCCTTCCGGGCGCGCCTCGACGATGAGCTGACCCGGGTGCACGAGGAGGGCGACGGCGACTACGAGCACTTCTGGGGCGGTGCCCCGGACGGTATGGACGCCGACGGCCAGCACGAGGTGGCCAACGCCGAGATCAGCCCGCACACCGGCGCGGAGTACGAGTACCACGAGCTGCGCGAGGGCGCGGACGCCCGGCGCGAGGTGCTGCCGGACATCGAGCGGGCCGTCGCGGACGGCAGGCCCGTCCCCGTGGAGGTCGAGGGCAAGGACGCCGACGGCAACCGGGTCGGCCACCAGATGATGATCATCGGTCAGGAGGGCGACATGCTCCAGATCTACAACCCCTGGGGACACACCACCTGGGTGAGCGAGGACGACTTCGTCAACGGCCACATGGACAAGGCATCGGACGAGCGGCTGCCCGACGCCTTCGCCGTGCACGTCCCCCAGTGACGCGAGGAGTCCACCGGTGAACACCCACCAGACGACCGTACGGCGGCGGCTCGTCCGCCTCACGGCGTCCGTGCTGCTGTGCGGCGCGGCCGGCACCCTGACGGCCTGCGGCTCCTCCGCCGACCGGCGGGAGTACGGCACCGGCCAGCGCTCCATCGAGGCGGAGGCGGGGGAGGAGTTCACCCTCTCCTTCCCGATGGCTCCCACCCAGGGCGAGTGGTGGTACGTCGTCCCGCCCGAGCCCGACGGCAAGGTCGTCCGCGGCGAGGGCGACCGCGAGGAGTACGAGGGCTCGGACGGCTCGGGCGGCGGCGACGGCACCCAGTACTTCGACTACGAGGCCGTCGGCGCCGGCACCACGGAGATCCGCGTCCTGCACTGCCCGGTCGGCACCTGCGTGGGCAAGGGCGCCACGGCGTCCCCCCGGCCGGACGCGGAGTCCACCAACTCCGACCAGGCGAAAAAGGCGCGGTACTACACGTTCGAGGTGACCGTACGGGGCTGAGGGCGGGACCCGGGCCGTGCGGGAGCCGGCCGCACGGCCCCGGTCGTGGTGTCCGGGCGGCGCCTGAAGGAGCGCGGGCCCGCACCGCGACACACGCCGACGGCGTCTGAGATTCTGTCGGGCGTCATCGTCAACCGCAGCGACAGTGGGGCGGCCATGCAGCAGAGCAGTCAGGGATCGGCTTCGCGGGGGGAGCGGACGGGCGGAACTCCGCAGCCGGGGCCGCGGCAGCACGACACCACCGCCGGCCCGGCTCCGGAGACGCTGATCGAGATCCCCAACCGGAGACTGCACAGGCACACCCGGGTGAAGCCGGGGGAGCAGACCACGACCATCCGGCAGGCGGGACCCGGCACACGGGGCGAGCCGCTCGCCCACGTGCACGTACCCCAGGACGCCCCGAAGGGCGGACGCATGGCCCGGCCGCCGTTCACGGTGACCGGCGTGGACGGGGCGACGCTCTGCTCGGTCCGCTCGGCGGGCACCGGGCGGTACGACGTGTACGGCGCCGACGGCGCCCCGATCGGCCGGATCACCCGGCACCCCGGCCGGCTCCTGTGGCCCCGCCGGGTGCGCTGGAGCGTGCGGCCCGCGCACGGCGGCCCGGAGCTGGCCGCGGAAGTCGGCCCCGTCAGGACCTGGGTGGTGCTCTGCGTCATCTCCCCGCTCTACTTCGTGTGCTGGGCGATCATGGCCGTCTACGGCTCCCTCGCGCTGCTGTTCGGCGACAAGGAGAGCGCGAAGGAGGACGCCAAGTGGGAGATGGAACTCCCGGCCTGGACCCGGTGGCGGACGCCGGACGACGCGGACGCCGCCCTGGAGTACAAGTCGGACCGCGTGTACCGCCTCGTCCCCTCCCGCGTCGACTGGCGCCTGGCGTACGCCCAGGCCGTCCTGCACGTGTGGGACCGGGGCTGACCGGACCCGTGCGACGACTTGGTGAGGGTCCCCGCGGACGCGTGGGCCCCCTGGTGTCGTTCCGATAACCTGACTCGCCAGTGACTCGGCACGTTCTCGATCACGCTCACGGGGAGACGAACAGGGATGTCGGACTTCAAGATCGATATCGACCGCATGCAGAGCCTCATCAACAGGCTGGACCAGGTCGACGACCGCATGCGCGGCGCGCAGCAGCGGTTGAACAAGGTGGGCCCGAAGGGACTGGGCACCGACGGCCTGGACAACGCCTGCGACGACTTCCAGGACGCCTGGGGCGACGGCATCAAGCGCATCGCCGACGGTGCCAAGCAACTGCACGAGGGCCTGCGGAAGACGGTCGAGTCCTACCGGACCACCGACCAGGACCTGCAGAAGGGCTTCAGCCAGAAGTAGCCCCGGCCGGACGCTCCGCTCCCGCGGACGGCACGACCCGTCCCGCGCACATCATTCGTACACAACGGGGAGAAGACGATGGGAATCTTCGACGACGCCGACTGGCCCGGACTGACGTTCAACCCGGCCAAGGGCGACCTGCACACGATCCAGTCGCTGGCCTACGACGTCAAGACGGTCGGTGACGAACTCGACGAGCTGCGCCAGATGCTGGTCACCATCGGCAGGACGGACGGCGCGTGGGAGGGCGAGGCGGCCCAGAAGTTCCAGCAGAAGGTCGGCGAACTTCCCAAGTACCTGCAACAGGGGCACGAGTCGATGAACGCCTGCTCGCAGGCGCTCAAGAGCTGGCACAGCGAGCTGGAGACCATGCAGCGGCAGGCCAAGTCGCTGGAGGCCGAGGCGGTCGAGGTCCGCAAGCAGCTGGAGCAGAGGAACGACGCCGTCGACCAGGTCAACAGCAAGATCGCGCAGTCGAGGTTCCGCCAGCTCACCCAGCAGGAGGCCGACGCCCTCACCGAGGAGGCCGACTCCGCGTCCAGGGCGGCCCAGGACGCCGCGTCCCACCTGGAGCGGGTCATCGAGAACGGCGAGGCGCTCCGCAAGTACTGGGAGGAACAGGCCGCGAAGGCCGAGAAGGCCATCCGGGAGGCCGCGGAGAACCGCCCGCCGGACATCAGCATCTGGGACAAGATCACGGACGGCCTCAAGGGCGCCTGGGACGGCTTCAAGGACTTCCTGATCGACAACGCGGACCTCTTCTCGACGATCTCCGCCGCGCTCGCCGCGGCCGCGATCATCGTCAACGTCGTCCCGATCGGCGGCCAGGTCGCCTCGGCGATCCTCGGCGCCGGCTCGGTCGCGTTCGCCGGCGCGGCCATGGCCGGCCACTGGATGGGCGGAGCGCCGATGTGGAAGGTCGGCCTGGACGCCCTGGGGGTGATCCCGGGCGTGGGCGGCGCGGCCAAGGGGCTCTTCGTCGGCGGCAAGGCGCTCCTCACCGGCGGCCGGGTGGCCTCGGGCGTCACGGCGGGCGCCAAGACCATGATCGGGCAGATCACCAACCCCATGAGCACCAAGGCGATCACCTGGGGACTGAGCAAGTTCGGCAAGCAGGTCGACCCCGCGCTCATCACGGTGGGCGTCAAGGGCTTCTCCACCGGCTTCGGCCTCGGCCACCTCCTCGGCGGCGGCGACGGAGGCGGCACCGGCACGCCGCCCGTGTCCACCCAGCCCGCCCCGGTCACCCCCGGCAGCCCGGAGGACCGGCTCCTGGACAGCAGCACCCCGCCCGTGCGGACCATGCCGTACCCGGCGGCCACGGGTGACAAGTTCCACCACACCCTGGCGGCCTGAGACCGATGTCCGAACTCACCACCGTACGCTCCGACACCACCGAGAAACCCGGCCTCCACGTCGGATGGGTCATGCCGCCGTTCTTCCACGAGATCCCCGTGGACACCGACGACGCCGAAGAGGCCGCCGAGCGGCTCTACGAGACCGTCCATCAGGTGCTGCCGGGCGGCACGGACGACGACCGGCTGCGCATGTTCGTCACCTACGCGGCGATGCTCGACGAACTGCGCGGCGCCGGCGCGGTGTACGCCGGCTTCTGCCTCATGGACATGGACGGCCGCCCCAGCACCGCCAACGTCGCCGTCTACCGGATGCCGCTCCCGGACATCACCACGGAGGACGCCCTGCCGGAGGCACTCGCCGCTCTGCGACGGGCCTACCCCGCCGACGACGTCCGCCTCGCCGCCCTCCCCTGCGGCCGGGGCGAGTCCCGGGCCGTCGTACGGATCGGCGACGCCCCCTTCGAGCTGGCCGCCGAGGGGTCCCCGACGGGGCAGCCGGTGACCGTGCCGCGCGGCCAGATACAGGTCTACGTCCCCCTGCCCAACGACGCCGAGATGCTCGCCTTCGAACTGTCCACGCCCTCCATGGAGGACTGGGACTTCTACTCCGAGCTGTTCGCGACGATCATCCGCACCCTGGACTGGGCCACGGAGGAGGAGGCCGAGATGGCCGCCGCGCTCTCCCAGGCCCAGCCGGTCAGCGCGACGGCACCCGATCCGGAGGCCGTCCAGCGGCTCTACGCCCACTCCAGCCGTGTCCTGGACGTGCTCGCCGTACGGGGCCGGATGGACGAGGGCAACGCGGTGTCCGCCGTGACCTGCGCGGACTGCTGGGCCAAGGGGCTGACCTCGGCCTGTACGGCCCGCCACCAGTGGCAGGTGGACGACGTCGAGGACACGCTCCTGGCCGCCGCCGTCACCCGGCTCGACGAGGTGCTGCAGGCGCAGGGCTGGTTGAAGTTGTCCGGCACTCCGGGCCAGAGCGTCGCCCTCGCCGCGGACGGCGGCACCGGGACCCGTGTCAGCGCCACCCTCCTCGCCGGCCGGCGCCGGCTCGTCGTCGAGGTCGTCGCCCCCTGCACCCGTACGGTGCGGGCCACGGGCGACTCCGTCTTCGGATAGCCGACCGCAGGAAGCAGCCACTCATGACCCGTCCCGCACCCGCCCTCCTGCCGGTCAGCGCGGCGGCACTGTCCGCGGACCCCCGGCTGCTGGAAGCCGTACGGGAATACGGCCGTGCCCACGGCTACGACTACCTCGACGACACGGCCGTCCGGCGCGGGCTGGCCGAACACCGGGCCGCCCTGCACCGCACCGCCCACGGTGCCCCCGTGTGGGCCGCGTCCCTCGTGGGCACCGCCGGCCTCGCCTGGCTGCTGTGGGCCGCGCTGAGCGGGCCGGGGAACATCGCGCTCGCCGTCGTACCCCCGGCCCTCCTGCTCGTCCTGGCGGTGGCCGCGTTCGTACGGGTCCACCGGCAGGGCAGGCGGCAACTGCGGCACCCCTTTCTGGAGGGCTACCGGCACGTCCTCGCGGCGGCGCTCGCGCACGGCGTGCCGGTGGCCGTCGTCCCCGCCTGGCTGACCGGCCGCGGGGGCGGGGACATCGAGGTCGCCCCGCTGCCGCCGTACACCGCACCCGCCGGTGGTCCGGCCCCCGCCCGGAGGCCGCAGACCCCCGTCGGCACGGCCGCCCCGCTGCCGGCCAGGACCGCCGCGGTCAAGGAGTACGAGCGGATCGCGGAGCGCGGCGGCTGGCACGACGAGGCGGGCTGGGTCCTCGTCGTGGCCGGCGCCCTCGGTGTCGGCTACGCCGTGACGCGGGACACGCCCGCGGCGTACGCGGCCGTCCTCCTCACCGTCCTCGGCATCTGGACCTGGCTCGCCGGCCACCGCCTGGGCAGGCGCCGGGCCGAACTGGCCGCGGAAGCGCGCCGCTACGTCGACGAGCTGGCCAGGGCCCAGGCCGCCGGAACGGCCGTCCCGGAACTGTCCCCGCCCCTGCGCAAGCTCTTCGACTCCCGCCTCTGACGGACGCCGCGTCCCACCACGACCGCCCCCTCACCCGACCCGTGCCCCCGCCGCCCTGGCCCGCTCCCGGGCCTCGGGACTCACGCCACGCCTGCGGGCGGCCGTCCGGTCGTCGACGGCTTCCTTCTGCGCCACCGAGAGCAGTCGGCGAGGCCCGGGAGCGGCGACGACTCCGAGGAACCGGGGGTCGCCGGCGAACCAGATCTCGCCGACCCCTCCGGCCTTGACCTCGCGGACCCAGAAGGTGACGCCGCTCCCCAGCCAGTCCCCCCACTTCAGGGTGATCCGGCGGTCCGGCGCCTCCGGATCGGCGAGGGTGAAACGGGTGGTGCCGTTCTTGGCGATGGAGGCCGCGCCGGGACAGGACTGCCAGGGGTAGACCTTCAGCACGCGCCGCAGCCGGTTCACCGTCAGGACGAGCACAAGCGCCTGGAGAGCGATGTGGATCAGCACGAACAGAACGGGCATCCAGATCCACAGAGCCCAGACCGGCGTCAGCACCACCGCGTACAGCCACGCCACGAAAGACGCCAGGGAGAGCAGGACCACACCCAGCCGGAACGAGGCGGCACGGCGCCAGGCCCATCGTGTCGCCGGGTCCTCGTACGCGGTCCTGACAGCGGGAACAGTCATGGTGATCGGCTCCGTCACCGTGATCAGCCGAACACGGCGCGCACGGACGCCGCGACATCGGATTCGGGGGCCCGTGCCTTCAGGGCTTCGGGCAGCGGATTGTCGAAACTCACCGATTCCGCGATGGCACGGTGGACGTCGCGGAAGAACTCCCGGGCGTCGACAGCGGTGCTGGTCAAGGTCAGCACGGCCAGTCGTCCGCCGTCGGGGTACGGCAGGTAGGCCGTGGCCTGGTAGAGGGAGCGGCACCGGGTGTCCGCCTCGGCCGGCAGCTCCATCACCGCTTCGGTGAACGCCGCCGGACCGCACGGCAGGTGCGGCACGGCCACAGGCAGTGCGCTCTGCCGGGCGGTGGCCGCACGCGCCGCCATGAGGTTCCGCGGACCGTGAGGCATCTCCCCGCGGTTGAGGGTGAGGACCGACTCCAGTACGCGCCCGTCGTCGGCCTCGTGCGCACCGAGCGAGAGATGGATCAGCCCCTCCCTGATCAACAACCCCACCGTGGCGTGCGCCTCACTCAGACGAGTGAGGAGGTCCGCCAGCTTCTCCTCCGGTACGAGGTCGAGAAGCGCGTCGATCGCGGCACGCGCACGTCCGCCCTCGGGTGACCCGGAATCGTGGAAGAGGCTCGCGAACGGCAGCTCCGTGAACCCCGGTGGCACGGCGAACCACAGGTCGCAGTCGGAACGCATCGCCGATTCGTCGACGGCGTACTCAAGGGTCGATTCGTCCGTCATCCTGCCAACGGCCTGATCGTCGTCATGAGGGTGGAGCCGTGTGCCGCCCCGTCGAACGTGCCGGCACGGGCACCGTCCATGCCGGTGGAGACCTCCTCGGCGGCCGGCTTCCTGATCTCGTCCCAGACGTTCTTGGCGACACCGTAGGTGCCGGTCAGCGCGCCTGCCCCCGCCACACCCGTGTCGATGGCGCTCGCCACCGCCCGCGGGTCGCCGGCTCCCTTGACCAGCCACGTGGTCAGCGGATTCTCGGCCGTGCGGATCTTTTCGGCGACGGTCATGGTCTTGCTGCCCGCACTGGCGAGTTTCTGGCCCAGTGTGAGCGCCTCGGCACTCGCGTTCGCAGCCCGCACCGCCCCGTTCACGCCGCGCAGCACCGACGCCGCACCCGGTACGACACCCAGGGCGTCCCCCACCACGCCGACGGCGTTGCTCCTGAAATCGGCGTCGAACTCCCCCTTGGCGAAGCCGTCCTTGAGCGACGCCCGCACCACCGGGTCGGAGAACCGGCTGACCAGCGTCGCCGTGCTCGCCGCCGCTGCCACCAGCAGCAGGACCGGGCCGACCGGTACGGCGAAGAACAGGGCGGCCAGGCCGGCGACGGCCGCGATCGCGCCGAGGACGTCGGTGAGGTTGTCGCCCACCCAGTCCATGGCCGACTCGAACCAGTTCGGCTCCTCGGGCGCCAGCTTGTCCGTGGCGTCCCGCAGGACGCGCGCCGTGCCCCGGGCACCGGTGCCGTGTTCCTCCGCCAGCTCCCGGGCCCGCTTGATCACGTCGTCGTACGCGGTCCGGGCGCCGCTCACCGCCTCGCGGGCCCGCGTCAGCTCCTCGGTCGCCCGGTCCAGCCGCGCCTGCGCGCGCCTCAGCTCGGCGTCGTCGGTGAACGTCCTGCCCGCGAGCCCGAGGTCGGGATCGGCGGCGGCCTCCTTCTCCTGGCGCTCCGCCCTGGCGATGTTCCCCTTCGCCTCCTCGGCCTGGCCGTCCAGCGTCCGTGCCCGCTCCTGGTAACCGTCGAGAGCCTTCTGCCACTCGGCCAGTGCGGTGGCGGCCCGGGTGATGGAGGCGTGCGCGTTCTTCAGGTTCACCGGCAGCGCACCGTCGAGCTGCTCACGGAAGGCGACCGCCGCGTCGCCCTCCCAGGAACTGCCCGACCGCAGGTTCTCGATCATCTTGTGGGCGTCGGCGATCGTCCGTGCCGACTTCTGAAGCTTCGCCGTCAGGCCGGAGACGACGGAGACGTCACCCGGCACCGGATCGAAGCCGAGGTGCCGATAGGGGTGGGCCGTCACTTTCCGCCTCCCTGCGCGGCCGCCTTGCGGAACCCCTCTTCCAGGGCCCGGTCGACCTCCTCGTAGTCGGCCCTGCTTTGGTTCACACCCTCCGCGAACTTGCCCGTCAGCTCCGCCAGCTGCTCGGAGCCGTACGTCCAGTGCTCGTGGAACTCGGCGCAGGCGGCGTCCAGCTCCTTGGTGCCGATGCCCTCCGCGGACACGTCCCGCATCCAGGTGCGGACGTTGTCCAGCTCGGCCCTGGCGTTCTCCAGCGTCGTTCTGAAACGGGCCAGTTCGGCGGTGTCGGTCTTGAAGTAATCGGTCACGGGGGCAATATGCCAGGAAAGGGCGGGAGGGGTGGGCCGCGTGCGGCCCACCCCTCCCCTTCCCGGTCCGGCCGGCTCAGCTCTCCGGCAGATATCCGGTCTGCACCAGCGTCCCGCTGGACCGCCGGGAGATGAACTGCCCTCGGCCCTGCGGCATCGGCGCCGCCTTGACGTTGTTGAAGACGGGGCCCTCCGAGGGGTCACCGGAAAGGACGATGCCCTGGGCGCCCAGTTCCTTGATCCGGGTGAGGACCGGCTCGAAGGAGGAGCGCGAGGCACCCGACGTGGTACGGGCCAGGACGATGCGCAGGCCCAGGTCGCGGGCGAACGGCAGGTACTCCATGAGGACCGACAGCGGGTTGCCCATCGACGTGGCGACCAGGTCGTAGTCGTCGATGAAGATGAACGCGTCGGGCTCGGTGTACCAGCTGCGGTTGCGCAGCTGGTCGGGGGTGACGTCCGGGCCGGGCATACGGCGGCTCATCGAGCCGGCCAGCGACTCCATGACCTCCTGGAGCTGCGGCCCCGAGGCGCAGTACTTGTACATGTGGCTCTCGGGCATCTGGCCGAGCAGCGCGCGCCGGAAGTCGGAGACCACGAACAGCGCCTTGTCGGGGGCGTACCGCTCCGAGACCTGCTTGGCCATGAACCGCAGCAGCGAGGACTTGCCGGACTCGCTCTCGCCGTAGACGACGAACAGCGGGTCGGTCTCGAAGTCCACGAACACCGGGGAGAGTGTGAGTTCGTCGACGCCGATGGCGACGCCCCGGCCGGCGAAGTCGCCGCCGGCGGGGAGTTCCGCGGCCGGCAGCAGGGTCGGCAGCATCCGCACCCGGGGAGCCGTGGGGCCCTGCCAGGCGCTGTTGACGCCGGTGACGAGGTTCGCCATGCCGTCGGCCAGGTCCTCCACCGCCGTCGATCCGTCGATCCGCGGCGTGGCGGCGAGGAAGTCCAGCTTGTCGGGGGAGAGACCGCGGCCGGGCTTGCCCATCGGCACGTTCTCGGCCCGCTTGCGGTCGAACTCCGACTCCATCGCGTCGCCGAGCCGCAGCTCCAGCCGGCTGAGGATCTGATCGCGCAGCGCCGGCCGCATCTCGGTGTACCGGGTCGCCGTGATGATCAGGTGGATGCCGAAACCGAGACCCCGGGTAGCGATGTCCGCGATGACCGGGTCGAGCATCTCGTAGTCGGTCTTGAACGTCCCCCAGCCGTCGATGATCAGGAAGACGTCCCCCCACTGCTGGTCGGGGTAGTGGCCCTGTGCACGGCGGTTGCGGAAGGTCGCCATCGAGTCGATGCTCTTGGAGCGGAAGAACTCCTCGCGGGCGTTGAGGATGCCGTGCACCTCGGCCACCGTACGGCGGATCTTCTCCTGGTCGAGGCGGGAGGCGGCGCCGCCCATGTGGGCCAGGCCGTCCAGCGCGAGCATGCCGCCGCCGCCGAAGTCGAGGGCGTAGAACTGCACCTCGGCCGGGGTGTGGGTGAGCGCGAACGCCGCGATCATCGTGCGGACCAGCGTCGACTTGCCGGACTGCGGACCACCGACGATCAGGGCGTGACCGGCGGACCCCGACAGGTCGGCGTACATGACGTCACGACGCTGCTCGAAGGGCTTGTCGACCAGGCCGACCGGGACGACCAGCTTGCTCTGCGCGTGGTAGCCCTCGGCGTGCAGCCCGCGCTCCGGGCTGATGCCCAGGACCGGCAGCACCTGGTCCAGGCTGAACGGCTCGTCCAGCGGCGGCAACCACACCTGGTGGGCCGGCGGGCCCTGCCCGTCCAGGCGGCTGACGATGACATCCAGCACCGTGTCGGCGAGCGCGTCGTCGATCTGGTCCCGGCGGGTCTCCGGCTCGGGGTCGGCGAGGATGCGCACCGGCACCGGCGCGGCCGTGAACAGCACCGGCGACCGGTCGATCCGGCCGCCGCCCTCGGCCACCGGCCCGTTCGGCCGGTAGGTGCCGGACACGTAAGCCGCCTTGAACTGCACCATCGTCTCGGTGCCGTACTTCAGGATGCCCGCGCCGGGGACGTTCGGCAGGTGGTAGGCGTCGGGCACACCGATCGCCGTACGCGACTCCGCCGCGGAGAAGGTCCGCAGACCGATGCGGTAGGAGAGGAAGGTGTCCAGGCCGCGCAGCTTGCCCTCTTCGAGGCGCTGAGAGGCGAGGAGCATGTGGACGCCCAGCGAACGGCCGATCCGGCCGATCTGGATGAACATCTCGATGAAGTCCGGCTTGGCGGCCAGCAGTTCGCTGAACTCGTCGATGATCAGGACCAGCGAGGGCAGCGGATCGAGCGGGGCACCGGCCGCGCGGGCCTTCTCGTAGTCGGTGATGTTGGCGTAGTTGCCGGCCTGCCGCAGCAGCTCCTGGCGGCGGGTCAGCTCACCGGTGATGGAGTCGCGCATGCGGTCCACCAGCGTCAGCTCGTCGGCCAGGTTGGTGATCACCGCGGAGACGTGCGGCATGTTGCCCATGCCGGTGAAGGTCGCGCCGCCCTTGAAGTCCGCGAGGACGAAGTTGAGCGTCTCGGAGGAGTGCGTCACCGCGAGCCCCAGCACCAGCGTGCGCAGCAGCTCGGACTTGCCCGAACCGGTCGCGCCGACGCACAGCCCGTGCGGGCCCATGCCCTCCTGCGAGGCTTCCTTGAGGTCCAGCATGACCGGCTCCCCGCTCTCCCCGAGACCGATCGGGACACGCAGCCGCTCGTGCAGCGTGCGCGGCCGCCAGGTGCGGGAGACGTCCACGCTCGCCGCGTCGCCGATCTGCATCAGGTCGGTGAAGTCCAGGTTGGCCAGCAGCGGTTCGTCCGCGTCCGCCGCACCGAGACGCAGCGGCGCCAGCTGACGGGCCAGCGACTCCGCCTGCGCCTGCAACAGCACATCCGGCGTACCGGTGAACACGCCCGTACCCGCCTCCAGTTCGAGGGCGTCGGGCACCACCCGGACCGACAGTGAACCCCGCGGCTCGTCCAGCTCGCCGGGGACCACCTCGAGGATGGTGACGCCCTGCAGGCCCTCCGCCGAGGCGAGCACCGAGTCGGCCGGCACGCCACCGCCGTCCAGGACGACGACCAAGTGGGGCTGGTCCAGGACCGGCTGGCCGTCCCGGCTCCACCGGGGCCGGCCCTCCAGCTGCTGGGCGAGCATCTCCTCCAGCTCACCGAGGTCGAAGCAGAGCAGCCGTCGCGTCCCCGCGCCGTCGGACTCCTTGTGCTGCATGTGCGGCAGCCACTTGGTCCACTCCCACTCCACCGCCGCGCCCGGCGCGGCCACGACCGCGATCACCACGTCCTCGGGGGAGTGCAGCGACGCCAGCTGGCCGAGCACGGCCCGGGTCTGGCCGTACACCGTCTCGGTGTCACCGGAGACCGTCACGTGGTAGAAGGAGCGCAGGTTGACGGCGAGCGGCAGCTCGTTCAGCGTGCCGTGCCCGGCGATGAACTGCTGCATCGCGTGCGCGGTCAGCGGCTCCAGCTCGTCCACGGGCGCGGTCTCCGGCGCCACCAGGGGCGTCGCCAGCTGCTGCGGTCCCAGACCGATGCGCACCTGGACGAAGTCCGGATCGCTGGAACGCCGTTCCCACAGCCGCGACCCCTCGGCGACCAGGGCCCACAACTGCTCGGGCGCCGGGTGCAGATAGTGCTGCGCGTCGCGCTGCTTCAGCGCGGTGCGGCGCACCTCCCGCCGCTTCTGCGCCAGGTACTTGAGGTAGTCGCGCCGGGTCTCGGCCATCTGCCCCGACGACCCCTTGCGGGCCCGCACGAGCTGGGCGATGACCATGGCGATCGTGGACGCCAGCATCAGCATGCCCATGATCTTCATGAAGCCCTGCGCGCCCGGCATGAAGAAGAACGCCGCGGACGAACCCATGCCCAGCATGGGCAGCAGGTTCATCAGCAGACTGTCGTCCTCGGTCCTGGGGAGTTCCGGTGGAGATTCGAGCTTGACCTCCTCACTCGGCACCTCCGGCGGGAACACCCGCGGCGGGCGCTTGACGATGACGACGCTCACCGATGCACCAGTCCTTCACGCGATCGCAATCTCGAACCGCCCCCGTTGTGACGGCCCCCGTATGTACGTCAACTCGCCGGTCTCTGCCGGGCCCATGAGTCGGGCGTTGATCCTACTGTTCTGCGGGCCTTCCGGGCCGGGAGGGGATGAGGGGAGAGCGGGCCGGGACGGTAGGGTGACGCACCGAATGAGGCGCGGTCAGGGAATCACCCGGGCAAACCGCGCCGGATCACCGAACACTGGACGAGGGGGAACCGTCAGGTGAGCACGGTTTCAGCAACCGGATTCTGCAGAGTCACGGTGGCGGCGCCGAACAGCCGGATCGACGTGGCACTCCCGGAGGACGTGCCGCTGTCGGACGTGTACCCGGAGGTGCTGAGGCTGTCGGGCCAGACACCCGAGGAGGCCGCGCCCACCGGGTACAACCTGGTCCGCCGGGACGGTTCCGTCCTCGACGACGGCCGGTCGCTGGCCGAGCAGCAGATAAGGGACGGTGAACTGCTGCTGCTGCGGCCGTTCGCGGACTCCCTGCCGCCGGCCGTCTTCGACGACGTCGTGGACGCCGTGGCCGCAGCCGTCGAGACCGACCGGCGCAGCTGGAACGACGGCATGATGCGCGGGGTCGGCCTCGCCGCCGGCGGGCTGCTGCTGACCATGATGGCGCTGGTCCTGTGGTTCTCCGAGCCGCTCGCCCACGACATGCACGGCCTGCCCGGTGTCATCGCCGGCGTCACCGGCGTCGTCCTCGTCGCCCTGGCCGCCGTACGGGCCCGGGTCTACGACGACCATCACGCGGCCGTCGCCCTGGGGCTGGCCTCGCTGCCGCACCTGATGGTGGGCGGCTCCGGCGTCCTGGGCGTCCCGGCGGGGGAGGGGCCCGGGCGGCTCCAGCTCCTGATCGGCCTCTCCGTCGTCCTGGTCGCCGGGGTCCTGCTCGTCCTGATGCTGCCGCAGCGCGACGCCCCGTTCATCGCCGCCGCGTTCGCCGCCGGCGTCGGCGTCCTCGCCACCTTCGGCACCATCGTCAGCGAGTCCGAGCCGCGGGAGGCCGCCGCCGTCACCGCGGTGATCATGGCCGCCGCCATCGGCTTCCTCCCCGGCTGGTCCGCCCGGTTCGCCAAGCTCCCGATCGGCTTCCGCTCACCCGACCAGATCGCCAAGCGCGGACGCGCCGACGACCAGCAGGAGCAGGAGCCCGTCGACTTCCAGCTCATCGCCGACCAGGCCCGCCGCGGCCACGAGCTGCTGCTCGGCCTCGTCGGCGGCTGCGCGGTGGCCGGCGTCGCCGCCGCCGGCGTGGTGCTCGGCTTCTCCTCCAACGGCTGGGCCCAGCTGCTCTCCCTGGCGGTCGGTCTCGCCATGCTGATGCGGGCCCGCCTCTTCCTCTACACGTCCCACGTGGTGACGCTGATGATGTCCGGCATCGTCACGGTCTGCCTGCTCGCGCTGGGCCTGGCCCTGAACCCGCCCGCCGACGTCATCAAGGAACTGCTGTACAACCACAACAGCGCCCCGCTCGACTTCCGCACCATCTGGCTCTCCGCCGCCGTCGCCTTCGGCGCCGTGCTCCTGCTGGCCATCGGCCTGATCGTGCCGCGCAAGGGCGTGACTCCGTTCTGGGGCCGCATGCTCGACCTGAGCGAGGGCGCCGTCCTGCTCTCCCTCGTCCCGCTCTGCCTGGCCGTCCTCGACCTGTACGCGGCGGCCCGGGGCATGACCAGCTGACCGGCCCCCGGTTCCGCGCGGCACCTCGGCCGCCACCCGCACGGGTGGCGGCCGATACCGTGAGCACAGGCGGGGCAGGCCCCCCGGCCGTACCCTGCTAAGCTGACCGACGGCCGTTTGTGTACGCACCCCCGGAGCCGCCCTCGGCGCCTGGAGGCCGCGCCCAGCGGACCCCCGCCTTCCGAGTCACGGAAGATCCCCCGAGAAGCAGACCGGGGGCACTCGGAGGCCCATCAAGACCAAGAGGAGCACGCGTGTCTCTCGACGCCGCAGTGAAGAAGCAGATCATCTCCGAGTTCGGTACCAAGGAGGGCGACACCGGCTCCCCCGAGGTCCAGGTCGCCCTGCTGTCCCGTCGGATCTCCGACCTGACCGAGCACCTCAAGACCCACAAGCACGACCACCACTCCCGTCGTGGTCTGCTGATCCTGGTCGGTCAGCGGCGCCGCCTGCTGCAGTACCTGGCCAAGAAGGACATCCAGCGCTTCCGCGCGCTGGTCGACCGCCTGGGCATCCGCCGCGGCGCGGCGGGCGCCAAGTAAGACGCCGTGAAGGGAGCGGTTCCCCTCTTTCGGGAGCCGCTCCCTTTGCCGTACGTGCACAGTGTCACTGCTGCTTTGTAGTGTGTTAGGCACAGGCACGAGCAGGTAACACGAGAAGGAGAGCGTCACCGCGCCGCCGCCGGTCCTCGGTAGTGGCCCCCGGGGAAGAGATACGCCGGGGGCTTCGATCGAAGACCGGCCCGCACCGGACGCTTCTCCGCACCGTCCCCCCGCCACACGGGCGCGGCGGGACGAAAAGACGACATGTAACTGAATGTAACGGAGAAGACCATAGTGGAGAACGAAACCCACTACGCCGAGGCTGTCATCGACAACGGCCCCTTCGGCACCCGCACCATCCGCTTCGAGACCGGCCGCCTCGCCAAGCAGGCCGCCGGTTCCGCCGTGGCCTACCTGGACGACGACACCATGGTGCTGTCGGCCACCACCGCCTCCAAGAACCCCAAGGACCAGCTCGACTTCTTCCCCCTCACGGTGGACGTCGAGGAGCGGATGTACGCCGCCGGCAAGATCCCCGGCAGCTTCTTCCGCCGTGAGGGCCGTCCCTCCGAGGACGCCATCCTCACCTGCCGCCTGATCGACCGCCCGCTGCGCCCGTCCTTCAAGAAGGGCCTGCGCAACGAGATCCAGGTCGTCTGCACGGTCATGGCCCTCAACCCCGACCACCTGTACGACGTCGTCGCGATCAACGCCGCGTCCGCGTCCACCCAGCTGGCCGGCCTGCCCTTCTCCGGCCCGATCGGCGGCGTCCGCGTCGCGCTGATCCGCGGCCAGTGGGTGGCGTTCCCGACGCACACCGAGCTCGAGGACGCCGTCTTCGACATGGTCGTCGCGGGCCGCACCCTGGAGGACGGCGACGTCGCGATCATGATGGTCGAGGCCGAGGCCACCGAGAAGACCATCCAGCTGGTCGAGGGCGGCGCCGAGGCCCCCACCGAGGACGTCGTCGCCGCCGGTCTCGAGGCCGCGAAGCCCTTCATCAAGGTGCTCTGCCGCGCCCAGGCCGACCTCGCCGCCAAGGCCGCCAAGCCCACCGGCGAGTTCCCGGTCTTCCTCGACTACCAGGACGACGTCCTGGAGGCGCTCACCGCCGCCGTCCGCCCCGAGCTGGCCCAGGCGCTCACCATCGCCGCCAAGCAGGAGCGCGAGGCCGAGCTGGACCGCGTCAAGGCGCTCGCCGCCGAGAAGCTCCTGCCGGAGTTCGAGGGCCGCGAGAAGGAGATCTCCGCCGCGTACCGCGCGCTGACCAAGACCCTGGTCCGCGAGCGCGTCATCAAGGAGAAGAAGCGCATCGACGGCCGCGGCGTCACGGACATCCGTACGCTCGCCGCCGAGGTCGAGGCCATCCCGCGGGTGCACGGTTCCGCGGTGTTCGAGCGCGGCGAGACCCAGATCCTGGGCGTCACCACGCTGAACATGCTCCGCATGGAGCAGCAGCTGGACACCCTCTCCCCGGTGACCCGCAAGCGCTACATGCACAACTACAACTTCCCGCCGTACTCCACCGGCGAGACCGGCCGCGTGGGCTCCCCCAAGCGCCGCGAGATCGGCCACGGCGCCCTCGCCGAGCGCGCCCTCGTGCCGGTCCTGCCGACGCGCGAGGAGTTCCCCTACGCGATCCGCCAGGTCTCCGAGGCGCTGAGCTCCAACGGCTCGACGTCCATGGGCTCGGTCTGCGCCTCCACCATGTCGCTGCTGAACGCCGGTGTGCCGCTGAAGGCCCCCGTCGCCGGTATCGCCATGGGCCTGATCTCCCAGGAGATCGAGGGCGAGACCCACTACGTCACCCTCACCGACATCCTCGGTGCGGAGGACGCCTTCGGCGACATGGACTTCAAGGTCGCCGGCACCAAGGAGTTCGTCACCGCGCTCCAGCTCGACACCAAGCTGGACGGCATCCCGGCCTCCGTCCTGGGCGCCGCCCTCAAGCAGGCCCGTGACGCCCGCCTCCACATCCTCGACGTGATGATGGAAGCGATCGACACCCCGGACGAGATGTCCCCGAACGCCCCGCGGATCATCACCGTCAAGATCCCGGTGGACAAGATCGGTGAGGTCATCGGCCCCAAGGGCAAGATGATCAACCAGATCCAGGAGGACACCGGCGCCGAGATCACCATCGAGGACGACGGCACCATCTACATCGGTGCCGCCGACGGCCCCTCCGCCGAGGCCGCCCGTACGACGATCAACAGCATCGCCAACCCGACGATGCCCGAGGTCGGCGAGCGCTACCTGGGTACGGTCGTGAAGACGACGACGTTCGGCGCCTTCGTCTCCCTCCTCCCCGGCAAGGACGGTCTGCTGCACATCTCGCAGATCCGCAAGCTCGCCGGCGGCAAGCGCGTGGAGAACGTCGAGGACGTCCTCGGCGTGGGCGCCAAGGTCCAGGTCGAGATCGCCGAGATCGACTCCCGCGGCAAGCTCTCCCTGATCCCCGTGATCGAGGGCGAAGAGGCCGCCGAGGACAAGAAGGACGACGCCGACCAGTGACGTCCCGTAGCTCGAAGGCGACGGCCCGCACCTCCTCGGAGGCGCGGGCCGTCGCCCGTACCCAAACCCTGATCAAGGGCGAGAACGGCATCGGTACGGTCCGCCGCACCACCCTCCCGGGCGGCCTGCGTATCGTCACCGAGACGCTGCCCTCGGTCCGCTCCGCCACCTTCGGCATCTGGGCGCACGTCGGCTCCCGCGACGAGACCCCGTCGCTGAACGGCGCCACGCACTACCTGGAGCACCTGCTCTTCAAGGGCACCGGCCGCAGGTCCGCCCTGGACATCTCCGCCGCGATCGACGCGGTCGGCGGCGAGATGAACGCGTTCACGGCGAAGGAGTACACGTGCTACTACGCGCGCGTGCTCGACACCGACCTGCCGCTCGCCATCGACGTCGTCTGCGACATGCTGACCGGCTCGCTGATCCGGGAGGAGGACGTCGACGTCGAGCGCGGCGCCATCCTCGAAGAGATCGCCATGACCGAGGACGACCCGGGCGACTGCGTGCACGACCTGTTCGCGCACACCATGTTCGGCGACACCGCCCTCGGCCGCCCGGTCCTCGGCACCGTCGACACGGTCAACGCCCTCACCGCCGACCGCATCCGCCGCTTCTACAAGCGGCACTACGACCCCACCCACCTGGTCGTCGCCTGCGCCGGCAACGTCGACCACAACAAGGTCGTACGGCAGGTCCGCGCCGCCTTCGAGAAGGCCGGCGCCCTGAGGAAGCCGGACGCCGTGCCGATCGCCCCGCGCGACGGCCGCCGCACCCTCCGCACCGCCGGCCGGGTCGAGCTGATCGGCCGCAAGACCGAGCAGGCCCATGTCGTCCTCGGCATGCCGGGCCTGGCCCGCACCGACGAACGCCGCTGGGCGCTCGGCGTGCTGAACACCGCCCTCGGCGGCGGCATGTCCTCCCGCCTCTTCCAGGAGGTCCGCGAGAAGCGCGGCCTGGCCTACAGCGTGTACTCGTACACCTCGGGCTTCGCCGACTGCGGCCTCTTCGGTGTCTACGCGGGCTGCCGGCCCTCCCAGGTGCACGACGTGCTGAAGATCTGCCGGGACGAACTCGACCAGGTCGCCGAGCACGGACTGCCCGACGAGGAGATCGACCGTGCCATCGGCCAGCTCCGCGGCTCCACGGTCCTCGGTCTGGAGGACACCGGCGCGCTGATGAACCGTATCGGCAAGAGCGAGCTGTGCTGGGGGGAGCAGTTGTCGGTCGACGACATGCTGGCCCGGATAGCCTCGGTCACCCCGGACGACGTCCGTGAGGTCGCCCGCGACATCCTGGGACGGCGGCCCTCGCTGTCGGTCATCGGCCCGCTGAAGGACAAGCAGGCGGCCCGGCTGCACGACGCCGTCGCCTGATCCCTGTCAGCTCTCGGTTAAGGAACTGGAAGATGAGCAAGCTGCGCGTGGCCGTCCTCGGCGCCAGGGGCCGGATCGGCTCCGAGGCGGTACGGGCGGTCGAGGCCGCCGAGGACATGGAACTGGTCGCCGCGCTCGGCCGTGGCGACAGCCTGGACACGCTGGCCGAGACCGGCGCCCAGGTCGCCGTCGAGCTGACCACGCCCGCCTCGGTCATGGACAACCTCGACTACTGCGTCGGCCACGGCATCCACGCCGTCGTCGGTACGACGGGCTGGACCGAGGAGCGCCTCGCGCGGCTCACGGGCCGGCTGGAGCGGTCCCCGGGGACGGGTGTCCTCATCGCGCCGAACTTCTCCATCGGCGCCGTGCTGACCATGAAGTTCGCGCAGATCGCCGCCCCCTACTTCGAGTCCGTCGAGGTCGTCGAGCTGCACCACCCGAACAAGGTGGACGCCCCCAGCGGCACCGCCACCCGCACCGCCCAGCTCATCGCCGAGGCCCGGCGGAAGGCAGGCGCCGCCCCGGCGCCCGACGCCACCGCCACGGCCCTGGACGGCGCCCGCGGCGCGGACGTCGACGGCGTCCCGGTGCACGCGGTCCGGCTGCGCGGGCTCCTCGCCCACCAGGAGGTCCTGCTGGGCGGCGAGGGCGAGACCCTCACCGTCCGGCACGACTCCCTGCACCACAGCAGCTTCATGCCGGGCATCCTGCTCGGCGCCCGCCGTGTGGTGACCACTCCGGGCCTCACCTTCGGCCTGGAACACTTCCTGGACCTGAGCTGAGACCGGAACCGAGCCCCTGACCCCCATGCGCGCCAAGATCACCTACGCCGTCACGGCCCTCGTCCTGGTCTTCTACTTCGTCCTGGTCGGCAGCCGCGGCGTCCTGCTCATCGAGGCCGGCAGCCCCGTCACCGTCGCCTTCGGCGTCGCGGTGCTGGTGCTGCCGGTGATCGGGGTGTGGTTCCTGTGGAAGAACACCCAGTTCGTCCGCAAGGCCAACCGGCTCGCCGCCGAGCTGGACGCCGAGGGCGCCCTCCCCGTCGACGAGCTGAAGCGCACCGCCAGCGGCCGGATCGACCGTGACTCGGCCGACGAGGTCTTCGCCCGGCGCAAGGCCGAGACCGAGGCGGCCCCCGACGACTGGCGCAGCTGGTTCCGGCTCGCCGTCGCCTACCACGACGCCCGGGACACCCCGCGCGCCCGCAAGGCGATGCAGCGGGCGATCAGGCTCCACGACGCGGGCACCGGCCCGCACACCGGGACGGCCTGACTCCCCGCTGCCCGACATGCCGGTGGCCCGGCCCCCGTCCGGACGGGGGCCGGGCCACCGGCATGTCGTCGCGCGGGCCGCTCAGCCGATCCGGTACTCCGCCGCCCACGCCTCCACGGCGTCGGAGGCCCGGTCGAACCCCTCCGGCCGGGCGAGGAAGTCCGCGTTGTGCGAGGTCAGCAGGGGCGGCAGGGCCTCGCCCGCACCCCGCCCCCGGCGCCGGAGCACCAGTGCCTGCCCCTGCACCGTCCGCGGCAGCCCGAGCCAGCGCACCGGCTGCTGCACCGTCCGCGCCTCGACGACCTGCTCCCACGGCACCGTACGGCTGACGAGGAAGCCCACCTGGCGCACGCCCCGCGCGCTCACCCACACGCCCATGCGCAACAGCCGCAGCGCGCAGGCGATGGCGACCAGGGCGACGCCGAAGACCGCTCCGGCCGAGCCCGCGGTCCCGGTCGCGGCGATGACCACCGCCGCGAACAGCACGAACGACGCCACCAGCAGCAACAGCGCGGACGCGCCGACGCGCCAGGGACCGGGGCGGTAGGGACGCTGCCAGCGGTCCCGGTCGTCGTGGGGCAGCGCGACGTCGTCGGCCGTGTCGAAAGCACGGTCGGCCGTCAGGAAGGTCAGGGGCACGGCTGGTCCTCACTCGCTCCATGCGTGGGCTGTGCCCGGTGAGGCTATCGACCTGTGTCCCCGGTCACCACCCTCGGGGCCCGGATGGAGCCGCCGCCGGCCGGGTGACGGCTCAGCGCCGGTCGGACGCCTGTGATTGCTGCGTCTGCTGCGTGGAGTGGTCGAGGGACAGCGCGGGCATCCCGATCACCAGCGACCCCACCAGCCCCGCGACTATGGTCAGCCCCAGCAGCCAGCGCCCGGCCAGCTGACCGAACGACATGCGCTCAGGGGGCGGGGGCGTGACATTGCTGCGGAACCTGTCGGCCTCGGCGACGAAGGCGAACGGGACGGGTTCACGCCGGCCAATCATGAGGACGTCTCCCTCCAGGACTCGAAGAACACCGGTCTGCGTACGAGAGGTGGGTGAGAACACCCGTCTGTACAGACGAACGGACTCCACGGAACGTGCCCTGTTTCACCGACTTCATCGCGGCACGGCCGTGAACGCCCCGTTTCGGGTCCGCCGTAGAGTGGCGTCCGCAAGACGACGAGACGGGAAGGCCCTCCACACCGTGACCGACACGCCCGAAGACGACTTCAAGATCGACCTGCGCAGCGACGTCACCGTCGAGCTGGTGAAACACACCGCCTCCGACGCCGACGTGCTCTTCGCCGCCCGGGTCTCCACGGTCGGCGAGCAGTCCCTGGCCGAGCTGGACAAGGACCCGGAGCGCTCCAAGGGCCTGATCAACTACCTCGTGCGGGACCGGCACGGCAGCCCGTTCGAGCACAACTCGATGACCTTCCTCATCAGCGCTCCGATCTTCGTCTTCCGCGAGTTCATGCGCCACCGCGTCGGCTGGTCCTACAACGAGGAGTCGGGCCGCTACCGCGAGCTCCAGCCGGTCTTCTACGTCCCCGACGCCTCCCGCAAGCTGGTCCAGGAGGGCCGTCCGGGCAAGTACCGCTTCGTCGAGGGCACCGAGGCCCAGCAGGAGCTGGTCGGCCGCGCGATGGCCGACAGCTACCGGCAGGCGTACGCGACCTACCGCGAGATGCTCGCCGCCGGTGTCGCCCGCGAGGTCGCCCGCGCGGTGCTCCCCGTCGGCCTGTACTCCTCGATGTACGCCACCTGCAACGCCCGCTCGCTGATGCACTTCCTCGGCCTGCGCACCCAGCACGAGCTGGCCAGGGTGCCGTCCTTCCCGCAGCGGGAGATCGAGATGGTCGGCGAGAAGATGGAGGCCGAGTGGCAGCGGCTCATGCCGCTGACCCACGCCGCCTTCAACGCCAACGGGCGGGTGGCGCCGTAACGCTCCGCGCACGGGTACGCATGTGCGATCAGCCGGGTGAAGTGTCCGTATTGCGGCATTTCATGAAGTTCATCTAGCCTGATCGAACGGACCCGGCACTGCTTGAACCCCCGAGCAGGCAGTGCCGGGCTCCGCCTCCGTCCCCGGGCGCCGCCTCCCCCGAGGGAAGACCCCGCTCCGAGCAACGAGTAGCGTGTAGCCCATGGCTCCGACCTCCACTCCGCAGACCCCCTTCGGGCGGGTCCTCACCGCCATGGTCACGCCCTTCACGGCGGACGGCGCACTCGACCTCGACGGCGCGCAGCGGCTCGCCGCCCACCTGGTGGACGCAGGCAACGACGGCCTGATCGTCAACGGCACCACCGGCGAGTCACCCACCACCAGCGATGCGGAGAAGGCGGACCTGCTGCGGGCCGTCGTGGAAGCGGTCGGCGACCGCGCCCACGTCGTCGCCGGGGTCGGCACCAACGACACCCACCACAGCATCGAGCTGACCCACGCCGCCGAGAAGGCCGGCGCCACGGGCCTCCTCGTCGTCACCCCCTACTACAACAAGCCCCCGCAAGAGGGGCTCTACCGGCACTTCAAGGCGGTCGCCGACGCCGCCGGCCTGCCGGTCATGCTCTACGACATCCCCGGCCGCAGCGGCGTCCCGATTAACACGGAGACCATCGTCCGCCTCGCGGAGCACCCGAGGATCGTCGCGAACAAGGACGCCAAGGGCGACCTCGGCCGCGCGAGCTGGGCCATCGCGCACTCCGGGCTCGCCTGGTATTCCGGTGACGACATGCTCAACCTCCCCCTGCTCTCGGTCGGCGCGGTCGGCTTCGTCTCGGTGGTCGGCCATGTCGTCACCCCCGAGCTGCGCTCCATGGTCGACGCCTATGTCGCGGGCGACGTGCAGAAGGCGCTGGAGATCCACCAGAAGCTGCTCCCGGTCTTCACCGGCATGTTCCGCACCCAGGGCGTCATGACCTCCAAGGCCGCCCTCGCCCTCCAGGGCCTGCCCGCGGGCCCGCTGCGCGCGCCCATGGTCGAGCTGACGTCCGAGGAAACGGAACAGCTCAAGCTCGATCTCGCCGCCGGCGGGGTACAGCTCTGACAACAGACTTCGCAAGACCCCACAACTGAACAAGCGGACCACCGGTGTCCGCGTCCCACAACAACCATCATTTCCGCACGAACGTCATGCGCGCCACGTGCCCCACCGGTACGTGGCGCGTGTGGTGAGGAGAGTCTTTTGAGTCATCCGCATCCTGAACTGGGCTCGCCCCCGCCGCTTCCCGAAGGCGGCCTGCGGGTCACACCGCTCGGCGGCCTCGGCGAGATCGGCCGCAACATGACGGTCTTCGAGTACGGCGGCCGTCTGCTGATCGTCGACTGCGGAGTGCTCTTCCCCGAGGAGGAGCAGCCCGGGATCGACCTGATCCTGCCCGACTTCTCGTCGATCCGGGACCGTCTCGACGACATCGAGGGCATCGTCCTCACCCATGGCCACGAGGACCACATCGGCGGCGTCCCCTACCTCCTGCGCGAGAAGCCGGACATCCCGCTGATCGGCTCCAAGCTGACGCTGGCCCTCATCGAGGCCAAGCTCCAGGAGCACCGCATCCGCCCCTACACCCTGCAGGTGGCGGAGGGGCACCGGGAGCGCATCGGCCCCTTCGACTGCGAGTTCGTCGCCGTCAACCACTCCATCCCCGACGCCTTGGCCGTGGCCATCCGCACCCCTGCGGGCATGGCCGTCCACACCGGCGACTTCAAGATGGACCAGCTCCCGCTGGACGGCCGGCTCACCGACCTGCACGCGTTCGCCCGGCTCAGCGAGGAGGGCATCGATCTCCTCCTGGCGGACTCCACGAACGCCGAGGTCCCGGGGTTCGTCCCGCCCGAGCGGGACATCTCGAACGTCCTGCGGACCGTCTTCGCGAACGCCCGCAAGCGGATCATCGTGGCCAGCTTCGCCAGCCACGTCCACCGCATCCAGCAGATCCTGGACGCGGCCCACGAGTACGGCCGCCGGGTCGCCTTCGTCGGCCGCTCGATGGTCCGCAACATGGGCATCGCGCGCGACCTCGGCTATCTGAAGGTCCCGCCGGGCCTGGTGGTCGACGTCAGGACCCTGGACGACCTCCCCGACCACGAGGTGGTCCTGGTCTGTACGGGCTCCCAGGGCGAGCCGATGGCCGCGCTGTCCCGCATGGCCAACCGCGACCACCAGATCCGCATCGTCCAGGGCGACACGGTCATCCTGGCCTCCTCCCTCATCCCCGGGAACGAGAACGCGGTCTACCGCGTGATCAACGGCCTGACCCGCTGGGGCGCCAACGTCGTCCACAAGGGCAACGCCAAGGTCCACGTCTCGGGCCACGCCTCGGCCGGCGAGCTGCTGTACTTCTACAACATCTGCCGCCCGAAGAACCTGATGCCGGTCCACGGAGAGTGGCGCCACCTGCGGGCCAACGCCGAGCTGGGCGCCCTGACCGGAGTCCCGCACGACCGCATCGTCATCGCCGAGGACGGTGTCGCCGTCGACCTCGTCGGCGGCAAGGCGAAGATCTCCGGCAAGGTCCAGGCGGGATACGTCTACGTCGACGGCCTGTCCGTCGGCGCGGTCGGCGAGCCGGCGCTCAAGGACCGTCGCATCCTCGGCGACGAGGGCATCATCTCGGTCTTCGTCGTCATGGACTCGTCCACCGGCAAGATCACCGGGGGCCCGCACGTCCAGGCCCGCGGTTCGGGCATCGACGACTCGGCCTTCGCGGACGTGCTGCCCAAGGTCGTCGAGGTGCTGGAGCGCTCCGCCCAGGACGGCGTGGTCGAACCGCATCAGCTCCAGCAGCTGATCCGCCGCACCCTCGGCAAGTGGGTCTCGGACACCTATCGGCGCCGCCCGATGATCCTCCCGGTCGTCGTGGAGGTCTGACGGACCGTCGGACGACCGTCCGCGCCAACCAGGAGCGGGGCGCCTCGATTTGCATCGAGGCGCCCCGCTCCAGTACGTTTACGACTCCGCTCAGGCGGGCACCCGACCCACTCGCGGTCCGGAGCCCGGGGAGCGGGAATTCCGACTCAGAACTTCTGATAAAGTCGGAGCCGCCGGAAAGGGAAACGCGGAAGCGGGAACCTGGAAAGCACCGAGGAAATCGGGTCGGAAAGATCTGATAGAGTCGGAAACGCAAGACCGAAGGGAAGCGCCCGGAGGAAAGCCTGAGAGAGTCTCTCGGGTGAGTACAAAGGAAGCGTCCGTTCCTTGAGAACTCAACAGCGTGCCAAAAGTCAACGCCAGATATGTTGATACCCCGTCTCCAGCTCTGCTGGGGCGAGGTTCCTTTGAAGAAAAATACAGCGAGGACGCTGTGAACGGTCGGATTATTCCTCCGGCTGTTCCGCTCCCGTGAGCTGTTGAAGCATTCACGGAGAGTTTGATCCTGGCTCAGGACGAACGCTGGCGGCGTGCTTAACACATGCAAGTCGAACGATGAACCACTTCGGTGGGGATTAGTGGCGAACGGGTGAGTAACACGTGGGCAATCTGCCCTGCACTCTGGGACAAGCCCTGGAAACGGGGTCTAATACCGGATAATACTTCTCCTCGCATGGGGAGGGGTTGAAAGCTCCGGCGGTGCAGGATGAGCCCGCGGCCTATCAGCTTGTTGGTGAGGTAGTGGCTCACCAAGGCGACGACGGGTAGCCGGCCTGAGAGGGCGACCGGCCACACTGGGACTGAGACACGGCCCAGACTCCTACGGGAGGCAGCAGTGGGGAATATTGCACAATGGGCGAAAGCCTGATGCAGCGACGCCGCGTGAGGGATGACGGCCTTCGGGTTGTAAACCTCTTTCAGCAGGGAAGAAGCGAGAGTGACGGTACCTGCAGAAGAAGCGCCGGCTAACTACGTGCCAGCAGCCGCGGTAATACGTAGGGCGCAAGCGTTGTCCGGAATTATTGGGCGTAAAGAGCTCGTAGGCGGCTTGTCGCGTCGGTTGTGAAAGCCCGGGGCTTAACCCCGGGTCTGCAGTCGATACGGGCAGGCTAGAGTTCGGTAGGGGAGATCGGAATTCCTGGTGTAGCGGTGAAATGCGCAGATATCAGGAGGAACACCGGTGGCGAAGGCGGATCTCTGGGCCGATACTGACGCTGAGGAGCGAAAGCGTGGGGAGCGAACAGGATTAGATACCCTGGTAGTCCACGCCGTAAACGGTGGGCACTAGGTGTGGGCAACATTCCACGTTGTCCGTGCCGCAGCTAACGCATTAAGTGCCCCGCCTGGGGAGTACGGCCGCAAGGCTAAAACTCAAAGGAATTGACGGGGGCCCGCACAAGCGGCGGAGCATGTGGCTTAATTCGACGCAACGCGAAGAACCTTACCAAGGCTTGACATACACCGGAAAACCCTGGAGACAGGGTCCCCCTTGTGGTCGGTGTACAGGTGGTGCATGGCTGTCGTCAGCTCGTGTCGTGAGATGTTGGGTTAAGTCCCGCAACGAGCGCAACCCTTGTCCCGTGTTGCCAGCAGGCCCTTGTGGTGCTGGGGACTCACGGGAGACCGCCGGGGTCAACTCGGAGGAAGGTGGGGACGACGTCAAGTCATCATGCCCCTTATGTCTTGGGCTGCACACGTGCTACAATGGCCGGTACAATGAGCTGCGATACCGTGAGGTGGAGCGAATCTCAAAAAGCCGGTCTCAGTTCGGATTGGGGTCTGCAACTCGACCCCATGAAGTCGGAGTCGCTAGTAATCGCAGATCAGCATTGCTGCGGTGAATACGTTCCCGGGCCTTGTACACACCGCCCGTCACGTCACGAAAGTCGGTAACACCCGAAGCCGGTGGCCCAACCCCTTGTGGGAGGGAGCTGTCGAAGGTGGGACTGGCGATTGGGACGAAGTCGTAACAAGGTAGCCGTACCGGAAGGTGCGGCTGGATCACCTCCTTTCTAAGGAGCACATGGCCGACTGCAAGCAAATGTCTTGCACGGTTGCTCATGGGTGGAACGTTGACTATTCGGCACACTTCAGTTGGATGAGAGCGCTAGTACTGCTTCGGCGTGGAACGCGGGTCTTGTCGACGGGGAGTGTCGGGCACGCTGTTGGGTGTCTGAGGGTACGGCCGTGAGGTCGCCTTCAGTTGCCGGCCCCAGTGAACTCGGGATGTTGTCCCGGGGTGGTGGGTGGTTGGTCGTTGTTTGAGAACTGCACAGTGGACGCGAGCATCTGTGGCCAAGTTTTTAAGGGCGCACGGTGGATGCCTTGGCACCAGGAACCGATGAAGGACGTGGGAGGCCACGATAGGCCCCGGGGAGTCGTCAACCAGGCTTTGATCCGGGGGTGTCCGAATGGGGAAACCCGGCAGTCGTCATGGGCTGTCACCCTTGCCTGAACACATAGGGCAAGTGGAGGGAACGCGGGGAAGTGAAACATCTCAGTACCCGCAGGAAGAGAAAACAACCGTGATTCCGGGAGTAGTGGCGAGCGAAACCGGATGAGGCCAAACCGTATGCGTGTGAGACCCGGCAGGGGTTGCGTATACGGGGTTGTGGGATCTCTCTTTCACAGTCTGCCGGCTGTGAGGCGAGTCAGAAACCGTTGATGTAGGCGAAGGACATGCGAAAGGTCCGGCGTAGAGGGTAAGACCCCCGTAGTCGAAACGTCAGCGGCTCGTTTGAGAGACACCCAAGTAGCACGGGGCCCGAGAAATCCCGTGTGAATCTGGCGGGACCACCCGCTAAGCCTAAATATTCCCTGGTGACCGATAGCGGATAGTACCGTGAGGGAATGGTGAAAAGTACCGCGGGAGCGGAGTGAAATAGTACCTGAAACCGTGTGCCTACAAGCCGTGGGAGCGTCGGGTGAGCACTTGTGCTTGCCTCGTGACTGCGTGCCTTTTGAAGAATGAGCCTGCGAGTTTGCGGTGTGTTGCGAGGTTAACCCGGGTGGGGTAGCCGTAGCGAAAGCGAGTCCGAACAGGGCGTTTGAGTAGCACGCTCAAGACCCGAAGCGGAGTGATCTAGCCATGGGCAGGTTGAAGCGGAGGTAAGACTTCGTGGAGGACCGAACCCACCAGGGTTGAAAACCTGGGGGATGACCTGTGGTTAGGGGTGAAAGGCCAATCAAACTCCGTGATAGCTGGTTCTCCCCGAAATGCATTTAGGTGCAGCGTCGTGTGTTTCTTGCCGGAGGTAGAGCACTGGATAGGCGATGGGCCCTACCGGGTTACTGACCTTAGCCAAACTCCGAATGCCGGTAAGTGAGAGCGCGGCAGTGAGACTGTGGGGGATAAGCTCCATGGTCGAGAGGGAAACAGCCCAGAGCATCGACTAAGGCCCCTAAGCGTACGCTAAGTGGGAAAGGATGTGGAGTCGCAGAGACAACCAGGAGGTTGGCTTAGAAGCAGCCACCCTTGAAAGAGTGCGTAATAGCTCACTGGTCTAGTGATTCCGCGCCGACAATGTAGCGGGGCTCAAGCGTACCGCCGAAGTCGTGTCATTGCAGCTATAGGGCCAACGCCTGCTGTGATGGGTAGGGGAGCGTCGTCTGCCGGGTGAAGCAGCCGTGTAAGCGAGTTGTGGACGGTTGACGAGTGAGAATGCAGGCATGAGTAGCGATACACACGTGGGAAACGTGTGCGCCGATTGACTAAGGGTTCCTGGGTCAAGCTGATCTGCCCAGGGTAAGTCGGGACCTAAGGCGAGGCCGACAGGCGTAGTCGATGGATAACCGGTTGATATTCCGGTACCCGCTGTGAAGCGTCAAACATCGAGCATCGTGATGCTAAGGCCGTGAAGCCGTTCCGGACCCTTCGGGGAATGGAAAGTGGTGGAGCCGCCGGCCCAAGCGGTTAGTAGGTGAGTGATGGGGTGACGCAGGAAGGTAGTCCATCCCGGGCGGTGGTTGTCCCGGGGTAAGGGTGTAGGACGTCAGGTAGGTAAATCCGCCTGGCAATAGTCTGAGACCTGATGCCGAGCCGATTGTGGTGAAGTGGATGATCCTATGCTGTCGAGAAAAGCCTCTAGCGAGTTTCATGGCGGCCCGTACCCTAAACCGACTCAGGTGGTCAGGTAGAGAATACCGAGGCGTTCGGGTGAACTATGGTTAAGGAACTCGGCAAAATGCCCCCGTAACTTCGGGAGAAGGGGGGCCACGTCTGGTGATGATCTTTACGGTCTGAGCTGGGTGTGGCCGCAGAGACCAGCGAGAAGCGACTGTTTACTAAAAACACAGGTCCGTGCGAAGCCGTAAGGCGATGTATACGGACTGACGCCTGCCCGGTGCTGGAACGTTAAGGGGACCGGTTAGCTCCATTTCGGTGGGGCGAAGCTGAGAACTTAAGCGCCAGTAAACGGCGGTGGTAACTATAACCATCCTAAGGTAGCGAAATTCCTTGTCGGGTAAGTTCCGACCTGCACGAATGGCGTAACGACTTCTCGACTGTCTCAACCATAGGCCCGGTGAAATTGCACTACGAGTAAAGATGCTCGTTTCGCGCAGCAGGACGGAAAGACCCCGGGACCTTTACTACAGTTTGATATTGGTGTTCGGTTCGGCTTGTGTAGGATAGCTGGGAGACTGTGAACTCTGGACGCCAGTTCAGGGGGAGTCGTCGTTGAAATACCAGTCTGGTCGTGCTGGATGTCTAACCTGGGTCCGTGATCCGGATCAGGGACAGTGTCTGATGGGTAGTTTAACTGGGGCGGTTGCCTCCTAAAGAGTAACGGAGGCGCCCAAAGGTTCCCTCAGCCTGGTTGGTAATCAGGTGTTGAGTGTAAGTGCACAAGGGAGCTTGACTGTGAGACCGACGGGTCGAGCAGGGACGAAAGTCGGGACTAGTGATCCGGCGGTGGCTTGTGGAAGCGCCGTCGCTCAACGGATAAAAGGTACCCCGGGGATAACAGGCTGATCTTCCCCAAGAGTCCATATCGACGGGATGGTTTGGCACCTCGATGTCGGCTCGTCGCATCCTGGGGCTGGAGTCGGTCCCAAGGGTTGGGCTGTTCGCCCATTAAAGCGGTACGCGAGCTGGGTTTAGAACGTCGTGAGACAGTTCGGTCCCTATCCGCTGTGCGCGTAGGAGTCTTGAGAAGGGCTGTCCCTAGTACGAGAGGACCGGGACGGACGAACCTCTGGTGTGCCAGTTGTTCTGCCAAGGGCATGGCTGGTTGGCTACGTTCGGGAGGGATAACCGCTGAAAGCATCTAAGCGGGAAGCCTGCTTCGAGATGAGGACTCCCACCCCCTTTGAGGGGTTAAGGCTCCCAGTAGACGACTGGGTTGATAGGCCAGATCTGGAAGCACCGTGAGGTGTGGAGGTGACTGGTACTAATAGGCCGAGGGCTTGTCCTCAGTTGCTCGCGTCCACTGTGTTGGTTCTGAAACCACGAACAGCCATGTAGTGCTGGTTGTTGTTTGTTTCATAGTGTTTCGGTGGTCATAGCGTTAGGGAAACGCCCGGTTACATTCCGAACCCGGAAGCTAAGCCTTTCAGCGCCGATGGTACTGCAGGGGGGACCCTGTGGGAGAGTAGGACACCGCCGAACAATTCTTATAAAAGGGTGGGACCCGGAACTTTCGTTCCGGGTCCCACCCTTTTTTGTTGTCTGTCACCTGGCGTTCACGTTCCGCAACCACCATCCAGCCATGGGTACTGCAGCAATGCTCAGGGCCGCCGGTGTCGGAATCGGTGACGAGGTCGTGGTGCCGGCCTTCGGGAACACCGAGGTCGCCGAGGCCGTCGCCCTCGCCGGTGCGATGCCGGTGTTCGCCGACATAGATCCGGTCACCTACTGCCTCGACCCGGCCGCCGTCGCGGCCGCCGTCGGGCCACGGACCGCGGCCGTCGTGGCCATACACCGCTTCGGACGGACCGCGGACCTGGAACGACTGCACGAGCTGGGGCAGCGGCACGGGCTGCTGGTGCTGCAGGAAGGTGAGCCGGCGCCGTACGACGAGATAGCGCGACGCAGGCAGCGGGCGGCGTACCTCGACGCGCGGCTGCGCGGAGTGCGGACACCGGACGGCGGGGACGGGCACACCTACGGGCAGTACGTCGTGCGGGTCCTGGGGAACGGGCGGCCCGACCGGGACGCCTTCGCTCGGGCCCTGCGCGGCCGGGGCGTGGACTGCCGGGTACCGGTGAAGACCCCCGTGCACCGGCTGCCCGAGTTCCGGCGCTGCGTGACGCTGCCGGAGACCGAACGGGCCGCCGACGAGACGCTCGCCCTGCCCGTCGACGGCTCATTGACCAAACGGGACATGCAGCGGATCGTGTCCGCGTGCAACGCCCTCGGCGGACTGCTTCAGACCGCCCTTTGAAGTGGTTGGGAGCACGGCTGTGTTCGGGGTATGATCTATTCCGTTGCCGCGAGGGAAACCTCGTAAAGCGACCGGCCCCTATAGCTCAGTCGGCAGAGCGTCTCCATGGTAAGGAGAAGGTCAACGGTTCGATTCCGTTTGGGGGCTCCGAAAAAAAGAAAGGCCCCGCCCACTCGGGCGGGGCCTTTCTCGTGCCTCAGTCGTGGTGCGGTTCCGGGACGCGCATCGCCAGAATGGCCATGTCGTCGGACGGGGCGTCCGACGCGAACCGCTCCACCGCGCGCATGATGCGGGCCGCCACCGCGCCGGCCGTCAGCCCCGTGCACGTGGTGAGGACATCGGCGAGACCGTCGTCTCCCAGCATGCGCGAGCCCTCACGGCGCTCGGTGACGCCGTCCGTGACACAGAGCAGGACATCGCCCGGGTCGAGGGTGACCGTCTCCTCGTACAGCTCCAGGTCGTCCATGACACCGAGCAGGGGCTGCGGTTCGGCCGCCGGTTCGACCGTGCCGTCCTGACGGAGGCGCAGGGGGAGCGGATGGCCGGCGCAGACCACCTTGAGTTCCGCCCCGCCCTCCGCCAAGGGGCGCATCTCGCCGTACAGGAGGGTGAGGAAACGGCTGCGCTCGCCTTCGTCGAGGATGGCCGCGTTGAGCCGCTCCAGGACCGCCGGGCCGCTGAGGCCCTCGCGGGCCAGAAGACGCAGGGCGTGCCGGGCGAGGCCCGTGACCGCCGCCGCGTTCGGGCCCGTACCGCAGACGTCGCCGATGGCGAAGCCGTACGCGCCGTCGCGGATGGGGAAGAGGTCGTAGAAGTCACCGCCGACCTCGTTGCCCTCGCCCGCCGCGCGGTAGATGACCTCGACCTCCACGCCCTGGATCTGCGGCAGTTCCGGGGGCAGCAGGCTGCGCTGGAGGGACTGGCTGATGGCCGTGCGCTCCGAGTAGAGGCGGGCGTTGTCCAGGGCCAGGGCGGCGCGGCGGGAGAGGTCCTCGGCCAGTTCGAGGATCTCCTGGCGGAAGTGCTCGTCGGCGGGCTTGCCGAGGGTCAGCATGCCGATGACGCGGTTACGGGCGACCAGGGGCAGCACCACCGTCTCACCGCCGACCGCGGAGGCCGTGGCGAGGGTCGGGCCGATGCCCGGGGTGACCTGGCGGGTGGGGGTGCTGCTCAGGCCGAGGCTGCGCATGGAACTGCGCAGCGCCGCCTGGTGGGCGCTCTCCGCGGGGATGGTCCAGACGCGGGCGCCGGGGGTCGGCACCGGGTCGGGCGGCGGGACCTTCGACAGGAGGGACTTGATGCCGTCGATCAGCTCCTCGTCCTCGTGCAGGACGTAGGAGAGATACGGCTCCGAGGCCTGGTCGGCGATGGTGTAGACGGCGCACCAGGTGGCCAGCGTCGGCACCGTCATCTGCGCCATCAGGGCGAGAGTCTGGTCCCGGTCCAGAGTGCCGGCGAGCAGGTCGGACGCCTCCACCAGGAAGCTGAGCGAGCCGCGGCGCAGCCGCTCCAGCTCGCCGAGGCGGGCCGACTCGACGGCCAGGGCGATCCGGTCGGCGGCGAACTGAAGGCGCAACGCCTCCTCGTTGGTGTAACGGCCCGCGGCCTCCGCGGCGACACCCAGGGAGCCGGTGAGGCGTCCCTCCACCTTGAGCGGGACGGTGACGACCGAGCGCATGCCCGTGCCGGCCAGCAGGGGGACCGCGCCCGGTACGGCGGCCAGATCGTCGTGGACGGCCGGCATGCGCGCCGAACCGTAGCGGCCGGGTCCGGCCTCCACGGGGACCCGGGCGAAGCGCTGGCGGGCGGAGGGCAGGCCGGTGGAGGCGCGGACCTCCAGCTCCGTCTCGTCGTCCGTGGCGAGGAGCAGGAACGCGGCGTCGCCGTCGAGCATGTCGCGGGCCCGCTCGACCGTGCGCTGGAGGAGGCCGTCGAGGTCGTCCGGGGCGGGGGAGCCGATGAAGACCTCGAAGGGATCGGTGCTCTGCCCCTCCGAGGAGGTGCCGGCGTCGGAGGCCGGGACGCGCAACGGGGTCTGGAGCACCGCGCGCTCATGGTCGCGGACGAGGAGGCAGACCGTGGACGGTTCCCCGCCGGTGTCGCGGACCCGCAGATGGGAGGCGTAGACCGGGATGACGCGGCCGTGGGCGCCGCGGATGCCGTAGCTGCCCTCCCAGCGGGACAGGCGCAGGGCCTCGACGATGCCGGTGCTGGTGCCCGGGGTGTGCGGCCAGGCGGCGAAGTCGGTCAGGGGCTTGCCGATGACCTGCTCGGCCGGGTAGCCGAACAACTCCTCCGCGTCCTCGTTCCAGGCCGTGAGGGTGCCCGAGCGGTCGATCTGGACGACGGCGACCCGGACGCGGCCGTCGGCGAGCGGCAGCAGCGCGGCCGGCAGGGCGGGCCCGGCGGCCCGGGTGCCGACGGGACGCTCGGGGAGGGTGAGGCGGAACCAGACGGTCTTGTGCGTCGGCGTGTACTCGACACCCCAGCGGTCGGCCAGCGCCGCGCAGAGCTGGAGGCCGCGGCCGCCCTCGCGGTCCGGGCTGCCCATGGCGGACGGCGAGGACTGGAGCGGAACCTCACGTTCGGGGTAGTGGTCGGCGACCTCGACGCGTACGCCCTCGTCGCTGCGGAGGCAGACCACGTCGGCGGAGGTGCCGGCGTGCACCACGGCGTTGGTGACGAGCTCGCTGGTCAGCACCACGGCGTCGTCGACGATGTCGGCGTAGCCCCAGCCCTGGAGGGTGTCCCGGACGAAGGAACGGGCGCTCGCGACCGATCGCCCGACGGGCTCGAAGCTGGCGGCCGCACGCGCGGTGATCACAGAACTCCTCGACCCTCTCTGTCCGTGCGGGACCGCGCCGTCGACCGGTTCCGGCCGCTGCCGCGGCAGGTCGTCCCTCGGCCGGGGTTCCGGGGGCTGTCCCCCCGGCAACAGTCCGGTGGTCATGTGTCGGCCGCCCCTCAGATGCCCGCTCGTCTCGTGCCACCGCCCAGGCCGGACGGGACCGGCATGGCTGGACAGCCGCATGCAAGGTTACTTACCTTCGCCGCCCGTGCGGATGCCGGTCCGCGGTGTTTCCGCCCCGGGGGTGTGCGGACGATGTGCGAAGCTGCCGAACTGTTATGGCCTGGTTCGGTACGGGTGAAACACTGGGCAGTCTTCCAGTGGAGGTTCCGGCGGGCCGAGTGCCGGGAGCCCAGGGTGGGCAGCAGCCCTGGAAGGAGCCCGGGGAACCGGGCCGGAATGCGCGGCAGTACAGGAAATACCAGGAAGTAACCGGTACGCCGGGACGTGGTACCCGGGCACGGCGGTAATGGTCGACCCCTGCGGGAGGGACACAGTGGAGTCTGGCGCAGCGACGCGGGGCACGAAGACGCGCGCGAAAGGCGGACAAGTCCCGAACAACCCGGGCAACCAGGGCAACCACGGCAGGAGGGGGCAGGGCACCACCGTCGTGGACACGGCCTCGCTGAACCGGCTGCTGGCCGCGCTGGTGACCATGCGGGACGGGAACTTCCGCAGGCGCCTGACGGTCTCCGGGGACGATGTGATGGCGGAGATCGCCGCCGTCTTCAACGAGGTGGCCGACCGCAATCTGCATCTCACGGGAGAGCTGGCGCGGGTGCGGCGGATGGTCGGACGTGAGGGAAAGCTCACGGAGCGGCTGGAGACGGGGGCGTGCGAGGGGTCGTGGGCCACCGCGATCGACAACTCCAACGCGCTGGTGGACGACCTCGTGCGCCCCGTCTCCGAGGTCGGCCGGGTGCTGACGGCGGTGGCCGAGGGCGATCTGTCGCCCCGCATGGAGCTGCGGACGCAGGCGCCGGAGGGGGCCGGGCACCCGCTGCGCGGGGAGTTCCTGAAGGTCGGGCGGACGGTCAACAACCTGGTCGACCAGCTGTCGACGTTCACCGACGAGGTCACGCGGGTGGCCAGCGAGGTGGGCACCGAGGGCAAGCTGGGCGGTCAGGCGCGGGTGCGCGGGATGTCGGGTTCCTGGAAGGACCTGACGGACTCCGTCAACACGATGGCGTACCGGCTGACCGCGCAGGTGCGGGACATCGCGCTGGTGACGACGGCGGTCGCCAAGGGCGATCTGTCGCGCAAGGTCACCGTGGACGTGGCCGGCGAGATGCTGGAGCTGAAGAACACCGTCAACACGATGGTCGACCAGCTCTCGGCGTTCTCGTCGGAGGTGACGCGGGTGGCGCGCGAGGTCGGCACCGAGGGCGAACTGGGCGGGCAGGCCAGGGTGCCCGGGGTGGCCGGCGTCTGGAAGGAGCTGACCGACTCCGTCAACACGATGGCCGGGAACCTGACCGCGCAGGTGCGCGGGATCGCCGAGGTGACGACCGCCGTCGCCAACGGCGACCTGTCGCGGAAGGTGACCGTGCCGGCGCGGGGCGAGGTCGCGCAGCTCGCCGAGACGATCAACCAGATGACCGAGACGCTGCGGATCTTCGCGGACGAGGTCACGCGGGTGGCCAACGAGGTCGGTGCCGAGGGGCAGCTCGGCGGGCAGGCGAACGTGCCGGGCGCGGCGGGGACGTGGAAGGACCTGACGGACTCGGTCAACACGGTCTTCCGGAACCTCACCACGCAGGTGCGGGACATCGCCGCGGTGACGACGGCGGTGGCCAACGGCGATCTGTCGCAGAAGGTCACCGTGGACGTGGCCGGCGAGATGCTGGAGCTGAAGAACACCGTCAACACCATGGTCGACCAGCTCTCCGCCTTCGGTGCCGAGGTGACGCGCGTGGCGCGTGAGGTCGGTGTCGAGGGTGAGCTGGGCGGGCAGGCGCAGGTGCCGGGCGCGGCGGGGACGTGGAAGGACCTCACCGACTCGGTGAACACCGCGTTCCGCAACCTCACCGGGCAGGTGCGCAACATCGCCCAGGTGACGACGGCGGTGGCCAACGGCGATCTGTCGCAGAAGGTCACCGTGGACGTCTCCGGCGAGATGCTCCAGCTGAAGAACACCGTGAACACGATGGTCGACCAGCTCTCCAGCTTCGCCGACCAGGTGACGCGGATGGCGCGGGACGTCGGCACGGAGGGGCGGCTCGGCGGTCAGGCGCGGGTGGACGGGGTGTCCGGGACCTGGAAGGAGCTGACCGACTCGGTCAACTTCATGGCCGGGAACCTCACCTCCCAGGTGCGGCAGATCGCCCAGGTGACGACGGCCGTGGCGCGCGGTGACCTGTCGCAGAAGATCGACGTGGACGCGCGCGGGGAGATCCTGGAGCTGAAGAACACCATCAACACGATGGTGGACCAGCTGTCGTCGTTCGCGGAGCAGGTCACGCGGGTGGCCCGCGAGGTGGGTACGGAGGGCCGGCTCGGCGGGCAGGCCCAGGTGCCCGGAGTCGCCGGCGTGTGGCGCGACCTGACCGACTCGGTGAACGGCATGGCGGGGAACCTGACCGCGCAGGTGCGCAACATCGCGCAGGTGGCGACGGCGGTGGCCCGCGGCGACCTCTCCCAGAAGATCACCGTGGACGCGCGCGGGGAGATCCTGGAGCTGAAGAACACCCTGAACACGATGGTGGACCAGCTGTCGTCGTTCGCCCAGGAGGTCACCCGCGTCGCCCGCGAGGTGGGCACCGAGGGCATCCTCGGCGGACAGGCCGAGGTCCAGGGCGTCTCCGGCACCTGGAAGGACCTCACCCAGTCGGTGAACGGCATGGCGAACAACCTGACCCTCCAGGTGCGCAACATCGCCGAGGTCACCACCGCCGTCGCCAAGGGCGACCTGTCGAAGAAGATCACCGTCGACGCCAAGGGCGAGATCCTCGAACTCGTCACCACCGTCAACACGATGGTGGACCAGCTGTCGTCCTTCGCCGAGCAGGTCACGCGGGTCGCCCGCGAGGTGGGCACCGAGGGCATCCTCGGCGGACAGGCGCATGTGCCCGGCGTCACGGGCATCTGGAAGGACCTCAGCGGCAACGTCAACCTGATGGCGAAGAACCTGACCGTCCAGGTGCGGAACATCTCCCAGGTGGCCGCCGCCGTCGCCAACGGCGATCTGACGCGGACGGTGACGATCGAGGCGCGCGGCGAGGTCGCGCAGCTCGCCGACACCTTCAACACCATGGTGAAGACCCTGAGTTCCTTCGCCGACCAGGTCACCAAGGTGGCCCGCGAGGTGGGCACCGACGGCATCCTGGGCGGCCAGGCGCACGTACCGGGCGTCTCGGGCACCTGGAAGGACCTCACCGAGTCGGTGAACCAGATGGCGTCCAACCTGACCGGGCAGGTGCGCAACATCGCCATGGTGACCACGGCGATCGCCAAGGGCGACCTGACCAAGAAGATCGACATCGACGCGCGCGGCGAGATCCTGGAGCTGAAGACGACCATCAACACCATGGTCGACCAGCTCTCCTCGTTCGCCGAGGAGGTCACCCGGGTCGCGCGCGAGGTGGGCACCGAGGGGCAGCTCGGCGGGCAGGCACGCGTGCGTGACGTCGACGGCACCTGGCGGGACCTGACCGAGTCGGTGAACGAGATGGCCGGGAACCTGACCCGGCAGGTGCGGGCCATCGCGCGGGTGGCGACCGCGGTGACCCGCGGCGACCTGAACCTGAAGATCGACGTGGACGCCTCGGGGGAGATCTCCGAACTCCAGGACTACATCAACAAGATGATCGCCAACCTGCGCGACACCACGATCGCCAACAAGGAGCAGGACTGGCTCAAGGGCAACCTGGCGCGCATCTCGGCCCTGATGCAGGGCCGGCGCGACCTCCAGGACGTCGCCTCGCTGATCATGAGCGAGCTGACGCCGGTGGTCTCCGCCCAGCACGGCGCGTTCTTCCTCGCCATGCCGCTGGTCGACGGCCAGGAGATCGCCGCCGCCCGGGAGGACCAGTACGAGCTGCGGATGCTGGGCTCGTACGGGTACTCGATGGGGTCGATGCCGACCTCGTTCCGGCCGGGGGAGGCGCTGGTCGGAACGGCCGCGCAGGAGAAGCGCACCATCCTGGTGGAGAACGCGCCCAGCGGCTACCTGAAGATCTCCTCGGGGCTCGGGGAGGCGCCGCCCGCGCAGGTGATCGTGCTGCCGGTGCTGTTCGAGGGCAAGGTGCTCGGCGTCATCGAGCTGGCGTCGTTCACACCGTTCACGCAGATCCAGAAGGACTTCCTCAACCAGATCGCCGAGATGATCGCCACCAGTGTCAACACCATCTCGGTCAACACCAAGACCGAGGTGCTGCTGAAGCAGTCGCAGGAGCTGACCGAGCAGCTGCGTGAGCGGTCGGAGGAGCTGGAGCAGCGGCAGAAGGCGCTCCAGGCGTCCAACGCCGAACTGGAGGAAAAGGCCGAGCTGCTGGCCCAGCAGAATCGTGACATCGAGGTGAAGAACACCGAGATCGAGGAGGCCCGGCAGGTCCTGGAGGAGCGCGCCGAGCAGCTCGCGGTGTCGATGCGCTACAAGAGCGAGTTCCTGGCCAACATGTCCCATGAGCTGCGTACGCCGCTCAACTCGCTGCTGATCCTCGCCAAGCTGCTCGCCGACAACGCCGAGGGGAACCTCTCCCCGAAGCAGGTCGAGTTCGCCGAGACCATCCACGGGGCCGGCTCCGACCTGCTCCAGCTGATCAACGACATCCTGGACCTGTCCAAGGTCGAGGCGGGCAAGATGGACGTCTCGCCGACCAGGATCGCGCTCGTCCAGCTCGTCGACTACGTGGAGGCCACCTTCCGGCCGCTGACCGCCGAGAAGGGCCTCGACCTGTCGGTGCGGGTCTCGCCGGAGCTGCCCGCCACGCTCCACACCGACGAGCAGCGGCTGCTCCAGGTGCTGCGCAACCTGCTGTCCAACGCGGTGAAGTTCACCGACTCCGGCTCGGTCGAGCTGGTCATCCGGCCGGCCCGGGACGACGTGCCGCAGCGCATCCGCGAGCAGCTCCTGGAGGCCGGTTCGCTGACCGACCCGGGGGCAGCGCTGATCGCCTTCTCGGTGACCGACACCGGCATCGGCATCGCGGCCAGCAAGATGCGGGTCATCTTCGAGGCGTTCAAGCAGGCCGACGGCACCACCAGCCGCAAGTACGGCGGTACCGGGCTCGGGCTGTCGATCTCCCGGGAGATCGCCCAGCTGCTCGGCGGCGAAATCCACGCGCAGAGCGAGCCCGGCCGCGGGTCGACGTTCACGCTGTACCTGCCGCTGCACCTCAGCGAGCTGCCGCCGCAGGGCTACCAGCAGCCGGCGGCCGCGCTGGAGGCCGGCGACCTGGTGTCCGCCGCCGCGCGGGACGAGGAGCAGCCGGAGCAGCCGGTCGAGACGCCCGCCGAGGTGAAGTCGTACCAGGAGACGCAGAACGGCCCCGCCGCGCTGTTCCGGCGCCGGCGCCGGGCGCTGCCGGAGCCGGCCGACGACGGGGCGCGGTACGCGGCGCCGGAGACCCGGCCGGCCATGGAGCCGGAGGCGCTGCCGCAGTCGGTGCGGGGCATCCGGTTCGGCGGCGAGAAGGTGCTGATCGTCGACGACGACATCCGCAACGTCTTCGCGCTGACCAGCGTCCTGGAGCAGCACGGCCTGTCCGTGCTGTACGCCGAGAACGGGCGCGAGGGCATCGAGGTGCTGGAGCAGCACGAGGACGTCGCCGTGGTGCTGATGGACATCATGATGCCCGAGATGGACGGGTACGCGACCACCACGGCGATCCGCCGGATGCCCCAGTTCGCCGGGCTGCCGATCGTCGCGTTGACCGCCAAGGCGATGAAGGGCGACCGGGAGAAGGCGATCGAGTCCGGCGCCTCCGACTACGTGACCAAGCCGGTCGATCCGGACCATCTGCTGACGGTCATGCAGGAGTGGATGCGCGGGGCCTGACCGCGGGGAGGGGGTGCCCGCGCGGCGGTGCCGGCGGGCGTGGGAACGTAGTACCGACGGTTGTGGCGGGACGGGTCGTGCCGCGCACGCGGTCGCTGACGCAGTGTGCCCGAAGCCGTGTAGAGGCGCGGGATCCGGGGAACCTTCTGGTCCCACGCCCCGTTTCCGCTACGTGCACAGTGACATCTCGGTGACAGGGTGTGGCGACGGGCGGGGTGCGGCTACGATGACCGGCACAAGGACGGGCGACGCAAGGGAGTCGTCCCCGGGGGCGGCACCGGTCGGTGCCACCCCGAGTCCTGCGGACAGGGGAGGCCCCACGCCGGGGCGAGGAGGGCGGGCCATGGTGCAGAAGGCCAAGATCCTCCTGGTCGATGACCGGCCGGAGAATCTGCTGGCGCTGGAGGCGATCCTCTCGGCGCTCGATCAGACGCTGGTGCGGGCATCGTCCGGGGAGGAAGCGCTCAAAGCACTGCTCACGGACGACTTCGCGGTCATTCTGCTGGACGTCCAGATGCCGGGGATGGACGGCTTCGAGACCGCGGCGCACATCAAGCGGCGGGAGCGGACCCGGGACATCCCGATCATCTTCCTCACCGCGATCAACCACGGACCGCACCACACCTTCCGCGGGTACGCGGCCGGTGCGGTGGACTACATCTCCAAGCCGTTCGACCCGTGGGTGCTGCGCGCCAAGGTCTCCGTCTTCGTCGAGCTGTACATGAAGAACTGCCAGCTGCGCGAGCAGGCGTCCCTGCTGCGCCTGCAGTTGGAGGGCTCCGGCGGCAAGCCGGCCGGCGCGGCCAGCGAGCCGGCCGGGCTGCTCGCCGAGCTGTCGGCGCGCCTCGCGGCCGTCGAGGAGCAGGCCGAGGCGCTCTCCAAGCAGCTGGGCGACGAGTCCACGGACGCCGCCGCCGTGGCCACGGCGGCGCACCTGGAGCGCAAGCTGACCGGACTGCGGCGGGCGCTGGACGCGCTGGAGCCGGGTTCGAGCGGGCAGACCGCCGCCAACTGAGCGCAGTACGGCGGTTGCGGCCCGCCATGAGCGCCTGTCAGCACCCCAGGCGGAAGCGTCAGTTCCGGGGTGGTCGGGGGAGCGACACGAACGGGTGAAGCGAGAGGCACACGTGTCCGTTGCCGTCTCCACCGGTAACCTCACACCTATGGCCTCACGTCCCTCCGCAGCCAAGAAGCAGCCCGCGAAGAAGGCGGCTCCCGCGAAGGTTCCGGCGAAGAAGGCCGTCGCGAAGAAGGCACCCCCGAGGAAGGCTCCCGCCCGGAAGGCCGCGGCGCGCAGACCCGCGCCCGCTCCGGCGCCCAACCCCACCAACGCCGTCTTCCGGCTGATCCGCGCCCTCTGGCTGGGTCTGGCGCACGCCGTCGGCGCCGTCTTCCGCGGCATAGGACAGGGCGCCAAGAACCTCGACCCGGCCCACCGCAAGGACGGCGTGGCGCTGCTCCTGCTCGCCGTCGCGCTGATCGTCGCCGCGGGCACCTGGGCCGACCTCGAGGGCCCGGTCGGCGACCTCGTCGAGATCCTGGTCACCGGCGCCTTCGGGCGGCTCGACCTGCTCGTGCCGATCCTGCTCTTCACCATCGCCGTGCGCTTCATCCGCCACCCGGAGAAGCCCGAGGCCAACGGCCGGATCGTGATCGGCCTCTCCGCGCTCGTCATCGGCGTCCTCGGCCAGGTCCACATCGCCTGCGGCTCACCGGCCCGGGACGACGGCATGCAGGGGATAAGAGACGCCGGCGGGCTGATCGGCTGGGCGGTGGCGACGCCGCTGTCCTACACCATGACCGACGTGCTGGCCGTGCCGCTGCTGGTGCTGCTCACCGTCTTCGGGCTGCTGGTCGTCACCGCCACGCCCGTCAACGCCATCCCGCAGCGGCTGCGGCTGCTCGGCGTCCGCCTCGGCCTCGTCCGCGATCCGGTGGTCCTCACCGACGACGACGAGCGGTACGAGGAGCAGTGGCGGGAGGCGCTCCCCGCCGCCGGGTCCCGCGGACGCCGGGGGCCCGCCCCGCGGTCGTACGACCCCGACCCGGCGGAGGAGGAGGCGCTCACCACCCGGCGCCGCGGCCGGCCCCGGCGGTCCGCCCTGCCGGGGCCCGACGGGGAGCGGCAGCCGGACGCCGTGGACGTCGCCGCCGCCGCGGCGGCCGCGCTGGACGGTGCCGTGCTGCACGGGATGCCGCCGTCGCCGCTGGTCGCCGACCTCACCCAGGGCGTCGGCAGCGGGGAACGGGAGCAGACCACGCCGACCCCCCTCCCCGCGACCAAGCCGGTGCCGGGTGCCCGGTCCCAGCGGGAGAAGTCGCCCAGCGGCCCGGTCCCCGACCTCACCAAGAAGCCGCCCGCCGAGGAGCGCGAGCTGCCGCCGCGCGCCGAGCAGCTCCAGCTCTCCGGGGACATCACCTACGCCCTGCCGTCCCTGGACTTCCTCACCCGCGGCGGCCCCGGCAAGGCCCGCAGCGCCGCCAACGACGCCATAGTGGAGTCGCTGACCACCGTCTTCACCGAGTTCAAGGTCGACGCCCGGGTCACCGGCTTCACCCGCGGGCCGACGGTCACCCGGTACGAGGTCGAGCTGGGCCCCGCCGTCAAGGTCGAGCGGATCACCGCGCTGACCAAGAACATCGCGTACGCCGTCGCCAGCCCCGACGTGCGGATCATCAGCCCGATCCCCGGCAAGTCGGCGGTCGGCATCGAGATCCCGAACACCGACCGGGAGATGGTCAACCTCGGTGACGTGCTGCGGCTCGCGGAGTCCGCCGAGGACGACGACCCGATGCTGGTCGCCTTCGGCAAGGACGTCGAGGGCGGGTACGTCATGCACTCGCTGGCGAAGATGCCGCACATGCTGGTCGCCGGCGCCACCGGCTCCGGCAAGTCCTCCTGCATCAACTGCCTGATCACCTCGGTCATGATGCGGGCGACCCCGGAGGACGTCCGGATGATCCTGGTCGATCCCAAGCGCGTCGAGCTGACCGCCTACGAGGGCATCCCGCACCTGATCACGCCGATCATCACCAACCCGAAGCGGGCCGCCGAGGCCCTCCAGTGGGTCGTACGGGAGATGGACCTCAGGTACGACGACCTGGCGGCCTACGGCTACCGGCACATCGACGACTTCAACCGAGCGGTGCGCGAGGGCAAGGTCAAGCCGCCCGAGGGCAGCGAGCGCGAGCTGCAGCCGTACCCGTACCTGCTGGTGATCGTCGACGAGCTGGCCGACCTGATGATGGTCGCGCCGCGGGACGTCGAGGACGCGATCGTGCGGATCACGCAGCTCGCGCGCGCGGCCGGCATCCACCTGGTGCTCGCCACCCAGCGGCCCTCCGTCGACGTCGTCACCGGTCTCATCAAGGCGAACGTGCCCTCCCGGCTCGCCTTCGCCACCTCCTCGCTCGCCGACTCGCGGGTCATCCTCGACCAGCCGGGCGCCGAGAAGCTCATCGGCAAGGGCGACGGGCTGTTCCTCCCGATGGGCGCGAACAAGCCGACGCGCATGCAGGGCGCCTTCGTGACCGAGGAGGAGGTCGCGGCGGTCGTCCAGCACTGCAAGGACCAGATGGCGCCCGTCTTCCGGGACGACGTCACCGTCGGCACCAAGCAGAAGAAGGAGATCGACGAGGACATCGGCGACGACCTCGACCTGCTGTGCCAGGCGGCCGAGCTGGTGGTCTCCACCCAGTTCGGGTCGACGTCCATGCTCCAGCGCAAGCTGCGGGTCGGCTTCGCCAAGGCCGGCCGGCTGATGGACCTCATGGAGTCGCGGAACATCGTCGGGCCGAGCGAGGGTTCGAAGGCGCGTGACGTTCTTGTGAAGCCTGACGAACTGGACGGCGTGCTGGCCGTGATCCGGGGGGAGTCTGAAGGGTAGGGAAACGGCTGCGCCGGCTGGTTCGGACGCCGTGATCCATCCGCAATGCAACGGTGGGCAACCGTTTCCCCCCGACGCACGTCAAGTTGAGGAAAGCGACGAACGACCGCGTCATCATCGGGCTGCCGGGCCGGTCCGACGGGCCGTCCCGACGGCCATTCCGATGGCGTACAAAGTCCCACCGCCCGGTTGCCCCACCCGTTCGTACCCCCCCTAGACTGAACGTCCAGCACAGGCGGCCAACCGCTCGAAAGGCGCCCCCGTGTCCATCGGCAACTCTCCCGGCAACTCCCCCGAAGACGAGCGTCCGTTCGCAGCCGCGCCCGACGACGTGTCCGATGGCGTTACTGCGGAAGCCCGCCCCTCCATCGGCCACGTCCTGCGGCAGGCGCGGATCGCCGCCGGGCTGACCGTCGACGACATCAGCGGCGCCACCCGGGTGCGGATCGCCATCGTGCACGCCATCGAGGCCGACGACTTCGCGCCCTGCGGCGGGGACGTCTACGCCCGGGGTCACATCCGTACGCTGGCCAGGGCCGTCGGCCTCGATCCGGCGCCCCTGCTGGACCAGTACGCCGCCGAGCGCGGCGGTGTGCCGGAGCCGACCCCCGCCGCGCCGCTGTTCGAGGCGGAGCGCATCCGTCCGGAGCGGCGCGGGCCCAACTGGACCGCCGCCATGGTCGCCGCGATCGTCGCGGTGATCGGCTTCGTCGGGTTCACCATGGTCAAGGGCGACGGGGACGACGGCGCCACCGAGGCCAGCGTGGCCGAGGGTGCCACGGCGACCGCGAGCGCCTCCGCCTCCGCGTCCGCCGATCCCGTCAAGCCCGCCGCGCCCAAGCCGAGCGACAGCGCCATCGCCGCCGTACCGCAGGACAAGGTGACCGTCCAGGTCAGCGCCACGGACGGCCGCAGCTGGATCTCCGCGAAGGATCACAACGGCCGGAAGCTGTTCGACGGGGTGCTCGACCAGGGCGACTCCCAGACCTTCCAGGACAGCGAGAAGATCGAGCTGGTCCTCGGGGACGCCGGCGCGATCCAGCTCCAGGTGAACGGCAAGAAGATCGAGGACGACTTCCAGCCGGGCTCCGTGGAGCGGCTGACGTACACCAAGGGCGATCCCGAGGTCGGCTGAACAGGCCGGACAAAGGGGGCGCAACGGGGACGCGGAGCGGCGGGACGGTACGGGGGCGGCCACAATCGGCCAACCCCGTCGACGGGGGCTGTCGGCGGGACGAAGTAGTCTTGAGCCCATGCCTGAAAGCCGCACCGTCGCACTCGTCACCCTTGGCTGCGCCCGTAACGAGGTGGACTCCGAGGAGCTCGCAGGCCGTCTGGAGGCGGACGGCTGGACGCTCGTGGAGGACGCCGAGGACGCGGACGTCGCCGTGGTGAACACGTGCGGCTTCGTCGAGGCCGCCAAGAAGGACTCGGTGGACGCCCTCCTGGAGGCCAACGACCTCAAGGGCCATGGGAGAACGCAGGCCGTGGTGGCGGTGGGCTGCATGGCCGAGCGGTACGGCAAGGAACTCGCCGAGGCCCTCCCCGAGGCCGACGGCGTGCTCGGCTTCGACGACTACGCCGACATCTCCGACCGGCTCCGGACCATCCTGGGCGGCGGCATCCACGCCGCGCACACCCCGCGCGACCGGCGCAAGCTGCTGCCGATCAGCCCGGCCGCGCGGCAGGACGCCGGGGCCGCCGTGGCGCTTCCGGGGCACGGTGCGGGGGAGGTGGACGAGTCCGCGCCGGCGGATCTCCCGGAGGGGCTCGCCCCGGCCTCCGGGCCGCGCGCGCCGCTGCGCCGCCGCCTGGACGGCTCCCCGGTCGCCTCGGTCAAGCTCGCCTCCGGCTGCGACCGGCGCTGCTCCTTCTGCGCCATCCCCTCCTTCCGGGGCTCCTTCATCTCCCGCCGCCCCAGCGACGTCCTGAACGAGACGCGCTGGCTGGCCGAGCAGGGCGTCAAGGAGGTCATGCTGGTCTCCGAGAACAACACCTCCTACGGCAAGGACCTCGGCGACATCCGCCTGCTGGAGTCCCTGCTGCCCGAGCTGGCCGAGGTCGACGGCATCGAGCGGGTGCGGGTCAGCTACCTCCAGCCGGCCGAGATGCGGCCCGGCCTGATCGACGTCCTGACCGGGACGCCCAAGGTCGCCCCGTACTTCGACCTCTCCTTCCAGCACTCCGCGCCGGACGTGCTGCGCGCGATGCGCCGCTTCGGCGACACCGACCGCTTCCTGGAACTGCTGGACACCATCCGGAGCAAGGCACCCGAGGCGGGTGTGCGCTCCAACTTCATCGTGGGCTTCCCCGGGGAGACCGAGGCCGACCTGGCCGAGCTGGAGCGGTTCCTGAACCACGCGCGGCTGGACGCCATCGGGGTCTTCGGCTACTCCGACGAGGAGGGCACGGAGGCCGCCGGGTACGAGGGCAAGCTGGACGAGGACGTCGTCGCCGCGCGGCTGGCGCGGGTCTCCCGGCTGGCCGAGGAACTCGTCTCGCAGCGTGCCGAGGAGCGGGTGGGCTCGACCGTGCGGGTGCTGGTGGAGTCCACCGGCGGGGACGAGGGCGTGTACGGGCGAGCCGCCCACCAGGCCCCCGAGACGGACGGCCAGGTGCTGCTCACGAGCGGCGAAGGGCTCCGGGTCGGTCGTATGGTCGACGCGAAGGTGGTCGGCACGGAAGGCGTCGACCTGGTGGCCGAGCCGCTGGCGGGCTCGTACGAGGGTCCCGGCGAGGACGGCCGCGTCGAGGACTCGTCCGCGTGTACTGAGGAGGCGGGCAGATGACCGGAGCACCGGCGTCCGCGGCGGGAGGCTCCTCCGGCGCGCGGCGGATCGGCTCGCGTGCCGTACCCGGGGTCGTACCGGGAGCGGTGGCCGGGGCGGTTCCGGGATCGGGCTCGGGGGCGGTGTCAGGAGCGGTGCCGGGAGCGGTGGAGCGCACCGGGCACGGGCCGGGGGCCGGCCGGGGCTCCGGGAGTGAGCGCGGGGGACGGGTTTCGGGCGGGCGCGGCACCGACGCCGGTGGTGCGGCCGGGCCGGGGACGGAGGCCGAGGGGGGTGCCGGGCGCGGGGCCGCCCCGCGCGGCGGGAAGATCGTCGCCGCCGCCGTCGACCAGGCCAGTGTCTGGAACGTCGCCAATCTGCTGACGATGCTGCGCCTGGTCCTGGTGCCGGTCTTCGTCGCGCTGATGCTCGGCAACGGCGGAGACGACCCGGCCTGGCGGTCGTTCGCCTGGGCCGCCTTCGCCATCGCCATGATCACCGACCTGTTCGACGGTCACCTGGCGCGCACGTACAACCTCGTCACCGACTTCGGGAAGATCGCCGACCCCATCGCCGACAAGGCGATCATGGGGGCGGCGCTGATCTGTCTCTCCGCCCTGGGCGACCTGCCGTGGTGGGTCACCGCCGTGATCCTCGGCCGGGAACTCGGGATCACCCTCCTGCGTTTCCTGGTCATCCGGTACGGCGTCATCCCCGCCAGCCGGGGCGGCAAGCTCAAGACCCTCACCCAGGGCGTCGCCGTCGGTATGTACGTGCTGGCGCTCACGGGCCCCCTGGCGACCCTGAGGTTCTGGGTGATGGCCGTGGCGGTCGTCCTCACCGTGGTGACCGGCCTCGACTATGTGAAACAGGCCATTGTGCTGCGCAGGAAGGGAATCGCCGACCGCGAGGCGGCGTTGAAGGAGACGGAAGTTTGAGCCCCGAGGCCGCCGATGTGGTGCGACTACTGACAGTGAACGGCGCGACCGTCGCGGTCGCCGAGTCGCTGACCGGTGGCCTGGTGGCGGCGGAGATCACCTCGGTCCCCGGCGCGTCCCGGGTCTTCCGGGGATCGGTCACCGCCTACGCCACCGAGCTGAAGCACCGGCTGCTCGGGGTGGACGCCGGTCTGCTGGCGGCGCGCGGCGCGGTGGACCCGCAGGTCGCCGCCCAGATGGCGACGGGCGTACGGAAGGCGCTCGGCGCGGACTGGGGTGTCGCGACGACCGGCGTGGCCGGCCCGGACCCCCAGGACGGACAGGCGGTCGGGACGGTCTTCGTCGCCGTCGACGGACCCTCCGGCGCAGCCAAGGGTTCTGCCTCTGGCGGAAAAGTGGAGGGGCTGCGGTTGAACGGCGACCGTGCGGAAATCCGTAGGGAGAGTGTACGGAGCGTACTCGCCTTGCTTCTGCGGGAGCTGGTGGGCGAACAGACCAGGAATGAGCGGGCACAGGATACGGAACAGAACGGGGGGTTTTGATGTTTGCAGCCCTGAGTGAACACGACATCGCTCCCCGCACGGCCGCGGCGCGAGGCGGTACGGTGGGGCGAGAAGGATGCGGCTACGCGGTCCGAGGAGGGAGCCACCGATGATTCTGCTCCGTCGCCTGCTGGGTGACGTGCTGCGTCGGCAGCGCCAGCGCCAGGGCCGTACTCTGCGCGAAGTCTCCTCGTCCGCCCGAGTCTCACTCGGCTATCTCTCCGAGGTGGAGCGGGGGCAGAAGGAGGCTTCCTCCGAGCTGCTCTCCGCCATCTGCGACGCGTTGGACGTACGGATGTCCGAACTCATGCGGGAAGTGAGCGACGAACTGGCCCTCGCCGAGCTGGCGCAGTCCGCGGCGGCCACCCCGAGCGAAACCGTTCCCACGCCGGTGCGCCGTCCGATGCTGGGCTCCGTGTCGGTGACCGGTGTGCCACCGGAACGGGTGACGATCAAGGCGCCCGCCGAAGCGGTGGATGTCGTCGCCGCCTGAGCGACATGCCGTGCGGCGGTCCGCCCGGCGTGAGGAAGTGTGCAGGGCCCCGGCCAGGGCCGCTCCGAGATGGATTCGGAGCGGTGGGTCGGGGTTTTCGCATGTGTGGGTGGGGGACGAGGTCCGCGCGTTCCGGGTGCGGGTGCGGGTGCGGGTGCGTTTGCCGGTGGTCGGTGCTGCGGTCATCGTGGAGGGATGACGGGGGCAGGCCGACGGAGGTGCGGATGTACGTCGTGAAGAGCCCGCTGTCCGACGCGAGTTTGAAGACCGTGTCGGAGGCGCTGCGGGGAGCCTTGGTCGACCTGGTGGACCTGGCCCTCGTGGCGAAGCAGATCCACTGGAACGTGGTCGGGCCGCGCTTCCGATCCGTGCACCTCCAGCTCGACGAGGTGGTCGCCACCGCGCGCACGCACTCCGACACGGTCGCCGAACGTGCCGCCGCGCTGGGCGTCCCGCCCGACGGACGTGCCGCGACCGTGGCGGTCGGCAGCGGCATCGGGGCGACGCCCGAGGGCTGGATCGACGACTCGACGGCGGTGGCGGCGATCGTGGACGCCCTCGGCGCGGTGATCGGGCGGATGCGGGAGCGGATCGCGGCGACAGGTGATCCCGACCCCGTGACGCAGGACCTGTTCATCCAGGTCACGGCCGACCTGGAGAAGCAGCACTGGATGTTCCAGGCCGAGAACGGGTGAGGCCGCTCCTCCCGGGGCGTACGCGGGCCTGGAGGTGACGGAGCATGCCGGGGCGAATAGTGCGCCGGGGGGCTGCGCTGGGGCTCGGGGCGGTGTGGTGGTGGGCGGTGCTGCGGCTGACGCTGTCCTCCGACACCGGTGTGGTGGAAGGAGCGGTCGCGGCCGGCGGGTGGGGGCTGAGCGTGCTGCCGGTGCACTGTGTGGCGAGACGCCGGGCGGAAGGGGCGGTACGGGAGGGGCGGTGGCGGCGGGCTTGGCGGGTGGGAGACGCGGACGGGGCGCGGGCCGCGGGGCGGTGGGGGGATGCGGAGCAGCGGGGGGACCGGGGTGCGGATGGGCCTCGGCCCGGGTGACGGGGGCGGGGATGGCCTCGGCCCGGGTGACGGGGGTGGGGTGGGGACGTGGGGTGGAGCCATATGTGAGGGGCGGGTCCCCGCGTTTGCGGCGTGATCCGAACGCCTAGAGGCGAGGGTGTCGGTGGGCGGGCGTAGGGGCCGGGCCCGTCTGGCAGGCCGGGCACCAGTAGGTCGGGCGGTCGCGCGAGCCGTCGCCCTGGTCGGCGACGCGGATCGGGATGCCGCAGCGCAGGCACGGGCGGGGCGCGCGGCCGTAGACGAACAGGGCCGGGTTCCGGCGGCCCGTGGTGTTGCGGACCGGGCGGTCGCGGTTGGCCTCCAGGAGCCGGGCGGCGAGGGCGGGCAGGACGGCCGCGCGGTCGGCGGGCAGGTCACCGACGGGGAGCCAGGGGGTGACGCCGAGCAGGAAGCACAGCTCGCTCTTGAACACGTTGCCGATGCCGGCGAGGTTGCGCTGGTCGAGCAGGGCCTCGCCGAGCGGACGGGCGGGGTCCGCGAGGAGGTTCGCCAGGGCGCGGTCGGCGTCCCAGTCGGGGCCCAGGAGGTCCGGGCCCAGGTGGCCGACGGCCCGTTCCTCCTCGGCGGTGCGGATCAGCTCCAGAACCGGCAGCCGGTAGCCGACGGCGGTGCGGTCGTGCGTGCCGAGGACGACGCGGATCTGGTGGGCGGGGCCGCCGCTCCAGCGCCGGCCGGGCGCGAACACCTTCCAGGTGCCGTCCATCCTGAGATGAGAGTGGAGGGTCAGCCCGCCTTCGATCCGGGTGAGCAGGTGCTTGCCGCGCGGTGTGACGTCGAGGACGGCACGGCCGGTGAGGTCGACGGTGGCGTACTGGGGCACACGGAAGTCGGTGTGGGTCAGCACCCTGCCCGCGAGGGCCGCGTGCAGCCGCTTCGTGGCCTGCCAGACCGTGTCTCCTTCGGGCATGGGTCAAGGGTGGCACGAGGGCGCGCGGCTGTGCCTCACCCGCGGACGCGCAGGCCCCGGGGGGTGGCGACGAACCCCGCTTCCTCCAGGAGGGTGCCCAGCGGGGAGGTCAGCGCGGCCGTGCCGTTGACCCGCTCCACGGTGACCGTGCCGACCGCGCCGTCGCGCGCGGCGGCCGCCAGTGCCTCGGTGGCCGCGCGCAGCCGGACGTCGTCGGTCGCGGCCGTCTCGGGGTCCGCGGGCCAGGCCAGCAGCGTCTTGCCGCCGCGCTCCATGTAGAGGGCCAGGTCGCCGTCGACCAGCACCACCAGGGAACCCGCCTTGCGGCCCGGTTTGTGTCCGGCGCCGGTCGGGGGCTCGGGCCAGGGAAGTGCGGCGCCGTAGGCGTTGGCCGGGTCGGCGGCGGCCAGGACGACGGCCCGGGAGCCGGGGGTGGAGGAGCGGTCGGGGCGGTCCCGGCGACCGGGGTGGCCGGCGCGCCCGTGGGATGCGCGGGGGAAGCCGGGGCCCGGGGCCGCGTAGGGCGTGCCGCCGCCGCGGGGGCCGCCGGCACCCGGTGCGGGGTAAGGGCCGTAGTCCCCGTACTCGCCCTCGGGCGCCGGGGCGGCGAAGTCGGTGTCGAGCGCGGGGAAAGGGGCGTCGGTGGACCAGTCGGGTTCCGTGGGGGTTCCCGGGGCCGCGTGGGCGTCGGCGCCCGGCGCGGGCTGGATGCCGTACGGGTTGGTGTCCGCCGGGTGCTGGTCGCCGTACGGGCCGGAGTGTGTCGAAGACTGGTTGCCGTAGGGGCTGCCGCCTGGCGTGGGTGCGGGGCCGGTGCCGCGGTCGCGGGCGTTGGCCACCGCGCGGAGCCGGTCCACGGCGCCGTCCATCGCGAACTGGGCCGCGCCGAGGCCCTCCACCACGTAGCCCCGCCGCGCCTGGCCGCTCTCCTCGAAGACCGACAGCACGCGGTACGTCGCCGAGAAGCCGCCCTCGACGCCCTCCGCCGAGACGGCGCCCCGGGTCACCACGCCGTGCCGGTCGAGGAGCGTGCGGGCCAGGGCGTGGGCCCGGACGGTGGTGTCGGTCGCGCGGGCCGGCAGGAGCGACCAGCGGCCGGCGACGGTCGGCGGGCCCGTACGGGAGGCGGGGCGGGCCGCGGCCGAGAGGGAGCCGTAGCGCCCGCGCGGGACTCCGCGTCTGGCGCGGTGGGCGGTGGAGCCCGCGGTGCGGCCCGAGCCCAGGAAGGAGCGCAGCGGGGCGAGCGTGTCGTTGGTCAGCAGGCCGGTCCAGGCCAGGTCCCACAGGGCGTCGGCCAGCTGCGGATCGGTCGCGTCGGGGTGGGTCGTGGCCCGGACCTGGTCGGCGATCTGGCGGAAGAAGAGCCCGTAGCCGCCGGCGAGGGCGTCCAGAACGGACTGGTGCAGGGCCGTGGTCTCCAGGGGGTGCGGCGGGGGCAGGAGCACGGGGGCGTTGTCCGCCAGGTAGAGGGAGAGCCAGCCGTCCTTGCCGGGCAGGGAGCCCGCGCCCGCCCACACCACCTCCCCGGCGGCGGTCAGCTCGTCGAGCATCGCGGGGCTGTAGTCGGCCACCCGGGACGGCAGGACGAGCTTCTCCAGGGCGGAGGCCGGTACCGACGCCCCCTGGAGCTGCTCGACCGCGCGGACCAGACCGTCGACACCGCGCAGCGCGTGGCCCTTGCCGATGTGCTGCCACTGGGGGAGGAACTGGGCGAGCGCGGCCGGCGGCACCGGCTCCAGTTCGTGCCGCAGCGCGGCCAGGGAGCGGCGGCGCAGGCGGCGCAGCACGGTCGCGTCGCACCACTCCTGGCCGATGCCGGCCGGATGGAACTCGCCCTGGACGACCCGGCCCGCCGCCGTCAGCCGTTGCAGCGCGCCGTCGGTGACGGCGACGCCCAGGCCGAAGCGGGCGGCGGCGGTGGCCGAGGTGAAGGGGCCGTGCGTGCGGGCGTAGCGCGCCAGGAGGTCACCGAGGGGGTCCTTGACGGGCTCGGTGAAGGCCTCGGGCACGCCGACGGGCAGGGCCGTGCCCAGGGCGTCGCGGAGCCGTCCCGCGTCCTCGATCGCCGCCCAGTGGTCGGCGCCGGCGATCCTGACCTTGATCGCGCGGCGGGCGGTGGCCAGCTCCGGGGCCCACTGCGGCTCGGCACCCCGCTCGGCCAGCTCGGCGTCGGTGAGCGGCCCGAGCACGCGCAGCAGGTCGGCCACGCCCTCCACGTCCTTGACGCGGCGGTCCTCGGTGCGCCACTGCAGCTCGCGCTCCAGCTCGGTCAGCACCTCGGCGTCGAGGAGCTCGCGCAGCTCCGCCTGGCCGAGCAGCTCGGCCAGCAGCCGGGAGTCGAGGGAGAGGGCGGCGGCGCGGCGCTCGGCGAGCGGCGAGTCACCCTCGTAGAGGAACTGGGCGACGTAGCCGAAGAGGAGGGAGCGGGCGAAGGGGGAGGGTTCCGGGGTGGTGACCTCGACCAGGCGGACCTTGCGGGCCTCCAGGTCGCCCATCAGCTCGACCAGTCCGGGGACGTCGAACACGTCCTGGAGGCACTCGCGGACCGCCTCCAGCACGATCGGGAACGAGCCGAACTCGCTCGCCACCTCCAGGAGCTGCGAGGCCCGCTGGCGCTGCTGCCACAGCGGGGTGCGCTTGCCGGGGCTGCGGCGCGGCAGCAGCAGCGCGCGGGCGGCGCACTCGCGGAACCGGGACGCGAACAGCGCCGAACCGCCGACCTGGTCCGTGACGATCCGGTCGACCTCGCCCTTGTCGAAGACGACATCGGCGGCACCGACCGGGGACCGCTCCGCGTCGTACTCGGTGCCGGACCTGCCCGGCTCCCGGTCGAGGAGGTCGAGGCCCATCAGGTCGGCGTCCGGCAGGCGCAGCACGATGCCGTCGTCGGCGTGCATCACCTGCGCGTCCATGCCGTACCGCTCGGACAGCTTGGCGCCGAGGGCGAGCGCCCACGGGGCGTGCACCTGGGCGCCGAACGGGGAGTGGACCACGACGCGCCAGTCGCCCAGCTCGTCGCGGAAGCGCTCGACCACGATCGTGCGGTCGTCGGGGACGTGACCGCAGGCCTCGCGCTGCTCGGCGAGGTAGCCGAGGACGTTGCCGGCGGCGCGGTCGTCCAGTCCGGCGGCGAGCAGGCGCAGCCGGGCGTCCTCCTCGGTGAGCGAGCCGACCTCGCGCAGGAAGGCGCCCAGGGCCCGGCCCAGCTCCAGCGGGCGGCCCAGTTGGTCGCCCTTCCAGAACGGCAGCCGCCCCGGCACACCGGGGGCCGGCGAGACCAGGACGCGGTCACGGGTGATGTCCTCGATGCGCCAGGAACTGGTGCCGAGCGTGAAGACGTCCCCGACCCGGGACTCGTACACCATCTCCTCGTCCAGCTCGCCGACCCGGCCGCCGCCCTTCTTCGGGTCGGCCCCGGCGAGGAACACCCCGAACAGGCCCCGGTCGGGGATCGTGCCGCCCGAGGTGACGGCGAGGCGCTGCGCGCCGGGGCGGCCGGTGACCGTGCCGGCGACCCGGTCCCACACCACGCGCGGGCGCAACTCGGCGAAGGCGTCGGACGGGTAGCGGCCCGCGAGCATGTCCAGGACCGCGGTGAACGCGGACTCCGGGAGCGAGGCGAAGGGCGCGGCCCGGCGGACGGTGGCGAGCAGGTCGTCGACCTGCCAGGTGTCCAGGGCGGTCATCGCGACGAGCTGCTGGGCGAGGACGTCCAGCGGGTTGGCGGGAATCCTGAGGGACTCGATGGCGCCGGTGCGCATCCGCTCGGTGACGACGGCGGCCTGGACGAGATCGCCGCGGTACTTCGGGAAGACCACGCCGGTGGAGACCGCGCCGACCTGGTGGCCGGCGCGGCCCACGCGCTGGAGGCCGGAGGCCACGGACGGCGGCGACTCGACCTGGATGACGAGGTCGACCGCGCCCATGTCGATGCCCAGCTCCAGGCTGGAGGTGGCGACCACGGCGGGCAGCCGGCCGGCCTTGAGGTCCTCCTCGACCTGGGCGCGCTGCTCCTTGGAGACCGAGCCGTGGTGGGCGCGGGCGATCACGGGCGGGGCGCCCTGGGCCGCGCCCGAGCCGCCCATCAGCTCGGCGGGGGAGTGGTGCTCCTCCAGGGACTCGCCGGTCGCGCGCTCGTAGGCGATCTCGTTGAGCCTGTTGCACAGGCGCTCCGCCAGGCGGCGGCTGTTGGCGAAGACGATCGTGGAGCGGTGGGACTGGACGAGGTCGGTGATCCGCTCCTCGACGTGCGGCCAGATGGAGGGGCGCTCCGCGCCGTCGTTGCCGTCCGCCACCGGGGAACCGCCCAGTTCGCCCAGGTCGTCGACCGGGACGACGACGGAGAGGTCGAACTCCTTGCCGGACGGGGGCTGGACGACCTCGGCCTTGCGGCGCGGGGAGAGGAAACGGGCGACCTCGTCGACCGGGCGGACCGTCGCGGAGAGGCCGATACGGCGGGCGGGGCGCGGGAGCAGCTCGTCGAGCCGCTCCAGGGAGAGGGCGAGGTGGGCGCCGCGCTTGGTGCCGGCGACCGCGTGGACCTCGTCCAGGATCACCGTCTCGATGCCGGTCAGCGCGTCGCGGGTGGCGGACGTCAGCATCAGGAAGAGGGACTCGGGCGTGGTGATCAGGATGTCCGGGGGGCGGGTGGACAGGGCGCGGCGCTCGGCGGCCGGGGTGTCGCCGGAGCGGATGCCGACCTTGATCTCCGGCTCGGGCAGGCCGAGGCGGACGGACTCCTGCCGGATCCCGGTGAGCGGACTGCGGAGGTTGCGCTCCACGTCGACGGCGAGGGCCTTGAGGGGCGAGACGTACAGAACGCGGCAGCGCTTCTTCGGGTCGGCCGGCGGGGGCGTCGAGGCGAGCTGGTCCAGGGCGGCGAGGAAGGCGGCCAGGGTCTTGCCGGAACCGGTCGGGGCGACCACCAGCACGTCCGACCCCTCGCCGATGGCCTGCCACGCGCCCGCCTGGGCGGCGGTGGGCGCGGAGAAGGCACCCGCGAACCAGCCGCGGGTCGCGGGGGAGAAGCTGTCCAGGGCTCGGTGCGCGGAGCTGACCATGCGTCCATCGTGCACCCCGGCACTGACAATCGACTGCCGGCGGTCCCGGCCCGCGGCGCAGGGCCCCACCGTGGCGGGCCCCGGGGCGCGGCCGGCCCGCCCGAGGACAATGGGCGGATGGGACACGGCGAGCGGGCGCGGCACTGGCGCTTCGCCGCGCTGCCGGGCGTCGACCTGCTGCGGGCGCGGTACATACGGCAGACGTTCGTACGGCACACCCACGAGCACTTCGTCATCGCCGCCATCTACGACGGCGTGGAGGTCTTCCACCACGGCGGCGGCGATGTGTCCGCCGGGGCCGGTGAGCTGGCCCTGGTCAACCCGGACACCCCGCACACCGGCCGGGCGGGGGTGCCGGACGGCTGGCGGTACGGGGCCGTCTATCCGTCGCCCGAGGTGGTGGCGGCGATCGCCGGTGAGACCACCACCTTGCGGGGGACGCCGGGGTTCGTCCGCCCGGTCGTGGCCGATCCGCACGCCGTCGAGCTGGTCCGGCGGGTGCTGTCGGCGGCGGACGCGGGTGACGCGCTGGCCGCCGACACCCTGCTGCGGGTGGCCGTGACCCGGCTGCTGCGGCGGAACGGCGGGGCACTGCCGCGCCGGGAGGTGCGGTCGGCGGGGGCCCGGGTCGCGGCACGCGCGCGTGACGTGCTGGAGGAGCGGATGGCCGACCCGCCCGGCCTGGAGGCCCTGGCGACCGGCCTGGGGAGCAGCCCGTTCGCCCTGCTGCGGGCCTTCAGGGACGTCTACGGCATGCCGCCGCACACCTGGCTGACCGACGCGCGGGTGCGTCGCGCGCGCCGGCTGCTGGACGCCGGGACGGCTCCGGCCGAGGCCGCCGCCCTGGTGGGCTTCACCGACCAGCCGCATCTCAACCGGCACTTCACCCGGATCGTGGGGGTGCCTCCGGGCGCCTACCAGCGTGAGCGCAAGAACGTACAAGACGCGCGGCGGCGGCTCCGCCTACCGTCCGGGACGTGGCAGCAGAACAGGCAGCGGTCCCGGACGCCGTAGAACCGGACGCCGTACGACAGGACACCTTGAGAACCGACGCCCCAAGGACGCAGGGCGCCGTGAGAACCGACGCCTCAGGGGCGCGGGACGCCGTGAGAACCGACGCCTCAGGGGCGCGGGACGCCATGGGTACGAGGGACAGCCCGGGGGAGAAGCCCGACTCGGCGGTCGTGCGGGACGCCCTGGGCGTCGGTGTCGCCGTGGGCCTGTCCGGGTTCGCCTTCGGGGTGACCGCGGCGGGCGGCGGGCTCACCGTGGCCCAGACCTGCGCGCTCAGCCTCCTGGTCTTCACCGGGGCGTCCCAGTTCGCGCTCGTCGGCGCGCTCGCGGCGGGCGGCAACCCCTTCACGGCCGCGGCCGGAGCCTTCTTCCTGGGGGTGCGCAACGCCTTCTACGGACTGCGCCTGTCGCAGTTGCTGGCGCTGCCGCGGGCGGTGCGGCCGTTCGCCGCGCAGTGGGTCATCGACGAGACGACCGCGGTGGCGCTGGCCCAGCCCACCCGGCGGGCCGTCCGGATCGGGTTCACCGTCACCGGAGCGAGCCTCTACGCGCTGTGGAACCTGACCACCTTGCTCGGTGCCCTGGGGGCGGAGGCGATCGGGGACACCGACGCCTGGGGGCTCGACGCGGCCGGCCCCGCGGTCTTCCTCGCCCTGCTCGCGCCGATGCTGAAGGGCACGGTCGAGCGGACGGTCGCCGCGCTGGCCGTGGTGCTCGGGCTCGGCCTGCTGCCCGTGCTGCCGGCCGGTACGCCGGTCTTGGTCGCGGCGCTGGCGGCACCGGCCGTCCTCTGGGCGCGGGGGCGGCGCGGACGGGAGGACGCGCGGTGAACGTCTGGATCGCGATCGCCCTGACCGCCCTGGGGTGCTACGCCGTCAAGCTGGCCGGGCTGCTGGTGCCCGCGGGGGCGCTGGAGCGGCCGGTGGTGCGCCGGCTGGCCGCGCTGCTCCCCGTTGCCCTGCTCGCCGCCCTCACGGCGCAGCAGACCTTCGCCGAAGGGCACGCGCTCATGCTGGACGCGAGGGCCGCTGGAGTCGCGGCGGCGGCCGTCGCGCTGCTGCTGCGCGCCCCGTTCCTGCTGGTCGTCACGGTGGCCGTGGTGGTGACCGCGGGGGTGCGGGCCGTGGCGGGATAGCCCCTCGGGGCCGGGGGACCCCTCGGCGTCCGTGGCCCGGTGAGCACGCGCGACCGCGCCGGCGTCCGCGGCGCCGTCAGCCGATGGGGCGGCCGTACGCGCGAAGGGTGCGCAGGGCGCTGATGGCCGCTGCCGGGCGGGACTCCAGGACGACCGACGGCGGTCCCGCACAGGGGGCGGGCCAGCCGCCGTCCTCCTCCTGCGCGGCCGCGAGGACGTCGAGGGAGCGCGCCATCTCGGCGTCGGTGAACCACGCGCGTGCGCAGGACCCCGGTACGCGCGCGTACTCGTGCGGGAGGAGGCGGCGCCGCTCACCGGGGGCGGGCGGTGCCGTGTCGCGGTCGTCCGGGTCGAGGACGGCGAGGCGGTGCTCACGCAGCAGCCGGCCCAGGCGGTCGGCGGTCGCCTCCGCGCGCGGGCGGTCGGGTGCGGAGTCCAGGAAGGCCACCGCCGCCTGGATCTCGTACGGGTCGATGCTCCGGGGTGACTCGCTGAGCCGCCAGCAGAACTCCGTGGCCCGGAAGAGCCAGGCGTGCCACACCCGGTTGCGGTGCAGCAGGCCGACGACCGGGCCGGTGGCGGTCAGCGCGCCGGGAGTGCCGGGGGCGGGCCGCGCGGAGGCCGGCAGGGCGCCGTCCGGGGCGGAGACGGAGGCCAGGTACCGGCAGGTGTGCTCGATGCGCGGCCCGTCGCAGCGCCCCACCGCGTCCAGGACCCGCAGGGCGCGCGCGGTGTGCGGCACCTGGCTGTCCGGGCCCCGCAGCAGGGGCTCCAGCGCGTGGCCGTAGCCGCCGTCCGGGTTGCGGTAGGCGTCGAGCGCGGTCTGTACCGGGGCGGGGTCGCCGTCTCGGAAGTGGTACGCGAACAGGTGCTGGTCCAGTACGCGCGCGGTGAGCCGCACGAACTGCTCGGCGCGGGCCAGCGGGGAGCGCGCCGTGGGCATCGGGGGGAGCGGGTGGACTCCGGTTTCGGCCATGAGTCAGACCGTAGGGCGGAAAGCGGTCTCCGCAGGCGGCCCGGCCCGGGGCCACACCCGGGGGCGGGATACTGGGGACATGCGGTTGACGGTCTTCTGGCAGCGGATGGCGGAACAGTTCGGTTCCGGGTACGCCGACACCTTCGCGCGCGACCACGTGATGACGGAACTGGGCGGGCGGACGGTGAACGAGGCGCTGAACGCGGGCTGGGACGCCAAGGACGTGTGGCGCGTGGTCTGCACGGTCATGAACGTGCCACAGGACAAGCGCTGAATCGTCACGAAGATCGCCGGACGGCGCCCGGCTGTCAGTGGCGTGGGCGAGACTGGGACCGTGGCATCCACTGACGAGACCGGGCGGGCAGCCCCGCACGCATCCCCGGCCGGCCCGACGCCGCCCGCCGGACCCCCGGCGGGCCCCGCCGGGCCGGCCGCCCGCATGCCACGCTGGCTGCCCCGGGCCATGGTGCTCGCCCTCACGCTCTATGCCGTCTTCCAGCTCAGCAGCTGGGCCTTCCACCAGCTCACCGGGCTGTTGATCAACGTCCTCATCGCGTTCTTCCTGGCCCTGGCCATCGAGCCCGCGGTGAGCTGGATGGCCGGGCGCGGCCTGCGCCGGGGACTGGCCACCTTCCTCGTCTTCCTCGGCGTACTGATCGCCACCGCCGGATTCGTCACGCTGCTCGGCTCCATGCTCGCGGGGCAGATCGTGAAGATGGTCGAGGAGTTCCCCGAGTACCTCGACTCCGTCATCAACTGGGTCAACGGCCACTTCCACACCGAGCTGAGACGGGTCGACATCCAGGAGGGCCTGCTCCGCTCCGACTGGCTGCGCAACTACGTGCAGAACAGCGCCACCGGCGTCCTGGACGTCTCCACCCAGGTCCTCGGCGGGCTGTTCCGGCTGCTGACGATCACGCTGTTCGCGTTCTACTTCGCGGCCGACGGCCCCCGGCTGCGCCGCGCGCTCTGCTCCGTCCTGCCGCCCGCCCGGCAGGCCGAGGTGCTGCGCGCGTGGGAGATCGCCGTGGACAAGACCGGCGGTTACCTGTACTCGCGCGGCCTGATGGCGCTGATCTCCGGCATAGCGCACTACATCCTGCTGGAGATCCTGGCGGTGCCCTACGCGCCCGCGCTCGCCGTGTGGGTGGGGCTGGTGTCCCAGTTCATCCCGACCATCGGCACCTACCTCGCCGGCGCCCTGCCGATGCTGATCGCCTTCACGGTCAATCCCTGGTACGCGCTGTGGGTGCTGGGCTTCGTCGTCGTCTACCAGCAGTTCGAGAACTATGTGCTGCAGCCCAAGCTGACCTCGAAGACCGTCGACATCCACCCCGCGGTCGCCTTCGGCTCGGTCATCGCGGGCACCGCGCTCCTCGGTGCCGTCGGCGCGCTGATCGCCATCCCGGCGGTCGCCACGCTCCAGGCGTTCCTGGGCGCGTACATCAAGCGGTACGCCGTGACGGACGACCCCCGCGTCCACGGGCGCCGGGACCGGAACCAGACAGCGGGGCCGGGACCGCTCACCCGCCTGTGGCGCCTGTGGGCCGCCGGACGGGCGGCGGCGGAGCGGCCCGGGCGGACGGGGGCCTCCGCAGGGCCTGGAGCCACGGGAGACCGGCGGAGTCCCGGAGGGCCGGGGGGCGCCGGCGGGCCGGAGGCCGGAGAGGGCCGGTAGGTCCTTCGGCCGGGTGGCGCGGCGACGCCGACGGTGCCGCGGACGGGGCGGCCCGACGCCTTCGAGGCCGCCGCCTCCCAGCCCCCTGGACACCTGGACACCTGGACGCCTGGGCACCTGCGCAGCCCGGCTGCATCAGGGGCGCCGGGGTGCCGCGTGATGCGCGTGATGCGCTTGACACAAAAATCGAACATCCATTCTTATGGAAGCTCCAGCGGCGCTCACGATGGGCGATATGGCTGGCTATCGGCGGAGATGCACCCGAGTTATCCACAGGCAGGACCTGCGTCGGGGCGCATTGTCAGTGGCAGGCGTTAGCGTCTTTGACGTGAAGCGATCGACTCAAGCAAATCGGGTGGAACCCATGGCAGGAACCGACCGAGAGAAGGCCCTGGACGCCGCTCTCGCACAGATCGAACGGCAATTCGGCAAGGGCGCGGTCATGCGCATGGGTGACCGGACGAACGAGCCCATCGAGGTCATCCCCACCGGATCGACCGCGCTCGACGTGGCCCTCGGCGTCGGAGGACTCCCGCGCGGCCGCGTCGTGGAGATCTACGGCCCCGAGTCCTCGGGCAAGACGACCCTGACCCTGCACGCGGTGGCCAACGCCCAGAAGGCCGGCGGCCAGGTCGCCTTCGTGGACGCGGAGCACGCCCTCGACCCCGAGTACGCCAAGAAGCTCGGCGTCGACATCGACAACCTCATCCTCTCCCAGCCGGACAACGGCGAGCAGGCCCTGGAGATCGTGGACATGCTGGTCCGCTCCGGCGCCCTCGACCTCATCGTCATCGACTCCGTCGCCGCGCTCGTCCCGCGCGCGGAGATCGAGGGCGAGATGGGCGACAGCCACGTCGGCCTCCAGGCCCGGCTGATGAGCCAGGCCCTGCGGAAGATCACCAGCGCGCTCAACCAGTCCAAGACCACCGCGATCTTCATCAACCAGCTCCGCGAGAAGATCGGCGTGATGTTCGGCTCCCCGGAGACCACGACCGGTGGCCGCGCGCTCAAGTTCTACGCCTCCGTGCGCATCGACATCCGGCGCATCGAGACCCTGAAGGACGGCACGGACGCGGTCGGCAACCGCACCCGCTGCAAGGTCGTCAAGAACAAGGTCGCGCCTCCCTTCAAGCAGGCCGAGTTCGACATCCTCTACGGCCACGGCATCAGCCGCGAGGGCGGCCTGATCGACATGGGCGTGGAGCACGGCTTCGTCCGCAAGGCCGGAGCCTGGTACACGTACGAGGGCGATCAGCTCGGCCAGGGCAAGGAGAACGCCCGGAACTTCCTGAAGGACAACCCCGACCTCGCCAACGAGATCGAGAGGAAGATCAAGGAGAAGCTGGGCGTCGGTGTGCGTCCCGCGGAGCCCGCCGCCGAACCGGCCGCGGACGCCACGGTCCCCGCCGTGCCGGCCACCGCGGCCACGGCGGTGCCCGCGCCCGCGGCCAAGGCCACCAAGTCCAAGGCCGCGACCGCCAAGAGCTGACCCGTGACACGACGAACCGACTGGGCCGAGTACGCCCACCCGGCCGCCCCGGCGCAGGAGCGGGACCCCCGCCGCGCGCGACGGGGCGGACCGGGCGACGAAGGCTTCGCCGGGACGGACGGTGACGGGCAGGACGGCGACACGTACGGCGGCCGGGGCACGGGGGGACCGGGAGGTCCGGGCGACTTCCGGGCTCCGGGCGGCTTCGGGGACACGGACGACGCCGCGGGCGGCGCGAACGGGGGCCGCGGGCGACGGCGCGCGCGCAACCGCGGGCAGCGGCTGTCCGCCGAGGACGGAGGCACCCCTTCCTCGTCGAGGGCCGAGAAGGCGGAGCCTCCGCGGGACCCGGTCGAGCAGGCACGGGCGCTCTGCCTGCGCCTGCTCACCGGGACCCCGCGCACCCGCAAGCAACTGGCCGACGCCCTGCGCGAACGCGGGATTCCGGAGGAGGCCGCCGAGGAGGTGCTGTCTCGGTTCGAGGAGGTCGGGCTGATCAACGACAGCGCCTTCGCGGACGCCTGGGTGGAATCCCGGCACCACGGCCGTGGCCTGGCCCGGCGCGCGCTCGCCCGGGAGCTGCGGACCAAGGGGGTCGACGCCACCCTCATCGACGCGGCGGTCTCCCGGCTCGACTCCGAGCAGGAGGAGGCGACCGCGCGGGAGCTCGTCGCCCGGAAACTGCGCGCCACCCGGGGACTCGACCGCGACAAGCGACTGCGCCGCCTCGCGGGCATGCTGGCCCGCAAGGGGTACCCCGAGGGCCTGGCCCTGAGGGTGGTCCGGCAGGCACTGGAGGCGGAGGGGGAGGACGCGGACTTCCTGGAGGACGGGGACACGGCGTACTGACCGGGGTGTGCGAGGAGGCACCGGCCGGCGTGGGCCTGCTCCGGCCCCGACGACATCCTCGGGGCCGTCGTGGACCTGGAGGCGGTGGGCCGGCCCGACGCGCCCGGTGGATCGCGCGCGACGCCGAGGACCGGCCGGTGAGCGTCGGAGTGATCGCCGGGATGATCGCCGGGGCGCCCGGGTGCCGCATCCGATCTGCTCGTCGGCGGTTTCACCGAGGCGCTGCCCGACAATGCCGAGGTCGTCGCCGACCCGCCCGGGAGGTACAACGTCGGCACGGTCCGGGAGGTCGCCGCGACCGTGATCCGCGACCATCGGGACCTGGACTACGCCTTCGCCGCGAACGAGGAGATGGCGTGCGCCGCCCGCGCGGCGTTCGACGCGGCCGGCGCACGCCGGGTGCCGCGTGACCGTCGACGGAACCGACCGGGCGTCGGCCGCGCTCAAGGACGGACGGTCCTCCGCGACCTTCGCCAACTCCGCCGGACCGGCGAACTGGCCGTGCGGAACGCCACCGCCCTGTTGCGCGGCAGGCAGACGGAGGAGGTCGCCAGGACGCCGATCCGGTTGATCACCAGGAGCACCGGGACACGGCACCGTCCTACTGCGACCCGGACGCCTGACCGCCCACGGCCCGCACCGGCAGCCCGGCCGCCCGCCAGGCCTGGAAACCGCCGATCAGATCGGTGGCCCGGCGCAGCCCCAGCCGGTGCAGGGACTCCGCCGCCAGACTGGAGGCGTACCCCTCGTCACAGATGACGACGGCCCGCAGGTCGTGCCCGGTGGCCTCGGGGACGCGGTGGCTGCCCCGGGGGTCCAGCCGCCACTCCAGTTCGTTGCGCTCGATCACCAGGGCGCCGGGGACGAGACCGTCCCGTTCGCGCAGCGCGGCGTACCGGATGTCCACCAGCAGGGCGTCGCCGGCCCGGGCGGCCTCGTAGGCCTCGCGCGGTCCGACCCGCTCGTAGCCCCGGCGTACCCGTTCCAGCAGGCCGTCGATGCCCTCGGGGCCCGTAGAGAGCCCTTCTGCGGAGCCGTCGCGTTCCCCGGCGGCGCTCACTGCCAGTCCTCCGGGCGCTCGACCTGCTCCAGGCGGAGGACCGGGCCGGTGCGGCTGTAGCGGCGCATCAGCGGCAGCGGTGGGTAGTAGGCGTGGACCGAGACGGCGTGCCGGTCCAGGGACTCGTTGAGGACCTCGTGCACGTGGTGCCGGCCGAAGGCGCGCCCCTGCCCGGCCGTCAGACGGCGTGACCGGTCCACGCCGTCGGCCAGTTCCAGGGTGCGCCAGGCGTGGGTGGGCAGCCGGGCGGCGAGGGCGTTCTCCTTCAGCTCGCCGGCGGCGGTCACGAACGCGCCCACCGAGTCGGCGTGGTCGTGCCAGCCGGTGCCGGTGCCGGGCGGCCAGCCGATCAGCCATGCCTCGCTGCCGCCCGGGCCGTCCAGCCGGACCCAGGTACGGCCCTGCGGGTCGAGGGGGAGTGAGGAGACGAGGGTGGTGTCGGCGGCGGCCCGGCGCGCGAAGGCGAGCAGTTCGGCCTGGGTGGGCGCGGTGACGCGGGCGGAGGCAGGGGCGGGGAGAGACACGGGTACCGTCCTGAGGGGGTTCGCGTGAGGAACGCGCGCGACGGCGTACGGAACGGTGCGCGCGGGAGAAGCAGGCGAAGTCAGCAGGACGGACGACACACGCAGCCCGCGTAACGGACGAGGTCCATATGGACCCTCCGCCACAGGCGCACATCGGTGTCGGTCATGGTCCGGAGTGAACCATGGCGGCCCGCACCGGTCAACTCACCGTCACCATGCGGACGGTGTGACGCGGGGACGGTCACCGAGCGTGCCCGCCCCCGCCTCCGGCATCTCGCCCGCACCGCTTCCCGCGCCGCCCCGTACCGCTTCCCGCGCCGCCCCGCACCGCCCCGCACCGCTTCCCGCGCCGCCCCGTACCGCCTTTTCGCGCCGTCCCCGTACTGTCTCCCGCAGCGCCCCCGCATCCCAGCCCACTCCCGTACCGCCCCTCCCGCTCCGCCCCGCGACGCCTACGCCCTGTCCCCCGGCGACGCCCCGGCCCCCGAAGCCGATCCCACCGACGCGCCACCCGCCGCGGCCCCCGCCGGGGCCCCCTCCGGCTCGGCGCCTCGCTCCGCCGTGCGGCCCAGTGCCGCCTCGGCCGCCGTGTACAGGTCGGCCGGGCGGACGCCGTTCAGGGCCGTGACCAGGTGGCCGTCGGGCCGTACCAGCAGCACCGTGTGCGCACCGGCGCCCGGATAGCTCTCGGTGACCAGCAGCTCGGCGCGGTGCGGCAGCGCCGTCACCGCGGCCGCCAGCCGGGGCATGACACCGGCGGTCACCCAGTGCCGCCGCTCCCACACCCCCGTACCCGGCGCGACCAGCACCACGAGCAGCGCCCCGCGGCCCAGCCGGTCGCGGAGCCGGACGAAGGTGCCGTCCTCCGCGGTCACCCATACGTCCGTGACCTGCTCGCCCGGTGCCGTACCGACCGCGATCTCCCCGTCGAGGGGCGGTGGTGCGAGCGGTGAATCGGCGTACGCCCCCGGCGCGCCGAGCAAGCCGCGCCCCAAGTGACCGTCCGTGAGCAACGCGTCGTGCCCGCGGGCCGGGCCGCGGACGTAACCGCGCAGCCCGCCGCCACCACGCAGCAGCGGCAGGGCCTGGTCGGCGGCGCGCAGCCGGGCCGCGACCGCGGTACGCCGCTCCGCCTGGTAGCTGTCGAGGAGCGCGTCGTGCGGTCCCGGGCCGTGGTGCCAGGCCAGCGCCAGTTTCCAGGCCAGGTTGTCGGCGTCCCGCAGCCCCTCGTCGAGACCCTGTGTGCCCAGCGCGCCCAGCAGGTGCGCCGCGTCCCCGGCGAGCAGGACCCGGCCGACACGCCAGCGCCGGGCCAGCCGGTGGTGGACGGTGTGGACACCGGTGTCGAGGAGTTCGTACGCCGGGGTGGACCCGTCGCCGCTCCAGCCGGTGAGGGTCTCGCGGACGCGGTTGACCAGCAGCTCGGGGGTGACCAGGTCCTTGCCCGGCGGCAGCAGCCAGTCCAGGCGCCACACCCCGTCGGGCAGCGGGCGGCCGGTGATCTCGCCGGCCGAGGGGCCCGACATGCGCCACGGCGGTGAGCGGTGGAGCAACGCCTCGTCGCTCCAGGGCAGTTCCGTGCGCAGCGCGGCGACCGCGTGCCGCTCCACCGCGGTGCGGCCGGGGAAGCGGATGTCCTGGAGCTTGCGCACGGTGGAGCGGGGGCCGTCGCAGCCGATCAGGTAACTGCCGCGCCACCAGGTGCCCTTGGGGCCGCGGGTGTGGGCGGTGACGCCGGAAGGCTCCTGCTCCAGGGCGTCCAGCCGGCTCTCCACCGCGATCCGAGCCAGGGGCTCGCCGGCCAGCGCCGCGCGCAGCGCGCCGGTCAGGAGGTGCTGGGCGATGTGCAGCGGCGCCGGGTCGGTCTCGTCGAAGGTGATCTCGCGCGTCACCTGCTTGCGCCGCATCGACCGCCATCCGGCCCAGCGGAAGCCCGCCCGGCCGAGCGGTGTCCCGGTGAGCCGTTCCAGCAGGGCGACGGTGTCCTCGGGCAGGACGACGGTCCGCGCCGGGCGAGGCTCGTCCTTGCCGGGGCCCTCGTCGAGGACGACGCAGGGCACCTCCTGACGGGCCAGGGCCAGGGCGAGCGTCAGCCCGACGGGCCCCGCCCCGACGATGATCACCGGGTCCACGGCGCGGCGCCCCCTGCCCGGCGCGGTGTCCCGGCGGACACAGGTGAACAGGACGTTGGAGCAGGGTGCACGATCACAGAACGTATGCAACAGACTGCCGGTGCCCCCGTCAAGCGACCGGGGGCAGTGGCGATCATGCCACTGCCCCCTGGTCAGCCATGCCGACGAGGCTACGACGTGACCGGTCGTCAGGCCGCGACCGCGCCGGCGTTCGGCTGGTTGTCGTCGGCGGTCAGGACGGCGCCGGTCGACTTCTTGCCCTGCCTCAGCCGGCGCTCCAGCCAGCTCGCGAAACTGGTGAGGGCGAAGTTGAGCGCGATGTAGATCACCGCGATCACCGTGTAGCTGGCGATGGTGTTGGCGCCGTAGAAGCCGCTCATCGTGTTGGCCGAGGAGAGCAGCTCGGAGTAGGTGAGGACGGCACCGCCGAGGGCGGTGTCCTTCACGATGACGACGAGCTGGCTGACGATGGCCGGCAGCATCGCGGTGACCGCCTGCGGCAGCAGGACGAGCCGCATGACCTGGCCCTTGCGCAGGCCGATCGCCATGGCCGCCTCGGACTGGCCCTTGGGCAGGGTGAGGATGCCGGCCCGGACGATCTCGGCGAGGACGGAGGCGTTGTAGAGGACCAGGCCCGTGACGACCGCGTACAGCGGACGGTCGTCGGAGCTGACGCTGGTGTACTCGGCGAACAGCGCGAGACCGAAGATCATCAGGACCAGCACGGGGATGGACCGGAAGAACTCGACCACGACGCCGGCCGGGACGCGGACCCAGGCGTGGTCCGAGAGCCGGGCGATACCGAAGACCGCGCCGAGCGGCAGCGCGATGATCACCGACAGCGCCGCGGCCTTCAGGGTGCTCCACAGGCCCGGCAGGATGTACGTCGTCCAGGCCTCGGAACCCGTGAAGAACATCTCCCACTTGGCCCAGTCGAGCTGGCCCTTGTCCCACAGGATCCCTATGACCCACCACAGCAGGAGGGCGACGAGGACGAGGAAGACCACGGTGAGCAGGACGTTGCGCCGCTTGGCGCGGGGGCCCTGGGCGTCGTAGAGAACGGAGCTCATCGCTTCACCGCCACCTTCTTGCCCACCCAGCCCAGGATCAGGCCGGTCGGCAGCGTCAGAATCACGAAACCGACGGCGATGATCGCGGAGATCAGCAGCAGCTGGGCCTCGTTCTCGATCATCTCCTTCATCAGCAGCGCCGCCTCCGCGACACCGATCGCGGCGGCCACCGTGGTGTTCTTGGTGAGCGCGATCAGGACGTTCGCCAGCGGGGTCACCGAGGAGCGGAACGCCTGGGGGAGCACCACCAGGGTCAGCACCTGGCCGAAGCTGAGGCCGATCGCCCGCGCCGCCTCCGCCTGGCCGACCGGCACCGTGTTGATGCCGGAGCGCAGCGCCTCACAGACGAAGGCCGCGGTGTAGACGATGAGGCCGAGGACGGCGAGCCGGAAGTTGATCGAATCGAAGTCGTCGGCACCCAGGTTGATGCTCAGCGTCTGGCTCAGCCCCAGGGACGCGAACAGGATGATGACGGTGAGCGGAATGTTCCGCACGATGTTCACGTACGCGGTTCCGAAACCGCGCATCAGCGGCACCGGACTGACGCGCATGGCGGCCAGCAGGGTGCCCCAGATCAGGGAGCCGACGGCCGACAGCAGGGTGAGCTGCACCGTCGTCCAGAAGGCTCCCAGCAGGTCGTAGTCTTCCAAGAAGTCGAACACGATCTCCCGCGCTTCCGCGTGTAGGAATGCCCGGACCGGTGCGCCGCCCCCCACCCGGGGCGGCGCACTCCGTCAGGCGCTGCCTCAGCTCTTGATGTCGCCGATCTTCGGCGCGGGCTCGTTCTTGTAATTCGCGGGGCCGAAGTTGTCCTTCACGGCCTTGTCCCAGGAGCCGTCGGAGACCATGGCCTCCAGGGCGGTGTTGATCTTGGCCTTGAGGTCGCTGCCCTTCTTGACGCCGATGCCGTAGTTCTCGTTGGTCATCTTCAGGCCGCCGAGCTTGAACTTGCCCTTGAACTGCGACTGGGAGGCGTAACCGGCGAGGATCGAGTCGTCGGTGGTCAGCGCGTCGATGGCGCCGTTCTGGAGACCGTTCAGACAGGCCGAGTACGTCGGGTAGTTCTGGAGCTGGGCCTTGGGAGCGAGCTTGTCCTTGACGTTCTGGGCGGAGGTGGAGCCGGTGACCGAGCAGAGCTTGGCGTTGTTCAGGTCCTCGGCCGACTTGATCTTGTTGTCGTCGGCGCGGAGCAGCACGTCCTGGTGGGCCAGCAGGTACGGCCCGGCGAAGTCGACCTTCTCGGCGCGCTCGTCGGTGATCGAGTAGGTCGCGGCGATGAAGTCGACGTCACCGCGCTGGAGCATGGTCTCGCGGTCGGCGCTCTTCGACTCCTTCCACTCGATCTGGTCCTCGCCGTAGCCGAGCTTCTTCGCGACGTACGTGGCGACGTCGACGTCGAAGCCCTCGTAGCCGTCCGGGGTCTTCTGGCCGAGGCCCGGCTGGTCGAACTTGATGCCGATGGTGATCTTCTTGCCGTCCCCGGAGGAGCCGCCGTCGTCGTCGCCGGAACCGCAGGCGGTGGCGGACAGGGCGAGGGCGAGGACGGTGGCCGAGGCGGCGGTGACCTTGCGGAGCTTCATGGTGGACATCCTTTGGCTGTGTTCGGACGAGCGATGAGGGCCGACGGGCGCGGGTGACATGGTCCGGGTGCGGGCCGGTGGTGCCGGTGACGACACCGTCCGGGTGCGGGCCGGTGGTGTCAGTGGTGCAGGATCTTCGACAGGAAGTCCTTGGCGCGGTCGCTGCGCGGATTGCTGAAGAACTGGTCCGGCGTGGCTTCCTCGACGATCCGGCCGTCCGCCATGAACACCACGCGGTTGGCCGCCGACCGGGCGAAGCCCATCTCGTGGGTGACGACGATCATCGTCATGCCGTCCCGGGCCAGCTGCTGCATGACCTCCAGGACCTCGTTGATCATCTCCGGGTCCAGGGCCGAGGTCGGCTCGTCGAAGAGCATGACCTTCGGGTCCATCGCCAGCGCGCGGGCGATCGCGACGCGTTGCTGCTGACCGCCGGAGAGCTGCGCGGGGTACTTGTCGGCCTGCGCGCCCACCCCGACCCGGTCGAGCAGGGCGCGGGCCTTCTCCTCGGCCTTCTGCTTGTCCGCCTTGCGGACCTTCACCTGGCCCAGGATCACGTTGTCGAGCACCGTCTTGTGCGCGAAGAGGTTGAACGACTGGAAGACCATGCCGACGTCGGCCCGCAGCCGCGCCAGCTCCCGGCCCTCCTGGGGCAGCGGCTTCCCGTCGATCGTGATCGTGCCGGAGTCGATGGTCTCCAGGCGGTTGATGGTGCGGCACAGGGTGGACTTACCGGACCCGGAGGGCCCGATCACCACGACGACCTCGCCGCGGGCGATCGTCAGATCGATGTCCTGGAGCACGTGCAACGCGCCGAAGTGCTTGTTGACATTCCTCAGTGCGACCAGGTCGCCGGTCGCGGCCACGTCGTCCTTGGCCACCGATACTTCGGTCATCGCTCTTGAAGCTCCGTCCTCCTCGGTTTTGGAGGACAGTAGTGACGCCGTGCGACCTGCGTCATTACATCTGAGGGGAATCTGAGCATCACGATCGGATAGCAATCGGACACGTGTCGTAGCACTTCGGGCAAGGCGCGTATCGGCCGGATAACTTCGGGGGGCCCGCGACCCGAACCCCCTTGACGCCGTCCCTGTCCATCAGCGTGACTGCACGGGTACGCGCGCGTGTGCCGACGCGTTCGTGATCGTTGTACTCGTGCCGGGCGTACGGCGGGTGAACCGAAGGGGGACCGGATGAGACTGCTGCTCGTCGAGGACGACAACCACGTCGCCGCCGCCCTGTCCGCGGTACTGTCACGCCACGGTTTCGACGTCACCCACGCGCGCAGCGGCGAGGAGGCCCTGCGCGCCCTGGTCCCCGAGAGCGACGGCTTCGGGGTCGTCCTCCTCGACCTCGGCCTGCCCGACCAGGACGGATACGAGGTCTGCGGCAAGATCCGCAAGCGCACCGCCACCCCGGTGATCATGGTGACCGCCCGTGCCGACGTCCGCTCCCGCATCCACGGCCTCAACCTCGGCGCCGACGACTACGTGGTCAAGCCGTACGACACCGGGGAACTGCTCGCCCGTATCCACGCGGTCAGCCGGCGCACCGCCCACGAGGACGCGCCGAGCACGGAGCACGAGGTGCGGCTCGGAGCCGTGCACATCGAGCTGGCCACCCGCCAGGTACGGGTGGACGGTACGGCCGTCCAGCTCACCCGCAAGGAGTTCGACCTGCTCGCCCTGCTCGCCCAGCGCCCCGGGGTGGTCTTCCGCCGGGAGCAGATCATCAGCGAGGTGTGGCGCACGAGCTGGGAGGGCACAGGGCGCACTCTGGAGGTGCACGTCGCCTCCCTGCGCTCCAAGCTCCGCCGGCCGGCGCTGATCGAGACCGTCCGCGGCGTCGGCTACCGCCTCGTCGCCCCCGCCGCGTAGCGGGCCGGCCGGGTGCGCGCGCGTCTGCTGCCCCTGCTCATCGTCCTGCTGGCGGCGGTGCTGCTCGCCTTCGGCGTGCCGCTCGCCGTCAGCGTGGCCCGCGCCGAACAGCAGGAGACGGTCGTCGACCGCATCGACGACACGGCGCGCTTCGCGGCGCTCGCCCAGTTCGTCGGGGACGCCCCCTCCGGGTCCCGCACCACGCCCACCGAGCGGCTGGAGACCCTCCAGAGCGAGCTGACCAGTTACTACGAGGTCTACGACATCCGGGCCGCGGTCTTCTACACCAATCACATCCCCATGGCCAACGCCCCGACGACCTGGTTCCTCCCCCAGGAGGGCGAGGTGCGCGACGCCTTCGACGAGGCGCTGCTCAGCCGCCGCAGCCACGACCCCGCCCAGGTGTGGCCCTGGGAGAGCGGCCGGCTGGTGGTGGCCTCGCCGGTCATCCGGGACGGCGACGTCGTCGCGGTGGTGGTCACCGACTCGCCCACCGGCCCGATGCGCTCGCGCACCCTGGACGGCTGGCTGGTGATCGCCGCCGGGGAGATCGCCGCGATGGCCCTGGCCGTCGGCGCCGCCCTGCGGCTCACCGGCTGGGTGCTGCGCCCCGTACGGGTCCTGGACGCCACCACCCACGACATCGCCACCGGACGCCTCAAGTCCCGGGTCGCCCCCTCCGGGGGGCCGCCGGAGCTGCGGCGCCTGGCCCGGTCGTTCAACGAGATGGCGGACAACGTCGAGAACGTCCTGGAGCAGCAGCGCGCCTTCGTCGCCGACGCCTCCCACCAGCTGCGCAACCCGCTGGCCGCGCTGCTGCTCCGCATCGAGCTGCTCGCCTTCGAGCTGCCCGAGGGCAGCGCGGAGATCGCCTCCGTCCAGACCGAGGGCAAGCGCCTGGCCCGGGTCCTGGACGACCTGCTCGACCTGGCGCTGGCCGAGCACGCCGCACCCGACCTGCGGATCACCGACATCGGCGCGCTGGCCTCCGAACGGGTCGCGGCCTGGTCGCCGACCGCCGCCGCCAAGGGCGTGGTGCTGGCCGGCGACTGCCCGCCCACCACCGCCTGGGCGGACCCGGTGGCCCTCTCCAGCGCCCTCGACGCGGTCGTCGACAACGCGCTGAAGTTCACGCCCGAGGGCGAGACCGTGCAGGTCACGGTCGCCTCCGACGGCAGCTCGTCGACCGTCGTCGTCGCCGACCGCGGCCCCGGCCTGACCGACGAGGAACTCTCCCGCGTCGGGGACCGTTTCTGGCGCAGCGGCCGGCACCAGAACATCAAGGGCTCCGGGCTCGGCCTGTCCATCTGCCGCGCCCTGCTCGCGGCGGGCGGCGGCACGATCACCTACGACCACCACCACCCGCACGGGCTGAAGGTGACGGTGACGGTGCCCCGGCACCAGCCGTGAGCGGGCGGTCAGGGCTTGACGGAGGCGTAGTACCGCCGGGCGCCCTCGTGGAGCTGGAGGGGGTCGGTGTAGATCGCCGTACGCAGGTCGACCAGTTGCGCGGAGTGGACGTGCGCGCCGATGCTGTCCCGGGTCTCGATCACCGTACGGGTCAGCCACTCGGTGATCCGGGGGTCGGCGTCGTCCCGGGCGATCAGTACGTTGGCCACCGCCATGGTCTCCAGCGGGTAGCCGTTCTGGACCGTGGGGTAGGCCGACTCGGGCATGTTGGTGGACCGGTAGTAGCGGGTGGGGCCGGGCTGGTCGTGCAGCTCGGCGACGACGTCCTCCTCGATCGGAACGAACCGGAAGGACGGCGTCCGGGCGATCCGCTGCAATCCGTCCGTGGGCAGCCCGCCCGACCAGAAGAACGCGTCCAGGCCCTGCCCGAGCCGCTTGGGCCCGGTGTCGATGCCGTCGGCGGACGGTGTGATGTCCGTCTCCGGGTCGATGCCCACGGCCTCCAGCACCCGGGTGGCGATCAGCCGCACGCCCGAGTCGGGCAGCCCGATGGCGACCCGCTTGCCCCGCAGGTCGGCGACGGACTGGATGGTGGAGTCGACCGGGACGACGAGCTGGACGTAGTCGTCGTACAGCCGCGCCACGCCGCGCAGCCGGTCCGCGCCGGGGCGGTCGTCGAAGGCGTACGTCTCCACCGCGTCGGCCGCGGCGACCGCGTAGTCGGCCGCGCCGGTCGCCACCCGCTCGACGTTCTCCTGGGACCCCGCGCTGGTGAGCAGCCGCACCTTCAGCCCCGGCATGTCCTTGCGCAGCTCGGCGCGGAGCAGGTCGCCGTACTCGTGGTAGACCCCGGCGCGGGTGCCGGTGCTGAAGGTGATCGTCCCGCTCGGCGGTTCCTCGCCCAGGGGCAGCAGCCACCACAGCAGCAGGCCGAACGCGACGACGGCCGCCGCGGCGGCGGTCAGGAGCCGGCGCGGGCCGAACCGGGAGAACAGCGTGGGCATGGCCGCGATCCTGCCAGCCGGTCCGTCCGCTGACCAGGGCGGTCGGACGGGACTGTCGGAGGGGATCGTTACAGTCGGGTCCATGAGTTCCTCCCCCGCAGACCTGGTCCGTGCCTTCCACCACGCCTTCGGACTGGCCGCGCGCAGCACCCCGGCGCGCGTGGCGCCGGAACTCGCCGCGCACCGCGCCGAGCTGCTCGCGGAGGAGGCCGCCGAGGTCGCGGAGGTCTCCGTGGACGGCCCGCTGGACCGGCTCGCGCACGAACTGGCGGACGTGGTCTACGTCGCCTACGGCACGGCCCTGGTCCACGGCATCGACCTGGACGCGGTGATCGCGGAGATCCACCGGTCCAACATGACCAAGCTGGGCCCCGACGGCCAGGTCAGCCGCCGGGCCGACGGCAAGGTCCTCAAGGGGGAGCACTACGAGGCGCCGGACGTGGCGGGGGTGCTGCGGCGGCAGGGGTGGGTGCCGGCCGAAGGCGACTGAAGGGCGGGGCGCCCGGTCCTCCGGACGCGCCCCGCCCGGAGGACCGGGCCCCCGGCCCGCCTCCGCCCGATCCGGGGAACCGGCGTGGCCCGGCCCCCCTCCGCCGCGCCCGCCTCCGCCCGGTCCGCCCCGCCCCCGGGGCTGACCCCGCCCCGGCCCGGTCCGACCCCGTGCGGCTCCCCGTGCGGCGGGACCCCGCCTCAGTCCGCCACCGACGACGCCTCCGCGCCCGCCGGCCGCGACGCCTCCCGCGGCACGTCCGGGCGGCGGTCCTGCCGGTCGTTCCGGCGCCGGGCCAGCCAGGTCGCGACGGACTCGGTGTAGCGGGCGGTGAGCGGCCCGAGGATCACCAGGATCAGGACGTACGCCGTCGCCAGCGGGCCGAGGGACGGCTCGATCCCGGCCGACACCGCCAGCCCGGCGATGACGATCGAGAACTCGCCGCGGGCCACCAGCGCGCCGCCCGCCCGCCAGCGTCCCTTGACCGAGATCCCGGCGCGCCGCGCGGCCCAGTACCCGGTGGCGATCTTCGTCAGCGCGGTCAGGACGGCCAGCGCCAGCGCGGGCAGCAGCACCGGCGGGATGCTCGCCGGGTCGGTGTGCAGCCCGAAGAAGACGAAGAACACCGCCGCGAACAGGTCCCGCAGCGGACTCAGCAGCGTGTGCGCGCCCTCCGCGACCTCCCCGGACAGGGCGATGCCCACCAGGAACGCCCCGACCGCCGCCGACACCTGGAGCTGCTGGGCCACGCCCGCCACCAGAATCGTCAGCCCCAGCACCACGAGCAGCAGCTTCTCCGGGTCGTCACTGGAGACGAACCGCGAGATCAGCCGGCCGTAGCGGACCGCCACGAACAGCACCAGCCCGGCCGCGCCCAGCGCGATCGCCAGGGTGACGCTGCCCGTCATCAGCCCGGCCCCGGCCACCAGCGCCGTGACGATCGGCAGGTACACCGCCATCGCCAGGTCCTCCAGGACCAGCACGCTGAGGATGACCGGGGTCTCCCGGTTGCCGACCCGGCCGAGATCGCCGAGCACCTTGGCGATCACCCCGGACGACGAGATCCACGTGACACCGGCGAGGACGACGGCGGCCACCGGGCCCCAGCCCATCAGCAGCGCCGCGATCGCGCCCGGCAGGGCGTTGAACGCGCAGTCGACGAGACCCGCCGGATAGTGCGACTTCAGGTTGGTGACCAGGTCACCGGCGGTGTACTCCAGGCCCAGCATCAGCAGCAGCAGGATGACGCCGATCTCGGCGCCGGTCGCGACGAACTCCTCGCTCGCGCCCAGCGGCAGCAGCCCGCCCTCGCCGAAGGCCAGCCCGGCGAGCAGGTACAGGGGAATGGGGGAGAGCCCGAACCGCCCGGCGAACCGGCCGAGCAGGCCGAGACCCAGGATGATGGAACCGAACTCGATCAGCAGAACCGCGGAAGAGTGCACCGGATCACTCCCGCCCGAGTATCGCCGCGGCGGCGTCGACGCCTTCTCGGGTGCCGATGACGATCACCGTGTCCCCGCCCATCAGACGGAAGTCCGGCGTGGGGGACGGGACCGCCTCGGCGTGCCGCAGCACGGCCACGATCGACGCGCCCGTCTCCGTCCGCATCCGCGTGTCACCCAGCAGCCGCCCGTTCCACTGCGAGGTCGCGGACACCTCGATCCGCTCCGCCACCAGCCCCAGGTCGGAGGTGTGCAGCAGGCTGGCGCTGTGGTGCGACGGCTTCAGCGCGTCGATCAGCGCCCCCGCCTCCGAGGAGGTCAGCTTCAGGGACTGGGCGCAGGAGTCGGGGTCGTCGGCCCGGTACACGTTGACCGTGCGGGCGCCGTCACGGTGCGCCACCACCGACAGCTGGCGGTGTTCGCGGGTCACCAGGTCGTACTGGACCCCGATACCCGGCAGCGGCGTCGCCCTCAGGCGTGGAGCGGACACGTGTCTTCCCCTCGTTCGTTCTCTCGCTGTGCCGCGCCGCCGGCCCGTACGGGTGTCCGATGACGCGTCGCCATGCTGTCACCCGCGCGTACGGTGGCGATATGGGTGTCGTGACGGATATACGCAACCGGCCGGGAGTACGGAGACTGCTCCCGGCGGTGTCGCGCGCCGGATCGGAGCGGCCGACGGGACCCGCGCGAGCCGGAGGGAGCGGGAAGACGACCGTGTCGCTGTTCTGGCGGATCTTCTCGCTCAACGCCGCGGGCCTGGTCCTGGCCACCGCGCTGCTGCTCGGGCCGGTCACCGTCTCCACCCCCGTCCTGCCGCACGAGGCGCTGATCCTCCTCGGCGGGCTGGCCGCGCTCCTCGTCGGCAACGCGGTCGTGCTCCGGGTCGGGCTCGTCCCCCTGCGCCGGCTCGGGCGGGCCATGTCCACCGCCGACCTGCTGCGCCCCGGCGCCCGCCCCGAGGTGTCCGGACCGGCCGAGGCCGCCGAGCTGATCGCCACCTACAACACGATGCTCGACCGGCTCCAGGCGGAGCGCGCGGCCGGGGCCGGGCACGCCCTGCACGCCCAGGAGCGCGAGCGCCACCGCATCGCCCGGGAACTGCACGACGAGGTCGGCCAGACCCTCACCGCCGTCCTGCTCCAGCTCAAGCGGGTCGCCGACCGGGTCCCCGCCGACCTGCGCGACGAGGTGAGCCAGACGCAGGAGGCCACCCGGGCCGGGCTGGACGAGATCCGCCGCATCGCCCGCCGGCTGCGCCCCGGCGTCCTGGAGGAACTGGGCCTGGCCAGCGCCCTGCGGTCGCTCGCCGCCGAGTTCACCCACCACGGACTCACCGTCCGCCACCACGTCCCCGGTGACCTGCCGCCGCTCTCCCCGGAGGCGGAACTGGTGATTTACCGGGTCGCCCAGGAGGGCCTGACCAACACCGCCCGGCACTCCGCCGCCGACCGCGCCGAGATCACCCTGCGCAGCCTGCCCGACGCCGTCGACCTCCTTGTCCGCGACAACGGCACCGGCCTGGGCGACGCCCCCGAGGGCGCGGGGCTCGCCGGCATGCGCGAGCGCGCCCTGCTGGTGGGAGCCGACCTGAGCGTGGGCCCCGGACCGGGCGCGCGGGGCACCGACGTACGCCTGCGGGTGCCCCTCGCGCCCGCCGGAACCGATCCCCACGCGCGCGTGCCCGCCGTCCCCGCCGGAACCGGCTCCCACGCGCGCGTGCCCCCCGACACCGGAGGCCACCGATGAACGCCCATTCCCCGCCGCGCCCCCCGATCCGCGTCCTGCTCGCCGACGACCACACCCTCGTACGCCGGGGGGTACGCCTGATCCTGGACGGCGAGCCCGACCTGACGGTCGTCGCGGAGGCGGGGGACGGCGCCGAGGCGGTCACGGCGGCCCGCGCCGGCGACGTGGACCTCGCCGTCCTGGACGTGGCGATGCCCCGCATGACCGGCCTCCAGGCGGCCCGCGAACTCTCCCGCCGCCTGCCCGACCTGCGCATCCTCATCCTGACGATGTACGACAACGAGCAGTACTTCTTCGAGGCCCTCAAGGCGGGCGCCTGCGGATACGTCCTCAAATCGGTCGCCGACCGCGACCTGGTCGAGGCGTGCCGGGCCGCCGTCCGCGACGAGCCCTTCATCTACCCGGGCGCCGAGCGCGCCCTGGTCCGCGCCTACCTCGACCGTCTGCACCGGGGCGACGGCCTGCCCGCGCGGCCGATCACCGAGCGCGAGGAGGAGATCCTCAAGCTCGTCGCCGAGGGCCACACCTCGAAGGAGATCGGCGAACTGCTCTTCATCAGCGCCAAGACCGTCGAACGCCACCGCGCCAACCTGCTCCAGAAACTCGGCGTGCGCGACCGCCTGGAGCTGACCCGGTACGCGATCCGGGCGGGCCTGATCGAGCCCTGACCAGCGGCTGGAGCGGTTGTCCACCGGCCGCCGGGGTCACTGCCGCGGACCGCCTACCCTTATTGCCATGACCAGCATCGACCGGAGCCAGACCGTGGGCGCCCCCCGCACGTACGAGGTACGCACCTACGGGTGCCAGATGAACGTCCACGACTCCGAGCGATTGTCCGGTCTGCTGGAGGACGCGGGTTACGTCCGCGCCCCCGAGGGCGCCGACGGCGACGCCGACGTCGTCGTCTTCAACACCTGCGCGGTGCGCGAGAACGCGGACAACAAGCTGTACGGCAACCTGGGCCACCTCGCCCCGCGCAAGGCGAGCCGCCCCGGCATGCAGATCGCGGTCGGCGGCTGCCTGGCCCAGAAGGACCGCGACACCATCGTGAAGCGCGCCCCCTGGGTCGACGTCGTCTTCGGCACGCACAACATCGGCAAGCTGCCGGTGCTCCTGGAGCGCGCCCGCGTGCAGGAGGAGGCGCAGGTCGAGATCGCCGAGTCCCTGGAGGCGTTCCCGTCCACGCTGCCGACCCGCCGCGAGAGCGCCTACGCCGCCTGGGTCTCCATCTCGGTGGGCTGCAACAACACGTGCACCTTCTGCATCGTCCCCGCCCTGCGCGGCAAGGAGAAGGACCGCCGCCCCGGCGACATCCTCGCCGAGGTCGAGGCCCTGGTCGCCGAGGGCGTCTCCGAGATCACCCTCCTCGGGCAGAACGTCAACGCGTACGGTTCCGACATCGGCGACCGCGAGGCGTTCAGCAAGCTGCTGCGGGCCTGCGGCACGATCGACGGCCTGGAGCGGGTCCGCTTCACCTCCCCGCACCCGCGCGACTTCACCGACGACGTGATCGCCGCCATGGCCGAGACGCCGAACGTGATGCCGCAGCTGCACATGCCGCTCCAGTCCGGCTCCGACCCGGTCCTCAAGGCGATGCGCCGCTCCTACCGCCAGGAGCGCTACCTCGGCATCATCGAGAAGGTCCGTGCCGCCATCCCGCACGCCGCGATCACCACCGACATCATCGTGGGCTTCCCCGGTGAGACCGAGGAGGACTTCGAGCAGACCCTGCACGTCGTCCGCGAGGCCCGGTTCGCCCAGGCGTTCACCTTCCAGTACTCCAAGCGCCCCGGCACCCCGGCCGCCGAGATGGACGGCCAGATCCCCAAGGCGGTCGTCCAGGAACGCTACGAGCGGCTGGTCGCCCTCCAGGAGGAGATCTCCTGGGAGGAGAACAAGAAGCAGGTCGGCCGCACCCTGGAGCTGATGGTCGCCGAGGGCGAGGGCCGCAAGGACGGCTCCACCCACCGCCTCTCCGGCCGCGCCCCCGACAACCGCCTGGTCCACTTCACCAAGCCCGACCAGGAGGTCCGCCCCGGCGACGTGGTCACCGTCGAGATCACCTACGCCGCCCCGCACCACCTCCTCGCCGAGGGCGCCGTCCTCGACGTGCGGCGCACCCGCGCGGGCGACGCCTGGGCCAAGCGCACCGCGACCGAGCAGGCCAAGCCCGCGGGCGTGCTGCTGGGGCTGCCGAAGGTCGGCGTCCCCGAGCCGCTGCCGGTCGCGGCGAGCGGCTGCGGCTGCGACTGACAGCACGCCGAGTCCGGGCGCCGGGTCCCGCCGGGGATACGGCCGCGGAAGGCCGCTGCTGGGGAAGGGCGCCGGACGCAGCACCCGCTCCCCGACGGGGATACGCTGCCGATCATGCTTGTCGCCGCCGCCGTCTGCCCTTGCCCGCCCCTGCTGGTCCCGGAGGTCGCCGCGGGCGCCGCGCCCGAGCTGGAACCGGCCCGAGCCGCGTGCGCGGACGCGCTGGGCGTCCTCGCCGCCGCCCGCCCCGACCGCCTGGTCGTCGTCGGCCCGGCGGAGGGCGGCGGACCCGAGGTGTACCCGGCCGGCACCCGGGGCTCGTTCCGCGGCTTCGGCGTCGACGTCGACGTACGGCTCGGCGCGGGTGAGGACGGGACCGGCGGCGGGGCCGTCGCGGAGCCCCTGGGGGAACTGCCGTACGGGCTCGCCGTGGGCGCCTGGCTGCTGGCCCGCACCGGCCGGGCCGGCGCCCCGGTCGAAGGGCTCGGCGTCGGGCCGTCCCTCACCGCCGAGCGCTGCGTGGCCCTGGGGCGGGACCTGGCCGGGCGGCCGGGCCGGCTGGCGCTGCTCGTCCTGGGCGACGCCAGCGCGTGCCGCACGGTCAAGGCACCCGGGTACCTCGACGAGCGGGCGGCGCCCTTCGACGCGGCGGTCGCCCGAGCGCTGGACGCCGCCGACCCGGCCGCCCTCCAGGCCCTCGACGCGGAGCTGGCGCGCGAGCTGAAGGTGTCGGGGCGGGCGCCCTGGCAGGTCCTCGCGGGCGCGGCCGAGGGCGCGGACCTCGCCGGGACGCTGCTGTACGAGGACGCGCCGTACGGGGTCGGCTACCTGGTGGCCGCCTGGTCGTAGCCCCCGGGGCGCTCGCGCACCGCGGGGCGCCGCACACGACGGCGGACGGCCGGGAGCGAGTGCCGCTCCCGGCCGTCCGCCGTCGTGTGCCCGGTCGGTCCCGCGTCCGTTCAGCCGGCCGGTGGCGTCGGACCCGCCGGGGGAGTGCCCCCGCCGCCGGAACCGGGCCCCGGGTCGTCCTGGTGGGCGAGGCGGTCCACGGCGTCCTTCGCCTTGCCGGTACCGGACCGGATGCGGTCGCTGTACTTGCCCTTGGTCTTCTCGTCGACGGTCTGCGCCGCCTTGTCGAGCCCGTGCTGGATCTTGTCCCCGTGCTGCTGCGCGAGGTCGGAGACCTTGCCCTTCGCCGGGCCCAGCTTGGCCTTCAAGTTGTCCAGGAGACCCATGGTCCACCTTCCTACGCGAGTGGTGCGGTCAGGCGCTGGCCGCCAGGTGCCGTGCTAGGTGCGGGCGCCCTCGCCGGCCTCGTGGCCGGCGGCCTCCCCGGCGGACTGCTGGGGGATCTCCACGGCGCCGGCCCCGGCGGCCTCCTGCTCCGCCGGTTCCCGCCCGGTGCCCACCGCTTCCCCGGCGGCGGTCGCCCCGGCAGCCGTGCCGGACCGCGCGCCGGCGTCCGACGCCTCCTCCGTGGCCTTCGACCTCCGAAGAAGTCGTGCAAGAACGCCCATATCAACTCCATACGCTACTCGTGCGGGCGGATTCCCGCGTCGCCCGGCGCGTCCGTTCGCGCGAGCCGGGCCACCGCCTCCGTGCGCCGGGGCGGGAACCTCGCAACGGGCAACGAACCCCGGGAGCCCACGTCACGTAACTCGTTCGAGGCCACGGCCACGGGTTTGCGAGACTGGGGCGGTGAGCAGTGCACCCCCCGCCCCCCGCGTCATCGCCGTCGTCGGACCGACCGCGGCCGGAAAGTCCGATCTGGGCGTCTTCCTGGCCGAGCGGCTCGGCGGCGAAGTCGTCAACGCCGACTCCATGCAGCTCTACCGAGGGATGGACATCGGCACCGCCAAGCTGACGCCCGAGGAGCGCGCGGGAGTCCCGCACCACCTCCTGGACATCTGGGACGTGACCGTCACCGCATCCGTCGCCGAGTACCAGCGCCTCGCGCGGGAGCGGATCGACGCCCTGCTGGCCGCCGGGCGCTGGCCGATCCTCGTCGGCGGCTCCGGCCTCTACGTCCGGGGCGCCGTCGACAAGATGGAGTTCCCCGGCACCGACCCCGAGGTCCGGGCCCGGCTGGAGGAGGAGCTGATCCTGCGCGGCTCCGGGGCGCTGCACGCCAGGCTCGCCGCCGCCGATCCCGAGGCCGCCCGTGCCATCCTGCCCAGCAACGGCCGCCGGGTCGTCCGCGCCCTGGAGGTGATCGAGATCACCGGCCGCCCCTTCACCGCGAACCTCCCCGGCCACGACTCCGTCTACGACACCGTGCAGATCGGCGTCGACGTGGCCCGCCCGGAACTGGACGCCCGTATCGCGCGCCGGGTCGACCGGATGTGGGACGCCGGTCTCGTGGAGGAAGTGCGCGCACTGGAGGCGCAGGGGTTGCGCCAGGGGCGTACGGCGTCGCGCGCCCTCGGCTACCAGCAGGTGCTCACGGCGTTCGCCGGCGGGTGCACCCTGGAGGAGGCCCGGGAGGAGACCGTACGGGCCACCAAACGCTTCGCGCGCCGTCAGGATTCGTGGTTCAGGCGCGATCCCCGGGTGCACTGGTTGAGTGGGGCCGCGGCGGACCTCGGGGAACTTCCGCGGCTCGCGCTGTCGTTGGTCGAACGACCGGTTACAGCCTGATCACGTCATGGCATCGGGACGCCCCGGCCGTCATCCCGGTCCACGGCGGCGTGCCATCATCAAGCTCGATCGACCAAGTGGAGTCCTAGTGGGGAGGGCGCGTGGCGATGGAGGCCGGCCCTCGTGACACCGCACCGAGCACCGAGCACGTGGCCGTCGGCGGCCCGGAACCGGAGCCGGACGACGGTCCCCTGCTGAGCCCGGACGGCCCCGACGAGACCCGGGGCGGGGTCGCCGCCGACGGCCCGGAGCCCGACGAGATGTACCCGGTCGGCGAGGAGGTCGAGGTCGAACTGCGGCCGCAGCGGCGGCTGCGCGTCTGGCAGCTCGCGCCCATCGTCTGCCTGGCCGCGGTCGGCTCGCTGATGTTCGCCTTCCCGCTCGCCTTCGACTTCGGCGACAGCGGCGCGATGATCGCGATGCTGGGCCTGCTGATCTGTTCGTGCGCCGCGGGCTGGGGCATGATGGCCGCCCGCCGCGTGGGCCACACCTGGCCCGGCCTGCCGCAGCGCGGCTCGGGCCGCCGCCCCGACTGGCGGGTGGTCCTCGCCTACGTCGTCGTGGTCGCCGCGGTGGTCGTCCTCGCCGTGTGGCGCGTGGCCCGGCTGCGCGGCTGACGCCCTGTCCCGCGGTCTTGCCCGCCCGACCCCGTACGATCGAGGAATGAGCACGCGGATCGCTTTCCTCAAGGGCCACGGCACCGAGAACGACTTCGTGATCGTGCCCGACCCGGAGAACGCCGTCGCGCTGCCCCCGGCTGCCGTCGCCGCCCTGTGCGACCGCCGCGCCGGCCTCGGCGGCGACGGACTGCTGCACGTGGTGCGGTCCGCCGCCCACCCCGAAGCCCGGCACCTGGCCGCCGAGGCCGAGTGGTTCATGGACTACCGCAACGGCGACGGGTCGGTCGCCGAGATGTGCGGCAACGGCGTACGCGTCTTCGCGCGCTACCTCCAGCACGCCGGGTATGCGACCGAGGGAGACCTCGCCGTCGCCACACGCGGGGGCGTGAAGACCGTGCACCTCGCGAAGGACGGTGACATCACCGTCGGCATGGGCCGGGCCGTGCTCCCCGAGGGCGAGGTCACCGTGCGCGTCGGCGAGCGCGCCTGGCCCGCCCGGAACGTGAACATGGGCAATCCGCACGCCGTCGCCTTCGTCGCCGACCTCGCCCACGCCGGGGAACTGCGCGCCGCCCCGCCGGTCACCCCGGCCACGGCCTACCCCGACGGGGTCAACGTCGAGTTCGTCGCCGACCGCGGCCCCCGGCACGTCGCGATGCGGGTGCACGAGCGCGGCTCCGGGGAGACCCGGTCCTGCGGCACCGGCGCGTGCGCCGTCGCCGTCGCCGCCGCCCGCCGGGACGGCACCGACCCGGCCGTCACGGGCACCCCGGTGACGTACACGGTCGACGTGCCCGGCGGCACCCTGGTCATCACCGAGCGGCCGGACGGCGAGATCGAGATGACCGGCCCGGCGGTGATCGTCGCCGAAGGGGAGATCGACCCGGAGTGGTGGGCAGGGGCCGCCGTGTGAGCACCAGCGCGAACCTCGGCGGCCCGCTCGGAAACGTAAACCCGTCACCTATCGCTCGAATGGGTGATCCGTTTCACGCTGGACGAGAGGCGGTCGGCCGTACGTGATGGGCTCGATAGCATCAAGCACCGGCTCGGGCGGGGGACCCCTGCCGCCCCCCGCGCCCTGCCCGCTCCGGGGCGGCCCGCCCGCCGGTCGACGCAGCCGGAGGTGCCCATGAACGCGGAGGCCGCGAAACCAGCGAGCCCAGCTCCCGTGCCGCCCGTGACCGCCCTCGGCGCCGTCACCCCGCCCGCGCCCCGGCGCAAGTCCCGCCCCCGCCTCGACCTGCGCCGCCTGGGCCGCGCGGCGCTGCTCGGGTCGGGCACCCGCGGCCGGCTGCCCGACGCCATCGGCCATGTGGTCGAGGCCCACCGCGCCCACCACCCCGACGCGCCCGTCGACCCGCTGCGCCGCGCCTACCTGCTCGCCGAGTCCTCCCATCGCGGCCAGATGCGCAAGAGCGGCGAGCCGTACATCACCCACCCGCTCGCCGTCACCCTCATCCTCGCCGAACTCGGCGCGGAGACCACGACCCTGACCGCCTCCCTCCTCCACGACACCGTCGAGGACACCGACGTCACGCTCGACCAGGTCGGCGCGGAGTTCGGCGAGGAGGTCCGCTACCTCGTCGACGGCGTCACCAAACTGGAGAAGGTCGACTACGGCGCCGCCGCCGAGCCCGAGACCTTCCGCAAGATGCTCGTCGCCACCGGCAACGACGTCCGCGTGATGTCGATCAAACTCGCCGACCGGCTGCACAACATGCGCACCCTCGGCGTCATGCGCCAGGAGAAGCAGGAACGCATCGCCAAGGTCACCCGCGACGTCCTCATCCCGCTCGCCGAACGGCTCGGCGTGCAGGCGCTCAAGACCGAGCTGGAGGACCTCGTCTTCGCCGTCCTGCACCCCGAGGACCACCGGCGCACCAAGGAACTCATCGCCGAGAACGCCGCCCGCGCGGACGACCCGCTGGCCGCCACCGCCGACGAGGTGCGCGCCGTGCTCCGCGAGGCCGACATCCCCGCCGAGGTGCTCATCCGGCCCCGCCACCACGTCTCCGTGCACCGCGTGGGCCGCAAACGCGGCCGGCTCGACGCCACCGACTTCGGCCGGCTGCTGGTCCTGGTCAACGAGGACGCCGACTGCTACGCCGTCCTGGGCGAACTGCACACCTGCATGACACCCGTGGTCTCGGAGTTCAAGGACTTCATCGCCGTACCCAAGTTCAACCTGTACCAGTCGCTGCACACCGCCGTCGCCCGTGAGAACGGCGGCCAGGTCGTCGAAGTCCTCATCCGCACCCACCAGATGCACAAGGTCGCCGAGGCCGGGGTCGTCGCGCTCGGCAACCCCTACACCGCCCCGCCCGAGGACCAGGCCGGCGGCGACGGCGAGCGCGTCGACCCCACCCGCCCCGGCTGGCTCTCCCGCCTCCTCGACTGGCAGCGGGCCGCCCCCGACCCCGACACCTTCTGGTCCACCCTGCGCGAGGACCTCGCCCAGGACCGCGAGATCACCGTCTTCCGCCCCGACGGCGGCACCCTGGGCCTGCCCGACGGCGCGACCTGCGTGGACGCCGCGTACGCGCAGTACGGCGAGGACGCCCACGCCTGTATCGGCGCCCGCGTCAACGGCCGGCTGGCCACGCTGAGCACCGTGCTGCGCGACGGCGACACCGTGCAGCTCCTCATGGGGCAGGACCCGGCCTCCGAGCCCTCCCGGGAGTGGCTGGAGCACGCCCACACGCCCGCCGCCCGGATCGCCATCCAGCGCTGGCTCACCGCCCACCCGGGGCGCGGGGACACCGCCGAGGACGACGGGTCCGCCCGGCCGGGCACCGACGAGGGCCTGGTCGTACGGCGTACCGAGGACACCCCGGGCGGCGGCGCGGACGCCCCCGCCGTCCTCGCGGACCTGCCGGACGCCACCGTACGGCTGGCCGGGTGCTGCACCCCCGTACCGCCCGACGAGATCACCGGGTTCGCCGTGCGCGGGGGAGTGGTCACCGTGCACCGCGCCGGCTGCGCCGTGGTCGCCCGGATGAAGAGCGGGGGGCGCGCGGAGATCGGCGTGCGCTGGGGTGACACCACCGGCGGCCGGGTGACCCTGCTCGCCGAATCGTTCGTCCGTCCGCACCTGCTGGCCGACCTCACCGAGGCGATGGCCCTGGAGGGCGCCGAGATCGTCTCCGCCACCGTCGAACCCCCGGACCGTCAGCGGGTCCGCCACACCTACACGGTGCGCCTCCCGGACGCGACCCACCTGCCCGCTCTCATGCGCGCGATGCGCAATGTGGCGGGCGTGTACGACGTGAGCCGGGCACAGCCGCAGGCGGCGGGCGGCTGACCCGTGGGGGCCGGCCCTTGAGGGGTGTGGGAGCCGTTCGGGTGCGCCGGGCGCGCGTCGTCGCCGACCCGTACGGGTGCGCTGGTAGCGGTGGGGGATGCCGTACACAACCCCCAGCCCGCTGACCCGGCTCCGCGCGGCGGTGGTGCTCGCCCCGGCCGTCTCCGTCTGCCTGGTCGCCGCGAGCGCCCCGCCGGTCCCGCTCGGCGTCGGCGACCGCCTCTTCCCCCACCTGGGCAACCCCGGCTACGACGTCATGGCCTACGACCTGTCGTTCACCTATTCGGGGGACGCCACCGAGCCGCTGGGGGCCGTCACCACCATCAGCGCCCGTGCGACGGCGGACCTGGACCGGATCAACCTCGACTTCGCGCACGGCACCGTGGACTCGGTGGAGGTCGACGGCGAACCCGCCGGGTTCGCGAGCGCGGGCGAGGACCTGGTGATCACGCCCGAGGACGCGCTGGATGAGGGCGACCGGACCCGGATCACCGTGCGGCACACCAGTGACCCCGTCCACCCCGAGAACCGCCAGGGCGGCTGGGTGCGCACGGCGGACGGCCTCGCCATGGCCAACCAGGCCGACGCCGCCCACCTGGTCTTCCCTTGCAACGACCACCCCTCCGACAAGGCGTACTTCACCATCAGGGTCACCGCGCCGGACGGGCACACGGCCGTCGCGAGCGGGCTGCCGGAGGGCCGGTACCCGGCCGGCGACGGGGCCACCACCTGGACGTACCGCACCCGGCACCCCATGGCCACGGAACTGGCCCAGGTCTCCGTCGGCCGCACCACGGTGCTGCACCGCACCGGCCCGCACGGGCTTCCCCTACGGGACGTCGTCCCCACCCGGTACCGCGCCGCGCTGGAGCCCTGGCTGGAGAAGACGTCCGGGCAGATCGCCTGGATGGAGAGCAAGGTCGGACGCTACCCGTTCGAGACGTACGGCCTGCTCATGGCCGACGCGTCGACCGGCTTCGAACTGGAGACGCAGACCCTCTCCCTCTTCGAGCGGAGGCTCTTCACCGAGCCCGCCCACCCCGTCTGGTACGTCGAGTCGATCATGGTGCACGAACTGGCCCACCAGTGGTTCGGCGACAGTGTCAGCCCGCGCACCTGGTCCGACCTGTGGCTCAACGAGGGGCACGCCACCTGGTACGAGGCCCTGTACGCCGAGGAGAGGGCCGGCCGGACGCTCACCGCGCGGATGAAGGCCGCCTACGGCGCCTCCGACCGCTGGCGTGCCGCGGGCGGCCCGCCGGCCGCGCCCGAGCCGCCCGAACCCGGCCGCAAGACGGGCATCTTCCGGCCCAACGTCTACGACGGCTCCGCCCTCGTCCTGTACGCCCTGCGCCAGACCATCGGCGTGCCGGCCTTCGACCGGCTCGAACGGACCTGGGTGACCCGCCACCGCGACTCCTCCGCGACGACGGCCGACTTCGTCCGGCTCGCCTCCGAGGTGTCCGGCCGCGACCTGGACGCCTTCTTCGACGCCTGGCTCCACGGAGAGAAGACCCCGCCGATGCCCGGCCACCCCGACTGGAAGGCGACGGAGGCCACCGCGCCGCCGGCCGCCGCGAAGTAGGCGCGGCTCCCGGGAAATAAGCCGGTGACGAGACGGGCCGTACCGTGGGAACATCGTTCGCGACGGCGCGGCAGGGCCGCACCCCGTGACGACACACCACGACACGGCGGCACGGCGGTACGGCACGGCAGAGCGACGCGCGGATCGCACGCCCGCGGGATTGCCGCGCGCTTCGCGGGGGAATCTCCCCGTGACCCCGCGCGTTGTGCGAAGTGACGCGCAGAGCGCCGAAGCAACCGATTCCAGAGACGTAAGGATCCAATGACCTCCTCTTCTTCCCCTTCCCAGGACACCAAGCGCCTCGCGCACACCTACCCCGAGGGTCTTCGGGCCGATGCCCTGATGGAAGAGGACGTCGCCTGGAGCAACGGAAACGGCGCGGAGTGGGACGGCGACCAGTTCGACCGCTCCGACCGCGCCGCCCTGCGCCGTGTGGTCGGGCTCTCCACCGAACTGGAGGACGTCACCGAGGTCGAGTACCGGCAGCTCCGGCTGGAGCGCGTCGTCCTCGTCGGCGTCTGGACCACGGGCACCGCCCGCGACGCGGAGAACTCCCTCGCCGAGCTGGCCGCCCTCGCGGAGACCGCGGGCGCGCTCGTGCTCGACGGCGTCATCCAGCGCCGCGACAAGCCCGACCCGGCCACGTACATCGGCTCCGGCAAGGCGCAGGAGCTGCGCGAGATCGTGCTGGAGACGGGCGCGGACACCGTCATCTGTGACGGTGAGCTGAGCCCCGGCCAGCTCATCCAGCTCGAGGACGTCGCCAAGGTCAAGGTCATCGACCGCACCGCCCTGATCCTGGACATCTTCGCCCAGCACGCCAAGTCCCGCGAGGGCAAGGCACAGGTCGCGCTCGCGCAGATGCAGTACATGCTGCCAAGGCTCCGCGGCTGGGGCCAGTCGCTGTCCCGGCAGATGGGTGGCGGTCGCGGCGGCCTCGCGACCCGCGGCCCCGGTGAGACCAAGATCGAGACGGACCGGCGCCGGATCCGCGAGAAGATGGCCAAGATGCGCCGGGAGATCGCGGAGATGAAGACCGGCCGCGAGGTCAAGCGCCAGGAGCGCCGGCGCCACAAGGTGCCGTCCGTCGCCATCGCCGGCTACACCAACGCCGGCAAGTCCTCCCTGCTCAACCGCCTCACCGGCGCGGGGGTCCTGGTCGAGAACGCGCTGTTCGCGACCCTGGACCCGACCGTGCGCCGCGCGGAGACGCCGAGCGGGCGGCTGTACACCCTGACGGACACCGTCGGCTTCGTCCGGCACCTGCCGCACCACCTGGTCGAGGCGTTCCGCTCCACGATGGAGGAGGTCGGCGACGCCGACCTGATCCTGCACGTGGTGGACGGCTCGCACCCGGTGCCGGAGGAGCAGCTCGCCGCCGTGCGCGAGGTGATCAGGGACGTCGGCGCCACCGACGTACCCGAGATCGTCGTGATCAACAAGGCGGACCTGGCGGACCCGCTGGTCCTCCAGCGGCTGCTGCGGGTCGAGAAGCACTCGATCGCGGTCTCCGCCCGGACCGGCAAGGGCATCGACGAGCTGCTCGCGCTGATCGACAGCGAGCTGCCCCGCCCGTCGGTGGAGATCGAGGCCCTGGTGCCGTACACGCGCGGCAAGCTGGTCGCCCGTGCCCACGACGAGGGCGAGGTGATCTCCGAGGAGCACACCCCGGAGGGCACCCTGCTCAAGGTGCGGGTGCACGAGGAACTCGCGGCGGAACTCACGCCGTACGTCCCGGCCCCGCTGGCCTGATCCGCCCCCGAGGCACCTGACGAGGGCCCGCCCGCTGCTCACCGGCAGCGGGCGGGCCCTCGCCGCGTTTCCCGGCGGTGTCCATGGGCGCCGCACCGCCCGGCCGCGCCGCCCGGGCGGCCCGGTCGCGTCCGCGACGCGGTCGGCCGGCTGCAGACCGTAACTCCATGAGCGATCGGCGGTTGTAGCGGTGAGGAGCGGCCTGCTGCGGCCGCGCCGACTCGCCTCTGGACAGCGGGAGGACAGGGAACCGTGGCCGAATCCGGGTGCGGGGGGCCGGGGGCCGAAGACGCCCCCATGACGCTGACGGCGCGCACGGCGCCCGCGGCGATGACGAGGCGCCCGGCGCACGATGGCGGCGCGCGGCGGCAGACGGGGCGTGAGGCGGGGACCCGTACCTACCCCCGTGCCCTGCCGATCGTCCCCGTCCGGGCCCGCGGCCTCACCGTCGAGGGCGCGGACGGCCGCCGTTACCTGGACTGCCTGTCCGGGGGCGGGACGCTGCCCCTGGGGCACAACCACCCGGTCGTGCTGGAGGCGATCCGCACGGTGCTCGACTCGGGCGCCCCCCTGCACGCCCCCGACCTGGCGTCGCCGGTCCGGGACGCCTTCGTGGACGAGCTGCTCGGCACGCTGCCGCCCGCCCTGGCCCGGCACGCCCGCGTGCGGTTCTGCGGCCCCGGGGAGGCGGACGCGGTGGCGACGGCCGTCACACTGGTCCGCGCCGCCACCGGACGGACGGGCATCGTCCGGTACGCCGAGGGCATGTCCGACGCGGCGCTCACCGGCGTCGGGGCCGACCTCGGTACCGATACCGGCCCCGACGCCGGCCCCCGCGCCCGGCCCGCCGGAGTGCTGCTGGCACCGGTCTCGGAGGAGGGGGTGGTCCCCGTCCCCGACGACCGGACGCGCCGTGTCCGGCGGCTGACCGCCGAGCGGTCCGTTCCGCTCATCGCCGACGAGACCGGCACGGGCGTAGGCCGCACCGGCGCCTACTGGGCGGTGGACCACGCCGGGATCGTGCCCGAGGTGATGGTGTTGTCCAAGGCGGTCGGCGGCAGCCTGCCGCTGTCGGTCGTCGTCCACCACGAGGACCTGGCCCCCGCCCGTCGCGGCTCCCGTCCCGGCGCCTTCAGCGGCAACCACCTGGCCCTGGCCGCCGGTACGGCGACCCTCGCCCACGTCCGCGCCCACCGGCTGGCCGCGCACGCGGACGCCCTGGGCTCCGGCATGCTCCGCCGGCTGCGGGAACTGGCCGCCGCGCATCCGTGCGTCGGTGCCGTACGCGGGCGCGGACTGATGCTCGGCATCGAGTTCGTGGGCGCCGGGGGCGCCGGCGCCCACGCGCCCGGAGTCGCGGCCGCCGTCCAGCGGGCGTGCCTGCGCCGCGGCCTCATCGTGGACGCCGGAGGCCGGCCCGCGCACGTCGTCCGGCTGCTGCCGCCGCTGACCACCACGGAGGAACAGGCGGCGGCGGTACTCGACCGCCTGGCCGACGCCGTCGAGTCGGTGGCCCGTGGCGGCTCGGGCCCCGCCTCCCCGGAGCCGCGTCCCCGCTGAGGCCCTGCCCGGCCCCGAGACGGCACCGCCGCGCCGTGCCGCCTCGGGGCACACCCGTACCCCGTTGCCGTACATCCGTATGACAAACCGCAGTCCACCCGTATGAAAAAACGTTCGTTCTGAGGATCGATCCGCCGTGAACCCCCTCGTGAACCCCCTCCACCCGTCCGAGAACCCCGTCTGCCCGCAGCCGTCGCAGCCGTCTGTGTCGTCGGAGCCGTCGAGGCCGCCCGGCATCGCCGAGGCCGTACCCGAGCCCCGGGCCGCGCGGCCCCCGACCGGGCCGCCGCAAGCACCGGTGGCCCCCGCCCGGGACGCCGGGCCCTCGGCTCGCCCGGACCCCCTGGACGACCCGGACCCGCACAGCGCGGCCCAGGCCGCCGCCGTCGAGAACCTGCTGCGCTGCCGGCTCCGGGAGAGCGGGTCGGCCGAACCGGAGGAGGGCCTCCTCCGCGTCCCTCTGCCCGCCAGCGGGACCGCGCTGCTCGTCCCGGTGCGCTACTGGTCACCGACCGGCTGGCACCGCTTCGGCGCCCCGCGCCTGGCCGGCGCGCCCGGCCCCGGCCGCCCGGTGGACGCGGTGACGCTCGCCGCGCTGCTCGCCAGGGAGTCGACCGGCGCCACCCAGGCGACCGCCCTCGACCTCGTGGCCCGGGTCGCCGACTCCGTCCGCCGCACCGCCCTCTTCATCGCCGACCGCCGGGCCCGGCCCGCCGACCCTCCCGACCGCTTCCTCGCCGCGGAGCAGGCCCTCGTGCACGGCCACCCCACGCACCCCACCCCCAAGAGCCGCGAGGGACTCTCCGAGCACGAGACGCGCCGGTACTCACCAGAGCTGCGGGGCTCCTTCCCCCTGCACTGGATGGCCGTCGCGCCGTCCCTGCTCAGCACCGACTCCGCCTGGACCGAACGCGGCCGGACCGTACCGGCGTCCCGGCTCACCGCCCGGCTGGGACCCGTAGGGGAACTCCCGGACGGATACGCCGCCCTGCCCCTGCACCCCTGGCAGGCCCGGGAGCTACGGCACAGACCCGAGGTCGAGGCCCTGCTGGACGCGGGGCTGCTGCGCGACCTCGGCCCCCAGGGGCCGCCCTGGCATCCGACCTCCTCCGTGCGGACCGTCCACCGCACCGACGCGCCCGCCATGCTGAAGCTCTCCCTGGGCCTGCGCATCACCAACTCCCGGCGCGAGAACCTCCGCAAGGAACTCCACCGCGGCGTCGAGGTCCACCGCCTGCTGCGGCGCGGTCTGGCGGACCGGTGGCGCGCGGCCCACCCTGGCTTCGACATCGTCCGCGACCCGGCCTGGCTCGCCGTGGACGGCCCGGACGGCGCTCCCGTGCGCGGACTCGACGTGGTCGTCCGGCACAACCCCTTCGGGCCGTCCGACGACGTCTCCTGCGTCGCCGGACTCGTCGCCCCCGGAGCCGGGGGTCCGGGAGACCCGTACGGGTCCCGGCTGGCCCGGGTCGTCACCGGTCTGGCCGCCCGGACCGGCCGCACCCCCGGCGCCGTCGCCGCCGAGTGGTTCCCGCGCTACCTCGAACAGGTCGTACGGCCCCTGCTCTGGCTGGACGGCGAGGCGGGCATCGCCCTGGAGGCGCACCAGCAGAACACGCTGCTCCTCCTGGACGCCGACGGCTGGCCCGCCGGCGGCCGTTACCGGGACAACCAGGGCTACTACTTCCGCGAGTCCCGCCGCGCCGAACTCGACGCCCGGCTGCCCGGCATCGGGGAGCGCAGCGACACGTTCGTCGCCGACGAGGTCGCCGACGAGCGGTTCGCGTACTACCTGGCCGTCAACAACGTCCTCGGGCTCGTGGGCGCCCTCGGCTCCCAGCGGCTCGCCGACGAGACGCTGCTCCTCGGGATCTTCCGGGCCTTCCTGCGCGAGGCCGCCGCCGGACCGCGCCGGCTGCCCGGCACCCTGCCGGCCCTGCTCCTCGACTCACCCGTCCTGCGCTGCAAGGCCAACCTGCTGACCCGCCTGCGCGGCCTGGACGAGCTCGTCGGCCCGGTCGACACCCAGTCCGTCTACGTCACCCTGCCCAACCCGCTGCACCGCTGACCCACGTCGAGAGGAACGAGCCCGTGCCCCGCACCGAGGCGAGCCCCCGCCCCGCCGGCGTCGAGGCCGTCACGCGGGAGGCCGCCCACACCCCGGCCGGCGTGTTCCGGCTTCTCCCCGTCGACCTGGCGCGGGACCTGCCGCTGCTCGGCCGCTGGATGAACGATCCGGCGGTCGCCAGCTTCTGGGAGCTGGCCGGACCCTGGCACCTGACCGCCGCCCATGTGCGGGCCCAGCTCACCGGAGCGGGACACAGCGTGCCGTGCCTCGGTGTCCTGGACGGCAGGCCGATGAGCTACTGGGAGATCTACCGCGCCGACCTCGATCCACTGGCCCGCCACTGCCCGGTACGGCCGCACGACACCGGCCTCCACCTGCTGATCGGCGACGCGGCCGACCGGGGGCGGGGACTCGGCACCCTGCTGATCGGCGTGGTCACCGGCCTCGTGCTGGCGGGGCTGCCCGCGTGCACCCGGGTCCTCGCCGAACCGGACGTGCGCAACGCGCCCTGTGCCGCCGCTTTCCGGAACGCCGGTTTCCGGCCGTCCGGCGAGATCGTCCTGCCGGGCAAGCGCGCGGCCCTCATGATCCGGGACCGCTGCCCGGAGTGAGGCCGCCGGTCCTCCTTCGGCGCAGCTCGGCGAAGGAGACCCCGCCTCGGGCACGCCCCGTGCGCCCTCCTTTCCTCCCCTGCGCCCCCTCCGGTCGTTCCGCGGTCCGTCCCGCCCCGCGGCCTTCCTCACCCGTTTGTCACTGCCGGGCCGTAGGGTGGTCGCGCTATGACGAAGCCCTCACTCCCTGAACTCCTGCACGCCGCCGTCACCGCCGTCGGCGGCACGGAGCGCCCCGGCCAGGTGGCCATGGCCGAAGCGGTCGCGGAGGCGATCGACGACGGTTCGCACCTGCTGGTCCAGGCCGGCACCGGCACCGGCAAGTCGCTCGGCTACCTCGTGCCCGCGCTCGCCCACGGGGAGCGGGTGATCGTGGCGACCGCGACCCTGGCCCTTCAGCGCCAGCTCGTCGAGCGGGACCTGCCGCGCACGGTGGACGCCCTCCACCCGCTGCTGCGCCGCCGCCCGGAGTTCGCGATGCTCAAGGGCCGGTCGAACTACCTGTGCCTGCACCGGCTGCACGAGGGCGTCCCGCAGGACGAGGAGGAGGGCCTCTTCGACCAGTTCGAGGCCGCCGCCCCGACCAGCAGGCTCGGCCAGGACCTGCTGCGCATGCGGGACTGGGCCGACGAGACGGAGACCGGTGACCGCGACGACCTGACGCCGGGCGTGTCCGACCGGGCCTGGGCGCAGGTGTCGGTCTCGTCCCGGGAGTGCCTGGGCGCCTCGAAGTGCGCGTACGGCGCCGAGTGCTTCGCCGAGATGGCCCGGGAGCGCGCCAAGCTCTCCGAGGTCGTCGTCACCAATCACGCGCTGCTGGCCATCGACGCCATCGAGGGCGCCCCGGTCCTGCCGCAGCACGAGGTGCTCATCGTCGACGAGGCGCACGAACTGGTCTCCCGGGTCACCGGCGTCGCCACCGGTGAACTCACCCCGGGTCAGGTCAACCGCGCGGTGCGCCGGGCGGCGAAGCTGGTCAACGAGAAGGCCGCCGACCAGCTCCAGACCGCCTCCGAGGGCTTCGAGCGGGTCATGGAGCTGGCCCTGCCCGGCCGCCTGGAGGAGGTCCCGGAGGACCTCGGCTACGCGCTGATGGCCCTGCGGGACGCCTGCCGTACGGTGATCTCCGCGATCGGCACCACCCGCGACAAGTCCGTCCAGGACGAGGACGCCGTCCGCAAGCAGGCCCTCGCCTCCGTGGAGTCCGTGCACGACGTGGCGGAGCGGATCGCCAACGGCTCCGAGTGGGACGTCGTCTGGTACGAGCGGCACGACCGTTTCGGCGCGTCCCTGCGGGTCGCCCCCATGTCGGTCGCCGGGCTGCTGCGGGAGAAGCTCTTCGCCGACCGGTCGGTCGTCCTGACCTCGGCGACCCTGAAGCTGGGCGGTGACTTCAACGGGGTCGGTGCCTCCCTCGGCCTCGCCCCCGAGGGCACCCAGGGCGAGGACGTCCCGCAGTGGAAGGGCGTCGACGTCGGCTCGCCCTTCGACTACCCCCGGCAGGGCATCCTGTACGTCGCCAAGCACCTGGCCCGCCCGGCGCGCGACGGCGACCGCGCCGACATGCTGGACGAACTGACCGAGCTGATCCAGGCGGCGGGCGGACGGACGCTCGGGCTCTTCTCGTCGATGCGGGCGGCCCAGCTGGCCGCCGAGGAGCTGCGGACGCGGATTCCCGAGTTCCCGATCCTGCTCCAGGGCGAGGAGACGCTCGGTGAGCTGATCAAGAACTTCGCGGCCGATCCGCGGACCTGTCTGTTCGGCACGCTCTCGCTCTGGCAGGGCGTCGACGTCCCCGGCCCCAGCTGCCAGCTGGTCGTCATGGACAAGATCCCGTTCCCGCGCCCGGACGACCCTCTGATGAGCGCCCGGCAGAAGGCCGTGGAGGAGGCGGGGGGCAACGGCTTCATGGCGGTGGCCGCCACCCACGCGGCCCTGCTCATGGCCCAGGGCGCGGGCCGGCTGGTGCGGGCCTCCGGGGACCGGGGTGTGGTCGCCGTACTGGACCCGCGTCTGGCCACGGCCCGGTACGGCAGCTATCTGAAGGCGTCGCTGCCCGACTTCTGGTACACCACGGACCGTAACCAGGCGCGGAAGTCGCTGGCCGCCATCGACGCGGCGGCGAAGCAGGCGGAGACTCAGGCCGGGTGATCGGCGGAGCGCGCCGTCCCGCGGTCCGCTGATGCCGGACCCGGCGGTTCCCTGGACAGCACAGGGCCCCGGAACCGGCGCAGGGGTCCCGGGGCCCGGTCAGGACGGCGGGGCCCCGTAAGGCCCGCTCGCCGTGACGGTCAGACGCGGCGCAGGACGGCCACCACCTTGCCGAGGATGGTCGCGTCGTCGCCGGGGATCGGCTCGTAGGCCGCGTTGTGCGGGAGGAGCCAGACGTGGCCGTCCTCGCGCTTGAAGCGCTTCACGGTGGCCTCGCCGTCGAGCATGGCGGCCACGATGTCGCCGTTCTCCGCGACCGGCTGACGGCGGACCGTGACCCAGTCGCCGTCACAGATGGCGGCCTCGATCATCGAGTCGCCGACCACCTTGAGGACGAACAGCTCACCGTCGCCGACGAGCTGCCGGGGCAGCGGAAAGACGTCCTCGACGGACTCCTCCGCGAGGATCGGGCCACCGGCGGCGATGCGCCCGACGAGCGGGACGTACGACGCGGCGGGCTTGCCCGCGGTGTCCGTCGGCTGCACGGAGGCGGCCTGGTCGGAGCCGCGCACCTCGTAGGCGCGCGGGCGGTGCGGGTCGCGGCGCAGGAAGCCCTTGCGCTCCAGCGCCATCAGCTGATGGGCGACGGAGGACGTGCTGGAGAGGCCGACGGCCTGGCCGATCTCCCGCATCGACGGCGGGTAGCCCCGGCGCTGCACCGAGTCCCGGATGACCTCGATCACCCGGCGTTGCCGGTCGGTGAGTCCCGAGCTGTCCGCCCGGATGCCTGGAGGTCGGCCCGGCATGGAGCGCTTGGCTCCGTCGGGATTCGTGGCTTCGTTCATCGCGTGCACCGGCTCGATTCGCCCCGGGGAGCGGTCCTGGGCGGTGATGGCGGCACTGTCTGCGGTGGTGGTCACGTCGGCCCCTCTCGATGGTCTCCCTGCTGGACAACGGTAGTTGCTTTCGAAAGGTTGCGCCAAACACACGTTCGAGTGAAAAAACGCGAATTACCTGACGTGATCACGTGTCCAGGTGTATTGCCCCGCACTGTTCGACGGACATAAGGGCCCATTGTTGTACCCTTCACCGCCGGGGTGGTCGCTCGCGGACCGGTGCCCAGTCTGCCATTCGGTCTTCCGTCCGGCGGGGCGCGGTCCTCATCTGTGCGGGAGTCCCACCTCGCCTCCCCGCGGCGACCACGGTATCTCCGCACGCGCCGCACCGGCGCCGCCGCGCGTCACGCGCGCGTGGCGTCGCATCCGGAGGCGCGTCGCGGCTCGCGCGAGGTGTGGCGTCCGACCGGCTTCGCAGTCGTACACGCGGAAGGGGGCCGGTGCCGCTCGCGCCGGCGGCCCGCGCGAGGGGCCGTGCGGCGGCCCGGGAGCGCGCTCCCCGCGCCCCTCCCGGCGGCTCCCGGGGCGGCCCCGGCCCGCGGGGGCCCGGTTCGCCGAGGTGAACGGACGGGCGGCGCCCGCTCCGACGGCCGCGACACGCGTGACGGCGTGGGTGTATGAGCCAATCCCCATATGTAGTGGTTGGATTGCACCAGTGGCCCACAAGTTGTGGTCCCCCCGGTCTTGAGGCTGGAGGCGATCGCCTATGCTGGGGGCTGCTTCGAGGGGCCTGAGGGCCCTTGTGAGGCCAATGAGTCTGCCGTGAGGAGGGTTGGAGTCCCATGCACTGCCCCTTCTGCAGGCACCCCGACAGCCGTGTCGTCGACAGCCGTACGACGGACGACGGCACGTCGATCCGCAGGCGCCGCCAGTGCCCTGACTGCTCTCGCCGGTTCACGACCGTGGAGACCTGCTCGCTGATGGTGGTCAAGCGGTCCGGGGTCACCGAACCGTTCAGCCGCGCCAAGATCATCAACGGCGTGCGCAAGGCGTGTCAGGGGCGGCCCGTCACCGAGGACGCGCTCGCCCAGCTCGGCCAGCGGGTCGAGGAGGCGGTGCGGGCCACCGGGAGCGCCGAGCTGACCAGCCACGACGTGGGGCTGGCCATACTCGGCCCGCTCCAGGAGCTGGACCTCGTCGCGTATCTGCGGTTCGCCTCGGTCTACCGGGCGTTCGATTCGCTCGACGACTTCGAGGCCGCGATCGCGGAACTCAGGGAAGAGACCGGGCGGCCCGGCGGGGACGGCGACGACGCCGGCGCGGGGAGCCAGGAGGACGGCCCCGGGCCAGGAGGGACCGCCCAGGTCCCCGAGCCCGCGGGCGCCGCCGACTGACCGGCGGGCCGGGCCCGGACCGAGGAACCGGGGACCGGCCGGACGGCGGCGGAGAAGAAGACCTGCTGCGGACGGAGCGAGGTGTCCGCAGCACCAGACAGAACACCGTGCCACGGGAACATCGGGGCACTTCAGGGCGTTTTCGCCCGTATCAGGGAGGCGGCATGACAGAGACGGCGAGCGGTCCGGCACGGAGTTCCCGCGCCAAGGGCACGAAGGCGAGCAAGGGGCTCCGCGTCGAGCGCATCCACACCACCCCGGGGGTGCACCCCTACGACGAGGTGGCCTGGGAGCGTCGTGACGTCGTCATGACCAACTGGCGCGACGGCTCGGTCAACTTCGAGCAGCGCGGCGTCGAGTTCCCCGACTTCTGGTCGGTGAACGCGGTCAACATCGTCACCAGCAAGTACTTCCGGGGCGCCGTCGGCACCCCGCAGCGCGAGACCAGCCTCAGGCAGCTGATCGACCGCATCGTGAAGACGTACCGGAAGGCCGGCGAGGACTACAAGTACTTCGCCTCGCCCGCCGACGCCGAGATCTTCGAGCACGAGCTGGCCTACGCCCTCCTGCACCAGATCTTCAGCTTCAACAGCCCCGTGTGGTTCAACGTGGGCACGCCCCAGCCGCAGCAGGTCTCCGCCTGCTTCATCCTGTCCGTCGACGACTCCATGGAGTCGATCCTCGACTGGTACAAGGAAGAGGGCATGATCTTCAAGGGCGGTTCCGGCGCCGGCCTGAACCTGTCCCGCATCCGCTCCTCCAAGGAGCTGCTCTCCTCCGGCGGCAACGCCTCCGGCCCGGTCTCCTTCATGCGGGGCGCCGACGCCTCCGCCGGCACGATCAAGTCCGGTGGCGCCACCCGCCGTGCGGCCAAGATGGTCATCCTGGACGTCGACCACCCCGACGTCGAGGACTTCATCGAGACCAAGGTGAAGGAAGAGGAGAAGATCCGCGCCCTGCGCGACGCGGGCTTCGACATGGACCTGGGCGGCGACGACATCACGTCCGTCCAGTACCAGAACGCCAACAACTCGGTCCGGGTGAACGACGAGTTCATGAAGGCGGTCGAGCAGGGCGGCAAGTTCGGTCTGCGGGCCCGGATGACCGGTGAGGTCATCGAGGAGATCGAGGCCAAGAGCCTCTTCCGCAAGATGGCCGAGGCCGCCTGGGCCTGCGCCGACCCGGGCATCCAGTACGACGACACCATCAACCACTGGCACACCTGCCCGGAGTCCGGCCGGATCAACGGCTCGAACCCCTGCAGCGAGTACATGCACCTGGACAACACGTCCTGCAACCTCGCCTCGCTGAACCTGATGAAGTTCCTCAAGGACGACGGCAAGGGCCACCAGTCCTTCGAGACCGAGCGGTTCCAGAAGGTCGTCGAGCTGGTCATCACCGCGATGGACATCTCGATCTGCTTCGCGGACTTCCCCACCGAGAAGATCGGTGAGAACACCCGCGCCTTCCGCCAGCTCGGCATCGGCTACGCCAACCTCGGCGCCCTGCTGATGGCCACCGGCCACGCCTACGACTCCGACGGCGGCCGCGCGCTCGCCGGTGCCATCACCTCCCTGATGACCGGCACCGCCTACCGCCGCTCCGCCGAGCTGGCCGCGGTCGTCGGCCCGTACGACGGCTACGCCCGCAACGCCGACGCCCACAAGCGCGTCATGAAGCAGCACTCCGACGCCAACGGCACGGCCGTCCGCATGGACGACCTGGACACCCCGGTGTGGGCCGCGGCCACGGAGGCCTGGCAGGACGTCCTGCACCTCGGCGAGAAGAACGGTTTCCGTAACTCCCAGGCGTCCGTCCTCGCCCCGACCGGCACCATCGGCCTGGCGATGTCCTGCGACACCACCGGTGTCGAGCCCGACCTCGCGCTGGTCAAGTTCAAGAAGCTGGTCGGCGGCGGCTCGATGCAGATCGTCAACGGCACGGTGCCGCAGGCCCTGCGCCGCCTGGGCTACCAGGAGGAGCAGATCGAGGCGATCGTCGCCCACATCGCCGAGCACGGCAATGTGATCGACGCCCCCTCCCTCAAGCCCGAGCACTACGAGGTGTTCGACTGCGCCATGGGCGAGCGGGCCATCTCCCCGATGGGCCACGTCCGCATGATGGCCGCGATCCAGCCGTGGATCTCCGGTGCCATCTCCAAGACGGTCAACATGCCGGAGACGGCGACCGTCGAGGAGGTCGAGGAGATCTACTACGAGGCCTGGAAGCTCGGCGTCAAGGCGCTCGCGATCTACCGCGACAACTGCAAGGTGGGCCAGCCGCTCTCCGCCAAGACCAAGGAGGTCAAGGAGGAGAAGGCCGAGGCCCCCGCGGCCGTCGAGCCCGCCAAGGTCGAGAAGGTCGTCGAGTACCGTCCGGTCCGCAAGCGCCTCCCGAAGGGACGTCCCGGCATCACCACGTCCTTCACCGTCGGCGGCGCCGAGGGCTACATGACCGCCAACTCCTACCCGGACGACGGTCTCGGTGAGGTCTTCCTCAAGATGTCCAAGCAGGGCTCGACCCTCGCGGGCATGATGGACGCCTTCTCCATCGCGGTCTCCGTCGGCCTCCAGTACGGCGTGCCGCTGGAGACGTACGTCTCGAAGTTCACCAATATGCGCTTCGAGCCGGCCGGCATGACGGACGACCCGGACGTGCGGATGGCGCAGTCGATCGTCGACTACATCTTCCGCCGCCTGGCGCTGGACTTCCTGCCCTTCGAGACGCGCTCCGCGCTCGGCATCCACTCCGCCGAGGAGCGCCAGCGTCACCTGGAGACCGGTTCGTACGAGCCGTCCGACGACGAGGTCGACGTGGAGGGCCTGGCCCAGTCGGCGCCGCGCGCCCAGGAACTGAAGGCGGTCGCCACGCCGAAGGCCGAGGTCGAGGCGGCCAAGCCCGCCCCGAAGCAGGCGCACACCAGCGCCGAGCTGGTGGAGATGCAGCTGGGCATCCAGGCCGACGCCCCGCTCTGTTTCTCCTGCGGCACGAAGATGCAGCGGGCCGGCTCCTGCTACATCTGCGAGGGCTGCGGTTCGACCAGCGGCTGCAGCTGACGCGTAGGACCCCATGAGCAGGGGGCGACGGCCCTGGCCGTCGCCCCCTGCTCATGCCCGGTGGCCGCTCAGGGGCGGCGCAGCGTGCCCATGACCCGGGTGAAGTCCGCCGGGTCGTCCTCGTAGCCGTGGACACCGGCCCGGAACTCCCACGCCCCGTCCTCGTCCCGGACGAACTCCGCGACCGTGGCCGCCGTCGCCCCCAGGACGTCCCCGAAGTCGGAGGAGGCGAGGTCGGTGTACCCCTCGCGGATGCGCAGTCCCGGGCTGGTCACGCCGGCGAAGGTCCGCCGGCCGGCGCGCTGCTGGATGACGACACCGACCACCACGCGCGCGTACCGCGCGTCGACCCGCTCCAGCTCCAGGGTCATGACCTCGTCGAAGCCGAAGCCCTTGCCGTCCTGGCTGTCCCGGTTGAGATAGATGGTGCCGTCGGGGGAGCGGCTGTCGAAGTGCGTCACATAGGCGGGATCGCCGTACGGCGCCTCCGCCAGGTAGGTCGCGGCCACCACGTCCAGATCGGCGGGGGGCTCGCCCGACGGGTTCGGGTCCCATCTCAGGGCGACCTCGACCTTCCTGATCCCCTTGCTGAGGCCGTTCACTCACTTCCCCTTCCCGGTAGCCCGCCCTGTCCGTCCACCCCAACTGCCGAACAGTGACGGCCGGTTGTCCATCCTGCCACGCATGGGGGAGCGGCGGTGGACGGCGGGAGCACGCAAGGGCGACCGCGCCGCGGGCCCTGGCCTTACCATGGCGCGGTGCTGGTCAAGTGGATTCGCTGCACCGTGGTGGACCGCCGCGGTTTCGAGCGGGGGCAGCGGAAGTGGGCGGGGCTTCCGGGGGAGCCGGGTTTCCGAGGGCAGGGCGGCGGCTGGAGCCGGATACGCCCCGACGTCGCGCACGTCTTCACCTTCTGGGAGAGCCGTACCTTCTACGACTCGTTCATGGCCCGCTCCCACGACCGGCTGGCCGCCGCGCAGTCGGGCACTTTCAAGAACGCCAGGACCCGCCTCTTCGACCACCGCTTCGACGTGAAGACCGGCTTCGAACCCCGCTTCACCGACGCCGACCTGGTGCGGGTCGCCCTCTGCCGGGTGCACGAGGAGCGCGCCGAGCACTTCGCCCTGATGCAGGAGAAGGTCTGGAACCCGGCGATGGCCGGGTCGCCCGGCATGATCCGGGGCCTGTTCGGCGAAGCGCCGGGGAACGAGTACCTGGTGCTGTCGATGTGGCAGGCCGCCGCCGAGCACGGCAAGTACCGCGAGGAGCGGATCGAGCGGCTCGCCCTGCGGGCCCAGACGGAGGCCGATGTCGAGGCCCTGACCGGGGACGTCGTGGAGCTGGAGCCCTCCTGGACCGTGTGAGCCGGAGCGTGCGTGTGTGACCTACGCCGTATGGAGCCCGCCCGGGTGCTCGGCGCCGGCCGGCGCGATCTAGGGTCTTGGCATGGCACGACCACGGCGCATCGTCCTTGTCCGGCACGGCGAGTCGACGGGCAACCTCGACGATTCCGTGTACGAGCGCGAACCCGACCACGCCCTGGGACTGACCGAGCGGGGCCGGCAGGAGGCCCGGGACACCGGGAAGGAGTTGCGCGAGCTGTTCGGCCGGGAGCGGGTCAGCGTGTACGTGTCCCCCTACCGGCGGACCCACGAGACCCTGCGCGCCTTCCACCTCGACAGCGAGCTGATACGGGTGCGCGAGGAGCCCCGGCTGCGGGAGCAGGACTGGGGCAACTGGCAGGACCGCGAGGACGTACGTCGCCAGAAGGCGTACCGGGACGCCTACGGGCACTTCTTCTACCGCTTCGCCCAGGGCGAGTCCGGTGCCGACGTGTACGACCGGGTGGGCGGCTTCCTGGAGAGCCTCTTCCGCAGCTTCGAGGAGCCCGACCACCCGCCGAACGTGCTGCTGGTGACGCACGGCCTGGCCATGCGGCTGTTCTGCATGCGCTGGTTCCACTGGACGGTCGCGGAGTTCGAGTCGCTGTCCAACCCGGGGAACGGCGAGTACCGGATGCTCGTTCTCGGCGAGGACGGCAGATACCGGCTCGACCGCCCCTTCTCCCACTGGCGGGACCCGGAACCGTACTGAATGATCGAATGAGGGTGGCAGCCGGATGACCGCACATACCGCACATACCCCTGCTGAGGAACGCCTGGGCCGGGCGCTGGCCAGTCTGCGCGGACTGGCGGTGGGTGACGCGCTGGGCTCGCAGTACTTCGTGCCCGTCAACCTTCCCCTGCTGAAGCGGCACGAGGTGCCCGCCGGGGACTGGCAGTGGACGGACGACACGGAGATGGCCTGTTCCGTGGTGGCGGTGCTCGCCGCCCACGGGCGTATCGACCAGGAGGCGCTGGCGCGCTCCTTCGCCGTGCGCCATGACGCCGACCGCGGGTACGGGCCGGCCGTCAACCGGCTCCTGCGGCTGGTCCGGGAGGGCGGTGACTGGCGGGAACTCGCGGCCGCCCTCTTCGACGGGCAGGGCTCGTGGGGCAACGGCGCGGCGATGCGGATCGCCCCGCTGGGCGCCTGGTACGGGGACGATCCCGAGCAGGCCACGCACCAAGCGGAGATCTCCGCCTATCCCACGCACCAGCACCGGGAGGCGGTGGTCGGCGCCATGGCCGTGGCCGCCGCCGCCGCGCTGGCCGCGTCGCCCGACGGCCCGCCGGGAGCCGGGGCGCTGATCGACGGGGTGATCGCCCTGGTGCCGGCGAAGAGCGCGGTCGGCGCGGGGCTGCGCCGGGCCCGGGACCTGCTCGACTACGACGACGCGGCCACGGTGGCGGCGGTCCTGGGGTGCGGGCGGCGTACGTCCGCGCACGACACGGTCCCGTTCGCGCTCTGGTCGGCGGCACGGGCCCTCGGCGCGTACGAGCGCGCGTTCTGGACCACGGCCCAGGTCGGCGGCGACGTCGACACCACCTGCGCCATCGTCGGCGGCGTGGTCGCCGCAGGGGAGGCGGGGGCGCCGCCGGTGGCGTGGGTGGAGCGGACCGAGCGGCTGCCGGAGTGGCTGACGGCGGCGCTCTGACCGTCGGCGGAGGGCGGATCAGGGGCCGCTTGACTACTCGCTGTATATCTCGTTGTGCATTCGGGAACTCTCGGTGACCGCTCGGGCGTTGTCATGACGAGTGCCGCGTGAGGCGTCTGCCGTGTGAGCGGCAGGGCGGCAGCGGGTTGTGGGCGTGCGGTGAGTCGTCAGGAGGGGAAGGGGCATGCGGCGGTGGAGCGCGTACGGGCGCGCGGGCGTGGGCCGGCGGGGCGAGGGCCGGCAGGGCGTGGGAAGACCTGCCGACCGCCCGCGGCCGGGCCGCCCCGGCTCCTCACCCGACGCCGGGTCCGGCGGTTCCGGACAGCGCCTCCAGGTCGCTCTTGCGGACCCGGATCACCAGCCAGGCCGTCGCCAGGGCCAGCAGGGCCATCACGGCGGCCGGGACGAAGGCCGCGGAGATGCCCTGGGCCAGCACGTCATGCCCCCAGGGCGCCGGAAGCCGGTGGGTCCGCGCGAACTCCGCCCGCTGCTCGGCAGAGCCGTCGGCGAGGAAGTCCGGCAGTTGCTTCTCCGTCTCGTTCCTGCTCGCCGTGCCGAACACGGTCGTCAGGATGGACAGTCCGAGCGCCCCGCCGACCTGCTGCGCCGTGTTGAGCAGACCGGAGGCCGCGCCCGCCTCGTGCTGGGCGACCCCGGAGACCGCAGTCAGCGTCAGCGTGACGAAGTTCAGCCCCATCCCAAAGCCGAAGACGAGCATGGGGCCCAGTACGCCGCCCGCGTAGGTGCTGTCCGCGCTGATCAGTGCCTGCCAGGCGAGGCCGGCCGTGGCGAGCGCCGTCCCGGTGAGCATGAACGGCTTGGGGCCGAAGACGGGGAGGAACCGCTGCGAGAGACCGGCGCCGAGCGCGATCACCACGGTGACCGGCAGGAAGGCGAGCCCGGCCTGGATGGGGGTGTAGCCCAGCACGTTCTGGACGAAGAGCACGATGTAGAAGAACATCCCGAACATCGCGGCGGCCAGGCTCAGCATGATCACATACGTGCCGGAGCGGTTGCGGTCGGTGAACATCCGCAGCGGCGTGATCGGCTCCCTGGCCCGGGACTCGATCCGCACGAAGGTGAGCAGCAGGACCACGGCGGCGGCGAAGGAGCCGATGGTCAGGCTGTCCCGCCAGCCCTCGTCCGCCGCCCTGATGAAGCCGTACACCAGGGTGGCCATGCCCGCCGTCGAGGTCGCCGCGCCGGCGATGTCGAAGCGGCCGGAGTGCCGCTCGGACTCGTTGATGAACATCGGGGCGAGTACGGTGATCAGCACACCGATCGGCACGTTGACGAAGAGCACCCAGCGCCAGTCGAGCCACTCGGTGAGCATGCCGCCGGCCAGCAGGCCGATGGCGCCGCCGCCCGCGGAGACGGCGGCGAAGACCCCGAAGGCCCGGTTCCGCTCCGGCCCCTCCGGGAACGTCGTGGTGATGAGCGCGAGCGCCGTGGGGGACGCGATCGCGCCGCCCATTCCCTGGAGCACCCGCGCGGCCAGCAACTGCCAGGGCTCCTGGGCGAACCCGCCGAGCAGCGAGGCGAAGGTGAACAGCAGGATGCCGGTCATGAAGACCCGGCGCCGGCCGAGGATGTCCCCGGCCCGCCCGCCGAGGAGCAGCAGACCGCCGAAGGTGAGGGTGTAGGAGCTGACCACCCAGGTGAGGTCGGTGGTGCTGAAGCTGAGGGCGTCTTGAATGTGCGGGAGCGCGATGTTCACAATCGTCGCGTCGAGCACGACCATGAGTTGGCAGGCCGCGATGACGGCGAGTGCGATGCCGGGCCGCTGGTTCCGGCGGACCGGCTCCGGCTTCTGTTCTCGTATCAACGGAGAGGTGGTCACAGTGAATCCCCCACGAAGTCCATAGTGAACGCTGACGTTCACTGTCACGACGACGGTAGTGACTGCCGGACAGTGAACGCAACCGTTCACTGTGCCCGTGTCGTGTGGCCTGTCCCCCTAGCGGCTCCACGGCACCTCCGCCCACCTGCAGGAATCCCGCTTCCTATGCCCCTGGAGGCAGTTGCATGACTACTTCGCCCTGGGAGCCCGTCTCCGCTCGGACGGCCTCTCGCCGACGCGGCGCGGTGCTGGAGCGCGCGATCCTCGACGCCGCGCTGGACCAGCTCGGCACCGTCGGCTGGAACGGGCTGACCATGGAGGGCGTGGCGGCCGCGGCCCAGACCGGCAAGGCCGCCGTCTACCGGCGATGGCCCTCCAAGGAGGACCTCGTCGCGGACGCCCTGCGCTCCGGACTGCCGGCCTTCGACACCGCGCCGGATCTGGGCAGCGTGCGCGAGGACCTGCTCGCGCTGTGCCGGCGGGCCCGCGACGCGATGTTCTCCCGGCCCGGGCTCGCCCTGCGCTCGGTCATTCACGAGTGCGACACCGTGCAGGCGGAGCGCTTCCACGCGGTGATCATGGACGGCGTCGTCGAGCCCACTCTCACACTGTTGCGTGAGGTCATCGAGCGGGGGATCGAACGGAACGAAGTGCGTTCCGACGCGGCGAACGGCTGCGTCTTCGATGCGGTCCCGGCGATGATGATGTACCGGTCGAAGGTGTGCGGCTGCGAATGGTCGGACCCGGAGATAGAGACGATGATCGACCAGTTGATGGTGCCGCTGCTGCGTCCGCACGGCGCCTGACGGCGCCTGGCGACGGCTGGATGGACCGGCGGGCCGGCCGGGGCCACGCCGGCCGCCGAGAGCACCGGCGGCGACCGGTGAGGGGGCGGCCGAGGGGCGGGAGTCACCGGGGGAACCGGGGTGCCGACGGCGGTCGGGCGCGGCGTAGTCTATGAACGCCATGCCGTACGAACCGCCTACCCACACCGTCGAGCGCTCTCTCCGCGCCACGACCGGAGCCAGGATCGTCGCCGGGGTGGACGAGGTGGGGCGCGGCGCGTGGGCGGGTCCCGTCACCGTCTGCGCCGCGGTCACCGGTCTGCGCCGACCGCCGGAGGGCCTCACCGACTCCAAGCTGCTCACCGTCAAGCGGCGGGGCGAGCTGGCCGAGATACTGCGGGCCTGGGTGACGTCGTACGCCCTGGGGCACGCCTCTCCCGAGGAGATCGACGGCCTCGGGATGACGGCCGCGCTGCGACTCGCGGCGGTCCGCGCCCTGGAGGCCCTGCCGGTGCGGCCGGACGCGGTCATCCTCGACGGCAAGCACGACTACCTGGGCAGGCCCTGGCGGGTCCGTACGGTGATCAAGGGCGACCAGTCGTGCGTGGCGGTCGCGGCGGCTTCGGTGATCGCCAAGGTCCAGCGCGACAAAATGATGGCCGAACTGGGTATCGACCATGCAGACTTCGGTTTTGCGGACAACGCCGGGTATCCGTCGCCCGTGCACAAGGCCGCACTGGCGGAGCGGGGCCCCACCCCGTACCACCGGTTGTCGTGGGCGTATCTTGATGCGCTGCCCCAGTGGCGGCACCTCAAGAAGGTCCGCAGTTCGGCGGAGGGAAGCGGTCCGGAGATCGAGGGTCAGCTCGGCTTCGACTTCTGACGCTGCCGTCCGTGCGTCCGTGCCACCCGCTGACGCGAACCGCACCAACGTTTGATAAAAATCAGCTCATGCCTCTCATTCCCGAGGAGCCTCAGATTCACGAGAGTGCCCAGGGTCCCCGCGCCACTCCGGCCAGTGGCCGCACCGCGCCGACCCCCCGCCCCGTACCCGGTCCCCGCCCCGTGGCCCCGCCGCGTCCCGGGCGTCCCGGTCCGCTCCGTCCCACGCCTCCGGTGCAGCGCGCCCCCCGCGACGCGGCTCCGGCCGGGCCCGCCCCCGCGGCGGCCTCGGCCACTCCGCAGATCCAGCTGATCCCGGCCTCGGTCGAAGGCGCCCTCGACGCCGCCGAAGAGGCCGTGGACCTGCTGCTGGACTCGGGCCGCGCCCCAGGTGACGTGCTGGTGCTCACCACCGGCGACCCCCACCCGTGGGCCACCCACGAACTGTCCTTCGGTGAGGCCGCCTACTGGGCCCAGCACGACGCCGGTGACGACGTCTTCTACGCGGACGCCGCCACCGCCGGCCGTGCCACCTCGCGGCCCGTGGTCGTCGTGGCGGTCAACGGCGGTCCCGAAGCGGCGGCCGCCACCGCGCTGTCGCTGGCCCACGAGCGTGCCGGCGCCCTGCTGATCGTCTGCGGCGACCCGCAGCGCATCAACGGGGTGCTGGGCGCGAAGGCCTGAGCCGGTTCCCTCGCGCCGGGTCCGCGCCGGAGTGGCGAAGGAGCCGCCGTACGGCAGCCGTACGGCGGCGGCTTTCGCGTGCTCCGCGCCGGCGTGCCGCGCGAGGCTGGGGCCGGGGCGTCGGGGCAAGTCGTCCTCGCTTCGCCCGCTCGGCCGGACTGCCGGCCGTCGGGACTGCGGCCGCAGGCGTACGGGACCGTGCCGTGACGGTCAGCGAGCCGCCGCCCGGCGCAGCATCTCGGACGCCGCGCCGCCCGTACGGGGCAGCGGGACGGGCGCTTCCGACGTGGCGAACGGCTCCGGCTCGGAAGCGGAGTCGGGGTGGCGCCCACCCCGGCCCTCGCCGAACACCTGCCAGCCGTCGCGGGTCAGCGTGATGTACGCCCCGCAGCGCAGGCCGTGCAGGGTGCAGGCGTCCCGCAGGCCCCACATCCACGCCCCGTCCTCCTCCGTCCAGCGCGCGTCGCCGTCGCGGCAGCGCAGCAGCACCGCGGTGCGTACCGGCGTGCGGCGGCGGAGGTCGTGCGGGATGACCCGGCGGAGCTGCGCGAGCAGGACATTGCGGTACAGCCAGCCGTCGGCGGCCGGCCGGCTGGTGAACGAGGCGCTGGCACGCAGGCGTTCGTCCGGGTCCAGCACGGCCACGATGGTGGTGGCGGGCCTGGGACGATGGCGCGCGTGCAGTCCGCTGACGATCTCCCGGGGGCTGCGCAGCAGCGGGATGCCGGCGGCGGCCCACTCCGCCGGTTCCAGTACACGGGTGGCGGAAACGGTGGACGGCGACAACGACGCGGCCGAGGACGGAGCGAATCCGAAGGTCACGTTCCTCCCTTCGGCTACGCGCCCACATCGCGGGCAGGGGTCGGATTCGGGGGCGCGCACCGCAGTGAAGCCCTGCCGGATCACGGCCGTGCCGTGCGGGGAGCGGAGTCCAATTCTTCCTGTCGAACCTGGTTGCGGCAACGAGCAATTGGAGCCGTCGACCGTTATCGGGTGATGTGTGTTTTATATCCCTACCCATGGCTTCCGCCCGTGACGCATGGTGTCCACGGAATCGGCACGCGCGCGTGCCGCGGAGCCGGGTGCCCGCGGTCCGGGACGGGCCGTACCGCCGCTCCCCGGTCCTCGCCGCACCGTTGCCGCGGGGCGGCCGTCGCCACGGCTGCCACGGGCGAGCGGGCATCCCGCGGATTCGCCGACTGTCAGTGGGATCGGGTTGCATGGGGGCATGGACAATCCGCAGCTCCGTGCCGAAGCCGACGCCGTCCTCGCCGAGCTGGTCGGCAGCCCCGGTGGCGCCGCGCGGCTCAGAGAGGACCAGTGGCAGGCGGTGTCGGCCCTGGTGGAGGAGCACCGGCGCGCGCTGGTGGTGCAGCGGACCGGCTGGGGGAAGTCGGCGGTGTACTTCGTGGCCACCGCCCTGCTGCGCAGGCGGGGCGCCGGCCCGACCGTGATCGTCTCGCCGCTGCTCGCGCTGATGCGCAACCAGGTCGAGGCGGCGGAGCGGGCCGGGATCAGGGCGCGCACGATCAACTCGGCCAATCCGGAGGAGTGGGAAGCGGTCTACGGGGAGGTGGAGCGAGGGGAGACCGATGTGCTGCTCGTCAGCCCCGAACGCCTGAACTCCGTGGACTTCCGTGATCAGGTACTGCCCGAGCTGGCGGCCACCACCGGCCTGCTCGTGGTCGACGAGGCGCACTGCATCTCCGACTGGGGCCATGACTTCCGGCCCGACTACCGCCGGCTGCGCACCATGCTGGCGGAGCTGCCGCAGGGTGTCCCGGTGCTGGCCACGACGGCGACCGCGAACGCGCGGGTGACCGCCGACGTGGCCGAGCAGCTGGGCACGGGGAGCGGCGACGCCCTGGTCCTGCGCGGACCGCTCGACCGCGAGAGCCTGCGGCTGGGCGTGCTGGAACTGCCGGACGCGGCGCACCGGCTGGCGTGGCTGGGGGAGCGGCTCGGGGACCTGCCGGGTTCCGGGATCGTCTACACGCTGACGGTGGCGGCGGCGGAGGAGGTCGCGGCGTTCCTGCGACAGCGCGGGCACGCGGTGGCGTCCTACACGGGGAAGACGGAGAACGCCGACCGGTTGCAGGCGGAGGAGGACCTGCTGGCCAACCGCGTGAAGGCCCTGGTCGCCACGTCCGCGCTCGGGATGGGCTTCGACAAGCCCGACCTGGGCTTCGTGGTCCACCTGGGGTCGCCCTCGTCGCCGATCGCGTACTACCAGCAGGTGGGGCGAGCGGGGCGGGGAGTCGACCACGCGGACGTACTGCTGCTGCCGGGGCGGGAGGACGAGGCGATCTGGGCGTACTTCGCGTCGGTGGGCTTCCCGCCGGAGGAACAGGTGCGGCGCACGCTGGCGGTGCTGCGCGAGGCGGGTCGCCCGCTGTCGCTGCCGGCACTGGAGCCGCTGGTGGATCTGCGGCGCTCCCGGCTGGAGACGATGCTCAAGGTCCTGGACGTGGACGGGGCGGTCAAGCGCGTCAAGGGCGGCTGGACGGCGACCGGGCAGCCGTGGACGTACGACGCGGAGCGGTACGCGTGGGTCGCGCGGCAGCGCGCGGCGGAGCAGCAGGCCATGCGGGACTACGTGGCGGGCACGGGGTGCCGGATGGAGTTCCTCCAGCGGCAGCTCGACGACGAGAAGGCGGCTCCCTGCGGCCGCTGCGACAACTGCGCCGGACCCTGGATCGACCCCGGCGTCTCCGCCGGTGCCCTCGCGGCGGCCACGGGGGAACTGGACCGCCCCGGTGTCGAGCTCGAACCCCGCAAGATGTGGCCGACGGGGCTGGCCGCGGTGGGCCTGGACCTCAAGGGCCGTATCCCCGCGGGGCAGCAGGCGTCGACCGGCCGCGCGCTGGGCAGGCTGTCGGACATCGGCTGGGGCAACCGGCTGCGGCCGATCCTGGCCGCGCAGGCGCCGGACGGGCCGGTCCCGGACGACGTGCTGGCCGCCGTCGTGACCGTGCTGGCGGACTGGGCACGGTCGCCGGGCGGCTGGGCCGAGGGCTCTCCCGGCCGGGTGCCACGGCCCGTGGGTGTCGTCGCCGTGCCCTCCCGCTCCCGGCCCCGCCTGGTCGCCTCCCTGGCCGAAGGGGTAGCCCGGGTCGGCAGGCTCCCGCTGCTGGGCAGCCTGGCCCGCACCGAGCACGCCGACGAGCACGCCGCGCACCGGAGCAACTCCGCCCAGCGGCTGCGCGCCCTGGCCGCCTCGTTCACCGTGCCCGAGGGACTCGCCGCCGCCCTGGCCGCCACGCCCGGTCCGGTCCTGCTGGTCGACGACTACAGCGACACGGGCTGGACGCTGGCCGTCGGCGCGCGCCTCCTGCGCCAGGCCGGGGCCGGGGACGTGCTCCCCCTCGTCCTGGCCCTGGCCGGATAGGCCGTCATCGCCCCTGCCGGGGAGGCCGTACGCCTTCGTCCACACGGCTCGGCGAGCTGATGCCGCGCCCCTGGGGGGGCGGTGCGGCCCGGCGCCGGGCCGCGACGACACGACGGCGACGGCCTCGCGCGAGCGGTCCCGGCAGGGTGCCCCCTTCCTATGATCTCCTCCGGGATGTACGTTCGTACGTACTCGCCCGGGTGACCCGCATCCGTGGTCGTCTCACGTCTGGATCGAACCCGTAGTGACAGACCTGGCCACGCGTCGCCGCCGCACCGCGCTGTTCCTCTTCTTCCTCATGCCCGGCCTGTCGATCTCCTCATGGGTGACGCGCACACCCGACATCAGGGACCGGCTCGGCGCCTCCACCGCGGAGATGGGGATCGTCCTGTTCGGTCTCTCCGTCGGCTCCATGCTCGGCGTCCTCGGCTCCGGCGCGCTGGTGGCCAGGTTCGGGACCCGGCCCGTGATGGGAGGGGGAACCGCCCTCGTCATCCTCGGCATGGGGGTGATCGGCGGGGGAACGCTGTGGTCGTCCGCGCCGGCCGTCGCGGCAGGGCTTTTCCTGTTCGGCGCGGGCATGGGCGGCAGCGAGGTGGCGGTCAACATCGACGGCGCCGAGGTCGAGCGGATCACCGGCCGTACGGTCCTGCCCACGCTGCACGGTTTCTTCAGCCTCGGAACCGTCGTGGGCGCCTCGATCGGCATCCTGTGCACCGCCGTCGGCTTCCCCGCGCACTGGCACCTGGCGGCCGTCGCCGCCGTGACCGTCGCCGTCTTCGCCCACGCCCTGCGGGCCATCCCGCACGGCGTGGGCCGGGCACCCGCCGGCGGACGCGCCGGCGGTCGGGGCAGGTCCCGCCGGCCCGCGGCCTGGAAGGACCGGCGTCTGCTGCTGATCGGCGGCATCGTGCTCACCATGGCCTTGGCGGAGGGGGCGGCCAACGACTGGCTGCCGCTGCTCATGGTCGACGGGCACGGCATGGACCCGGCCCTGGGGTCCGCCGTCTACGCGGGATTCGCCGCCGCGATGACGATCGGCCGCTTCGGCGGCGGACTCTTCATCGACCGCTTCGGCCGTGCGCCCGTCGTCCGTGCCAGCGCGGTCTCCGCCGCCCTGGGCCTCGCCGTGGTCGTCTTCTCCGACAACGCCGTCCTCGCCGGTGTGGCCGTGCTCCTGTGGGGTCTGGGCGCCTCGCTCGGTTTCCCCTTGGCCCTCTCCGCGGCCGGGGACTCCGGCCCGGACTCGGCCGCCCGTGTCAGCCTCGTGGCGATGATCGGCTACGTCGCCTTCCTCGTGGGACCCCCGGGGCTGGGGTTCCTCGGTGACCACTACGGCCTGCGTACCGCGATGACCGTCGTGCTCGCCTTCGTGGCCGTGGCGGTCTTCCTGGCGCCCGCCGTCGGCACCCGCCGCGAGACACGCGCGGCTTCCGCCCCGGACGCCGCCTCTCCCACGGCGTGCGAGCACCCCAGCCGTTGAGGGCGCTGCCGCCTCCCGGCGTCCGTGCCCTTGGGCGGACACCGGCCCGTGGTTCCGGAGCGGTCGCGGGTACCGGTACGCCCTTGCTCGTCTCCATGCGGTGACGGGACGGGCGGCTGCCCGCGGGAGCGGCCGAGCGCCGCCGGCAGCGCGCTTCCCGTTGATGGCATGTCCGCGATGTGAGTTATCCACAGGGCTGAGCGGAGTCCTGCGTTCCGCGAGATCGTCGGGCCATGACGAACCACAACGGACCGACCGGCCCCTCCGAGAACGGCGACATCAGCGGCCGGGAGCGGTCAGACCACAGCGTCCCGCAGCCGCACGACGACGCGTCCCCGATCACCTTGCGCACCCCGGCCGAGTTGGCCGACGCGCTGCCGTACCTCCTCGGCTACCGACCCGAGGACAGCATCGTCCTGGTCGCCCTGACCGAGCGGGACGGGCGGGGCCGGTTCGGCGGCCGGGCGCGGCTGGGCATCCCCCCGCACGAGGACGACTGGGGCGCGGCGGCCAGGCAACTCGTCCACGGCCTCGTGACCGGCAGTACGCGCAGGGGTGCCCGCCCCGGACAGATGGTGGTCTACCTCTGCCAGGAACCCGGCGACGGAGAGACCGGCCGGCAGGTGATGAACAGGCTGCGCGCTCTGGCCCAGCGGGTGCGGGTCGAAAGCGGCGCTCTCGACGTGCCCGTGGTCGAGGCCCTGTGCATCTCGGACGGACGGTTCTGGTCGTACTGCTGCGACCAGCCCTGCTGCCCGGCCGAGGGCACGCCGATGGGCCTGCCCGGCACATCCGTGCTGGCCGCCGCGGCCACCTACGCGGGCATCCAGGTACGGGGCACCCTGCGCGACCTGCACGCCAGGCTGCGCCCCACGGAGGGCTCCACCGCCCGCGCGCAGGAGGCCGCGCTCGACGCGGCCAGCATGACCCTGGTCTCCCGCATCCTCCACGACGGCAGCCGCGCGGAGGTCGCCGAGGAGACGCTCGGACTGGCGGAGCGGATCATGGAGCGGCTGGCGGGCGCCCCGACGGTGACCGGTGTGGTCCGGGCCGACCTGCGCGACGACGAACTGCTGGCCCCTGACGAGGCCGCCCGGCTGATCCTCGGACTGCAGGACCGGACGACCCGCGACCGCGCGGCCGAGTGGATGGAAGGCGACGCGGCACCTCGGGCGCTGCGGCTGTGGCGTGCCCTGGCCCGCCGCTGCACCGGCTCCTACGGCGAGTACGCCGCCGCGCCCCTCACCCTGGCCGGCTGGGTCGCCTGGTCCACCGGTGATGAACTGGAGGCGCGAGAAGCGCTGGCCATGGCCCTGGCCGCGGACCCCGACTACCTCTTCGCCCGACTCCTCCACCAGGCCTGCAACGAAGGCCTCGACCCGGAGACGATCCGCACCTGCCTGCGCGGTGAACGCACGGGCCGTCAGCCCTCGGGGACGACCGGGACGCCGACCGGAGAGGACGCCGGACAAGGGAGCGACCGCACTCCGGTACGACGGGAAGCGGGGACCGGCCCGGCCGGACACGAGGCCGCCGCCGACGAAACCCACAGTCGCGCGCCGGACCCGCTGCCGGACGAGTCCTCCTCCGTCTCCGTGACGTCGACGACGGCCCGCCGGCCGACGCCCGCCTGTACCACCGGCACGCTGAGCGGCACCCGCCGCCGTCCGCGTACGCGAGGCCGGGAGGCGGGCGCCGCCCGGACGCGTCCCCGCACCCCCGGGGCCGGTACACGTCCGGTGCCTGCCTCGTCGGACCGCACGCGGCGCTCACCCCTCGGCCGGCGGGAGACGGGCACCGGGCCGGACCTTCGGACGGGGGAGCGGGACAGCGGAGGGGGAGAGGCCGCGAATGCGGAGTAGCCGGTGCGTGGAACTCCTTCCCGCCAGGCGCGGAGCGGGGGCGGTGGGCGCGGGTCGGCGCGTCGGCGAGCCCGTCCGAGGGAGGGCCTCGTCGATGACCCGGCTGAGAGGAGCCGCTGTCCGCTTGGCCGTGTGGAGCCGTGAGCGTGACCCGGAGGAGGCCGGTTCCGTTCACTCATGTGGCGGCACACCGGGGCGGGCCACGGGGCCATCGGTCCAGGGCCCCGACCGGTTCCGCAGACGGCACCGTTCCCGCCCGAGCCCTGTCGAGCGCAGAGGAAGTCCCCGTATGCATGAGCCGACTCCGCCCGTCGAGGCCGACGCCACCGGTCCGGCTCCTGGCGGTACCGGGGCGCCTCACGGGCGTGAACCGGTGAGGTCCCCCGGAGGGCCTGGGCGGGGGGAGGAGCGGGATGCCGGACGACCGGGGTGTGCGGGGGAGCGGGTCATCCGGCGACCGGGGCGAGTGGAGGAGCGGGGGGCCGGACGACCGAAGCCGGTCGAGAAGAGCGAAGACGACGTGCCGACGAGCGGTTCCGAAGCCACCCCGGCCGTCCCGACTCCCCCTCCTGCGCCGGCCCGCTCCGCTGCCGCCCCCAACTCCTCTCCCACGCCGGCCCGCTCCGCTGCCGCCCCCAACTCCTCTCCCACGCCGACCAGCCACCCTCCCCTTCCCCTGCCGCCTCCCACGCCGGCCCGCCCGGACGGCCGGACGCCACCGCGGGCAGACGCACGGATGCTCCCGGGGGAGCGGCCGCACAGCCGGCCGGCCGCTCGCGGAGGCGCCGTGCCGAGGGGCGGACGACCTTCCGGTGCCCTGCCGCCCGCCCACGACGTCATGATCTGCGTCGCGCTGCCGGGCCTGGCCGTATCCGGTGATCAAGGCCAGTTGACCGGCCGTGGGCTGGAGGGGTTCTACCGGAACGGCAGACGGCTGCTCTCCCGAAGCCGGCTCCTCGTGGCGGGGCGCGAACCGGTCGCCGTGCAGGCGCGCATGACCGCCGCCGACCGTGCCCGCTTCGTCGGGACGGTCGGTGTCTCCTCGCCGCCCACACCCGACCCGGACGTCGTCGTCGAACGGACCCGGCACGCGGACGGCACGGAGCGGATCACCTTGCGCAACACGGCCACCCGCCCCTTGCGCCTCCCCGTCGAGCTGTCCCTCGGCACGGACCTGGCCGACCTCGGGACCATCGCGGCGGGCGCCGCAGGGCCGGACCTGCCCGCCACCGTGCACGACTCGGGCCTGCGCTGGAGATGCCCCGCCGGGACGTCCTCCGTCACGGCCGACCCGCCACCCGCCGACGCGCTCGCCTCGGCGGGAGTGCTGCGCTGGGAGTTCGACCTCCCGCCGGGCGGCAACGCGAGCCTGGAGCTCAAGGTGCGGGCGGATGGCGCGAACCCGGTCCGGGCGGCCGGTCACCTCGCGACCGGTCCGCTCGCCTCCGCCACCGCGCGAGGCGACGACCCGCAGGTGGCCGCGTTCCTCCGGACGAGCGTCGCCGACCTCCGCGCCCTCCTGCTGCGCGACCGGACCCGCCCCGCCGACCTGTATCCGGCGGCCGGAGCACCCTGGCGCTGCGGCCTCGCCCCGGCCGAGGCACTCGCGGCGGCCCGGATGGCGCTCCCCCTCGGCACCCGGCTCGCGGCAGGGACGCTGCGTGTCCTCGCCCGCACCCAGATCCCCGCCGCCACACCGCGCTCCGGCATGATCCCCGGACCCCGACGCGACGCCGGCCCGCATCTGCCGGCGGTGTGCACCGGCACCGAGGCCACCCTGCTCTTCCCCGTGCTCCTCGCGGAGGCCCGTCGCTGGGGCCTCCCCGAAGCGGAGACGGACGAGCTGCTGCCGGCGGCCGAGCACTGCCTGACCTGGCTGCGGAACACCGTAGGAGACGGCACCTACGTCCCCTCCCCCCAGCCCGGCGGACCGGTCCGCTGCGAGACCCAGGCCCACGCCCACCGGGCGGCCCTGCTCGGCGCCGACCTGCTGGACGCCTGCGGCAGACCGGGCGGCACCGGACTGCGGCAGTGGGCGGAGGACCTGCGCGGCGCGTTCCGCCGGGACTTCTGGATCGAGGACCCCGGCGGCGGCCGGCCCGTGGCGGCCCGCATGCCCGACGGCCGCCCCGTACGGCACCTCGGTTCAGGCGCCGCGCACCTCCTCGACACCGGGCTGCTGGGCGGAGGCGTCCACGCACCGGGCCTGCTGGACGGGGCCCGGACCGGTCAGCTCGCCCGGCTGCTGGGCAGCCCCGCCATGGACTCCGGCTGGGGACTGCGCGGACTCGGCACCAAGGAGGCGGGGTACAACCCGTTCGGTCACCGCGCCGGCGCCGTCCGGGTCCATGAGACGGCGGTCGCGGTGGCGGGCCTGGCCGCCGCAGGGCATGAGAAGGAGGCCGGTGCGCTGCTGCGCGGGGTGCTGTCCGCAGCCGCCGCCTTCGGCCACCGGCTGCCCGAGATGTACGCGGGGGAGCAGCGCACGGAGGGAGGCGTTCCCGTACCGCACCCGGCGGCCTGCCGCCCGGCCGCCACGGCGGCGGCAGCGGGCGTCGCGCTGCTCACCACGCTCGTGGGCATCCGCCCCGACGTGCCCGCCGGGACGGTCGCCCTGCATCCCCTGCGCGGGGCGCCCCTGGGGGAGATCGGCCTGTCCGGGCTCCGGGTCGCCGGGGCACCCTTCTCCGTGCGGGTCGGCAGACTGGGCCTGGCCATGGTCGAGGAGGCGGCTGAAGGGCTGCAACTGGGGGTGTGACCGGGTACGAGACCGGACGGTACGACCACCGGGAGCGCAAGGTGGGCCCGATCCCGTACGCTGCTGGACCAGCGGACGGTACAAGCGGTGAACAACGTGTTTATCGTCAGGAAGACGACTATGATCGCGTCATGCCCTACGACCCGTCAGACTTCCCGCCCTTCGCCGTCACAGTGGACCTGGTCGTACTGACCGTGCGTCGCCACTCCCTGTGCTCGCTGGCGGTACGCAGGGGCGAATCACCGTTCAAGGGGCGCTGGGCGCTGCCCGGCGGTTTCGTCCGGCCGGACGAGGACCTGGCGCAGGCGGCGGCGCGCGAACTGGCGGAGGAGACCGGACTGTGCGTCCACGACCCCGCCGCCCCCGCCCAGGACAACGGCGCCCACCTGGAACAGTTGGCGACGTACGGCGACCCCGGGCGCGACCCCCGGATGCGGGTGGTGAGCGTCGCCCACCTCGCCCTCGCGCCCGACCTGCCCGCACCCCGGGCGGGCGGCGACGCCAGCAACGCCCGCTGGGCGCCGGTCGAGGAACTGCTGGGGCAGAACGGCTACGGCCGCGAGGGCGAGCCCGTCGCCCCACTGGCCTTCGACCACGCCCAGATCCTGGCCGACGGGGTGGAGCGGGCCCGCTCCAAGATCGAGTACTCGTCACTGGCCACGGCGTTCTGCCCGCCCGAGTTCACGGTCGGCGAGCTGCGCCGCGTCTACGAGGCGGTCTGGGGAGTGGCCCTGGACCCGCGCAACTTCCACCGCAAGGTCACCGGCACCCCGGGCTTCCTCGTCCCCACGGGCGGCACGACCACCCGCCAGGGCGGCCGCCCGGCCCAGCTCTTCCGGGCCGGCGGCGCGACACTGCTCAACCCGCCCATGCTCCGGCCCGAGGTGTGACGGCCCGGAGGTGAGCGGAGACAGCGCGCTCGCCCGGCCGCCGTACGGTGATCGCCCGTACGGTGATCGCCCGTACGGTGATCCTTGAGCCGTTGAGCCGTTGAGCCGTTGAGCCGTTGAGCCGTCGAGCCGTCGAGCCGTCGAGCCGTCGAGCCGTCGAGCCGTCGAGCCGGGCGGCCGGTGCTGGGGGCGGGCCGTGCGATGCCCGAAAAACCGGACATACCGCGCTATCTTGCTGCGGGTGATCCAGGCCTTCGGACTGACCAGCACACCACGCAAAGAGCTTCCGCCAGCCGTCGACGATGTCTCCTTCGAGGCGCTCGCGGGGCGCGTCACCGCACTGCTCGGGGCACCGGGCGCCGGTAAGACGACGGCGCTGAGACTCATGCTCGAACTGCAACCGGGGCGCGGCATCACGCACTTCAGAGGCCGCCCCCTGCACCGCATCGCCCACCCGGCACGGGAAGTCGGCGTACTGCTGGGCGAAGTGCCCGGCCATCCGGCCCGTACGGCCCGCGGGCATCTGCGCATGCTCTGCGCGGCGGCCGGCGTTCCGGTCCGCCGCGCCGACGAAGTGCTGGAGGCGGTCGGTCTCGTGAGTCTGCGCGACGAACGCCTCGGCACCCTGTCGCGCGGCATGGACCGTCGCCTCGGCCTCGCCTGCGCCCTGCTGGCCGATCCGCACACCCTGGTCCTCGACGGCCCGGCCGAGGGGCTTTCCACGCGGGAGGGGCACTGGCTGCACGGAGCGCTGCGCACCTACGCGGACCAGGGCGGCACGGTCCTGTACACCACGGCCGACCCCAAGGAGGCCGCGCGCACCGCCGACCACGTCGTCACGCTGGACCGGGGCCGGCTCGTAGCCGACCAGTCCGCGGCGGATTTCTCGCGCACCCGCCTGCGCCCCCGCGTCGCCGTCCGCACCCCGTACGCCGCCCGCCTCGCCACGCTCCTCGCCAAGGAGGCGCGCACCGGCCACCGTTCGATCGAGGTGATCCGCGAAGGCGGCAACCGGCTCTCCGTGTACGGCAGTACGTGCGCGGACGTGGGAGAGACCGCCTTCCGGCACGGCGTCCTCGTCCATCGACTGGCCGACGAAGTGGGCGACATGGGCCCCGGCGCGGACTCCGAAGGGGTCGCCGGAGACGACGGACCGGCCGGTGAGCACCTCACCGGGCTCAACGGGCACGACGGACCGGCCGATGACGACCGCACCGCGCCCGCAGGGCAGGAAACGCGGGACAACACCCCCCGAAGGCCCCCGCAGGGCACGTCCCTCGTCCCCGGGCGGACCGGCGCCGGCAGCGCACCGCTCCCGCCCCCCATCTCCGTACGCTCCGCGCCGAGCCCGCTCCGCCCTCTGCGCTACGAGTGCCGCCGCGTCACCGGTGTCGGCACCGGGCTCGTCACCGGGGCCGCCGTGCTCGTCCTGTCCGCCGTGACCGCCGTGGTCCTCGCCCGGATCGGACACACCCCGCAGTCGCGTCTGCTGGCCGCATGGCCGCGCCAGGTGCCGCTGCCGCCGGCCGCGCTCGGAGCGGGACTGCTGGGCGCCCTCGCCTTCGGTGACGAGTTCCGTCACCCCGCCCTGGCGGCGGACCGCGGCACCGTGCCCCGGCGGCTGGGGCTGCTGAGCGCCAAACTCCTCGTCTCCGCGGTGACCGCGCTGCTGCTGGCCGCGCTCACGGTGGCCTGTGACGCGCAGGTGCTCCACGTGTTCTACGGCCGGGAACTCGCGCGAGTTCCTGCGGATTGGCTCTCCTTGAGCGCGGGATGGGCCGGTCTGGTGATCGGCTGCGCCTGGGCCGGGCTGCTGGCCGCGGGTCTCTTCCGGTCCACCACGGCCGGGCTCGCGGCCGTGGTGGCCGTACCCGTGCTCGTCGTCCCGGTCGTGCAGAGGGTCTGGAACGGGCGGTCCGTTCGCAGCGCGGCGGACTTCCCGATGCGGCTGCGCGAGGTTCTGCTGTCGCAGTGGCCCTTCGGCGGGGAGCGTTACGTGGCGGCGGTGCTGCGCGTGCTCGTCCAACCCGTGGGCAGCGCACTGGCGTTGTCGCTGACCACCCTGCTCTGCGCGTATCTGCTCATGACCCTGCGCGGCCGGGTCCGATGACGACCGACTGACCTCTCGATTCCGGGCGTGCTCGCAACTCCCCGAGGAAAGTCCATTTCTTTCCGATAAGGCGTCAATTGCGAAGGGGTGAGCGATCACCCTTTCGTGTGCTTTTCACCAAAGACCTCAAGGGAGTTGGGAACGGCGCCGACAAAGGATGCGTGAGTACCCTTGCGCACACCATGATGACCGCCGCCCGTAACGCCGACTCCGGCCTCGCGAGTGCGGGCGGACTCGACCGCTACCCCTACGCCGAGGCGCCCGCCGTCGACCGCGTCGGAGCACCCGCCTGGGAAGGGGCGGACCCCGAACTGGGCCGGGTGAGCCGGCGCAGCGCGGGCAACCGTGGCCGCGGGCTGCACGGACAACTGGTTCAGCAGCTCGGTCAGATGATCGTTTCCGGAGATCTGGGTGCCGACCGTCCCCTTGTGCCCGAAGAGATCGGCCAGCGCTTCGAGGTGTCCCGCACCGTGGTCCGGGAGTCCCTGCGCGTCCTGGAGGCCAAAGGACTGGTGAGCGCCCGTCCGAACGTCGGTACGCGCGTGCGCCCCGTCAGCGACTGGAACCTGCTCGACCCGGACATCATCGAATGGCGGGCCTTCGGACCCCAGCGCGACGACCAGCGCCGCGAGCTGAACGAGCTGCGCTGGACGATCGAGCCGCTGGCCGCCCGCCTCGCCGCCGGGCACGGCCGGGAGGAAGTGCAGCAGCGCCTCACCGACATGGTCGGCGTCATGGGACACGCCATGGCGCAGGGCGACGCCCTCACCTTCTCCCGTGCCGACGCCGAATTCCACTCCCTGCTCATCCAGGTCGCGGGCAACCGCATGCTGGAGCACCTCTCCGGCATCGTGTCCGCCGCCCTCCAGGTGTCCGGCGGCCCGGTCACGGGCTGTGACAGACCGAACGACGTGTCGCTGGCCCAGCACGCGCGGATCGTCGACGCCCTCGCGGCCGGTGACGGCATGGGCGCCGAGTCGGCCATGCGCCAACTGCTCACGGTCCACCCCGAGGTGGAGCGCGTGGTGCCCGCCCCCCGCGAGCACTGACAGCGCCCCTCCCAGCGGCAACCGGCCGGGCGTGCCATCCCCTCCTGTGGCGGCGCCCGGCCGGTCGCCGCCGCCGCCGACCCCGCAGCGCCTGGACGGCTCTGCGGGGTCGGCGGTGTGAGGTCATGGTTGTGGCGCGTTCGGATCGGACGGGGGCAGTCAGTGATCCCTTCTGGAGTCATCTGACCGAGTTTGCTCTCTTTCGGGGTGTGACTCGGGCCACGCGGATTGGGCGTAACGCTCGTGGGAACAACGCGATGACCTAAGAGGTGACAGCCGCGGAGGGAATACGGACGCCGTTCACGGCGCTGTGCCTCTCCCGGCCCCGCCCGCGCCGTCGGCCCATCCCCAAGCCGGCGGTCGGCTCCCGTCCTCCCCGGACGGGGCCGGAAGCCGTTTTCAACGTTCCGAGAGGTTGTTCGTGTCGGCCAGCACATCCCGTACGCTCCCGCCGGAGATCGCCGAGTCCGTCTCTGTCATGGCGCTCATTGAGCGGGGAAAGGCTGAGGGGCAGATCGCCGGCGACGACGTGCGTCGGGCCTTCGAAGCTGACCAGATTCCGGCCACTCAGTGGAAGAACGTACTGCGCAGCCTCAACCAGATCCTCGAGGAAGAGGGTGTGACGCTGATGGTCAGTGCCGCGGAGCCCAAGCGCACCCGAAAGAGCGTCGCAGCGAAGAGTCCGGCCAAGCGCACCGCCACCAAGACGGTCGCGGCCAAGACGGTGACCAGCAGGAAGGCCGCCGCCAGCCCGGCGCCCCCCGCGGCAGAGCCCGCCGTCGAGGAAGAGGCGCCCGCCAGGAAGGCGGCGGCCAAGAAGACGACCGCCAAGAAGACGGCGGCCAAGAAGACGACCGCCACCGCGAAGAAGACGGCGGCCAAGAAGACCACGGCCAAGAAGGACGACGCCGAGCTCCTCGAGGACGAGGTGCTCGAGGACACCAAGGTCGAGGCCGAGCCCGAGGGCACCGAGAACGCGGGCTTCGTACTGTCCGACGACGACGAGGACGACGCGCCGGCCCAGCAGGTCGCCGCGGCCGGTGCCACCGCCGACCCGGTCAAGGACTACCTCAAGCAGATCGGCAAGGTCCCCCTGCTCAACGCCGAGCAGGAGGTCGAGCTCGCCAAGCGCATCGAGGCCGGTCTGTTCGCCGAGGACAAGCTCGCCAACGCCGACAAGCTCGCCCCGAAGCTCAAGCGCGAGCTGGAGATCATCGCCGAGGACGGCCGCCGCGCCAAGAACCACCTCCTGGAGGCCAACCTCCGTCTGGTGGTCTCCCTGGCCAAGCGGTACACCGGCCGCGGCATGCTCTTCCTGGACCTCATCCAGGAGGGCAACCTCGGTCTGATCCGCGCGGTGGAGAAGTTCGACTACACCAAGGGCTACAAGTTCTCCACGTACGCCACCTGGTGGATCCGTCAGGCGATCACCCGCGCCATGGCCGACCAGGCCCGCACCATCCGTATCCCGGTGCACATGGTCGAGGTCATCAACAAGCTCGCCCGTGTGCAGCGCCAGATGCTCCAGGACCTGGGCCGCGAGCCCACCCCGGAGGAGCTGGCCAAGGAACTCGACATGACCCCGGAGAAGGTCATCGAGGTCCAGAAGTACGGCCGCGAGCCCATCTCGCTGCACACCCCGCTGGGCGAGGACGGCGACAGCGAGTTCGGTGACCTCATCGAGGACTCCGAGGCGGTCGTCCCGGCCGACGCGGTCAGCTTCACGCTTCTGCAGGAGCAACTGCACTCCGTCCTCGACACGCTCTCCGAGCGCGAGGCGGGCGTCGTCTCCATGCGGTTCGGTCTCACCGACGGTCAGCCGAAGACCCTCGACGAGATCGGCAAGGTCTACGGCGTCACGCGTGAGCGCATCCGCCAGATCGAGTCCAAGACCATGTCCAAGCTGCGCCACCCGTCCCGTTCGCAGGTGCTGCGCGACTACCTCGACTAGGTCACACCGCCACGGTCGTCAGGGCCCGGACCCCGCCTCGGGGGCCGGGCCCTTCGCCGTGCCGGGAGGGCGCGGGTCCGTCTTCGTTGGGGTGCGGGGCGACTCCGGGTGGATCACTCTGGGTGTTTCACGACCACATGGAGTGAGGAGTCCGTATGCGTCGCCCTTACGTCCGGGCGCTGGCCCGGCCGCTGGTCCTGGCGGCCGTCTCGATCGCCATATCACTGGCGGTGCCCCCGGGGCCGTCCCTGGGATCACCGCTGCCGGCCGCGCGCCCGGCGGTGGCCGACAGCGTCGTCGTCGGGGGATTCCCGGTGGAGGTGGCCGACAGCCCCTGGACGGTGGCCCTGTCCAGCCGTGACCGGTTCGGGGGGACGCGGGCGGGGCAGTTCTGCGGGGGAGTGGCCGTCGGGCGGACGACCGTGCTCACGGCCGCCCACTGCCTGGGTCGGGAGGTCCTCGGAACACCGCCGGAGCAGCTGCGCGACCTCAAGGTCGTCACGGGGCGTACGGACCTGCTGGCGGACGGGGGAGCGGAGATCCCGGTGCGGGACGTCCGGGTGAACCCGGACTACGACGATGTCAGCAACACCGGCGACTTCGCCGTGCTCACCCTCTCCGAGCCCCTTCCGGCCGGCTCGGTCCTGACGATGGCGGCCGAGGGCGACCCCGCCTACCGGCCCGGCACGGAAGCGGTGGTCTACGGCTGGGGGGACACCTCGGGCGCCGGTGACTACGCGACCAGCCTGCACGGGGCCCGCGTGCGCGTCCTGGCCGACGCGCTGTGCGAGCAGGCGTATCCGGGGAGCGAGGAAGGGCAGTACCGCGCCGAGACGATGGTCTGCGCCGGTGACCAGGACGGCGGCCGGGACGCCTGCCAGGGCGACAGCGGGGGGCCGCTGGTGGCCCGGGGCAAGCTGATCGGGCTGGTGTCCTGGGGAAGCGGCTGCGGTCGGCCGGACAGCCCAGGGGTGTACACGCGCGTCTCCGCCGTCCTGCGGAGCATGGGACGCGAAGCGGGCGGTGCGGCCCCCGAGGGCGGGACCAGGGCGGCCGACGGGGGATGAGAGGTCTTCGCGAAAGAGCGAGAGCGGGCCGCCTCCGGGTTGGGAGGCGGCCCGCCCTCACCGGCCTGTGCCGGTCTCGCTCGTCGTGGGACGCGAAATATCAGCGCTCGTCTTCGGAGTCGCTTGCCGGGACGGAGGTCAGGCGCTCGGTCTCGTCCTGTATCTCAGCGGCGATCTTCTTGAGCTCCGGCTCGAACTTGCGCCCGTGGTGGGCACAGAAGAGCAGTTCCCCGCCGCTCAGCAGGACTACGCGGAGGTAGGCCTGGGCCCCGCAGCGGTCGCAACGGTCGGCGGCCGTCAGCGGGCTCGCGGAAGTCAGAACAGTAGTCACGTCGCCTCTTCTCTAGCTCGACGAGCTGTCGTACCAGGGTCAACATCCAACCAGCCCCAAAACGTTCCCGCTCGTGGCTTTTCCTCGAAAAAAGTTTCCGAGGAGGCTGGCTGTTGCCGGTTGGCGGCGAATGTGCCGTATCGCGTGTCTGTGTGTGGTACGGGTTCGCGCTGTCGGTCAGTGTCGGTCCCCGCCGGCTGGCTTGCCGGTTGTTCATGAGGACGTGCCCGGAGCCTAAATGGTTCATGCCTCGAAGGGAACGTGATGTGTGCTTCACTCCATCGAGGGATCGAACAGGTATGCGACCGTGGACTAGGCTGACTCCGTGACGAGGGTGGCGTTACAACGGCTCTACCAGGGCTCGGTACCCTCTGAGCGGTGAACGACGCCGCGCCCTTACCCAACAGGGCCCCATCTGAAATTCAGCGAGGAGCGAACCGCGTGACCGCCGAGACGTCCGTGCCGTCCACTGCGCTGCTGGCAGGAGCAGACCGGGACGGTTCCAACTACACCGCGCGGCACCTGCTCGTCCTCGAGGGGCTCGAGGCCGTGCGCAAGCGCCCCGGTATGTACATCGGATCGACCGACAGCCGCGGTCTGATGCACTGCCTGTGGGAGATCATCGACAACTCCGTGGACGAGGCCCTGGGCGGCTACTGCGACCACATCGACGTGATCCTCCACGACGACGGCTCGGTGGAGGTGCGGGACAACGGCCGGGGCATCCCGGTCGACGTCGAGCCCAAGACCGGCCTCTCGGGCGTCGAGGTCGTCATGACCAAGCTGCACGCCGGCGGCAAGTTCGGCGGCGGTTCCTACGCCGCGTCCGGCGGTCTGCACGGCGTCGGCGCATCCGTGGTCAACGCGCTGTCCGCGCGCCTGGACGTCGAGGTGGACCGCGGTGGCCACACCCACGCCATCAGCTTCCGGCGCGGTGTCCCCGGCTCCTTCGCCGGCGGCGGCGCGGACGCCCGGTTCGAGGCCGCGAGCGGGCTGCGCAAGGCCAAGAAGATCCCGAAGTCGCGCAGCGGCACGCGCGTGCGGTACTGGGCGGACCGGCAGATCTTCCTCAAGGACGCCAAGCTCTCCCTGGAGAACCTGCACCAGCGGGCCCGCCAGACCGCTTTCCTGGTGCCCGGCCTGACCATCGTCGTCCGGGACGAGTTCGGTCTCGGCGAGGGCGGCAGCAAGGGCGAGGAGTCCTTCCGCTTCGACGGCGGCATCAGCGAGTTCTGCGAGTACCTGGCCAGCGACCGGGGCATCTGCGACGTCCTCCGCTTCACCGGGCAGGGCACCTTCAAGGAGACGGTGCCCGTCCTCGACGAGCACGGGCAGATGACGCCCACCGAGGTCACCCGCGACCTCGGGGTCGACGTGGCGATGCGCTGGGGCACCGGCTACGACACGACGGTCAAGTCGTTCGTCAACATCATCGCCACGCCCAAGGGCGGCACCCACGTCGCCGGCTTCGAGCAGGCCGTCGCCAAGACGATGAACGAGGTGCTGCGCGCCAAGAAGCTGCTCCGCGTCGCCGAGGACGACATCGTCAAGGACGACGCCCTCGAAGGGCTCACGGCGGTCGTCACCGTACGTCTGGCCGAACCCCAGTTCGAGGGGCAGACCAAGGAGGTGCTCGGTACCTCGGCGGCCCGCCGGATCGTGAACAACGTGATCACCAAGGAACTCAAGGCGTTCCTGACCTCGACCAGGCGTGACGCCGCCCAGCAGGCGCGCGTCGTCATGGAGAAGGCGGTCGCGGCTGCCCGCACCCGTATCGCCGCACGCCAGCACAAGGACGCGCAGCGCCGCAAGACGGCCCTGGAGTCCTCCTCGCTGCCCGCCAAGCTGGCCGACTGCCGCAGCGACGACGTCGACCGCAGCGAGCTGTTCATCGTCGAGGGAGACTCCGCGCTCGGCACGGCGAAGCTCGCCCGCAACTCCGAGTTCCAGGCGCTGCTGCCGATCCGGGGCAAGATCCTCAACGTCCAGAAGTCGTCCGTGTCGGACATGCTGAAGAACGCCGAGTGCGGCGCGATCATCCAGGTCATAGGAGCCGGTTCGGGCCGGACCTTCGACATCGACACCGCCCGCTATGGCAAGATCATCATGATGACCGACGCCGACGTCGACGGCTCGCACATCCGCACGCTGCTGCTGACCCTCTTCCACCGCTACATGCGGCCCATGGTCGAGGCGGGCCGGGTCTTCGCCGCGGTGCCGCCGCTGCACCGCATCGAGATCACGCAGCCGAAGAAGGGCCAGGACAAGTACGTCTACACGTACTCGGACCGCGAGCTGCGCGACAAGCTGATGGAGTTCCAGAGCAAGGGCATCCGGTACAAGGACTCCATCCAGCGGTACAAGGGCCTCGGCGAGATGGACGCCGACCAGCTGGCCGAGACGACCATGGACCCGAGGCGGCGGACCCTGCGCCGGATCAACCTCACCGACCTGGAGGCCGCCGAGCAGGTCTTCGACCTGCTGATGGGCAACGACGTCGCTCCCCGCAAGGAGTTCATCTCCAACTCGGCGGCGACGCTCGACCGGTCCCGGATCGACGCGTAGAGGCCCTCTGCCGCGTCTGCCGGGCCTGCGGGAAGGCGGCCGTGCGGGCCCGTCCAGGGCCCTGCTGCCGCAGGGGCCGCCGCCGTGCGGGGCCGTCCCGCCGTCCCGCCCCAGGACTCCACCCACGGGTGGAGTCCTGGCCGTTTCCGGCTCCACCCGTGATCCACCCGGGCTCCGATCTGCTGGCCCGGGACCTCAACGTCGCCTTCCTGGTGGGCCTCGCCTTCGCCGTGGCCGCCTCCGCCAACCTGTCGGCCTTGATGTACTCCCTGTTCTGGCGCCGCTTCACCACGCGGGGGGCGGTGTGGTCGGTCTACGGCGGCCTGGTCCCGGCGGTGTCGCTGGTGCTGGTGTCACCGGTGGTGTCGGGCAGCCCCGGGGCGCTGTTCCCGGGCGTCGACTTCCAGTACTTCCCGTTGCAGAACCCGGGCGTCGTCTCGATCCCGCTGGGATTCCTCGCGGGCTGGCTCGGCACGGTCACCTCCCCGGAGCCGCCGGACCCGGCCAGGCACGCGGAGACCGAGGTGCGGGCGCTGACGGGAGCCGGGGCCGTGTGACGGAGCGGTCCGGCACCTCGTACCGGCCGGGTGTCCCACCCTCACGCGCGGGTCGCCCACACGTAACGGTGTTCCGGGCGGCCCGCGTCGCCGTATCTGAGGGTCAGCCGGGCCCGGCCCGTGCGCTCCAGCAGTTTCAGATAGCGCTGGGCGGTCTGGCGGCTCACCCCGGTCCGCTCGGCGATCTCCTGGGCCGACAACGACCCCTCGGCCCCCATCAGGCACTGGCGCACCAGCTCGGCGGTGGTGGGGGAGTGCCCTTTGGGCAGCCCCGGCTCCGAGGGCGCGGACAGGGCTCCGAACATCCGGTCCACCTCGGCCTGTTCGGCCTCGCCGCCGCCGTCGAGGGTGCGGCGCAGCTCCGCGTACGCCTCCAGTTTGATCCGCAGGCCCGCGAAGGCGAACGGCTTGACCAGGTACTGCAACGCGCCCTGGCGCATCGCCGCCTGCACGGTCGCCACGTCCCGCGCGGCCGTCACCATGATCACGTCGGTCTGGAGGCCCAGCCGCCGCATCTCCTGGACGACCGTCAGACCGGTCCGGTCCGGCAGGTAGTGGTCCATGAGGACGAGGTCGGGCCGGGGCGGTGCGGCCAGTCGCCGCAGTGCCTCGGCCGCGCTGTGCGCCTCGCCGGCCACGTGGAAGCCCGGCACCTTCTCGACGTAGGCGGCGTTCACCCGTGCCACGCGGGGATCGTCGTCCACGATCAGGACCTCGATCACCGTCCCTCCCCCTCCCCGGCGGCACTTCCGGCAGCGGTTCCGGCGGTGTTCCCGGCGGCGTTCCCGGTATCGGCCGGTCCGGACGAAGACCCGGCGAGCGCAGGCGCAGGCGCAGGCGCAGGCGCAGGCGCAGGCGCAGGCGCAGGCGCAGACGCAGGCGCGGGTGCGGCCAGTGCCTCGGGCAGGACGACGGTGAACTCGGCGCCGCCGCCGGGCGCCTCGCCGGCCGTGACGCTGCCGCCCTGGCGCTCGGCGAACGTACGGACCAGGGAGAGCCCGATGCCGCGCCGCCGGTGGGCCGGCGGCTCCTTGGTGGACCAGCCCTCCGTGAACACCACCTCCCGCCGGTCGGCCGGGATGCCCGGCCCGGTGTCGCGGACCCGCAGCACCGCCGTACGCCCCTCGCCCCGCAGTTCGACCTCCACGCGCGCGTGCCGGGTGCCCGCCGCGGCGTCCACGGCGTTGTCGACCAGGTTCCCGACGACCGTGACCAGTCCCCCCGGGTCGATCAGCCGGCCCGGCAGCCGGGTCCGGTCCGACACCCACAGGGTCACCCCGCGCTCGGCCGCGACCGTCGCCTTGCCGACCAGCAGCGCCGCCAGCAGCGGGTCGGTGACGCGCTCGGTGATCTGCTCGGCGGTGGCCCGCTGGTCACCGACGACCTCGCCGATGAACTCCGCGGCGTCGTCGTACATCTCCAGCTCCAGCAGGCCCAGCAGGGTGTGCATGCGGTTGGCGTGTTCGTGGTCCTGGGCGCGCAGGGCGTCGATCAGGCCGCGGGTGGAGTCCAGTTCCCGGCCGAGCTGCTCCAGTTCGGTGCGGTCGCGCAGGGTGGCCACGGCGCCGCCGTCGTCGGTGGGCATCCGGTTGGCGACCAGGACACGCGGGCCGCGGACGGTGAGCAGGTCGGTGCCGGTGACCCGGCCGGCCAGCACCTCGGCCGTACGGCCCGCGCCGAGCGCCTCGTCGGGGGAGCGGCCCAGGGCCTCGTCGCCGATGTCCAGCAGGCGCCGCGCCTCGTCGTTGAGGAGGCGGACGCGGCCCTCCCGGTCCAGGGCGACGACCCCCTCCCGGATGCCGTGCAGCATCGCCTCGCGCTCCGCGAGCAGCGCCGCGATGTCGGAGAAGGCCAGGTCACGGGTCTGCCGCTGGACCCGGCGCGCGATCAGCCAGGCGGCCAGCGCGCCGACCGCCAGCGCGCCCCCGGCGTACGCGAGGAGACCGGGCACGGCGTGCAGCAGACGGGCCCGGACGCTGTCGTAGGCGATGCCCACGGACACCGCCCCGACGATCTCGCCGGAGCCGTCGCGCAGCGGTACCTTGCCGCGCGCCGAGCGGCCCAGGGTGCCCTCGTCGATCTCCATGACCTCGTGCCCGGCCAGGGCCTCGCCGGGGTCGGTCGACACGGCCGCGCCGATCCGGGCCGGGTCGGTGTGCGACCAGCGCACGCCGCGCCGGTCCATGACCACGACGTACTCGGCCCCGGTGGCCTCGCGGACCAGTTCCGCCTCCCGCTGCACCGGGCCGTCCGCCGTCGCGGGCGTGCTCCGCAGATCCGCCGCGAGTTGCGGCTGCTGCGCGGTGGTCTGCGCGATGGCCAGCGCCCGGCGCATCGCCTGGTCGTCCAGCTGATCGCCGAGCGGCGCCAGGAACAGCCCGGTGGCCAGCACCGCGACCCCCGCGGCGATCGCCACCTGCATCAGCAGCACCTGGGAGAAGACCCGGCGCGGCAGGCCGAGGCGCAGACGGCGCGGGGCGGAAGTGGAGCTCATGGCCCTTGACGGTACGTGGTGCGCGCGGCGGACCGAAGCGGGGCGGGAGGCGGATCTTCCCCGCCCCGGCGCTGCGGCCCCCGCGCGCGGGCGCCCCGGCGCCGGAGCGCGGGTCAGCTCGCGAGGGCCGACGCCAGCGTCAGTTCCCGGACGCCGGTGATCTCCATCCGCGCCGGTGAGCCGAGGACGGAGGCTCCGCAGCTCTCCGGGCGCGGCGGCTGGGACGCGCCCTGGGCCACCGTGACCCGCCAGTGCCGTCCGTCCGTGTGGGCCACGGTCACCTCCCAGTGCGGTGCCGCACCGTCGGTCCGCACCACGTCCAGCACCCCGGCGGCGTCCTCGCCTGCCGCCGCGCGGACGGCCAGCTCGGCGGCCTGTCCGGGCCGTTCCCAGGCCGAGCTGCCACGGCAGCCCGCCGGCACGATCCGCCCCTCCCGCACACCGCGCAGGATCTCCCGGACGGCCCCCGCGTCGACCCGGCCGTAGGCGTACCCGTACGGCAGGACGAGGACGGTGGGGGAGAACCGGTGGCCCCCGAGATGGGTGACCTCCCAGACGCCGTCGGTCCCGGCGGCGGCCAGTTCGGCGGCCAGCGGCCGGCCGAGCAGAGCGCAGCACCGGTCGCGCTTGCCGTTGGTGCAGACGAGGACGAGCGGGTCGCCGGTGTGCGGCGTGCCGGCGAGCACGTCGTCGAAGCCGCGGTGGTCGCCCCGGCCGAGCGCGGCGAAGTCCAGGCCGAGCAGGCGGGCGGGGTCGGTGAGCGCGGCGGTGTGCAGCCAGGTGCTCCTCGGGGCGGTGTGGGCCACGTAGACGCGGCGCTCGGCGGACGTCCCCGCGTCCGCGTGGCGCCCGGGTCGGCGGATCAGCGCGATCCGTACGCCGGTGCCCCGGGCCGCCTTCTCCAGGGCGCGCCCCACCGCGGGGTCCAGGTGGCTGGAGGTGAGCGCCTTGGCGCCCCACGGGCCGGGCTGTTCCAGCAGCAGCCAGGTCCGGGCGGTCGCCGCGGTCCCCGAAACGGGCTCGGCGAGGTCCTGAGAGACGATTGAGCACTGACTCACAGAGGTGAGCCTAACCTGAGTTGGAGGTCCCGGCCTCTCGCCGCACTCGGTCGGCCGCCGGCGGAGTGAACGCCCCGCCCGTCGGCGCCCCCCGCCTGCCGGTGGCGCCGCGCGCGCCCGGTCACTCGGAGAGGGGCACCGGCACCGGCGGCCGGGGGCCGACGTACACGCCGCTCGGCCGCATCCGCAGGGGCCGTTCCGCGTACTCCTCCAGGGCGTGCGCGATCCAGCCCGCCGTACGCGCCACCGCGAAGATCGTCTCGCCGGCGGAGGCGGGCATGCCGCAGGAGACGGTCAGCACCGCGAGCGCCAGGTCGACGTTGGCGTGCAGCGGGGTGCTGCGGGCGGCGGTGGCGGCGACCTCACGGGCCGCCGCCAGCACGGGCGCGGCCCGGGGAATCTCCGCCAGGAGTGCGAACAGCGCCCGCGCGCGCGGGTCCTCGCCGGGGTAGAGACGGTGGCCGAGCCCCGGAACCCGGCGGCCCGCCCGCAGTTCCTCCGCGACCACGGGGGCCGCGCCCCGGTCGAGCACGTCCAGCAGCATCCGGTGGGCGAGGCCGCTGGCCGCGCCGTGCAGCGGACCCTCGATCACGCCCAGCCCCGCGGACACGGCGGCGTACGCGTGCGCGCGGGCCGACGCGGCGACGCGTACGGCCAGCGTCGAGGCGGCCAGGTCGTGGTCGGCGAGCAGGGCGAGGGCCGTCTCCAGCGTCCGCAGCGATCCCCGGTCGGCGGGGAGCCCGGTGAGCCGTGCCCAGAGCCGGCGGGCGAGCGGGCCGTCGCCGCCCTGGTCCTGGCCCACCGGCGGCAGGGCCGCGACCAGGGTGGGGATGAGGACCCGGGCGGTGCCGAGCACGGCCTCCTCGGACAGGTCGAACCGGAGCGGGTCGGCGGTGGCGGCGGCGATCGTGGCGACCCGCAGCCGGTCGGCCGGGCCGGCGTGCTCGGGCAGCGCGCCGACCGCCCGGCGGGCCACGGCGACGGAGGCCTCGGGCGCCGTGAAGACGGCGCCGGGATGCGGCCGTCCCGTCCAGAGCCACTCGGCGACCTCCTCGTAGGAGCACCGCCCGGCCAGTTCCACCGCGTCGACGCCCCGGAAGTAGTACCGGTCGCGGTCGATGAGGGTGAGGCGGGTGCGCACCGCCGGTTCGCCGCCGGGGGAGGCGGTGGAGCCGCCCTCGCGCCGGTTGCGCCGGGCCAGGGCCCGCACCTCCTTGGCGTCGAAGGTGCTCCCGCGTCCGCCCGGGGTGCGCCGGCTGTCGAGCAGGCCCCTGCTGACGTACGCGTACACGGTCTCCGGTTTCACGCCGAGCAGCTCGGCGGCCTCTCTGGTGCTCAGCCGCTCGCCGTCGGCGGGACCGGGCTCTTGATCGCGCATGGACGTCACCGTATCCACCCTCGGTTGCCGCCTGATACATATTGACTGGATCAATATTGACACAGCACTAATCAAGTATGGACAGTCTCATCAATACATGGGGAGTTCCGAGGAGGAGATCATGTCCGTCAACAGGACCGCCCACCGAGCCGCCACCGACCGGGCCGCGGCCGCGCCGGTCGACGTCCCGCGCGGGCTCGCGGGCGTCGTCGTGACCGACACCGAGATCGGCGAGGTACGCGGGGCCGAGGGCTTCTACCACTACCGGCAGTACCCGGCCGTCCAGCTCGCCGAGACCCGCCGCTTCGAGGAGGTCTGGCACCTGCTCGTCGACGGCGAACTGCCGGACGCGCGGCGGGCCGCCGCGTTCACCGCCGAGACCGCCGCCCTGCGCGGGCTCCCCGACGAGGTGAGGTCGGCGCTGCCCGCCGTAGCCGCGGCCGGCGCGCGGTCCGGTCCACTGGCCGGCCTGCGCACGGCCCTCTCCCTGCTGGGCGCGGCGCGCGGCTTCCGCCCGGTCTACGACCTCGACGCCGGCCGCCGCCGCGAGGACACCCTCGCCGCCGTCGCCGCCGTCCCCACGCTGCTCACCGCGCTGTACCGGCTGGGCCAAGGACTGGAGCCCGTCGAGCCGCGCGAGGACCTGCCCTACGCGGCCAACTACCTGTACATGCTCACCGGCACCGTGCCGGACGCGCGGCGGACCCGGGCGGTCGAGCAGTACCTGATCTCCACCGTCGACCACGGCTTCAACGCGTCGACCTTCACCGCCCGGGTCATCGCCTCCACCGGCGCGGACGTCGCGGCCTGCCTCGCCGGAGCGGTGGCCGCGCTGTCCGGGCCGCTGCACGGCGGGGCGCCGAGCCGGGCCCTGGACACGCTGGACGCCATCGGCACGCCCGACCGCATCGACCCCTGGATCCGCGAGCGGGTGCTGGCGGGCGAGCGCATCATGGGCTTCGGTCACGCCGTCTACCGCACCGAGGACCCGCGCTCCCGGATGCTGCGCGAGGTGGCCCGGGGCTTCGGCGGCCCGCGTGTCGAGTTCGCGGTCGAGGTGGAGCGCCGGGTCGAGGCCATCCTCGCGGAGCTGAAACCGGGCCGGGAACTGCACACCAACGTGGAGTTCTACGCGGGAGTGGTCATGGAACTGTGCGGTCTGCCGCGGGAGATGTTCACCCCGACCTTCGCCGCCGGACGGGTCGTGGGCTGGAGCGCGCACATCCTGGAACAGGCCCGGGACTCGAAGATCATCAGGCCGGCGGCGCGGTACACGGGGCCGGAGCCGGTGACGGCCGCCCGGTAGCGGGCCGTGCGGGGGCGTCGTCGTCAGGCCCGGGAACCGGTCGGGTGCCCTGAGGAAACGTGCAGCCGAGCGGCGACCGGGTGTGCTGCTGGGTCGGTCCGGTCCCGGCCCGCAGGCGGCGGGGAACGGGGCGGAAGCGGGGGCCGGACGGAGGAAGGGGTACGGCTCGGGAGCCGGGGGTGTCCGCCTCGGCGCGGCTCGGGAGCCGGGGGTGTCCGCCTCGGCGCGGGTCAGGAGTCGGGGATGTCCGCCTCGGCGCGGATCAGCGTCTCGCGGCCGACGACGACGACGCGTGCGTCGTCCCCGCGGGAGGCGTCGGCCGGCAGCTCGCGCTCCAGCGGTTCGGTGGCTTCGGTGCCGATGACGGCGAAGTCGCCGTCGCTCAGCTCGAAGAGGTCTGGGCAGTCGGCTCCGGAGCTGGAGCCTCGGGCGCCCGGGGCACACCGATGCGGCGCGCGATCTTCGAAGGGACCGGTCCTTCACGTGAGGGGCTTCGTGCTGGCAGAACGGTACGGGTTCCCGCTCAGGCCGGGCCGCCCGTACGGGCGCGGACACCCGCCCGTGTCGGCACGGGCGGGCGGGGGGACGGGAATCGGACGAGGGCCAGGCGGGCGGCGGGGTGCCCACCACCCACCACTCGTCCGTGTCGGCCTCTCCAGCTCCTTGACGAGGGCGTCGGCCATCCGCCCGGTCATCGCCTCCTCGGAGGTCTGCTGCAGCGTCGCCCGTTGCGCCCGGGACGCGTCCCAGTACTCGCGGAAGAGCGGGCTCTGGAAGAACTCGCGCAGATACGTGTACGACTCCTCGCGGGTCAGCAGCCCCGCCAGATACACGCGGAAGAGGTACGCGTACCAGGCGTTGGTGTAGAGGAACGGACGGCGCTTCTCCGCCGGAACGGCCTTGTCTTAGGTGTCGATCACCGCGGCGAGGGACGGATCGTCGATCGACCGGGCCGGCAGGTCCCCGTGCATGCGCCGCTGATGCGCGAGCGCGCTGCGCCGTCCCGCGAGTTCCTCCAGCTCCAGACGTCTCTCCTGGAGCCGTACGGCGTGGCCGCGGCGTCGCAGGGCGGTCAGCGTCAGGGTGGCGACGACTCCCAGACCGAACGCGGCGGCGCCCCCCCTTCCCGGTGCCCGACCTCTTCGTGACCATGTGAACCCCCGATTCACGCGACCGTCGCCGGTCGTCGCGTGCGGGGCGGGTGACCGGGACCGGCGAGCGATGTGCGGCGCTTGCCACCTCCGGAGTGCCGAGCGGCTCTGACCGGCGGGGAGGCGGAGAGGAGGCGCACAGAGGGAAGCGAGGGCCGCCCGCACTGGCGCCTTCCCCGACGTCGGCCCCGCGGATCCTGGTGACGACCGTTCGTTTCGCGGTGATCGCGTGACTCGTATCCTGGGGCGGCACACGCTCCCCGCGGTACGAGAGAGGCAAGCACATTGGGGCAGAGCCCGAGCCCGCAGGTTCCGACGCCGCAGGTCCCGGCCGCGCGGGGCCCGGTCCCGCAGATCCCGGTGGTCATCCTCGCCGGATTCCTCGGTTCCGGTAAGACGACGCTGCTCAACCACCTGCTCCACCGCTCCGGCGGCAGCCGTATCGGCGCGATCGTCAACGACTTCGGCGCCATCGAGATCGACGCCATGGCGGTGGCCGGCGCGCTCGGCGACTCCACCGTCTCCCTCGGCAACGGCTGTCTGTGCTGTGCCGTCGACCCCGGTGAACTCGACGTCTATCTGGCCCGGCTGGCCCGGCCCGAGACCGGGACCGACGTCATCGTCATCGAGGCCAGTGGCCTCGCCGAGCCCCAGGAACTGGTGCGCATGCTGCTCGCCAGCGACCTCACGGGGATCGTGTACGGCGGACTGGTCGAGGTGGTCGACGCCGCCGAGTTCGACGCGACCCGGGCCCGGCACCCCGAGATCGACCGGCACCTCGGCCTGGCCGACCTGGTGGTGGTCAACAAGCTCGACCGGGCGGACGACGCCGAGCGGGTGCTCGCGCTCGTCGGCTCCCTCACCGACCGCGCCGCCGTCGTCCCCGCCACCTACGGCCGCGTCGACCCCGCCTTCCTCTTCGACTGCCGGCCCGCCGAGGAGCGGATCGGGCAGCTCTCCTTCGACGACCTGCACGACCACACGGACGACGGCGGCCCCGACGACACGGACGGCGCCGGTCCTCACGACGGAGGCGGCGCGCACGGCCACGGCCACCCCGGCCATCTGCACGCCGCCTACGACAGCCTGTCCTACGTCTCCGACGTGCCGCTCGACCCCCGGCGCCTGATGCGCTTCCTCGACAGCCGCCCCGAGGGCCTGTACCGGATCAAGGGCTACGTCGACTTCGGCCCGTACGACCCGCGCAACCGCTACCTCGTGCACGCCGTGGGACGCTTCCTGCGCTTCTACCCGGAGCCCTGGCCGCCCGGCGCCGACCGGCTCACCCAACTGGTGCTGATCGGCACGGGCATCGACACCCCCGCCCTCACCGGGGAACTGCGGGAGTGCGCGCACCACGCCCCGCACGCCGACGAGCACGGCATGTGGGGCGTCCTGCGCTACGTGCAGGACCCGGACGAGCCGGACCCCGGCACCGAGACGGCGGAAACCGAGACGGCGGAACCGGAGGCCTAGGCGGGCCCCGCCACCACCGCCACCGTCTTCGGCAGGGACACGCCCGAGCCGTCGCGGCGCGGGTCGATGTCGGGGAGCTGGGCGGGCGTGCCGTTCTTCTGGGCCGCGAGGGCCGGCGCGGTGCCCGCCCAGGCCAGGGCCAGGCAGTCCTCGCCCTTCAGGAACCGCTGGCAGCGCACGCCGCCCGTGGCCCGGCCCTTGCGCGGGTACTGGTCGAACGGCGTCAGCTTGGCCGTGGTCTGCACCGAGTCGTCCAGCGTCCCGCGCGAGCCGGCCACGGTGAAGACCACCGCGTCCCCCGCCGGGTCGACCGCCGTGAAGGAGATGACCTTCGCGCCCTCGGCCAGCTTGATGCCCGTCACCCCGCCCGCCGGACGGCCCTGCGGACGGACCTGCGCCGCCTGGTACCGCAGCAGCTGGGCGTCGTCGGTGATGAAGACCAGGTCCTCCTCACCGGTGCGCAGCTCGACCGCGCCGACGATCCGGTCGCCCTCCCTGAGGGTGATGACCTCCAGCTCGTCCTTGTTGCCCGGGTAGTCCGGCACCACGCGCTTGACGATGCCCTGCGCCGTGCCGAGAGCGAGCCCCGGCGAGGACTCGTCCAGCGTGGTCAGGCAGACCACCGTCTCGTCGTCGTCCAGGGAGACGAACTCGGCGAGCGGAGCGCCGCCCGCCAGGTTCGGGGTGGTCATCTCCTCCGGCAGCTGCGGCAGATCGACCACGTTGATCCGCAGCAGGCGTCCGGCGGACGTCACCACGCCCACCTCGCCGCGCGCCGTGGCGGGCACCGCAGAGACGATCACGTCGTGCTTGACGCGCCTGCCGCCGCCGTCCGAGGCCAACGGCTCGCCGTTCGCCGTACGGGCCAGCAGCCCCGTGGAGGAGAGCAGCACCCGGCACGGGTCGTCCGCCACCTGGAGCGGCACCGCGGCCACCGGGGTCGCCGCCGACTCCAGCAGCACCGTACGGCGGTCGGTGCCGAACTTCTTGGCCACCGCCGCCAGTTCCGCGGAGACCAGCTTGCGCAGCTCCTGGTCGGAGTCGAGGATGCGGGTCAGCTCCTCGATCTCCGCGTTGAGCCGGTCCTTCTCGGCCTCCAGTTCGATGCGGTCGAACTTGGTGAGCCGGCGCAGCGGCGTGTCCAGGATGTACTGCGTCTGCACGTCGCTCAGGCCGAAGCGCTCGATCAGGCGCTCCTTGGCCTGCGCGGAGTTCTCGCTGGAGCGGATGAGGCGGATCACCTCGTCGATGTCGATCAGCGCGGTGAGCAGGCCCTCGACCAGGTGGAGGCGGTCGCGCCGCTTGCCCCGGCGGAACTCGCTGCGCCGCCGCACCACGGTGAACCGGTGGTCGAGGTAGACCTCCAGCAGCTCCTTCAGGCCCAGGGTGAGGGGCTGGCCGTCCACCAGGGCGACGTTGTTGATACCGAAGGACTCCTCCATCGGTGTCAGCTTGTACAGCTGTTCCAGGACCGCCTCCGGCACGAAGCCGTTCTTGATCTCGATGACCAGGCGCAGCCCGTGCTCACGATCGGTGAGGTCCTTGACGTCCGCGATGCCCTGGAGCTTCTTCGCGCCGACCAGGTCCTTGATCTTGGCGATCACCTTCTCCGGGCCGACCGCGAACGGCAGCTCGGTGACGACCAGGCCCTTGCGGCGGGCCGTCACCGTCTCCACGGTCACCGAGGCGCGGATCCTGAAGGTGCCGCGGCCGGTCGCGTACGCGTCGCGGATGCCCGGCAGCCCGACGATCACGCCGCCGGTGGGCAGGTCGGGCCCGGGGACGTGCTTCATCAGGGCTTCGAGATCGGCGTTCGGATACCGGATCAGGTGCCGGGCGGCGGCGATGACCTCGCGCAGATTGTGCGGCGGCATGTTGGTGGCCATGCCGACGGCGATCCCGGAGGCCCCGTTGACCAGCAGGTTGGGGAAGGCGGCGGGCAGCGCCTCGGGTTCCTGCTCCTGGCCGTCGTAGTTGGGGGCGAAGTCGACGGTGTCCTCCTCGATGGACTCCGTCATCAGCCCGGCCGCCTCGGCCATCCGGCACTCGGTGTACCGCATGGCGGCGGGCGGGTCGTCGTTGCCCAGCGAGCCGAAGTTGCCGTGGCCGTCGACCAGGGGGACGCGCATCGAGAACGGCTGGGCCATGCGGACCAGGGCGTCGTAGATCGACGCGTCGCCGTGCGGGTGCAGCTTGCCCATCACCTCGCCGACGACCCGGGCGCACTTCACGTAGCCGCGCTCGGGCCTGAGCCCCATCTCGTTCATCTGGTAGACGATGCGGCGGTGCACCGGCTTCAGTCCGTCGCGCGCGTCCGGCAGGGCACGGGAGTAGATGACCGAGTACGCGTACTCAAGGAATGAGCCCTGCATCTCGTCGACGACGTCGATGTCGAGGATCTTCTCCTCGTACGGGTCGTCGGGCGGCGGGGTCTTCGTACTACGGCGGGCCATCGCTGCCGGCTCCTCGCTGAAGCGTGAACGGTGATCTGACGCGTCCCATTGTGGACCGCGGCACTGACAGCGGCCGACCAGGACCTCCGACGGGCGCCGCGGCCCGCTGCCGCCCGCAGGGTACGCCCTGCCGGGGAGGGCCCCTCGCCGCGTCCGGCGCGTGCTCGCTCTCGGCGTAGCGGAGCCGGGAACTCCACCGGAGGTCCGCACGCTTGCATACAGTGGCAGGATCGGTAGGAATTCCGCAGTTCCGACCAGTGATCCGGTGCGGACCGGTGATGCGGTCCGGTCCGTGATCCCGCCCAAGTTCTCCGCGATCGAAGGGACGTACATGCCCATGGGTCACACGGCCACAGCCGAGGCAGGCTCCGGCGGCCTGACAGCGACCGAGCACCGCCTGGCCAACGGTCTGCGCGTGGTGCTCTCCGAGGACCACCTGACCCCGGTCGCGGCGGTGTGCCTCTGGTACGACGTCGGCTCCCGCCACGAGGTCAAGGGACGTACCGGTCTGGCTCACCTTTTCGAGCACTTGATGTTCCAGGGCTCCGCCCAGGTCAAGGGCAACGGCCACTTCGAACTGGTGCAGGGCGCCGGCGGTTCCCTCAACGGCACCACCAGCTTCGAGCGCACCAATTACTTCGAGACCATGCCCGCCCACCAACTGGAGCTGGCGCTCTGGCTGGAGGCCGACCGCATGGGCTCCCTGCTCGCCGCCCTGGACGACGAGTCGATGGAGAACCAGCGCGACGTCGTCAAGAACGAACGCCGCCAGCGCTACGACAACGTGCCCTACGGCACCGCCTTCGAGAAGCTGACCGCCCTCGCCTACCCGGAGGGCCACCCCTACCACCACACGCCGATCGGCTCCATGGCCGACCTGGACGCGGCCACCCTGGAGGACGCCCGCGCGTTCTTCCGCACCTATTACGCGCCGAACAACGCGGTGCTGTCGGTGGTCGGCGACATCGACCCCGAGCAGACGCTCGCCTGGATCGAGAAGTACTTCGGCTCCATCGCCTCCCACGACGGCAAGCCCGCCCCCCGGGACGGCTCGCTGCCCGAGGTCATGGGCGAGCAGGTGCGCGAGGTCGTCGAGGAGGAGGTACCGGCCCGCGCCCTGATGGCCGCCTACCGCCTGCCGCACGACGGCACCCGCGCGTGCGACGCGGCCGACCTGGCGCTCACCGTCCTCGGCGGCGGCGAGTCCTCCCGCCTCTACAACCGCCTGGTGCGCCGCGACCGCACGGCCGTGGCGGCCGGCTTCGGCCTGCTGCGCCTGGCGGGCGCCCCGTCCCTCGGCTGGCTGGACGTGAAGACCTCCGGCGACGTCGAGGTGCCGGTCATCGAGGCCGCCATCGACGAGGAGCTGGCCCGGTTCGCCGAGGAGGGCCCCACCGCCGAGGAGATGGAGCGCGCCCAGGCCCAGCTGGAGCGCGAGTGGCTGGACCGGCTCGGCACGGTCGCCGGCCGCGCCGACGAACTGTGCCGGTACGCGGTCCTGTTCGGCGACCCGCAGCTCGCCCTCACCGCCGTGCAGCGCGTCCTGGAGGTGACCGCCGAGGAGGTCCAGGAGGTCGCCAAGGCCCGACTGCGCCCCGACAACCGCGCGGTGCTCGTCTACGAGCCCACCGCCCCCGCGGCCGACGACGCCACCGACGAGAACGAGGAGGCGGCCAAGTGACCGAGCTGGCCACCATGGAATTCCACCCTCAGCCGCAGGCGGGCGAGCCCAGGCCCTGGGCCTTCCCCGCCCCGGAGCGCGGCGCGCTCGGCAACGGCCTGACCGTCCTGCGCTGCGACCGCCCCGGCCAGCAGGTCGTCGCCGTCGAGCTGTTCCTGCGGGCGCCCCTGGACGCCGAGCCGGCCGGCCTGGACGGCGTCGCCACCATCATGGCCCGCGCCTTCTCCGAGGGCACCGACAAGCACTCCGCCGAGGAGTTCGCCGCCGAGCTGGAGCGCTGCGGCGCCACCCTGGACGCGCACGCCGACCACCCCGGTGTCCGCCTCAGCCTCGAAGTGCCCGCCTCCCGTCTCGCCAAGGCGCTCGGCCTGGTCGCCGACGCCCTCAGGGCGCCCGCCTTCGCGGACAGCGAGATCGAACGCCTGGTGCGCAACCGGCTCGACGAGATCCCGCACGAGCTGGCCAACCCCTCGCGCCGGGCCGCCAAGGAGCTGTCCAGGGAGCTGTTCCCGGCGGACTCCCGGATGTCCCGCCCGCGCCAGGGCACCGAGGAGACCGTCGCCGGCATCGACTCCGCCGCCGTCCGCGCCTTCTACGAGAAGCACGTGCGGCCCGCCACCGCCACCGCCGTGGTCGTCGGCGACTTCACCGGCGTCGACCTCGACGCCCTGCTCGACGACACCCTCGGCTCGTGGACGGGCTCGGCCGCCGAGCCGCGCCCCGTGCCGCCGGTGACCTCCGACGACACCGGCCGGGTCGTCATCGTGGACCGCCCCGGATCGGTCCAGACGCAGCTGCTGATCGGCCGCACCGGACCCGACCGGCACGACAGCGTCTGGCCCGCCCAGGTGCTCGGCACGTACTGCCTGGGCGGCACCTTGACCTCCCGCCTGGACCGCGTCCTGCGCGAGGAGAAGGGCTACACCTACGGCGTGCGGGCCTTCGGCCAGGTGCTGCGCTCCGCGCCCGACGGCACCGGCGCCGCGATGCTCGCCATCAGCGGCTCCGTCGACACCCCGAACACCGGACCGGCCCTCGACGACCTGTGGAAGGTGCTGCGCACCCTCGCCGAGGGCGGGCTCACCGACGCCGAACGCGACGTCGCCGTGCAGAACCTGGTGGGTGTGGCGCCGCTGAAGTACGAGACCGCGGCGGCCGTCGCGAGCACGCTGGCGGACCAGGTCGAGCAGTACCTGCCCGACGACTACCAGGCGACCCTCTACCAGCGGCTCGTCACCACGGGCACGGTCGAGGCCACCGCGGCGGTCGTGAACGCCTTCCCGGTGGACCGGCTGGTGACCGTCCTGGTGGGTGACGCCGCGCAGATCAAGGGGCCCGTCGAGGCCCTGGGCATCGGCGAAGTCACCGTGGTGAGCGCCGAGTAGCGGCGCACGCGTGGGGGTGGCCCCGGTGACGGTTCTGTCACCGGGGCCGCCCTATGTCCGAATGGGGCGGATTGGCATAGAGGTTGCCTGTCTGCGCTGTGGGATGAGCAACAAAAACCCGGTTCTGTTTGAGTCTTGAACGGGCGCCCGCTTAGCGTCTCCCAGGCTGTTCGTCAGGCAGTGCGCCGCACCCGCGGCACCGGACAGTCATCGCCGAGTCCCCGTACGGCGCGAGCCAGGGGAGCCGGGGACCCATCGTCCCTGGGGTGAATCGGACGCCCGCGCGTGAGCGAGGGGGTCCGTAGGAGACCTTCCTGCTCCGAACCCGTCAGCTAACCCGGTAGGCGAGAGGGAAGGAAAGGACCAGCCCCCACATGGCGTTCACGCGCGCCACCGGCAAGCACCGCCGACCCGGCCGGATGCACCGCACCACCGTCCGCGCGGCGGGTGTCGCGACCCTCACCACCACCGGCGTCCTCGGCACCCTGGCCGCCCCGGCGCTCGCCGCCGAACCGGCCGCCGAGCAGACCGGCCTCACCCCGGTCGTCACCCTCGGCGACTCGGTGGCCGAGGAGGTCGACGCCCAGGCCGCCGCCCAGCGGCAGGCCGCCGAGTTCGCCGCCGCCCGGGAGCAGGCCGAGCGGGCCGCCCGCGAGCGGGCCGCCGAGGCCGCCCAGCAGGCCCGTGAGGACCAGGAGCGCGCCGCCCGCGAGGCCGAGCGCAAGCGCCTGAACACCTACGTGTCGCCCATCAGCGGCTCGTACGTGTCCACCGCCTACCAGGCCAGCAGCGGCCTGTGGTCCTCCGGCACGCACACCGGCATCGACTTCCACGCCGCCTCCGGCACCCCCGTCCACGCCGTGGGCGCCGGCACCGTGGTCGAGGCCGGCTGGGGCGGTGCGTACGGCAACCAGGTCGTGATCAGGATGCACGACGGGACGTACACGCAGTACGGCCACCTGTCGTCCATCGGCGTCTCGGTGGGCCAGGCGGTCACCCCGGGCCAGACGATCGGCCACTCCGGGGCGACCGGCAACACCACCGGGGCGCACCTGCACTTCGAGGCCCGCACCACCGCCGAGTACGGCTCGGACATCGACCCCGTGGCCTACCTCCGCTCCCACGGCGTCACCGTCTGACCCTTCCGCCGCACTCCTGGAAAGCCCCGGCTCACGAGCCGGGGCTTTTCCACGTCGGGGGCGCGCCGAGGGCTCGTCGCAGGCGCCTGGGGCCTCGTTCGGATCACGCCGCGGACGCGGGGCCTGGCACGCGCACCGGCGCGGGGAAGGCGCAGCCGATTCCCCGCGACCTGATCCGAACGACAGGCCCTAGGAGCTGACCAAAAACAACCCAAAATCCGTCCGGTAAAGCGGACCCCCGTCGGAAAGCGCGCCGCATTGCAATAGAGTCACTGAACACGCGTCAATCGTCGACGTTTCACGGGGATTAAGGCGGAGGTCGGTCATGCGTATTCCGGCGCACTCGGTGTGCACGGCGATCAGGGACGACATCGTCGCCGGTGTCCTCGAACGCGGCAGCCGGCTCACCGAGGAACTCCTCGCCCGCCGCTACGGCGTCTCCCGCGTCCCCGTGCGCGAGGCCCTGCGGACCCTGGAGGCCGAGGGCTTCGTGGTGACCCGGCGCCACGCGGGCGCGTGCGTGGCCGAACCGACCGAGCAGGAGGCCGCCGACCTGCTGGAGATGCGGCTGCTGCTGGAGCCGCTCGGCGCCGCGCGGGCCGCCCAGCGGCGCACCGAGGCCCACCTCAAGGTGCTGCGCGGCCTGGTGCGGCTCGGCCAGGAGCGGGCCAGACGGGGCAACAGCGAGGACCTGCGCTCCCTGGGCGGCTGGTTCCACGAGACGCTCGCCCAGGCGGCGGGCAGCGCGGCGCTCACCTCGACGCTGACCCAGCTGCGGCACCGGATCGCCTGGATGTACGCCGTGGAGGCGCCGGCCAGCCCCGTGGACACCTGGGCGGAGCACGGCGCCATCGTCGACGCGGTGGCCCGGGGCGACAGCGAGCGGGCGCGCTCGCTGACCGCGCTGCACACCGAGCGGTCGACCGCCGCGCATCGCCTGCGGCCGGCCCCGGGCGCAGGCCGCGCGGAGCGTGTGAGGAATTCGCAACATGCCGTAAACATGCCGAGCCTGCGGCATTAACACGGCCACCGTATACAAAGAGAAGTTATTCGGCCGATCCTCCGGTCGGGGTCTATTTCCGCTGCCCTTTTTATTGTCGTGCTCCATGTCTCCCCGGCGGACGAGAAATCATCGCGGTGCCGCCCCCGCAAAAACGAGAGTCCGCACCCCGGACCAAGCGGTCGTCCCCGGAAATAGCGGAAGCCGTGCCGGTCCCGAAGGCCCGGCACGGCTCCGCCGTACGCGCACGGTGGTTCAGACGGTCTCCGGGAGCTCCTCCAGCCCCTCGGCGACCAGCTTCGCCAGCCGGTCCAGGGCGGCGTCCGCGCCCTCGGCGTCCGAGGCGAGCACGACCTCCTCGCCACCCTGGGCGCCCAGACCCAGGACGGCCAGCATGGAGGCCGCGTTGACAGGGTCGCCGTCGGCCTTGGCGATCGTCACCGGGACCCCGGTGGCCGTGGCGGCTCGGACGAAGATGGAGGCGGGGCGGGCGTGGAGGCCCTCGGCCCAGCCGACGTTGACGCGGCGCTCAGCCATGTGGTGCTGCCCTTCAGGTGTGCAGAGTTGTCTAGACCAGTCTTCCATACGGTGCGCCCCCGGACTGCCCCACTCGGCCCCGCGCCGTTGTCGTACCCGGGCCGTACTCTGGGCCGCATGGAGAGCGCGTCGGACCGGCACGAGTACCCCGCCCACTGGGAGGCGGACGTGGTGCTGCGCGACGGCGGCACCGCGCGTGTGCGCCCCATCACCGAGGACGACGCCGAGCGCCTGGTCAGCTTCTACGAGCAGGTCTCGGACGAGTCGAAGTACTACCGCTTCTTCGCGCCCTACCCCCGGCTGTCCGCCAAGGACGTCCGCCGCTTCACCCACCACGACTTCGTCGACCGCGTCGGCCTCGCGGCCACGGTGGGCGGCGAGTTCATCGCCACGGTCCGCTACGACCGGATCGCCGCCGACGGCACCCCCGCGCACGCCCCGGCCGACGAGGCCGAGGTCGCCTTCCTCGTCCAGGACGCCCACCAGGGGCGCGGCGTCGCCTCCGCGCTCCTGGAGCACATCGCCGCGGTCGCCCGGGAGCGCGGCATCCGCCGGTTCGCCGCCGAGGTGCTCCCCGCCAACACCAAGATGATCAAGGTGTTCACGGACGCCGGGTACACCCAGAGACGCAGTTTCGAGGACGGCGTCGTCCGCCTGGAGTTCGGCCTCGCGCCCACCGACCGCTCCCTCGCCGTGCAGTACGCGCGCGAGCAGCGCGCCGAGGGCCGCTCGGTACGCCGGCTCCTGGTGCCCGGGTCCGTCGCCGTCATCGGCGCCGGCCGCACCCCCGGCGGCGTCGGCCGCCGCATCCTCGGCAACCTGCGCGACGCCGGCTTCACCGGCCGCCTGTACGCCGTGAACCACGCCTTCGAGCCGGACCGGACCGAACTGGACGGCGTACCGGCCCACCGCTTGGTCGCCGAGATCGACGGTCCCGTCGACCTCGCGGTCGTCGCCGTCCCCGCCGAGCGGGTCACCGACGTCGTCACCCAGTGCGGCCGGCACGGCGTGCAGGGCCTGGTCGTCGTCTCCGCCGGGTACGCCGAGAGCGGCCCCGAGGGACGCGCGCGCCAGCGCGCCCTCGTCCGGCACGCGCGCGCGTACGGCATGCGGCTCGTCGGACCCAACGCCTTCGGAATCGTCAACACCGCGCCCGAGGTCCGGCTCAACGCCTCCCTCGCCCCCGAGATGCCGCGCCCCGGCCGGATCGGCCTCTTCGCCCAGTCCGGCGCCATCGGCGTCGCCCTGCTCTCCCGGCTGCACCGGCGCGGCGGCGGCGTCACGGGCGTGACCGGCGTCTCCACGTTCGTCTCGTCCGGCAACCGGGCCGACGTCTCCGGCAACGACGTCCTGCAGTTCTGGTACGACGACCCCGGCACCGACGTGGTCCTGATGTACCTGGAGTCCATCGGCAACCCGCGCAAGTTCACCCGTCTGGCGCGGCGCACCGCCGCCGTCAAGCCGCTGGTCGTCGTACAGGGCGCCCGGCACGGCGGCGCCGCCCCCCAGGGTCACGCGGTCCGCGCCACCCGCCTGCCGCACGCCACGGTCTCCGCCCTGCTGCGGCAGGCCGGCGTCATCCGCGTCGACACCATCACCGAACTGGTCGACGCGGGCCTGCTGCTCGCCCGCCAGCCCCTGCCCGCCGGCCCCCGGGTGGCGATCCTCGGCAACTCCGAGTCCCTGGGCCTGCTCACCTACGACGCCTGCCTCTCCGAGGGACTGCGCCCGCTGCCCCCGCTGGACCTGACCACCGCCGCCACCCCCGCCGACTTCCGGGCCGCCCTCTCCCGGGCCCTGGCCGACGACGCCTGCGACGCCGTGGTCGTGACCGCCATACCGGCGCTCGGCGAGGGCGCCGAGGGGGACGCGGCGCTCGCCGGGGCCCTCCGCGCGGCCACCGCCGCGGCCCCCGCCAAGCCCGTCCTCGTCGTCCACGTCGAACTGGGCGGCCTCGCCGAGGCCCTCTCGGCCGCGGCCGGCACGGCACCGCCGCCGGACACCGCCTCCGTCACCCCGCCCCCGCCGCCGGACACCGCCTCCCTCATCCCGCCCCCGCCGCCCCCCGCCCCCGAGCAGCCCTCCGAGGACACCCGCCTCATCCCCGCCTACCCGGCCGCCGAACGCGCGGTGCGCGCCCTCGCCCAGGCCGTCGCCTACGCCCAGTGGCGCCACGACACCGCCGAACCGGGCAAGGTGCCGGAGTACCCCGACATCGACGAGAAGGGCGCCGCCGAGCTGATCGACGGCCTTCTCGCACGCGGCGAGGGCCTCACCCTCGGCGACCGGGACGCGTGCGCGCTGCTCGGCCGCTACGGCATCCACGTCCACCGCGCCCTGCCCGCCCCCACCCCCGAGGACGCCGTCGCCGCCGCCCGCCGCCTCGGCGGACCCGTCGCCCTGAAGGCCACCGCCCCCCACCTGCGCCACCGCGCCGACCTCGGCGGCGTCCGCCTCGACCTCGTCGACGAGGAGCAGCTGCGCCGCGCCTACGAGGAGCTGACCGGGCTGTTCGGCACCCCGGCCGAGCTGCGCCCGGTGGTGCAGGCGATGGCCCCGCGCGGCGTCGACACCGTCGTACGCGCCGTCATCGACCCGGCGGCCGGCGCCGTGCTCTCCTTCGGGCTGGCCGGGGCCGCCACCCAGCTGCTCGGCGACACCGCGCACCGGCTGATACCGGTCACCGACCGGGACGCGGCCGCCCTCGTCCGGTCCGTGCGCACCGCCCCGCTGCTCTTCGGCTGGCGCGGCTCGGACCCGGTCGACACCGCCGCCCTGGAGGAGCTGCTCCAGCGCGTCTCCCGCCTCGTCGACGACCACCCGGAGGTCGTCGCCGTCACCCTCGAACCGGTCGTCGTCGCCCCGCGCGGCCTCAGCGTCCTCGGCGCCTCCGTCCGCCTCGCGCCGCCCCCCGCCCGCGACGACCTCGGCCCGCGCACCCTCCCGGCGTACTGAGCCAGGTCCCGGGCGGGGGACCACTGACCGCCCCGGACCTCCCTGGCCGTCCCGGGCAGTCAGTGGTCCCCCGTAGGATGGACGGCATGGCCAAGACCAGTACGACGACCCAGGGGCTGCGTGCGGCGATCGAGCGCAGCGGCTACTACCCGGCCCTCGTGGCCGAGGCGGTGGAGGCCGCCGTGGGCGGCGAGCCCGTGCGGTCGTACCTGGTCCACCAGGAGACCACGTTCGACCAGAACGAGGTGCGGCGGCACGTGACCGTGCTCGTCCTCACCGACAACCGCTTCATCGTCAGCCACACCGACGAGCAGGCCGCGGACGACACCTCCCCGTCGCCCTACGCCACGACGTCCACGGAGTCCGTCAAGATCGGCCGGATCTCCTCCATCGTCGTCAGCCGCGTCGTCGCCGACCCCGAGAAGTACAAGCCGGGCACCCTGCCCCGCGAGATCGTGCTGACCATCGGCTGGGGCGCCGTCTCCCGCATCGACCTGGAGCCCGCCGCCTGCGGCGACCCCAACTGCGAGGCCGACCACGGCTACACGGGCAGCTCCACCGCCGACGACCTCAGCCTGCGCGTCAGCGAGGCCGGCGACGGCCCGGAGACCGTGCGGCAGGCCCTCGCCTTCGCCCAGGCCCTCTCCGAGGCCACCGCGGACAGCGCCCGCTGATGCACCCGTCCACCGCCTGGGACCTCCACCCCGAGCCCCTCCCCGTCGCCTCCGCGCCCGTCCCCGAGTACGGCAGCGGCTCCCTCGCCGACCTGCTGCCCACCCTCGCCGCCGGCATGGAGGTCCCCGGCACCACCGCCACGATCGGAGAACTCGCCCCGGCCGACCGGAACTGCGTCTTCCTGATCGACGGCCTCGGCTGGGAGCAGCTCCGCGCCCACCCCGAGTACGCCCCCTTCCTGACCTCGCTCCTCGGCAGCTCGCGCGGCGGCACCGGGCGCCCGGTCACCGCCGGGTTCCCGGCGACCACCGCGACCTCCCTCGCCTCGGTCGGCACCGGACTGCCGCCCGGCGCCCACGGCCTGCCCGGCTACACCGTCCGCGACCCGGCCACCGGCGCGCTGATGAACCAGCTCCGCTGGCAGCCCTGGACCGACCCGCACGTCTGGCAGCCCCGCCCCACCGTCTTCCAGCTCGCCCACGCGGCGGGCGTGCACGCCGCGCAGGTCTCCGCCCCCACCTTCCAGAACACCCCGCTGACCAAGGTCGCGCTCAGCGGCGGCACCTTCCTCGGCCGCGAGTCCGGCGAGGACCGCATGGACCTGGCGGCCGGGCAGCTCGCCGCCGCCGACCGCGCGCTCGTGTACACGTACTACTCGGAGGTCGACGGCGCCGGACACCGCTTCGGCGTCGACTCCGACGAGTGGCGCGGCCGGCTCTCCCACGTCGACCGGCTCGTCCAGCGCCTCGCCGAGCAACTCCCGCCGCGCACCGTCCTCTACGTCACCGCCGACCACGGCATGGTCGACATCCCCTTCGACGAGGACCACCGCGTCGACTTCGACGCGGACTGGGAGCTGCGGGCCGGTGTCGCCCTGCTCGGCGGCGAGGGCCGCGCCCGGCACGTCTACGCGGTGCCGGGCGCCCAGGACGATGTCCTCGCCTGCTGGCGCGAGGTGCTCGGCGAGCAGTTCTGGGTGGCGTCCCGGGACGAGGCGATCGAGGCCGGCTGGTTCGGTCCGCGGGTGGAGGAGCGGGTGTACGACCGCATCGGCGACGTCCTCGCCGCCGCCCGGGACGACGTCCTGCTCATCGCCTCCGAGCGGGAGCCGAAGGAGTCGGCGATGGTCGGCAACCACGGTTCGATGACCCCCGCCGAGCAGCTCGTCCCCCTCCTCGAAGTACGCTCCTGAACCGTCCCGCAAGCCCTCGCCGAAAGGTGTCAGCCCCACCATGCCCGAGCTGGTCTTCTTCTCCGGAACGATGGACTGCGGGAAGTCGACCCTGGCTCTCCAGATGGAGCACAACCGCTCCGCGCGCGGTCTGACCGGCATGATCTTCACCCGGGACGACCGCGCGGGCGAGGGCAAGCTCTCCTCCCGGCTCGGCCTGGTCACCGACGCGGTCGAGGTCGAGGACGGCACCGACCTCTACGCCTACCTCGTCGACCACCTCTCGCAGGGCGGCCGCGCGGACTACGTGATCGCGGACGAGGCCCAGTTCCTCGCCCCGGACCAGATCGACCAGCTCGCCCGCGTCGTGGACGACCTCGGCCTGGACGTCTACGCCTTCGGCATCACCACCGACTTCCGCTCCAAGCTGTTCCCCGGCTCCCAGCGCCTGGTCGAACTGGCCGACCGGGTCGAGGTGCTCCAGGTCGAGGCCCTGTGCTGGTGCGGGGCCCGCGCCACGCACAACGCCCGCACGGTCGGCGGTGTCATGGTCGTCGAGGGCGCCCAGGTGGTCGTCGGTGACGTGAACCAGTCCCCGGACGAGGTCGGCTACGAGGTGCTGTGCCGGCGCCACCACCGCCGCCGCACCACCGCGGCCACGGCCCGCGCGGCGGCCCTGTCACCGGACGTGCTGCCGGTGGCGGGCCCCTGACCCGGCCCCCGGCTCACCCGGTCGCGCCCCGCACCAGCGCGAACCGCGCCCCCTCCGGATCGGCCACCACCGCCATCCGCCCCCGCTCGCTCTCCCGGGCCGGCTCCAGGACGCGCCCGCCCAGCCCGGCGACCCGCTCCACCGCTGCGTCCACGTCCGCCGTCCCGAAGTACGTCACCCAGTGCGGTCCCCGGTCACGGGGCAGGGCGTCGCCCAGACCGCGCAGGCCCGCCACGGGCCGGCCGTCGATGTGCAGGGTCACCCGGTCGGTGCCGGCGTCGGGCACCGCCTTCGGGGTGTGGCCGAACGCGGTCTCGTAGAAGGCGGCGACGCCGGTCGCGTCGTAGGTGAGCAGCTCGTTCCAGACGGGGGCGCCCGGCGCGCCGCTGAGGGCCGTGCCGAGATGGGCCGACGCCTGCCAGATGCCGAAGACGGCACCGGCCGGGTCGGACGCGATCGCCATCCGCCCGGCCTCGGCCGCGTCCAGCGGCCCCACCCCGACCGTGCCGCCGCACAGCCGGACGGCCTCGGCGGTCCGGTCCACGTCGTCCGAGGCGAAGTACGGCGTCCAGGCCACCGGCAGATGCCGGTCCTGCGGCAGCTGCCCGATGCCCGCCACCTCCCGTCCGCCGAGCAGGGCCCGGACATAGGGGCCGAGCTGCTGCGGGCCCGGCCGGAACTCCCAGCCGAACAGTGCCCCGTAGAACTCCTGGGTCGCCGTCAGGTCGTGCACCATCGCGCTCACCCAGCAGGGCGTGCCGGGCACGCGCAGGGTGGTCCGATCGCCGCCGTGGTCGCCGTCGGTCCGTCCCCGTGATCCGGTCATCGTCGCTCTCTTCTCGGCCCCTCGCGGTGGCCGGGTCGCTTCTCTGCGGACGGACCGCCTGCCGCACCGGTGCCCGCCCCGTCACCCCGTACTCCGGGTCCGCCCCGCGGACGGCTCCCCGCTCGTGAACGGCCGTCGTCGCGCTGCCGTTCCCTGCCCGTTTCCGTGTGCCGATCGGCACATCGCTCGACAGAAATCGATCGGCTGTACAGTCTGTGCCCGAATCCGTACACCTCGTGATCGAGGCTGCCCGGCGGGCAGGTTAACCCGGCGGGGACGCGACGGCCAGCCAGTGCGTCAGGATGGGGACCATGAACGCCATCATCTCCGCACCCGACCTGGCGAGCGCGCTCGCGGGCGGTGACCCGCCGGTCCTGCTCGACATCCGCTGGCAGCTCAGCGCGGCCAAGGCGGCCGGCGCGCCCCCGTTCGACGGCCGGGCGGCGTACGCGGCCGGTCATCTGCCCGGCGCGGTCTATGTCGACCTGGACCGGGAATTGGCCGCCCCGCCCGGGACCGGCGGCCGTCATCCGCTGCCCGATCCGGAGGAGTTCGGCGCGGTGATGCGCCGCGCGGGCGTGTCGGCCGGGCGGCCGGTCGTCGTGTACGACGGCGGGCAGGGCTGGGCGGCGGCCCGCGCCTGGTGGCTGCTGCGCTGGACGGGCCACCCGGACGTGCGGGTCCTCGACGGCGGACTGCCGGCCTGGCAGGGGCCGCTGTCGGCCGACGAACCGCGGCCCGCGCCCGGCGATTTCGCACCGGCACCGGCCGCCGACGGGCTGCTGGACGCGGACGGCGCCGCCGCGCTGGCCCGCTCCGGGCTGCTGCTGGACGCCCGCGCGGGGGAGCGCTACCGGGGCGAGGTCGAGCCGATCGACCCGGTCGGCGGCCACATCCCGGGCGCGGTGTCGGCCCCGACGTCCGAGAACGTCACGGCGGACGGCCGGTTCCGGCCCGCCGCCGAACTCCGCGCCCGCTTCGCCGGACTGGGCGCCACCGGGGACACCGAGGTCGGTGTGTACTGCGGTTCGGGCGTCTCCGCCGCCCACGAGGTACTGGCCCTGGCGGTCGCGGGCATCCCGGCCGCGCTGTACGTGGGCTCCTGGTCGCAGTGGTCGGCGGACCCGGAGCGGCCGGTCGCCGTCGGCCCCGACCCGCGCTGAGGGCACAAGTGAGGGCCGCCCTCCAGGAGGGCGGCCCTCACCGCGATCTCTGGGACGCCGGGGCGCTACTCCTGCTTCTTGCGCCGCGTCCCGAACACGATCTCGTCCCAGCTGGGGACCGCCGCCCGCCGCCCGGGACGGACCCCGTCCGCCTCGGCCTGGCGGTCGGTGGAGCCGACCAGCCGGTCACGGTGGCTGCCCACCGACCGCGGCATGAGCACGTCGGCGTACGCGGAGCCCGCGCCGGCGGACGCGGCGGGGGCCGGCGGCTCCTCGGCCTCCGGGTCCCCCACCGGCTCCTCGCCGGGTTCCGGCGCGACGGCCGGACGCTCGGGCACGACCAGGTCGCCCCGGAAACTGGGCACCGCCTCCAGCAGACTGGTCAGCGAGTCCCGCTCGCTCACGCTCTCCTCGGCGGCGGGCTCGGGCGGCTGCGCCGGCAGGCCCGGCCGCTCGCGCTCCCGGTCGCCGGGCCGGTCCAGCGGCCGGTCGCGCGGCAGCCGGGCGATGCGCGGCACGAAGGGGAAGCTCGGCTCCGGGGCGGCGAGGTCGTCGGACTCGCCGATCAGCGCGCGGGCCTCGTCGTCGACGGCCTGGACGAGCCGCCGGGGCGGGTCGTACGTCCAGCTCGCCGAGTGCGGTTCACCCGCGACCAGATAGACCAGCAGCACTTCCCAGGTGCCGTCGTCGCGGCGCCAGGAGTCCCACTGGACGGTGTCCTTGTCGGCGCCGCGCAGCAGCAGCCGCTCCTGGACGGCCTCGCCCAGTGGCGGGCCGGAGTTCTCGCCGGGGCGGCGGACGGGGGTCTTGCGGGCGCGTTCGGCCATGAAGGCGCGTTCGGCGAGGACGGGGCCCTCGAAGCGGCGGACCCGGTCGACGGGGATGCCGGCCATCTGGGCGACCTCTTCCGCGGTCGCGCCGGCTCGTATACGCGCCTGGATGTCGCGGGGGCGGAGATGGCTCTCCACCTCGATCTCGATCTGGCCGAGGCGGGGCCGGTCACCGCGGACGGCGGCCCGGAGGCGCTCGTCGATCGGAAGCGTGTACTCCGTCGCGTCGGCAGCCTTCAGCACCAGCCGTGTGCCGTCATTCGAGACGGCCACGACACGCAGTTCGGGCATGGGGACCTCCCGGGTGGTGCCTGCCGACGTCACGTGCGTCGCTGCTTCCGCTCTGTCGAGTGTGGCCTGCCCGGGTGCAGCCTGCCACAACCTTGCCGAGTTGCCCGGCGTGTCGGGCGAGGGCCCTGAATCGCCGTTATGGCACGGTTACCTATTCGCAACGCTGAGTGACCGAATCGGTCACCCAGTGCAACTAGCCCCCTCCCGGCGGTCCTTGCGAGCCCTGCGTCCCCTGGGCGGAGACCGGACCCAGGGCTCGCAACAGTACTCCATTCGGGCCACGTGCGTGGATCGGCGCGCCGCCCGACTTCCACCAGGAAGAGTCACCCGGCACCTTCCCGTCCGGTGCCGTGATCATGCACGTGGCCTACTTCACGCAACCGCCAGAAACGGAACTAAAGGTTTCGTCCGTACGTCCCCTTCTCGTGCAGTTGTAGGTTCACGCGAGGAAAGACAGGCAAGGTCCGGTGATGCGGGAAAGGTCCGTTGACGACACGACGGGGAGCGGGCGGGGCGAGGAGGACGCGAAGGGTACGGAAGGCGCGCGGGGCACACGGATCGATCTGAACGTGCCCCAGGTCGCGGGCGGTGCCCTGGCGGCCGTGATCGCGGCCAAGCTCGCCTCCTCGTTCGGCGTGTACGGCACGATCCTCGGCGCCGGGGTGGTCAGCGTCGTCGCCACCTGTGGCGGCACGCTCTTCCAGCACTTCTTCCGGCGCACCGGCGAGCAGTTGAAGGTGCGGCGCACCGCCGAGGAGCCCCGGCCGGCCGAGGTGCCCGCCGCCGCCGGCCCCTCGCTGCCGGGGGAGTTCACCGAGGGCACGGTCTACCGCGCGCGGGTCAGGAGCTGGAAGCGTCCGGTGCTCGCCGCGGCCCTGGTCTTCGGCGTCACCATGGGCGGTATCACCGCTTACGAGCTGATCTCGGGCCACAACCTGAGCGGCGGGAGCAGTACGACCGTGAGCGACGCCGTCTCCGGACACGGCGGCTCCTCCTCGGACTCCGGGGACGACGGCTCCGAGGACCCGGGCGACGACGGCACGGCCACCCCGTCGACCGGCCCGGGACGCTCCGCGGACTCCGGCACGGGCTCCGGATCCACCGGCACCCCGTCGGCCACCCCCTCCGGAACGGCGGGTTCCGCGGACGGCGGCGCCTCCTCCGGCGAGGGCTCCGCGCGGGACGACGGGACGGCCTCCGACCCGACGCCCACGCCGAGCGCCACCGGTGACGGACAGGGCGCGGACGGCACCGCCACCGAGGACCCCGGGGCGTCGGCTACGGCCCCAGCACCCTCCGCAAGTAGTCGTTCCGGAACCGGCGATCAGGATCAAGACGGTCCCGCAGCGCCGTGAACTCGCCGAAGCGGGGATACACCCGGGACAGGTACTCCGCGTCCCGGGTGTGCAGCTTCCCCCAGTGCGGCCGGCCCTCGTGCGCCGTGAAGATCCGCTCGGCGGCGGTGAAGTACGACCGGTAGGGCGTGCCCCGGAACATGTGGACGGCGAGGTAGGCGCTGTCCCGGCCGGAGGCGGTGGAGAGGGTGAGGTCGTCGGCCGGGGCGGTGCGCACCTCCACGGGGAAGCTGATCCGCAGCCGGGAGCGGTCCACCATCGCCTTCAGCTCGCGCACCGTCTCGACCAGGGCCGCGCGCGGAACGGCGTACTCCATCTCCACGAAGCGGACCCGGCGCGGCGAGGTGAAGACCTTGTACGGGATGTCCGTGTAGGTGCGCGCGGACAGCGCCCTGCTGGAGACGCGGGCGATCGCCGGGACGGTGGCCGGGACGGCGCGGCCGATCTCGTTGGCGGCGCGGAAGACGCCGTTGGAGAGGAACTCGTCCTCGTACAGGGCGCGCAGGCGTCCCACCGGGCGGGCCGGGCCCGCGCTGCGGTTGTTGCGCTTGGTGCTGGTGTTGCCGGTGTGCGGGAACCAGTAGAACTCGAAGTGCTCGTTCTCCGTCCACAGTTCCTCGAAGCGGGACAGCACCTCGTCGAGCGGCATCGGCTCCTCGCGCGCGGTGAGCAGGAAGACCGGTTCGATCGCGAAGGTCACGGCGGTGACGACGCCGAGCGCGCCGAGGCCGACGCGGGCGGCGGCGAAGATCTCCGGGTTCCGCTGCGCGGAGCAGGTGAGCAGGGAGCCGTCGGCGGTGACCAGCTCCAGGGCGCGGATCTGCGCGGCGAGCGAACCGGAGTCGCGGCCGGTGCCGTGGGTGCCGGTGGAGGTCGCCCCGGCGACCGTCTGCTCCATGATGTCGCCCATGTTGGCCAGCGACAGGCCCTCGCGCGCGAGGGCCACGTTGAGCCTCTTGAGCGGGGTGCCGGCCTCCACGGTCACGGTCATCGCCTGCCGGTCGATGTGCCGGATTCCGGTCAGCAGGTCGGGACGTATCAGCACCCCGTCGGTGGCCGCTATGGACGTGAACGAGTGCCCGGTGCCCGCCGCCTTGACCGGCAGCCCCTCCTCGGCGGCCCGGCGGACCACGTCGGCCAGCTCGTCGGCCGAGGCCGGGGTCACCTCCCGCGCGGGGCGGAACGTGACGCTGCCGCCCCAGTTACGCCATGTGCCGTTCCTGCCGCTCCCGCTCGCTGTGCTGCTCAACGACGCCTCCCCGCCCCACCGCCGGCCGCTTGAGCCGGCGGAACCCGAGGAAACCGACCGTGACCGCGACGGCCCCGGCCACCGCCGGAACCCCGTACCCGGCGCCCGCCCCCGCCGCGTCGATCACCCAGCCGCCGGCGGCGGAGCCGAGCGCGACGCCGACCGCGAGGCCGGTGCTCACCCAGGTCATCCCCTCGGTGAGCTGTGCGCGTGGTACGTGCTCTTCGATGAGGGACATCGTCGTGATCATCGTCGGAGCGATGGACAGACCCGCCACGAACAGCGCCACGGCCAGAGACGGCAGGTTTCCGACCAGTAGGGGAGGGATCATACTCACGGCCATCGCGCAGACGCCCAGCAGCCAGCGGCGCTCGGGCGCCCCCGCGAAGCGCAGCAGGCCGAAGACCATGCCCGCCACGCACGAGCCGGCCGCGTAGACGGCGAGGACCAGGCTGGCGGCGGACTTGTGGCCCTGTTCCTCGGCGAAGGCCACGGTGACGACGTCGACCGATCCGAAGATCGCGCCGGTGGCGACGAAGGTGCCGACGAAGACCTGGAGACCCTTGGCGCGCAGCGCGCTGCCGCCGCCGCTGCCGCGCTGCCGGGGGTGCGGCACCGGCTCGGTGGCGCGCTGCGAAGTCAGCCAGAAGACGCCGACCGCCAGGAAGCCGGCGGCCAGCAGGGGACCGGCCTCCGGGAACCAGGCGGTGGACAGGCCGATGGAGATGATCGGCCCGAAGATGAAGCAGACCTCGTCGACCACGGACTCGAAGCTGTACGCGGTGTGCAGCTTCGGCGTGCCCCGGTACAGGGCCGCCCAGCGGGCCCGCACCATGGCACCGAGACTGGGCACGCAGCCGATGCCGACGCACCACACGAACAGCAGCCACTCGGGCCACCGGAAGTGCGCGGTCAGCAGCAGTCCGGCCGCCGCCGCCAGCGAGACCAGCGTGGCGGGCCGCAGCACCCGCCGCTGCCCGTACTGGTCGACCAGCCGGGAGACCTGGGGACCGCAGACCGCTGCGGCCAGCGCGATGGTGGCGGAGAGCGCCCCGGCCAGCCCGTACCGCCCGGTCAGCTGCGACACCATGGTCACCACGCCGATGCCCATCATCGACAGCGGCATCCGGCCGAGGAAGCCCGCGGCGGAGAAGCCCCTGGAGCCGGGGGCGGCGAACAGGTCGCGGTAGGGGCTGGGCAACGGGATCTCCGGTACGGCTCGGCCCGGTGGTGACGGGTGCGGTGGCTCGGTGGGGTGCGAGGCGGGGCGCGGTGCGGCCGCGCCGGGTGCGCGGTAAGGCGTGTACGCCGTCGGTACAGCTTACCGGCGGTCCGTGATCCCGTGCACCCGTCCGGACCAGCCGGGAGCCCGGGGACGCACCCGCCGTGTCCCCGCTGTCGGTGGGGGGTGGCAGGATCGACCCATGCCAGACGTGCTCGATGCCACCCCCTACGACGCCCTGCTCCTGCTCTCCTTCGGCGGCCCGGAAGGCCCCGACGACGTCGTCCCGTTCCTGGAGAACGTGACGCGCGGCCGGGGCATCCCCAAGGAACGCCTGAAGGAGGTGGGGCAGCACTACTTCCTGTTCGGCGGGGTCAGCCCCATCAACGACCAGAACCGCGCCCTGCTGGACGCCCTGCGCGCGGACTTCGCCGAGCACGGCCTGGAGCTGCCCGTCTACTGGGGCAACCGCAACTGGGCGCCCTACCTGACCGACACCCTGCGCGAGATGGTCCGCGACGGGCGGCGCCGCGTCCTGGTCCTCGCCACCAGCGCCTACGCCTCCTACTCGGGCTGCCGGCAGTACCGCGAGAACCTGGCCGACGCCCTGGCCACCCTGGAGCGGGAGGGCCTGGAGCCGCCGAAGATCGACAAGCTGCGGCACTACTTCAACCACCCGGGCTTCATCGAGCCCATGGTCGACGGCCTGGTCCGGTCGATCGAGGACCTGCCCGAAGAGGTCCGCGACGGCGCCCACATCGCCTTCACCACCCACTCCATCCCGACCTCCGCCGCCGACACCTCCGGCCCCGTGGAGGACCAGGGCGACGGCGGCGCCTACGTCCGTCAGCACCTGGACGTCGCCGGGGTGATCGCCGGCGCCGTCCGCGAGCGCACCGGCGTCGACCGGCCCTGGCAGCTCGTCTACCAGTCGCGCTCGGGCGCCCCGCACATCCCGTGGCTGGAGCCCGACATCTGCGACCACCTGGAGGAGCGGCACGCGGCCGGCGTCCCGGCCGTCGTCATGGCCCCCATCGGCTTCGTCTCCGACCACATGGAGGTCCTCTACGACCTCGACACGGAGGCCACCGCCAAGGCCGCGGAGCTGGGACTGCCGGTGCGCCGCTCGGCCACCGTCGGCGCCGACCCCCGCTTCGCCGCCGCCGTCCGGGACCTGATCCTGGAGCGCGCCGCCGCCGAGAGCGGGCGGAGCGTCGCACCGTGCGCCCTGGGCGCCCTCGGCCCGAGCCACAACGTCTGCCCGGTGGGCTGCTGCCCCGCCCGCACCCCCCGTCCCGCCGCCGCGGGCGCCGACAGCCCCTACGCGTGAGGAGCCCCGTGACCAGCCCCGTCACCGACGTGACCGACCCCCTCCACGCCGAACTGCTGGAGATCGCCCGGGAGGCCGCCCGCCGCGCCGGTGAGCTGCTGCGGGACGGACGCCCCGCCGACCTCGCGGTCGCCGCGACCAAGTCCAGCCCGATCGACGTGGTCACCGAGATGGACATCGCGGCGGAGAAGCTGATCACCACCTGCATCGCCGACCGCCGCCCGGACGACGGCTTCCTCGGCGAGGAGGGCGCCGCCAGCCCGGGCACCAGCGGCGTCCGCTGGGTGATCGACCCCCTCGACGGCACGGTGAACTACCTCTACGGGCTGCCGACCTGGTCCGTCTCCATCGCCGCCGAGCAGGACGGCGAGACGGTCGTCGGCGTGGTCGCGGTGCCGATGCGCGGGGAGACCTTCCACGCGGTGCGCGGCGGCGGCGCCCACGCGACCGGTGCCTGGCCGGGCGAGCGCCGGCTGGCCTGCCGGCCCGCGCCCCCGCTGGACCAGGCCCTGGTCTCCACGGGGTTCAACTACGTCACCGCGGTCCGCACCCACCAGGCCGAGGTCGCCCGGCAGCTGATCCCCCGGCTGCGGGACGTCCGGCGCGGCGGTTCGGCCGCCATCGACCTGTGCGACCTCGCGGCCGGCCGCCTCGACGGCTACTACGAGCGGGGCCTGCACCCCTGGGACCGCGCCGCCGGCGACCTCATCGCCCGGGAGGCGGGCGCGCTGACCGGTGGACGCCCCGGTGAGCGCCCGACGGACGACCTGACGGTCGCCGCCACCCCCGGCGTCTTCGAACCCCTCCAGCGGCTCCTGGAGGAGCTGGGCGCCTGGCACGACTGAGTCCCGGCACGGCACGGCACTCACCCCCGGCGCTGGATTCGCCGGGGGTGAGTGCCGTACGCGCGGTAGGGGCTCGCGGGGTGGTCAGCCGCTGATCGCGGTGACCTCCACGCCGTGCTCGGCGGCGAGGCGGCGGAGGTCGTCCAGCTCGCCGAGTTCCACCTCGACGAGGAAGTCGTCCCCCTCGTCACGGGCCCGCGAGAGGTCGGACTCGGTCGCCTTTATGCGCTGCAGAAGTCCTGTGGTGAAAGCGTCCATGCTGCGCCCCCTCGTCCTGGGTCGTGGGTCGATGGCACGGGGGTGTGCCGTACGGAAGGGACGATCACGTCTCTGACAGGTGCCCAGCGCCGCGCGGCCGGGCGGCGACGATGCCGGACACCCACGCCCGCCCTGCGGCGAACGGTCGCTGCGCACCGCTGGACGAGCGGTACAGGCAGAGCGTGATCGCGGGGTGTAAAGCCGTCCTCCCCCCGCTCACTTCCGCGGAAACCTGAACCGTCCGAGAAAATCTCGCATTCCCGTTCGGAACCGCTTTCTCCCCCGCACCTCGGTCCCCGTACGCCGGGCGCTCTCCCGCCTTACCGCCGACTTATGGCCGAAAAGGGCAGGATGGAGGTCAACACACCCACCAGACCCCTGCCCGCGCGCGTCCGCCAGGCGCTGCCGGGCGGACACAGGAAGGACAAGCGACGTGCGCGTACTCGTCGTCGAGGACGAGCAGCTGCTCGCCGATGCGGTGGCCACCGGACTGCGCCGGGAGGCCATGGCCGTCGACGTCGTGTACGACGGGGCGGCCGCCCTGGAGCGCATCGGCGTCAACGACTACGACGTGGTCGTGCTCGACCGCGACCTCCCCCTCGTCCACGGCGACGACGTCTGCCGCAAGATCGTCGAGCTGGGCATGCCCACCCGCGTGCTCATGCTCACGGCCTCCGGCGACGTCAGCGACCGCGTCGAGGGGCTGGAGATCGGCGCCGACGACTATCTGCCCAAGCCCTTCGCGTTCAGCGAGCTGATCGCCCGCGTCCGCGCCCTGGGCCGGCGGACGAGCGTGCCGCTGCCGCCGGTGCTGGAGCGCGCCGGCATCAAGCTCGACCCCAACCGCCGGGAGGTCTTCCGGGACGGCAAGGAGGTGCAGCTCGCGCCCAAGGAGTTCGCGGTCCTGGAGGTCCTCATGCGCAGCGAGGGCGCGGTGGTCTCCGCCGAGCAGCTCCTGGAGAAGGCCTGGGACGAGAACACGGACCCGTTCACCAACGTCGTCCGGGTGACCGTCATGACCCTGCGCCGCAAGCTCGGCGAACCCCCGGTGATCGTCACCGTCCCCGGCTCCGGCTACCGGATCTGATCGCCCGTGGCAGCGTCCCCCGCACCCCCTCAGGCGCCCCCGAAGCCCACCTGGGACCCCCCGTCGGTCACGCCCTTCCCGTGGCTGCGCCCGACCATCCGGATACGGCTCACCCTGCTGTACGGCGGCATGTTCCTGATCGCCGGCATCCTGCTGCTGTCGATCATCTACCTGCTGGCGGCCCAGGCGCTCAACGTCGGCAGCGACCTCCCGTTCAAGATCACCTCGGGCAGTGTCGCCAGCGACACGTGCAATCTGCCCGCCAAGGCGTCGGCCGACGTCGTCAACTCGGCGATGAACGACTGTGTCAACGAACAGCGCCAGCACGCCCTGGACAGCCTCCTCAGCCGCTCCCTGCTGGCCCTGCTCGGCCTCGCCGTGATCGCCTTCGCCTTCGGTTACGCCATGGCCGGCCGTGTCCTCTCCCCGCTGGGCCGGATCACCCGCACCGCCCGCGCGGTGGCCGGCTCCGACCTCTCCCGGCGGATCGAGCTGGACGGCCCCGACGACGAGCTGAAGGAGCTGGCCGACACCTTCGACGACATGCTGGAGCGCCTCCAGCGGGCCTTCACCGCCCAGCAGCGCTTCGTCGGCAACGCCTCGCACGAGCTGCGCACTCCACTCGCGATCAACCGCACCCTGCTGGAGGTCCACCTGTCGGACCCCGGGGCTCCGGTGGAGCTGCAGCAGCTCGGCAAGACCCTGCTGGCCACCAACGAGCGCAGCGAGCAGCTCGTGGAGGGCCTGCTGCTGCTCGCCCGCAGCGACAACCAGATCGTGGAGCGCAAGCCCGTCGACCTCGCCGAGGTGGCCGGCCAGGCCGTCGACCAGGTGCACGCCGAGGCCGAGGCCAAGGGCGTGGAGCTGCGCGGCCGGCGCGCCCCCGCGGTCGTCCAGGGCAACGGCGTCCTGCTGGAGCGCATCGCCCTGAACCTCGTGCAGAACGCGGTGCGGTACAACGTCGCGGAGGGCGGCTGGGTCGAGGTCACCACCGAGGTGGAGCACGGCCAGGCGGTCCTGGTGGTCACCAACACCGGCCCGGTGGTGCCGGCGTACGAGATCGACAACATCTTCGAGCCGTTCCGGCGGCTGCGCACCGAGCGGACCGGCAGTGACAAGGGCGTCGGCCTCGGGCTCTCCATCGTCCGCTCCGTGGCGCGGGCGCACGGCGGCCACATCTACGCCCAGCCGCGCGAGGGGGGTGGACTCGTGATGAGGGTGACCCTGCCGGTCTGAGGCGGCCCGCGGATCTGAGATCATGGCGCCGACCGCCGCCCCGAGGGTCCGGGCTTGTTCGCTTTGAGCGAAATTTCCGGGCCACCGTTCCGGTGTTCGCGTGTGTGATCGATCACAGCGGCGCCTTTCCGGCCACCTACTCTCCGTGATCAAGAAATCCGTCGGAAAGCCGGGAAAATCCGGGTTTTCCAGGGTCTTGATCACGGGAAGTACACGGTGAGACGCCTTTGGCGTGCACTATTCGGACCGTGTACGGTCCCCTTCGCCATCCAAGCCGATCACCCAAGCGGAGGCCGGTTGGGTGTCGATTGAGTAACAGACCTTGATGTGAGGCAAAATCTCCGCCTCGGGTCGGGCACAAGTCCGGCCTCTCACGCGTTACGTGCGCTGGAGACACCGCAGACACCCAGAGGGGGAGAGCGACATGGCAACCGATTACGACACTCCACGCAAGACCGACGACGACGTCGACTCGGACAGCCTCGAAGAGCTGAAGGCTCGCCGGAACGACAAGTCGGCTTCCGCCGTGGACGTCGACGAATTCGAGGCCGCGGAAGGCCTCGAGCTTCCCGGAGCCGACCTCTCGAACGAGGAGCTGGCAGTCCGAGTACTGCCCAAGCAGCAGGACGAGTTCACTTGCATGAGCTGCTTCCTGGTGCACCACCGCAGCCAGCTGGCCCGGGAGAAGAACGGCCAGCCGATCTGCCGCGACTGCGACTGAGGCGGGGTCGGCCGTGACTGGCTCGACCCCTCCCTGGAAGCGCCGCTTCTCCAAGCGGGGAGCGGACCAAGGGCCGTCCGACGGCCCCTACCGCGCGCGTGACGACGAGCGGGGCCCGACCCTCCCGGGGACGGCCTCGCTCGAACCGGCTGCCGACCGGGCCGACCACCCGGTGCCGGAGCCGGCCCCCGCGCCCGCTGCCCGACGCCGGGCGGCGGTGCTGCGGGACAGAGCGACCGAAGGCGTCCGCAAGGGCGGCGACCGCGCCAGGTCCGCCCTGGCGCACCTCGCCGACCACGTCATCGACATCGCCCCGCGGGTCCCCGTCCGGGACCTGGCTGCGCTCCGGCGGCAGTTCCCCGGCCTCGGGCCCGAGGAGCTGGCCGACCGGCTGGTGGCCGGTGCCACCCGGGCCACGGCGACCGTGGGCGCCGGGGTCGGCGCCGCGGCGATGCTGCCGGTGCCGCCCGCCATGCCCACCGAGCTGGCCGCCGAGGTGACCGGCGTCGCCGCGATCGAGCTGAAGCTGATCGCCGAACTCCACGAGGTCTACGGCGTACGCCCGCCCGGCGGCCTCGGCCGGCGCAGCACCGCGTATCTCAACTCCTGGTCGGACGAGCGCGGCATCGACGTGACCGAGCCGTCGACCTTCGGCACCGCCCTCAACGGCCACATGAAGCGCCAGCTGCGCCAGCAGATCATGAAGCGGATGGTGCGCAATCTGCCCAACCTGATGCCGTTCATGGTGGGAGCCGCCGTCGGCGCGGTCATGAACCGCCGCGACACCCGCAAGCTCGCCGAGCGCATCCGGGCCGATCTGCGCAGGATCCAGGTCCCCTGGGAGGCGCTGCCCGAGCTGCCCGCCCTGGAGGCCCCGGAGGACGCGCTGGAGCTGGAGACGGGCGAGGACGGGCGCTGACGGCCCCCTCACCGGCCCGCCGCCGGACCCGGGGCTCGGCCCGCGGCGGCGGCGCGGCGGTCGCCGGTCCGGCGGCCCCGCCCCGGTTACGCCGCCGCGGACCGCTTCGCCGTCTCGATCGCCTCGGCGAGGCGCTCCGGCTCCCGGGTCGACAGGTACAGGTACGGCGTCGGGTCCTCGGGGTCGGTGACCTCCACCCGCAGCGCCGTCGGGATGTAGGCGCGCAGCAGCAGGAAGGCGCGGGTGTCGGCCTTGTACGTCCGCCAGGCGCGGGCCTCCTCCGCGTCCATCACGACCGCCTCGCCCAGCGCCGCCACCGGCACCTTCGCCTCGCCCGCGATCAGCGAGTCGCCCACGACCCGGATGCGGACCGCACCGTACGAGCTGGTCACGACCGCCGCCGCGGCGGTGCCGCAGGCCAGGCCGCCGAGGATCGGGAGCGTGCCGAAGGGCACCAGGACGATGGCGATCGCGAGCCCCACCAGGAAGCAGAGCAGCCACGACGAGCGGGGCGCGGTGAGGCGTTCTTCGTAAGGGGCGGCGGAGAGCTGCATGGAGCCAAGCTTGGCACGGGATCGCGGCGGGTCCGCAGCCAGGGCGGAGCGGTAAGGTCTCCGCCTGTGAGTGGTACTTCCCCGGCCCTTCAGCCCCCCGCCGACGCCGTGAAACCCGTACGGCACCCCGATGCCCCCGCGCCCGGCGAACCGCTCGGCGCGCACTACGGGCAGTGCTTCGGCTGCGGCGGCGACCAGCCCCACGGACTGCACCTGGTGGCACGGGCCGGCGACGGTGTGACGGTCACCGCCGAGTTCACCGTGCAGCCCGCCCACCAGGGCGCCCCCGGACTCGCCCACGGCGGGGTCCTGGCCAGCGCGCTGGACGAGACGCTCGGCTCGCTCGGCTGGCTGCTGCGCACCATCGCGGTGACCGGCCGGCTGGAGACCGACTTCCTGCTGCCCGTGCCGGTCGGCACCACCCTGTACCTGGAGGCCGAGGTCACGGCGGTGGCCGGCCGCAAGATCTACTCCACCGCCACGGGCCGGGTCGGCGGACCCGACGGACCCGTCGCCGTCCGCGCGGACGCCCTCTTCGTCGAGGTCAAGGTCGAACACTTCACCGACCACGGCCGCCCCGAGGAGATCCGGGCCGCGCTGGACGACCCGGACCAGGTGCGCCGGGCGCGCGCCTTCGAGGTGAACCCGTGAGCCGCGCCCCGCTGGAGGTCCTGCTCCGGCGCGTGGACCCGGACGTACCGCTTCCGGCGTACGCGCATCCCGGGGACGCGGGCGCCGATCTGCGGACGACCGTGGCCCGCGAACTGGCCCCCGGTGAGCGGGCCGTCCTGCCCACCGGGGTGTCTGTGGCGCTCCCCGAGGGGTACGCGGCCTTCGTGCACCCCCGTTCCGGCCTCGCGGCCCGCTGCGGTGTCGCCCTCGTGAATGCCCCGGGGACGATTGATGCCGGGTACCGTGGGGAGATCAAGGTGATCGTGGTGAATCTCGACCCGCGCGAGGCCGTGCGGTTCGAGCGCTTCGACCGGATTGCCCAACTGGTCGTCCAGCAGGTCGAGAGGGTCCGCTTCCGCCAGGTCGCGGAGCTTCCCGATACGGCACGGGCCGAGGGGGGCTTCGGGTCCACCGGCGGGCACGCCGGCGCGGGCCTGGCAAGCGGCACAAGCGGTCAGGTCGCCGAGGGCGGCCCGACGGGTGGGAATCGATACGCTTCGGTCGTATCCGACCGGGAAGGACAGTGACGTGTTCGGACGTCGCAAGAAGAAGGGTGCCGCCGGGGACGCGGCCGGCGAGGCCGAGCAGGTCGTCGACAGCGTCGACACCGAGGCGGACGAGGCGCGCGAGCGCGTACGGCTGGAGCCGGAGCCGCGGCCCGACGGACCCTGGGACAGCACCGAGGTCCGCGACCCGGCCGAGGGCCGGGTGGACCTGGGCGGCCTGTTCGTGCCCGGGGTCGACGGCATGGAACTGCGGGTCGAGGTCGCGGGCGACGCGATCGTCGCCGCCACCGTCGTGCTGCGCGACAGCGCCATCCAGCTCCAGGCCTTCGCCGCCCCCAAGCGCGAGGGCATCTGGGGCGAGGTCCGTGAGGAGATCGCCTCCGGCATCACCCAGCAGGGCGGCATCATCGACGAGGTCGAGGGCCCGCTCGGCTGGGAGCTGCGGGCCCAGGTGCCGGTGCAGCTGCCGGACGGGACCAGCGGCTTCCAGGTCGTGCGGTTCGTCGGCGTGGACGGGCCCCGCTGGTTCCTGCGCGGGGTGATCTCCGGCCAGGGCGCGGTGCAGCCGCAGGCCGCCGGTCTGCTGGAGCAGATCTTCCGGGACACGGTCGTGGTCCGCGGCGAGGGTCCGATGGCCCCGCGCGACCCCATCGTCCTGAAGCTGCCGAACGACGCGCAGATGGTCCCCGAGGGCGTCCAGCAGGAAGAGGGCGGCTCCCGTTTCGCCGGCGGCATGGGCCAGCTCCAGCGCGGCCCGGAGATCACCGAGGTGCGCTGAGCAGGACAGGACACCAGGGCCGTATCCCTCAGGGGATGCGGCCCTTTTCGTCGTGGCCCCGCTTCTCGCGCGTGAACCCTTGACGCCGTAATGGTCCGTACCTACGGTCTCGGCTCAGCGCGTTCGTTCACGCAGACGCTTTTCGTTCACATACGAGAACGGAGTCTCCGCTCATGCGCAGAACCGCACTCCTCACGGCCGCCGCCGCCCTCCTCGCCGGCACCCTCGCCTGGCCCGCCGACGCCGCGCCCACCGCCTTCGCCCACCCCGGAGTCACCGTCTCCCGGGCCCAGCTCGACTTCACCCGCGCCAAGACCGACGCCGGCGCCCAGCCCTGGAAGGGCGCCCTCGACCAGATGCTGGCGAGCAGGTACGCGGACCTCAACCGCACCCCCAAGCCCCGCGCGGTCGTCGAGTGCGGCTCGTACTCGAACCCGAACAACGGCTGCACCGACGAGCGCGAGGACGCGATCGCCGCCTACACCGACGCCCTCGCCTGGTACCTCACCCGCGACGAGCGGTACGCGAAGAAGGCGATCCAGCTCATGGACGCCTGGTCGGCGGTGATCACCGACCACACCAACAGCAACGCGCCGCTGCAGACCGGCTGGGCCGGCTCCTCCTGGCCGAAGGCCGCCGAGATCATCAAGTACACGTACACCGGCACCTGGGCCAACTCCGGCCGCTTCGCGGCCATGCTGCGCGACGTCTACCTCCCCGAGGTGATCAACGGCTCGAACTCCAACGGCAACTGGGAGCTGTCCATGATGGAGGCCGCCGTCGGCATCTCCGTCTTCCTGGAGGACAGGGCGTCGTACGACAAGGCCATGGCGAAGTTCCGCACCCGCACCGCCGCCTACGTCTACCTCGCCTCCGACGGCGACCTGCCGAAGACCGTGCCGAGCCAGAACCTGAACACCCGCGACAAGATCGTCACCTACTGGCAGGGCCAGACCACCTTCGTCACCGGTCTCACCCAGGAGACCTGCCGCGACCTCACCCACACCGGCTACGGCATCTCCGCGATCTCGCACGTCGCCGAGACCAGCCGCATCCAGGGCACCGACCTGTACGGCACCGACGTGGGCGAACGGCTGCGGCAGGCCCTCGGCTTCCAGTCCACGTACGAGCTGGGCGCGGCCGTGCCGGGCTGGCTCTGCGGCGGCTCCCTCCACCTCGGGCTCGGACCGGTCACCGAGGTCGGGTACAACGCGCTGCACAACCGGCGCGGCGTCGCCATGACCAACACCCAGGCGCTCACCGAGCGCAGCCGCCCGGCCGGCACCAACAACCTCTTCACGGCCTGGGAGACCCTCACCCACGGCGACAATCCGAACTGAGCCCGCCCCGCGCGTCAGGGTTGTGTCAAGGACGCCCCGGACCAGGGCTCCGCGTCCCGTGTGCCGTGCCTTCCGGCCGTAAGGTCGACGCAGTGCGGTCGGCGTGCACCGGAAGACGATGAGGACATGGGACGCGGGAAGCTTCGGATCTATCTCGGCGCGGCGCCGGGCGTCGGCAAGACCTACGCCATGCTGTCCGAGGCGCACCGGCGGGTGGAGCGCGGCACCGACTGCGCCGTCGCCTTCGTCGAGCACCACGGCCGGCCCCGCACCGAGGTGATGCTGCGCGGCCTGGAGCAGGTGCCCCGCCGGGAGCTGGAGTACCGCGGCACGGTCTTCGAGGAGATGGACCTGGACGCGGTCCTCGCCCGCCGCCCCCGGGTGGCCCTGGTGGACGAGCTGGCCCACACCAACGTGCCCGGCTCGCGCAACGCCAAGCGCTGGCAGGACGTCGAGGAACTCCTCGCCGCCGGCATCGACGTGATCTCCACCGTCAACATCCAGCACCTGGAGTCACTCGGCGACGTCGTCGAGTCGATCACCGGGGTGCGCCAGCAGGAGACCGTGCCGGACGAGGTGGTGCGCCGCGCCGACCAGATCGAGCTGGTCGACATGTCGCCCGAGGCACTGCGCCGCCGCATGGCACACGGCAACATCTACCTCCCCGACAAGGTCGACGCGGCCCTGTCCAACTACTTCCGTCCCGGCAACCTCACCGCCCTGCGCGAGCTGGCCCTGCTGTGGGTGGCGGACCGGGTGGACGCCTACCTCCAGCAGTACCGCAGTGAGCACCGGGTGTCGAAGATCTGGGGCTCGCGGGAGCGGATCGTGGTCGGCCTGACCGGCGGACCCGAGGGGCGGACGCTGATACGACGGGCCGCGCGCCTGGCCGAGAAGGGCGCCGGCGGTGAGGTGCTCGCCGTCTACATAGCCCGCAGCGACGGCCTGACCTCCGCCTCCCCGAAGGAACTGGCGGTGCAGCGCACCCTGGTCGAGGACCTCGGCGGCACCTTCCACCACGTCGTCGGCGACGACATACCGGCCGCCCTGCTGGACTTCGCGCGCGGTGTCAACGCCACCCAGATCGTGCTGGGCTCCTCCCGCCGCAAGACCTGGCAGTACGTCCTCGGCCCCGGCGTCGGCACCACCGTCGCCCGCGAGTCCGGCCCCGACCTGGACGTGCACATCGTCACCCACGAGGAGGTCGCCAAGGGCCGCGGACTGCCGGTGGCCCGGGGCGCGCGGCTCGGCCGGTCCCGGATCGTCTGGGGCTGGCTCGCGGGCATCGGCGGCCCGCTGCTGCTGACGCCGGTCCTGGAGAGCGTCCACCTCGGCCTCGCCAACGACGTGCTGCTCTACCTGGCGCTCACCGTCGCCGCCGCGCTGCTCGGCGGGCTCTACCCGGCGCTCGCCTCGGCCGCGGTCGGCTCGCTGCTGCTGAACTGGTTCTTCACCCCGCCGGTCAGCCGGATCACCATCTCCGACCCCAAGAACATCATCGCGCTGGCCATATTCGTCGGCGTCGCGGTCTCCGTGGCCTCCGTCGTCGACGTCGCCGCCCGCCGCACCCACCAGGCGGCCCGGCTGCGCGCCGAGTCGGAGATACTCTCCTTCCTCGCCGGTGACGTACTGCGCGGCGAGACCAGCCTGGAGGCCCTGCTGGAACGGGTCCGGGAGACCTTCGGCATGGAGTCGGCCGCGCTGCTGGAACGCGAGAACGACGTGGCGCCCTGGACCTGCGCGGGCCGGGCCGGCCAGGGACCGCCCGTCGAACGCCCCGAGGAAGCGGACGTGGACATGCCGGTCGGCGACCACATGGCGCTGGCGCTCACCGGCCGGGTGCTGCCCGCCGAGGACCGCCGGGTGCTCGCCGCCTTCGCCGCCCAGGCCGCCGTCGTACTGGACCGGCGGCGGCTGCGCGAGGAGGCCGACCAGGCCCGCACGCTGGCCGAGGGCAACCGCATCCGCACCGCCCTGCTCGCCGCCGTCAGCCACGACCTGCGCACCCCGCTCGCCGGGATCAAGGCGGCCGTCTCCAGCCTCCGCTCCGACGACGTGGCCTGGTCCGAGGAGGACCAGGCCGAACTGCTGGAGGGCATCGAGGAGGGCGCGGACCGCCTCGACCATCTGGTCGGCAACCTGCTCGACATGTCCCGCCTGCAGACCGGCACGGTCACTCCGCTGATCCGGGAGATCGACGTCGACGAGGTGGTGCCCATGGCGCTGGTCGGGGTCGCCGACGCGGAGATCGAGCTGGACATCCCCGAGACGCTGCCCATGGTCGCCGTCGACCCCGGCCTGCTGGAGCGGTCGGTGGCCAACCTGGTGGAGAACGCCGTCAAGTACAGCCCGCCCGGCGGCTCCGTCCTGGTCGCCGCCAGCGCCCTCGGGGACCGGGTCGAGGTACGGATCGTCGACCGGGGGCCCGGTGTCCCGGACGAGGCCAAGGAGCGCATCTTCGAACCCTTCCAGCGGTACGGGGACGCCCCGCGCGGCGCCGGGGTCGGGCTCGGCCTGGCCGTGGCCCGGGGCTTCGCCGAGGCCATGGGCGGCACCCTGAACGCCGAGGACACCCCCGGCGGCGGCCTCACCATGGTCCTCACCGTCCGCGCGGCGGGACCGGCCACCCGACCCCGCGGTGCCCTCACCGCGGAAAGCCCCGCAGAAAGGCAGGCTGCCCGATGACCCGGGTGCTCGTGATCGACGACGAGCCGCAGATCGTGCGGGCCCTCGTGATCAATCTCAAGGCGCGCCACTACGAGGTCGACGCCGCGCACGACGGGGCCACCGCCCTGGAACTGGCCGCCGGCCGCCACCCCGACGTGATCGTCCTCGACCTGGGCCTGCCCGACATGGACGGCGTCGACGTGATCAAGGGGCTGCGCGGCTGGACCCGGGTGCCGATCCTGGTGCTGTCCGCCCGGCACTCCTCCGACGAGAAGGTCGAGGCGCTGGACGCGGGCGCCGACGACTACGTCACCAAGCCCTTCGGCATGGACGAGCTGCTGGCCCGGCTGCGCGCCGCCGTCCGCCGCGCCGAACCGGTCCCCGGCGGCACCGACGACGTGATCGTCGAGACCCCCGGCTTCACCGTCGACCTCGCCGCGAAGAAGGTCGTCCGGGGCGGGAAGGACGTACGGCTGACCCCCACCGAGTGGCATCTGCTGGAGGTGCTGGTCCGTAACACCGGCCGTCTGGTCAGCCAGAAGCAGCTGCTCCAGGAGGTGTGGGGGCCGTCGTACGGGACGGAGACGAACTACCTGCGGGTGTACATGGCGCAGCTGCGGCGCAAACTGGAGGCGGACCCCGCGCACCCGCGGCACTTCATCACCGAGCCCGGCATGGGCTACCGCTTCGAGAGGTGAGCGTCCCGGCCCCGCCGGACGGGTTTGCATGGCTGTCGGCGTGTCCCGGTACGCTTCAGATATGAGTGCTGTTCCGCGTTCCGACAAGCCGGCGGGCCGGTTCCGGCGCATGTTCGACCGGCTCTCCTCCTCGCAGGAGGACCTGGAGTCGGAAGAGCTGCGGGAGGACACCAAGACCACCGGCTGCACCCGCATCGGCGACTGCCGGGACCGGCAGATCGTCACGGTCACTGGTACCTTGCGCACGGTCACGCTGCGGCCGCGGGCCGGCGTCCCGGCCCTGGAGGCCGAGCTGTTCGACGGCTCCGCGGCACTCGACGTGGTGTGGCTGGGCAGGCGTTCCATCACGGGCATAGAGCCGGGGCGCAAGCTCATCGCATCGGGCCGGATCTCGCTGAGCCGGGGCCGCCGGGTGCTGTTCAACCCCAAATACGAACTGCGACCCCTCGGACGGGAGTAGCCGGTGACGTCCCTCGACAAGCCGACCGATGACAGGGAAGGCACGGCAGCGGACGACGCGCGGGCGGTGACGGAGGCCGCCCTCTTCGAGGCCTTCGGCGGCGTGCGGGGCATGATCGAGACGGTCCTGCCGGGCCTGCTCTTCGTCACGATCTACACGATCAACAAGGACCTGCACCTCTCCGCGATCGCGGCGCTGGCCGTGTCGCTGGTGCTGGTCGTCGTCCGCCTGGTGATGAAGGACACCGTCAAGCACGCCTTCAGCGGCGTCTTCGGCGTCGCCTTCGGTGTCGTCTTCGCGATGATGACGGGCAACGCCAAGGACTTCTACCTCCCCGGCATGCTCTACACCTGCGGGCTCGGGCTGGCGTACATCATCACGACGCTGGCCGGGGTGCCGCTGATCGGTCTGATCCTCGGCCCGGTCTTCAAGGAGAACCTCTCCTGGCGCACCCGCAACCCCGGCCGCAAGAAGGCGTACGCCAAGGCCAGTTACGCGTGGGGCGTCATCCTGCTCGCCAAGTGCGCGATCCTCTTCCCGCTGTACTGGTGGGCGGACACCACCCAGCTCGGCTGGGTGCTGGTCGCCCTGAAGATCCCGCCCTTCCTGCTCGCCGTCTGGTTGACCTGGGTCTTCCTGGCGAAGGCGCCCGCGCCGATCGATGTGTTCGCGGAGATGGAGGCGGCGGAGAAGGCGGAGAATGCGGCGGCCGGTGACTCCGAGGCCGTGAACGGGCGGCATCGCAAGGGGTGACGGGGCCGGTGGTCGCGGCCCGGGTGCGGGCCGGCAGGGGCTGGTCGTGCCGTTCCCCGCGCCCCTGAGACCGAAGGGGGCGCCCGGAGATCACCGGGCGCCCCCTTTCTCCGTGGCCCGTCAGCCGGCCGTGCTGCCACCGCGGCGGGCCGACAGCAGGTCCTCCAGCTGTCCCTCCCGGTCCTGCGCCGCGACGAACAGCAGCTCGTCGCCCGCCTCCAGGGAGTCCTCCTGCGAGGGGGCGAGCACGCGGGTGCCGCGGATGATGGTGACCAGGGACGTGTCCTCGGGCCACTGCACATCACCGACCCGCGTGCCGTCCAGGGCCGACTCCTCCGGCAGCGTCAGCTCCACGAGGTTGGCGTCGCCGTGGCTGAAGCGCAGCAGCCGGACCAGATCGCCGACGCTCACCGCCTCCTCCACCAGGGCCGACATCAGACGCGGGGTGGAGACGGCGACGTCCACGCCCCACGCCTCGTTGAACAGCCACTCGTTCTTGGGGTTGTTCACCCGGGCGACGACCCGCGGGACGCCGTACTCGGTCTTGGCCAGCAGCGAGACGACCAGGTTGACCTTGTCGTCGCCGGTCGCGGCGATGACGACGTTGCAGCGCTGGAGCGCCGCCTCGTCCAGGGACGTGATCTCGCAGGCGTCGGCGAGCAGCCACTCCGCCATCGGGACGCGCTCGACCGAGATGGCGGTCGGCGCCTTGTCGATGAGCAGGACCTCGTGCCCGTTCTCCAGCAGCTCGCCCGCGATCGAACGGCCGACCGCACCGGCTCCGGCAATGGCGACCCTCATCAGTGACCGCCCTCCTCTTCGGGACCCTTGGCGAACGCCGCCTCGACCTTGTCGACCTCGTCGGTGCGCATCATCACGTGCACCAGGTCGCCCTCCTGCAGCACCGTCTGGGAGCTGGGCAGGATCGCCTCCCCGAGCCGGGTGAGGAACGCCACGCGCACCCCGGTCTCGTCCTGGAGCCGGCTGACCTTGTGGCCGACCCAGGAGGCGGCCGTATGCACCTCGGCGAGCTGGACACCGCCGGTGGGGTCGCGCCACAGCGGTTCGGCGCCCGAGGGCAGCAGACGGCGCAGCATCTGGTCGGCCGTCCAGCGGACGGTCGCCACGGTGGGGATGCCCAGGCGCTGGTAGACCTCGGCGCGACGGGGGTCGTAGATCCGTGCGGCGACGTGCTCGACGTCGAACATCTCGCGGGCCACCCGGGCGGCGATGATGTTCGAGTTGTCCCCGCTGGAGACGGCGGCGAAGGCCCCGGCCTCCTCGATGCCCGCCTCGCGCAGGGTGTCCTGGTCGAAGCCGACGCCGGTGACCCGGCGGCCGCCGAAGGAGGAGCCCAGCCGGCGGAAGGCGGTGGGGTCCTGGTCGATCACGGCGACCGTGTGCCCCTGCTGTTCCAGGGCGTGGGCGAGCGCGGAACCCACCCGCCCGCAGCCCATGATGACAATATGCATCGCGTCACACCGTGCTTCCTGCAGGCCCTCTGAGCTTTGTGGATGTCGTGCGCATGTCTCTCTTTCGGCTCACCTGGCGGCTCTCTCGCGGCCAGTGCGCGGGCCGCGGGGGACCATCATGCCGGTGACCACCGGCCCTGACCCCGCCAGGGGGCCGGGACGCCGGGTTCCCCCGTGCGGGGCCGGCGTACCCACGGGGAGGGGGTTCAGCTCCCGGCCGAGGAGCGGCGGCGGCCGATGCTGCGGACGCTGGCAAGAGTGAGGATTCCGAGGCCGACGAGTGCGGCGATCGCACCGATCAGCTCCGCGACGGCGGGCATGGGACCTCCTGGGGCGCGGCGAACCGCAATGAAGTGGCGCATTTCGCACAGGGGAAACGAGTTTTGTCATATAGGCATGCCAAGCCCGTCACCTGCGGAATCCGCAGCCGCGCGGCCCGGTGATTTCACCCGGAGGGCAGAGGACGGCCGCGCCGGGGGTGGCGGGTGGGCGACCCCCCGTTCGAACGCTTACGATCCTCTGTTGTGTCCAAACTGACCGACGTGCCCAAGCGGATTCTGATCGGGCGCGCACTGCGCAGCGACCGGCTGGGGGAAACGCTCCTGCCGAAGCGCGTCGCCCTGCCCGTCTTCGCTTCCGACCCGTTGTCCTCCGTGGCGTACGCCCCCGGCGAGGTGCTGCTGGTCCTGTCCATCGCGGGCGTGTCGGCGTACCACTTCAGCCCCTGGATCGCCGTCGCGGTCGTGGTGCTGATGTTCACCGTGGTCGCCTCCTACCGGCAGAACGTCCACGCCTACCCCAGCGGCGGCGGCGACTACGAGGTGGCCACGACCAACCTCGGCCCCCGGGCCGGTCTGACCGTGGCCAGCGCGCTGCTGGTCGACTACGTCCTCACGGTCGCCGTCTCCATCGCCTCCGGCATCGAGAACCTGGGCTCCGCGGTCCCGTTCGTCGTCGAGCACAAGGTCTTCTGCGCCATCGCGGTGATCGTGCTGCTCACGCTGATGAACCTGCGCGGGGTGAAGGAGTCCGGCAAGCTCTTCGCGATCCCGACGTACGTCTTCGTCGCGGGCGTCTTCATCATGATCGCCTGGGGCGCGTTCCGCGGGCTCGTCCTCGGTGACGCGATGCACGCGCCGACCGCCGACTACCAGATCAAGCCCGAGCACCAGGGCCTGGCCGGCTTCGCCCTGGTCTTCCTCCTGCTGCGGGCGTTCTCCTCGGGCTGTGCGGCGCTCACCGGCGTCGAGGCCATCTCCAACGGTGTCCCGGCCTTCCGCAAGCCCAAGTCGAAGAACGCGGCGACCACTCTCGCGATGATGGGCCTGCTCGCCGTCACCATGTTCTGCGGCATCATCGTCCTGGCGATGACGACCAAGGTCCGGATGGCCGAGAACCCGGCCGTCGACCTGATCCACAACGGCGTCGCGGTCGGCGCGGACTACGTCCAGAACCCGGTGATCTCCCAGGTCGCCGAGGCCGTCTTCGGCAAGGGCAGCTTCCTCTTCGTCGTCCTGGCCGCCGCGACCGCGCTGGTCCTCTTCCTCGCCGCGAACACCGCGTACAACGGCTTCCCGCTGCTCGGCTCGATCCTCGCCCAGGACCGCTACCTGCCCCGCCAGCTCCACACCCGCGGCGACCGCCTCGCCTTCTCCAACGGCATCGTGCTGCTGGCCGGCGCGGCCATGCTGCTGGTCTGGATCTACGGCGCCGACTCCACGCGTCTGATCCAGCTCTACATCGTCGGCGTCTTCGTCTCCTTCACGCTGAGCCAGATCGGCATGGTCCGGCACTGGAACCGCCACCTGGCCACCGAGAAGGACCAGGCCACCCGGCGCCACATGGTCCGCTCCCGCGCGATCAACGCCTTCGGCGCCACCTTCACCGGGCTGGTCCTGGTCGTCGTCCTGGTCACCAAGTTCACCCACGGTGCCTGGGTCGCGCTGCTCGGCATGTGCATCTTCTACGCCACGATGACCGCCATCCGCCGGCACTACGACCGGGTGGCCGAGGAGATCGCGCCGCCCGACGGCCCCGACACCGACGACGTGGTGCGGCCCTCCCGCGTCCACTCCGTCGTCCTCGTCTCCAAGATCCACCGCCCGGCGCTGCGCGCCCTGTCCTACGCCAAGCTGCTGCGCTCGGGCAGCCTGGAGGCGCTCAGCGTCAACGTGGACCCGGCCGAGACGAAGACGCTGCGCGACGAATGGGAACGGCGCGGGATCGACGTACCGCTGAAGGTGCTGGACTCGCCGTACCGGGAGGTGACCCGCCCGGTGATCGAGTACGTCAAGAGCCTGCGCAAGGAGTCGCCGCGCGACGCGGTGTCGGTGATCATCCCGGAGTATGTGGTCGGCCACTGGTACGAGCACCTGCTGCACAACCAGAGCGCCCTGCGCCTCAAGGGCCGGCTCCTGTTCACCCCCGGCGTGATGGTGACCTCCGTCCCCTACCAGCTGGAGTCCTCCGAGGCCGCCAAGCGGCGGGCCCGCAGGCGCCAGGACTGGAACGCGCCCGGCGCGGTCCGGCGCGGCCCGGCCCACCACCACGACCGGTCGAAGGAGTCCGCCAAGGACTCGGCGAAGGAGTCCTCGCCGTCGTCGTAGACTGGTGGGCTGTTGTCGTACATCGCCCCCTCTCACTGGAGTCACCCCGCCATGCAGGCAGAAGAGAACACGTCGCTGGTCGGGGAGGAGTACGAGGTCGAGGTCGGCCCCGTCGCCCACGGCGGCCACTGCGTCGCCCGTACGTCGGAGGGGCAGGTCCTCTTCGTGCGGCACGCGCTGCCCGGTGAGCGGGTCGTCGCCCGGGTCACCGAGGGCGAGGAGGGCGCCCGCTTCCTGCGCGCGGACGCGGTGCGGATCGTCGAGGCGTCCAAGGACCGCATCGAGGCGCCCTGCCCCTACGCCGGCCCCGGCCGCTGCGGCGGCTGTGACTGGCAGCACGCCAAGCCGGGCGCCCAGCGCCGCCTCAAGGGCGAGGTCGTCGCCGAGCAGCTGAAGCGGCTCGCCGGCCTCACCCCGGAGGATGCCGGCTGGGACGGCACGGTGATGCCGGCCGAGGGCGACAAGGTCCCGGCCGGGGAGGTCCCCGCCTGGCGCACGCGCGTCCAGTACGCCGTCGACGCCGACGGCAACGCGGGCCTGCGCCGGCACCGCTCCCACGAGGTCGAGCCGATCGACCACTGCATGATCGCGGCGCCGGGCGTCTCCGAGCTGGGCATCGAGAAGCGGGACTGGGCGGGCATGGAGTCGGTGGAGGCCATCGCGGCCTCCGGCTCCCAGGACCGCCAGGTCATCCTGACGCCGCGGCCGGGCGCGCGGCTGCCGCTGGTCGAGCTGGACCGGCCGGTGTCGGTGCTGCGGGTCGAGGAGAAGGACGGCGGCGTCCACCGCGTCCACGGCCGCCCCTTCGTCCGCGAGCGCGCCGACGGCCGCACCTACCGCGTCGGCAACGGCGGCTTCTGGCAGGTCCACCCGAAGGCCGCGGACACCCTGGTGACGGCCGTCATGCAGGGCCTCCTGCCCCGCAAGGGCGACATGGCGCTGGACCTGTACTGCGGCGTCGGCCTCTTCGCGGGCGCGCTGGCCGACCGGGTCGGCGACACCGGCGCGGTCCTCGGCATCGAGTCCGGCAAGCGGGCGGTGGAGGACGCGCGGCACAACCTGTCCGGCTTCGACCGGGTCCGCATCGAACAGGGCAAGGTGGAAGCGGTGCTTCCGCGCACCGGGATCACCGAGGTGGACCTCGTCGTCCTGGACCCGCCGCGAGCGGGCGCCGGCAAGAAGACGGTCGAGCACCTCGCTTCACTGGGGGCGCGGAGGATCGCGTACGTGGCGTGCGATCCGGCGGCGTTGGCCCGGGACCTGGGGTACTTCCGGGGTGGGGGGTATCGGGTGCGGATGTTGCGGGTGTTCGATCTGTTTCCGATGACGCATCATGTGGAGTGCGTCGCGATCCTTGAGCCGGCCGCGAAGGGCTCCTGACCTGCGGTTTTGTGCGTGCGCATTATGTGCGTTGTGGGCGTTACGGGCGATATCTTGACGCTGAAATGACGCTCGTGACGCTCATTTGACGCTCGTTCTGATGGGGTGTCAGGCCCGTTGTGTCGCTGCTCAGGCGCTCTGATGGTCCTTCTGTGAAGCAGGTTGGCCAATGGGTCTGATCGACAGGGGCCTTGACCCCTGATGTTGAACACACGAGACACTGGATCCTGCGGATCTGAGGGCGGACATCTCGTGGTCATGAAGAACTACCCGCCGCAGTTCAAGGCGGGCGCGGTCGCGCTGTACGAGTCGCGGCCGGAAGCGACGATCAGGTCGGTCGCCGCCGATCTGGGGATCAACCCGGAGACCCTGCGGAACTGGGTTCGGGCAGCCGGGGTGAGCCGTCCCCGGGGGAGGCGGACGCGGGAACTCTCTCAGCCGCCGGCGCCGCTGGAGGCGGAGAACGCCGCTTTGCGGAAGAAGGTCCGTGAGCTGGAGGAGGAACGCGAGATCCTGCGCAGAGCGGCGAAGTATTCCGCCGGCCAGACGCGCTGGTGAACCGCTTCCAGTGCGTCGCCGACCTCCAGCGCCGTCACGGCGTGAAGCGGCTGTGCAGCATCCTCGGCGTCAGCCGCTCGGGCTTCTGCTACTGGCGCCGGACAGCCGCCGACCGGGCCGCCCGGCAGGCGGCCGACGCCCGCCTGGCGGCCCGGATACGGGCGGTGCACCAGGAATCGGACGGCACTTACGGAGCCCCGAGGATCACCGCCGAGTTCCGCGAGACGAGCGGTGAGGCGGTCAACCACAAGCGGGTCGCCAGGATCATGCGGGCGTCGGGGATCGAGGGGGTCCGGTTGCGTCGCCGGCACCGCACCACCGTCCCCGACCCGGCCGCGGCCAAGGCACCGGACCTGATCGGCCGCGACTTCACCGCGGACAAGCCGAACACGAAGTACGTCGGCGACATCACCTGCCTGCCCGTCGAGGGCGGGAAGTTCTGCTGCCTGGCGACCGTCATCGACCTCGCCTCGCGCCGTCTGGCCGGCTGGGCGATCGCCGGCCACATGCGCGCGGACCTGGTGACCGACGCCCTGGCCGCGGCGATCCGCACCCGCGGCAGCCTCGCCGGATCGATCACGCACACCGACCACGGAGCCCAGTACACGAGCAGGGCATTCGGCCAAGCCTGCGAGTCAGCAGGGGTTCGGCGCAACATGAGCGCGGTCGGGTCCAGCGCGGACAACGCACTCGCCGAGTCCTTCAACGCGACCTTCGAACGCGAGACCCTGCAAGGACGAAAAAGCTGGCCGACCGAGCGCGAGGCCCGACTCGACGCCTTCCGATGGCTCCACCGCTACAACACCCGACGCCGACATTCCCACCTCGGACAACGATCACCCATCGCCTTCGAAAACGCCTTCCACCTCACACCAACTACGCTGGCCCAAGCCGCATAACCCGTGTTCAGGATTCAGGGTCAAGGCCCGTTCCGGCAGCCCCCTTCGATGTCGTCCAGGACGCGCGTTCCGTCCTGCTGCGGTTCAGGGTGTCAGAGGCTCAGAGGACGACGTGGAAATCTCCGTAGTGACAGCGGTCCGGCAGCTCGCCCTTGTTGCGGTCCACGCACCGGGCCACGATGGAGACGCGTGAACCGCTCCAGCCATGAAGCAGACGGTTGGAAGCGGAGGGGGTCAAACGGGAGAAATGCCGCGAAACCTTCCGGAGGGGGATGCGCCGAAATGTCGCTTGGTTCGAAGACTCTACGGGCAAGGATGCGAACTCGTCCGATGGGGAGCAAATGGGACTATTAGGTGTCTTGTTGTTCTTTGTGGGAGGAATGATCTCTGAATCACCCGATGGTGCTTCGAATGGTGAATTTCTCCATTCTCTTGGCATTGTGCTCATAGTGGTTTCCGTGGTGGCAAACCTGTCGAAGGCGAGGCGTAGATCGGAAGACGCGCAGGGGTACCGCAGTGCTGGGTGGGCGCGATGCTGGCACTGTGGAGGCAGCGGGGAGGTCTTTGAGAGCGACCACTGGCAGGACTGCCGTTCCTGCTCCGGCCGGGGCTGGCTCCCACCCAACTGATGTCGGCTCGCGAAGTGATCGGGGATCTGCAGCTCACACGGTGACGCCGAGCAGCACCTCCGTACACTGCTCCGCCGTATCCGGCCGGCCGCAGCTCCGAGCCCGCTCCGCCATGAACTCGCGCCGTTTAGCCGAGGCCAGGACCGGGGCCACCGTCACACGCAGGCCCTTCGCCGTACCACCTCCGCACCATCGCCACCGCAGTCCCGCCTTCCGCAGGTGCAGGGGGCGTTGTGCGTCTGCTCGTTGCCGGTCGACGTCGCCGGCGGGATGAGCACCGACCGCTTGCCCAGGGCACCGCCCCGACCGTCCCACCGCTGCTTGTTTTCGGTCAGGCAGTGGCCCGGATCTTGTAGTGCTGATCTTGGCCGTGGTGAATGAGCCGCCGCGTCCGGGGGATCGACCGGTCCTGCCGGTGGCGGTTTCAGGACGGCGGGGGAGTGCCGTCGTCGGGGGAGGGGTCTCGTCCTGCCGAGATGCGGCCGTCAGTGATGCCGTGACGGGTGAGGGCGAGGCGTAGTCGGTCTCTCGGGGCGGTGTGCCCCCGTCTGTCGCCCTATCCGACTGAAGGACGCTCCCATTGAAGGACGCTCCCATGCGGTTCAGACGCCGCTGCAGATCACCTGACGGCTCGTCCGGCAGATCATCGCAGCGCACCCGATCCTGTATGCGTTCCCGGCGGCTCATGTCGGGTTCGCTCCTACCTCTGCTGGCCGTCGGCGCGGTGCTCGCAGGTCTGCTCGGCGAGTCCCCGGCCGAGGAACGGCTGCCCGACAGCAGCCTGGTCGCTGGCAGTTACGACGGTTTCGACGCCGAGGCCGCCGAGCAGCTGCGGCTGGACCAGTGCCTGATGGCGGACGCGCTGCGGGTCGGCGGTTCCGGGACGAGCAGTCTCGGGCAAGCCGGTCTGAACCAGAGCCCCGAGCACCTCCGTGTCACGGCGGACCGTGAGTACTGGAACGACACTCCGCTCGCTGACGCGTTCATCAAGGACCGGGAACTGATCGACCAGGAGATGGCCACGCTCGATCCGCGGCTGGACGCATGGGAGGACGCGTTCTCCGGTTTGTCCGCGCCCGGCGGATTCAGTTACGTCGACTTCTACTGGCCCCCCCGGCAGGTCCGACGACGGCCCGACCTACTTCGGGCAGGTCGGCCTCGTACGGGTGGGCAACCCCGGGACCGGCTGGCTACCGCCCCCCCACCTCGTCGACCGCCCGCAACACGCCGCCGAGATGACTGGCGGTCGTCGCCGAGTCGATCACCAAATTCGCCGACAAGGACCGGCCGCTGACCTAACCGGCCCGACATATCGGTCGTCACCGGCGCTCCCGGTTTCGCCCGCGAGGTTCAGCTCGGACTGGCTCCCTGGCACGGAAGGCTCCTGGTGCTGGAGCACGACGGCAACCAGGTCCTCCACCGGACACGGCTCCCCGCTGCCCGCTCTGATCCACGGCGGCTCGGGGCGGGCCGACGGCAGTGAGGCGATGGGCGGCATCCGCGGCGTCGTGCATCACATGCAGCGATCTGCTCTCCTCCGGACGAGGGAGCGCAGCTCCCTGATCAGAGCCGCGTGCTCAAAGGCTGAGCCCAGACGGACGGAGTAGTCGATGGCGAGATGTGGCATGGAGTCCTTTTGATCTATCTCTTCAGGACAACCGTGTGCGGTGCGGCATCCGTATTGGTCGCCGGCCTTCGAGGACGTACCGGTACGCGGAAGCAGCAGCGGGGGGCCATGCGTCGGCTCGTGGGCCGGGTCGGCTCCCGGCAGCGCGGTCCGGCCCTTCCGTCATGTTGGCGAGCAGGGTCGTCCGCTGCTCGGCGGACAGCCGGTCGAGCAGCATCGCGCGGAAGGCACGCCCATGGGCTTCGAAAGCGCCCAGCAGGTGCTGATGCCCCTCTTCGGTGAGCCGCACGACCCGCGCCCGTCCCTGGCCGGAGTCCTCACTCTGGCGACCGTACACAGCCGACGCGGCGCCACCGTTCCGCCCGCTCCCGGCGAGCCCGCAGCCTCGACGCGCCTCCACGGGACGGTTGCGTCCCTGTCCGACGCGCCCGTGCCTCGCGCGGCGGTCTGGGTTCTCAGCGAGGTCGACGACTCGGTGCGGCGGACCACGGCCGACGCCATGGGCCGTTACGCGCTCGATGACGTACCCGAGGGTACGCACCAATCCCGCGGGCGACCTCGTCGCCGAGACTGCCGGAGAGGAGCAGCCCTAGACTTGGTACGCGGTCGGGTGACGGGTTCGGTCACGTAGCCCAGAGACAGGTGCGGTTAAGACGGCCTCCCGTTCGACGGGGTCAGTGGACCAACCGGTCGTTGTGCCCCGGAGCGAAACGGTGACGATCTCGGGTTCGGCGTGCCGAGCGGTGACCAGAACGTCCCATTGCTGCAGGGCGAAGTCGTGCGCGAATTCCCGGGACGCGCGTCCGGATCGCCATCATCGCGTCGGCCCGACCGGTTCCAGGTTGTCCGGCGACGGCCGGAGCCAGCCGACGAGCATGCCGGGGAGGATGGTGGCGGTGTGACCGATCGACGCCCCGCCCACCTCGGTGAACACAACACGCCCGCCGATTTGGAGGAGCGGTTCGGAGCCGAGGTTGCGTTCCAGCGTCCGGACCCGCCTGGACATGGACGACCGCGACACGTACGGCGCGGTGGCGGCCCGGTTCTGACCGCCGGAGTCGACGACCGCCAGGAAGCACTCCGGCTGCGGGATGTCCATCGGCGCCTCAGCCCGTACGGACGCCTTCACGGTCCTCCAGGGCGCTGATGGCGGTGGCGGTCAGGCTGTGGGTGATGTGGTCGCGCATCAGCTGAGCGGCCTCGGTGGCCCGTCCGTCCTCGACGAGGTCGACGAGCCGGTGGTGTTCCTCGAGGTCGCGGGTGCGGGGCTCGTCGCCGGGCGGCAGTTCGAGGCCGAGGCGCCGGTAGCGGTCGGACTTGTCCCACAGGTCGTCCAGGAGGCGGATGAGGACGTCGTTGTGCGAGGCCCGGTAGAGCGCCTGGTGGAAGGCGCGGTGGGCGGTGAGCGCCTCTTCGCCCCACTGGCGGGTGACGGGCAGCAGCCTGGTGACGGCGGATCGCATGACGGCGACATCCTCGCCGGTGCGGCGCCGGGCGGCGAGTTCCGCGGCCGTGGGATCCAGGGACAGGCGTACCTCGAACAGTTGCCGGGCCTCGTCGGAGCTCATGGTGGACACCCGGACGTCGCGGTGGGTCTCGACGGTGACCAGACCTTCGCTGCTGAGGCGGCGGATCGCCTCGCGCAGCGGCGTAATGCTCATGTTCAGCGACTCCGCGAGGTCGTACTGCGCGAGCCGCGCCCCGGCGGGAAGCGTCCCCGACAGGATCTGTCCGCGCAGCTCCGCGTAGGCGTAGTCGCTCTTGCTGACGAAGAGATTCGTGTCGGCCATCGCCCCCCGAAAATCCTTCCCGGGTGCTCGCACCCCTCTTGACAGTTCCCATCGCGTCACCTCAGCCTAACACCGACGCAACTTATAAGATATGAGAAGGGTGCTGTCGTGAAGATCACCAATGTGTACGAGGGCGTCGTCCCGATCAGCTCTTCGATCCGCAACGCCTGGATCGACTTCAGCTCCATGGACTGCTCGATCGTGGCGATCGAGAGCGACGTCATCCGTGACGGCAAGCCCGTCGTCGGTTACGGCTTCAACTCCAACGGCCGCTACAGCGCCGGCGAGATCCTGCGCCGCCGCATCCTGCCCCGCCTGACCGCCGCCGAGCCCGGCAGCCTCCTGGACGAGCAGGGCCGCTTCGACCACGCCAAGGCGTGGGACGTCATGATGAACAACGAGAAGCCCGGCGGCCACGGCGAGCGCTCGGTCGCCGTCGGCGTCGTAGACATGGCCCTGTTCGACCTCGCTTCCAAGATCGAGGGCAAGCCGCTGTACCGGTACCTGTCCGAGCGCTATGGCGACGGGCAGCCCGACGACTCCGTCTTCGTCTACGCCGCCGGCGGCTACTACGCCCCCGGCAAGAGCCTCACCGACCTCCAGGACGAGATGCGCGGCTTCCTCGACCTGGGCTATGACGTCGTCAAGATGAAGATCGGCGGCGCCGACCTGGCCGAGGACCTGCGCCGTATCGAGGCCGTCATCGATGTCCTCGGCGGCGACGGCTCCCGCCTCGCCGTCGACGTCAACGGCCGCTTCGACCTGAACACCGCCCTGGAGTACGGGCGAGCCATCGAGCCCTACGGCCTCTTCTGGTACGAGGAGATCGGCGACCCTCTCGACTACCACCTCAACGCCACCGTCGCCGAGCACTACACCGGCGCCATAGCCACCGGCGAGAACCTCTTCTCCCTCCAGGACGCCCGCAACCTCATCCGCTACGGCGGCCTGCGCCCCGACCGCGACACCATCCAGGTCGACCCCGCGCTCTCCTACGGCCTGGTCGAGTACCTGCGCATCCAGGACATGCTCAAGCAGCACGGCTGGTCGTCACGGCGCTGCATCCCGCACGGCGGGCACCAGTTCTCCCTGCACATCGCAGCCGCCCTCAAGCTCGGCGGCAACGAGTCCTACCCGGGCGAGTTCCAGCCCACCGGCGGTTTCGCCGACGACGCCGTCGTCGAGAAGAGCCGCGTCGGCCTGACCGACACCCCCGGCATCGGCTTCGAGAGCAAGGCCGCCTTCTACAAGGTGCTGCGCGCCCTGCACAGCTGACCGGCACCGCGGCAGCACGACTCGCTCCGGACGCTTCACGCGGCGATCGTCACCGCGGCCGGAACCGAGTACCACGAACGACCACGGGGGACGCGAGCCGCACCGCGTCCCCCTCGCACACCCCCCACGGGACAGGGCAACACACGATCGTCGTGCAAGGGAGCACCTTCGATGACAAGCACCACCCCTACCGACGCCGGCCGCCCACAACGGTCACGGCCGAACCGTCTGATACGTGAGCTGTGGTTCCAGGTCGTGCTGGGCGCGGTCCTCGGTATCGCCGTCGGCATCCTCGCCCCCGGTCTCGGCGAGGATCTGAAGCCGCTCAACGACTGGTTCATCGACTTGGTCAAGATGATCGTGGTCCCGGTCGTCTTCTGCGTGGTCACGACCGGCATCGCCTCCATGGACAACCTGCGCAAGGCGGGCCGGATCGGTGTGAAGGCGATCGGCTACTTCCTGGTGCTGTCCCTGGTGTCCATGCTGATCGGTCTGGTGGTCGCCAACATCTTCCAGCCCGGCGCCGGCCTGCACGTCGACCCCTCGTCCCTGAACGCCGACGACGTGCCGGAGACCGCCACCGAGCACGCCACCTTCACCGGTTTCATCTCCTCCCTGATCCCCACCTCCCTGCTTGGCGCGATCACTGGTGACGCCATCCTGGCCGCGCTCATGGTCTCCATCGTTTTCGGCGTCGCCCTGAACATGGCCGGTGAGGACGGCGCGCCGCTGACCCGCGGCATCAAGGCGCTCTCCGACGTCGTCTTCCGCATCGTGGGCTGGGTGATGCGGCTGGCGCCGCTGGGCACCTTCGGCGCTCTGGCCACCGTGGTCGCCACCTACGGCGCCGAAAGCCTCAAACAGCTCGGCTACCTCATCATCCTGTTCACCGCGACCTGCATCGTCTACGTCCTGGTCGTCCTCGGCGCCATCATGCGGGCCTGCCGCCTGAGCCTGTTCGGCCTCATGCGCTTCCTCAAGGCCGAACTGCTCGTCGCCCTGAGCACCTGTTCCAGCGAGGCAGTCCTGCCGCAGCTCGTGCGCAAGCTGGAGACCCTGGGCGTCGGCCGGCCGGTCGTCGGCATCGTCATCCCCTCCGGGTTCTCCTTCAACCTGGACGGCTCCGCCGTCTACCTCACGATGGCCTCCCTCTTCCTGGCACAGGCCATGGGCATCGACCTGTCCTGGCAGCAGCAGCTGATCATGGTCGGGGTCATGATGCTCACCAGCAAGGGCACTGCCGGGATCGCGGGCGGCGCGTTCATCGTCCTGGCCAGCACCGTCACCGCGGTCGGCCACATCCCGCTCGCCGCCCTCTCCCTCATCGTCGGCATCGACCGCATCCTCAACGAGGGCCGCGTCTTCATCAACGTGCTCGGCAACGCCGTGGCCACCATCGTGATCGGCAAGTGGGAGAACGACATCGACACGGAACGTGCCCGCAAGATCCTGAAGTCCGGCGACGCCACCCCGCCGCCAGCCGCCGAGACCACCGACGGGACCGTGTCCGAGACCGACACCGCCAAGACTCACGCAGGTAAGTGAGCGGGGCCGCCGAGCGCGGACACCCCGTACGTCGTACCCATGACCCACACGGCAGCTCCCCCACGCCGCCGCGTGTCAGGACAGATGAGGACCCATCCCATGAGCACGCCCAGCGTCTCCTACTCGATGACCATCCGGCTGGAGGTTCCTGCGGCCGGCAACGCCGTCTCGCGGCTCACCGCCGCCATGGAGGCGCTGGGCGGCTCGGTGACCGCTCTGGACGTCATCTCCTCCGACACCGACCGTCTCGGCATCGACGTCACCATCGCCGCCGGCTCCACCTCCCACGCCGACGAGATCGTGCAGGAACTGCGCGGCATCGAGGGCGTCACGCTCGGCAAGGTCTCCGACCGTACGTTCCTGATGCACCTCGGCGGCAAGATCGAGATGCAGTCCAAGCACCCCATCCGCAACCGTGACGACCTCTCCATGATCTACACCCCGGGCGTCGCCCGCGTGTGCATGGCGATCGCGGAGAACCCCGAGGACGCCCGCCGCCTGACCATCAAGCGCAACTCCGTCGCGGTCGTGACGGACGGCTCGGCGGTGCTGGGCCTGGGCAACATCGGCCCGAAGGCCGCGCTCCCCGTCATGGAGGGCAAGGCGGCCCTGTTCAAGCGGTTCGCCGGGATCGACGCCTGGCCGATCTGCCTGGACACCCAGGACACCGACGCGATCGTGGAGATCGTCAAGGCGATCGCCCCGGGCTTCGCCGGCATCAACCTGGAGGACATCTCCGCGCCCCGCTGCTTCGAGATCGAGGCCCGGCTGCGCGAGGCCCTGGACATCCCCGTCTTCCACGACGACCAGCACGGCACCGCCATCGTCGTCCTCGCCGCCCTCACCAACGCCCTGCGCGTGGTCGACAAGGGCATCGAGAGCGTGCGGGTGGTCATGTCCGGCGCGGGCGCGGCCGGTACGGCGATCCTGAAGCTGCTGCTGGCCGCCGGGGTGAAGAACGCCGTCGTCGCCGACATCCACGGTGTGGTCCACGCCGGCCGCGAGGACCTCGTCGACGCCGCCCCCGGGTCGGCGCTGCGCTGGATCGCGGACAACACCAACCCCGAGGGCCTCACCGGCACCCTCAAGGAGGCCGTGCGCGGCGCCGACGTCTTCATCGGCGTCTCCGCCCCGAACGTGCTGGACGGCGACGACGTGGCCGCCATGGCGGACGGCGCGATCGTCTTCGCCCTCGCCAACCCCGACCCCGAGGTCGACCCCGCCGTCGCCCGCCGGACGGCCGCCGTGGTCGCCACCGGCCGCAGCGACTTCCCGAACCAGATCAACAACGTGCTGGTCTTCCCGGGCGTCTTCCGCGGCCTGCTGGACGCCCAGTCCCGCACCGTCAACACCGAGATGATGCTCGCCGCCGCGCAGGCCCTGGCGGGCGTCGTCACCGAGGACGAGCTGAACCCCAACTACATCGTGCCCTCGGTCTTCAACGACAAGGTCGCCGGCGCCGTCGCCGGCGCCGTACGTGACGCCGCCGAGGCCGCAGGCGTCACGGCACACACCCACACCGAAACCACACCGCGCTCCACCACCGCGCTCTGACCCGTGACCTACTGAAAGACCCCTCATGTACCTGATGCGCATCGGGCCAGCCGGCTCCGAGCGGCCCGTCGTCCGGATCGACCAGCACACCTACATCGATGTCACCGACCTGGTCAGGGACTACGACGAGGCGTTCTTCGCCGCCGGCGGCCCTCGTCTCCTGCACGACGCCGTCACGGAACGCCTCGCCGCTGGTGCCGTCAACCGCTTCGCCGGGGAACGGATCGGCGCTCCCATCGCCCGGCCCCACCAGATCCTCGGCGTGGGCGCCAACTACCGCGTCCCCGGCGCCGACGCCTTCCCCGCCGATCCACTCGTCTTCTCGAAGGCACCCAACTCCCTCTGCGGCCCGTACGACCCCGTCCTCATCCCACGGGGCTCGGTACACACTGACTGGGAGGTGGAACTGGGCGTCGTCATCGGCACGCGCAGCCACTACCTGGCCGACGACGACGCCGCCACCGCCGCCATTGCCGGATACGTCCTCGTCAACGACCTCAGCGAGCGGGCGTGGCAGAAGGGCCGCGGCGGACAGTGGATCATGGGGAAGTCCGCGCCCACCTTCAACCCGTGCGGCCCCTGGCTGGCCACCCCCGACGCTGTCGGCGACCCCGCACGGCTGCGCCTGTGGCTGGACCACAACGGCACACGCCGTCAGGACGGCACCACGGCGGACATGCTCTGTGACATCCCCCGCATCATCCGCCACCTCAGCCAGTTCGTCGTCCTGGAACCGGGGGATCTCATCAACACCGGCACCCCCTTCGGCGCGGGCAAGGACCTCGACCCGCCGCGCTACCTTTCCCCCGGTGACACGCTCACCTGCGGCGGCGACGGACTGGGCAACCAGCACCAAGCGGTCATGGCTGCGTCCTGACCGCTTCGGCCGTTGCGAACACCAGTTGGCAGCCACGTCGTTCAGGCCGTCGATGAGTGCCTGGGTGACGTCCTAGGTGGAGGCGGTCACGTCGACGTCGAGGGTGAGGTGAAGGTGAGGGTGTCGGTTCCAGTCACGGTCTCGATCGCCGCGTTCGGCCTACTGCTGCTCGTTTCTGGTCACCGCCGCTGGCGTGCAGACTCCACCGCCGGGATGCCTCTGATCAAGCGGGCACCCCGAGAGCACCGGCGACTGCGGAAGATCTGAGTCGACGGCTGCGACTATCGGCAACACCTGGATGAGCGGGCCGTCCGGCTGGGCATCGACCTGGCCTCTGGCCCCGTGGCTTCAGGCGTTCGAAGCCGTCACCGGCCGGGGGCTTTAGCGGGGGTTTCCACGGCCTGGGCGGTGGTGCCGCCCCGGCCGATCACTCCGACGCGCATGCCGTTGGTCAGGCCGCCGGCGGTGACCATGGCGTGGTAGGAGGTGATGCCTGAGTCGGTGGCCGTCGCGCCCATCTCGAAGGACAGCTCGTCGGGCAGCCGTACGAGGTTGACGTTGGTGGCGCGGATCTTGGGCCCGTAGCCGCCGTCCCAGGCGCCGTAGCCGATGGCGTCGCCGTCGGGCATCACCGGCGTCAGTCCGATACGGTCGCCGACCTTCCACTCGTCCATGCCGGGACCGACCTCGCTGATCACCCCGGCGTTCTCGTGGCCGAGTGTCATCGGAATGCGCGGGAAGGACTGCATCCACTTCGGGTCATCGAGGGCGCCGACGTCGGAGTGGCACAGGCCGGCGGCCTTGACAGCGATGACGACCTCGCCCGGGCCCGCGTGCGGTTCGGGTACTTCTTCGCGGGTCGGCGGTCGGCCGGTGCCGTGGAATCGCCACGATTGCATGTGTCTCACCTGTCTTGTGTTCACGGCGGACACGCGGGGGCGGTGCAATCGCCGACGTGTGTGCCGCACCGGATGTGCCTGCGGTGTTCGTAGGGGATCAGGGTGCTGCCGTGGTGGCTGCCCGCTCGCGGCGGGCCCGTGGGGCCGGGCCCGCCGTCGCACTACCGGCGCGGCTGGCGCACGGGTTGAGCGGGGTGATGCTGGTCAGCGGTGGGCGGCGCGGTTCATCTCGACGACGTCCTCCCGGGTGGGCGTCTCACCGAGGGTGGCGAAGCGCTCCAGCATGCTGTCGCGCACGCGCGCGTCCTTCTCTCGGTCGGCGGCGGCGAGCGCCGCGGGCAGCTCGTCCAGGGTCAGCTCGGTGCAGTAGGCCGGGCCCATGGGCTGCTGGCGCCAGGAGTCGGCGAGCACGCCGGCGTCGTAGGGGTCGAACCCGGTGTCGTCGACGAGCTGCATGGCCACCCGCCGGGCCTCAGGGGAGTCGGCGGCGACCGGGAGAGCGATACGGCCCTCGGTGCCCGCGGGCATGCCCATGGTGCGCTGGGTCTCCGCCAGGGCGGCGTTCCACGCCTTGACGACCGGACGGCCCAAAAGCTCGGCGTTGCGCACGCTCTCCACCTGGCCGTTCTCGACGGCCTCGATGCGGCCGCTGAGGTGGGGGTAGTAGTTGGTGGTGTCGATGACCACCGTCTCCTCGTCGGCGTGGGCGAGCGGGCCGGCGAGTTCCGGGACCCGGTCGAAGGGGATGGACATGATGATCACGTCCCTGGCCCGCACGGCGGCGTCCAGGGCCACGGCGCGGGCGCCGTCCTCCAGCACATGGGCCGGCACGGCCTCGGGGCCCCGGGCATCGGCGACCTGCACGTCGTGACCGGCCGCGCTGAGCTTGCGGGCCAGATTCCCGCCGATCGCACCAGCGCCAATAACGGTGATTTTCATGATTTGTCCTATCTGTGGGTGCACTGCTCCTAAGGGCAGCACGGGGTGATGGCGGGGCGAGCATGCCCGCGCCGGGGTCATGGGCGTCGATGGCGGGCGCGGGCGCCCGGTACGGCTATTCGGGCGTGTGGCCCGTTTCGTGCAGGCATCCCATCGCCTGGTCCGCCAGGTCGGACAGGGACGCGGTCCCGCCGGTGGCGATCCATGCGTCGGTGGCCGCATCCAGGCAGGAGATCGCCGCTGCGGTGAGCGCGTTCGCCCGCATGTCGGTGACCGGACCGGCAGATTCGCCGAGGCGGCGGGCGACCTCCGGGGCGATCATGCTGTGCCAGCCCTGGGTCTTCTCCCAGTGCCGCGTCATGAGTACGCACGCCTGGCTGAGCAGCCGCACCATGTCCGCGGGCGATCCGGGCCTGCCGGGCCCGGCCTCGGTGATCACGTCGAAGGCGCGGCGCAGCGCGTACCAGGGGCTCTCGTCAGCGGGACGGGCGGCGAGAGCGTCGGCGACCTGGCGGCCGTACTCGCCCACCCGGCCGAGCACGACTTCCTCCTTGGTGCCGAAGTACCGGAAGAACGTGGTGCGCGACAGGCCGGCCGCGGCGGCGATCTGCTCCACGGTCGTGTTCTCGAAGCCCTGCTCGGCGAAGAGCCGGAAGGCGACGTCGCTGACCTCCGCGCGCATCGCGGCACGCGTCCGCTCACGCAGCGAGGCGCGCTTGGGCGGCGCGGGGGTGGAGGGGGTCTTCGTGGGGTCGGCCATGCCACCGAGTGTACACAGACCCAAAGTGGAACGGAGTACCAAATTGGGTTACGGTTGCAGCTACCGACTCCGTACCACAAGCGGAAGCGGCACTCCCATCGCCCCGAGACATCAGCCCTGAATCGGGCGGTAGCAAGGAACGGCAGACCGTGAAGCTCTCCCTCGTCGAACTGGCCACCGTCGCCCCCGGCACCGACAAGCCGCAGGCCCTGAACGACGTCCTCGACGCCGCCCGGCAGGCCGAAGACCTCGGCTACCACCGCATCTGGTACGCCGAGCACCACGACACCGCCGGCTTCGCCGCCCAGGCCCCGGAGATCCTCATCGCCCTGGCCGCCCGCGCCACCTCACGCATCCGGGTCGGCTCCGGCGCGGTCCTCCTCAACCACTACAGCCCCTACAAGGTCGCCGAGACCTTCCTGCAGCTCGAAGCCCTCGCCCCCGGCCGCATCGACCTCGGCCTCGGCCGCGCCACCGCCGGCCCCCTCGTCGACCTCGCCCTGCGCCGCGACCGCCACACCCCGCCCGCCGACGACTACAACCAGCAGATCGAAGAGGTCCTCGCCCACCTCGGCCTGCACCCCGACCACGGCAGCGCCTTCGCCCGGCTGGACCCGCCCGCCGGCATCCCCACCCGGCCCCAGGTGTGGATCCTGGGTTCCTCCGGCACCAGCGCACAGACGGCCGCGGAACTCGGCCTCGGCTACGCCTTCGCGGGCTTCATCAACCCCGACGCCGCCCCCCGCGCCCTGCTCCGCCACGGCGCGTACGCGCACGCGGTCACCGGACCCGCCGACCGGCGCGCCCTCCTGGCCGTCAGCGCCGTGGTCGCCGACACCGACGCCGAGGCCCGGCGCCTCAGCTGGACCAGGACCGCGCTGCTGGCCCGCACCATCCGCACCGGCACCTCCACCCCCGTGCCCACCGTCGAGGAAGCCGCCGCCGAGCTCAGCGACGCCGAGAAGAACGCGCCCACCGTCATCACCGACGGACGCTGGCCCCGCCAGATCGCCGGCAGCCCCGCCACAGTCCGCGACCAGATCGAGCAGATGACCAAGGCCACCGGCGTCGACGAAGTCATGATCCAGGACATCGTCGCCGACCCCGAGGCCCGCGCCCACTCCCGGACCCTGCTCGCCCAAGCCCTCGGCATCTCCCCCGGTGCCTGACCTGCACCACATCCCACATCCCACCACCGGACGCGCCCCGGGCCCACCCGGGGCGTCCCCCTCACGAAAGAAGGCTGAACAGCAATGACGACGCTGGGCATCATCGGAAGCGGCAACATCGGCAGCGCCGTCGCACGGCTGGCCATCGCCGCAGGCATCGACGTGGTGATCGCCAACTCCCGCGGTCCCCAGACCCTGACAGAACTCATTGAGGAACTCGGACCGCGCGCCACCGCCGGCACCGTCGAACAGGCCGGTAGAGCCGGGGAGACGACCCTGCTCAGCATCCCGCTCACCGCTTACACGCAGCTGCCCGCCGGGCTGCTGCGCGACCGCCTCGTCCTCGACACCGGCAACTACTACCCCTACCGTGACGGCCGGATCGCCGAACTCGACTCCGGCGACCTGACCACCACCGAACTCGCCCAGCGGTGGCTGCCCGGCGCCCGACTGGTGAAAGCCTTCAACAACATCCTCGCCCACCACATCCCCCAGCTCGCCCGACCCGACGCAGCCCCCGACCGCACCGCCCTGCCCATCGCCGGCGACGACCCCGCCGCCAAGACCCAGGCCGCACAACTGATCCACCGCCTTGGCTACGACACCGTCGACGCCGGATCCCTCGCCGAAAGCTGGCGCTTCGAACCCGAATCCGGCGCCTACACCCCCATCTACCTCGCCGACTCCAACACGGCCCCGCAGAACATGCTCCAGGCCCCCGCCGCACCCTTGCCCGCCGACACACTGCGCGCCACGCTGCAGACCAGCAAGCGGGCCAAGGTTGCCGAACGCACCTTCTGAAGATCTTTCAGCCCCCTCGGGCGGTGCGAAGACGACGCCTTCCTTGAGGCCACCCGCCGCCGAACCGCCCGAGCCGTGCAAGGCCGATCTTTCGCACAAACGACGGCGAACTCAAGCGGTCAACTCACCGCTCTTCAGGAGGCCACGACAGACTTCCGTGTGAGTGCGCAAGCCCATGCGTCTTGCATGGACGATCGTTGCGTGCGTGGGTGCTGGCATCCAGGTCGGCCCGGCGGAACGTGCGAAGGCTGCGAGCTGTCCAAGAAGACCGGAGTCCCCACCCGGATGCTCCGGTACTACGAAGAGCAGGGACTCATCACACCGCGCCGTCTCGACAACGGGTACCGCGAGTACGACGAGTACCTCATCGACCGCGTACACAAGATCCGTGGACTGCTCGACGCGGGCGTCCCCACGCGCATCATCGGCGACATGCTGCCCTGTCTCGACCAGGGCCCGGAGATCGTGGTGACAGATCCGGACCCAGAGCTGCGCGAGATGCTGCTCGCGCAGCGCGAAAAGATGACTGAGCGGATCGCTTTCCTGGAGCAGAACCGCGACGCACTGACCCGTTATATCGGCTGGTGAGCCGGGCCCGGGAACCAGCGGGCAAGCGCATCGAGAAGGTTCCGTACGGTGGGCCCGGGCCGGAGTTGTTCGGCCCAGGCGGTCCGTGTCGACCTTGCGCCGGTACAGGGGGCTGCGGCGCACAACGCCATCTTGTACTCGGCGTACAACTGGTCGGCGTCCAGCCCTGTGAGCTGGGCTTCGTAGGCTGGGTGGAGGCTCTGCCAGCGCCGGGGACTCCCTCGGGACGTTCTGCCCCGCATGACACGCGCCACGTGTCCATCGCGGCCAGTCCGCGTCCGGCTTGAAGCGGGCGCAGCAGGCGGGCGTGAACCGCCGGGTCGCGGGCCGCGACGCCATGTGCCTCCGGGACCAGCCGTCCCCGGGCGCGCGGCGATCTCCGCGGTTCCTCCGGTCAGCCTCGTACCAGATCAGAGATCATCTTCCTGGCCGCCTCCCGCCCGCACCAGTGCGCCGACGAATCTCGCAGTCAGAGCGGTCGGCGCGGTGATGGCCGTGCCGACCACGACGCTGTGGGCGCCGCAGGCGAGTGCCTCCGCAGCCTCCTCGGGGGAGCTGATCCGTCCTTCGGCGACGACCGGTATGGAGATCGCTGCCGCGAGCGACGACACGAGAGCCAGATCCGGGCCGGTTCGCCTCGGCGTCCCGGGAACGTAGCCGGAGAGAGTGGTCGAGACGAAGTCGGCCCTCTGCGCGGCGGCGGTGACGCCCTCGGCGAGCGTGGCGACGTCGGCCATGACCAGGGCTCCCGCCGCGTGTACGGCGTTGACCAGCTCGGCGAAGGTGGAGCCGTCCGGGCGCGGCCGGTCGGTGGCGTCGGCGGCGACCACGGTCGCGCCGGCCTCGGCGACGGCCAGGGCGTGCCGGACGGTCGGGGTGATGTACACGCCGGTGTCGCCGTCCTTCCACAGGCCGATCACCGGCAGGTCCACGGCCGCCACGATCGCGGCGACGACCTCGGGCTCGTCGGCGCGGATCGCGGAGCCGCCGCCGGCGGCGGCCGAGCGGGCCAGACGCACCAGGGTGGCGGTCTCCCGCATGGGGTCGCCGGGGGGCGCCTGGCAGGAGACGATCAGCCGGCCCCGGAGCGCTTCGGCCAGGTGCTGTGCGGTCATCGGTGTACTCCCGGGTGGTGGAGGGGGAGGGTGGTGGTGAGGGCCGCGGCGCCCCGGACGGCGGCGTCCTTGCCGTGGAGCGGAGGCGCGGGGGCGAGCCCGCGCAGGGGTGGCATCAGCTCGGCGGCGAAGGCGGCGGCCAGTGCGTCCCGGTACAGCCCGCCGATGCGGGGCACCCCGCCTCCGACGACGACCCGATCGGGCCCGAGCGTGTTGGCGAGGCCCCCCAGGGCCCGGCCCATGGCCGCCGCGCCGGTGGTGATGGCCTGTACGGCTGCCTGGTCGCCCCCGGTGGCGAGGGCGGCGACCGTTTCGAGGCGGTCCGCCGCCCTGCCGGAGAGCCGCTCGTAGTGGGCGGTGATGCCGGGACCGGAGGCGATGACCTCCAGGTGTCCGACGGCACCGCAGGTGCACGGCAGCCCGGCCGCCTCCGCGCTGGGCAGATGGCCGAGGTGCCCGGCGATCCCGGCCGCGCCGTGCAGCATTCGTCCGTCGACGGCGAGGGCGCCGCCGACCCCCGTGCCCACGGCCGCGAACAGCAGCGAGCCGCGGCTGCCCGGCAGAGCGGCGAGCTCCGGCCCGGCGGTGGCGCGGACGTCGTTGTCGCAGGCCACCGGCAGGCCCGTACGGTCCGCGAGGCCGGTGCCGAGCGCGGTGCCGGCCCACCCCCGGATGGAGTCGGTGGCGCTGGTGACCCTTCCGCTGAGGGGGTCGACGACCCCGGCGGCAGCGACGCCGACAACCGTGGCCCGAGCGCCCGGGTCCACCGCGGCGGCGGCCTCGGCGAGGGCGTCGAGCACCGCCGTCGCGCCCTCCCGGGCGGGGGTGGGCCGGGTGTGCCGGGCCAGCACCCCGCCGTCGGGTGCGAAGAGCGCGGCCGCGATCTTCGTGCCCCCGAGGTCGAGGCCGGTGACCACGGCCCCGGTCGTCCGCGCGGTCATCGGACCGGCGGCAGTCCGGCGCCGCGCAGCCGCTCCGCCACGAAGGCGACGGATCCGGCGGAGAGCGGGAGCTGCGGGAAGACGGTGGCGCCGTGGTCGACGACGCCGAGCAGCCGCAGCGCCTCCTTGAAGGAGCCGAGCGCCGAGGAGCTGCGGCCCATCTCGTGCTCGGGGCCGGCGTCGACCATGGCGAACAGCTCGATGAGCCGTTCCTGCTCACGGGCGGCGAGCGTCCAGTCCCCGGCGCGCGCGGCGTCGTACAGCCGCACATAGCCGGCCGGGTCCACGTTGCCGAGGCCGGGCACGACCCCGTCGGCACCGGCCAGCAGGGCGGCGTCCACGGTGAGCTCGGAGCCCGTCAGCACGCTGAAGTGCGGCACGGGGCCCCGGGCCCGCCCCTCCCGCCCGCCGAGCTCGACGACGAGCCTGCGCAGCCCGCCCTCGTCACCGCTGCTGTCCTTGAGACCGGCCAGGGTGCCGTCCTCGGCGAGTTCGCGGACCAGCGCGGCCGAGAGCTTGGCGTGCACGGCGACCGGAATGTCGTAGGCGAACAGCGGCAGGTCGACGTCGGCCCGCAGCCGGCGGAAGTGCCCGGCGATCTCCTTGGGGTGCGTGCGGGTGTAGAAGGGCGCCGTGGCGACGAGCGCGTCGGCACCCAGTTCGCTGGCGATACGGGCGTGCTGGACGACCCGGGGGGTCGTCGTGTCGATGACCCCGGCGAGGACCGGGACCCGGCCCGCGGTCGCGGTGACGACGGTCTCCAGGGCGAGGGCGCGCTGGGCGTCGGTCAGGTAGACGGCCTCGCTGGTCGAACCGAGGGCGAAGAGCCCGTGCACGCCACCGTCGACGAGGTGTCCGACGAGCCGGGTGAGGGAGGCCGTGTCGACCTCCCCGCGAGCGTCGAGCGGCGTACAGACCGGCGGGACGACGCCGTGCAGCGGTGCGGTCAAGGACATGGTGAGGGAGCTCCAGCTCGTTCGGGGCGCCGGTCTGTGGCGCGAAAGGCCCACGCGACCAGGACATGAGACGTAAGATGTCTTATGTCTCGGCTCACCTTAAGCCGATGCCCCGGCGGCCGGTCAAGAGGCGGCGGGCCGACGACACATGCAGGAGGACGGTTGTGGCCCGCACCACCATGGCTCAGGACATCGAGCGAAGGATCAAGGAACTGATCCTCGACCGGGCTCTTGGCCCCGGCGATCCGCTGCCCACCGAGACCGAACTGATGGAGCTGTTCTCCTCCGGGCGGGTCTCGGTCCGCGAGGCGCTCAAGGCGCTGCAGGCCGTGAACGTCGTAGAGATCCGGCGGGGCTTCGGGACGTTCGTCGGCTCGCTCTCCCTGACGCCCTTCGCCGAGGGCCTGGCCTTCCGGGCGGTCGTGCGGCAGGGCCGGGGCGAGCCGGGGCTCCTGGAGCTGATGAGGGTGCGGGAGGCGCTGGAGACCGGACTGGTCGGCACCGTCACCGCCGGCGTCCCCGCGGAGGACCTGGCGGTCCTGAGGGCTCTGGCCGCCGCGATGGAGACCGAGGCCGCCCGGGAGGGCAGGGTCGCCCGCGCCACCGACCGGGCCTTCCACCTCGCGCTGTACGCCTCGCTCGAGAACCACCTCCTCAGCGAGGTGCTGGACGCCTTCTGGACGGCCATGGACCGGGTGCGCGCGAGCGTGGACGACGGCCGTCAGGACCCCGCCGTCACCTGCGCCCAGCACCACGAGATCGTCGCCGCGGTGGCGGCCCGTGACGGTGCTCGCGCGGTGCGGGCCATGCGCGCCCACTTCGATGGCATCCGCTCGCGTCTGGAGTCCGCCGCGGCCGTGCCCACGTAGGTGGGGCCGGGCGGCGCGGGCCCTTGCGCCCGTGAGGGGACATGGCGCCGCCCCCACCGTCGCGGCCGGGGCGACGACGGGGGCGGCGGCTGCCGCGGGCCGGCGGTTACGGAGTCACCGTCACCGTCCGGCTGCCGGATGCCTGCTTGCCGTCGGCCTTGTAGGTCACGGTCAGCTCCGCGTTTCCGGAGGCGCCTGCCGGAATGGTGACCGGGACCTCGACGTTCGCGCCCTCGCCCGGACGTGTCGCCGGGAACGCCACCTGCCGGGTTGTCCAGCCGGCGGGGACCGTCAGGTCGAGCGTGCCTGCGCTGCGGGTGACGTCCATCCGGTTGACGACCCGGACGGTCACCTCGGTGGTCGTCCCGGCCCTCATCGTCGCAGGGGGTGTGATGGTGATGTCCGCGCAGGTGCCGCCGAGCCACCGCAGGTCGAATGAGGAGTAGGTGATGTGCCGGTAGTTGTCGCGCTCGTACAGGAGGCCGAGCCGGCCGTCCGGCAGGCGTGTCAGGGTCGAGTAGGCGGCGCTGTTCGGGTTGACGACCTTGCGGATCGGCCAGGTCTTCCCGTTGTCGCAGGACATCTTCACGGTGAGGTTGTTCCGCGAGGTGCTCTCCGTGTTGCTGAACAGCAGCCATGACGCCTGGGGGTGTGAGGCTGCGACGTCCGGGGCGTACCGGATGATCGAGCCGTTGTTCGCCGGGTCGGGCAGGCGGGTGTCCTGGGTGAACGGCGTGTAGTTGACGCCGCCATCGGTGGAGTAGGCGATGGTGCGGTAGGGCGCGGAGCGGTTGTTGAGCATGATCCGGCCGTCGCTGAGTTCGACGGTCTTGTTCTCGTCGCCGCCCGGGCCGACCGGGTTGCCCGTCTTCCAGGTCTCGCCGTGGTCGTCGCTGTAGGCGCTGACGGCGTAGTTGGCCCCGTTGTTGCGGATGGCGTACTGCTGGATCAGCCTGCCCTTGTACGCGCCGTTGCGGACCTGGATGCCTTCTCCGGAGGCCGCGAACATTCCGGCCCAGGCGGGGTTCTTGACCTGCTTCGTGATGCGGCGGTGGGTCCATGTGAGGCCGTCGTCGTCGGAGTAGCTGTAGTCGGCCTGGAGGATGTCGGGGTCGTTCTCGTCGTTGCCTGTGCCCGAGCCGAAGAAGCCCTGGTTCACGGAGCCCGCGTAGAAGACGAAGATGCGGCCCGTCCCGCGGTCCACCAGCAGGCTGGGGTCGCCGAAGCCCTTGGGCGCGGCCTCCTTGCGGACGACCTGCTGGCTGTGCCAGGTGGTTCCGCCGTCGGTGCTGCGCCGCAGGACCACGCCGAGGTTGCCGGGCAGGTCACCGAGGGTGGGGCGGGCGTCGTAGGCGGCGAGCAGCGTGCCCTTGACGGAGGTGGTCAGCGCGGGAATACGGTAGTAGGGAGATCCGACGCCCTGGGTCGCGATGTCCTGGGAGGTCAGCGTGCCGGGGGCGGCCGCGGTGATGGCTGCGGCGGGGGGAGACGCGTGGGCTGTGCCGACCGCGGTGACCACCATGACGGTGGCGGACAGCATGGCGACGGATACTCTGCGCTGCATGGACGATCTCTCTTCCGGTGAGGGGGAGATGTGCGGAGGGAGCGGAGCGGCGGCTGCGTGAACCGACGCGTCAGGGAATGGAGAGGGCGCAGACCCGGCTGCCCGTGTCGAAGATCTGGAGATCCCTGATCATCTTCAGTGCGATCCGGTGGTGACCCCGCTCGTTCGGGTGCGGCCCGTCGTCGAGCAGGGACAGGGGCACCTGGCCGCCGTTGCCGGTCAGCCAGTCGTCGTGGTGATCGACGAAGACGGCCTCCTGCCGCGCGGCCACCTCGCCCATGACCCGCGCGTACGCCGAGAGCCCGGTGCGGCCGGGCCAGCGGGCCGGATCGACCGGGTTCGGCGCCTGGAGGACCGGCAGGGGCGAACCGGGCAGCGCGCGGACCGAGCGGACCAGGGAGACGAGGTTGGCACGGTACTGCTCCAGGCCGAGGCCCGAGGCCGCGATGTCGTTCGTGCCGATCATGATCGAGACGACTTTCGGCGAGAAGGCGGTGACGCGCTCGTCGAAGAACGAGACGAGGTCGGCGCTCGTGGCCCCGCTCACTCCCGAATCGACCACGAAGTCACGGTTCTCGGGCTTGCCCAGTTCCCAGCGGACGCGCTCGGTCCAGTGTTCCGGGTAGCTGCGCCACCCGTTGGTGTGCAGGGCGCCGTGAGTGATGCTGTCCCCGGTGAAGACCCAGGTGGCGGGCGTGTCGCTGTTGAGGATCGTCGAGATCCGGCCGTGATCGGCGACGACGGGGAGCGGGCACTGCTCGACCAGTTCGGCCGGGTCGAGGACCCGGTTCCACACCGCGGCCCGCTCGATGGTGCCGGTGAAGAACCACTCGCCGGTGCGGTGGTCGCTGTCGAGGTTGGCGCCGAGCGTCAGCGCGGTCAGCCCTGACACGCTGCCGAAGAACGGGCGCTCGGCCGTGTCGAACACGGCTCGGCCGCCCGCGTGGAGACGGGTGCCGGTGCTGTCGACGGTCACGGCGACCGTGTGCTGCCGGCCGTCGTCGTAGCGGGTCCTGGTGGTGAAGTCGACCAGGACACCGCCCTGCTGCCGCACCGAGAACTGCAGTGCCCCGCCCTGAAGGGCCAAGGTGAGGTCGGAGGAGGGGACCGCGGGGTCGGAGGCGCTGATCAGCGTCATCGCCGCGTTGTGGCTCGTGGTGCGGAAGGTGGCGAGGATGGTGCCCGTGGTGAGAGGGGCCACCGCCCCGGCCCAGGACGACAGGTCGACGTGCTGGGCACCGTTCAGGGCGGTGACGGTGCGGTGATCTACCAGGGGGCCGCTGGGGGAAGCCGCGGCGGCGCCCCCGGCCAGGGGGCCGGCCAGCGCCGCGGCGCCCGCGGCGCCCGCGGCGAGAAGCATGCAACGTCTGCGCACGGAACGTCCTCGCTGTCAGGGATGGACGGCCCGCCCGGTCGGGAGGCCGGCGAACAGGGAGCGGACCCAGGCGAGTTGTTCGGCCCGGTGGTACTCGGCGCCGCCTTCGTGGCCGTTGAACTCGTAGACCCGCACGTCCTTGGGGCCCGCGTAGCGGTTATAGGCCGTGAAGCACGTGGAAGGCGGACAGACCTCGTCCATCATCGCGATCGAGAACAGTGCCGGCGCGGTCGCCCGGGTGGCGTGCTGGGCGGCGTCGAAGTACGACAGCGTGCGGAAGACCGACGCGGTGCGGTCGCGGTAGAGCTGGAGGTAGGAAGCGACCTCGGTGTACGGCGGCGCGGCGGCGATGCGTGCCGCCCGGGGGATGTTGCACAGGAACGGCACGTCCGGCATCACCCCGGCCAGCCCCGGCACGAGCCCTGCCACAGCCAGCGCGATGCCGCCGCCCTGGCTCACACCGGTCACCACGATGCGGGAGGGATCGACCTCGGGGTGGGCCCGCACCGCCTCCACACATCGGACCGCGTCGGTGAACACCCGGCGGTAATAGTGCGTCGCGGGGTCCTCGATGCCCCGGGTCAGAAAGCCCGGGACGGTCCCGGCCGAGCCGGGGTGGGTGTCCGGGGTGTCTCCGGTCGCCGCCGACCAGCCCTGGCCGCGGGTGTCCATGACGAGGTGCGCATATCCCGCACAGGCCCACATCAGCTGCTCGTGCGCCAGGCCCCGGCCGCGTCCGTACCCGAGGAACTCCACGACGCAGCCGAGCGGTCCGGTGGACTCGGCGGGCATCCGCAGCCATCCCCGTACGGGCCGGCCGTCGTACCCCGGGACGCTCACGTCGTACGTGCGCACCTGAACCAGGCCGTTGTCGACCCGTTCGAACCGGGGCCGGTCCGGGGAGCCCCCGTGCGGCGCCCCGCCCAGGGTCTTTGCCCAGAACTCGTCGAACCCGTCGGGAAGGGGGAGCTCGGGCCGGTAGGCGCGGCACTCCGCGAGGGTGAGATCGGCCGACGGCATGGCGGTGCCCTCCTGGGGACGTGGAAAGCGAATGGACAGAAGACGTCAGATGTCCTGTGGGCGAACCAGACCGTAGGGAGCCGCGGTGCCGCGCGTCAAGGGTCAGAGCCGTCGCGCTCCGCGTCCACGGGCCGGTGGGAGCGCGACGGCGGGAATCAGCCCCGGCTGCGCGCCCTGGCCTCGGCGATCCGCAGCCTGACCGGCGCGTAGTGCTCTTCGAGGGCCTTCAGGAAGGCGGTGGTGTCGCCGGCGCGCGCGGCGTCCACGATGTTCTGGTGCGCGGCGACCGTCGCGGCCTCGTCGGCGTGGGTGAAGCCCCGCAGGTGCGGCGCGACGATCGTGTAGACGTCCCAGAAGGCCATCGAGAGCTGGCCGATCAGGTCGTTGCGCAGGGGGGCGACGAGCAGGGCGTGGAACGCCCGGTCGGCCGCCACGAAACCGTGTCCGTCGCCCGCCCCGGTCTCGCGCATGGTCACCACCAGGCCGTCCAGCGTGTCGAGCTGTTCGGCGCTGAGCGAGGAGACGATCCGGTCGGCCATCCCCCGCTCGAAGAGCTCCCGCACGTCGACCAGGTCGGCCATCACCCGGAAGTCGTCGTCCGGGGAGAGCAGGCCGCGGAAGGTGAGGCTCTCCACCAGCGCCGACAGGCTGAGCCGGCCGACGTACGTACCGTGGCCGTGGCGCACCTCGACGATGTCGAGGGCGTCGAGGATCTTCACGGCCTCCCGGACGCTGGAACGGCTGGCTCCGAGGGCTTCGCAGAGGGCCGGCTCCGTGGGCAGCGGGTCGCCGGGACGGAGCCTCTCGTCGAGGATGTAGCGCTTGATGCCCTCGACGACCTCCTGTCTCAGCAGGGTGCGACCGGGGCGCGTGCCGGACTTGGGTGAACTCCCCACCTCTTGACCCCTCTCGATTGTCAAGCTACGTTCCCACGCTATCAAGGCATCGGACATCTGACGTCTGATGCTTGGGCTCGTCGGGGGCCCGTCAGCCTTCCCAAGTCGTTCTCCACCCCTTTCCGCCCCTTTCCACCCCAACGTCCCTTGGAGGACCCGTGCCCGAGCTGAGGCCAGCCGGCATCGAGCGCCGCACTTTCCTGCGTTGCACCAGCGCCCTGGGCGCGGCCGTCGCCGTCACCGCCGGCCTCTCCGCCTGTGGCGGGCCCTCCTCGACCGCCGACCAGGCGGACGAGGGCGGCGGCAGCGAGGGCAACGGCACCATCGAGGCCGGCCTGTCGTATCCCCTGTCGACCGGGTTCGACCCGGTGATCACGTCGGGCGCCACGCCGTACGCCGCCAACATGCACATCTTCGAGGGGCTCGTCGACCTCGACCCGGTGACGCTCATGGCACGCCCCACGCTCGCCACCGGGATGCCGCAGAAGATCAACGCCACCACCTACCGTGCCACGCTCCGTGACGGTGCGACCTTCCACGACGGCTCACCGGTCACCGCCGAGGACGTCGTGTTCAGTTTCGAGCGCATCCTGGACGAGAAGAACGCGTCGCTGATGGCGCAGTTCGTGCCCTTCATCGACACGGTCACCGCGGTCGACCCCAAGACGGTCGAGTTCAAGCTCAAGTACGCCTTCGCGCTCTTCCCCTCGCGCATCGCCGTGGCGCGGATCGTGCCGAAGAAGATCGTCGAGGCGGACGCCAAGGGTTTCGACGCCAAGCCCGTCGGCTCGGGGCCGTACAAGTTCATCGAGGCGACCCGTGAGGACAAGATCGTCTTCGAGCGCTTCGACGAGTACAACGGCCCCCACCCGGCCAAGGCCAGGAAAATGGTCTGGCGCCTGATGTCGGACCAGTCGGCCCGCGTCAGTGCCATGGAGTCCGGCCGCGTCCAGGCCATCGAGGACGTCCCGTACATCGACGTCAAGCGGCTCTCCGCCACCACGAAGACCGAGTCCGTGCAGTCCTTCGGCCTGCTCTTCCTGATGTTCAACACCGCGGACAGGCGGTTCGCCGACAAGCGGGTCCGCCAGGCCCTGCACTACGCGCTGGACACCGAGAAGATCATCACCACCGCGATGGTCGGCAACGCGACCGCCGCGAGCGGGTACCTGCCCTCGACGCACCCCGACTTCCACCGGGCCGCCACCGTCTACACCCACGACGTGGCCAGGGCGAGGAAGCTGCTCACCGCCGCGGGCGTGGGCAAGCTCAAGTTCACCGTCCTGACCACCGACACCGGCTGGGTCAAGGACATCGCCCCGCTGCTGAAGGAGAGCTGGGCCGAGGCCGGCGTCGAGGCCACCCTCAGCATCGCCCAGTCCGCGGCCCAGTACGCCAAGGTCGACGGCGGTGACTTCGAGGTGGTGGTGGCGCCGGGCGACCCCTCGGTCTTCGGCAACGACGTGGACCTGCTGATGCGCTGGTTCTACTACGGCTTCTGGCCGGAGAAGCGCTACGGCTGGTCCAGGACCGCCGAATACAAGCAGGTCAAGCAGCTCCTCGACAAGGCCGCCCAAGCAGCGGACGAGGAGACGCGCAAGCAGGTGTGGGGCCGGATCACCGACCTCGTCGCCGACGAGGCCGCGCTCTACCCCATCCTTCACCGCAAGCTGCCGACCGCATGGAACGAGAAGGCCCTGTCCGGCTTCAAGCCGCTGCCGACGACGGGCCTGTCCTTCGTGGACGTCGGCCGCGCCTGACGTCCACCCGGTGCGGGCCGGCGCCTCCCCGCCGGCCCGCGCCCGCTGTCCGCCCAATCGCAAGGAACCCGACGATGGTTGCTTTTCTCCGGCTCGCGCTGCGCCGCGTCGCGATGATGCCGGTGATGATCCTCGGCATCGCGCTGCTGGTCTTCGTGGTGCTGCAGTTCTCGCCGGCCGACCCGGCCTACAACGCGCTTGGAGAGAGCGCCGGCCCCGAAGCCAGGGAAGCCTTCGCCGAGGCCAACGGGCTCAACGACCCGCTGCCGATCCGCTACGTCGACTTCCTCGGCCGACTGCTCCACTTCGACCTCGGTATGACCGTCCCGCCGAGCCAGCCCGTGATCGACCGGATCACCGCGGCGTTTCCGCTCACCCTGCAGCTGACCTTCCTCGGGCTTCTCCTCGCGGTGGCCCTCGCCGTCGTCGGCGGTGTGCTGGGCGCGATGTACCGCGACCGCTGGCCCGACCAGCTCTTCCGCGTGCTGTCCATGGCCGGGGTCGCCATCCCGTCCTTCTGGCTCGGCGTCCTGCTCATCCAGCAGTTCGCGCTGAACACCCGGATCTTCCCGACCGGCGGATACACCAACCCCGCCGACTCGTTCAGCGGCTGGCTCACCACCATGGCCCTGCCCGCCGTCTCGCTCGCCGTGCCCGTCGCCGCCTCGCTCGCCCGCCTGGTGCGCACCTCGATGGTCGCCGAACTCGACCGCGACTACGTCCGTACCGCCCAGGGCAACGGCCTGCCGGTGTTCCTGGTGATCCGCTCGGTGCTGCGCAACGCGCTCGTCACCCCGCTCACCGTGCTGGGCGTCAAGGTCGGCTACCTGCTCAGCGGAGCCGTCGTCATCGAAGCGATCTTCGACCTGCCCGGCATGGGAAAGCTCATCCTCGAAGGTGTCACCGGCGGCGACGTCGCCCTGGTCCAAGGCACCGTACTGACCATCGCCATCGCCTTCCTGGTGGTCAACGTCATCGTCGACCTGCTCTACCTGCTGGTCAACCCGCGCATCAGGACGGTGTGACATGTTCACCACGGGCCGGCTGGCCAAGAAGCTCTCCCGACCGGGCATCGCGCTCCGCTCGCTCCCGACGACCTCCCGCATCGCCCTCGGCGTCCTGGTCGTCGTCGTCCTCGGCGCCGTACTCGCTCCCCTCCTCACCCAGGACCCCCTGACCACCGGCGTCCCGGTCCAGGCCCCCGGCGGCGACCACTGGTTCGGCACCGACCGGGCCGGCCGCGACGTCTTCGCCCGCGTGGTGCACGGATCGCGCTACTCCCTGGTCATCGGCCTCGGCGCGACCGCCGTCGCCCTGATCGCCGGAGCCCTCCTCGGCGCGCTCGCCGCCACCTCGCGCAAGCTCGGCGACGAGTCCGTCATGCGCACCCTCGACGTCGTCATGTCGTTCCCGCCGATCGCCCTCGCGGCCGTCCTGGTCGCCGTCTTCGGCACCAGCATCCCGGTGATCATCTTCACCGTCGCCTTCGTCTACACCCCCTCGCTCGCCCGCGTCGTCCGCGCCAACGTGCTCGCGCAGTACGGCGAGGACTACGTCGCGGCCGAGAAGGTCATCGGCGCCCGCCGCGGCTACATCGTGCTGCGTCACGTCGCCGTCAACTGCATGGCGCCGGTCATGGTGTTCGCCACCGTCATGGTCGCCGAGGCGATCATCTTCGAGGCCAGCCTCTCCTTCATCGGAGCCGGTGTGCAGGACCCCGACCCCAGCTGGGGCAGCGTCCTGGCCTACGGCCGGCAGATCCTCCTCGCCGGCGGCTGGTGGGCCACCTTCTTCCCCGGACTCGCCCTCCTGATCACCGTCCTCGCGCTCAACATCCTCTCCGAAGGGCTCACCGACGCCTCCGCCGCGCCCAGGAGCGCCCGCGCCGCCGTCCCCGCCACCGCCACCACGGCTCCCGACCCGGTCGAGGCCGCCGCCACCGTCGACATCGACGCCGCCCTCGCCAGGCTCGCCCGGCACCTCGACGCCACCGAGCCGACCATCACCCCGGTGCGCGAGGACGCCGACGCACTCCTCGTCGTCCGCGACCTGGCCATCCGCTTCCCCGACCGCTACGGCGAGACCGCCGTCGTCGACCGGCTCAACCTCACCGTCCACGAGGGCGAAACCCTCGGCCTGGTCGGCGAGTCCGGCTGCGGCAAGTCCATCACCAGCCTCGCCGTCATGGGTCTCCTCGCCCGCAACGCCCAGGTCAGCGGCGAGATCCTCTACCGTGGCCGGGACCTTCTGAAGCTCCCGCCCAAGGAGCGCCGCGCCCTGATGGGCCCCGAGATCGCCATGGTCTACCAGGACGCGCTCTCCTCGCTGAACCCCTCCGTGCTCGTCGGCACCCAGCTGAAGCAGCTGACCTCGCGCGGCGGTACGAAGACCCCCGCCGAGCTGCTCGAACTCGTCGGCCTCTCGCCCGAGCGCACCCTGCGCAGCTACCCGCACGAGCTCTCCGGCGGACAGCGCCAGCGTGTTCTCATCGCCATGGCCCTCTCCCGCAGCCCACGCCTGCTCATCGCGGACGAGCCGACCACCGCCCTCGACGTCACCGTCCAGGCCCAGGTCGTCGAACTCCTCATCAAGCTCCGCGACGAACTCGGCTTCGCCATGGTGCTGGTCAGCCACGACCTCGCCCTGGTCGGCGACCTCTCGCACCGGGTCGCCGTCATGTACGCGGGCCGGCTCGCCGAGGTCGGCGACATCCGCTCCGTCCTCACCGACCCCGCCCACCACTACAGCCGCGGCCTCCTCGGTTCTGTGGTCTCCCTCGAAGCCGGCGCCGACCGGCTCCACCAGATCCGCGGGGTGGTCCCCCCGCCCCAGGGCTTCGGCGAGGGGTGCCGATTCGCCGGCCGGTGCGGCGCCGCCACGGAGATCTGCCGCACCACCACCCCCGTCATCACCCTGCGCGGCACAGCGGAGGAACACGGCTTCGCCTGCCACCACCCGGCCGGCACGGCCGCCAAGAAGCTGGAAGGGAGTGCCCTGTGATAGGGCTCCACGGCGTCCACGTACGCCACAAGGCACGCAGCGGCGGCATATTCAGCCGCGACGCCGTACACGCCCTCACCGACGCCACCCTGGAGGTCGAGCGCGGGGAGATCGTGGGACTGGTGGGGGAGTCCGGTTGCGGCAAGTCCACGCTCGCCCGCGTGCTGACGGGACTGCAGAAGCCCACCGAGGGCGAGGTCCTCTTCCACGGGCGCGACCTGTGGAAGATGACCGGTGCCGAGCGGCGCGACGGCTTCGGCTCCGCCGTCGGCGTCGTCTTCCAGGATCCCGCCACCGCACTCAACCCCCGCCTCACCGTCCGGCAGATCCTCCGCGACCCGCTGGACGTGCACCGGCGCGGCACGCGGGAGGCGCGCGAAGCCCGGGTGGAGGAGCTGCTCGACCTGGTCGGACTGCCCGGCCACACCCTCGCCGCCCTGCCCGGGCAGCTCTCCGGCGGCCAGCGCCAGCGCGTCGCCATCGCCCGCGCCCTGGCCCTGGAACCGGAACTGATCGTCGCCGACGAACCGACCTCCGCGCTCGATGTCTCCGTACGGGCCCAGGTACTCAACCTCCTGGTCGACCTGCGCGAACGCCTCGGCCTCGGCATGGTGTTCATCTCCCACGACATCCAGACCGTGCGTTACCTCGCCGACCGCGTCGCCGTCCTCTACCTCGGCCGCATCGTCGAGGAAGGCCGGGCCTCCGACGTGGCGGGAACCCCCGCCCACCCCTACACCGAGGCACTGCTCTCCGCCACCCCCAGCCTGCTGGAGACGACGGAACGCATCGTGCTCACCGGCCCCGTGCCCTCCGCCACCAACCCGCCGACCGGCTGCCCGTTCCGGACCCGCTGCTGGAAGGCGGACGACGAATGCGCGGGCGTCTTCCCCGTGGAAACCCTCGGGCCGCGCGAACGCCGCTGGCACTGCATCCACCCCGGAACCTCCGTCACGCCCGCGAGGAGCACCGCATGACCACCCCCGCCCGGCTCTGCTCCGGGGTGATCCCGCCCGTCGTGACCCCGCTCACCGCCGACGGCGAACTCGACCGCTCCTCGCTGGAACGGGTCGTCGGACATCTCCTCGACGGTGGCGTCGACGGCCTCTTCGCTCTCGGCAGCTCGGGCGAGACCGCCTACCTGACGCCCGCCCGGCAGGACGAGGTCGTCAAGGTGATCACCTCGACGGTGGCGGGCCAGGTCCCGGTCCTCGTCGGGGCCATCGAGACCACCACCGACCGGGCCGCCGAGCGGGCCCGTGCGGCGGCCGCCCTGGGCGCCGACGCGGTCGTGGCCACCGCGCCCTTCTACACGCGCACCCACGTCACCGAGATCGACCGCCACTTCCGGGACCTGGCGACCGCCGTCGACCTGCCGCTCCTGGCGTACGACGTGCCGGTCTGCGTCCACAGCAAGCTGGACCCCGAACTCCTGCTGCCGCTCGCGGCGGACGGGGTGCTCGCCGGGGTGAAGGACTCCAGCGGCGACGACGGATCCTTGCGACGCCTGGTCATCGGAGCGCGCGATCTCCCGGAGTTCTCCATCCTCACCGGTCATGAACTGGTGGTCGACGCCATGATGCTGAGCGGCGCCCACGGCTGCGTGCCCGGTCTGGGCAACGTCGACCCGCACGGTTACGTCCGGCTGCACGAGGCGGCGGTGCGAGGCGACTGGGCCGCGGCCAAGGCCGAGCAGGACCGGCTCGTCGGCCTGTTCGACATCGTCCGGGCGGCCCGCCCCGGCACGGCCTCGGCGACGGCCGCAGGTCTGGGCGCGTTCAAGACGGCCCTGATGCTGCTCGGCATCATCGCCACCAACGCGGTGAGCCCGCCCATGCGCCGTCTGGACGAGGCGGAGACGGCCTCCGTCGGCGCCTGTCTCGCACTCGCCGGCCTGTCCCGAGCGCGGTAGTGTCCCGCCGCACAGGTCTCCGGACCGCGTCGTCTCCCGGCCGGCCGGGGGCGCCGTCAGCGATGGACGCCGCTGTCAGCGGCAGTCCGCCGGACCGGGCGCCGAGGGCGTGGCCGCTGCCCTTCGATGCGGCGATCCCGTACGGGTCGGGCGCGCCGCGGCATGCTCCGCTCCGACACGTTCGTCGAGCGGCAACCGGCTGAAGGACAGCACCGTCGCCGTGGGCGTCGTGAGGATCGGCCCGTTTCCCGGAGGCCGGGCCACGTGGGCCGTGCGCTGTCGACGTCTCCATGGCAGCGGACGGTCGCCGTGCGGGACGCCACGTCACGTGCCGGGCGTCTCCTTGCGGCGAGCGGCGGCGTTGTCGGCGATGCCGTCCGCCACGGGGCGGGCGACACAGGGGAGACACGTCGGTTCGTGCGAGGCACTCCGCGGGCGCCGGGTCCCCCGAGAAGCGGTCCCGCGCGTCACGCGGTGAGCGGTACGCGCCGGCCGCCGGGTGACCGGGCCCTCGGGGGCCGCTCCGGCCGGGCCGCCGTCGTGCGCGTCGGCTACCTCGACTCGACGCGTCCGACCGGCGTGGCGCTGTCGGCGAGTACCGCGGTGGCCCGGGGCCAGGCCGGGTCCCGCGGGTACAGCTCGCTGCGCAGATAGGCCCAGACGAGGGCTCGTACGGCGGCGACGCGGTCGGGGTTCTCGTCGGTGGTCTCGGCCGCGTCGAAGGCCGAGATGCCGCCCAGCCCGTGCTCCGCGTCGAAGATCTCCAGCATGGTCTTCGGCACGGGAGCCGCCGTGTAGGCGTCGCTCCGCCAGTCCTGCCGGCCGGAGAAGAAGGGGTTCTGGTCCTTCGTGCCCACGACGACGAGGACCTTCGGGGTCATCCCGTCGAAGGCGGTCGTGGTGAGCGGCGCGTAGGGCTGGGCCGCCGGGCCGTCCAGGTCCTCGCCCCGGCCGGGTGCGGCGATCATGACGCGGGCGCCGAAGCGCTCGTCGACGGCTCCCACCGTCGAACCGTCGCTCGCGTCGGTGATGGTCTGGCCCGAGACCAGGCCGACCGTGTGGCCGCCTGCCGAGTGGCCGACGGCGGCGATCCGGCCGGTGTCCACACGTCCCGCCAGTCCCGGAACGGCGCGTTCGATGTCGCCGAGGCCGTCCACGATCCGGCGGAGGTCGTCGGCCCGCGACTTCAGGTACAGCGGCGCGTCCGGGTCGTCGGCCTCGCGCAGACCGAGGAAGGTGGCGTCGAGGTGCGTGGGCTGCAACACGACGAAGCCGTGCGCGGCCCAGAAGTCGACCAGAGGACCGTAACCGTGGAACGAGGGGACGAACGTCGACGGGCCGTGCCCGTGCGAGAAGACGATGACCGGCAGTTCCGTGCCCGTCGCCGGGGCCGTCACGCGGACCGCCAGCGGGACCGGGCGCCCCGGGACATCGATCAGTACGGGGTAGTGGGAGGAGACGGGGGTGGGGGCCGGTACCGGGAAGCCGGCGGCGTACGTCGACGGGTCCTTCGTCACGGGAACGGTTTCCTGCACGGTGTGCTCCTTCTCGGGGACTTTGCCGGAAGGGGGTGATCCCGCCGACCGTGGCTCCAGTCTCCGAGGTTCCCGTCGAACCCGGAATGCTTGACGGGACGGTTTTCTTTCGCGAGAGTTCGGCGATGGACGACGATCAGCTGTCGGAGGTGTTCGACCTCGTCGAGGTCCGCGGCCAGCTCTCCGGCGCGTTCGCGGTGCGCGGGCGCTGGATCACGCGGTCCGCGATCACGAGTCCCGTGAAGCTGTCGGTGATGGTCCGCGGCCGGTGCCGGCTGTGGGCCGACGGGCTCGACACCCCGATCGACATGGAGGCCGGTGACGTCGCGGTGCTGACCGGCCGTTCGTGGCTGCGCGCCGAGGGCGGCACCGGGGACGGTCCCGCCGTGGAGTTCGCGCCCGAGCCGGGGAGGTACGCCCTGAGCGTCGGCGGCGCCGACTTCGCCGTGGACGACGTCATCCTCGGCGGTCACGTCGGGCTGAACCCGGCCGGTGCGGCGCTGTTGGCGCAGGCGCTGCCGCCCGTGGCGCACATCCGGGCGTCCGACGCCGCGGCGCCCGCCCTGCGCGCCTGCGCCGACCGGCTGGTCGAGGAGGTGACGGGCGAGCGGCTGGGTGCCGCCTTCGCGGTGCGCCAGCACGCCCAGCTGCTGCTCCTGGAGGTGCTCCGGGCCTACGTCGGCCAGGCCGAACTGCCGCCGGGATGGCTGAAGGCGCTGACCGACGAACGGCTCCGTCCCGTGCTGACCCTCATGCACCGCGAACCCGGGCGGCCCTGGCGGCTGGAGGAGCTGGCCCGTGCGGCGGCGATGTCGCGGACGTCGTTCGCCGTACGGTTCCGCGCGGTGGCGGGTGTGCCCCCGCTGACCTACCTCAACTCCTGGCGGATGCTGCTGGCCCGGCGGGCCCTGCGGGACGGCGACGTCCGGATCGGGGCCCTCGCCGGGCAGCTGGGCTACACCTCGGAGAGCGCCTTCAGCACCGCGTTCAAACGGGAGGTGGGGGAGGCACCGCTGCGGTACCGGCACCGGTTGCGGCGGTCGGGGATGAGCGCCTCGTCATGACGTGCTGGTGCGGCTCGTCGACCGGCACGTCCGAGGGTGACAGGCGCCGGTCGCATGACCGGGGGCCGTGCGGCCCGTGGCCGGCGCCACGGAGCCGCACGGTGGTGGGAGCGCCTGGCGCTCCTTCTTCCTTCCTGTCAGACGCCGGCGTTCGGACCGTCCGTGTCCCCTTCCGGGTCCACGCTGTACAGCGGACGGTCCTCGATCCCCAGGGCGCGCATCAGCTCGCTGGTCGGAATCCGGTACCTGCGTCCGATGCGGAGCACGGAGCAGGGGAACTCGTCCTCGCGGATCAACCGGTACGCGGTGGTCGAGGCGATGCCGAGCGCTCGGGCCGCCGTGCGCAGGTCCACTGCGACGGGCAGGTCGAACATCTCCGTGAAGCTGAGTCGGCCCTCTGCCGGGTCCTTCATGCCCGCCTCCCCGCGGGGCGGACCGGCGGCGTGCCCGCGCGGCGCCCGGGCCGTCGCCTCTTCCCGGGGCTGTGGCCCGCCGGACGGTCCTGCGACCCGTCGCCGGTGTCGACGAAGATCCCCTGGCGGCGCAGATGCTCCGGGCGTACCCGGAAGCGCAGCGGTGCACACAGCCCGTCCGGGCCGTCCGGACGGTCGACCCGCACGTCCAGGCTCTCCTCCGCCGGAGCGTCCGCCTCCCCGCCGGACGCGGTGAGAGCCTGATCCTGGGCGATGCGCTCGATCTGGGTGGAGGGAAGCTCCCGCAGACCTTCCCGGGCGAGATGCCACGCCCTGGCGCGCGCCGCGTGCATCAGACCGGAGCCGGAGAGACGGCTCGCGCCGTCGCGGTCCGCCAGCTTCTCCAGGAGAGCCAGGACCATCTCGGCCTCCACGTCCGACCGATCGGCCCGCAGACGCGCGCAGACCCGGTGGACCGTCCCGGTCAACCGGGGCAGGGCGAGCCAGATCGCCAGGAGCTTCCCGGTGCCGTGCGGAGACAGGTCGCTCTGCGCGGTGCGGATGACTTCCCGCCAGACCGCGGCGGTGAACTGCGGGTCGGAGCCGGGACCGTACAGGGCCTGGTGCGTCTCGGCGGCGGTCAGCCGGGCCGGCTCGGCCCCGTGGGCGTCCGGCGGGACGATCACGAGAACCGCGTCACTGATCCGGGGATCGTCGAAGTGCCGCCTCACCGAGGCGAACGCGCTGCTGTGCGGTGGATACATCATGAAATGTCCTCTGTTGTGGCTGAGGGAATCCGGGTCCGGCGGTGCTGGAGGTGTCGAGACGCTGGACGGAGAGGCTTCTGCGGTGGGGCCTGTCGCCTCATATCCGCGTCAAGCGGAGTCGAGCCCCACCGGCCTCACTTTGATGCGTGAGCATGCGGTAGTGGTCTTCTCGACCAGGTAACGCCGCCTTTGGCCACGGGCGTGCAACAGGTGCGGCGCGGTCGGCCTCGCCGAGGGTGTGTGGGGGACGGCGGACCCAGAGGGCCGTGTCTTCGCGAGTACGGCGTCGAAACCGCACACGGTGGCGGAACTGCCCAAGGGGCTCATGAAGCTGGTGCCCACGGCGCGGGGCCGGACAGCACCCGGGAAGACCGCGTGGAACCCCGGGCAACTGGAGATCACCGTGCTCGGCTGTCTGTCCGGGAAGGCGCTGGCGGACTCGGGGCGGGCAGACGACCCGCCCGACCGGCCGGCGGAGTGGGCGACGCTCGCGCACCAGCTCCGCCACCACGACGACTACCCACCGCTCGCCCGGCCCCTTCCGCTGCACCTGGCGCGGCTCGCCGGCGAGTACGTGCTTCCGGTTGCCGGGCCCTCATGAGCGAGGGGCCGCCTGCGCAGGGCACCTGGGTCGACCTGGTGGCCCGGCCGGCCCGGACCGGCCGGGGGACACCGGCCACCAACGGGGCGGCCGGGCCGGCCCCGCCGGACGGCCCGGCCGCCTCCCGCACCGACCGTCGTCCGGCGGCCACCGCCTGCTTCGCCCGGTCCGCCCGGCACATGGCGTGGTCGGCGCGCGAGCTGGGCCGCACCGGACCGGCCGAGCGGTACGGGCGCCTCGCCGACGAGGTCGCCGAGGCCGTCCGGAACGCCTGCGGGGCCCGGACGGCCGCATGACCAGCGACACCCCCACCGCCTACTCCCTCGCCCGTGCTGCGGACTCCTCCGCGACGACCGGCGCGGGCATGCCGGCGACCGGGCCCGGCGCTTCCGCCTCCGTCCGGGCGGCGGCATCACCTGGGCGAAGGCCCGCCACGAGAGCCCCTGCGGGACGGCCGCGACGGGCTGGGAACAGACTCCGGACGGGCTGACCGCGCGGATCACCGTGCCCGGCTGCGAGGCGGTCGTGGAACTGCCGGGCTGCCCCGGTGACCGCGGGTCCCGGGGAGCACCGCCTCGACACGGGCGGTCCCGGCACCGGCCGGGAGGGGGAGCCCGCCGGCGTCACCCCGGCGTGACACCGCCCACCCGGCGGGTCAGCTCCCGCGCCGTCTGCGCCACCTGGCCCGCGATCCGGTCGCGTTCGGCCGCGTCGGCCGCGTCGCCGGGGAAGGTGACGGAGACACCGGCGATCGGGTGGGCGTGGTGGTCCAGCACGGGCGCGGCCACGGAGGAGAGGCCGGGGGTGATCTCGCCCTCCTCCGTCGCACAGCCCCGGCGCCGCGCCTCGGCCAGCAGCCCGCGCAGCGCGGTCAGCGACGCGGGACCGACGCCGTGCCGCAGCACGAACGCCGACCGGTCCGGGAAGATCGCCCGTACCTGCGCGGCGGGCAGCAGCGCCAGCACCGCCCGGCCGCTGGCGGTCAGGTGGGCCGGCAGCCGCACCCCGACCTCGCTGACGAGCGGCGCCCGGCCGGGGGCCCGCTCCTCGATGACGTAGATGACCTCGCGGCCGTGCAGCACGGCGAGGTTCGCGTTGTACCCGGTGCGGTCGACGAGCGCGGCCAGCGGTGCCCGCGCCAGCCGCTGGAGGGGGGCCTGGCGCTGGTAGCCGGAGGCGAGTTCGAAGGCGCTGACGCCGAGGCCGTAACGCCGCTCCTCCGGCAGATGGACCACGAAACCGTCCGCCGCGAGGGTGTCGAGCAGGTGGTACGTCGTCGAGCGCGGCAGGCCCACGTCGCGGCTGATGGCGGCGGCGGGGACGGGAGCCGCCTGCCGCGCCAGATAGCGCAGCACGGCGAGGACCTGCGCGGCGGCCGGGACGATACCCATGGGACGAGAGTAGACCAGCGGTGCCGACCTCTCCCTGTCTGGTATCCCAGACAGTCGACCGCGGAACATCTGGGATACCAGACACCGACGGCGTCACTCCCCTCGCGGACCCGCACCTGCCCGCGGCTTCATTGATCCATGACCGTTGTTGTTGGTGTCGGCCCGCTCTCCGCCGACGAAGTCGTGTCCGTCGCCCGTCTCGGCACCCCGGTGGCCCTCGCCCCCGACGCGCTGGCGGAGATCGCCCGCAGCCGCGAGGTCGTCCGGGCCCTCGCCGACGACGCCAAGCCCCACTACGGCGTCTCGACCGGCTTCGGCGCGCTGGCCACCCGCCACATCCCCACCGAACTCCGCGCCCAGCTCCAGCGCAGCCTGGTGCGCTCGCACGCGGCGGGCTCGGGACCCGAGGTCGAGCGCGAGGTCGTCCGCGCGCTGATGCTGCTGCGGCTCTCCACGCTGGCCACGGGCCGCACCGGCGTACGGACGGAGACCGCGCAGGCGTACGCCGCGCTGCTGAACGCCGGCATCACCCCGGTCGTCCACGAGTACGGCTCGCTCGGCTGCTCCGGCGACCTCGCCCCCCTCGCGCACTGCGCGCTCGCCGTCATGGGCGAGGGCGAGGTCCGCACCGCCGACGGGGTGCGCAAGCCCGCCGCCGAGGCGCTCGCCGAGGCGGGCATCGCCCCGGTCGCGCTGGAGGAGAAGGAGGGCCTCGCCCTCATCAACGGCACCGACGGCATGCTCGGCATGCTCGTCCTGGCCGCCCACGACCTGCGCCGCCTGCTCCGCACGGCCGACATCGCCGCCGCGATGAGCGTCGAGGGCCAGCTCGGCACCGCCGCCGTGTTCGCCGCCGACCTCCAGGCGCTCCGCCCGCACCCGGGGCAGGCGGACAGCGCCGGCAACCTGCGCTCCCTGCTCGCCGGCTCGGACATCGTCGCCAGCCACGCCGGCCCGGACTGCGTCTATGTGCAGGACGCCTACTCGCTGCGCTGCACCCCGCAGGTGCACGGCACGGCCCGCGACACCCTCGCCCACGCCGAGCTGGTGGCCTCCCGGGAGCTGGCGAGCGCCGTGGACAACCCCGTCGTCACCCTTGACGGCCGGGTGGAGAGCAACGGCAACTTCCACGGCGCCCCGGTCGCCGCCGTGCTCGACTTCCTGGCCATCTCGGTCGCCGACGTCGCCTCGATCTCCGAGCGCCGCACGGACCGCTTCCTCGACCCCGCCCGCAACCGCGGACTCAACGCCTTCCTCGCCGACGACCCCGGTGTCGACTCCGGGCACATGATCGCGCAGTACACGCAGGCCGCGATCGTCTCCGAGCTGAAGCGGCTCGCCGCCCCCGCCTCCGTCGACTCGATCCCCTCCAGCGCGATGCAGGAGGACCACGTGTCGATGGGCTGGTCGGCCGCCCGCAAGCTGCGCCGCGCCCTCGACGGCCTGGGCCGGGTCCTCGCGGTGGAGCTGTGCACCGCCGCCCGCGCCCTCGACCTGCGCGCCCCGCTGACCCCGGGGCCGGCCACGGCGGCGGTGCGCGACGGGCTGCGCGAGACGGTCCCCGGCCCCGGCACGGACCGCTGGCTCGCCCCCGAGATCGAGGAGAGCGTGCGGTACGTCGTCTCCGGCCGCGCCCTGGCCGCCGCCGAGTCGGCCGCCGGCCCGCTGCGCTGACCCCTCGCGGGGGCCGCTCGGCAGGCCCCCGCGTCACACGCCCCGCGTGCGGACCAGTTCCACGAGGGCCGAGGCGGCGGGCCCCGAGGAGGCCGGGTTCTGCCCGGTGATCAGCAGGCCGTCCCGGACGACGTACGGCTGCCAGTCGTCGGTCTTGGTGTAGGTGCCGCCGAGGCGCTTGAGCTCGTCCTCGACCAGGAAGGGCACGATGTCGGTGAGGGCGACGCCGTCCTCCTCGGAGTTGGCGAACCCGGTGACGTCCCGGCCCCGGACGAGGGGCGTGCCGTCCTCGTTCACGGCGTGGCGCAGGACGCCGGGGGCGTGGCAGACCAGGGCGAGCGGCTTGCCCGCGCGCAGGGTGGACTCGATGAGCCGGACGGAGTCGGCGTCCTCGGCGAGGTCCCAGAGCGGGCCGTGGCCGCCGGGGTAGAAGACCGTGTCGAAGTCGTCGGCGGAGACGCCGTCGAGGCGGACGGTGTGGGCGAGGGCGGCCACGGCCTCCTGGTCGGCCTCGAAGCGGCGGGTCTCCTCGGTCCGGAAGCCGGGCTCGTTGCTCTTGGGGTCCAGCGGGGGACGGCCGCCCTCGGGGGAGGCCAGGGTGATGTCCCAGCCGGCCTCCTTGAAGCGGTAGTAGGGAGCGGCCAGTTCCTCCAGCCAGAAGCCGGTCTTCCGGCCGGTGTCGCCGAGCCGGTCGTGCGAGGTGAGGACGATGAGGACCTTCATGGTGGTGTCCTTCCGGTGAGCCAGTAGACCGGTCGTCTCTGGCTGGGTGGGCGGAAGCCCGAGCCGTGGGTCACGGCCGGGCGGGAACTGCCGGACTCAGAGGTGGAGCAGGTGCCGGGTGACGGTCAGGGCGGTGTCGAGGGGTGCCGGACCGCGGTGGATCTTGGCCATGACGCTCGCGCCGAGCCACATGTCGTACAGGGCCTGCGCGGTGCCGCGGGGATCGCCGTCCACCGTGATCGAACCGTCGGCGAGGCCGCCGGTGATGGCGCGCTCGAGCCGGTCGACTATGGCGTCGGTGCCCGTCTTCATGGCCAGCCGCATCGGCTCCGACAGGTCGGCCACCTCGGCGCCGAGCTTCACGGCGAGGCACTTTCCCTGGCACTCGTCGACGCTCTGCGTCTCCCGCCACTGCCGCCAGTAGGCCATGAGCCGCTCGGCGGCCGGTGTGCCGGGCCGCGCCAGGAGCCGGTCCATGTCGGAGACGTACTCGTCGAAGTACCGCTTCAGCAGGGCCTCGCCGAAGGCGTCCTTGGAGGCGAAGTAGTGGTAGAAGGACCCCTTCGGTACGCCGGCCTCCGCGAGCACCTCGTTGATGCCCACCCCGGAGTAGCCCTTGCGGGCCATGATCCGCTGAGCGGCGTCGAGGATGCCGCGACGGGTGGCGGCGCTGCGCGTGGTGGTGGGCATGACGGAAACGTAGCACGGCATTAGACCGGTCGTCTAGTAACCGCTGACCGCCGGGGGCTTCCGGCGTGCCCTCTCCTCGCCCTCCTCGCCGCCGGTGAACTGCGCCCCCAGGTCGCCGCGCACGTCCCGCTCACCGAGGTCGCCGAAGCCGTACGGCTGGCGGAGTCCGGCGCGGTGGTCGGCAAGGTCGTCCTCTGCCGTAGACCGGCGAGCCCGTGCCGGACGCACGGCAGTGGCCGTCCCTCTCGCCCGTGCCGGACACACGCGACCGCCGCCCCTCTCCTCCGGCAGGAGGGCGGCGGCGGCCACGCGCACCGGGCCCGGCCCCTACGGCCGCGGCTCCGACCGCCGGGACGCGAACGCCGTCGGTACGCAGGCGTCCAGCAGGTGTTCCTCGATCCGCTCCGCCGTGCGGAAGCCGCGGGGTCGGCCAGCTCGGCCGGGTCGCGGGCGGGGTCCTCGTACACCGTGCGCGCCAGGGTCACCGCCGGCGGCGAGCGCAGGGCTCGCGCCGGCCGGGCCGGCGGCGCCTCCGGCACCCGTGCCCAGGCACCGCCGCGCCCCGTGGCGCGCGTCAGGTACGCGCGTACGGCGGCGAGGTCCAGCGACCGCAGCCGTACCGCACGGGCGCCGGGCAGCACGCCGCCCCGCCGCACCGCGTCCGCCCAGGCGGCGGTGCGGCAGGTGAGCAGGCCGGAGTCGAGTTCGCGGGTGAGGGCGTGCAGCGCGGCCGGGCGCGCGGCCGGCGGGAGTTCGTCGAAGCCGTCGAGCACGGGCAGGACCGGACCGGCGTCCACCAACTACCGGGCGGGCGTACGGCCGGCCTCCGTCGCGGCGGCCGGTGAACCGCAGTCGGCGGCCAGCCAGCCAGCCGCGTCCCGTCCGGCACCCCGCCCGTCACCGCTTGAAGTCCCGCTCCTCCAGCCGCGTCTGCACGGTCCGCCCGCTCTCCCAGGAGTTGGCGCCCGGCGCCACGTCCGGCATCGGGATACCGGCGCGCTGCTCCCGCTTGCGGGACGAGGACACGCCGAGCCGCCGGTCGCGGTCCTCGACCAGCGCCTCGTCGATCTGCCCGTCCTCGGTGAGGCCCATCATCAGCTGCGGGATGCCGTAGGGGAAGTCGTCACGGTCGTACTGCCAGGTGTGGAAGGTCTTCCCGTACGTCGACACCAGGTCGGTGAAGTAGGCGTGCTCGGCCAGGTCGGGGATGCCCGGGGCGGTCAGGGTGCCGGACTTCACCTCGTAGTGGTGGCTGTGCCAGAGCCGTTTCTCGTCCTCGGGCAGGGCCCGGAAGCGCTCCTCGCCGATGATGTACTCGATGCCGATGAGCCGCGCGTCGGGCGCGTTCCGGTCGAAGATCACGCACTGGTGCAGGTCGTGCCGGAGGTGGACGCAGAAATGCGTGGCCTCGACCTGCCGGCCCATGTCGTCGGCGTACATGTGGAAGCCGTTGAGGTACGTGCTCATCGCGTCGAGCGGGTACTTCGGCTGGAGGGCGGCGGCGGCCAGGTCGAGCGCCCGGTGCTTGAGGGGGTGCCCCTTGCCGGTCCTGGCGAGGGCCAGTGCCTTGCGGGCGAGCAGCATGCCGCCGGCGGCGACCGCGCCGGCGGCGGCACCGACGGCGACCGGGCCGGCCGGCTTCCGGGCGGAGCGGTGGGTGAGCTTCATGGGCTCCGGGTCACCGGGCCTCGCGTTCCGAAACAGCGGCCCCCGGCGGCCGTCGCATCCCGTGGTCCGGGATGCGAGAACGGCCGGGTTCTCCTTGACGGCCCCGGCCGGGCGCTGTCAGCATCGAACCATGACCATGCGACTGGACCTCACGCGGCGACGCCATGTCGACCTCGCGCGTGTCTCCAGCGCCGCCTGTCGCTCCGCGGCCTGATCCCCGTATCCGCCGCCCCTTCTCCCGCGTCCCGCCCGTAGCCGCCCGGCCGTGTGCCGGCCCGTGTCCGGGCGCGCGGTGACGTCCCGTCGTTCCGCGACAGGGGTTCTCGTGTCCGTCCCGGACGGGTCCGCCACCGTGCCGGTCCGGCCCCCGGACCCTCCCCGCCCGTCTCCCTCCCCCTTCGGAAGAGGACCTCATGGCCACCGTCCTGTCCGTCTCCGGCAGCCCCTCCGCCACCTCCCGCACCCAGCGCCTGCTGCGCCACCTGGACCGGCGGCTCCTCGCCCAGGGCCACCGGGTGATACCGCTCGACGTCCGTACGATTCCCGCCGAGGCACTGCTCGGCGCGGACTTCCGGCACCCGGCGATCGTCGAGGCGACGGAGCTGTTCGCCCGCGCCGACGGCGTGGTCGTGGGCACCCCGGTCTACAAGGCCGCGTACTCCGGTGTGCTGAAGGCGCTCCTGGACCTGCTGCCGCAGTACGCCCTCACCGGGAAGACCGTGCTGCCGCTGGCCACCGGGGGCAGCACCGCGCACGTCCTCGCCCTCGACTACGCGCTGCGGCCCGTCCTGAACTCGATGGGCGCCGCGCACATCGTCCAGGGCTGGTTCACCCTCGACAAGGAACTGACGGTGCGTGAGGACGGCTCCCTCACCGTCGCGCCGGCCGCCGACGAGGCGCTCGGCCAGGTCGTCGACCAGTTCTCGGCAGCGCTCGGCCGGACCCCGCTGCTGGCCGCCGCGGGCTGACCGGGATGCCCGCCGGGCGCCCGGCCGCGGCCCGCTCCCGCCTCACCGACGGCACGGCCGCCGAGGTGTCCGTCGCGCCGGCCGCCGCCGATGCGCGGGCGGCGCGGGCGACCGGGGAGGTGTCCAGCGCCCTGTTCGAGGTGGCGGGCACCCGGTCCGCCCTCGCCTCCCCCGACCCGCACCGGCACGGGCGCGACGCCCCCGCCCCGCACGCCCCGGCCCGTCGGCAGATCCAGCACCTCGGCCGGTACGTCCTCGACGGCACCCGGCCGCCCCGCCACGGCCTGCTCCAGCCCTCCAGCCGCACCTTCCGGGAGACCCGCCATGCCCGCCCTCACGTTCCACTGGTTCCTGCCCACGACCGGTGACAGCCGGCACGTCGTGGGCGGCGGTCACGGGGCCGCCCCCGGTTCCGCCGCCGGGGACCGCCCGGCCTCGGTCGAGTACCTCGGCCAGATCGCCCGCACCGCCGAGCAGCTCGGCTTCGTCGGGGCGCTGACCCCGACCGGCGCCTGGTGCGAGGACGCCTGGCTGACCACGGCGATGCTCACCCAGGTCACCGAGCGGCTGAAGTTCCTCGTCGCCTTCCGCCCCGGCCAGATCGGCCCCACCCTGTCGGCGCAGATGGCCGCGACCTACCAGCGCCAGTCGCACGGCCGGCTGCTGCTCAACGTCGTCACCGGCGGCGAGTCCGCCGAGCAGCGCGCGTACGGCGACTTCCTCGACAAGGACCAGCGGTACGCCCGTACCGGGGAGTTCCTCGACATCGTGCGGCGGCTGTGGACCGGCGAGACGGTCGACCACCACGGCGCGCACCTGCGGGTCGAGGGCGCCCGGCTGAACCGGCTGCCCGAGCCCGCGCCCCTGATCTACTTCGGCGGCTCCTCGCCCGCGGCCGTCGAGGTGGCCGCCCGCCACACGGACGTCTACCTCACCTGGGGCGAGCCGCCGCGGCAGGTGAAGCAGAAGATGGACGAGGTACGGTCGCGGGCCGCCGCGCTGGGCCGCGAGGTGCGGTTCGGCATCCGGCTGCACACCATCAGCCGGGACACCTCGGCGCAGGCGTGGGCCGAGGCCGAGCGGCTGCTGGCGGCGATGGACCCCGACCGCGTCAAGGCGGTGCAGGAGGGCCTGGCGACCAGCGAGTCCGAGGGGCAGCGGCGGATGCGGGAACTGCACCGCGGCGGCGACACCTCGGACCTGGAGATCCACCCCAACCTGTGGGCCGGCGTCGGCCTGGTCCGCGGCGGCGCCGGCACCGCGCTGGTGGGCAGCCACACCGAGGTCGCCGACCTGATCGAGGAGTACCACCGCCTCGGCATCGAGGAGTTCGTGCTGTCCGGGGTGCCGCACCTGGAGGAGGCGTACTGGTTCGGCGAGGGCGTCCTGCCGGTGCTTCAGCGGCGCGGGCTGTGGGCCCACCCGGCGGCACCGCGCGCCCCGGAGGCGGGCACCGTCCCGTTCGCCGCCCCGGTGGAGGCCCGTCCGTGACCGGCTCCATGGCGAAGATCACCGAGTTAGCTTAGCCTTACCTTTCATGAGTTCCCGTACGCGCGCGGAGCGACGCGACCCGCGCCTGTTCCCCGCCACCGTCGTGTCCGGCACGCGCCTCACCCCGAACATGCAGCGCGTGACCGTTCGCGGCGAGGCGCTCGGCGCGTTCCCGTACCGCGGTTACGACCACTGGTTCCGGCTGTTCTTCCGGTGCCCGCACCAGGAGCGCTTCCACCCGCCCGAGGTGGCGGCCGAGACCTGGTGGAAGCCGTACCTCGCGATGCCCGACGAGACCCGGCCGTACTGCGCCAACTACACCGTCGCCGACTTCCGCGCCGGCGCCGGCGAACTCGACATCGACGTCGTCGTGCACCGGGGCGCCGACGGCTCGGTCGAGGGCGGTACGGCGATCTGGGCCTGCTCGGCGGAGCCGGGCGAGGAACTGGCCCTGCTCGACCAGGGCGTGCTGTACGAGGCGCCCGAGGACGCCTCCAGCGTGCTGCTCGTCGCCGACGAGAGCGGCCTGCCGGCCGTCGCGGGCATCCTGCGCTCGCTCCCCGCGGACACCGTCGGCCGGGTGCTCCAGGAGGTGCCGTCCGCCGCCGACCGCCGGGAGCCGGCCGGGCCGCCCGGGGTGCGGGTGGAGTGGATCGTGCGCGAGGACCCGCACGCCGTCCCCGGCACCGCCGCGCTCGCCGCGCTGCGCGGCCTGACCGACACCGACCCGGGCGGGTACGCCTTCGTGGTCGGCGAGCAGCGGCTCGCGACGGAGGGCCGCCGCCACCTGGTCGCCACCGGGATGCCGAAGGACCGCATCACCTTCTCGGGCTTCTGGAAGGCCGACCGCCCCTGACGCCCGCCGCCGCCCCTGACGCCCGCCGGGGCGGCGGGTCAGTCCGCCGGGCGGTGCGCCGCCGCCGCGCCGAGGTGGGAGCTGAGCAGGTGCGCGTCGAGCAGCGCGACGTCCGCGGTGCGGTCCGCCCGCGCGTAACCGGTCAGCATGCGCTTGGTCAGTACCAGCGCCTCCGGGGCGCGCCGGGCCAGCGCCCGCGTCCAGCCGTCGACGGCCCGGTCCAGCTCGCCCGCGGGCACGGCCTTGTGCAGCACGCCCAGCCGGTGGGCCGTCGCCGCGTCGAACACCTCGCAGGTCAGCATGAGTTCCCGGATACGGGCGACCCCCACCTCGGAGACCAGCCGGCCCATCGCCCCGCCCCAGGCCGGCGGCAGCCCCAGCCCGACCTCCGGCATCCGGAACCGGCAGGTGTCCGCGCCGGCCCGCAGGTCGCAGTAGGCGGCGAGGGCCAGCCCCGCGCCGATGACCTTGCCGTGCAGCCGGGCCACGGTGACGGCGTGGCACTCCTCCAGCGCCCGGCACAGCCGTTGCGCCTTGTCCAGCAGCCGCCGCAGCCCGGCCGCGCCGGCCGGGTCGCCGGAGAGGGCGGCCAGGTACTCCGTGCGGTCCGCGCCGGTGCAGAAGTCCGCGCCGCCCGAGGCGAGGACGAGGACGCGGATGTCGGGTCTCTCCCGCAGGCCGTCGAGCAGGGCGGTGAGATCGTCGACGACCGGGGTGCTCAGGGTGGGGTCCGTGCCGTCGGGGTCGAGCAGGACCCGCAGGACGGGGCCGTCCTGGGTGACGCGTACGGCCTTGAAGCCGGTGTGCGGGGCGAGGGTCGCTATGTCGTTCATGCGCGTATGTCCATCATGCGTAGGAGACGTCCAGGCTCAGCAGGCGGCGGAAGACCACGCGGGGCGCCATCGGGGGGCGCCGCACGAGGGCCAGGCGGGGGAGGCGGGTGACGAGGTGCCGCAGGAGGGTCTGGGCCTCCAGGCGGGCGAGCGGGGCGCCGAGGCAGTAGTGGGCCCCCGCGCTGAAGGCGAGGTGCTGGGTGGTGTCCCGGCCGGGGTCGAACCGGTCGGGGTCGGGGTACCTGGCCGGGTCGCGGTGGGCCGCGCCGACCATCAGGTGGACCATCTCGTCCGCGCGGACCTCGTAGCCGCCCAGCGTCAGGTCCTTTCCGGCCACCCGGCTGATCACATGGGTGGGAGGGTCGTAGCGCAACGTTTCTTCCACGAAGGCGGGCACCAGGTCGGGGCGTGCGGTGAGCAGGTCCCACCGCTCGGGTCTCTCCACCAGCAGCAGGGCCATGGTGGAGAGCAGGGTGGACGTGGTCTCCAGGGCCGCGAGGAGGACGAACAGGGCCAGGAAGTAGACGCCCTCGTCGGCCTGTTCGCGGTCGGGTTCCATCGCGTCCCAGGTGCGTATCCACCGGGAGACGGGATCGTCGCCCAGACGGTTACGGCGGTGCCGGATCAGGTCCATGAAGTACGTCCGCAGCTCCGCCATGGCCGCGTCGGAGCGGGCGAGCTGGCTGGCGGAGGGCAGCAACTCCTGGGTGAACACCTGCTCGTGCGTCAGGTCCCGCAGCCGCGCCCAGTCCGCCCGCGGCAGGGCCAGCCAGCTCCCGATGGTGGCGATCGGCAGCCGTTCGCTCACCAGGTCGGCGAAGTCGGCCTCCCCGTCGCGCAGCCGCTCGGCGAGCGTGTCGAGGAGGCCGTCCACGATCCCGCTCACCGTCCGGCCCAGCTCCTGGATGCTGGAGCGGTCGAAGGAACCGGCCGCCCGGCGCACCCGGGTGTGCTCCGGCGCGTTGAGCGCGGGCAGCGTGTTGCCTATCTCCCGCGCGGACGGGGCGTTCCAGCGGGTGCCTGACCCCTGCCGGGCCCGCCAGCCCCGGTCCGGCTCAAGCCAGTCCCCGCAGCGCAGCACCCCGGCGCAGAGGTCGTGGCCGGTGACGAGGTAACCGCCCCAGGGCGCCGGGGTGACCGCGCCCCTGGAGCGGAGCCGGGCGTACAGCGGGAAAGGATCGGCCTGGCCCTGCGGGGTACGCAGGCGGGAGAAGAGGGCGACCGCGGCGCGGCGGTCGGTGACGGGGGTGGTGGTGCTCCCCACGATGGCGGCTCCTTTCTCAGCAGCAGCCGCCATACGTACCCGAAAGTTGAATGCAGCATCCAATAACTCTGCGTTCTCAGGACGTTACTTACGTCACTCGCCCTTGATCCACGCGACGAAGCTGCTGAAAAGCCCCGATTTGCGCTGCGGGGCCGCCGAAGCCGCAGGTCGGTGCGGGGACGCGCCCGTGCGCGGCGCCGCTCCCGACGGCCGCGTCTCGGTGCGCGCCGGGCCGGCGGCGGTGGGCGCCGGACGTGGGGTGAACCGCACCGGCAGGGTCACCAGGGACCGGCTCCACGGCGCCGGGACCCAGGGCAGCTCCGCGAAGGGGACGCGCAGTTCGACGTCGGGCAGCCGGTTCAGCAGGGCCTCGACGGCGGTCACCGTCATCTGGAACGCCGGGTCCTTGGCGGGGCAGGCGTGCGGCCCGGCGCCGAAGGCCAGGTGCGCCTTGCTGAGCTGCTCGCGGTGGCGCTTCAGCTTGGGGTCGGTGTTGGCCGCGGCGAACGAGATCAGGATCGGGTCGCCGGCCCGCAGCGTCCGCCCGGCCAGCTCCACGTCGTGCGTCGGGTAGTGCCCGGCGTAGTTGGCGATCGGCGCGTAGTCCCACAGCGTCTGCACCACCGCGTCCTCCACCGGCAGGCCCGAGCGCCACTCCTCGCTGAGGTACAGCGCGGCACTGGTGCCGATGGCCGCCGTCAGGGGGGCGGTGCCGCCGGAGAGCAGCGTGACGAGCTGGTGCAGCACCTCCTCGTCCGACAGCTCGGCGGAATGCTGCATCAGACGGGTCGTCAGGTCGTCGCCGGGCTGGCGGTGCTTGAGGGCGATCAGCTCGGTCAGGGCGCCGGCCAGCACCTCGTCGGCACCGGCGGTGCCGTCGAAGATGCCGCTGATGCCGACGATGACCCGGTCGCCGATCTCGGGCGGGCAGCCGAACAGGTCGCTGAAGACGAGCAGCGGCAGCGGCTGGGCGTAGTCGGCCATCAGGTCCGCCTGGCCGCGCGGCAGCGCGCCGAAGCGGCCGATCAGGTAGTCGGCGGACTGCTGGGTCTGCCGGACGAACTGCAGCTCGTCGATGGTGGCCAGACTGTCGGTCACCGCCCGCCGCAGCCGGGCGTGCGCGGCGCCGTCGCTGAACAGCGCGTTGGGGCGGTAGCCCATCATCGGCAGGGCCGGGCTGTCCTCGGGGACGCGGCCCTCGTTCAGCGCGTTCCAGCGGCGCGCGTCGCGCACGAACCAGGCCGGGTTCTGGAGGAAGTACAGGGCCTCGTCGTAGCCGGTGACCAGCTCTACCTGGACGCCCGGCGCGATGTCGACGGGTGCGCTGGGTCCCATCGAGCGCAGGAGGTCGTAGTGGCGCTCGGGGTCGGAGCCGAACTCGTTGCCGAACAGCTCGATGTTTCCGTGTGCGGGGCAGCCGGGGGGTATGTCTCGGGGGGTGTTGGACTGCTGCATGCCGTGGCTCCTAGCCGAAATGGGTCATGAGGTGTTCCACGAGGGCGATGAGCGCCTTGGCCGACGACTGGCTGTCGCGGACGTCGCACTCCACGACCGGCGTCTCCACGGGCAGGTTCAGCGCCTCGCGCACCTCGTCGAGCGGGTAGCTGGCGGTGCCGTCGAAGCGGTTGACCGCGATGGCGTACGTCAGGCCGAACCGCTCGACCAGGTCGAGGACCGCGAAGCTCTGGTCGAGGCGGGAGGGGTCGACGATGACCAGCGCGCCGAGCGCGCCCCGGGACAGCGCCTCCCACATCTCCTTGAAACGCTCCTGGCCGGGCGTACCGAAGAGGTACAGGACGAGCGTGTTGCTGAGCGTGCGGCGGCCGAAGTCCATGGCCACCGTGGTGGTGGTCTTGTCGGGCAGGCCCGACAGGTCGTCGAAGCCCTCGCTGGCCTCGGTGATGGTCTCCTCGGTCCGCAGCGGCTCGATCTCGGAGATGCTGCCGATGTAGGTGGTCTTGCCGACCCCGAAGTGCCCCACCACGAGCACCTTCACCGAGTGGGAGACATCCGGGTTCAGGTACTCGGGTGAGTGCGGGGAACGGGAGACGGCAGCGGGTTGCAGGTTCACGGGTCACGCTCCGAATTGGTTTCTCAGGCCGTCCAGCACCGCGCTGAGCAGTTCGCGGTCGACCCGTTCGGCGCGCGGGATGGGCTTCCTCACGAGGAGGAGACCGTCGTTGTCGAGCTGGGCCACCAGGATGCGCACGATGCCCAGCGGCAGCCGGGTGTGGGCCGACACCTCGGCCAGGGACAGGAAACCGTCCGCGACCAGGTCGGTGACCTTGCGCGCCTCCGGGGAGAGCGTGCGGGCCGCGACGGCCGGGGCGTTCTGCGCGGTCACCAGGGTGGTGTGGTCGTACTCGTGGTCCGGGGGCAGCGCACGCCCCTCGGTGATCACGAAGAGGGGGACTAACGACCCCGTCAGCTCCGGTCCCTCGTCCGGTCCCTCAGACATGGCCCCGCCCCTCCGCGTACGTTCCCGCGCCCGTGGTCAGCGCGGGCACGGCCTCCGCCAGTCGTGCGGTGAAGTGGTCGATGTCGCAGTCGGGCGCGGCCGAGGCGGCCAGGAAGGCGCCGTCGCCGGCCGCGATCAGGAAGATCCACCCGTGTGCGAACTCGATGACCGTCTGCCGCCACTCGAAGTCCGGGTCGCCTACGAACTGGGCGGTGGCCCGGCTGTAGGCCTGGATGCCGGTCATGGCCGCCGAGATGGTGTCGGCGAGGTCCTGTCCCATGCCGGAGGTGGCGCCGCGCGGCAGCCCGTGCGAGCCGAGCAGCACCGCGTGCCGGGCGCCGGGGACCTCGGCGATCACCTTGTCCAGCTCCGGCAGCACGAAGCCCGCCGGGGGCGCGCCCGCCGGCGCCGACGCGCCGCCGTCGCCCTCCTCGGCGTACTCGCCGCTGACCCGCGGCGGCGCCGTGAGGTTCTCGCCCAGCCGGGCGACGAGGCGGTGCATCCGGAAGGAGATCTGCTGGAGGTCGACGTCGGGGTCGGCGGCGGCGGCCAGGTAGGCGCCCTGCCCGGCGCCGATCAGGAAGGCCCAGCCCTCCGAGAACTCCACCACCGTCTGGTTCCAGCGCCGTTCGGCCGCGGGGCCGGCGAAGTGGGCGGTGGCCTTGGACAGCGCCTGCATGCCGGACATGGCGGCGGAGATGGTCCGCACGTCCTTCTCGGCCAGGCCCTCGGTGGCACCCCGGGGAATGCCGTCGGCGGACAGCACCACGGCGTGCCGCGCTCCCGGCACGTTGTCCACGATGTCCCGGACCATCCACGACATGTCAGTGTTCACGCCTCTTCAGACCCTTCGGGCGTCGGTGCTGCGAGGTCCCGGCCGCGGAGCGTGCCGCGCTGGAGTCCGCCCAGGCCGCGACGGGGTGCCCGGATGGGCGTGATCGGGCCGCCGCTCTCGGCGGGCTGGACGCTCTCCACCGGGGCCTGGCGGGCGCCGCGCTTGGGCAGGCCGTGCGCGGTCCGCGCGGCGGCGTCGTCGTGGTCCTCGACGCGCCGGATTCTGCGGACCGGAGCCTCCTCGGTGGGCGGCGGTGCGATCTCCTCCATGGTCCACAGCTCCTCGGGCAGCAGGACGACGGCCCGGACACCGCCGTAGCGGGAGACGCCGGTGACATCCACCTTGAATCCGTAGTGACGCGCGATCAGGCCGATCACCGGGAAGCCGAACTTGGGCTGGGTGCCGAGCTGGGAGAGCTGCGGGGGAGTGTCACCGGACAGCAGCGCGGTCGCCTTCTGGCGCTCTTCGTCGCTCATGCTGACGCCGGCGTCGTCGATGATGATGCACAGGTTCTTCTGGACCTGCTGGAACGTCACCTCGATCGGCGCGTCCGCCTGGGAGAAGCTGGCGGCGTTGTCCAGCAGTTCGGCGACGGCCAGGGCGACCGGCGCGACGGCGGACGCCTTCAGCGCCATGCCGTTGTGCTGCATGACCGTGACCCGCGAATAGTTGCGGATCTGGCCCTGGGCGCTGCGGACCACGTCGTAGACGCTGGCCGGTTGGGTGCGGCGGCCCAGCGGGGCGCCGCACATCACCGCGATGCCCTGGGACTTGCGGGCCATCTGGGCGTTGGCGTGGTGCACTTCCAGCAGGTCGGCGAGGACGGGGTGCCCGCCGTACTTCTGCTGGATGCCCTCCAGGATCATGGTGGCCTCGGCCGTGAGGCTCTGCAGCAGCCGGGCGGCGCCCTTGAGCACCACCTTGGTGTTCTCCTCGGCCGTCCGCTCGGCCTCACGGATGGCGGTGTCCTGGTGGGCGAGGACCCGGTGCAGCTCGGCCTCGCTGTGACCGAGGCGGGCCTGGGTCTCGCCCAGCTGCCGCCTGGCCTCGGCCAGCTCCGCCTCGACCCGCCGCTTCCTGGCGTGCAGGGCTCTGCTGCGGATCATCAGTACTGCGGCCGCGGCGGCGGCTATGACCGCTACCGCAACCAGGCACCATATGAGCACGTCTCGATTCATGGAAACCTTCCCGGCGCGTGGCATGCGGCTCCGGCGGACAGGCCCCGGGGGAATCCGCGTCACATCCGCTGGGAGCTGCATACCGCTGTCGCGCGATGCGCAGGCCGACCTCTCATCAGCACCTGGCCGAGTCGATCAAGGTCGTGAACGCCGGAAGGCTATCACCGCGAGCCGCCTTGCAGACGGGCGCCCGCTATGCCCAATAAGGGTCCAACGCGCGGGACACGCGGGAATGGTGGGACATGTTTCGGCCACCCGATGGCCGGTAACCACCCGTCGGACAAGCCGCCCCGCATATGACATGTGAATCTTCACAAGAGGGACAGGAAACCCCCGTCGACGCATGCGCGGTACGCCGCTTTCGCCTCGTTTCCGTCCTGTTCCGACCCCGCTGTTCCCGCCCCCGTCGAGCTGTGCCCCTACGGCCCCCCGGACTGTCCCTCAGGGGCAGCCCGGCACCGGGGAGGCACCCGGTTCAGAGCTGGGAACCACCACCGTCCACGGCGAGTTCGGCACCGGTGGTGAAGGTCGCCTCGAAGGCGAGGAACAGCACGGCCCTGGCGACCTCCTCGGGCCGCCCCACCCGGCCCATGGGATTCTCCGCGGCCATCCGCGCCTTCGTCCGCTCGGCCGCCTCCCTCGGCATGGTCCTCTCCAGAATCCCGGAGTCGATCGGACCGGGGCTGACCGCGTTCACCCGGACCCCGCGCGGCAGCAGCTCCCGGGCGAAGCTGCGGGTCATCGACCGCACCGCCGCCTTGCCGGCCGCGTAGGCGCTGAGCGCGGGCAGCCCCAGGACATTCGCGACCGACGTGGTGAAGACCACGCCGCCGCCCTCGGCCAGCAGCGGGGCGAGCTTCTGCACCGTGAAGTACGCGCCCTTGGCGTTGACCGCCATCAGCCGGTCGAACAGCTCCTCGCTCGTCTCCTCGAACGGCGCGAAGCCGTTGATCCCGGCGTTGGCGAACAACGCGTCCACCGTGCCGAACTCGGCCTTCACCCGGTCGGCCAGCGCATCGATCTCGGCCGGCTCCGCCACGTCGGCGCGGACGGTGACCGCACCGTCGCCGAGCTGCCGCGCGGCGGCGTCCAGGGCGTCCCGGTCCCGCCCGGTGACCAGCACCCGCGCCCCCTCCGCCACCAGCAGCCGGGCGGTGGCCAGCCCCAACCCGCTGCTGCCGACGGTGATCACGACCTTCTTGCCTTCGTACTCGCCCATGACAGGCCACACCCTTCCCAGGGAACAGGCTTCCACTTCCGTGCCCGACGGGCGCTCCCCGCCGGGCACCACCGAGTCAACAACCGCCCTGTCAGGGGCGTCCAAGACCTGTTCCGCACGTCGTCATGCGGGGGCGGTATGACGTGTTGCGGGCGTGCAGGTGCGTGCAGGTGCGTGCAGGTGACGTACGGAGGCGGGGTGCCGGGACGGACGTGGGGTGCCGTACGGGCGGGGGGCGACGTACGGACGAGGGGCGACGTACGGACGTAAGGTGAGGAGATGCCCGACAGCGCTCCGCTCCCGGACCTGGACCTGCGGCTGGTCCGGTACTTCACCGTCGTCGCCGAGCACCTCAACTACGGCCGCGCCGCCGAGGCGTTGCGCGTCGCCCAGCCGTCCCTCAGCCGCCAGGTCCAGCGGCTGGAGAAGACCCTCGGGGTACGTCTGCTGGAGCGCACCACCCAGGGCAGCACTCTCACCGCGGCCGGCGCCGCCTTCCTCCCCCGGGCCCAGGAACTGCTCCACGCCGCCGGGCGGGCGACCCTGGCCGCCCGCTCCGCCGCCCCGGCCCGCACCGTCACCATCGGCTACGTCGAGGACCTCGTCATCACCCCCGCCGTCCGCGACCTGCGGCGCCGCCGCCCCGACGCCCACGTCCGCACCCTGCACCTCGACTGGGACGAGGTCGGCGCCCTGCCCGACGGCCGGGTCGACGCGGTCGTCGCCCGCACGCCGCTGCCGATCCCGGCCGACGGCCTGGAGACGACCGTCCTGTACGAGGAGGGCCGGGTGCTCCTCGTCCCCGCCGACCACCGCCTCGCCGGCAAGGAGTCCGTCACGCCGCAGGACTTCGCCGACGAACCCCTCGTCGCCTGTGCGGGCATGGCCTCGGTCTGGACCGGTTTCTGGCGCCTCGAACCCCGGCCGGACGGCACGCCGGCGCCGCTGGGCCCCCTCCTGGTCGACACCTTCGAGGACAAACTCGAAGCCGTCGCCGACGGCCGCGCCCTCGCCCTCGTCCCCGCCGGCGACCGCCGCGTCGCCCTCCACGCCGACCTGACCACGGTCCCCGTGACGGGCATCGAACCCTGCGAGGTGGTGGTCGCCGTACGGCGGGGGGAGGGCGACGGGTTGGTGCGGGAGTTCCTGGAGTCGGCGGGGACGTTGCTCGACGGGGGCGTGTGAGGCGGGGGAGGGGACCGCCCGGTGGCCGGATGCTTTCCGGCCCGGCCGGAAACCGGCGAGCGTACGGCCACTCGATCATGTGATGATCCCTCCGGCGCGCCGGACCGCCGGCGTGCCAGAAGCGTCACCACACCCTTGGGGGGTAGCGATGAGACTGTTCTCCACCGGACGTCCGGTACGTCTCAGAACCGGTGCGGCGGCCGCGGCGGTGGCGGCCGGTCTGCTGACCGCCGGCCTCGCCGGGCCCGCGTCGGCCGACGAAGAGCCGCAGCAGACCGACCAGTTGTGGATCAACCCGCCGTACGAGCAGACGCTGCCGCTCGGCGTCGACGGCGGCCCGCCGCAGACCCGCACCCTCGGCATCGGCCTCTACCACGACAACGACAACTTCACGGTGACCGACGGCAGGCTCACCGTCGACATCTCCGGCCTCGCCGGAGTGGCCGAGGTGACCTGGCCCGACACCTGCGCGCCGAGCGGCACGACCGCGGTGTGCGAGATCCCCGTCGTGCCCTCGATCGGCGCCGACTACGAGGACCAGGTGCACCTGTCGGTGCGCGCGGCCGACGGCGCCGAGGCCGGCGCACAGGGCAGGATCACCTACGAGGCGACGGCCACCGGCGGCCCCGAGGGCACGCTCACCGCGCCGCACGAGAGCTTCGACACCACACTCACCGTCGGCTCCGGACCCGACCTCGCCATCGAGCCGGTCGGCGACATCGAGGACGGCGGCCCCGGTGACGAGCGGACGATCCCGCTGAAGATCACCAACCACGGCAACGAGAGCGCCCACGGGGTCGGCGTCAAGCTGTACGCCTCGTACGGCCTGACGGACCTGACCCGGTACGACGCCTGCGCCTACGAGACGACGGGCGGCACCGACTACGCCCCGTCGAACAAGGCGGTCTGCACCTTCGACCGGGAACTGGCGCCGGGCGACTCCTTCGAACTGCCCGAGCCCCTGAGGGTCCGCCTGGCCCCGCACGCGCTGGCCGAACGCCTCGACATCGACGTCGAACCGGGCGACGGCGCCCAGGACATCGACTCCGACAACGACTACACGGTGCTCCCGATCAGGGCGGAGAACACCGCCGACTTCTCGGTGACCGGTGACACGGTCTCCGGCGCGGCCGGCGAGACCGCCACGGCCGAGCTGACGTTCACCAACAACGGGCCCGGCTGGCTGGGCAACATCGGCTCCGGCGACCCGGTCGCCAAGGTTCGCCTGATCGTCCCCCAGGGCACCACCGTCACCGGCGTGCCGTCCGACTGCTCCCCGCGCACCCTGGCGGGCACCTACTACCCGAAGCGGACGGGCGCCCCGCGCTACGACTGCAACCTGCCCTACTGGGTCCTGGAGGACACCCGGCACACCTTCGCCTTCTCCCTGCGCGTCGACACCGTGGTGCCCGGCGCCACCGGCGCGGTGACCCTCCAGCCGGCCTACGGCGAGCTGGACGACTTCCCCTTCACCTTCGACCCGGACGCCACGAACAACACGGCCGCGCTGACCGTCAACTGACCAGACCGGACGGTATCGCCGAGCAGTGGCGCGAAGCACTGCTCGGCGACCGGTTTATGCCGGAGCTCGTACATCGCGCCGCCGTACTCACGCCGCCTAGAGATCGAATCCCTTCGCTCGCAAACGATCAACGACCGGGGTCTGCCCAGGTGGGCGTAGCCAAAATTTATTCTGACGAACATCGAAACTGGAGACATGCACTTGCAAGGTTCTGCCGACTTCGTATTGGTCGCTGTCATCGATGTATAGCGCGTCGACGAAGCCGACGTGAGGAAGTCCGAGATTAATGATCGCACCCCATCGAAATACGGCTTCGACTGCACCCTCGACCGTTTGACCGACGACTGCTTTCTCTGCATCCGTGAGGTACTTTTCTTCGCTTTCCATCAGTCTCCAAGGATTGATCGCGGGTACTTGTTCAGTTGCTCGAACTTTGTCTTCGGGATGATTGCTTGCGCCCCTGGGATGCCATCGTACTTGGCTACATCCTCTGCGAAATGCTTATCGAAGTCTGCTTTGGGTATTCTGATTTGCACCACATTCGAGTCCCAGTAGCCGCGGCTTGCGTAATCTAGTGCGATTTCCTTTCCTTTTTCTTCGACTCCGAAGTAAGCGCTTCCGTCCGGGTAATCTCCGGGAGTCCCGGGGAAATCTTCGGGGTCGAATCCATCTTTCATGATCTTTTCGGTCATGCCTTTGCCGGGTGCTTTGTAGAGTGAAACGTCTGATTCGGCGCCCCCTGTTGCGGAGCTGTCTACTCGAGCTTCATTGAGAGCCTTGTTGATTCCCTTTCCGATATTGTTCGCTCCGGCTACCGCCGTGTATCCGCCACCGGCTATTGCGGTAGCTCCAAGGGCGGCTGCGGGCGCACCGATGACGCAGAGGACTCCGGTGGCACAGACGGCTACGCCTGATTCGGCGAGCATGCCTCCGCCGACCATCATGCCCAGGCCGACTACGGTTTCGGCAGTGCTCCACCATACGTCGGGTTCGGTGAATATGGCGACGCTGTAGTTGATGACCGTATGGGTGACGCTTGACAGCCAGTTCGATCCGGATCCGTCGTTTCCGGAGTTACCGCTGTTGTTGCTTTTTCCGCTGGTCCCGTTGCTGGTGCCACCGCACGTGTAGTAGCAGCCGTCAGGGCCGGTGCCGCCTCGGGGGACGCCTACGTTCGAGCCGGGGTTGCCGCCGCCGCGCGGTTCGCTGTGGCCGGTGCCGTCGTCGAGCCACAGGCCGGTGGGGTCGCTTGCGGTGACGGGGTTGTTGTCGGCGTAGGTGTAACCGTTGAGGGACTGGGCGTCGGTCGTGTCGAGGACGGGGTCGACGCTGATGAACCGGCCGGTGTTCGGGTCGTATTGGCGTGCGCCGATGTAGGTGAGGCCGCTGGTGGTGTCGGTGGTCTTGCCGAGGAAGGTCTTGTCGTCGGGCCAGGGGCCGATGCCGCCGGTGCGGGTGCCGCCGAAGGGAGTCAGGTAGCGCTTGGTGACGGCCTGGGTGGTGGCGTCGAGGCTGAGGGTGGACGTTCCGTGGGGGTCACCGGACAGGTAGGAGAGGGTCTGGGCGCCGCTCTTGTTGGTGCGCAGGGCGATGGTGGTGGTGCCGGCGCTGTAGTAGCGCTGGGCCCAGTATTTGGCGGTGGTGGTGGAGGTGTCGAGGTGTACCTCGGTGGAGCCGAGGTAGAGGACGGTCTCACCGCTGGTGTTGCGGCGGATGAGGAGGTTGCCGTCCGCGACGACGAGCGCTGACCCGGAGGCGCCCGGTGAACCGGCCCCGCCATGGTGGGTGGTGGTGGGTCGGGGAGAATCGGGCTTCTCGCGCGGAGCGCCGCGCTCGGGCAAGGGGAGAACGTGAGACATATGCCGTATCCGGTACGGGCATCGGTGTCGGGCAAGAGGGGGAAGGCCGCCGTCGGCGCGCTGCTCGTGGGCGTGCTGCTCAGCGCGTGCGGGGGTGGCGGGGAGGGCAAGGCCGCCGACCCGAAGTCGTCGGCGAGCCGGGCTGGTTCGGCCGTACCGGCCGAGTCGCCCGAGCCCTCGGCGTCCACGGCGCCCGGCCCCGTCCAGAAACTGGCCGACGCCGACGGCGACGGCCGGCCGGCCGAGCACTACGAGCAGGTGCTGGCCGCGTTGGCGCCGCGTTGCGAGGAGGGCGTCCCGGAGTTGGTGAACGTCGTCGACGCGACGCTGAAGAGCCTGAAGAAGAAGGGCGTGGACGGCGAGACCGAGTTCAGCGTGCTGCAACATCTGGAGCACTGGGTGCCCGCCGGCCGGCCCGCCACCGCGTGCGCCGCCTTGGCGGAGGAGTACGTCGGCTCCCGCGACGCGACGTGAGGAGCCGCCATGTGATGGTCTGAGAGCCCGCGGCGCCGCGGTACCCGAGGGTCCCCGGCGCCGAGGCTCACTCCGTCGAGACACGCGACGCGGAATCCCCCCGCACCGGTCCCGCATCTTGACGTGTCCCTGGCGTAAATGGCTTCATGGGAGCGCTCCCATTCCCCGCCGCCCCGCTTCCCGCCTCACTCCAGGAGCCGCAGTGAGCACAGTGAGCACACCAAGAAGCAGAACGACCGCCGGCACCGCCTTATGGGCAGCCCTCGTCATCCTCCTCGGCCTGCTCGCCCTCGCCCCCACCCCGGCCCACGCCGCCCCCGGCGCCTCCTCGCCGCCCGCCGCCGCCGCCACCGGCCTGCACATCGACAACGGCCGCCTCCTCGAAGGCAACGGGAACGACTTCGTGATGCGCGGCGTCAATCACGCGCACACCTGGTACCCGGGGGAGACCCAGTCCCTCGCCGACATCAAGGCACTCGGCGCCAACACCGTCCGGGTCGTCCTCTCCGACGGGCACCGCTGGTCACGGAACAGCCCCGAGGACGTCGCCGCCGTCATCGCCAGCTGCAAGGCCAACCGCCTGATCTGCGTCCTGGAGGTGCACGACACCACCGGGTACGGCGAGGACGCCGCCGCCGGCACGCTCGACCACGCCGCCGACTACTGGATCAGCCTCAAGGACGTCCTCGCCGGCCAGGAGGACTACGTCATCGTCAACATCGGCAACGAGCCCTGGGGCAACACCGACCCGGCCGGCTGGACCGCCCCGACGACCGCCGCGATCCAGAAGCTCCGCGCCGCCGGCCTCCAGCACACGATCATGATCGACGCTCCCAACTGGGGCCAGGACTGGCAGCAGGTCATGCGCACCAACGCGCAGACCGTGTACGACGCCGACCCCACCGGCAACCTGCTCTTCTCCATCCACATGTACAGCGTCTTCGACACGGCCGCCGAGATCACCGACTATCTCAACGCCTTCGTCGACGCCGGACTGCCCATCGTCATCGGCGAGTTCGGCGGCCCCGCCGACGCCTACGGCGACCCCGACGAGGACACCATGATGGCCACCGCCGAGCAGCTCGACCTCGGCTACCTCGCCTGGTCCTGGAGCGGCAACACCGACCCGATCCTGGACCTCGCCATCGACTTCGACCCGGCGCGGCTCAGCTCCTGGGGCGAGCGCATCTTCCACGGCGTGAACGGCATCGCCGCCACCGCCGAGGAGGCCACGGTCTTCGGCGGCACCACCCCCGACACCCAGGCCCCGACCGCCCCCGGCACCCCCACGGCCTCCGGTGTCTCGCCCACCTCGGTCACCCTCACCTGGCCCGCCGCCACCGACAACACCGCCGTCACCGGCTACGAGGTGGTCCGTGTCAGCGGTACGACGGAGACCGCGGTCGCGTCCGCCACGGGTACCTCGGTCACCGTCTCCGCGCTGTCCCCGGGCACGGCGTACACCTTCGCCGTCTACGCCAAGGACGCCGCCGGCAACCGCTCCGCCCGCTCGGCCACGGTCACCGTGACGACCGAGCGGGACACCGGCACCCCGGGCGCCGGCTGCGCGGTCGGCTACCGCGTCGTCGGCGAGTGGCCCGGCGGCTTCCAGGGCGAGATCACCGTCCGCAACACCGGCACGGCGGCGGTGAGCGGCTGGACGCTGGGCTTTGCCTTCCCGGCGGGGCAGACCATCACCAACATGTGGGGCGGTACGCCGGCCCAGAGCGGTTCCTCGGTGACGGTCGCCGCCGCGTCGTACACGGCGTCGATCCCTGTGAACGGCGTTGTCACGGTGGGCTTCACGGGCACCAAGCTCACCACCAACCCGGCGCCCACGGCGTTCACCCTCAACGGCAAGGGCTGCACGACCGGGTCCAGTTGACGCCGACGATCAGCCGGCCGCCATCTCGGTGAACGCCGCCCACGCGTCAGGGGACACGGCCAGGGGCTGCCTGGCCGTGTCCTTCGAGTCCCGGACGAGGACGACACCGGGGCGGGGGGAGACCTCCACGCAGTTGTCGCCACCGCCACCGCTGTAGCTGCTCTTGAACCAGGCGTAGATCCCGGGACATACGGCGACTTCCACGCAGTTCCCTCCGCCGCCTCCGCTGTGGCTGCTCTTGAACCAGGCTGGCCCGTTGGTGTTCATAGCGCTCCTCGCATCTGTTCCAGCAGGATCGTCGTGGCCTGATGGCTCAGAGCCTGCGAGCGCAGTTTGCCATAGCGCTGGAGCATTTGACTGGCGTCTTTGGGGCCGCTGATGAGCATGCTGGTGCCGTGCCCCTCGACATAGCCGACCCAGCGGTGATCAGTTGTCTCGGCGAGGTACATCTCGCCCTCAAAACCCGCGTGTTCCTCCTGCATGAGTGGCATGACCTGTAGCTCGACGTTACGGTGTGCGCCCACTGCGATCAGGTGCTCAAGTAGCCCTCGCGTCACCGGCACGCCTCCCATGCGGCGATCCAGGAGCGCCTGCTCGATCACAAAACTGAAGGCAGTGTTGGGACGCTCGACGATAAGTCGTTGTCTGGCCAGACGTGCCGCCACCTGCTGTTCGGCCTGTTCCTCAGTGAGCGGAGGGAGATGCCGGTCGAACAGAGCCCGGATGTACGGTTCGGGTTGCAACAAACCCGGGATGACTCGGCTCTCGTACGTGTACAACGACACCGCCTCCTCCTCGATCCCCGCCCACTGCCGGAACCAGGAGGCCAGCCCCGCCTTCCGGGTCAGGCTCCGTGCCGCCGCCTTCAGCACCTTCGCCGCGGCCGTGCCCAGCACCGCCTCCGACCGCTCCAGCAGGCCCCCCGGAGGGAACCGCTTGCCCTGTTCGATCTTCGCCACGTACGCGACCGAGTACCGCACCCGGGGCGCGAACTGCTCCTGCGTCAGGCCGGCCTCTTCCCGCAGGGCCTTGAGTACCGCGCCGAACGTCCTCAGACTGTCCGACAGTTCCGGCTCGCAGCCGTTGTCCGCCGTCATCGCAGCCGCCTTCCTGTGCCGAGCGCTCGCGGTCGTCATCGTCACGTACCGCGACCGACCCGGTCCAGCGAGTCAACCCATACAGTGCGATCTGTATCGGCGCCGGACCTGCCGGTGAGACCTCCGCACCGGCACCTTGTCCCCCATGAACCAACGCTTTTCCGCCACCCGGCGCGGTGCGCGCCTCGCCCGGCTGCTGGCGGCGCACCAGCTCACCGCGTGGGGGTACCCGCACGGCACCGAGGGGCACGACACCGTCGTCCTGGTCGTCGCGGAACTCGCCGCGAACGCGGCCCTGCACGGCCGCGTCCCCGGCCGGGATTTCGCCCTGTCGCTGGCGCACGACCCGGACCGGGGCGTCGTGCGGATCGAGGTGTCCGACACCCACCCCGCCCTCCCCGCACGCCTCGCCCCCGCCCCGGACCAGGCCGGTGGCCGTGGACTGCTGCTCGTGGAGGCGCTGGCCGTCGACTGGGGGGTCCGGGACCGGCTCGGGCCGGGCAAGACCGTGTGGGCCGAGTGTGCCGTGTCCGTGCGGTGCCCCGTACAGTGCGAGGTCGTCGCCCCGCACCGCCAGACTCAAGGAACCGAGCCGTGAACGCCGTCCCCGCCCCGCCGCCCGTGACCGTCGTAGGGATCGGAGCGGACGGCTGGGGCGGCCTCCCCGACGCCTCCCGTGCCGTCCTCCGCGACGCCGAGGTCGTCCTCGGCGGGCCGCGTCAGCTCGATCTGCTGCCGCCCGGGTGCGCGGGGGAGCGCGTCGCCTGGCCCTCCCCGCTGCGTCCCGCCGTCCCCGGGTTGCTCGCCGCGCACAGCGGGCGCCGGATCGCCGTGCTGGCCAGCGGCGATCCGATGTTCTACGGCATCGGGCGGGCGCTCACCGAGGTGCTGGGCGCCGGTGCCGTGCGCGTCCTGCCGCACCCCTCCTCCGTCTCCTACGCCGCCGCCCGGCTCGGCTGGCCGCTGGAGGACGTCGAGGTGGTCACCCTCGTCGGCCGGCCCGCGCCCCGGCTGGCCGCCGCCCTGCACCACGGCCGCCGGCTCCTCGTCCTCAGCGCCGACGCCGCCACCCCGGCCACCGTCGCGGAGCTGCTGCGCGACCGGGGCTTCGGACCGAGCCCGATGCGGGTGCTGGAACGGCTCGGCGCTCCCGAGGAGCACACCACCGACCCGGTCACCGCCGACGACTGGGCGCGACCGCCCGGCGACCCCCTCAACCTCGTCGCCGTCGAGTGCCGCCGCGCCCCGGACGCCCCGCACCTCGGTGCCGTACCGGGGCTGCCGGACGACGCCTACGAGCACGACGGGCAGCTCACCAAGCGGCACGTCCGCGCCGCCACCCTCGGCGTGCTCGCCCCCGCCCCCGGTGAACTGCTGTGGGACATCGGCGGCGGCTCCGGGTCCGTCGCTATCGAGTGGATGCGCGTCCACCCGTCCTGCCGTGCCGTCACCGTCGAACGGGACCCGGAACGGGCCGCCCGCATCGCCCGCAACGCCGACCGGCTCGGCGTGCCGGGGCTCCGGGTCGTCACCGGTGACGCGACGGAGGTGATTGATCGACTGCCCGCGCCGGACGCCGTGTTCGTCGGGGGCGGGCTCACCGCGCCCGGTCTGCTCGACGTCTGCTGGGAGGCGCTCCCCGCCGGGGGCCGGCTGGTCGCCAACACCGTCACCCTGGAGTCGGAGGCCCTGCTCGCCGACGCCCGCCGCCGCCACGGCGGTGAGCTGGTCCGGCTCTCCGTCGCGCACGCCGTCGCGGTGGGCGGGTTCACCGGGTGGCGGCAGGCCATGCCCGTGACACAGTGGGCGGTACGGAAGGGCTGACGTGCACGTACTCGTCCTCGGCGGGACCGCCGAGGCCCGCCGGCTCGCCGAGCTGCTCGCGGCGCGGCTCCCGGAGGCGCGCGTGACCACCTCCCTCGCCGGACGGGTCGCCGCGCCCCGGACGCCCCCCGGCGAGCTGCGCGTCGGCGGGTTCGGCGGCGCCGGGGGGCTGGCGGACTGGCTGCGGGCGCACGCCGTGGACGCGGTGGTCGACGCCACCCACCCCTTCGCCGGCACCATCACCGGCCACGCGGCCCGCGCCGCCGCCCTGACCGGCGTACCGCTGCTCGTGCTGCGGCGGCCCGGCTGGCGACCGGTGGCGGGGGACGACTGGCACGAGGCCGGATCCCTGGCGGAAGCCGCCGCGCTGCTGCCCGGCCTCGGCGGGCGGGTCTTCCTCACCACCGGGCGGACGGGGCTCGCCGCCTTCGCGGACGCACCGGACGACCTGTGGTTCCTCGTGCGGTCCGTCGAGCCGCCCGAGCCCCCGTACCCGGCCCGGACGGAGACGCTGCTCGACCGGGGTCCGTTCACCCTCGACGGCGAACGGGACGTCCTGGCCCGGCACCGGATCGACGTGCTCGTCACCAAGGACAGCGGGGGAGCGGCCACCGCGCCGAAGCTGACCGCCGCCCGGGAGGCAGGGCTGCCGGTGGTCGTCGTACGGAGACCGCCGGTGCCGGACGGGGTGGCCGTCGTGGCCGATCCGGAGGCCGCCCTGCGGTGGCTCACCGGAGGGTGAGCCTCACTCCCGTTCGCTCGCCAGCGCGTTGACCGCCGCCGCCGCCATCGCGCTGCCCCCGCGCCGGCCGCGCACCACCAGGTACTCCAGCCCGTACGGGTTCGCTGCCAGGGCGTCCTTGGACTCCGCCGCGCCGACGAAGCCGACCGGTACGCCGATGACGGCGGCGGGGCGCGCGGCGCCGTCCCGGACCATCTCCAGGAGCCGGAACAGCGCGGTCGGCGCGTTGCCGACCGCGACCACCGCGCCGTCCAGCCGGTCCCGCCACAGCTCCAGGGCGGCGGCGCTGCGGGTGGTGCCCAGCCGGTCGGCCAGCCCGGGGACGGCCGGGTCGGCGAGGGCGCACAGCACCTCGTTGCCGGCGGGCAGCCGGGAGCGCGTGATGCCGCTCGCGACCATCCGCACGTCGCACAGGACCGGCGCCCCGGCGCGCAGGGCCTCGCGGGCGCTCTCCGCGACGCCCGGGGAGTACGCGAGGTCCTCGACGAGGTCGACCATCCCGCAGGCGTGGATCATGCGGACCGCCACCCGGCCCACCTCGTCGGGCAGCCCTGTGAGGTCGGCCTCCGCGCGGATGGTGGCGAAGGACCGGCGGTAGATCTCCGCGCCGTCCTTCTCATAGCCGTACACCTGGTCGTACTTGGTCACCGCGCGAGCATATCTACCGGCCGCCGGTGCCCCCGAAGGCGTCCAGGATCTCCTCCGCCGCCCGCGTCGCCGTCACCTCGCCCGCCCTGACCCGCCGCTCCAGGTCCGGGGCGAGCGCGCGGACCGCCGGGTCGGCGTGCAGGCGGCCCAGCAGTTCGTCGCGGACCATCGTCCAGGTCCAGTCGACCTGCTGGTCCCGGCGGCGCTCCGCCAGGCGGCCGGTGGAGTCCAGCAGGGTGCGGTGCTGTTCCAGGCGGTCCCAGACGGTGTCCAGGCCGGTCGCCTCGCGGGCGCTGCAGTGCAGGACCGGCGGGGTCCAGAAGGCGTCCTTGCCGTGCATCAGGCGCAGGGCACCCGCCAGTTCGCGGGCGGCGGCCTTCGCGTCGCGCTCGTGCGGGCCGTCGGCCTTGTTGACGGCGATGACGTCGGCCAGTTCCAGGACGCCCTTCTTGATGCCCTGCAACTGGTCGCCGGTGCGGGCCAGGGTCAGCAGGAGGAAGCTGTCGACCATGTTCGCGACGGCCGTCTCCGACTGGCCCACGCCGACCGTCTCCACCAGGATCACGTCGTAGCCGGCCGCCTCCATCACCACGATGGACTCGCGTGTCGCCTTGGCCACCCCGCCGAGCGTGCCGGCGGTGGGGGAGGGGCGGACGAACGCCGCCGGGTCGACGGCGAGGCGCTCCATCCGCGTCTTGTCACCGAGGATGGAACCACCGGTCCGGCTGGAGGACGGGTCCACCGCGAGGACCGCCACCCGGTGACCCAGGCCCGTCAGCATCGTGCCGAAGGCGTCGATGAACGTCGACTTGCCGACGCCCGGCACCCCGCTGACCCCGATCCGACGGGCCCGGCCGCTGTGCGGGAGCAGCGCGGTCAGCACCTCCTGGGCGAGCGCCCGGTGCTGCGGGCGGGTCGATTCCACGAGGGTGATCGCACGCGCGATCACCGCCCGTTTGCCGTCCAGGACGCCCTTGACGTAACCGTCGGCGTCCAGCATCACAGCTCGCCGTGGCCGAGGTCGGCCGCCAGCTTCGCCACCAGGTCGTACGCGGCGTCCGGGATGACCGTGCCGGGTGGGAAGACGGCCGCCGCGCCCATCTCCCTCAGCACGGGCACGTCCTGCGGCGGGATCACCCCGCCGACCACGATCATGATGTCCTCCCGGCCCTCCTCGGCGAGCCGCTCGCGCAGCGCCGGTACGAGGGTGAGGTGCCCGGCGGCCAGCGACGACACCCCGACGATGTGCACGTCCGCCTCGACCGCCTGCCGGGCCACCTCGGCCGGGGTCTGGAACAGCGGGCCGACGTCCACGTCGAAGCCGAGGTCGGCGAAGGCGGAGGCGATGACCTTCTGCCCCCGGTCGTGGCCGTCCTGGCCCATCTTGGCGACCAGTATCCGCGGCCGGCGGCCCTCGGCCTCGGCGAACGCGTCCACCAGGGTCCGGGTGCGGTCCACGTTCGGCGCCTCCCCTGCCTCGTTGCGGTACACCCCGGAGATCGTACGGATCTGGCCCGCGTGCCGTCCGTAGACCTTCTCCAGCGCGTCGGAGATCTCCCCGACCGTCGCCTTCGCGCGGGCCGCGTCCACCGCCAGCTCCAGCAGGTTGCCGTCGCCCCCGGCGGCCCGGGTCAGCGCGTCCAGCGCGGCCCGGCAGGCACCCTCGTCGCGCTCCGCGCGCAGCCGCCGCAGCTTCTCGATCTGCTGGGCGCGCACGGAGGAGTTGTCGACCTTGAGCACGTCGATCTGCTCGTCGGTGTCGACCCGGTACTTGTTGACGCCGATCACCGGCTGGCGCCCCGAGTCGATCCGGGCCTGGGTGCGGGCGGCGGCCTCCTCGATGCGCAGCTTGGGGATGCCCGCGTCGATGGCGCGCGCCATGCCGCCCGCCGCCTCGACCTCCTGGATGTGCTGCCACGCCTTGCGGGCCAGGTCGTACGTGAGTCTCTCCACGTAGGCGCTGCCGCCCCACGGGTCGATGACCCGGGTGGTGCCCGACTCCTGCTGGATGAGGAGCTGGGTGTTGCGGGCGATGCGCGCGGAGAAGTCGGTGGGCAGCGCGAGCGCCTCGTCGAGGGCGTTGGTGTGCAGCGACTGGGTGTGGCCCTGCGTGGCGGCCATCGCCTCCACGCACGTCCGCGTGACGTTGTTGAACACGTCCTGCGCGGTCAGCGACCAGCCCGACGTCTGCGAATGGGTGCGCAGCGACAGCGACTTGGGGTTCTGCGGGTCGAACTGCCTCACCAGCTTCGCCCAGAGCAGCCGGGCCGCGCGGAGCTTGGCGATCTCCATGAAGAAGTTCATGCCGATCGCCCAGAAGAACGACAGGCGCGGCGCGAACGCGTCCACGTCCAGGCCCGCCTCCCGGCCCGCCCGGATGTACTCGACCCCGTCCGCGAGGGTGTACGCCAGCTCCAGGTCGGCCGTCGCGCCCGCCTCCTGGATGTGGTAGCCGGAGATGGAGATCGAGTTGTAGCGGGGCATCCGCCGCGAGGTGTACGCGAAGATGTCGGAGATGATCCGCATCGACGGCTTCGGCGGATAGATGTACGTGTTGCGGACCATGAACTCCTTGAGGATGTCGTTCTGGATGGTCCCGGCGAGCTTCTCCGGCGGCACGCCCTGCTCCTCCGCCGCCACGATGTACAGCGCCAGCACCGGCAGCACCGCGCCGTTCATCGTCATCGACACCGTCATCCGGTCCAGCGGGATGCCGTCGAAGAGCTGCCGCATGTCGAGGATCGAGTCGATCGCCACGCCCGCCATGCCGACGTCCCCGGTGACGCGGGGGTGGTCGCTGTCGTAACCCCGGTGGGTGGGCAGGTCGAAGGCGACGGAGAGGCCCTTCTGCCCGGCGGCCAGGTTGCGGCGGTAGAAGGCGTTGGACTCCTCCGCCGTGGAGAACCCCGCGTACTGCCGGATCGTCCAGGGCTGGTTGACGTACATCGTCGGGTACGGGCCGCGCAGGTACGGGGCGATGCCCGGGTAGGTGCCGAGGAAGTCCAGGCCCTCCACGTCCTGCCCGGTGTACAGCGGCTTGACGGTGATGCCCTCCGGGGTCTCCCAGCGCAGGTCGGACCCGTCGGCGGCGTTCTTCACCGCCGCCCGCCACTCGTCGGGCCCGGCGTCGGCGGACGGGGTGCCCAGCGCGATCGCCGAGAAGTCGGGGACGGACATCAGGACACTCCCATGCGGTCGAGGGTGGCGGAGAGCACGGCGACGGCGTCACAGCCCGCGAACACGTAGGTGTCCACGCCCGCGTACGGGCCCGGACGGCCCGCGAGGAACACGTGACCGGCGCCCCGCTCCCGCAACGCGGCGGCGGCGGACTCGGCCTGCTCCCCGTACACCGCGTCGCTGGAGCACAGGCACGCCTCCCTCGCTCCGCTCTCCTCGAAGGGGCCCTCGGTGACGGTCTCGATGCCGCCGGCCTGGAAGAGGTTGGCGGCGAAGGAGAGCCGGGCGGTGTGCGCGGCGGCCGGACCGAGGGCCGCGAGGTGGATCCGGGGCCGGGCGCCGGTCGCGGCGAGGTGGGCGTCGCTGCGGGCCCGCAGCGCCTCGAACGCCTCGTCCCGCCGCACCCGGGGCAGCCCGCCCGACGGCGGCCGGGGAGCGGGATCGCGGACCACCGGCTGCTCGGCGAGGTGCGGGAACTCGCTGACGCCGGTCACCGGCTCCCGCCGGGTGGCGAGCTTCTTCGACCGCTCGGCCCAGGTCGCGGCCAGCCGGTCGCCGACCAGACCGGACCGCAGGGCCGCCGCCTGGCCGCCGGACCGCTCGATCTCCTGGAAGAACTCCCAGGCGGCGTGCGCCAGTTCGTCCGTCAGCCGCTCCACGTACCAGGAGCCGCCCGCCGGGTCGATCACCCGGGCCAGGTGCGACTCCTCGATGAGGATGGTGGAGGTGTTGCGGGCGATCCGGCGCGCGAACGCGTCCGGCAGGCCCAGCGCGTGGTCGAAGGGGAGCACCGTCACGGCGTCCGCGCCGCCGACCCCGGCGGCCAGCGCGGCGACGGTGGTGCGCAGCATGTTCACCCACGGGTCGCGGCGGGCCATCATCACCGGCGAGGTCACCACGTGCTGGAGCTGCGCGCCCGCCCCGGGCGCCCCGCAGACCTCGGCCACCCGCGCCCACAGCCGCCGCGCCGCCCGCAGCTTGGCGATGGTCAGGAACTGGTCGGCGGTGGCCGCGTACCGGAACTCCAGCTGTCCGAGGGCCTGTCCGGCGCTCAGCCCGGCCGCCGTCAGCTCCCGCAGGTAGGCCACCCCGGTCGCCAGCGCGCAGCCCAGCTCCTGCGCCGCCGAGCCGCCGGCCTCGTGGTACGGCAGCGCGTCCACGGTCATCGCGCGCAGCCCCGGATACGCGTCCGCGCACCGCAGGACCTCCTGGGCGACGGCGGCGAAGGCGTACGGCTCACCCGTGCGGGCCCCGTGGCCCAGCGGGTCGGCGCCCAGGGTGCCGCGCACCGCGCCGGCGGCGACGCCGCGCTCCTCGTACAGGGCGAACAGGGCGCGCGCGGCCGGCCCGGTCTCCGCGCCGGCGTCCAGGGCGACCGGTGCCAGGTCCAGGAGGACGCCGTCGAGGGCGTGGCCGAGCGAGGCGACGGGGAAGCCGCCGCCGGCGCCGACGGCCAGCCACAGGGAGCCGACGCCGTTCTCCAGGTCGGCGAGGACCGCGGCCGGGTCCGCGACCGTGTGCCGCTGGCGCACGTCCCAGCCGCCCGGGGTGTGCCCCGCGGCCCGGCCGCCGCGCACGAACGGCGCGAAGCCCGGCAGCCCGGGGTCGGGCGCGGCGTCGCGCGCGGTGTACAGGGGCCGGACGCGCAGCCCGTCTTCCAGCGCGGTGGACAGGGTCTGCTCCGCCTCGGCGTCCGAGACCTCCTTGCCGGACTTGCGCAGGACACCCGCCACGAGGTGCTGCCACTGCTCATGTGTCGCGTCAGGGAACTCGGCCGCCAGCGGAAGCCTGTCGTCAGGCAGGACCGTCATGCTCGGATGCTAGGGCAGGAGGGCGGACGGGCAGCAGAGGGCGCACTTGTGACCTTGTTCTCTCCGGTGCTGTGACGTGCGACGCTCGCCCGTCCGGCCGAGCGGAATGTGACACGCGTCACCAGCTCGGCGACAGGGGTGCGTGGGACGCGTGGGACGCCCCGGGGACAGCGGCCCCCGGGTTCCTACGCCGTCCCCGGCGGCCCGACCACCGCCGCCAGCTCCTCCGCCGTGCGCGGACCCGGTGCCGTCTCCGCCAGCAGCCCCTGCGCGCGCAGCAGCCCGGCCACCGCGACGCCCCACGGCAGCCGCAGTCCCGCCCGCCGCAGCAGATCGGGGCGGGCCAGCGTCACGGCGGCCGGGCCGGTGTGCGCGCCCTCCGGGGTGAGCAGCGCGGCGTCGTCCGCCCAGCGCAGGGCCAGGTCCACGTCATGGGTGGCCAGCACCACCGTCGTACCGGCGGCCCGGAGGCCGTCCAGCGTGGCCAGCAGCCGTTCCTGGCCGTCCGGGTCGAGCCCGGCGGTCGGCTCGTCCAGGATCAGCACCCTCGGCCGCATCGCGACCGCCCCCGCGATCGCGGCCCGTTTGCGCTGCCCGTACGAGAGCAGATGGGTGGGCCGGTCGGCCAGCGACGCGATGTCCAGCGCGGCCAGCGCCTCGCCGACCCGCGCCCGCACCTCCGGGTCGGGCAGGCCGAGGTTGAGCGGCCCGAACGACACGTCCTGCGCGACGGATGCCGCGAAGAGCTGGTCATCCGGGTCCTGCACGACCAGTTGCACGGTGGTCCGCAGCCGGGTCAGCCCCGCCCGCCCGTACGTCACCGGCTCCCCGTCGACCGTCAGCCGCCCGGCGTCCGGCCGCAGTCCGCCGCTGAGCAGCCGCAGCAGCGTCGTCTTGCCGCTGCCGTTGCGGCCCAGCAGCGCCAGCGCCCGCCCGGCGCGCACCTCGAAGTCCAGGCCGTCCAGGACGACGGGACCGTCCTCGTAGGCGAAGGACGCGCCCCGCAGGGCGAGCGGTACCGGTTCGCTCATGTCAGCGGCCCCCGCAGCGCGAAGGCCAGGGCGGCCAGCAGGCCGAGGAGCGCGACGCTGCCCGCCGTGAACCGCGCGGACACGGCCGCCTGCGGCACCAGCACCCGCAGGGTGCCGTCGTAACCGCGTCCGGCGAGGCCGGTCTGCAGCCGCGCCGCCCGGTCGAAGGCCCGCACGAACGCGGTCGCGCCCAGCCCGCCCAGCGAACGCCACGCCGCCGCCCGTGTGGTGTGGCCGAGCCGCGCCGCCTGCGCGGCCCGCACCCGGCGCACGGAGTCCAGCAGCAGGAAACTCATCCGGTACGTCACCAGCGCGACGTCCACGACCGGCGCCGGCACCCCGGCCCGCACCAGCCGGGGCAGCAGATCGGACAGGGGGGTGGTGAACGCGAACAGCAGCACCCCGAGGGAGGCCGCCGAGGTCCGCAGCAGCAGCTCGCCGGCGTGCGCCGGTCCGCCGGGCGCCCACCCCGCGAACCCGTCCCCGCCACCGACCCGCACCAGCAGCGGCAGCGCGCCCGTCACGGAGAACCCCAGCGGCACCCGGTACGCCCGCCACAGCCGCCGCGCCGGCACCCGCGCCGGGCCGAGCAGCACCACGAGCGCCGTCACCAGCACCAGGGCGGCGCCCGGCCAGGCGGGCAGGCCGACGGCGAGCACGGTCAGGCCCAGCCCGAGCACGGCCTTGTCCACGGGATGCCGGCGGCGCCACGCGCTGGCGTGCGCCGCCGCGTCGATCGGCAGCACTCAGTCCCCTTCGCCCGCGGTCCGCGCCGCCCCGGCCCGTTCCGCCCCTTGCCGCCGGCCCCGCCGCAGCCCGAAGTAGTAGGCCAGCACCCCCGCGCCGAGCGCCGCCTGCACGGCGAACAGCGCCGACTCGATCTCGCCGGACGGCGGTTCGTACAGCGGCGAGAACCACGGCTCGTAGTCCGGGTCGATCTCCGTGATCGCCGTCTCCGCCTCGGCGTCGGCCCCGGCGAACGGCTCCTCCTTGTGGTCGCCGAGCCCGAACACCAGCGGGGCCACCGCGAGGACGGCCACCGCCAGCAGCAACAGCACATTGATCCGTGTGTTCCGCTTCACCGTGCCACCGCCGCCCGCTCGCCGGTACGGGCCACCAGCACGCCCAGCCGGGTCAGTTCGCCCTCACTGGACCGCACCAGCAGCCGCATCACCAGCACCGTCAGCAGGCCCTCGCTGACCGCCAGCGGAACCTGCGTGACCGCGAAGATCGACCCGAACTTGCCCAGCGCGCCCCAGAACCCGCTGCCCGGGTCGGGGAAGGCCAGCGCGAGCTGGACGCTGGTCACGCAGTACGTGGCGAGGTCGGCGACGAACGCGCCGCAGAACACCGTGACCATCAGCGGCACGTCCAGGCGGCGCAGCAGCCGGTAGACGCCGTAGCCGGCCCACGGCCCGGCGATCGCCATGGAGAAGACGTTGGCGCCGAGCGTGGTCAGCCCGCCGTGTGCGAGCAGCAGCGCCTGGAACAGCAGCGTGATCGTGCCGAGCACCGCCATGACCGGCGGCCGGAACAGGACGGCCCCGAGCCCGGTGCCGGTGGGATGGGAGCAACTCCCGGTCACCGAGGGCAGTTTCAGGGCGGACAGGACGAACGTGAAGGCCCCGGCGGCACCGAGGAGCAGGGTGCTCTCGGGATGCTCGCGGACCTCACGGGTGAGGGAACGTACTCCGTGGACGACGAACGGCGCGGACGCGACACCCCAGGCGATCGCGTGCGCCGGAGGCAGAAAGCCCTCGGCTATGTGCATGACTCGGCAGACCCTCTCCAGCACCTCGTGGATGGACGACGCGCCTTGGCCGGTCTCCTGGCTGGCGGGTACCACCGCCCGCACTCCGCCTTCCCGGGTCCGAGGACCCAGTGGCTGCCCCCTGGCGAGGGGCCGGAGCCGGACTTCCCGATCACAGTGGCGAGGGCCGCACCGGTTTCGCACCGATTTCCCGTTCACCAAGGCGTGACGACCGTAGTGCTCCGGCCGGTACGGTGACAAGCGCGCCCGGCGTGGTCACCGTCGGTCACGGACCGCCATCCGGCCCGGTCCGTCAGCCGCGGCCGCCCGTCCGGCCGAGGACCACACTGCGCACCCGCTGGGACAGCGCGGTCGCGGCGGCCGTCAGGAAGACGAACGTGTAGCCGATCTGCACGACGGTCACCACCCGCGCCGCCTGCCCCCGCGGGGTGATGTCCCCGTAGCCGACGGTGGCCAGCGTGACCACGGTGAAGTACAGGCCGTCCACGCGGGTGCGCAGCCCGGAGAACTCGCCGGGCTGTCTGGCGAGGGCGTAGTACGCGGCGGCGAAGACGTGCACGGACAGGACCATCAGCAGCGCGATGGCCAGCCCCGGCCGGGTCCCGGGGCGCTCGGTCAGGACGTGGCGGACCTGGCGCAGCAGCAGCCCCGCCACACAGGTGAGCAGCAGCCCGAACACCGTCCAGCTGAGCACCGGCCGCCCCGGCCCCAGATGGTCGAGCGGCAGCACGAAGTACGCCGTGACGACGACCGCCGCGACGGCCGTCCGCGTCACCCAGGGACGGGCCGTCCGCCACCCGGTCACCGCGCCGCCTCCTCCGGGGGCGGGGGCCGCCGTACGAGCTGCGCGACCAGGAACGAGACGACCGACGCCGTCACGATCAGCGGCATCTGGCCGTGGGCGTCCTTCCCGGTCAGCAGCACCGCGAGCACCGCGCTGGCCAGCGGCAGCCCGGTCACCGCCGCCCCGGCCGCCGCGATGCCGAGCGCGAGCGCCGGGGCCGTGCCGAATCCGGGCAGCCCGGCGCAGGCCAGCGCCGTCGCCGTGCCGAGCAGCACCGCCGGGAAGACGGGGCCGCCGCGCAGCGCGCCGAGCGCCACGCCCCAGGCCAGCCCCTTGCACACCACCAGCGCGACCAGCGCGCCCACCGGCCAGGTGTGCGGACGCGCGGCCAGGTCGGCGAGGGCGGCCTGTCCGGACAGCGCGGCCTCGGCCGGGGAACGCCCGGTGACCAGGGCGTACGCGCTGAGGCACACCCCGACGAACACCGCGCACAGCACCGTCCGCACGGCCGTGCGCCGGCGCGTCCAGGAGACCGTGCGACGGCCCAGCGCCCGCCCCAGCGTGATCAGGGCGCCGATCAGCGCCGCGACCGGCAGCCCCCACAGGAAGTCCGCCGCGTCCGGACCGGCCGGCGGCGGTACGCCGGGCAGGGCGAGCGCGCCGATCCTCAGCCCGGTCCAGTCGCCGAAGCCGGTGAAGACCAGCGCCCCCGCCGCGCTGGCCAGCAGACACGGCAGCAGCAGCGCGACCATCCGGGTGCCGCCGAGTCCGGCGCCCTCGATGAGCAGCACCGCCGCGACCACCGGACCGCCGAGGATCGTGGAGATGGCGGCCGTGGAACCCGCCGTCGCGAGGACCGCGCGCGCTGCCGGACCGGGCCGGGCCGTCCGGGAGACCGCCAGCAGGGCCAGCCCGCTGCCGACCGCCATCAGCGGGGCCTCCGGGCCGAGGACCACCCCGAGCGGCAGCGTCGCCAGCGCGGCCAGCACCGCTCCGGGCAGCGCCCTCGGGCCCACGGGCGCGCCGCCCAGCCCGTCGACCGGCAGATGGCCCCCGCCGCCCGGCATCCGGGTCACCACCGGGGCCAGCAGCAGCCCCGCGAGGAGCAGTGCGGGCAGCGGCCACCACCAGGGCGGGCGGTCGTACCCGGCCGCCTCGGGCAGCGCCGTCCACACCCAGTGCTGGAGCTGGTGCTGGAGGCCGACGAAGAAGAAGCAGGCGAGCGCGATCGGCACGCCCAGCAGCACGCACAGCAGCAACAGCCGCAGATAGCCGCGGTCGAGCACGGTCTGCCGCAGCGACCGCCCGGCCGGGGGCCCGGCCGCGTCCGCGGGCGTGGTCATGGGGTCCTCCGCCGCGTTCCGCCTGTGTGTGCGGCCAGTCAAGGCGACACCGGGCCCGGCCGCACGTTCTGCGCCATAAACCCCCCTTCGCTCCGTTCACCCGTTCGGCGTCCCCCGCGTGGTCCCCGGGCCCGGCCCGCCGGACGCTCGGAGCAACCGCGAGGAAAGGACCCGCCCATGACCCAGCACGCCGCACCGTCCCCCGCCCGCACCTCCGGCCGGCACCGAGGCTGGGTGACCGGGGGCGTCGTCTTCGCGGGTGTCCTGATGCTGGTCAACGGCGCCCTCGCCGTGCTCCAGGGCATCGCCGCGATCGCCGAGGACGACGTGTACGCCCGCATCGGCACCTACGTGTACGAGATGAACCTCACCGGCTGGGGCGTCGTCCACGTCGTCCTCGGCGCGCTGCTCCTGGTGACCGGCTACGGCCTGCTCAAGGACATGGCCTGGGCGCGCTTCGCGGGCATCGCGCTGGCCTCGCTCAGCCTCGTCGCCCAGTTCCTGTTCCTGCCGTACGCCCCCGTCTGGTCGGTGATCCAGATCGCCATCGACGTCTTCGTGATCTGGGCGCTGGCCAGCCGTCAGGACGAGGCCGACCGCACGGTCTGAGGCGGACCCGGGCCGTGGCGCGGGCCGGCGGCACGGCCGGCGCCACGGCCCGGCCGGCGCCGCCCTACGATGCTCCTTCACGCCCGGCATGTGCGCGAGGGGCGTCGCGGTCCGTGTCGCTGTTGGGCCGAACGGGTGACTTGGCGTAAGAATTGGCTGGTGCAGGCATTGAAGGCGAGTCGGAGCGGGGGGAGCCGGTGAACGGTCACGACGTCACCGATGAACAATGGGAGGGGCTCGCCCAGGTCGTTCCGTTGCGTGGACGCGACGCCTGGCCGTCCTCGGTGGGCCATCGCGCCCTGCCGGAGGCGGAGACCGAGGCCCGGCGGCGTTTCGTGGTGATGCGGGTCAATGTGTTCGCGGACGCCCGCGAGGTCGCCGAGACGCTGATGGCGGGCATCCCGGTGCTGCTGGACCTGACGGGCGCGGAGACCGATGTCGCCAAGCGCGTCCTGGACTTCAGCACGGGGGTCGTCTTCGGCCTCGCCAGCGGCATGCACCGGGTCGACCGGAACGTGTTCCTGCTCACACCGGCCGGCACCGAGGTCACCGGTCTGATGGAGAGCGCCGGGATGTGACGGACCGGTGAGCGGCGACCCCCAGGACGTGCCCCCGGCCGTCCCCTCGGACTCTCCCGCGGACGTTCCCCCGGACGTGACGGCGCTGCGGCGCCGCCTCGCCGAGTTCGCCGCCGCGCGGAACTGGCAGCCGTACCACACCCCGAAGAACCTCGTCGCCGCGCTCAGCGTGGAGGCGGCCGAACTCGTGGAGATCTTCCAGTGGCTGACACCCGAGGAGTCGGCCCGGGTGATGGACGACCCCGGCACCGCGCACCGTGTGCGGGACGAGGTCGCCGACGTGCTGGCGTATCTGCTGCAGTTCTGCGAGGTGCTGGACATCGACCCGCTGGCCGCGCTGGCGGCGAAGATCGACCGCAACGAACAGCGGTTCCCGGCACCGGACCCGCCCGCTCCGTAATCACTCAACGTGAAGGAAGGGCCGCCCGAAACCGAATTGTTGTCCAGAGATTTCCGTCTTCCTCTGGCTTTTCGCGACCCTTGCCCTCACTCTGGGTAGTGGACAACGGGGTAAGTGGACAACGGAGTTCGGGCGGACGCGTGACGAGCGCGTCGGGACAGACGGGGACGGCCCATGGACGCGGTGCGGCTCATCGTGGCGAGCAGACGTGCCCTGACCGCCGGCGGCGATGTGCCGCACATGCTGGCGGAGGTATGGCAGGCGCAGGCCCTGGCCCAGGCCATAGGGAGCCGCCTGGCGGTCCTCGGGCCGGCCGCGCTGCGCGGCGAGGCGCTGGGACTGACCGAGCTGGCGGGGCGCGGCTGCGGTGTGCTCGGTACCCCCGAGCTGCCCGCGGGTGAGCTGCGCGCCGCCCAGCTCACCGAACTGGGCGACGCCCGCCAGACCCTGGTGCGCCTGGGCACCCTCCTCGCGGAGACCGGCATAGCCCTGGTCGCCATCGCCTGCGCGGTGGACGACGAGGGCACCTACTGGCAGTGTGTGGAGGCCATCGACGCGGCCGACGAGTCCCGGGACCGGGTCCTGCACATGCTGGGCCGGCTGGCGGAGGAGGACGGCGTCCCGGCCCGGGAGGCGGGCTGACGGCGGGGCACGGGCCGTCCCTGCGCACCGGGCGGCGGCGGAGCGTGCAGGATGGAAGGCATGGATCTCCGCATCTTCACCGAGCCCCAGCAGGGGGCCACCTATGACACCTTGCTCACCGTCGCCAAGGCCACCGAGGACCTCGGCTTCGACGCCTTCTTCCGCAGCGACCACTATCTGAAGATGGGGTCCGCGGACGGACTCCCCGGCCCCACCGACGCGTGGATCACCCTGGCCGGGCTCGCCCGCGAGACCAAGCGCATCCGCCTCGGCACGCTGATGACCGCCGGCACCTTCCGGCTGCCCGGCGTACTCGCCATCCAGGTCGCGCAGGTCGACCAGATGTCCGGCGGCCGGGTCGAACTCGGCCTCGGCGCGGGCTGGTTCGAGGAGGAGCACAAGGCGTACGGCATCCCCTTCCCCAAGGAGAAGTTCGGCCGCCTCGAGGAGCAGCTCGCCATCGTCACCGGCCTGTGGGCGACGGAGGCCGGCCAGACCTTCGACTTCCACGGGAAGTTCTACGACCTGACCGGTTCGCCCGCGCTGCCCAAGCCGGCCCAGTCCAGGGTCCCCGTCCTCATCGGCGGCCACGGCGCCACCCGCACCCCGCGCCTCGCCGCCCGGTACGCGGACGAGTTCAACATCCCGTTCGCCTCGATCGAGGACACCGAGCGCCAGTTCGCGCGGGTCCGGGCCGCCGCCGAGGAGGCCGGGCGCGGCGCCGACGCGCTGACCTACTCCAATGCCCTCGTGGTCTGCGTCGGCAAGGACGACGCCGAGGTCGCCCGCCGGGCCGCCGTCATCGGCCGCGAGGTGGACGAGCTGAAGGCCAACGGCCTGGCCGGCTCCCCGGCCGAGGTCGTCGACAAGATCGGCCGCTATGCCGAGGCGGGCTCCCAGCGCGTCTACCTCCAGGTCCTCGACCTGCACGACCTGGACCACCTGGAGCTGATCTCCGCGCAGGTCCAGTCCCAGCTCGCGTGACCGCCCGGCCGGGGCGGCCCGCCGCGGCGGGCCGCCCCGGCCCGGAAACCAACTGGTCACCCGCACCGCCGCCCCGAAGACTCGGGCCCATGTTCCTGACCGTCACCACCACCGGCACCCCCGGACGCCCCGCCACCGACCTCGGTTTCCTGCCGCACAAGCACCCCGAGAAGGCGCAGGCGTTCGCCACCTCCTCCGGCACGGCCCACGTGTTCCACCCGGAGGCGGACCAGCAGCGCTGCACGGCCGCGCTGCTGCTGGAGGCGGACGCCGTGGCCCTGGTCCGGCGGGGCAGGGGCAAGGGTCGCGGCGGCGCCCCCGACGCGGCGCTCGCGCAGTACGTCAACGACCGCCCCTACGCGGCCTCCTCCCTCCTCGCCGTCGCCCTGAGCGCCGCCTTCTCCAGCGCCCCGCGCGGCGTCTGCGCGGCCCGCCCGGAGCGCGCGGCCGAGCCGCTGCCGCTGCGCGCCCCGTACGCGGCGGTCGGCGCCGCCTCGGGAGCCGTCTTCCCGGGCGCGCTGGCCGCGCTGGAGGGCGCCGCCGCGCGGGGCGTGGACGCCACCGGCCTGCTGGAGCGGCAGCGCGGGCGGGCCGCCGACGCCGCCGCGTTCACCGACGCCTACCGCCGCTACTGCTGGCCGACCCGGGGCCTGGACGGCGTACGGCTCGCGCCGTTCCAGCTCCTCGCCGTCCAGGGCCGCGGCCTGGCCGCGCTGCCGCACGACGAACAGCTCGCGCTCATCGACCGCGTGGTAGAGCACGACGGCAGCGGCCCGCCGCACACCACCCGTCGCCTGTACGCCGACACCGGCGACCCCGGGTCGGGGCGGGCCGGTGTCGACTGGTGGCGGGAGATGACCGGCCGGGGCGGCGAGGGCATGGTCGTCAAGCCGGTCGGCGCCCTCGTCCGCGACGAGCGGGGGCGGCTCGTCCAGCCCGGCGTGAAGTGCCGGGGCCGTGAGTACCTGCGGATCGTCTACGGCCCCGAGTACACCCGCCCGGAGAACCTCGCCCGGCTGCGGCAGCGGTCCCTGCACCACAAGCGGTCGCTGGCGGCCCGCGAGTACGCCCTCGGTCTGGAGGCCCTGGACCGGCTCGCGGACGGGGAGCCGCTGTGGCGGGTGCACGAGGCGGTCTTCGGCGTCCTCGCGCTGGAGCCGGAGCCGGTCGACCCGCGCCTCGGAGCCGCGGCGGCCCGGCCGGCGCCGTGCTCGTGCGGCCCGGCCGGCCCCGGCTCCGGCTCCGGTCAGCCCGGCCGGCGCTGGTCGCCGAGCCGGGCGGCCGCCGTCGCCGCCGCTTCGTCGGGCCGCCGCCGGGGCGGTGGCGGCGCGGCGGCGCGGTCGTGGGCGGCCAGCCGCTCGGTCAGCCGCAGCAGCGGCTGGGTGAGCAGCGTCGTGGCGAGCGCCATCAGGACCAGCACCGTGTAGAGGGGGCCGCTGAGCAGACCGGCCTGGCGGCCCGCCTCCAGGGCGATCAGCTCGGTCAGGCCCCGGGCGCTGAGCAGCACCCCCACGGTCCGCGCGTCGTGCCGGCCGAGGCCGCCCAGCCGGGCGGCGACCGTCCCGCTGCCGACCTTGGTGACCACCGCCAGCACCGTCACCACCAGCAGCGCGACCCAGCCGGTGGCGCCGAGGCCGCCGACGGTCACCGCCTGCCCGGAGACCACGAAGAAGAACGGCAGCAGCAGCGAGCCCACGTCGTGCAGCGGACGCAGCAGGTCCGGATCGAGGGTGCCGTCGTCCTCGCGGGGCGTCACCACCCCGGCGAGCAGCGCACCGAAGATCACGTGCAGCCCGAGGGAGTGCGTCACCCACGCCGACGCCAGGGCGAAACCGAGGAGCAGCGCAAGCCGCAGCGAGGGCTCCAGCCGGGTCCGCCACAGCAGCCGCCGCAGCACCGGCCGGGCCGCGCACCCCATCACCGTGACGAAGGCGACGGCGAGCGCCACCCGCCAGGGCCAGCCGAGCCCCGGCGCGCCGCCGCCGCTGTCCAGCATCGCCCCGGCCAGCACGGTCCAGCCGATCACGTCCAGCACCCCGGCCGCCGAGACCGCGACCACGCCCGGCACCGACCGGGACAGGCCGTTCTCCCGCACGATGGCGGTCAGCACCGGCACCGCCGTTATCGACAGCGCCACCCCCGCGAAGACCACGGCGGCGGGGGAGAGGTCCCGGGGCATCCCCAGGGTGTGCAACTGGTCCCCGAAGAGCAGGGCGCAGCCGCCGCCCACCGCCATGGGCACCGTGAACGAGGCCAGCGCCACCGTCACCGAGGTCCGCGCCCGGTCGCCGAGCACCTTCAGATCCAGCTCGTAGCCCACCCCGAACAGGAACACCACCAGGGCGAGCTGCGCGAGACCGGTCAGCGCCGGGCCGACGGCGGCCGGGAAGAGCGCCGCGTACGCGCCGGGGGCCAGGCCGCCCAGCAGCGACGGGCCGAGCGCGATGCCCGCGGCGAGCTGGCCCACGATGTAGGGCTGGCGCAGCCGCCGGGCCAGCCAGCCGGCCGCGTGCGCGGCCACCAGGATCAGTGCCGAGGCCCCGGTGAAGTGCGCGATCAAGGCGTCATGACTCACTGGCGTCCCCCTGGTTCCGTTCCTGGCCGACCTCCCCAGACTGCGGCCCGCCCACGGTCGCACCGCAGGTCGTACGCCCCCTTCACGCCCGAGCGGCGGGAGCACGGCCCGGGGCCGGGCGGCGGCCGTGCGCCCGCCCGGCGGCGCGGTGGTCCTCCCTGCGCCCGAGGGGCGCCCCCGGGGTGCCGCGTCGGCCGGGCGCTCGCCGCCTGCGAGGAGGAGCGGCGTCCCGCTCGGAGAACCCGCGCGGAGAATCACCGGAGGCGGGATGAACACCCGTCGGACCGGTCAGGATGGAGACATGGCATTCCACGTCGACTCCGAGGCCGGGCGGCTCGGCCGCGTCATCCTGCACCGGCCGGACCTGGAGCTGAAACGGCTCACGCCCAGCAACAAGGACGCCCTCCTCTTCGACGACGTGCTCTGGGTGCGCCGGGCGCGCGCCGAGCACGACGGGTTCGCCGACGTGCTCCGCGACCGCGGGGTCACCGTGCACCTCTTCGGTGACCTGCTCACCGAGACCCTCGACGTCCCGGCCGCCCGGGAGCTGATCCTGGACCGGGTCTTCGACGAGAAGGAGTACGGCGTCCTGGCCACCGACCACCTCCGGGCCGCCGTGGAGCACCTGCCCGCGCCCGAGCTGGCGGAGCTGCTGGTCGGCGGCATGACCAAGCGGGAGTTCCTGGACGCCCACCCCGAACCGGTCTCGGTCCGCTTCCACGCCATGGAGCTGGACGACTTCCTGCTCGGCCCGCTGCCCAACCACCTGTTCACCCGGGACACCTCCGCCTGGATCTACGACGGTGTCTCCATCAACGCGATGCGCTGGCCGGCGCGGCAGCGCGAGACGGTCCACTTCGAGGCGATCTACCGCCACCACCCGCTCTTCCGCGACGAGCGGTTCACCCTCTGGTCCGAGGGGCAGGCCGACTACCCGTCGACCATCGAGGGCGGGGACGTTCTGGTCATCGGCAACGGGGCGGTGCTGATCGGGATGAGCGAGCGCACCACCCCGCAGGCGGTGGAGATGCTCGCCCACAAGCTGTTCGCGGCCGGCTCGGCCCGCACCATCGTCGCCCTCGACCTGCCGAAACGCCGGGCCTTCATGCATCTGGACACCGTGATGACCATGGTCGACGGCGACACCTTCACCCAGTACGCCGGGCTCGGCATGCTGCGCTCCTACACCATCGAGCCGGGCGTCGGCGACAAGGAGCTGAAGGTCACCGACCATCCGCCGGAGCACATGCACCGCGCGATCGCCGCCGCGCTGGGCCTGAGCGAGATCCGGGTGCTGACCGCGACGCAGGACGTGCACGCCGCCGAACGGGAGCAGTGGGACGACGGCTGCAACGTGCTGGCCGTCGAGCCGGGCGTGGTCGTCGCCTACGAACGCAACGTCACGACCAACACCCACCTGCGCAAGCAGGGCATCGAGGTGATCGAGATCCCGGGCAGCGAGCTGGGCCGGGGCCGGGGCGGTCCGCGCTGCATGAGCTGCCCGGTGGAGCGGGACGCCGTATGACTCCGGGGGCCGGACCCCGTACCGCCCGGACCGGACGCATGAACCGTATAAGAATTCAGTACGTCGTATAGTATTCCGTAGTTCCCCGTTCCCGCACCCCCTGGAGCGCCCCCATGGCGACTGTCCCGACCGCCCTCGCCGGCCGCCCCTTCCTCAAGGAGCTGGACTTCACCGCCGAGGAGTTCCGCGGCCTGGTCGAGCTGGCCGCCGAGCTGAAGGCCGCGAAGCGCGCCGGGGCCGAGACGCGCCACCTGACCGGCAAGAACATCGCGCTGATCTTCGAGAAGACCTCGACCCGCACCCGCTGCGCCTTCGAGGTCGCCGCCGCCGACCAGGGCGCCTCCACCACCTATCTGGACCCCTCCGGCTCGCAGATCGGCCACAAGGAGTCCGTCCGGGACACCGCGCGGGTGCTGGGCCGGATGTACGACGGCATCGAGTACCGCGGCGACAGCCAGGCCAAGGTCGAGGAGCTGGCCGCCTTCGCCGGCGTACCCGTCTTCAACGGCCTCACCGACGACTGGCACCCCACCCAGATGCTCGCCGACGTGCTCACCATGACCGAGCACAGCGACAAGCCCCTGGACCAAATCGCCTTCGCCTACCTCGGCGACGCCCGCTTCAACATGGGCAATTCCTACCTCGTCACCGGCGCCCTGCTCGGCATGGACGTCCGGATCGTCGCCCCGAAGTCCTACTGGCCCGCCCAGGAGATCGTCGACAGGGCGCAGGAGCTGGCCGGCGCCAGCGGCGCCCGGATCACCCTCACCGAGACCCTGGCCGAGGGCGTGCGCGGCGCCGACTTCGTCGCCACCGACGTCTGGGTCTCCATGGGCGAGCCCAAGGAGGTCTGGGCCGAGCGCATCGCCGCCCTCGCCCCGTACGCGGTGACCATGGACGTGCTGCGTGCCACCGGCAACCCGGACGTCAAGTTCCTGCACTGCCTGCCCGCCTTCCACGACCTGGGCACCAAGGTCGGCCAGGAGATCTACGACGCCCACGGCCTGGACAGCCTGGAGGTCACCGACGAGGTCTTCGAGTCGGCGCACTCGGTCGTCTTCGACGAGGCCGAGAACCGGCTGCACACCATCAAGGCCGTCCTCGTCGCCACCCTGGCCTGAACCGTCCCGCTATCCTGACCGGCGATCCGGAGCCACCCCTTCCGGTGCCGCCGCGCGCGTCACCCCCGCGCCCCCGCACCACCAGAAACGAGCACCACCCGCATGCCCCGCATCAAGTCCCCCCACCTCCTGGTGGCCGAGTCCGGCGCCGACCGGGCCGGCCACGGCCTGAAGCGCACGATGGGGCTGTTCCAGCTCGTCTGCTTCGGCGTCGGCGCGATCGTCGGCACCGGCATCTTCGTCGGCCTCTCCGACTCGGTCGGCGAGGCCGGCCCCGCCGTCGTGATCTCCTTCGTCCTCGCCGCGATCACCTGCGTGCTCACCGCGTTCGCCTTCGCGGAACTGGGCGGCGCCATCCCGGTCTCCGGCTCCTCGTACTCCTTCGCGTACGCCGGGCTCGGCGAGACCACGGCCTTCCTGGTCGGCTGGTGCCTGCTCCTGGAGTACGGCGTCTCGGTCTCCGCGGTCGCGGTCGGCTGGAGCCAGTACGTCAACGAACTGCTCGACGGCGTCCTCGGTGTCCAGCTCCCCGACGCCCTGTCCGCGGGCCCCGGCGACGGCGGCGTGATCAACCTCCCCGCCGTCGTCGTCATCGCCCTGGCCTGCGTCCTCCTGGTTCGCGGCGTACGGGAGAGCGCCCGCGCCACCGCCGCGATGGCCGTGCTCAAGCTGGCCGTCCTGGTCGCCTTCTGCGCCATCGGCTACACCGCGTTCGAGGACGGCAACCTCACCCCGTTCTCCCCGGCGGGCCTCGGCGGCATCGGCGCCGGCACCACCGCCGCGTTCTTCTCGTACATCGGCTTCGACGCGATCACCACCGCCGGTGAGGAGGCGAAGAACCCGCGCCGGGACATCCCCGTCGCCATCCTGGTCTGCATCGGCCTGGTCACGCTGCTGTACTGCGCGGTCGCCCTCGCCGCGATCGGCGCCATCGGCGGCGACGCGGTCGGCGACCGCCCCGCCGCCCTCTCCTACGTCGTCGACGAGGTCACCGGCTCCTCGGTGGGCGGCACCGTCGTCGCCTTCGGCGCGGTGGTCGCCATCGCCTCCGTCGTCCTCGCCGTGATGTACGGCCAGACCCGCATCCTGATGTCCATGTCCCGGGACGGCCTGATCCCGCGCGTCTTCGAGAAGGTCTCCCCGCGCACCGCCACCCCGGTCGCCGGCACCTGGATCGTGGGCCTGGTCTTCGCCCTGCCGGCCGCGTTCGCCTCGCTGGACTCGGTGGTCAACCTGTGCACCATCGGCACCCTCGCCACCATGGCCGTGGTCAATGTGGCGGTCCTCGCGCTGCGCCGCCGCGAGCCGGGCCTGGCCCGCCCCTTCCGGGTCCCCCTGTACCCGGTGACGCCGCTGCTGGGCATCGCCTTCTGCCTCTACCTGATCTACGAGACGGGCGCCGAGACCTGGCTCCAGTTCGGCGTGTTCCTGGTGGCGGGCCTGCTGGTGTACGCCGCCTACGGGCGCCGCACCTCGCGGCTCGGCCGGGGCGGGGTCACGCCGTCGGACGACGCTGGGCGGGCACCGCGGGGAGCCTGAACCAGACCGCCTTGCCGGAGCCGGTGGGGCGGTGTCCGCAGGACGAGCTGAGGGCGCGGATCAGCAGCAGCCCACGCCCGCCCTCCTGCAACGGGTCGGGCTCGGGCAGCGACGGCACGGTGAGGTCGGCGGGCGGCGCCGGGTCGGGGTCGTGCACCTCGACCTGGCAGCCGGTCGGCAGCAGCTCCACCACCAGCTCGATCGGGGTCTCGCCCGAGGTGTGCTCGACGGCGTTGGCGACCAGCTCGGCCGTCAGCAGCTCCGCGGTGTCGCAGTCGGCGGCGTGCTCCAGCTCGGCCAGTGCCGTACGGACCAGGGCACGGGCCACCGGCACGGCCGCGGCGGTGTGCGGCAGCGCGATGCGCCAGGAGGCGGGGAAGGGAAGGGGATCGTGCACGGCGGTTTCCGTTCGTGGAGCAGGCGGTCCTGTCCTGCTTTCAACTTTATGAATGGTACGGCGCCGCCCGGCAGAGTCCTTCGACGGGCACGGGACGGGACCTTCGGCGGATGTGTAACGCCCTCGTGACGCCAGTCACACTTCGGTGATAACTTCGGCAGGGCCGAGGCCGCTCCGCCCGAGGAGGCCCGCCATGAGTCCCTTCACCGGCTCCGCCGCCCCCACCCCCGCCTGGCGGCACCTGCGCGTCGACCGCGCCGACGGCGTCGCCACCGTCACCCTCGCCCGCCCCGAGAAGCTCAACGCGCTCACCTTCGGCGCCTACGCCGACCTGCGCGACCTGCTCGCCGAACTGTCCCGGGAGAAGTCCGTCCGCGCGCTGGTGCTGGCCGGCGAGGGCCGCGGCTTCTGCTCCGGTGGCGACGTCGACGAGATCATCGGCGCGACCCTGTCCCTGGACACCGCCGGCCTCCTCGACTTCAACCGGATGACCGGCCAGGTCGTCCGCGCGCTGCGGGAGTGCCCGTTCCCGGTGATCGCCGCCGTCCACGGCGTCGCGGCGGGCGCGGGCGCGGTCCTCGCGCTGGCCGCCGACTTCCGGGTCGCCGACCCCGGCGCCCGCTTCGTGTTCCTCTTCACCCGCGTCGGCCTCTCCGGCGGCGACATGGGCGCCGCGTACCTGCTGCCCCGCGTGGTCGGCCTCGGCCACGCCACGCGGCTGCTGATGCTCGGCGACCCCGTGCGCGCCCCGGAGGCCGAGCGGATCGGCCTGGTCAGCGAAGTCGCCGAGGAGGGCCGCGCCGACGAGACCGCCCACGCCCTGGCCCACCGCCTCGCCGACGGGCCCGCCCTCGCCCACGCCCAGACCAAGGCCCTCCTCACGGCCGAACTGGACATGCCCCTGTCCGCCGCGATCGAACTGGACGCGACGACCCAGGCACTGCTGATGACGGGAGGCGATTACGCCGAGTTCCACGCGTCGTTCGCGGAGCGGCGCCCGCCACAGTGGAACCGACGGTGACCGGCACGCCGCCAGGGGCGCGGGACCGTTTCGACGCGCGGCCCCGCCGCGGGGCGCGACCGGCCACCACGCACCCGCGGAGAACCGCGGTCATCGGCGGCGGCCCCGCCGGCCTCTGCGCCGCGGCCCTGCTGAAGCACCGCTTCCCCGCCCACGAGGTCACCCTCTGGGAACGCAACCCCAGGTCGGAGACGTTCGGCTTCGGCGTCGTCCTCTCCGACGAGACCCTCGGCGGCATCGAACACGCCGCCCCGGAGATCCACGAGGCCCTGCGCGGCGAGTTCGTCCACTGGGACGCCATCGACATCGTCCACCGGGGCATCCGGCAGCGCAGCGGCGGCCACGCCTTCGCCGCCCTGGAGCGCCGCCGCCTCCTGCACGTCCTCCGCACCCGCTGCCAGACCCTCGGCGTGGACCTCCGCTTCCGCACCGAGGCCCCGCCCGCCTCCCGGCTGGCCGAGACGCACGACCTCGTCATCGCCGCCGACGGCGTCCACAGCGCCACCCGCGCCGCGTTCGCCGACGTCCTCCGGCCCCGCGTCACCCCTCACCGCTGCCGCTACATCTGGCTGGCGGCCGACATCGCCTTCGACGCCTTCCGCTTCGAGTTCGCCGAGACCGAGCACGGCGTGATGCAGCTGCACGGCTACCCGTACGCCCCCGGCGCCTCCACGGTCGTCATCGAGATGCGGGAGGACGTCTGGCGCCGGGCCGGTTTCGACGCGGCCGACCCGCGCCCGTCCATCGACCGGTGCGCCGGGATCTTCGCGGACGCGCTCGGTGGCCGGCCCCTGCGGACCGACCGCTCCGCCTGGACCGCCTTCCGCACCGTCGTCACCGACCGCTGGTCGCACGGCAACGTCGTCCTCGTCGGCGACGCCGCCCACACCGCCCACTTCTCCATCGGCTCCGGTACCAAGCTCGCCGTCGAGGACGCCGTCGCCCTCACCGCCCACCTGGCGGAGCAGCCCACGACCGAGCGGGCGCTCGCCGCCTACGAGGAGGAGCGGCGTCCCGCCGTCGCCTCCGCGCAGCGCGCCGCCCGCGCCAGCCTGGAGTGGTTCGAGGACGCGGCCCGCCACCTCGCCCGGCCGCCCCGCCGGTTCGCCTTCGGCCTGCTCACCCGCAGCCGCCGCGTCACCCACGCCACCCTGCGGCTGCGCGACCCCGCCTTCACCGGGGCCGTGGAGCGGGAGTTCGGCTGCCCGCCCGGCACCCCGCCGATGTTCACCCCGTTCCGGCTGCGCGGACTCACCCTGCGCAACCGGGTCGTCGTCTCCCCGACGGACCTGTACTCCGCCGTCGACGGCGTCCCCGGCGACTTCCACCTCGTCCACCTCGGCGCCCGCGCCCTCGGCGGCGCCGGCCTGGTGATGACCGAGATGGTCTGCGTCAGCCCCGAGGGCCGGATCACGCCCGGCTGCACCGGCCTGTACACCCCGGCGCAGGCCGAGGCGTGGCGGCGGATCGTGCGCTTCGTCCACACTCGGGCACCGGGCACCGCGATCGGCGTGCAGCTCGGGCACAGCGGGCGCAAGGGCTCGACCCGCCTGATGTGGGAGGGCATGGACGAACCCCTGCCCCACGGCAACTGGCCGCTGGTGGCCGCCTCCCCGCTGCCGTACACCCCGCGCAGCCAGACCCCGCGCTGCCTCGGACGCGCTCAACTGACCGACGTGCGGGAGCAGTTCACGGCCGCCGCGCGCCGGGCCGCGCGGGCCGGGTTCGACCTGCTCGAACTGCACTGCGCGCACGGCTATCTGCTGTCCGGGTTCCTCTCCCCGCTGACCAACCACCGCACCGACGCCTACGGCGGCACCCTGGAGAAACGGCTCCGCTTCCCGCTGGAGGTCTTCGACGCCGTACGCGCGGTGTGGCCCGAGGAACGGCCCATGACGGTACGGATCTCCGCCACCGACTGGGCCGAGGGCGGCACCACGGCCGACGACGCCGTGGTGATCGCCCGGGCCTTCGCCGCGCACGGCGCCGACGCGATCGACGTGTCGACGGGGCAGGTGGTGGCCGACGAACGCCCGGAGTTCGGACGGTCGTACCAGACGCCGTACGCCGAACGGGTCCGCCACGACGCCCGCGTCCCGGTGATCGCGGTCGGCGCCCTCTCCTCCTGGGACGACGTCAACACCGTGGTGCTGGCCGGCCGGGCCGACCTCTGCGCACTGGCCCGTCCGCACCTGTACGACCCGCACTGGACGCTGCACGCCGCCGCCGAGCAGGGCTACACCGGTCCGGGCGCCGGCTGGCCCGCCCCCTACCGGGCCGGCAGCCGGCCGCCGCCGACCGGGCGCGCGGACCGGTTCACGCCGGGGCGTCGAGCGTGACCATCCCGGCGGTGAGCGTCGCCCCGTCGGCCGGATCGACCAGCAGGAACGCGCCGGTGCGCCGGGAGACGGCGTAGTCGTCCAGCGGCAGCGGCTCGGCGGTGCGCAGGGTGATCCGGCCCAGGTCGTTGGCGGCCAGCTCCCCGGCGCCCGCGAGGTCCTCGACGATCGCCCGGACCGTCCGGGTGGTGTGCCGCAGCAGTACCCGGTCCCCGGTACGCAGCGGCCGGTCGGCGAGGTGGCAGACGGCGGCCCGGACGTCCTGGGTGAGCGCCGGCGCGTCCACCCCCGCGGTGATCATGTCGCCGCGGGAGACGTCCCGCTGGTCGGCGAGGCGCAGGCTGACCGACTGCGGGGCGTACGCCGCCCCGGCCGGGGTGCCGAGCACGTCGATGCCGGTGATCGTGGAGGTCTCCCCGGAGGGGTGCACGGTCACCCGGTCGCCGACGCGCAGCGCGCCCGAGGCAAGCTGGCCCGCGTAGTGGCGGTCCTCGCCGTGCCGGATCACGTACTGCACGGGGAAACGGGCCGGTGCCGCGGCCGGCCCGGTGGCGACCGGCACGCTCTCCAGGAACTCCAGCAGGGACGGCCCCCGGTACCAGTCCATGTGCGCCGAGCGGTCCACGACGTTGTCCCCGGCGAGCGCGGAGACCGGGACCGGCGTGCAGGACGGCAGGCCCAGCTCGGTCGCGTACGCCGTGAACTCCTCGGCTATGGCGGCGAACACGGACTCCTGGTAGCCGACGAGGTCCATCTTGTTGACGGCGAGGACGGCGTGCGGGACGCGGAGGAGGGCGGCGATGGCGGCGTGGCGGCGGGTCTGTTCGACGACGCCGTTGCGGGCGTCGACGAGGATGACGGTGAGTTCGGCGGTGGAGGCGCCGGTGACCATGTTGCGGGTGTACTGCACGTGGCCGGGGGTGTCGGCGAGGATGAAGCGGCGCCGGGGGGTGGCGAAGTAGCGGTAGGCCACGTCGATGGTGATGCCCTGCTCGCGTTCGGCCCGCAGGCCGTCGGTGAGCAGCGCCAGGTCGGGGGTGTCCTGGCCGCGGCTGGCGGAGACGCGCTGCACGGCCTCCAGCTGGTCGGTGAGGACCGACTTGGAGTCGTGCAGCAGCCGGCCCACCAGGGTGGACTTGCCGTCGTCGACCGAACCGGCGGTCGCGAACCGCAGCAGGGTGGTCTCCCGGAGGACCTCGGGCGTGGTGCTGGTCATGTCTAGAAGTACCCCTCGCGCTTGCGGTCTTCCATGGCGGCCTCGGAGAGTTTGTCGTCGGCGCGGGTGGCGCCGCGTTCGGTGAGGCGGGAGGCGGCGATCTCGGCGATGACCTTCTCGATGGTGTCGGCGTCGGAGTCGACGGCGCCGGTGCAGGACATGTCGCCGACGGTGCGGTAGCGGACCTGTCGTTTCTCGACGGTCTCGCCGTCGCCGGGTCCGCCCCAGTCGCCGGGGGTGAGCCACATGCCGGCGCGCTGGAAGACCTCGCGTTCGTGGGCGTAGTAGATCGCAGGGAGGTGGATGTCCTCGCGGGCGATGTACTGCCAGACGTCGAGTTCGGTCCAGTTGGAGAGGGGGAAGACGCGGACGTGTTCGCCGGGGGCGTGGCGGCCGTTGTAGAGGTTCCACAGTTCGGGGCGCTGGCGGCGGGGGTCCCACTGGGAGAACTCGTCGCGCAGGGAGAAGACGCGTTCCTTGGCGCGTGCTTTCTCCTCGTCGCGGCGTCCGCCGCCGAAGACGGCGTCGAAGTTGTGGTGCCGGATCGTGTCGGTGAGGGGGAGGGTCTGGAGGGGGTTGCGGGTGCCGTCGGGGCGTTCCTTGAGCACGCCGCGGTCGATGTAGTCCTGGACGGAGGCGATGTGCAGGCGCAGGCGGTGTTCGGCGGCGGTGCGGTCGCGGTACTCCAGGACCTCGGGGAAGTTGTGGCCGGTGTCGACGTGCAGGAGGGCGAAGGGGACGGGGGCGGGGGCGAAGGCCTTGAGGGCGAGGTGGAGCATGACGATGGAGTCCTTGCCGCCGGAGAAGAGGATCACCGGCCGTTCGAACTCGCCCGCCACCTCGCGGAAGATGTGCACCGCCTCCGACTCCAGCGCGTCCAGATGCGACAGGGCGAAGTCGTTCACACCAGCCCCCGCTCCGCCAGCACCGCGTACACCGCGGCGGCCGACTCCTCGGGCGTCTGCTCCTGCGTCCGCAGCACCAGCGCCGGGTCCTCCGGCGGCTCGTACGGGTCGTCGACCCCGGTCAGCCCGGACAGAGCACCCGCCGCCTGCCGGGCGTACAGCCCCTTCACGTCCCGCTCGCTGCACACCTCGACCGGCGTCGCCACATGCACCTCGACGTACGGCGTCCCGCTCAGCTCGTGCCGCCTGCGGACCGCCTCCCGGCTGTCCGCGTAGGGGGCGATGACGGGGACCACGGACAGCACGCCGTTGCGGGCGAGCACCTCCGAGACCAGGCCGATGCGCTGCACATTGGTGTGCCGGTCCGCCCGGGAGAAGCCGAGGCCCGCCGAGAGGAAACGGCGGATCTCGTCGCCGTCGAGCACCTCCACCCGGCGGCCCTCCGCCGTCAGCCGGTCACCGAGCAGCCGGGCGATGGTCGTCTTGCCCGCGCTCGGCAGCCCGGTGAGCCAGACGGTGGCTCCCGGCGGTCTTGCCGTGGTGGTCATGCGCAACAGTCCTCTTCTCGCTCTCTTCCCCCCGTGGACGACCCCATGGACGGTAGGTAAGAAACTTGAGAGGAGGCACAGAGCGAGCTGAGGGTTGCGTGAGTGACCGCTGCCGTGCCCGGGGTCACACGGGCGGGAGCGGGCCGGGGGACACCCCGGCGAAGACCGCGCCCGCGTCCCGCAGCCGCTCGTGCAGCGCCCGGAAGACCGCCGCCGAGCGCACCCCGGGCCAGTCGCCGGGCAGCAGCCGCGCGGGCAGCCCGGGGTCGGAGTAGGGCAGGCGGCGCCAGGAGTCCAGGGCGAGCAGATAGTCCCGGTAGGCGTCCTCGGGCGGGGTGTCCGGGCGGCGCTCCCACCGGCGCAGGACCGGCTCGTGGCGGCCGAGGAACGCCTCGTGCTCCTTGCCGATCGCCGCCAGGTCCCACCAGCGGGCCACCGCCTCGGCGGTCGGCGCGAACCCCAGGTGCTCGCCGCGGAAGAAGTCCACGTACGTCTCCAGCCGCAGCCGGCCCAGGGCGTGCCGGGTCTCCTCGTAGAGCCGGGCCGGGGCGATCCACACGCCGGGGGCGGCCGTGCCGAAGCCGAGCCGGGCCAGCCGGGAGCGCAGTACGTGGCGCTTCTGCCGCTCCGACTCCGGCACCGAGAACACGGCGAGCACCCAGCCCTCGTCGGTCCAGGGCGCGGCGGCATAGATCCGCCGGTCGCCGTCGTCGAGCAACTCCCGCGCCTCGGCGGACAGTTCGTAACCGGCCGCGCCCAGCGCGGTACGGGCGGGCAGCAGCAGCCCCCGCCGCTTGAGCCGGGAGACCGACGAGCGCACCGACGGCGCGTCCACCCCGACCGCCGCCAGCAGCCGGATCAGCTCGGCGACGGGGACCGGGCCGGGCGCGTGACGGCCGTACGCGCCGTAGAGCGTGACGATGAGGGACCGTGGTGCATGCTGGTCGGACACGTTGATCATCTTAGGTCGTCCATATCCTCGCCGGTCATGACCGGTGTCACGGTGCCGCTCCCGAGGCGCTGCCGCCGGTCGGACAGCAGCCGGAAACGCTGGAGCTTGCCGGTGGCCGTGCGCGGCAGCGCGCCGCGGAACACGATCTCCCGCGGGCACTTGTACGGCGCCAGTTCCGCCCGTACGAACGTCCGCAGCGCCTCGGCGTCCGGTGCGGCGCCCTCGGCCGGCACCACGAAGGCGACCACGCGCTGCCCGCGCTCCGGGTCCGGTTCGCCCACCACCGCCGCCTCGCCCACGTCCGGGTGGCGCAGCAGGGCGTCCTCCACCTCCGGGCCCGCGATGTTGTACCCGGCCGAGACGATCATGTCGTCGGCGCGGGCGACGTACCGGAACCGGCCGTCGGGCTCGCGGACGTAGGTGTCCCCGGTGATGTTCCAGCCGCCGCGCACGTACTCCCGCTGCCGCGGATCGGCCAGGTAACGGCACCCGACCGGGCCGCGCACCGCGAGCAGCCCCGGCTCCCCGTCGGGCACGGGCCGGCCCCGCGCGTCCTGCACCTCGGCCCGCCACCCCGGCACCGGCACCCCCGTCGTGCCGGGCCGGATGTCGTCGTCGGCGGCGGAGACGAAGATGTGCAGCAGCTCGGTGGCGCCGATGCCGTTGATGATCCGCAGCCCGGTGCGCTCGTGCCAGGCGTGCCAGGTGACGGCGGGCAGGTTCTCGCCGGCCGACACGCAGCGGCGCAGCGAGGACACGTCGTGGGCGTCCAGGCCGGCGAGCATCGCGCGGTACGCCGTCGGCGCGGTGAACAGCACCGACACCCGGTGCCCGGCGATCGCCGGCGGCAGTTCGCGCGGCCCGGCCCGCTCCAGCAGCAGGGAGCACGCCCCCGCCCGCATCGGGAAGATCACCAGCCCGCCCAGGCCGAAGGTGAAGCCGAGCGGCGGACTGCCGGTGAACAGGTCGTCAGGACGCGGCCGGAGCACGTGCCGGGAGAAGGTGTCGGCGACCGCGAGGACGTCCCGGTGCAGATGGACGCAGCCCTTGGGCCGGCCGGTGGTGCCGGAGGTGAAGGCGATCAGTGCCACGTCGTCGGCCGCGGTGTCCACGGCCCGGTACGGCGTGTCCGGCGCCGGGCGGTGCGCCGGGTCCGCGAGGCCGGCCCCGCCGTACGTCGCGATCCGCAGCCCCGGGACGTCCGCCGCGACCAGGCCGTCCACCGAGCGCGCGTCGCACAGGGCGTGCCGGACCCGCGCGATCGCGCACATCCGGCGCAGCTCCCGCGGGCGCTGCTCGGCCAGCACGGTCACGGCGATCGCACCCGCCTTGAGCACCGCCAGCCAGCACGCGGCCAGCCACGGGGTGGTGGGGCCGCGCAGCAGCACCCGGTTGCCGGGGACCACCCCGAGGCCGCCGGTGAGGAGGTGCGCGATCCGGTCGACCCGGGCACCCAGCTCGCCGTAGCTCCACACGGCACCGGAGGCGGTACGGAAGACGGGGCGGTCCGGGGCGCCGCCGGCGAGCAGCTCCACGGCGGCGTTCAGCCGGGCCGGATAGCGCAACTCCGGCAGGTCGAAGCGGAGTTCGGGCCACTGGCCGGGCGGCGGCAGCCGGTCACGGGCGAAGGTGTCGACATGGGCGGTGGCGGTGCTCCGGGGATTCATGACGGCGCCCCCCTGAGGCTGACTCGTGCCGTGAGCGTAGCGCGGTGATGACGGCAGTCAACGCCCCGCGATAGCCTCGCTCCACAGGAGCCGCAGGCACCCAAGGGGGACCGGCGATGACCGCCTTCTCGCTCGCACCGGAACAGTCCGCCTGGTGCGCCGCCCTGCGCGCCCTGGCCGCCGAACGGCTCCGCCCGCTCGCCGAGCGCGGCGAACCCGGCCGGGTCAACCGCCCCCTGGTCGCCGCCCTCGGCTCCCTCGGGCTGCTCCCGCGCCTGTTCACCTCCACCGCCCTCGACCTGTGCCTGATGCGCGAGTCCCTCGCCTACGCCTGCACGGAGGCGGAGACCGCGCTCGCCCTCCAGGGCCTGGGCGGCCACCCGGTGCACCTCCACGGCACCGGCGCCCAGCGCGCCCGCTGGCTGCCCCGGGTGGCCGACGGCACCGCGGTGGCCGCCTTCGCCCTCACCGAACCGGGCGCCGGTTCGGACGCGGCGGCGCTGGCGCTGGCGGCCCGCCCCGAGGGCACCGCCGGCTGGCGGCTGACCGGCGAGAAGTGCTGGATCTCCAACGCGCCCGAGGCCGACCTGTACACCGTCTTCGCCCGGACCACCCCCGGCGCCGGGGCCCGCGGCGTCACCGCCTTCCTCGTCCCCGCCGACCGCCCCGGCCTCACCGGCACCCCGCTGGAGATGCTCTCCCCGCACCCCATCGGCACCCTCGCCTTCGACGGCGTCCCCGTCACCGCCGACGACGTGCTCGGCGCACCCGACCAGGGGTTCCGGGTCGCCATGGACACCCTGAACCGGTTCCGCCCCAGCGTCGGCGCCTTCGCCGTCGGCATGGCCGGCGCCGCCCTGGACGCCACCCTCGCCCACACCCGCGCCCGCGACGCCTTCGGCGGCAAGCTCCGCGACCTCCAGACCGTCGCCCACCAGGTCGCCGAGATGGCGGTGCGCACGGAGGCGGCCCGACTGATGGTGCACGCGGCGGCGACGGCGTACGACACCGGCGCCCCGGACGTCCCCGAGCGCGCCGCGATGGCGAAACTGCTGGCCACCGAGACCGCCCAGTACGTCGTCGACACCGCCGTCCAGCTGCACGGCGCCCGCGCCCTGACCCGCGGCCACCTCCTGGAACACCTCTACCGCGAGGTCCGCGCCCCCCGCGTCTACGAGGGCGCCAGCGAGGTCCAACGGGACATCATCGCCCGGGAGTTGTACCGGCGGACCGAGGAGGGGCCATGAGCACCGAGCGGGTGAACCCGCCGGGCCTCGCCCCGCCGGCCGGCTTCTCGCACGCCGTCGTCGCCACCGGCAGCCGCGTCGTCCTGCTGGCCGGCCAGACCGCGCTGGACGCGTCCGGCACGGTGACCGGCGCGACCCTGCCCGCCCAGTTCGCCCGCGCCCTGGACAACCTGCTGACGGCACTGCGCGCGGCCGGCGGCACCCCGGCCGACCTCGCCCGGGTCACCGTCTACGCCACCGATGTCGCCGCCTACCGCGCCCACTCGGCCGAACTGGGCCGGATCTGGCGGGAGCGGATGGGCCGCGGCTACCCGGCGATGGCCGTCGTCCAGGTGGTCCGGCTCTGGGACGAGGAGGCGCTGGTGGAACTGGACGGCCTCGCCGTACTGCCGTGAGCGGTGGCGCGCTCAGGCGGCGATCGTCAGTACCCCGGCGGCGACCCGGTGCGGCCCCACCGCCCGGCCGTCGGGCAGGAGTTCACCGGTGTCGTCGAAGACGATGGTGCCGTCGCACAGCAGGTACCACCCCTGCTCCGGGCGGGCCGCGACGACATGGGCGGGGACGGTGTCGGAACCGGGACACGAGGACCGGTGGGAACACATGGCGCACCTCCGCGCGGGATACGGGCCTTCCTCACCGGAGACGATGCCCGCGCCCCGCGCCCGCCGGAACCCGCGGCGGCCGACCGTGACAACACCCGGACACGACCGGCACGCCCCGGCAACGCGCCGCCGAAGGGGTGACGGACGCGCCGCGCGCCGCACGGGCGGGTACCAGTGGGAACCCCACCCTCGGATCAGGAGGTCCCTGTGTCCTTGACGTCCGCACTCGCCGCCGCCGCCCTGCTCACGCTGGCCGCCGCCCCCGCCGCCCAGGCCGGAACCGTCCCCGCCGCCGGCGGTTCGGTGACCGTCGACCCGGCCGGCCGCATCGCCCCCGACGGCACCGTCACCCTCACCGGCACCTACCGCTGCGACGCCGCGAGCGGCCCGGTCTACGTCACCTCCTCGGTGAGCCGGGACGCCGGGTCCGTACGGCACGGCATCGGCGGCACCCCCGCGGTCTGCGACGGCCTGGACCACCCGTGGGCCAACTCGGGCAGACCGTCCGGCGGGTCGGCCCCGGCCGGGCCGGCGCCGGGCCCGGCCCGGGTCGAGGCCACCCTGATGGAGCTGCGCCCCCTCGGCGGCCTGCCGCTCCCCGCCTTCCACGCCCGGCAGACGCGGACCGTGACCCTCGTCCGGGGCTGACGGCCGGGCGGGAGGCGCGGGCCGGTCCGGTCAGGAGCGGACGTCGGCCAGGGTGGTGGCCAGGGACTGCCAGACGTGGGCCGCCAGGTCCAGGTGCTGCGACTGGGCCGCCTGCTGGCCGAGCCGCCGCAGCGCCGCGATGCCCTCGTCCACCCGGCCCGCGAGGATCTCCAGCCGCCCGTCGAGCACCGCGAGGCGCACCCGGTCCCGGTAGGACAGCCGCAGGTCCTCCTCGTGCAGCAGCCGCCGGCTGAGCGATCTGGCCTCGTCGAACCGCCCCTGGTGAAAGGCGAGGTGGGCCTGGAGGGCATGCAGCTCCTGCACCTGGAGCGGAGTGCCGATCAGGTCGAGGACGGAGGCGGCCTCGCCCAGCCAGCGGTCGGCGGCGGCCACCTGCGGCGGTGACATCTGGAGGGCGGCGGCGGTCGCGGCGGCCCGCAGCCGGGTCCACAGGGCCAGGTCGTCCTTGCCCCGCAGCAGCGCCAGCGCCCGGTCGAGGCGGGACCGGGCGGCCGCGTGATCGCCCTCGCGGTTGCTGACCATGGCGGCCGTCCACAGCGCCTCGGCCGCCTGGGCCGGGCCGGCCTGCGGCAGCAGGTCCCGCTCCAGCTCCTCGACGTGCCGCCCGGCCTCCTCCAGCCGGCCCAGTTCCGTCTCGACGCTGATCAGCACCATCAGGGCGGCGAGCGTGTCGGACACCGACAGCTTCTCGGTGCGGGCGACCGACAGGGCCGTGACGGCCGCGGGCTCCGCCGTCCGCAGGTCACCGAGGGCCCTGGTGCAGCGGGCGTACTGCACCCGCGAACGGGCCCGCAGCTCCGCCGCCCCCAACTCGTCGGCCAGCTCGACGAGTTCGCGGAGCAGGGTGCGCTCGCGCTCGTGGTCGCCGTCCCGGCCGGCGGCGCGGCCCAGCAGCCACAGGGCCTGCCAGCGGGCGGCGGGATCGTCACCGGCGTCCTCCTCGACCGCGCGGCACAGCGCCGCCGTGTCGTCCGCGCCGGGCGGCGCGGAGGCGACGGCGGCCAGCACCCCGGTCAGGGACCGGTCGTCCGCCGGGCCGGTCAGCGCGGACGGGTCGACGCCGAGCCGGCGGGCCAGATAGGCCACCGCCCGCTCGGTCGGGCGCCGTTCCCCCGACTCCAGACGTGACAGGTATCCCGTCGACATGCCGTCGCCGACGAGACCGGCCTGGCTCAGGCCCCGCTCCAGCCGGAGCCTCTTCAGCCGGCGGCCGAAATGCGGCTGTGTCAGCATCTCCCCCCTTTTGGTTCCGTGGCGCGATCGTCAGGGCCTCTTTCTTCCCGGGCCTGCCCGGTCGGGCGCATGGAGTTGCCACCACCTTATGAAGCGGGCGTAGCGGTGGGCAAGCCTCTCCGTGAACGGGGAACCGCGCAGTTCAGAGGTGCCCGTTCGGCTTCCGGAACGGGCAGGGGAGAGCGTCATGCGGGCATCTGCAATTTCCCTTTCGGAAAGGAAGTTGACAGGAATTCCGGTTCGCCTGGCAAAACCTTGCCAGAGACGGGGGCGGCCCTTAATCTCGAAGGCGCCGCCTTGACGCGATCCCCTACTCGTCTCACGGAGGTTTTCGTGCTGCGCAGCGCCCGACCGGGCCCGCCCCGACGGCCGGCCCCTCGGTCCGCGGTCGCCGCTCCCGCCCTTCCCCCCGCCCCCCGGGGTCTGCCCCCGGGAGGGAGCGGCGAGATCGAATGGCCGTGACAACGTTTTCCAGGTGCCGGCCGTCCCGGTGCCCGTCCCTGTCCGCACCCTGATCGACCCGGGAGACCGGCGCCCGGCGCCGGCCGGCCCGGGGCGACGCGGAACACCGGCCCCGCGCACCCACCAGGTGACACCGGCCGGCCCCGGCGCACCGCCGGCACCCGGCCCGGTGCACCGGCCGGCTCCGCGTTCGCATCCCTTCCCAGCCCCCACGCGCAGGAAGAAGGACGGTACGTCCGTGGCGACCACCAGGTTCCCCGACGCTTCGCCCCGCAAGAACGGAGCCGCGCTCACGGCTTCGCCCGCCCCCGACCTCCCCGTTCCCCGGCCCCGCGTCCCGCGCGGTGCCTGTACGGCCCATGCCTCGCCCGGCGCCCTGGTCATCACGGCGGCGGAACACGAGTTCGCCCGCCTCTTCGGTCTCCGGCCCAAAGAGATATGCGGACGCGGTCTTTTCGAGCTGCTGCGGTCGTCCGCCCCCGGGCGCCTCCGGGAGCAACTCACCGCGCTGTCCTCGGGACGGTGCCGCCGCGTCACCCGGAAGGTGACCGGACGGGACGCCGCCGGGCGGGAGTTCACCGCGGAGCTCACCGCGACCGCAGTGCGGGCACCGGCCGGCGGGACCACCGGAGTCCTCGTCCTCCTGCGCCGTACGGAAACGGAAGCGGTGCGCCGCACGGGGAGGGTGGACCGCGCGGAAGTGACGGACCGGGCGGAAGCGGTGGACCGGGCGGATGCGGTGGACCGGGCGGGCGCGGAGCGTAAGGAGGCCGTGGCCGGTGCGGCGGAAGGGGACCGCACGGCCGGGCGGCCGGTGCTCAGCGCCCTGGACGCACAGGTCCTGGAGGGCGTGGCGAGTGGCGAGTCCACGGTGCAGTTGGCCTCCCGTCTCTATCTGAGCCGTCAGGGGATCGAGTACCGCGTGGGGCAGATGCTGCGCCGGTTCGACGCGCCCAACCGCCCCGCCCTGGTGGCGCGGGCGCACGCGCTGGGGATGTTCGCCGCGGGCCAGTGGCCGCCGCGGGTCCTTCCCGAGCGGGTGAGGTGACGACGGGCCGGGCCCGGTGACGGCGGCCGTGGCGGTGCGCACCGCCACGGCCGCCGCCCTCACGCCGCGGTGGGCTGCCACGCCTCCTGGAACCGGCGGCGGGCGCGGAAGAGGCGGGAGCGGACGGTGCCGACGGGCAGCTCCAGCACCTCGGCCATCTCCTCCTCGTTGAGCCCGTACGCGCGCAGCGTCAGGACCTGCCGGTGCGCCGCGGAGAGCCGGTCCAGCACATCGGTGATGTGCACCGCGTCCAGGGGGTTGGCCTCCTGCCGGGACTCCACCTGCGAGCAGGCGCACTCCTCGCCGTACCGCCGGGCGGTGCGGACGGCCTCGCGGACCGTCACCGAGCGCACCCAGCCGTAGAAGGCCGCCGGTTCGCGCAGGGAACCCAGACCGCGGTAGATGGCGAGCAGCGCCTCCTGGGTGGCGTCGGCGCCGTCGTCGTGGGTGATGGACCGGCAGATGCGGGCCACATAGGGGGTGATGCGGTTCAGCAGGTGGTTCATCGCGTGCTCGTCGCCCGACTGGGCTCGGGGGAGCAGCGTCAGGGGGGAGGGAAGTTCACTGACGGTGGTCATGCCGGGCAAGCTCCTTGGGGTGACCGATGACCGGTGATCGTGGCCGGTGACCGGGCGGCGGGTACGGGAGCGGGTCGCGCTCAGCCCACGGCCGCGGGGACGTGCGCGGCGGGGACGTGCTCGGGGCGCCCCGCGTGCGCGAAGCGGAGCAGCCCGGCGCGCACGTCGTCGCGGAACGCCCGCATGAAGGACGGGCTGAAGCAGGCGGTGGAGTGCGGGAACTCGATGGCGAGCCGGCCCCCGAAGGAGACGACGCACGCCATCACGGGGCTCCGCCCGGCCTGCGGGAAGTACTGCTCGCGCGCCGGGACCAGCCGGACGTCCACCATGCGCAGCCCGCCGGGCAGCCGGGGGCCGGGGACGACCCCCATGTTGGTGGCGATCACGGTCGCCCGTTGCAGCGCGGGGTCGCGGGGGATCTCCGGGGTGATCCGCGTCTCGTGCAGGTGGTCCCCGTCGGCGACGAAGCGGGTGAGGCGGGTGTGCACGGTGCGCGCCAGCTCCGCCGGGTCGGAGGCCCGGGACACGTCGAGGGTCTGGAGGTGGGTGGTGACGGCGGGCACCAGCAGGGCGGCGGGCAGTGCCGGGGAGAGCCGGGAGCGCAGGTCGACGGGGGAGAGGACGCCGAGGGTGCGGGGTCCGTCGCCGTCCAGCCGCCGCCGGGCCGTGGCCAGCAGGGTCGCGCCGATCAACGCGTGCACGGAGACACCGTGGGCGCGGGCCGCCGAGCGCAGCCGCGCGGTGAGGTCCGTGTCCAGGGTCAGCCGCCGCACCTCGATGCGCCCGGCCCCCTCCGGGCCGTCCGCGCGGGGCGCCGCGCCGGTCTCCGTGGCGGTCTGCGCGCGGGGCGCCCCGTCGGCCTGCGGGGCCGTCCCGCCGGTTCCCGCTCCGGTCTCCGTGCCGGTCGGGGCGTCGGGCGTGGCCGGGCCGGGCACGTCGTACGGGACCAGGTCGACCGGGTGCCGGCGGAGCGCCTCGACGCGGCGGTCCAGGTACGCCGCCGTCGCGGCCCCGTCGGCCGGGGGCAGCAGCCGGCTCACCGGCTCCGGCCAGTGCGGCCCGCCGTCCCCGTCCCCGCCGGCGGCGGGCGCCATGGGCACCGGCTCGCCCTCGACCAGGGCCCGGTACTGGTCCCACAGCGCGTTGAGCGCCGCGATGCTGCTGTGGCCGTCGGTCACGGTGTGGTCGATGACCAGCACGAACAGATGGCTCTTGCCGTCCGGTCCGCTGATCAGGACCGCCCGGCTCAACGGCCCCCCGACCGGCAGCGGCCGGTTCAGCTCCGCCGCGTACTCCGCCGCCTCGTCGGAGCCGGTACGGGTGCTCAGCCGGGGCCGTTCGTCCTCGTCGAGCAGGTGCAGCGCGTAACCGTCGCCGTCCCGCGCGATCCGGGACCGCAGCGTCGGATGCGCCCGCGTCAGCGCGTCGAACGCGGCCGACAGCGCACCGACGTCGACGCGTCCGCGCAGGGAGCACGACAGGACGGCCCTGCTTCTCTGACCCACGTAGAGCGTCTCGACCGGACACAGCGCACGGTGCATGCCGTCAGCCTTCTTTCGTCGTTCATTTCCGGGACGTTCACGGGGGGACGCCTGCGAGAGGCGCGCAAGAAGGGGAACCGCCAAGGGCGTTCAGAGGGGGAGGAGCCCACGCCCGGACCGGGGGCCATCCGAGAGTGCACCGGCGGGCACGGCCGAATCCAGCGGGGAAGGCGGCACACCGGGAAGTCGCGTGATTTCCCTAGAACTCTGCCCGGATTCCGGGAAGTCCGCCCGATCGGACGCCGTCCACTCCCTCGCCGCGCACAATTCAGGGAAACCCCTGAATCGCCGCCCCGGCGGCCGGTCCGGCTTGACCCGGGGACCGGCGCCGCGCACGGTGGTGAGCCGTGGAACCGGGGCCGGGAGAGGCCATATCCCCTGCCCCCGGCGTGCGGCCCCTTCCTGCGCCCCGTGGGCCGGCCCGGCGCGTGTACCCGACGCGCGGGCGGCACGGAGCGCCGGCCGCACCCGCCCCATCCGGCCGGGCCTTCGCCGTCCGGGACATCACCGCTTGCCACGTGAGGGTTGTGCCATGTCACTCCAGGAGGACGAACGTCGACCGCTGTCCGGGGCCCAGGAGGGACTCTGGTACGCCGGGCGGCTCGCGGCGGACGGCGCCGCCTACACCACCGCGGAGGCCGTGGAGATCCACGGGCCGCTCGACACCGACCTGTTCGAGACCGCGCTGCGGCGGACCGTGGGCGAGGCCGACACCTTCGCCCTGCGCTTCACCGACACCGACGACGGCCCCCGCTGCCACCGCGCCGCCGACGCGGACGACTGGGTCCTGCACCGGACCGACGTCAGCACCGCCGAGGACCCCGAGACCGCCGCCTGGGCCCACGTCCGCGCCGACCTCGCCACCCCCGTGGACCTCGACAAGGGCCCGCTGTTCGCGCACAGCCTGCTGACCCTCGCCCCCGACCGCCACCTCTGGCTGCTGCGCGCCCACCACCTCCTGCTCGACGGCTACAGCTACAAGCTCCTCGGCCGGCGCCTCGCCGAGACGTACAACGCGCTGGCCGAGGGACGCGACCCCGGCCCCTCCGGTTTCGCGCCGGCCGCCCGGCTCCAGGAGGACGAGGCCGCCTACCGCGCCTCCGAGCGGTACGGCCGCGACCGCGACCACTGGGCGCGGCGCCTGGCCGGCCTGCCGCCGGAACCCGCCCGGCTCACCTCCCGTACGGCGCCCCCCACCGCGCCCTTCCTGCGCCGCACCGCCGAACTGACCCCCGCCGAGACCGCCGCCCTGGACGCCGCCGCGGCCCGCCTCGGCGTCACCCGCGCCGACCTGCTGGCCACCGTCACCGCCGCCTGGCTGCACCGGATGACCGGCGCCCGGGACCTGGTGCTGGGCCTGGCCACGATGAGCCGGCTCGGCAGCGCCGCCCTGCGCGCCCCCGGCACCGCCTCCGACGTCCTCCCGCTGCGGGTGGCCGCCGGCCCTAAGACGCCCCTCGCGGACCTCGCCCGCACCGTCGCCGGGGAGATGCGGGCCCTGCGCCGCCACCAGCGCTACCGGGGCGAGTTCCTCCGCCGCGACCTGGGCCTGCTCGGCACCGGACGACGGCTGTACGGGCCGGTGCTGAACATCGTCCCGTTCGACGAGTCCCCCGTCTTCGGCGGCGCCCCCACCACCTGGCACCACCTGTCCGGCGGGGCCGTCGACGACCTCCAGATCTCGGTGCGCCCCGGCGCCCGCGCCGAGGGCCTCTGGCTGGCCTTCGACGCCAACCCCGCCCTGTACGAGGAGGACGAACTCGCCCTGCACCGCGACCGGTTCCTCGCGGTGCTGCGCCGCTTCGCCGAGGCCGGCGCGACGACCCCGCTGGGCGACCTGGACGTCCTGCTGCCCGGCGAGCACCCCCGCGACGCCCCCGTCCGTACCCACCCCGTGGCCAGGACCCTCACCGCCCTCTTCGAGGAACAGGCGGCGGCCGGCCCCGAGCGGACCGCCGTCACCTGCGGCGACGACCACCTCACCTACGCCGCCCTCAACGCGGAGGCCAACCGGCTGGCCCGGCTGCTGACCGGGCACGGCGCCGGCCCCGGCCGGGTGGTGGCGCTGGCCCTGGACCGGGGCCCCCGGCTGCTGCCCGCCCTGCTCGCCGTCCTCAAGACCGGCGCCGCCTACCTCCCGCTGGACCCCGGCCACCCCGCCGAACGGCTCCGCCTGGTCGTCGAGGACGCCGCCCCCGTCGTCCTCGTCACCGAACGCGCCCACGCCCACCTCGCCGGGGACGCCCTCCCCGCCGTCCTCCTCGACACCCCCGAGACCGCCGCCGCCCTCGCCCGCCACCGGGCCGGCGACCTCACCGACGCCGACCGGCACGGCCCGACCGGCCCGGACGACATCGCGTACATCATCCACACCTCCGGCTCCACCGGCCGCCCCAAGGGCGTGCCCGTCCCGCACGCCAACGCCGTCCGCCTCTTCTCCGCCGCCGCCGCGCACTTCACCTTCGGCGCCGACGACGTGTGGACGCTCTTCCACTCGTACGCCTTCGACTTCTCCGTCTGGGAGATCTGGGGCGCCCTGCTGCACGGCGGCCGGGTCGTCGTCGTGCCGTACGCCGTCAGCCGCTCGCCGCGCGCCTTCCTGGACCTCCTGCACCGCGAGGGCGTCACCGTCCTCAACCAGACGCCGTCCGCCTTCGAGCAGCTCATCGACGCCGACCTGGAACGCGGCGGGGACACCGGCGCGCTGCGGTACGTCGTCTTCGGCGGCGAGGCGCTGCGCCCGGCCCGGCTGCGCCCCTGGGCCGACCGGCACGGCCTGGACCGCCCGGCACTGGTGAACATGTACGGCATCACCGAGACCACCGTGCACGTCACCCACCACCGCCTCACCCGCGCCGACCTGGACGACCCGCGCCGCGGCAGCGTCATCGGCACCCCCCTCGACGACCTGCGCGTCCACCTGCTCGACGACCGGGGCCGCCCGGTGCCGCCCGGCGCGACCGGCGAGCTGTACGTCTCCGGCGCGGGCGTCGCCGCCGGCTACCTGAACCGGGCCGGCCTGACCGCCGAACGCTTCCTGGACGACCCCTTCGGCCCGCCCGGCACCCGCATGTACCGCTCGGGCGACCTGGCCCGGCGCCGCCCCGACGGCACGCTGGACTACGTGGGCCGGGCCGACGCCCAGGTGCAGCTGCGCGGCTTCCGGATCGAGCCCGGCGAGATCGAGGCCGTCCTCGCCGCGCACCCGGACGTCGCCCGGGCCGCCGTGCTGGTCCGCCGCGCCGCGCACGGCGCCGCGCAGCTCGTCGCCTACACCGTCCCGGCGGGCGGCACGCCCCCGGACCCGGCCGCGCTGCGCGCGCACGCCGCCGCCCGGCTGCCCGAGTACATGGTCCCGGCCGTGTGCGTGCCCGTGGACGCCCTGCCGCTGACCGCCAACGGCAAGCTCGACGCCGACGCCCTGCCCGCCCCCGACTTCACCGCCGCCGCCTCCGGCAGCCGCCCCGCGGACCCCCAGGAGGCCCTGGTCTGCGCGCTGTTCGAGGACGTCCTGAAACTGGACCGGGACACCGTCGGCACCGACGCGAACTTCTTCGACCTCGGCGGCGACTCCCTGCTCGCCACCCGGCTGCTCGCCCGCCTGCGCCACGAGGCCGGCGCCGAGATCCCCATCACCGCCCTGTTCGAGACGCCCACCCCGGCCGCCCTCGCCCGGCGGCTCGCCGTACCGCACGGGGCCGCCCCGGCCCGCCCGGTCCTCGGCGCCGCCGCGCGGCCCGCGCGGGTGCCGCTGTCCTACGCGCAGGAACGCATGTGGTTCCTGCACCGGCTCGACGACGGCGCCGCCACCTACAACATCCCGCTCCTCGTCCCGCTCGGCACCGCACCCGACACCGACGCCCTCCGGGCCGCCCTCGGCGACCTCGCCGACCGCCACGAGATCCTGCGGACGGTGATCGCCGAGCACGACGGAACCCCGTACCAGCGCGTCCTGCCGCCCGGCGAACTCCGGCCGGAGCTGCGCGAGGCCGACTGTCCCGAGGCGGAGACCGCCGCCCACGTCACCGCCGCGCTGCGGCACCGCTTCGACCTCACCGCCGAGAGCCCCCTCGCCGTCTGGCTGCTGGGCCCCACCCTGCTGTTCGTCCTGCACCACAGCGCCGCCGACGGCTGGTCGCTGCGCCCCTTCGCCGACGACCTGGGCACCGCCTACGCGGCCCGCCGGGCCGGCCGGGCCCCCGAGTGGAGCCCGCTGCCCGCCCAGTACGCCGACTACGCCCTGTGGCAGCGCGCCCTGCTCGCCCCCGCCCCGGACGGACCCGGGCACCTGGAGCGGCTGACCGCCCACTGGCGCACCGCCCTGGCCGGCCTGCCCGAGGAGTGCACCCTGCCAGGTGACCGGCCGCGCCCCGCCGTGCCGCGCGGCGCCGGCGCGCACGTCGAGGTCACCGTCGACGCCCCCGGGCACCGCGCCCTGCTGGACCTCGCCGACCGGGCGGGCGCCAGCCTCTTCATGGTGCTGCACGCCGCCCTCGGCGCCCTCCTCACCCGCTGGGGCGCCGGCGAGGACATCGTGCTCGGCACCCCCGTCGCGGGCCGCACCGAACCCGCCCTCGACCCCCTGATCGGCCTCCTCACCAACACCCTGGTGCTGCGCGCCGACACCTCCGGCGACCCCGCCTTCCGGGACCTCCTCGCCCGGCTGCGCACCGCCGACCTCGCCGCCCTCGACCACCAGGACCTGCCCTTCGACCGGCTGGTCGACGACCTCAACCCGCCCCGCAGGCCCGGCCGGCACCCCTTGTTCCAGGTGATGCTGGCCCTCCAGAACAACGAGCCCGCCGTCCTCGACCTGGACGGCCGCCGCACCGAGCTGCGGCCCACCGCCACCGGCACCGCCAAGTTCGACCTGTTCGTCGACGCCCAGGAACGCCGCACCCCCGAGGGCGCCCCCGACGGCCTGACCCTGCACGTCGAGTACGCCACCGACCTGTACGACGCCGGCACCGCCGAGGCGTTCGCGCACGCCCTGCACGACGTGCTGCACGCCGTGGGCGCCGACCCCGGTCTCCGCGTCGGCGCGCTGCCCGCGCCGCCCGAGCGGACCCCCGCCCCGGCCGGCCCCACCGACCTCACCGGCCTCACCGACCTTACCGACACCGTCCGGTCGGTGCCCGGCATCCGCGACGCCCACGCGCTGCCCGCCGCCGACGGCACCCCGCCGCGCCTGTACGTGGTGCCGGGCCGGGCGGACGCCGCCGAACGAGCCGAGGACGCCCTCGCCCGCGCCGGCCACGGCCCCGTCCGCGTCACCGCCGTCAACGCCCTGCCCCGCACCGCGGACGGCGGTGTCGACACCGCCGCGCTGCGCGCCCTGCCCGCCGTCGACCGCGCCGCCGCCGAAGCCTGGCGGGAGCGGCTGGCCGGCCTGCCCGGCGTCACCGCCGCCGAGGTGACGGTGGAGGACGCACCCGGGGAACTGGACCGCCGCCACACCGGCCTGCCCGAGCACACCGCCGCTCCCGCCCCCGCCGCCCGGACCCGGAACGCCTCGGCCGCGCCCGCCCTCAGCGAGGGCCCCGCCCTGACCGAACCGTCCGTGCCGGGCTGGGCCGACGCCCTGCGCCGCGCCGCCGCGCGGGGCCGCGGCGACATCGTCCACGTCCACGCCGACGGCACCGAACACCGGCGCGACTACGCCTCCCTGATCCCCGAGGCGTCCCGCGTCCTGGCCGGACTGCGCCGGGCGGGCCTGCGCCCCGGCGACCAGGTCATCCTCCAGTGCGACGCCACCGAGGACTTCCTCGCCGTCCTCTGGGGCTGCGTCCTCGGCGGCTTCGTCGCCGTCCCGCTGACCGTCCCGCCCTCCTACGACACCCCGTCGGCGGCCCTGACCAAGCTGGAGGGCATCTGGCGGATGCTCGGCCGCCCCTGGATCGTCTGCTCCGCCGGACGCGAGAGCGGCCTGCGCGCCGTCGCCGCCCGGCAGGACTGGCCCGGCCTCCGGCTGGCCACCGCCGACGCGCTGCGCGACGCCCCCGAGGACCGGGACTGGTACGCCGCCGCGCCGGACGACCTGATGCTGATGCTGATGACGTCCGGCAGCACCGGCCTGCCCAAGGCGGTCCGCCTCACCCACCGCAACGTCCTCACCCGCTCCGCCGCCACCGAGCAGCGGAACGGGCTCGGCGCCGACGACGTCACCCTGAACTGGATCCCGCTCGACCACGTCACCGGCGTGGTCATGTTCCACCTGCGGGACGTCTACCTGGGCTGCCGCCAGATCCACGCCCCCACCTCGTACGTCCTCCAGGACCCGCTGCGCTGGATGGACCTCGCCGACCGGCACCGGGTCACCGTCACCTGGGCGCCCAACTTCGCCTTCGGGCTCCTCGCCGAACAGTCCGACCGCTTCGCCGGCCGCACCTGGGACCTGTCCCCGATGCGGCTGGTGATGAACGCCGGCGAGGTCGTCGTCGCCTCCGCCGCCCGCCGGTTCCTGCACACGCTGAAGCCGTTCGGCCTGCCGCAGGACGTCATGCACCCCGGCTGGGGCATGTCCGAGACCTGCTCGGTGGTCACCGACGCCGTCCTGCCCGCCGAACCCGCCCCGGACGAGGGGACGTTCGTCAGCTGCGGCCTGCCCTACCCCGGCTTCGCCATGCGGATCGTCGACGAGCGGGGCACGGTGCTGCCGGAGGGCGAGGCGGGCCGCTTCCAGGTCCGCGGCACCTCCGTGACCGGCGGCTACCACGACAACCCGGCCGCCAACGCCGAGGCGTTCACCGAGGACGGCTGGTTCGACACCGGCGACCTGGCCTATCTGCGCGACGGCGAGCTGTACATCACCGGCCGCGCCAAGGACGTCATCATCGTCAACGGCGTCAACCACTACAGCCACGAGATCGAGGCGTGCGTCGAGGAACTGCCCACCGTGGAGCGCAGCTTCACCGCCGCCGTCGCCGTACGCACCGACCCGTCCTCACCCACCGACGAACTCGCCCTCTTCTGCCACCTCCCCGGCGAGGCCACCGCCGACGCCCTGCGCGAGATCGCCGGGAAGGTCACCCGCGAGATCGGCGTCAGCCCCGCCTTCCTCGTCCCGGTCGGCCGGGACGCCATCCCCAAGACCGAGATCGGCAAGATCCAGCGCACCAAGCTGCGCAAGGGCTTCGAGGCCGGGGACTTCGACGACGAGGTCCGCCGCGCCCAGCTCATGATGGGCACCGCCGCCACCGTCCCCGACTGGTTCCTGCGGCCGGTCTGGCAGCGCGCCGCGCGCCCCGGCCCGCACCCCGCGCCCCCCGGCCGGCACACCCTCGTGCCGACCGGCGCCGACCCCCGCGCCCGCCGGCTCGCCGAGCGCCTCGCCGACGCCCTGCGGGCCGACGGCGGCCTGTGCACGCTGGTCGACCCCGGCCCGTCGTACGAGCGGCTGGGCGCCGCCCACTACCGGGTCAGGCCCGGCGAGGCGGGCGACTGGGCGGCGCTGCTGGAGCGGCTCGCCCACGACCGGCGGCCGGTCGACGCCGTCCTCCACCTCGGCGCGCTCTACGGCCCCGGGAACGCCGACGGCCACACCGCCGTGGAGGAACTCCTCGCCCTGGCACGGGCGTCGGTCGCCCGGCGGCGTCCGCTGGACCTCGTGTACGTGACGGCGGGCGCCCAGGCCGTACGCCCCGGCGAGCGGCCCTCACCCGCGCACGCCATGGCGGGCGCCCTGCTGAAGTCGCTGGGCGAGGAGTCCGGCGGGCTGCGCGGCACCCACCTCGACCTGGCGCCGGACGAGGACACGGACCCGCTGCCCGTCCTGCTGGCCGAGGCGACCGTCACCACCGACGGCACGGACGTGGCGTACCGCGACGGCCACCGACACGTGCGCCGCCTCGCCGCCCTGCCCGAGCGGCCCGAGCGCGCCACCACCCCCGCGCGCGACGGCTTCACCCTGCTCACCGGCGGCCTCGGCGGCGTCGGCACCGAACTCGCCGCCCACCTGCTGCGCACCCCCGGCACCCGGCTGCTCGTCGTCGGCCGCACCGAGCGGCCCGCGGACGAGGCCCTCGGCCGGCTCCGCGAACTGGGCGAGGTCCGCTACACCGCCGCCGACGTCACCGACGAGCAACAGGTACGGGCCGCCGTGTCCGCCGCCGCCGAGGCGTGGGGCGTCCCCCTGGCCTCGGTGCTGCACCTCGCCGGCACGCTCGTGGAACGCCCCGTCGGCGAACTGGACACCGCCACCTGGCGGCGTGCGGTGGCGGCGAAGACCCGCGGCGCGTGGACGCTGCACCGGCTCACCGAGGACCACCCGGTCGCCTCCTTCGTCACCTTCTCCTCCGTCAACGGCCTGTTCGGCGGCGCGCTGAACGCCGCCTACGCCGCCGCCAACGCCTACCTGGACGCCCTCGCCCTGCACCGCCGCGCCCTGGGCCTGCCCGCGCAGTCCCTGGCCTGGAGCATGTGGCGCGAGAAGGGCATGAGCCGCGGCTACGGCCTCACCGCGCTCACCGAGGCCCGCGGCTACCGGCTGCTCGACACCCCCGCCGCGCTGCGCTCCTTCGACCTGGCCCGCACCCTGGACGCGCCGCACCTGCTGATCGGCGCCGACCGCACCGCCCCCTGGGTCCGCAGCCACGTCGTCGCCCCCGTCCGCCAGGTCCGCCGCCTGGCCGCCCGCGTCGGCCTGGCGGACGGCACCGACCTGGGCGCCCTGTACCGCGCGGCGGCCGACGCCGCCGGGTCGGCCGGCCTGTCCGACGCGTGGACGCTGCGCTCGGCCGGCGCCACCGGCGACCGGGACGGAGCGGCGGACCGGGAAGCCGGCCCGGGCGCCCTGGAGGGCCGGCTCGCCGAGGTGTGGTCCGGGGTCCTCGGCCGGGACCGGGTGGGCCGGGACGAGAACTTCTTCGACCTGGGCGGCAACTCCCTGCTGCTGGTCACCGCCCAGTCCGCCGTCAACCGCGCCTTCGGCACCGCGCTGACGGTCGTCGACCTGTTCGCCCACCCGACCGTGCGGGACCTCGCCCGCCACCTCGCGGCCCTCGGCGCCCGCACCCCGGCGGAGCGGGCGGCGGACGGCGGCGGTCCCGGACCGTCGTCCCCGCCGCGCGAGCCCAGCGGCCTGGACCGCGCCAAGGAACAAGCACAGCGCCTGCGGGCGGCCCGCGCCCGCCGCACCGCCCGGCACGGGAAGGACCGAGGCCATGCCTGACACCACCGCACCCCACGACGCCGCGTTCCCCGACGAGGAGTTCCCCGCCGTCGCCGTCATCGGCATGGCGGGCCGCTTCCCCGGCGCCGACGACCTCGACGCCTTCTGGGAGAACCTCGCGGCCGGCCGGGAGTCGATCCGCCCCGTCACCGACGACGAGTTCCTCGCCGCCGGCGGCGACCCCCGCGACCTCGATGACCCCTCGCTGGTCCGCATGGTGTCGACGGTCGACGGCATGGACCGCTTCGACGCCGGCTTCTTCGGCCTGAGCCCCGCCGAGGCCGCCGTGATCGACCCGCAGCAACGGCTGCTGCTGGAGACCGCCTACCACGCCCTGGAGGACGCCGGCCGGCTCGGCGCCGACCGGACCGGCGAGCGGTTCGGGGTGTACGCGGGCAGCGGCGACAGCCGCTACTACCCGGCCCACGTGTACCCCCGCTTCGCCGGGCAGCCCGGCTCGGTCGCCCTCGTCCACGCGGCCACCGCCAACTCGCTGGGCACCCTCGCCACCCGCGTCGCCTACGAACTCGGCCTCACCGGGCCCGCCCTCTCCGTCCAGACGGCCTGCTCCACCGCGCTGGTCGCCGTGCACACCGCCTGCCAGGACCTGCTCGACCACCGCTGCGACACCGCCCTCGCCGCCGCCGTCTCCCTCAACCCCTCGGCCGCGCTCGGCTACCGCCACGTCCCCGACGGCCCCTTCTCGCCCGACGGGCACTGCCGGGCCTTCGCCGCCGACGCCGCCGGCACCTCCTCGGGCGACGGCGTCGGAGCCGTCGTACTGAAGCGGCTGGAGGACGCCCTCGCCGACGGCGACCGGGTCCGCGCCGTCATCCGGGGCAGCGCCGTCAACAACGACGGCCGCCGCAAGGTCGGCTTCAGCGCGCCCAGTTCCGCCGGCCAGACCGAGGTCATCCTCGACGCGCAGGCCCAGGCCGAGGTCGACGCCGGCACCATCGGCCTGGTCGAGGCGCACGGCACCGCCACCAAACTCGGCGACCCCATCGAAGTGGCCGCCCTCACCGAGGCGTTCCGGCACTCCACCGACCGCACCGGGTACTGCGCGCTCGGCTCGGTCAAGACCAACATCGGCCACCTCGGCGCCGCCGCCGGCATCGCCGGACTCATCAAGGCCGTCCTCGCCCTGGAACACCGGCAGATCCCGCCCAGCCTGCACTTCGACCGGCCCAACCCGCACATCGACTTCACCGCGAGTCCCTTCCGGGTGCCCACCGCCCTGGAGGACTGGCCCGCGGGCGAGCACCCCCGCCGGGCCGCCGTCAGCGCCTTCGGCATCGGCGGCACCAACGCCCACGTCGTCCTGGAGGAGGCCCCGCCCGTCCCGCCCGCCGCCCCCCGGCCGCCCGAGGACGGCCGCCGCCTCGTGCTGCCGCTGTCCGCCCGGACCGCCGGCGCCCTGCGCGGCCAGGCCGAGGCCCTCGCCCGGCACCTCGAACACCGGCCCGCGCTCCGCCTGGACGACGTCGCCCACTCCCTGCGCGCCGACCGGCCCGCGCTGCGCCACCGCCTCGCCGTCACGGCCGCCGACCGCGCCGAGGCCCTCGACGCGCTGCGCTCCGCCGCCCCCGCCACCCCGCCGGTCCCCGACGACCCGGTCCGCGTGGCGTTCCTGCTGCCGGGCGGCGGCACCCAGTACCCCGGCATGGGCGCCGGGCTCTACCGCGGCCACGCCGTCTACCGGGACACCGTCGACGAGTGCGCCCGCATCCTGCGCCCCGCCCTCGGCACCGACCCGCGCACCGCCCTGTTCGAGCGGCGCGAACCCGACCAGGTCTCCGCGCTGCTCTCCCTCGTCGTCACCGAGTACGCCCTGGCCCGCACCCTCATCGAGGCGGGCGTCCGCCCCGACGCGCTGATCGGCCACTCCCTCGGCGAGTACACCGCCGCCTGCCTGGCCGGCGTCATCGACCTGGCGGACATGCTGCCGCTGGTCACCGAGCGGGTCCGGCTCATCGCCTCGGCCGGCGGCGCCACGGTCGGCGTCGCCGCCCCCGCCGAGGAGATCCGGCCCCTGCTCGACGACACGCTGTCCCTGGCCGCCGTCAACGGCCCCGGCGCCTGCACGGTCGCCGGACACCTCGACGCCGTCACCCGCTTCGAGGCCGAACTCACCCGCCGCGGCGTCCCGTTCCGCCGGCTGCGCATCCCCGTCGCCGCCCACTCCCACGTCCTCGACCCGGTCCTGCCCGCCTACGAGGCCCACCTGCGCCAGGTCACCCTGCGCCCGCCGCGCGTCCCGTACGTCACCAACGTCACCGGCACCTGGGCCACCGACGCCCAGGCCACCTCCGTACAGCACTGGCTCGACCACACCCGGCACACCGTGCGGTTCGCCGACGGCATCACCGCCCTCTGGGACCGGCTGCACCCCGTCCTCGTGGAGATCGGCCCCGGCGACACCCTGACCAAGCTCGCCACCGGCCGCCTCACCGGCCAGGCACCGGTCACGGTCACCACCATGCGGCACGCCAAGGCCGAGGCGTCCGACGACTTCGTCCTCGCCGAGGCCCTGGGCCGGCTGTGGAGCGCGGGCGTCGACGGTGCCCTGCCCCCGGTTCCGGGCACCCCCCGGCGGGTCCCGCTGCCCCCGTACGCCTTCGACCGCCGCCGTCACTGGATCGACGCCCCCGGCGCCCGCGCCGCCGCCGACGACACCCAGGCCACCGAGGAGAGGGCCCCCGCGCTCGCCCCGCGCCCCCGGCTGACCACGGAGCACGTGGCGCCGCGCACGGAGCGGGAGGCGGCGGTCACCCGGCTCTGGGAAGAGGCCCTCGGCATCGGCGGCATCGGCGTGCACGACAACTTCTTCGACCTCGGCGGCGACTCGATGCGCGCCGTGCTCCTCGCGGGCCGGCTGCGCCGGACCGGCGTCCTCACCGTCCCGGCGGCCACCCTGCTGGCCGCGCCCACCGTGGCCGGCGTCCTCGCCGCCGCCGACGAGCGGGGCGGGCCGGAGCCGGGCACCGCGCCCACCGCGCTCGGGCCGCTGCTGCCGCTGCGCGCGGAGGGCACCGCCATACCCCTGTTCTGCGTCCACCCCGGCGCGGGCGTCTCCTGGCGGTACACCGGGCTGCTGCCCCACCTCGGCGGCGACCAGCCCGTCTACGGCATCCAGGCGGCCGGCCTGGACGGCACCGCCCCGCCCGCGCCGGACGCCGCCGCCATGGTCGCCCACTACCTCGGCCTGGTGCGGCGGATCCAGCCGCACGGCCCGTACCGGCTGCTGGGCTGGTCCTACGGAGGGTTCGTCGCGCACGCCATGGCCTGCGCGCTCCAGGCGGAGGGCGAGCGGGTCGAGCTGCTCGCGCTGCTCGACGCCCCGCAGCCGCACGGCACCGTCCACGACCCGGCCGGGGTCGAACGGCAGGTGGCCGCGCTGCTGTCGCGGGTGGCCGGACTGCCCCTGGACGCCGGGACCGCGCCCCCGGACGTCGGCACCGTCCTGGACCGCATCGGCGCCGCCGTCGCGGCGGACCCGGCGAGTTCCCCGGTCACCCGCGCCGAGGCCGCAGCCATCGCCGCCGTCATGCGCAACAACCTGCGCATCGCCCCCCAGTTCGCCCCCGGCGTCTTCCACGGGGACGTGCTCTTCTTCAGCGCGGCCGAGGAGGAACCGGCCGGGGCCGCGACCGACCTGGCGGTCCAGCCGGGGAAGGCCGACAGCTGGCGGCCGTACGTCGACGGCACCCTCCACGACCACCAAGTCCCGTGCGGCCACTACGACATGACCGAACCCGGGCCGATCGCCCGGATCGGCGAGGCCGTCGCGAAGGCCCTGCGCGACTGAACCGCCGGCGACCGCCCCACCCTTCCCCCGGCCGGAAAGCCCCCGCCGGCCGGGGGATTCGCGCGGTCCACGCGGGGTACCTGCGGCCGGGTACGACGCACGAAGCGAGGCACGGGAGGTATCCCATGGGCAAGCTCGGTGACATGGCGGACAAGGCCAAGCAGCTGGCGAAGGGCCACCCCGACCAGGCCGACAAGGGCGTCGCGGGCGCCGAACGGGCGGTGGACCGGCGGACGGGCGACAGGTACGACGCCCAGACCGACCGGGCCGCCGACGCGGCCCGCCGCTCCTACCGGGACGGCGGCTCCGCCGGGCACTGACCCGCCCGGCCGGGGCGGTCACCGGCCCAGCCCAGCACGAGGCTGAGCACCCCCGCCCCGGCCGGCCGCACCCGGACCCGCACCGCGCGTGCGGGGTCGGCCCGGTGCGCGACGCACAGGTCGTCCCCGTACGGGCGGGCCAGCAGGTCCCACACACTTCCGGGCCGCCGCCCGTCCGGCACGTACAGGGCCTTCCAGGCGGCCTCCTTGGCGGAGAACAGCTCCGTCACCGACCACGGGCGGGCGCCGCCGAGCAGCGGTTCCTCGTCCGGGCGCAGCACCAGCCGGGCGGCGCGGCGGGGGAGGGGCCGCAGCTCGATGTCACAGCCGAGCGGGACGTCGTCCCGGCCCGGCGCGCGGGCCACGGCGACGGCGGTCCCGGCACTGTGCGAGATCGACGCGGCCCGGCCCGGCGGGAACACCGGCAGCCGGCCCGCGCGGGGGATCTCCCCGCACTCCAGCCCCACCGCGCGCAGCGCCCGCCGGGCGGCCCACCGCCCCGCCAGGAACTCCCGCCGGCGCCGCTCGGGCATCCGCGCCGCGGCCGCCGCCTCGGCGGGCCCGGCGGGTGCGAGGCCCGCCTCGGACACGGTGGCGACGCCGAGCCCGAGCCCGGTGGCGGGCAAGGAGGGGAACGCCTCGGCCGGCGCACCGGAAACCGGTCCGCCGGCCGAGGCGTGGCGCGTGCCGGGGCCCCTCACACCCGCAGCAGCTTCTTGACGATCTTCCCCGCCGGGTTGCGGGGCACCTGCTCGATGAACTCGATGCGGCGCGGCCGCTTGTACGGCGCCAGCAACCCCGCCACATGCTCCAGCAGCGGCGCCGGGTCCGGGGCCGCGCCCGGCACCAGGGAGACGTAGGCCAGCGGCACCTCGCCGTAGTCCTCGTCGGGGGTGCCGACGACGGCCGTGTCCCGGACCGCCGGATGGGTCATCAGGGCCCGCTCGATCTCCGACGGGTAGACGTTCTGCCCCGCGCGGATGATGACGTCCTTGGTGCGGTCCACCAGGCTGATCCGGCCCGCCTCGTCCAGGAAGCCGAGGTCGCCGGTGCGGACCCAGCCGTCGAGGGTGATCTCGCGGGTGGCCTCCGGGTCGTTCCAGTACCCCCGCATGACGCCCGGCCCGCGCACCACGATCTCGCCGATCTCCCCGGGCGGCAGCTCCCGGCCGGCCCCGTCCACCGCGCGCGCCGACATGCCCGGCACCACCCGGCCGCAGGGGATGCGGGCGGTGACGTCCCCGGGCTGGGGGTGCTCGTCCGGCCCGAGCGTGACGAACGGGCCGCCCACCTCCGTCATCCCGTACACCTGCCGGAAGCCGCAGCCGAGCCGCTCCACCGCGTCGGCGTAGACGTCGAGCGGCATGGGGGCGGCGCCGTAGAGGATCTCCCGCAGGGAGGACAGGTCGGTGCGCTCGGACACCTTGGCCTGGAGCATGAAGCGCAGCATCTGCGGCACCAGCCACATGTGCGTGGCCCGGTGCCGGGCCACCGCGGCGAGCGCCCGCTGCGGGGTGAAGCCCGGCAGCAGCACGACGGTCGCGCCGGCCGCCAGATAGGTCAGCGACACCACCATGCTGCCGTGGTACAGCGGGCAGCAGTTGACCATGACGATGTCGTCGGTGGGCCGGGCCATCACCAGCCAGCCCAGGGCGATCGCCCGGAACGACGCGCTGTCCACGGTGACGCCCTTGGCCTGCCCGGTGGTCGCCGAGGTGTGCAGCACGGCGATCGGGTCGGTGTCGGCGACGTCCGGCAGCTCCCGCCGGTCGGACAGGGTGCCCAGCGCCTCGAAGGCGGGCTTGTCCAGGGCCATCCTGATCCGCACCGACGCCGGCAGCCGGGGGTGCCGGTCCAGCAGCTCCGACTCGCCGAGGACGGCCACCGCCCCGACGCGTTCGACGATGCCGGCCACCTCGGGCACGGCCAGGCTGTGGTTCAGCGGCACGAACAGCGCGCCGAGCCGGGCCAGCGCGAAGTAGCTCTCCAGCACCTCGATGCGGTCCTTGGACAGCACCGCCACCCGGTCACCACGCTCGATGCCCAGCTCCGCCAGTCCGTGGGCGAGCTCGATCGTACGGTCGTGCAGTTCCGCCCAGGTGACGCTGCGCTCCTCGTCGACCAGGGCGGTCCGGTCCGGCCAGCACTGGCGGTTGCGCTCCAGCAGTTGCGTCAGCCACATCACGCACCGCCGGCGGCGCCGGCGACCTGCCGTCCGGCGACGAAACGCTCGTAGTCGGCGATGGTCCGCAGCTCCTCCATGTCCTCGGCGGTGATCTCCACGCCGAGCCGCTGCTCGATGAGGAGGACGAGCCGCACCAGGTCCCCGGAGTCGATGCCGCTCGCGGCCAGGTCGACGTCGTCGCCGACCTGGCCGGCGTACTCGGCCGTGCCGGTGAGTTCGACCAGCAACTCTCGGACGGTGCTCATGGTTTCCCCTTTCCTCGGCGTGCCGGCCGCCGTACGGGTCTCGGCCGTCACCCCCTCCAGAGGCGGACGGGGCCCGCCGCACTCCCCGGGCCGTCCCGTGAGCTTTGTCACGCGCCCGAACCCCGCCCGGCGGGGATAGCGGGCGCCCGCGCACCGCCTCTTACCGCAACGAAGCGCCCCGACCGAAGGAGTGATACGAGTGCACAGGCAGCCGGTACGGGTCCGGGACCGGGCCCCGGGGCGGCGCCGCCCGGCGGACCCCGCCCACCCGGGTGGTGCCCGGTGACCGCGCCGACCGCCGCCCCCGCCGTGGACGCCGACGCGTCGCTCGCCCGCTTCGAGGAGCTGATCGCCGCCGGCGAGACCATCGAGCCGCGCGACTGGATGCCCGACGGGTACCGCCGCATGCTGGTCCGCCAGATCGCCCAGCACGCCCACTCCGAGATCATCGGCATGCAGCCCGAGGGCGCCTGGCTCACCCGGGCCCCGTCCCTGCACCGCAAGTCCGTCCTCCTCGCCAAGGTCCAGGACGAGGCGGGCCACGGCCTCTACCTCTACTCCGCCGCCGAGACCCTGGGCGTGGACCGCGCCGACCTGCTCGACGCCCTGCACCACGGCCGGCAGCGCGCCTCCGCGACCTTCAACCACCCCGCGCTGACCTGGGCCGACACCGGTGCCATCGCCTGGCTGACGGACGGCGCCGCCGTCATCAACCAGGCACCCCTGTGCCGTACCTCCTACGGGCCGTACGCCCGCGCCATGCGCCGCGTCTGCCAGGAGGAGGCGTTCCACGTGCGGCAGGGCTACGACCTGATGCGCGCCCTGTGCGAAGGGACCCCGGAGCAGCGGGAGATGGCGCAGGACGCGGTGGACCGCTGGTGGCTGCCGGCCGTGGCGCTGATGTTCGGGCCGCCCGACACCGAGGCGGGCGGCGACGCGCGGACCGCCGCGCTGGGCGCCGCCGTCTCCCGCCGCGCCCTGGCCTGGGGCATCAAGCGGCACACCAACGACGAACTCCGCCAGCGCTTCGTCGACACCTGCGTCCCGCAGGCCGAACGCCTCGGTCTGGCACTGCCCGACCCGGCGATCCGCTGGAACGAGGAGCGCGGCCACTACGACTTCACCCCCGTCGACTGGGACACCTACCGCGAGGCGCTCGGCGACGACACCCACTGGGCCCGGCAGCGCGTCGCGCACCGCCGGGCCGCGCACGAGGACGGCGCCTGGGTGCGGGAGGCCGCCGCCGCGTACGCCGCCCGCACCGACGACACCGCACGAGGAGAGGACGGATGAGCGCCGCCGCACGGGAGGGCGCGCCGGCGTCCTGGGAGGTCTTCCTGCGGGCCCGCCGGGGCCTCGCCCACCAGCACGTGGGCTCCGTACGGGCCGTGGACCCGGACGCGGCCCTGGCTGCCGCCCGCGACCTGTACACCCGCCGGGGCGACCCGCTGTCGCTGTGGGTGGTCCGCTCCGACGCCGTGCACGCGGCCTCCCCGGACGAACACGACCCGTACTTCGCGGGCGCCCGCCACAAGCCGTACCGCCACCCGGAGCACTTCGCGCCGCTGACCGAGAAAGGCACCGAAGGTGACCACCACACGTGAGGCCCCGCCCCGGCACCGGGCGGCCCCGGCCGGAGACGCCGACCTGGCCACGCTCCTGCTGCGCCTCGGCGACGACGCCCTCGTCCTCGGGCAGCGGCTGTGCCAGTGGATCACCTGGGCGCCGACCGTCGACGAGGACCTGGCCCTGTCCAACATCGCCCTCGACCTGATCGGCCACGCCCGGGTCCTGCTCACCCGGGCCGGCCGCCTCGACGGCACCGGCCGCACCGAGGACGACCTGGCCTTCACCCGCCCGGAGCGCGCCTTCACCAACGTCCTGCTCGCCGAACTCCCCAACGGCGACTTCGCGGCGACCGTGGCCCGCCAGCTCGCCTACACCCACTACGCCGTCCTGTACTACGAGGCGCTGGCCGGGTGCGCCGACCCCGAACTCGCCGCGTTCGGCGCCCGCGCCGCCAAGGAGGTCGCCTTCCACCGGCTGCACGCCGACCGCTGGACCAGGACCCTGGCGGGCGGCACCGCAACGAGCGCCCGCCGGCTGCGGGAGGGCCTGGAGCGGGTGTGGCCGTACACCGCCGAACTCTTCGAGGAGGACGCCGTACTGCGCCGTCTGACGGCCTCCGGCACGGTGCCCTCCCCGGCGGGCGTACGCCGGGCCTGGGAGCGGGCCGTCGCCGACGTGCTCACCGGCGCGGGGCTCACCGTGCCCGCCCCCGCCTGGACGGCCACGGGCGGCCGGTCCGGCCTGCACACCGAGGAGTTCGGCCCGCTGCTCGCCGAACTCCAGTCGGTGCACCGGCAGTTCCCCGGAGGCACCTGGTGACCGCGCCGACGCGCACACCGCTGCCGCCGGCCGAGGTACGGGAGCGGGTGGCGGCCCTCCCCGACCCGGAACTGCCGGTGATCGGCCTCGGCGACCTCGGCGTGGTCGGCGCGGTCGCGCCCGGCGCCGACGGGGTGCTGGAGGTGGAGATCCTGCCCACCTACCTCGGCTGCCCGGCGCTGCCCGAGATCACCGCCGCGGTACGGGACGTCCTGACCGCCTGCGGCCACCCCGGCGGCCGCGTCCGGCAGGTGCTGTCCCCGGCGTGGACGACCGACCGCATCACCGCCGAGGGTCGGCGCGCCCTCGCCGCGCACGGGATCGCCCCGCCGGTCGCCCCCGCCCCGGACGGCGGCCCGGTCCCCGTGGAACTGGCCGGCGTGCCCTGTCCGCACTGCGCCTCCCGCGCCACCCGCCCGCACAGCCCCTTCGGCCCGTCCCGCTGCCAGTCGGTCCTGTGGTGCACGGCGTGCGAGGAGCCGTTCCCCCATGTGAGGGCGTTGTGAGACGGGCGCGTCGCGTGGCCGCCGCGCTTCCGTGAGCCCACCCCGACCGCACCGCGCCGTTCGGCGCGCCCCCTCCCGGCCGCGAGCCCCGCAGTGTGCGGCCCCGGCCCCGTGACCCCCGCCCCGACCACGCCCCGAGGCACCCGTGAACACCGTCGCCACCCAGCCCCACGTGCAGCCCGGCACGCAGCCGGGCACGCAGACCGGCTCCCAGCCCGGCACGCGGCCCGGCACCCCCCGCCGCGCCGGTTGGCACCGCCTCCCGGTCACCGAGGTGCGCCGCCTGACCGCCGACACCGTGGCCGTCACCCTGGACGTCCCCGCCGCCCTGCGGGACGTCTTCGCCCACCGCCCCGGCCGGCACGTCGTCGTCCGGCACCGCCGCCCCGGCGGCGAACTGCGCCGCAGCTACTCGCTCTGCCCGCCCCCGCACGACCCCGGCGGGTTCCGCCTGGTGATCAAGCGCGGCTCGGCGGACGGCTTCGGGGCCCACGCCCTCACCCGGCTCGCCCCCGGCGACCACCTCGAACTCTCCCCGCCCACCGGCTCCTTCGCCCTCGCGGAGCTGCCGCCCGGCGGCCACCACGTCCTGCTCGCGGGCGGCTCCGGCATCACCCCCCTCGCCCCGATGGCCGCCGACGCCCTGCGCCGTGACCCGGCCTGCCGGGTCAGCCTCGTCCACTCCGTGCGCACCGCCGCCGACGCCGTGCTCGCCGACGAACTGGCCGAGCTGAAGGACCGGTACGTCCGGCGCCTCACCGTCCTCCACGTGCTGACCCGCGAGGACCGGGGCACCGGCGGCCCGCTCGCCGGACGGATCGACGGCGACGCCCTGCGCCGCCTGCTGGCCGCCGTGGACGCCCGGCCAGGACCGCACACCGCCTTCGCCCTGTGCGGCCCGCCCGGCCTGCTCGACACCGCCCTGCGCACCCTGACCGACTGGGGCGCCGACCCGGCCCTCGTCCGCCGGGAACTGTTCACACCGGGCGCGCCGGGCACGCCGGGCGCGCCGGGCACGCCGGGCACGCCGGGCACGCCGGGTTCGACGGGGGCGACGGGGACGCCGGACACGGCGGGTCCCCGGGACACGCCGGGCGCGCAGCCCCCCGCCCCCGCCCGCACCGCCGCGGGGGAGACCCGCGTGACCGCCCTCCTCGACGGCCGCCGCCGCACCGCCACCGTCCAGGCCCGGGACCCCGCACTCCTCGACGCGCTGCTGCGCGCCCACCCCGACGTGCCGTACGCCTGCCGCGAGGGCATCTGCGGCAGCTGCCGCGCCAGGGTCGTCGCCGGGCGCGTGACGGCGGACGACCAGCCCGCCCTGGACGACCGCGACCGCGCCGCCGGCTACACCCTCGTCTGCCGCGCCCGGCCCGCCACCCCCGACCTCACCCTCGACTTCGACGCCTGACCCCGCCTCACCGAAGCCGGTACACCACGCTCACCGAAGGAGACCGAGATGACCACCGCCGCGCGCCGCCACCAGGGCAGGACCGCCCTGGTCACCGGAGGCAGCCGGGGCATCGGCCGAGCCATCAGCCACCGCCTGGCCCGCGAGGGCGCCCTGGTGGCGGTCCACTACGGCCACGACGCGACCGCCGCCGAACGCACCGTCAAGGAGATCGAGGCCGACGGCGGCCGGGCCTTCCCCGTCCACGCCGAACTCGGCGTCCCCGGCGACGCCGACACCCTGTGGGCGGCCTTCGACCGGGCCCTGGCCGAACGGGACGACGCCCCCGCCGGCCTGGACATCCTCGTCAACAACGCCGGCATCACCCTCCCCCGCCCCCTCGCCCGGGTCACCGAGGCCGACTACGACCGGGTCTTCGCCATCAACACCAAGGCGCCGTTCTTCATCATCCAGCGCGGCCTGGACCGCCTGCGCGACGGCGGGCGCGTCATCAACATCTCCTCCGTCGTCACCCGCATCGCCTACCCGCCCCTCGTGTCGTACGCCATGACCAAGGCGGCCCTCGACCACCTCACCCTCACCCTCGCCCAGGAACTCGGCCCCCGCGGCATCACCGTCAACGCCGTCGCGCCCGGCTACACCGAGACGGAGATCAACCCCACCCTCGCCGTCCCGGAGATCCGCCGCAGGTACTCCGAGGCGTCCACGTTCGGCCGGCTCGGCGACCCGGTGGACATCGCCGACGTCGTGTCCTTCGTCGCGAGCGACGAGGCCCGCTGGGTGACCGGCCAGTGGATCGACGCCTCCGGCGGCGCCCACCTCGGTGTGTGACCCGCCCGCACCCCCAGGAGACGCGATGAACGACAGCACGACCACCCTCGACCGCCCCGTGGCGGACGACGCCCTGACCCGCCCCTTCCCAGGCGCGAGCCCCTACGACACCTACGTCCACGCCTCCGTCCTCAACTCCCTGCAACAGCCGCTCACCGAGGCCCCCGACGAGATGGGCTTCCTCGTCACCACCCAGGTGATGGAGCTGTGGTTCACCCTGATCGTGCACGAGTGGCGCACGGCCCGGGTGGCCTTCGCCAAGGACGAGCTGCCCGCGGCCATGGACGCGCTCACCCGCAGCCGCCGCGCGCTGACCGCCCTCTCCGGCGCCTGGGCGCCCATCGCCGCGCTGACCCCGGCCCAGTTCAACGGCTTCCGGGCGGCGTTCGGCCAGGCGTCCGGCTTCCAGTCGGCGATGTACCGGCACATGGAGTTCCTGCTCGGCGACAAGAACGCCGGCCTGCTGCGGGCCCACAGCGGCGACCGGGCCGTCCACGAGGCGCTCGGCGAGACCTTCCGCGAGACGTCCCTGTACGACGAGGTCCTGGCCCACCTGCACCGGCAGGGCCGGCCCGTCCCCGCCCACGTCCTCGAACGGGACGTCACCCGCCCGTACGCCTCCGACCCCGGCGTCGTGGAGACCTGGCGGCAGATCTACGCCGGTCCCCAGCACCACCCCCACGTCGCCCTCGGCGAACTCCTCACCGACGTCGCCGAACTCGTCGCCCGCTGGCGGTACGAGCACGTCGCGGTGGTCCGCCGCGCCATGGGCGCCAAGCCCGGCAGCGCCGGCTCCTCGGGCCTCGCCTGGCTGGAGCGGCGCGCGGCCCGCCCCGTCTTCCCGGAGCTGTGGGAGGCCCGCGGTGCCGTCTAGGACCATCTCCGCCTTCGCGGCCGAGGAGGAGCGCCGCGTCCTGAGCCTGAAGCCGGTCCTCGCCCCGGCCCACGGCCGCTACGGCGACCACCCCCACCACACCTACGACCGCTGGCCGTCCGACGACCCCGACGCCCCCCTGGTCGTCCTGCTGCACGGCGGGTACTGGCGCTACGACCGGATGCACCTCACCCCGTTCGCGGCGTACCTCTCCCGGCAGGGCTTTGACGTGCTGCTCCCCGGCTTCCGCCGCTCCGGCGGCGCGGGCGGCTACCCCGAGACCTTCGACGACGTCGCCCGGATCGTGGACACCCTGCCCGAGGGACGGCCGTACGTCCTCGCGGGCCACTGCTCCGGCGGCCACCTGGCCCTGTGGTGCGCCGCCCGCGGCCTGCTCCCCGAGGGCTCCCGCTGGCACACCCGCACCCTGCCGACCAGCGTGCTCGCCCTCGCCCCGATCACCGACCTGACCGCCACCCGCCGGGACGACCTCAGCGACGGCGCCGCCCTCCAGCTCCTCGGCGGCGAGGAGAGCTTCGCGCGCCGCCTGCCCGAGGTCGACCCCCTGACCCTGCTGCGCGCCGCCGGCACCACCGGCGTGCCCACGGTGCTGCTGCACGGCGCCGCCGACGAGGAGGTCCCGCTCACCCAGTTCAGCGACTACGCGGCCGTGCACACCGACCTGAGGACGGTCGTCCTGCCCGGCACCGGCCACTACACCCTCATCGAACCGGAAGCACCCGGCGCCCGCGCGGTCGCCGGCACCCTCCGGGAACTGGCGGCCGCCTTCCCGCCCGGCCGCGCGGACCAGGAGGCCGCACCCCGATGACCACCGCACTCTCCGCCCCGCCCGCCCTGCGCGCCCAGGCCGGCCGCCTGGACGCCGCCGACCCCCTGGCCCCCCTGCGCGCCCGCTTCCTCCTCCCCCCGGACGTCGTCTACCTCGACGGCAACTCCCTCGGCCCGCTGCCCGCCGCCGTGCCGCCCGCCCTGGACGACGCGGTGCGCCGCCAGTGGGGCACCGGCCTGATCGGCTCCTGGAACGGGGCCGGCTGGTGGGAGGCCCCGCTGCGGGTGGGCGACGCCGTCGGCCGGCTGATCGGCGCCGCGCCGGGCCAGACCGTCGCGGGCGACTCCACCAGTGTGCAGCTGTTCACCGCGCTGGACGCCGCCGCCGCGCTCCGCCCGGACCGCCCCCTGCTGGTCACCGACCCCGGGCACTTCCCCACCGACCGCTACCTGGCCGACGCGGTCGCCCGCCGGCGCGGCCTCGACGTCCGCCGGGTGGCCCCGGCGGACCTCCCGGCCTTCCTCGCCGCCGAGGGCCACCGGACCGCCGTCGTCAGCTACTCGCCCGTCGACTTCCGCACCGGCGAGCTGTACGACCTGGCGGCGCTGACGCGGGCCGCCCACGACGCCGGCGCCCTCGCCCTGTGGGACCTGTGCCACGCCGCCGGGGCCCTCCCGCTCGACGTCGACGGCACCGGCGTCGACCTGGCCGTCGGCTGCGGCTACAAGTTCCTCTCCGGTGGCCCCGGCGCCCCCGCCTACCTGTACGTCGCCCAGCGCCACCACGCCGCGCTGGAGACGCCCCTGCCCGGCTGGACCGGCCACGCCGCCCCCTTCGACCTGGCCGCCGGCTACCGCCCGGCCCCGGGCATCGCCCGCGCCCGCATCGGCACCCCGCCGATCCTCTCCCTGCTCGCCCTCGAAGCGGCCCTCACCGCCTTCGACGGCGTCGACCTGCGCCAGGTCCGCGCCAAGAGCCTCTCCCTGACCGGCTTCTTCCTGCGCTGCGCGGACGAACTCCTCACCCCCCTCGGCTTCGCCCCGGTCACCCCCGCCGACCCGGCCCGCCGCGGCAGCCAGGTCACCCTGCGCCACCCCGACGCCCACGCCCTGACCCGTGCCCTGGCCCACCACGGCGTCCTGGCCGACATGCGCGCCCCCGACCTCCTCCGCTTCGGCGTCAACGCCCTCTACACCACCCACACCGACCTCCTGGAAGCCGCCCTCCGCCTCCACACCCTCACCGCCACCGGGGCCTACGACCGGACACCGCCCGCGCCGGGGGTGGTGACCTGAGCGGCCTCGTCACCGTCCGGGGCGGTCACCGCTCCGCGTAGCGCAGGAACTGCCAGCCCAGGACGGCCTGGAAGAGCGTCTGGACGAGTGAGACGATCACGAACGCCGGCCGGACGGCGGACGAGCACCAGAACGCGGTCAGGCAGAGCATCGGCAGGACCAGGTAGGTGATCAGGTCCACGGCGGTCTGCAGCCGCTTGCGGGTGGCGCGGCCCGCGTCGTCGCGGTGGTAGGTCTCCCAGCCGAACACGCCGTCGGCGCCGCTGAGTTCGGCCAGCCGCGGTCCCAGCCGGTCGCGGACGTAGCAGCCGGCCGCCGAGATCTTCTCGTCGTTGACCAGGTAGGTCCAGCCCAGGACCAGGCAGATCACGGGGACGGCGAGCAGCAGCCGGGTCTGCCCGCTCTGGACGGTGATCGTCAGGACCGCGGTGGCCGCGGCGAGCGTGAAGTACAGCAGGTTGTCACGGAAGCCTATCCGGGTCTTCTGCTCCTCCTTGAGCCGGTCGTACTCGGCCAGCAGCAGTCTGCTCTCGGTGACGTCCTCGGTGGCGGCCACGGCCCTCCCTGAACTCGGGTACCGGCTGGTCCGACGCGGGGCGGGCGGGGTTCCGGCGCTCCGGACCCCGCCCGCCCTCAAGGCTCCGGACATCTCAGTCAGGTGCGCGGAAGGGCGGCAGGTTGTTGGGGTTGTTCCGTTCGATCCACTTCTTCCCGTCCGCCGCGATTCCCTCCAGGAGGCGGAAGGTGTGGATGAAACCGGCCGCGTTGAGATTGATCTCGGCGATCTCCTGGGCGTTCTCGTCCGGCGCCAGTTGATGGGTGTCGGCGTCCTTGACGCGGATGTTCCTGGCCGGCCCGTTGGTGAGGACGAGTTCGAGGTCGTACCCGACATTGCTGCGTTCCGTGACCTGCACGGAGGACAACGCGTCGAAGCGGTAATTGCTCCGCTGCTCGTTCTCGCGTTTCCCATCGGTGAAATCGAATTCCGTGCTGATCTCGCGGACACCGTCCTGGGTGACCAGGAAAAGCCGGAAACTGTAGCGCGAGTATCGCCAGGGACCGCCCTTCACGCGCCCTCGCTTGTAGGGGCGGGCGGGGGTCACCAGGATGGTGTGGGTGATCAGGTCCCGCCAGGTGAGCTGGTAGTGGCGGAGCGCTTCGTCGACGAACAGCGTCTTGTCGCAGCTGAGCCAGGTCTCCATCTCCAGCTCGCTGGGCCGCGTGGTGTCCAGATACGACTTCCAGTTCTGGTACGCGGCCTGCCGCGCGGCCAGCCGCTCCTGGTAGGCGCGGTGCTCCTCGGCCACTTCGCGTTCCTCGTCCTTGGCCTGCAGCCACAAGGTCGCGGCCGTGCGTCCGGACCAGAAGGCACCGGCCAGGGCCAGGACGGCCAGCAGCGTCCGGAACGCCCCGGAACCGGAGGCCACGGCTCCGAGCAGGCCGAAGGTGGTGAAGGCGAGAACGATGAAGGCCACCACGCACAGGGCCTTGGCCGGCACCGGTGTCCGGTGCTGGGGACCCTGGTCGAACAGGGTGCCGTCGTCGTGGCGGTCCCGGGCGTCCTCGGCGAGGTGACGGATCAGCCAGTTGACCCGGTCCACGCCGATCCGGCTCTCGCGGTAGAGGACCGCGATCTCGGCCACGAGGCCGTCGCGGACACCAGCGCTCAGGCTGAGCCACTGGGGCGCGGTCAGACCGCGGGGCACGTGGACACCGAAGTAGTACTGGAACGACTGGCGGACGCTCTTGGTGAACCCGTCCGAGGCGGACGCGGGACCGACCGTGTGCGGGGCCGGGGACCGGGCGCCCGCGGCCTTCAGCCGGTGTTCCTGGTACCACCACGCCCGGCCGAAGCGGACCAGGGCCGCGGCGGCGCCGCCCGCCAGCAGGAGCAGCGGGACTGCCGTGGCCGGCTCCGCGAGCAGCGCCAGGACGGAGAAGACGCCGACGCTCACGGCGAACAGGCCGGCCCGGACCGGGACCGCCGCCTGGCCGGTGGCGTCGGTGCGCGGCCGGGGCGGCAGGGCGCGCGGCCCGATGGGGTCGGGTTCGAAGTAGGCCCAGACCCGCTGGACCCGGTCATGCCCGAAGCGTTCCGCCTCGGCCCGCTCGCGGTGCTCGGACCACAGGCTGTCCTTCAGCCCCCCGGTGAGCACGAGGTCGAGGTGGTGGAGGATCGCCTCCCGCCGGAGCGGCGGCAGGGCCCGCAGCCGCTCCAGTACGCGTCCGGTCCCGCCGTCCGGGGTGCTGAGCATCGCCAGCAGTTCGAACGTGACGCGCAGCGCGTCCTTCCACTCCCCCTCGGCGTAGGCCCCCACGAGTCCGGAGGCGTAGTGCAGCCGCTGGAGTTCCTCGGCGCCGAGCTCGTGGTAGGCGCGTGCGCTGAGCATGGCGAGCACCCAGTGGAAGCGGACCTCCGCGTTGTCGTGTCCGTGGGCGATCGCGTCACCGATCAGCTCGCGGGCTCGGCTGGGGACGCCCTCCTCCAGGAACCGCACACCGACCTTGTACTTCTCCTGGGGCGACGCGTCCGGAGGGACTATGTACACCTGGGAGTTGTGTACGGTCTCGGCCTGGATCCCGACGGTGGAGTACGCGGCCGTGTTGTACGTGCCACCGCTGCCGTCGCTCATGACAGGTCACCCGCCGCGGCGACCAGGGGAGCCAGCGCGGCCAGCAGCTCGGGGGAGTCCGCGACCAGGCCGCGCAACCTCTTCAGCGCCATGGTCGCCCGCTTGCGCGAGGCGGGGGTGTCCTCCTTCACCGCCCGGCGGGCGAAGCCCAGTTCGGCCAGCGCCTCCCGGTGCGTGTCGTCGTCGAGGGTGCCCTCGGCGTGGTGACGCCTCAGGCGGTCGCGGAGCCCGTCCAGCTCCGTGACCAGGTCCGCCGGGCGGCTCACCGCCGGGGCCGCGTTCACGTGCGCGCTGCTGCTCTGGACGGAGCCGGCCATGATGCCGACGGTGCTGCCGTGCGCGGTGTTGTCGACGTGCTCCCTCGGCCTGTCGCCCGTATGGGCCCGGTCTGCTCGGGACATGGCGATCTGCTCCTGTTCTCCCACCAGTTCCACGGCCAGCCGGACGGCGAACGCCGCCGCGTTCGCCGCGGCCCGTGGCTGCCGGTCACGGTCCTTCGTGCTGCTCTTGGTGCCGTCCGCCCGGTCGCTGATCCCCCGGATGATGGCCACCGGCGCCCCGTTCAGATGGCCGGCCTGCGCCACGCCGGCGGCCTCCATCTCGATGGCGAGCGCGTCGTTGTAGTGCTGCCTGATCCACCGCGCCTCGGCGGAGATCCTCGAGTTCTGCACCACCTCGCCGGCGGCGATCGCGCCGAAGCGCACCTGCGGCGCGCGCCCGCGCCCGGGGGACTCGTCGGCCCAGCCGCCGACCCGGGCCAGGTGCGCACCGAGCTGGCTGATGCCGTGGGCCGTCTCCCACACCCGGGGACGGGACTTGAGCCCGTCGTCCTCGCTGGTCCCGCCGTGGTACGCGTACACATGGCTCGCCATCACCACGTCGCCGAGCCTGGCGGTGTCCCACAGGGCACCGGCGACGCCGACGAACAACACGGCCACCGGCGAGAACTCCTGGATCGCGCGCTCGGCGATGACCGCGGCGGAATGGTTCCCCTTGTTGGTCAGCCCCAGCGCGACCCGGCACGAAGTGCCTTGTACGGTTCCCACCTCGAACCGGGTCCCGCGCTCGTGGAGGTGCGCCCGCGGTCCGGCCAGTTTCCGGCGCACGGCCTCGTACTCGAGATTGAGGGCGGTGAGGATCACCACCAGGTCTTTCGACATCTAATTCGCTTCTCCCTTCGTTTCCTTTTCCGTCGTGGACGGTGTGGGACGGGTCAGCGGCGGTGACAACACCGTCTTCGGACCGGCCCGGTACAGCCGCGCCGGCCGTCCCCCCGTGGTCCTGCGCCCCGAACCGGCGGGGACGATGAATCCCTTCACAGCCTGGACTTTCCGGTAGAAATTACGGGTGTCGAGTTCGGTGCCCCAAACCGCCTCGTACACCTGCTGCAACTCGGCTATGGTGAACAGTTCTCCGCAGAAAGCCGTGGCCAGCGCCGAGAATTCGAGCTTGGTCCGCGCGCGTTCGATCCCGTCCGTCACGATCCGACGGTGGTCGAAGGCCAACGCCACCTCACCCGACAGGACGGACTCCGCGGGGACCCACCCGGCGTTCATGGCGTCGGTCCCCGCGACCGGTTCGGGGAGTCCCGGCGCGATCGCCAGATGGGCCACGGAGACGACCCGCCCCCGGGGATCACGGCCCGCGGCGCCGTAGGTGCCGAGCTGCTCCAGGTGCACGGACCCGGCACCCAGCGCGGTCTCCTCACGCAGTTCACGGTGGGCGGCGTCGAGGATCTCCTCACCGGCGTGATTGAGGAAACCGCCCGGCAGTGCCTGCATGCCCTGGAAGGGATCTTCACCCCGCTCCACGAGCAGCACACACAACCGCCCCTCGCGCATCGTCAGGATCACGAGATCGACCGTCAGCAGAACGGGAGGAGGTGACCACACGTCATCTTGCATGCCTTGTACGGTACTTGGGTTCCTGTCACTTTAACAAGAAGGGAGACGGGGTTCGGTGCGAGCGGCCGATGGACGCCCTTTCCCGCGCCGGCCGGCGACCCGGCGAGGGGGCCCACGCTCGGGCGACGGCGAGGGGGGAACGCCATGTCCGGACCGCTGTACGGGCCTGTCCTGTCGGCCCGTCCGTACGCGGCGGCCGCGTACCGGGATCTCGCACCGGACGTACGGCGCCGGATCACGCCGCTGTGGACGCCGCCTCCCCACCCGGGCGTGCCGCCCGGCCCGCTCGCCGGGCGGATCGCGTAGGACGCCGCCGCCCGTGCGCGACCACGCACGCCGGCGCTGGCCGGACGCGCCGTTCGCGGACGACGCGGAAGCGGCGGTGCCGGCGAGCGCGCTCGGCCCCGAGTCGTGGGAGGACCGCCATCTGCTTCCGGTCACCGGCCCGCGGCACCCCGAGCGCCGGCGGACACCCGCTCCGGGCGCACGAGGCATCGCGCACGGACCGGGAGACCCGGACGGCGGAGATCCGGCTCGGCGACCGCCCCTGCCTCCCCGGCCTGTGCTGCGGCGACTGCGCCACCCGCCCCGCGGCGTACGACACCCAGCGGCCCGGCCTCGGGCGGCGGCTCGCCGTGGGGCATCCTCCGCCGCACGACCGCCCGCTCCTGCCACCTGTCCGAGGTGCCGTACGGCAACCGGTACGACGCCCGGAACCGCGCGGCGGCCGGACTCCTCACCGACCTCACGTCCGCGGGGCGGGGGCGAGCCCGGGGGAGTGCTGGCCGCGGGACCGGGTCCTGGGCGCCGGCGCACCACCACGCCTGGCGCAAGGCCGGGATCGTCCAGTACATGACGTACGTCGCAGGGAGCCTGAGCCACGGCTGAGCGACGCCTGAGCGGCCGCAGGCCGGGCTTCGGGTGCCCGGCCGCCCCACCCGGTTCCCGGCCGGCCGGAGCCTGCCCACGCCGGCCGGCGCGGCCCATGGCGGAGCGACGTGTCCGAGCCATATTAATTCAGTCGATTGACTTACTGATTCCTGTGGCGTCTACTGCTCCCGGAGGCCCGTTCGTCCGCGACTGGAGACACGTGACCGAAGACCACCGCAACGCCGAGCCCCGGCACCACGGGACCACCGTGCTGTCGGTCCGGGCTCTCCGCTCCGGGCCGACAGCCCCCCGGACGAGCGGCACACGGCACGGGTCGAAGGGGCCGAGCGGCTCCCCGGTCCCGGCCGTACCGAGCGACGAGCGGCCGGTCACGCGATGACCGGGGTCCGTCCGGCGGCGCGCTCGGCCGCAACGCGCGAGGCGATCATGGCGGCGGCCGAACGGCTGTACGCGGAGCAGGGGCTGTCCACCGTGTCCAACCGGCAGATCAGCGAAGCGGCCGGCCAGGGCAACGTGACCGCCGTCGGCTACCACTTCGGTACCCGGCTCGACCTGGTGCGGGCCATCATGGCGCGCCACGGCCGTGAGGTGGACGCGCTGCGTGAGCGCCACGTGTCCGGGCTCAGGGACGGCGGCGACCTCCGGGACTGGGTGCGTTGCCTGGTCCGGCCGGTGACCGAGCACCTGGGAACCCTGGGCGTTCCCTCCTGGCAGGCCCGCTTCTCCGTGCAGGTGCTCACCGACCCGGTGGCCCGGAACCTGATCACCGACGAGGCACTGACCCGCCCCGGACTGCAAGCCGTCATCCGGGGTCTGGAGCGGTGTCTGTCCCCGCTTCCGCCGGGAGTGCGGCGGCGACGTGGCGGCATGGCCCGCACGCTGATCATCCAGACCTGTTCCGAATGGGAACGGGACCTCGCCGACGGCAACGCCCTGCCCTCGTACACATGGTCCGACATCGCCGACGAACTGGAGGACGCGGTCGTCGGCCTGTTCACCGCTCCCGTCACACACCCCCACACCTGAGGAACGCACATGAAGATCACGGTCGACGAAGACAAGTGCTGCGGCGCCGGCAGCTGCGTGCTGACCGCGCCCGATGTCTTCGACCAGCGGGACGAGGACGGCATCGTCGTCCTGCTGGAGGCCCGACCGCCCCGGGAACGGCACGACGCCGTGCGCGAGGCCGCCACGGTCTGCCCGGCCGCCGCCATCCACGTGGGCGAGGAGGCGTGAAAGCTCCCGGGCACGTCCTGGTCGTCGGCGCCTCGGCAGCCGGGCTCGGCACCGCGGAGGCGCTGCGCCGCAAGGGCTTCACAGGGCGCCTCACCCTGGCCGGCGCCGAACCCGAACCGCCCTACGACCGGCCGCCGTTGTCCAAGCGCGTCCTCGCCGGCGCGTGGGAGCCTGCCCGCGCGCACCTGCGTACGCCGGACGTCCTGGACGTACTGGACGCCCGCTTCCTCCTCGGCGATCCCGCCACCGCGCTGGACGCCGAGCGCCGCAGTGTGTCCACCGCCTCCGGACGCACCCTGACCGCGGACGCGATCGTCGTGGCCACGGGAATCCGGGCGCGGAGGCTTTCCGGCCACGGCGGACCGCGAGGCGTGCACGTCCTGCGCACCCTCGCCGACGCGGCCGCGCTCCGTGCCGACCTGCTCGGGGCCCGGCGCGTCGTCGTCGTCGGTGACGGGGTCCTGGGCGCGGAGACCGCGGCGACCGTGCGGACGATGGGCCTCGAGGTGTGCCTGGTCGGGCCGCAGCCGGCGCCGATGACCGGCCAACTCGGCCCGCTCGTCGCCCGTCGCCTCTCCGCCCTGCACGCCGGCAACGGCGTCGTCCTGCGCGCCGGTGTCCTGCTGGACGGCCTGCTGACGCGCGACGGGCGGGTGTCCGGCGTCCGGCTCAGCGACGGGGAGGAACTGGAGGCCGACGTGGTGGTGACCGCGATCGGCTCCTCACCGGCCACCGACTGGCTCGACGGGAGCGGCCTGCGCCTGGACGACGGCGTCGTGTGTGACGCGTACTGCCGTGCCGCCGACGGCGTATGGGCCGTGGGCGACGTGGCGCGCTGGCACCATGAAGGGCTGGGACGGCTGCTGCGCCTGGAGAACCGGACCAACGCGTCCGAGCAGGCACTCGCCGTGGCCGGGAACATCCTCGGAGAGAACCGGCCCTACTCTCCGGTGCCGTACTTCTGGACCGACCAGTTCGACGTCAGGATCCAGGTGTTCGGCCTGCCGTCCGCCGAGGCTCCGGCACGGGTCGTCGAGGGCGACCTCGCACAGGGACGGTTCGTGGTGTGCCAGGACGGTCCTCGCGGACCGCTCAGTGTGCTCGGCTGGAACATGCCCAGGCAGACCCGCTCGCACCGGGCGAGTCTCGTCGACCACTACACCAGGCCGCTCGAACCGACCGCGCCATGACGGTCGGGAGGCGCCGACCGCGGTGACGCCCCGGTCACCCGGCCCCGGGCGGCACCCCGCGCCCCCGTGCCCGGTGCCGTTCCGTACTCCCCTCCACCCCCCACCCGCAAGGAGAGGACCATGACCCCACACCCCGAGACCGCCGTCTCCCCGGAGATTCCCGACTTCCCGGCCCCACGCTCGTCCGGCTGCCCGTTCGACCCCTCCCCGGACATGCGGGCGCTGAGCGACCGCGGTCCGGTGACCCGCGTGCGTTCCTGGGGCGGCAGCACGCCCTGGGCGGTCACCGGACACGCCGAACAGAAGGCCCTCCTGGCCGATGCGCGGCTGAGCGTCGACTTCTCCCGCCCCGGTTATCCCAGCCCGGTCGACCCCCGGTACACCCACGCGGGCGGAACGACGGACCTGAGCTTCGTCGGCATGGACGACCCCGAGCACAACCGGCTGCGCCGCATGATCAGCGGAGCGTTCACCGTCAAACGGGTCCAGGCCATGCGACCGGCCGTGCAGCGGATGACCGATTCCCTCATCGACGAGATGCTCGCCGGCCCCAAGCCCGCCGACCTCGTACAGGCACTGGCTCTGCCGCTGCCCTCGCTGGTCATCTCGGAGCTGCTCGGCGTGCCCTACCGTGACCACGGGTTCTTCCAGCGGAACAGCAGGACCATGGTGTCCGCCGTCGCCACCGGCGACGAACGGCACGCCGCCCACACCGCGTTGTCCGAGTACCTGGACGACCTGGTGGGGCGGAAGACGGCCGAGCCGGCCGACGACCTGCTGTCCGCGCTCGGCCGGCGGATCGAAGCAGGCGAACTGACCCGCCGGGAAGCGGCCACGATGGGGGTCCTGCTGCTGCTCGGCGGTCACGAGACCACCGCCAACATGATCAGCCTGGGCACGCTGTTGCTGCTGCGCCACCCGGACCAGCTCGCCGCCGTCCGCGACGCCACCGGCCAGCGGGCCGTCGACGACGCGGTCGAGGAACTGCTGCGGTACCTCTCCATCGTGCACCTCGGACGCCGCCGTACCGCCGTGGAGGACATCGAGGTCGGCGGCCGGACCATCAAGGCCGGCGAAGGCGTGATCCTCCTGGGGGAACTCGCCAATCGTGACCCGCGGGTCTTCCCGGACCCCGACCGCCTGGACGTCACCCGCGACGCGCGCGGGCACCAGGCGTTCGGCGCCGGGACCCACCACTGCGTCGGGCAGCCGCTGGCCCGCCTCGAACTCCAGGTGGTCTACCCCACCCTCCTCCGCCGCGTCCCCACCCTGCGCGCCGCGGTCCCGCTGGAGGACACCCGTTTCAAGTACGACGCGGTGATCTACGGCCTCCACGAACTGCCCGTCACCTGGTGAGCCGGAGCCCCCCTGGCCAGGAGACCGGCGCGGAGCCCGCCGCCGATCCCCGTCCGATCACGGAGAAGCCCGGAGTCGCCGCCGCACCCCCTCCCTGACCTGCTGAGCCGCAGGCCGGACGGGGTGCGGCGGCATCCTCCGATTAGATGTCCCGGAAATTAGATGTCCCGGAAAATCTCGATCTGCGCCCCGATCGAGTTCAACCGCTCCGCCAGATCCTCGTACCCCCGGTTGATGACGTACACGTTCCGCAGGACCGACGTCCCCTCCGCCGCCATCATCGCCAGCAGGACGACGACGGCCGGGCGCAGGGCCGGTGGGCACATCATCTCGGCGGCGCGCCAGCGGGTGGGGCCCTCCACCAGGACGCGGTGGGGGTCGAGGAGCTGGAGGCGGCCGCCGAGGCGGTTCAGGTCGGTCAGGTAGATCGCGCGGTTGTCGTAGACCCAGTCGTGGATCAGGGTCTTGCCCTGCGCCGACGCCGCGATCGCCGCGAAGAACGGGACGTTGTCGATGTTCAGGCCCGGGAAGGGCATCGGGTGGATCTTGTCGATGGGCGCCTCCAGCTTGGAGGGGCGCACGGTGAGGTCCACCAGGCGGGTGCGGCCGTTGTCGGCGAAGTACTCCGGCGTGCGGTCGTGGTCGAGGCCCATCTCCTCCAGGACCGCCAGCTCGATCTCCAGGAACTCGATGGGGACGCGACGGACCGTCAGTTCGGACTCCGTGACGACCGCCGCGGCCAGCAGGCTCATCGCCTCGACCGGGTCCTCGGAGGGGGAGTAGTCCACGTCCACGTCGATGACCGGGACGCCGTGCACGGTCAGGGTGGTGGTGCCGATGCCCTCGACCCGGACACCCAGCGCCTCCAGGAAGAAGCAGAGGTCCTGGACCATGTAGTTGGAGGAGGCGTTGCGGATGACGGTGACGCCGTCGTGACGGGCGGCGGCCAGCAGCGCGTTCTCCGTCACCGTGTCGCCGCGCTCGGTCAGGACGATGGGGCGGCCGGGGCGGACCGCGCGGTCGACGACCGCGTGGTACTGGCCCTCCGTGGCCGCCACGTCCAGACCGAACCGGCGCAGCGCGATCATGTGCGGCTCGATGGTGCGGGTGCCGAGGTCGCAGCCGCCGGCGTAGGGCAGCTTGAAGCGGTCCATGCGGTGCAGCAGCGGCCCGAGGAACATGATGATCGAGCGGGTACGCACCGCCGCCTCGGCGTCGATCGCGTCCATGTCGAACTCGGCGGGCGGCACGATCTCCAGGTCCACGCCGTCGTTGATCCAGCGGGTGCGCACGCCGATGGAGTGCAGCACCTCCAGGAGGCGGTACACCTCCTCGATGCGCGCGACCCTGCGCAGGACCGTGCGCCCCTTGTTCAGCAGCGAGCCGCACAGCAGGGCCACGCACGCGTTCTTGCTCGTCTTGACGTCGATGGCGCCGGAGAGGCGCCGGCCGCCGACCACGCGCAGGTGCATCGGACCCGCGTAGCCCAAGGAGACGATCTCGCTGTCCAGCGCCTCGCCGATCCGGGCGATCATCTCAAGGCTGATGTTCTGGTTGCCGCGTTCGATGCGGTTGACCGCGCTCTGACTGGTGCCGAGCGCCTCCGCGAGCTGTGACTGCGTCCAGCCGCGGTGCTGCCGGGCGTCACGGATGAGCTTGCCGATGCGTACGAGGTAGTCGTCTGCCATGAGGTTGAGGCTATCTCAGATATGAGATGGCGCCTCTTGGGGGGTCCGTTCGAGTGGCGAACGGAGTGGCGAACGGGGTGACGGGCGGTCAGCGGCCCTTCGTGGTCCGCCGCCAGCCGAACGGGCCGGGCAGGTCCATCGACGTCGTACGGCGTCCGGTGCTGCTGTGGGTGTGGCGCGGGCCGTTCTTGCCGCCGGTCGTCACGGACCAGGACTTCTTGTTGATGTTCAGGCGCACTCCGGGAAGGATCCGGAAACTCTTGCGGAACGTGAGGGGCATCGTGCCTCCAATCCGAGTGGTGCCGGGCCGTCCCGGCACCGGTCGGATACCCCCGGACGGCGTAGTGATGGCCCTCCGGGCGCTCCGGGTGCGGCGGTCGCTCTCGATCGGCGCGACGCGGGGCGTCCGGGGGTGTGGGTCCGGAGGGCGGGGAGGCCGGGCTCGGCCACACGCGCCTGCCGAGGTGTACGGATGCGGATACGCCGCGGTGGCACTCGACCGGTGCGCCGACGCGCATCCCGCGAGCCGGTGGCGCTCCGCGCCCGGACCGTCGGCGACCACTCGTCGCGGGGCCGTGCGCCGGACCGCTGGACGGGTCCAGCCGCCCCCAACCTGGGACCGTGTCGCCGGCCGGTCCGCCCACCGTGCCCCCGCGGGACGCTCCCCACGCCGGAACGGCCGGGTCCGGGCATGACCGTTCCGCCCTCATGTACTAGAGTTATCTCGACATCGAGATATCTGCCGAGGCGTACTGCGGTCGCCGCCCCGGAGCCCGATCTAGTAAGGGTGACCTAACTTAGCCTCACCTTACCGGATCGGCCAGGGTGGCGTGGCGGCAGGATGCGGTGGTACGCGCACATGAATGAAGGAGACTGTCGTGTCGGCGAACAGCTTCGACGCCCGCAGCACGCTGCAGGTGGGCGACGAGTCGTACGAGATCTTCCGGCTGGACAAGGTCGAGGGCTCCGCGCGCCTTCCCTACAGCCTGAAGGTGCTGCTGGAGAACCTCCTCCGCACCGAGGACGGCGCGAACATCACCGCCGACCACATCCGCGCCCTCGGCGGCTGGGACTCCCAGGCCCAGCCGTCGCAGGAGATCCAGTTCACACCGGCCCGTGTGATCATGCAGGACTTCACCGGCGTGCCCTGTGTCGTCGACCTCGCCACCATGCGTGAGGCCGTCAAGGAGCTGGGCGGCGACCCGGACAAGATCAACCCGCTCTCCCCGGCCGAGCTGGTCATCGACCACTCCGTCATCGCCGACAAGTTCGGCACCAGCGACGCCTTCAAGCAGAACGTCGACCTGGAGTACGGCCGCAACAAGGAGCGCTACCAGTTCCTGCGCTGGGGCCAGACCGCCTTCGACGACTTCAAGGTCGTCCCGCCGGGCACCGGCATCGTCCACCAGGTCAACATCGAGAAGCTCGCCCGCGTCGTCATGGTCCGTGACGGCAAGGCGTACCCCGACACCCTGGTCGGCACCGACTCGCACACCACCATGGTCAACGGCCTCGGCGTCCTCGGCTGGGGCGTCGGCGGCATCGAGGCCGAGGCCGCCATGCTCGGCCAGCCGGTCTCCATGCTCATCCCGCGCGTCGTCGGCTTCAAGCTGACCGGTGAGCTGAAGCCCGGCACCACCGCCACCGACCTGGTGCTCACCATCACCGAGATGCTGCGCAAGCACGGCGTCGTCGGCAAGTTCGTCGAGTTCTACGGCGAGGGCGTCGCCGCGACCTCCCTCGCCAACCGCGCCACCATCGGCAACATGTCCCCGGAGTTCGGCTCCACCGCCGCGATCTTCCCGATCGACGGCGAGACGCTGAACTACCTGCGCCTGACCGGCCGCAGCGACCAGCAGGTCGCCCTGGTCGAGGCGTACGCCAAGGAGCAGGGCCTCTGGCTGGACCCGAAGGCCGAGCCCGACTTCTCCGAGAAGCTGGAGCTGGACCTCGCCACCGTCGTCCCCTCCATCGCCGGCCCGAAGCGCCCGCAGGACCGCATCGTCCTGGCCAACGCCGCCGAGCAGTTCAAGCAGGACGTCCGCAACTACGTCGACGACGTCGACGAGGCCGGCCAGGAGTCCTTCCCGGCCTCCGACTCCCCGGCCGTCGCCCCCAACGGCGCCCCGAGCAACCCGGTCCAGGTGACCGCCCCCGACGGCTCCACCTACGAGCTGGACCACGGCGCGGTGACGGTCGCGGCCATCACCTCCTGCACCAACACCTCCAACCCGTACGTCATGGTCGCCGCCGCGCTGGTCGCGAAGAAGGCCGTGGAGAAGGGCCTGACCCGCAAGCCGTGGGTCAAGACCACCCTCGCCCCGGGCTCCAAGGTCGTCACCGACTACTTCGACAAGGCGGGCCTGACCCCCTACCTCGACAAGGTCGGCTTCAACCTCGTCGGCTACGGCTGCACCACCTGCATCGGCAACTCCGGCCCGCTGCCGGAGGAGGTCTCCAAGGCGGTCAACGACCACGACCTCGCCGTCACCTCGGTCCTCTCCGGCAACCGGAACTTCGAGGGCCGCATCAACCCCGACGTCAAGATGAACTACCTGGCCTCCCCGCCGCTGGTCGTCGCCTACGCGATCGCCGGTTCCATGAAGGTGGACATCACCAGGGACGCGCTGGGCACCGACACCGAGGGCAACCCGGTCCACCTCGAGGACATCTGGCCGAGCGAGGCCGAGGTCGAAGAGGTCGTCGCGAGCGCCATCGGCGAGGACATGTTCAACAAGTCCTACGCCGACGTCTTCGCCGGCGACGCCCAGTGGCAGGCGCTGTCGATCCCGACCGGCAACACCTTCGAGTGGGACCCGGAGTCGACCTACGTCCGCAAGCCCCCGTACTTCGAGGGCATGACGATGGAGACCACCCCGGTCTCGGACATCTCCGGCGCCCGCGTCCTCGCCAAGCTCGGCGACTCGGTGACCACGGACCACATCTCGCCCGCCGGCGCCATCAAGGCCGACACCCCGGCCGGCAAGTACCTCACGGAGCACGGCGTCGAGCGCCGCGACTTCAACAGCTACGGCTCGCGCCGCGGCAACCACGAGGTCATGATCCGCGGCACCTTCGCCAACATCCGCCTGCGCAACCAGATCGCGCCGGGCACCGAGGGCGGCTACACCCGCGACTTCACCCAGCCCGACGCGCCGGTGTCGTTCATCTACGACGCCTCGCGCAACTACCTCGAGCAGGGCATCCCGCTGGTCGTCCTGGCCGGCAAGGAGTACGGCTCCGGCTCGTCCCGCGACTGGGCCGCCAAGGGCACCGCGCTCCTCGGCGTCAAGGCCGTCATCGCCGAGTCCTACGAGCGCATCCACCGCTCCAACCTCATCGGCATGGGCGTCCTGCCCCTCCAGTTCCCCGAGGGCCACACCGCCCAGAGCCTCGGCCTGACCGGCGAGGAGACCTTCTCCATCACCGGCGTCACCGAGCTGAACGACGGCACCACCCCGCGCACGGTGAAGGTCACCACCGACACCGGCGTCGAGTTCGACGCGGTCGTCCGCATCGACACCCCCGGCGAGGCGGACTACTACCGCAACGGCGGCATCATGCAGTACGTGCTGCGCAGCCTGATCCGCAAGTAAGAGGCGGAGCGCGACAGTCGAGGGGCGTGTTCTCCGGTCACCGGAGAACACGCCCCTGCCTTGACACCCGGCCGGTTCGCGCAGGGCCCCTCGCCTGTGACAGCGCACACCCGTCCACCCGCCTGGACGGGCGCCTGTCCAGAAGCCCCCGCGCGTTCTCGCCGGCAGGGCGCGCAGGTCACTGACGGACGCACTCACCGTCCCGGTCTCCACACGGATGAGCTTCGACCGCGACCACTCCGCCTGCGCTGCGGCCTCACGCCGGCTGGGCCCGGCGCTCTCCTCTCCTGGGCCTCGCGCGGGGCCAGGCGCAGCCTGCGCCGGCTGGGACCCGGGTCCTCCGCGCGGCATGACGGAGTGACGCCGGGACCCGGACGACGCGGAGGGCCCGCCCGGAGACCGGGCGGGCCCTCTCACACGCCGGAGGCGGTCACGCCAGCAACTCCACCTCCGCGACCGTCGCCCCGCCCGTGAACACCAGCCGGTACCGCTCGTACGCCCCAGGTGCCCGCACCGAGAACGCCCGGGTCTGCCGGTCCCAGGCGAAGGACTGGCCGGTCCGCTCGTCCAGCGTCCGCCAGGCCGTCCCGTCGGCCGAGCCCTCCAGCTTCCAGCCGGCCGGCGCCTTCGTGCGGTCCTTCGGCGAGGTCAGCGTGTACTGGACGGCCTCGGTGCGCCCGGCGACCGGGAGGTCGACGGAGGTCACCGCCGCCTCCGTCGCCGAGGTGTCGTCGAAGAGCGCGCCGTCGCCCCGGACGGCGTCCTTCCGCGGCGCCGGCACCTCGTCGCCGGTCGTGATCGACACCGGCGCCGCGTGCTCGCCGGTGCCCCACGAGGACGGCCGCGCGCCCATGGCGAACTCCAGGACACCGCCCTTGGCGAGCACGGAGTGCGGCAGCGACGTGGAGTTCCAGGAGCGGCCGTTGACCTTCAGCCCCTGCACGTACACGTTCTTCGTACTGTTCCGCGGGGCCTTGACGACCAGCTCGCGGCCGTTCTCCAGGTGGACGGTGGCCTTGGTGAACAGCGGGGAGCCGATGGCGTACTCGCCGCTGCCCATCACCAGCGGGTAGAAGCCGAGCGCGGAGAAGAGGAACCAGGCCGACTGCTCGCCGTTGTCCTCGTCGCCGTGGTAGCCCTGCCCGATCCCGCTGCCGGTGTACAGGCGGGAGAGGACCTCGCGGACGTTCTTCTGCGTCTTGTACGGCTGCCCGGCCGCGTCGTACATGTACAGGGCGTGGTGGGCGACCTGGTTGGAGTGGCCGTACATGCCCATCCGGACGTCCCGCGCCTCGGTCATCTCGTGGATGACGCCGCCGTAGGAGCCGACGAACTCGGTGGAGGCCGTCTCCGGGGTGGCGAGGTACTCGTCCAGCTTGTCGGCGAGGCCGGAGCGGCCGCCGTAGAGGTTGGCCAGGCCCCGGCTGTCCTGCGGGGCGGTGAAGGCGTAGCCCCAGCCGTTGGTCTCGGTGTAGTCGTAGCCCCACACGCGCGGGTCGTACTTCTCCGAGTCGACGCGCCACTTGCCGGACGCGTCCTTGCCCTGGAAGAAGCCGGCCTTCGCGTCGAACATGTTGACGTAGTCCTGGGCGCGGTTCAGGAAGTACGCCGACTCCTCCTTGTACCGCTTCTCGCCGGTCTCCTTGTACAGCTTGGCGCCCATCTGCGCGATGCCGTAGTCGTTGAGGTAGCCCTCCAGTGCCCAGGAGAGGCCCTCGTGGGTGTCGGTGGCGGTGTAGCCGAGGAACGGCGAGGTCTCCATGCCCTTGCGGCCCACGCCGGAGGACGGCGGCACCACGGTCGCGTTCTTCACCGCGGCGTCGTACGCCGCCTTCGCGTCGAAGCCGACGCCCTTGACGTAGGCGTCCGCGAAGGCGACGTCGCTGGAGGTGCCGGTCATCAGGTCCGCGTAGCCCGGGGAGGACCAGCGCGAGGTCCAGCCGCCGTCCTTGTACTGCTGCACGAACCCGTCGACCAGCTCACCGGCCTTCTGGGGGGTGAGGAAGGAGTACGCAGGCCAGGTCGTCCGGTAGGTGTCCCAGAAGCCGTTGTTGACGTACACCTTGCCGTCGACGATCTTCGCGCCGGTGTGCGTCGGGGTGTCCGGCTCCGGCATCCTCTGGAAGGGGGAGGCGTACTTGTACGTCCCGTCGACCTTCTCGAAGCCCGAGTTGGGGTAGAGGTAGAGCCGGTACAGGCTGGAGTACAGGGTCGTGAGCTGGTCCCGCGTGGCGCCCTCGACCTCGACCTTGCCGAGGATCTCGTCCCACGCCCGCTGGGCGGACCGCTTCACCTTCTCGAAGGAGGTGCCCTCCGGCGCCTCCTGGCGCAGGTTGTCCTTCGCCTGGTCGACGCTGATGAGGGAGGTGGCCAGGCGGAGGGTGACCGTGCGGTCCCGGCCCGCGTCGAAGGTGAGGTGGCCCTTGACGCCGCTGGAGCCGCCGCCCGTCACCTTCTTGTCGAACTCGCCGTAGACGAAGAGGCGGGTCGCGCCCGTCGACAGGCCGGACTTCACGTCCGAGTAGCCGGTGAAGGTGCCGCTGTCCTTGTCCAGGGTCAGGCCGGCCTGGTCGGTGACGTTGTCGAAGACGACGCTCGCGTCGTCACCGGGGTAGGTGAAGCGCATCAGCGCCGCGTGGTCGGTCGGCGTCATCTCGGCCTTCAGGCCGTTCTCGAAGGTCACGCCGTAGTAGTACGGGCGGGCCGTCTCGTTCTCGTGCCGGAACGGCAGCGCTCGGGCCTCCCGGCCGGTGTCCGGGGTGCCGGACGCGGCCGACGGCATCACCTGGAAGGTCTGGCGGTCACCCATCCACGGGCTCGGCTCATGGCTCGCGCTGAACGCCTGGAGCGTGGGGAGGTTGTCGGCGTTGTTGCCGCGCGCGTAGTCGTACAGCCAGCTCAGCGAACCGGCGTTGGTCACCGGCGTCCAGAAGTTGAAGCCGTTCGGGACGGCCGTCGCCGGGAAGTTGTTGCCGCGCGAGAAGCTGCCGCTTGAGTTGGTGCCGCGGGTGGTCAGCGCGTAGTCGGAGAGGTGGGCCTCGGGCCTCGCGGCCTTCGCCCGGCGGATCGAGATGTCGTCCAGCCAGCCCCGGAACTTCGCCGGGCCCTTGGGGGAGTCGTACGCGACGAGGACGCGGTCGACCGTCTTGCCGGCCGCGACCGAGCCGATGCCCGACTCCACCGCGTTCCACTGGTTGACGTAGAGGATCTTCGCGGCGCCCTGGCCGCGCGGCGTCAGCGGGAAGCCGTGGGCGTCGGTGGCGCCGAGGTCGCTGAGGTAGGTGCCGTCGGTGAAGGCGAGGTCGACGGAGACGTTCGTGGCGTCGTAGTCGAGATCGCCGTCGGCCATCGACGGGAAGATCTTGTAGGACAGTTCGGTGCGGCGGTCGACCTTGACATTGACGTCGAACACCTTGTTGTACGAGTAGGCCCGGCCGTCTGCGGTGTGCCGGCCCGCGTAGCGCAGCGCCCGCTTGCCGGTGAAGCCCGCGCCCGCCTTCGCCGTCGGGGAGCCGGTCGGGCCCTTGTCGACCAGGGAGAGCATGTCCTCCGGGACGGCTGTGCCGTCGCCGCCCGTGGAGAGCTGGACGTCCGCGAGCTGGAGGGCGTCGCCGGCGCCGTTGTTCCTGGTGAACTCCAGCCGGAAGTGCCGGTACTCGGCCTTCTCGGCCAGCTCGAACGTCCTGGTCTGGAACCGCTCGGCGAAGGACTCCCCGGAGCGGGTGTCCACCGTCGTCCAGTTCTCGCCGTCCGCCGACCCGCGCAGCGTCCAGTCCACCGGGTCGCGTTCGTCGTGGTCGTTGGCCGAGGTGAGCGCGTACCGGGTGACCGCGGTCGGCGCGTCCAGGTCGAACTCCACCCAGCCGGTGGGCGCGAAGGTCAGCCACTTGGTGGAGGGCTCGGTGTCGACGAGGTTCTCCTTCACCTCGTTGCCGCCCGCGTTCTCCCCGCTGGCCCGTACGTCCGTGACATGGCCGCTGACATTGCCGGGGATGCCGGTGCTGTAGCCGCCGTCCACCCCCGAGGCGCGCTTGTCGCCGTCCGGACCGGTGTCGACGGTGTTGAGCCAGTCCGGAGCCGGGTCCTCCGCCTCGAACGAGGACGTGAACTCCCGGTCCGGAGCGGCGGCGGCCCGCGGCAGGGCGACCGCCGCGCCCTGCGCGCCCGCCGCCAGTGCGAACGCGGTCGTCACCACGACCGCCGGACCCCATCTGTGCCGAGTTCTGCGCTGCATCTCCCGAGACCCTCCCTGCGCGCTGGACAACGTTGTCAATTCCTGTGCGCAAGCTCCAGTAGTGGGTCAAGGGGTCAGGGATGTCAAGGGTGTTGCCTGCGGCGTTCGGGGTTTATGTCGCGGATTTTTCCGGCGATCCGCCCACAGCCCACGCATATGTCCGCCAGGTCTCAACTCGGAAAAGACCCGGGCCGGAGCGTGCCCTCGATCTTGCTCCGCTGGCGGGAAGTGGACTATACCTGTCGGCCACCGGAGAGATATCTACCCGCACGATCCGTACTTCCCGCACTTCCTGCACGACCCAGCGAGACCCGAACCGCGGTGCCGGGGAAGGATGTTCCGGTTCACCGCCTGAGTCCTGGAGAAGGCGAGGACTTGAGCATGGGATCCACTTCCGCCGAGCCCACCGGCACCACCGGCCACCCCGCGGGCGTCGGCCGCCGCGACCTGATCAGGAGGTCGGCCGCGCTCGGCCTGATCTCCGTCCCCACGATGAGCTTCCTGTCCGCCTGTGCCAGCGGGGGCGGTGGCGGCGGCGAGGACAAGGCGGAGGCGGGGAAGAAGACCGCCGAGAACCCCCTCGGCGTGAACGGCAGCGCCCAGCTGGAGTTCGTCCTTTTCGACGGCGGATTCGGCAAGGAATACGCCGAGGACGCGGTGAGGATCTACGAGAAGGACTTCCCCGACGCGACCGTCGAATTCTCCGCGACCCAGAAGATCCAGTCGACCCTTCAGCCCCGTTTCAACCAGGGCACCCCGCCCGACCTCATCGACAACTCCGGTGCGGAACAGATGGACATGGGCGTCCTGGTCGGCAAGAACCAGCTCGCGGACCTCACCCCGCTGCTCGACGCCCCCTCGTACGACGACCCGGCCAGGAAGGTCCGCGACACGCTGCGCCCCGGCATCGTGGAGATGGGCCGGTTCGACGGCGAGAAGGTCTGGATCCTCTACTACGCCTACACCGTGTACGGCGTCTGGTATTCGCAGAAGGCGCTGGACTCGCTGGACGCCGAATACCCCAAGACCTGGGACGAGATGCTCGCGGTCTGCGCCAAGGCCAAGAAGAAGGGCATGGCCGGCTGGACGTATGCGGGCAAGTACCCGTACTACATCCCCTTCTCGCTCTACCCGATGATCGCCAAGGTGGGCGGCACCGAGGTCCTCGACGCCATCGACAACCTGGAGCCGAACGCCTGGAAGCACCCGGCCGTCAAGGCGTGCTTCGAGGCGTACTACGAGCTGTACCGGAAGGGGTACGTCCTCAAGGGCACCCCCGGCCTGGACCACATCCAGTCGCAGACCGCGTGGGCCAAGGGCGACGCCCTGTTCCTGCCCAACGGCTCCTGGGTGGAGAACGAGTCGGCCAAGGTCATCCCCGCCGACTTCCAGGTCACCGTCTCCGCGCCCACCGGCCTGGACGCCTCGGACAAGCTGCCGTTCGGCACCATCTGGGCCTCCGGCGGCGAGCCGTTCATCGTCCCCGCCAAGGCGAGGAACGGCACCGGCGGCATGGAGCAGCTGCGCATCATGCTCAGCGAGGCGTCGTCCAGGAACTTCACCTCCAAGGTCAAGTCCCTGACCGCCTACGACGGCGGCACCGACGGCATCGAGCTGACCCCCGGTCTGAAGGCGGGCGTCGCCGCCCTCGACCTGGCCGGCGAGAACGTCGTCAACCCCCGCATCCAGGACTGGTACGTCAAGCTCCAGAAGGAGCAGATCGGCGTCGGCGGCCTCGGCGAGATGATGGCCGGCCGGCTCACCCCGGCCGAGGCCGTCAAGAAGATCCAGGGCTACGCCGACGACGCCGCCAAGGACACGTCGATCAAGCACTACAAGCACCAGTAGCACCCTCAAGGAAGCGCGCCCAGGGCCGGTCCGGAGCCCGCCGTGCCCCGGACGGGCCCCGGCGCGCCGTCCGCGCGCAGATCGGGGTCGGTTGGCAATGCAGCACGGCAAGTACCGCTTCATCGTGGGGTTCCTGGCGCTGCCGCTGGGGATCTACGCCCTCTTCGTCGTCTGGCCGTTCGTCCAGTCCATCTACTACTCCTTCACCGACTGGACCGGCCTGAGCCCCGACTTCGAGATGGTCGGCTTCGACAACTACACCCGCATGCTCGACGACGACATCTTCTGGAAGTCGCTCTGGCACAGCGTGCTCTTCGCCCTGCTCGTCCCCCTGGTGACGCTCGGCCTCGCGCTGTTCCTCTCCTTCATGATCAACGTGGGCGGCCGGAAGCGGAAGGGCGGCCCGGTGGTCACCGGCGTCCGCGGCTCCGCCTTCTACAAGATCGTCTACTTCTTCCCGCAGGTGCTCTCCATCGCGATCGTCGCCCTGCTCTTCCAGTTCGCCTACAACCCGGACAGCGGCGCGATCAACTCCCTGCTGCGCGGCATCGGCCTGGACGGCCTCCAGCCGCTGTGGCTGGGCGACCCGGACCTGGCGCTGTGGGCGGTGACGGCCGTCCTGGTCTGGTCCACGGTCGGCTTCTTCGTGGTCCTGTTCTCCGCCGGCATGGCCTCCGTCCCGGCGGAGCTGTACGAGGCGGCGCTGCTGGACGGGGCGACCCGCTTCACCACGTTCTTCCGGGTCACCCTGCCGCTGCTGTGGGACACCGTGCAGTCCGGCTGGGTCTACATGGGCATCCTCGCGCTCGGCGCCGAGTCCTTCGCGGTCGTGCAGATCATGACCGTCGGACCCGGCGGCCCCGACTACTCGACCACCGTCATGGTCCTGTACGTGTACCAGAAGGCGTTCCGTGACGGTCAGGCCGCCTACGCCACCACGATCGGCGTCGCCCTGCTCGTCGTCACCCTGGCCTTCGCGGCCGTGGTGATGCGGCTGGGCCGGCGCGAGCGGCTGGAGTACTGACGATGAAGACGACCGAAGCCCCCGCCACCACCGCGAAGGGGAAAGGGAACGGCACAGGGAAGAAGGAGGGCACCGCCCTCAACGTCTTCTCGCACGGCATCCTCGTCCTCTGGGCGATCATGGTGGTGCTGCCGCTGCTCTGGGCGGTGATGACGTCCTTCAAGGACGACGCCTCGATCTTCGGCTCGCCCTGGTCGCTCCCGGACGCGCTGCACTTCGACAACTGGTCCCGGGCCTGGACCCAGGCCCACATGAGCGAGTACTTCCTCAACACCGTGCTGGTCGTGGGCGGCTCGCTCATCGGCACCCTGGTGCTCGGCTCGATGGCCGCCTATGTGCTGGCCCGCTTCGACTTCCCCGGCAACCGGTTCGTCTACTTCCTGTTCGTCGGCGGCATGAGCTTCCCGATCATGCTGGCCCTGGTCCCCCTCTTCTACGTGGTGGACAACATGGGGCTGCTGAACACCATCCACGGGCTGATCCTCGTCTACATCGCCTACTCGCTGCCGTTCACCGTCTTCTTCCTGACCGCGTTCTTCCGCACCCTGCCGACCTCGGTGGCGGAGGCCGCGTTCGTCGACGGTGCCTCGCACACCCGGACGTTCTTCCAGGTCATGCTGCCGATGGCCAAGCCGGGGCTGATCAGCGTGGGGATCTTCAACTTCCTCGGGCAGTGGAACCAGTACATGCTGCCGACCGTGCTGAACACCGACCCGGACAAGCACGTCCTCACCCAGGGCCTGGTGCAGCTCGCGGTCAGCCAGGGGTACAAGGGCGACTGGTCGGGACTCTTCGCCGGCCTGGTGATGGCGATGCTGCCGGTGCTCGCGGCGTACATCCTCTTCCAGCGGCAGGTGGTCCAGGGGCTGACCGCCGGGGCGCTGAAGTGACGCCGGCGGGAGCGGCGGGGAGATTCGGCGGAGGAGGGCAGGGGCACCCGGATGCGGTTCAACCTCTTGACGGGAGGCGACCCGAACGGCTCAGCTTAGAGTTCACTAGTTGGACATAGACGGGGCCTCATCGCTGCGGCCCCGGCGCAGGAGGTCGTCGTGGAGACTCCGGGGTCGCAGTCGTCGCTGCACCGAGCCAACCTGGAGAGGGTCGTACGTGCCGTACGGCTGGCCGGGTCGCTCACGCAGGCGGAGATCGCGAGGACGACGGGGCTGTCCGCCGCGACCGTCTCCAACATCGTCCGGGAGCTGAAGGACGGCGGCACGGTCGAGGTGACGCCCACCTCGGCGGGCGGCCGGCGGGCCCGCAGCGTCTCGCTCAGCGGGGACGCCGGGATCGTCATCGGCGTGGACTTCGGCCACACCCATCTGCGGGTCGCCGTCGGCAACCTCGCCCACCAGGTGCTGGCCGAGGAGTCCGAGCCGCTGGACGTGGACGCCTCCTCGGCCCAGGGCTTCGACCGGGCGGAGCAGCTGGTCAGCCGGCTGATCGTGGCGACCGGCGTGGACCGTTCCAAGATCGCCGGGGTGGGTCTCGGCGTGCCCGGCCCGATCGACGTGGAGTCGGGGACGCTGGGCTCGACGTCGATCCTGCCCGGCTGGAGCGGCACCCGGCCCGCCGAGGAGCTGCGGGGGCGGCTCGGCGTGCCCGTGCACGTGGACAACGACGCCAACCTCGGCGCCCTCGGCGAGCTGGTCTGGGGGAGCGGCCGGGGGGTGCGGGACCTGGCGTACATCAAGGTCGCCAGCGGCGTCGGCGCCGGGCTGGTGATCAACGGCAAGATCTACCGGGGGCCGGGCGGCACGGCCGGTGAGATCGGGCACATCACCCTCGACGAGTCGGGACCGGTCTGCCGCTGCGGCAACCGCGGCTGCCTGGAGACCTTCACCGCCGCCCGGTACGTGCTGCCGCTGCTCAGATCCAGCCACGGCACCGATCTGACCATGGAAGCGATGGTCAGGCTGGCCCGGGACGGCGATCCGGGCTGCCGTCGGGTCGTCGCCGACGTCGGCCGGCACATCGGCAGCGGCGTCGCCAACCTCTGCAACCTGCTCAACCCCAGCCGGGTCGTCCTCGGCGGCGATCTCGCCGAGGCCGGCGAACTGGTCCTCGGCCCCATCCGGGAGTCCGTCGGCCGGTACGCCATCCCCAGCGCCGGACGCCAACTCTCCGTGCTCCCCGGGGCACTTGGCGGGCGGGCCGAGGTGCTGGGCGCGCTCGCCCTCGCGCTCAGCGAGATGGGCGATTCGACCCTTCTGGACGGCAGCGCGGCGGGCGCCCGGCCCACCGCCACCCCCGTCTTCACTTAGAGAACGGATGGCACCGTTGCCATCTCGTTAAGGATTTACTTCTTGACGTCGCACGTGTGGCCGAGTTGACTTCCAGCCACCTCGGCCGCAACGACGCGGCCTCGTCAGGGAGGTTTCTGAAGTGAACACGCGTATGCGTCGTGCCGCCGTTGCCGTAGCCGCCACCGCGATGGCCGTCTCGCTCGCCGCCTGTGGCAGTGCCAAGGAGTCCGGCGACAACGCCGATTCCTCGAAGGACTCGGGCAAGAAGGGCGACGCGATCAAGGTCGGTCTGCTCCTTCCCGAGAACCAGACCGCGCGCTACGAGAAGTTCGACAAGCCCTTGATCGAGAAGAAGGTCAAGGAGCTGACGAACAACAAGGGCGAGGTCGTCTACGCCAACGCCAAGCAGGACGCCAGCCAGCAGGCGCAGCAGGTCGACACGATGATCACCAACAAGGTGGACGTCCTGATCGTGGACGCGGTCGACTCCAAGGCCATCGCCGGTTCGATCAAGAAGGCCAAGGACCAGGGCATCCCGGTCGTCGCCTACGACCGCCTGGCCGAGGGCCCGATCGACGCCTACACCTCGTTCGACAACGTGACCGTCGGCAAGACCCAGGGCGAGGCCCTGCTGGAGGCGCTGGGCGACAAGGCCAAGGACGGCCAGGTCGTCATGATGAACGGTTCCTCCACGGACCCGAACGCCGCCCAGTTCAAGGAGGGCGCGCTCTCCGTCCTCAAGGGCAAGGTGAACATCGGCCGCTCCTACGACACCAAGGAGTGGAAGCCGGAGAACGCCAACGCCAACATGGAGGGCGCCATCTCCGCCCTGGGCAAGGACAAGATCATCGGCGTCTACTCCGCCAACGACGGCATGGCGGGCGGCATCATCACCGCCCTGAAGGCCGCCGGGATCGACGACATCCCGGTCACCGGCCAGGACGCCGAGCTGAACGGTGTGCAGCGCATCATCACCGGCGAGCAGTACATGAGCGTCTACAAGTCCTACCCGCAGGAGGCGGCCACCGCGGGTGAGATGGCCGTCGCCCTCGCCAAGGGCGAGTCGCTCGACTCCATCGCCAAGGACAAGGCCGACAGCGCCACCACCAAGGACATCCCGACCGTCCTCGTCCCGGTCGTCTCGCTGACCAAGGACAACATCAAGGACACCGTGGTGAAGGAAGGCTTCTACACGGTCGACGAGATCTGCGCGGGCAAGTACAAGAGCGCCTGCGACAAGATCGGCCTCTCCTAAGCAGCACCGCCTCCCGTACCGCGCGCGCCGCGTACGGGACCGGCTGCCCCAGCTCCTCCGGCGCCCCGCACACACCAGCCCCGCAAGCTAGGCGGGGCGCCGGACGGACCACCACCCCCCAAATCTTCTGCACAACCTCCCGCCGGGTCAGGCGGCGAAGGAGTTGGTTCACGTGTCCGCTACGCCCGTGCTGGCGTTGCGCGGGGTCTCCAAGCGGTTCGGTGCCGTCCAGGCGCTCACCGACGTAGAGCTTGAGGTCCACGCCGGTGAAGTGGTCGCCCTGGTCGGCGACAACGGTGCCGGAAAGTCCACGCTGGTCAAGACGATCGCCGGCGTCCACCCCATCGACGAGGGCGCCATCGAGTGGGACGGCAGGCCCGTCACCATCAGCAAGCCGAACGACGCCCAGAACCTCGGCATCGCGACCGTCTACCAGGACCTCGCGCTGTGCGACAACATCGATGTCGTCGGCAACCTCTACCTGGGCCGGGAGATCCGCAAGCGCGGTGTCCTGGACGAGGTGGAGATGGAGCGCCGCTCCCGGGAACTGCTGGACACGCTGTCCATCCGCATCCCCAGCGTCCGCATCCCCATCGCCTCGCTCTCCGGCGGTCAGCGCCAGGTCGTGGCGATCGCCCGCTCGATGCTCGGCGAGCCCAAGCTGGTCATCCTCGACGAGCCCACCGCCGCCCTCGGCGTCGAGCAGACCGCCCAGGTCCTCGACCTGGTCGAGCGGCTGCGCGAGCGCGGCCACGCCGTCATCCTCATCAGCCACAACATGGCCGACGTGAAGGCCGTGGCCGACAAGGTCGCCGTCCTGCGGCTCGGCCGCAACAACGGCATCTTCGAGGTCAAGTCGACCTCCCAGGAAGAGATCATCTCCGCCATCACCGGTGCCACGGAAAACGCCGTGACCCGTCGTGCGGCGCGCACCAATGGGGAGATCCAGAAGTGAGCATCGACAAGACCCCCGCCCCGGCCGCCACCGAGCCGGCCGAGAAGACCGCCGCCGCCGCGGTGCCCGCGGTCGACCCCCGCCTGCTCGTCCGCGAACAGGGCTTCGCCGGTTACGTGGGCGAGTTCAAGCGCAAGATGAAGGCCGGCGATCTCGGTTCCATGCCGGTCGTCGTGGGCCTGCTGGTCATCTGGGCCATCTTCACCAGCCTCAACGGCAACTTCCTCACCGCCGGCAACTTCTCCGACATGTCCGTCGCCATGGTCGGCACCGGCATGATCGCCGTCGGCATCGTCTTCGTCCTGCTGCTCGGCGAGATCGACCTGTCGGTCGGCTCGGTCAGCGGTGTCGCGGGCGCCGCCTTCGCGGTCATGAACGTCACGCACGGCATGAACGAGATCCTGGCGCTGGTGCTGTCCATCCTCACCGGCACCGTCGCGGGCGCCATCCACGGCTTCGTCTTCGCCCGCATCGGCGTCCCGGCGTTCGCCGTCACCCTGGCCGGCCTGCTGTTCTGGCAGGGCTTCATGCTCCGCATACTCGGCGACAACGGCACCATCAACCTGGACGCCGACGGCATCGTCGTCAACCTGACCAGCTACTACTTCAGCGACGTGGCCGCCGCCTACGGCCTCGCCGTCGTGGTGACCGCCGGGTACTTCCTCTCCGCGTTCCTCGGCAACCGCCGCCGCGAGGCCGCCGGGGTGCCCTCCCGCCCGCTGAGCGAGATCATCGTCCGCACGGTGCTGCTGGGCGTCCTCGCCTTCGTCGTGGCGATCGTCTTCAACCAGTACAAGGGCCTTCCGCTGGCCGTCGTGATCTTCCTGGCGTTCCTGCTGCTCACCGATTTCGTGCTGCGCCGCACCGCCTACGGCCGCAAGGTCTTCGCGCTCGGCGGCAGCGTCGAGGCGTCCCGCCGGGCCGGCATCAACGTCGAGCTGGTCCGGATCTCGGTCTTCGCGATCGCCGGTACCTTCGCCGCGATCGGCGGCCTGTTCGTCGCGTCGAAGATCGCCTCGGCGAACCAGGGCGCGGGCACCGGTGAGTTCCTGATGAACGTCATCGCCGCGGCCGTGATCGGCGGCACGTCCCTCTTCGGCGGCCGCGGCCGCACCTGGGACGCGCTGCTCGGCGTGATGGTCATCGTCTCCATCCAGTACGGCCTGGCCCTGGAGGGCATCGCCTCCCCGGTCCAGTACATGATCACCGGTGGTGTGCTGCTCGCCACGGTCGTCATCGACGCGGTGACCCGCAAGACCCAGAAGACGGCCGGCCGCGCCTAGCGATCCGGCCGCTTCTGAACCGGCCTGTGCCCGGCACCAACGGCGGTGCCGGGCACAGCCGTGTCATAGGAGGGGCCCCTGCGGGGTAGGGCCGAACGCGTGACGTACGCCGCACCGCCCGGAGTCGTGGCACCGGAGCGGAACATTAGACTCGACAGGCCCGGCAACAGCTCTACTGCAAGGAGGCACGGGTGCCGCTGCTGACCCGCATCACGGGACCGCGCGATCTGGACCGGCTCAGCCTGGAGGAGCTGGATCAGCTGGCCCAGGAGATCCGGACCTTCCTCGTCGAGGCCGTTTCCAAGACCGGCGGCCACCTCGGCCCGAACCTCGGCGTGGTGGAGCTCACCATCGCCCTGCACCGCGTCTTCGACTCCCCCCGGGACAAGGTGCTCTTCGACACCGGACACCAGTCCTACGTGCACAAGCTGCTCACCGGCCGCCAGGACTTCTCCCGGCTCAAGATGAAGGGCGGCCTCTCCGGCTACCCCGCGCAGAGCGAGTCCGAGCACGACGTCATCGAGAACAGCCACGCCTCCACCGTCCTCGGCTGGGCCGACGGCATCGCCAAGGCCAACGAGATCCAGGGCCTGGACCGGCACGTCGCCGCCGTCATCGGCGACGGTGCCCTGACCGGCGGCATGGCCTGGGAGGCGCTGAACAACATCGCCGCCGCCAAGGACCGCCCCCTGGTCATCGTCGTCAACGACAACGAGCGCTCCTACGCGCCCACCATCGGCGGCCTCGCCAACCACCTGGCCACCCTGCGCACCACCGACGGCTACGAGCGCTTCCTCGCCCGTGGCAAGGACCTCCTGGAGCGCACCCCGGTCGTCGGCCGCCCCCTCTACGACACCCTGCACGGCGCCAAGAAGGGCCTGAAGGACTTCATCGCCCCGCAGGGCATGTTCGAGGACCTGGGCCTGAAGTACGTCGGCCCGATCGACGGCCATGACATCGAGGCCCTGGAGTCCGCGCTGACCCGCGCCAAGCGCTTCGGCGGCCCGGTCATCGTGCACTGCCTCACCGAGAAGGGCCGCGGCTACCAGCCCGCCCTCGCCGACGAGGCCGACCGCTTCCACGCCGTCGGCAAGATCCACCCCGACACCGGCCTGCCGATCTCCACCGCCGGCGCCGACTGGACGTCCGTCTTCGGCGAGGAGATGGTCAGGCTCGGCGAGGAGCGCGCCGACATCGTCGCGATCACCGCCGCGATGCTCCAGCCGGTCGGCCTGGACAAGTTCGCCAAGCGCTTCCCCGAGCGGGTGTACGACGTCGGCATCGCCGAGCAGCACGGCGCGGTCTCCGCGGCCGGCCTCGCCCACGGCGGCCTGCACCCGGTCTTCGCCGTCTACGCCACCTTCCTCAACCGGGCCTTCGACCAGGTGCTCATGGACGTCGCCCTGCACAGGTGCGGCGTGACCTTCGTCCTGGACCGGGCCGGCGTCACCGGCACCGACGGCGCCTCCCACAACGGCATGTGGGACATGTCGATCCTCCAGGTCGTCCCCGGCCTCAGGCTCGCCGCCCCGCGCGACGCCGACCAGGTCCGCGCCCAGCTCCGCGAGGCCGTCGCCGTGGACGACGCGCCGACCGTGGTCCGCTTCTCCAAGGGCGCCGTCGGCCCCGCCGTCCCCGCCGTGGGCCGCGTCGGCGGCATGGACGTCCTGCGCGAGCCCGGCACCGGGAACCCCGACGTCCTCCTGGTCTCCGTCGGGGCGCTCGCGCCGATGTGCCTGGAGGTCGCGGACCTGCTGGACAAGCAGGGCATCACCACCACCGTCGTCGACCCCCGCTGGGTCAAGCCGGTGGACGAGGCGATGGCCCCGCTCGCCGAGCGGCACCGCGTCGTCGTCACCGTCGAGGACAACTCGCGCGTCGGCGGCGTCGGCTCCGCCATCGCCCAGGCCCTGCGGGACGCCGGCGTGGACGTGCCGCTGCGCGACTTCGGCATCCCGCCGCGCTTCCTCGACCACGCCTCCCGCGCCGAGGTCCTCGCCGAGATCGGGCTGACCGCACCGGACATCGCCCGCCAGGTCACCGGGCTGGTCGCCAAGCTCGACGGCCGGTACGACCGCTCCGGCGCCGAAGCGGTGGAGGCCACCCGCGACTGACGCGCCGCCGACGGGCCGGTCCCGCCACCGCATCGGGGTGGCGGAACCGGCCCGTCCGCGTGGATGCGCGCCCGCCGGGGCATACGTACCGCGCCCCCTCTCGATCATGTCGAGGGCGACCAGCGTGGGAGGTCCCGTGAGCAGCACCCTCTTCCGGACGAAGCAGATCGAGCAGTCCATCCAGGACACCGAGGAACCCGAGCACGCCCTCAGGAAATCCCTGTCCGCGCTCGATCTGACCGTCTTCGGCGTCGGTGTCGTCATCGGCACCGGCATCTTCGTGCTCACCGGCACGGTCGCCAAGAACAACGCCGGACCGGCCACCGCGCTGGCCTTCGTCGTCGCCGGCGTGGTCTGCGCGCTCGCCGCCCTCTGCTACGCCGAGTTCGCCTCCACCGTGCCGGTGGCCGGATCGGCGTACACCTTCTCCTACGCCTCGCTCGGCGAGCTGCCGGCCTGGATCATCGGCTGGGACCTGGTGCTGGAGTTCGCGCTCGGCACGGCGGTGGTCGCCGTCGGCTGGTCGGGGTACATCCGCTCGCTGCTGGAGAACGCCGGCTGGCACTTCCCGGACTACCTCGGCGGCCGGGACGGCGCGGACGGCTTCGGCTTCGACATCCTCTCCGCCGCGCTGGTGCTGGTGCTCACCGCCGTCCTCGTCCTCGGCATGAAGCTGTCGGCGCGGATCACCTCGGTCGTCGTCGCCATCAAGGTGGCCGTCGTCCTCGTCGTCATCATCGCCGGGGCCTTCTTCGTCAAGGGCGCCAACTACGACCCGTTCATCCCGAAGTCCCAGCCGGTCGAGGCGGGCGGCGGACTGCACTCACCCCTCATCCAGCTCATGTTCGGCTGGGCCCCGGCCAACTTCGGCGTGATGGGCATCTTCACCGCCGCATCCATCGTCTTCTTCGCCTTCATCGGCTTCGACATCGTCGCCACCGCCGCCGAGGAGACCAGGAACCCGCAGCGCGACATGCCCCGCGGCATCCTCGGGTCCCTCTTCATCTGCACGATCCTGTACGTCGCCGTGTCGATCGTCGTCACCGGCATGCAGCACTACAGCGAGCTGTCGGTGGACGCACCGCTCGCCGACGCGTTCAAGGCGACCGGGCACCCGTTCTTCTCCGGCGTCATCAGCTTCGGCGCGGCGGTCGGCCTGACCACCGTCTGCATGATCCTGCTGCTCGGCCAGACCCGGGTCTTCTTCGCCATGAGCCGCGACGGCCTGCTGCCCCGCTTCTTCTCCCGCGTCCACCCCAGGTTCAAGACGCCGTACCGTCCGACAATCCTCCTCGGCGTCGTCATCGCGATCGTCGCCGGCTTCACCTCCCTGAGCGAACTCGCCGAGCTGGTCAACATCGGCACCCTCTTCGCCTTCGTGATCGTCGCCGTCAGCGTGATCATCCTGCGCCGCACCCGCCCCGACCTGCCCCGCGCCTTCCGCACCCCGCTGGTCCCGGTCCTGCCGATCGTCTCCGTGGCGGCCTCGTTCTGGCTGATGCTCAACCTGCCCGCCGAGACCTGGCTGCGGTTCGGCATCTGGATGGTGATCGGCGTCGTCGTGTACTTCTTCTACGGCCGCACCCACAGCCGCCTGGCCCGCGGCGAGGCGGAGAACGGCCGGGGGTGACGCCGGACCGCTAGCGTGCGGGCATGCACGCTCTGCTGCCCGCACCGTCACCCTCCGTCGCCGTCCCGCGTGCCGGGCGCCGGTACTGGACGCGGGTGCTGCCGCTCCTCGCGGCGCTGGCCTGCCTCACCCGCGTCCCGTCCTTCACCCGGCCCTGGTGGAACCCCGACGAGGGCTACCTCGCCGTGCAGGCCCGGCTGCTCGCCGGGGGCGGCCGGCTCTACGAGACGGTCGTCGACCGCAAACCGCCGCTGGTGCCCTGGCTCTACCAGGGCGCCTTCGCGCTGACCGGTTCCGAGTCACTGGTGTCGGTACGGGTCCTGGCGGTCCTCGCCCAGTTCGCCACCGCGGCCCTGCTCGCCTCGCTGGCCCGCCGCCGCTGGGGCGACGGCCCCGGCCGCACCGCCGGGGTGCTGTACCTGCTGGTCTCCGTCGGCCTCAACCCCGAGGACGCCCAGGCCGCCGGCTTCGAGGTGTTCATACTGCCGTGCACGGCGGCGGCCCTGTGGTGCGCCGACCGCCGCCGCTGGACCGCCGCCGGGCTGGCCGTCGCCTGCGCCTTCCTGGCCAAGCAGACCGGCGCGGCGGTGCTGCTGCCGGTGCTGTGGCTGTGCGGCCCCGGGCGGGGCCCCCTGCTCCGGCTGACGGCGGGCGCCGCCCTCCCCGTCCTCGGCGCGGCCCTGCTCACCGACCCCTCCGGTTTCCTCTTCTGGACGGTCACCGGCTCCGGCTCCTACGCCTCCTTCTCCGGCTCCTGGACGCACGTCGCACTGCGCGCCGCCGGCAACGCGGCGCTCCTCGCCGTCGCCTGCGCGGCCCTGCTGTCCCCGCTGGCCCGCCGCCCGCCCGGCCGCGCCGCCGACCTGTGGGTGTGGCTCGCCGCGTCGGCCCTGGCGGTCGGCACCGGCCTGCACTTCTTCGGCCACTACTACCTCCAGCTGCTGCCGCCGCTGACCCTGCTGGCGACGGCCGCGCTCACCGCCCTTCCCCGGGAGCGCACCGCCCGCGCGGTCCTCGGCACCGCGTGCTGCTGCGCGCTCTTCCTGACCTGGGGGCTGCTCGCGCCCCGCGCCTCGCTCGACCACTCCCGGCGGCTCGCCGACGCCGTGGCCCGCGCCACCGCGCCGGACGACCGGGTCCTGGTCTGGGGCATGCACCCGGAGACGTACTGGCTGGCCGGCCGGTCCCCCGCCAGCCGCTACCTCACCGCGGGGCTCCTCACCAACCACAGCGGCGGCCGGTCCGGCGCCCGGGTCGGCGAACGGTACGCCGTCCCGGGCGCCTGGCGCGTCTTCCGCCGGGAGACGTCCGCCCGGCCGCCCGCCCTGATCGTCGACGACTCCCGCGGCGCCCCGTACGCCCCGGCGCACCTCCCGACCCTGCGCCGCCTCCTGGCCGAGCGGTACCGGGAGGCGGCGGTGGTGGACGGGGCGGTGGTGTATGTGCGGGTACGGCGGCCGTGACGGGGCGGTGGGGTACGCGCCCTACGGCGCCCCTGGACGGGCCTCGGCTCAGGCGCCGGCGCCGCCGTCCACCGGCACGATCGCGCCGGTCACGTACGAGGCCCGGTCGCTGAGCAGCCAGGCGGCGGCCTCGGCGATCTCGCGGGGCTCGGCCATCCGGCCCAGCGGGACCGACGAGGTGATCCGTTCGACGACGCCGGGGGTCGCCGCCTCCCACGCGTCGATCATCTCCGTGGTGGTGCCGCCGGGGGTGATGCCGTTGACCCGGATGCCCTCCGGGGCCCAGGTCACCGCCGCCGTCTCGGTGATGCTGTTGAGCGCGCGCTTCATCGCGCCGTACGCCGGGAGGGCCGGGTTGGCGCGGCGGCTGCCGACGCTGGAGGTGTTGACGATCGCGCCGCCACCGCCGCGCCGCATGAGGGCGGCCTCGGCGTTCATGGCGGTCCAGTGCGCCCGGAAGTTCACGGTGAACTGGACGTCGATGTCCTCGTCGCTCGTGGTGTGCAGCGGGCCCGGCCGCTGGATCGCCGCGCCGTTGTTGAAGGCGCCGTCCAGCCGGCCGTGCAGTTCCCCGACGCGGTCGACCGCCGCGCGGACGCTGTCGGGGTCGGCGAGGTCCAGGGCGACCGCGTCGGCGGTGCCGCCGCCGGCCCGGATGCCGGCGACGACGCGGTCGAGGGCGTCCGTGCCGCGGGCGGCGAGCACGACGGCGGCGCCCTCGGCGGAGAAGAGCCGGGCGGCGGCCTCCCCGATACCGCGGCTGGCGCCGGTGACGAGGACGACCTTGCCGGTGAGCAGGCCGATGGGGGCGATGTCGGTGTGGTTCGTCATGCCACCAGTGTGGGGGCGGGCCCCGGACCGGGGGCAGGCACACCCCGTACCAGGATCGGCGGCCGGGCGGGGTGCACACTTCGGGGTATGGACAAGCAGGAACTGGGGGCGTTCCTCCGCTCCCGTCGCGAGCGGCTCCGCCCCCAGGACGTCGGCCTCCCCACCGGACCGCGCCGCCGGACCCCGGGCCTGCGCCGGGAGGAGGTCGCGGTGCCGGCGCACATCTCCACCGAGTACTACGTCCGGCTCGAACAGGGCCGGGCGCCCCGCCCGTCGGGCGAGGTGCTCGCCGGGATCGCGGGCGCGCTGCGGCTCACCGACGCCGAGAGCGACCACCTCCACGTCCTCGCGGGCACCGCGCCGACCCGGACCCGGGCGCACCGGCGCGACGTCCGGCCGAGCATCCTCGCGTTGCTGGAGCGGCTGCCGCAGACGGGCGGCCTCGTCCTGTCCGCCGCCTTCGAGGTGCTCGCCTGGAACGACCTCGCCGCGGCCCTCATGGAGGACTTCGGCCCGCTCGCCCCCGAGCAGCGCAACCTCGCGCGCCGCGCCTTCCCCGGCCCGGACCGGGCCGGCCCCCCGCTGTACGGGGTGTCGGACGCGGCCGAGTTCCGGCTGCACGTCGTCAGGCAGCTGCGGACCGCCCTCGCCCGTTACCCGGCGGACCCCGTGGTCACCGGGCTCGTCGCCGAACTCCGGGCCACCAGCCCCGACTTCGCCCGCCTGGGGGAGCGCCACGACGTGCGCGCCGCGCCGACCCTGACGAAGACCTTCCGGCACCCGGTCGTCGGCGAGGTCACCGTCGACTGCGACTCCCTCGCCCTCACCGACCGCGACCAGCACCTCGTCCTCTACAGCGCGCCGCCCGGTTCCCCCGCCGCCCAGGCCCTCGCCCTGCTCGGCGTCCTCGGCACCGAGACCGACGCCTGCCTGCGCTGACTAGGTGGCGTCCCGCCCCGGCCGCACCGTCCGCGGCCCCGCCACCTCGGCGCCCAGGTCCGTCACCCGGCGCCGCAGTTCCCGGTCGGCCGTCACCACCAGGACGGGGCGGCCGCCGGCCCGCGCGACCAGGTCGACCATGTGGTCGTCACCGCTGCCGGGGGCGTCCTCCACCCGTACGCCGGGCACGGACGGCACCCCGCGTGCCGCGCCCTCCACGACCAGCACCAGCTCCACCGGCCCCGCCCGCCCCGGCACCCCGTCCGCGGCCAGCCGGTCCCGCAGCCGCTCGGCGGCGCCGCGCCGGTCCCGCCACCAGCCGTCGGGCACCGACCCGACCACGTTGGCGGCGTCCACGATCACGAGCAGGGGGGCGTCGGAGTCCATGCGGTCAGGGTCGCACGGCAGGGTGCGAACGGCGCCGCGTAAAGTGAACTGGTGAACGGCGACTGGCTCCTGCGCGGCCGTGACGGCCGCCTCTGCGTCTATCTGCCGTCGGGCGACGCGGTCCTGTGCCGCGCGGAACCGGGGCCCGGCGGCCCCTGGGAGGCCCCGCGCCGGATCGGCGGCGACCAGAAGCTGCGCCCCGGCCTCTCGGTCGGCGTCGGCGCCGACCGGTACGCCCATCTGGTCGCGTGGCGGCCCACCGGCGGCGGCCAGTCCGGCCTGGTGCACTCCACCCACTTCCGGCCCCGGCTCGCCCCGCTGGACTGGAGCCCGGTCGGCCACCCCGACAAGAAGGGCGCCCGCACCGGGACGCCCGCCGTCGCGGTCGACGCGCGGGGCCGCGCCCACCTCTTCGTCCGCAACGCGGGCGGCGGCATGAGCCTGCTGGCCCAGAAGGAGAAGGGCGGCTGGGAGCCCTGGCGGGACCTCGGGGGCGAGGGACTCCAGGACGAACCCGCCGCCGTCACCGGGGAGTCGGGTCTCGTCGAGGCGTACGCCGCCGCCGACGGCGTACTGCTGCACTGGCGGCAGGAGAAGCCGGGCGCGCAGCCGGTTCTCGACGACCGGGCCGAGGCGAGCGTCCGGCCGGGCACGCTGCGGGCGCTGGCCACCTCCGCCGGGCACACCACCGTCTTCTTCACCGACGCCGTCTCCGGGGACCTGTGCGCCTGGCGTCCCGGCGGGCCGCCCGTCGCGCTGGCCGCCGCCGCGGGACCCGGCCCGGTCGCCGCCGTGCGCTGTGTGATCGAGGGGTACGACTGCACGCTGCTCGGCCAGCGGTCGGCCGGCGGGCGCGTCGCCTTCGCGGCCTACCCGACCGAGCGGGAGGCGGCGGGTGCCTGGTGGACCGAGTCCGGGCCCGCGCTCGCCGACGACGCCGAACTCGCCCTGGCCGTGGACGAGACCGAGCGGGTGGTCGCGGTCACCCTCTCCCCGTCGACCGGGCGCCTCCTGCTGACCCGCCGCAAGGACGAACCGGGCCTGGCGCTGACCGCCTGGCAGGAGGTCTGAGAGCCGGGGGACGCGCGGGCGGAGGGGCACGGGCCGCGGCGGCACCCACCGTGCAGTTCGTGCCGTATATCCCGATCGGCGCACTCTTTCGGGGCGTGGTGGATGAGTACGGACCTTGTCGTCACCGGGCTCGGCCCCGTCGGGCTGCCCCTCGCCTCGCCCGCGCGGCCACGGCGGCCGGCTGCGGGCGCCGGCAGGTGTTCTCCAGCAGCTCGGCCGGCTCGGCCTCCCGGGCGCCCCTGGCCTCCACCACCCGGGACGCGAACCGCTCGTAGGAGGTCAGGGGCGGTGTACGCGGTGAGCGGGTCGGTACGCGGATCACCGCCGTGCCGGCGGCGGCGATCACGCCGGGCTCGCGGACGGCCGTGAACCCCTGTGCCCGCCTCGCCCGCATCGCCCGCGCGTCGGCGACGTCGACCCGGCGTCGGCGGGCACCGCATCCCGGTCGCCCCCCACTGCCTCTCGTACAAGGTGCGTTCGCTCGGCATCCCGTTCCGGTTCGTGGAGCTGGCGCAGGAGATCGACCAGCGGATGCCGGCGCATGTGGGGGACCGCGCCGCGAAGTTGTTCGACGACGTGGGCCGGCGGTGCGCGGCTCACGGGTCCTGCTGCTCGGCGTCACCTGCAAGCCCGGCGTCTCCGACCAGCGGGAAGCCCCGCGCCGGCCGTGGCCGGCCGCTTCCTGGCCCGGGTGCCGAGCTGGTGTACGGCGACCGGCGGGTGGAGCGGTGGACGGTGGCCGGGGCCCCGGTGGAGCGGGCCGGGGGCCGCCCGCCGCCGCGGCCGCGGACCTGACCGTACTGCTCCGGCCGTACCGGGAGTCCGACCCCGCCCTGCCGGCGGACCGCCCCCGGCTGCTGCCCGGCACCCGGGGCGTCACCGCCGGCCACCCCCGGGCGGCCGGGCTCTGACCGGGCGGGGCGAGGGGCACGGCCCCCGCCCCCCTCCGGCCGTCTACGCCGGGACGCTCGCCACGCCCGGCTCCAGGAACCGCTTGCCGTTCACCCGCTCGGCGACGCCCGCCCGGTCCAGGTACGGCGTGACGCCGCCCAGGTGGAAGGGCCAGCCGGCACCGGTGATCAGGCACAGGTCGATGTCCTGCGCCTCGGCGACGACGCCCTCGGCGAGCATCAGCCCGATCTCCTGGGCCACGGCGTCCAGGACGCGGTCGCGGACCTGCTCCTCGGTCAGCACGGTGTCGCCCTGCTTCAGCAGCGCGGCGACCTCCGGGTCCAGCTCCGGCTTGCCGCTGTCGTAGACGTAGAAGCCGCGCTTGCCCGCCTCGACGACCGCCTTGAGGTTCGGGGAGACGGTGAAGCGGTCCGGGAACGCGCGGTGCAGCGTCTCGGAGACGTGCAGGCCGATCGCCGGGCCGACCAGTTCGAGGAGGACCAGCGGGGACATCGGCAGGCCGAGCGGCTCCACCGCCTTCTCCGCGACCTCGACGGGGGTGCCCTCGTCGATCACGTTCTGGATCTCGCCCATGAAGCGGGTCAGGATGCGGTTCACGACGAACGCCGGGGCGTCCTTGACCAGGACGGCCGTCTTCTTCAGCTTCCTGGCGACCGCGAACGCCGTCGCGAGCGAGGCGTCGTCGGTCCGCTCACCGCGGACGATCTCCAGCAGCGGCAGCACCGCGACCGGGTTGAAGAAATGGAAGCCGACGACCCGCTCGGGGTGCCTCAGCTTCGACGCCATCTCCGACACCGACAGCGAGGAGGTGTTGGTGGCGAGGATCGCGTGCGCCGGCGCCACGGCCTCCACCTCGGCGAACACCTGCTGCTTGACGCCGATCTCCTCGAACACGGCCTCGATGACGAAGTCCGCGTCCGCGAAGCCCTCGGCCTTGTCCAGGACGCCGGTGACCAGGGCCTTGAGCCGGTTGGCCTTGTCCCGGTTGATCCGGTCCTTGAGCAGCAGCTTGTCGATCTCGGCGTGCACATAGCCCACGCCCTTGTCGACGCGCTCCTGGTCGATGTCGGTCAGCACGACCGGCACCTCCAGGCGGCGCACGAACAGCAGCGCGAGCTGGCTGGCCATCAGACCGGCGCCGACCACGCCCACCTTGGTGACCGGGCGGGCCAGGTTCTTGTCCGGGGCGCCGGCCGGGCGCTTGCCACGCTTCTGCACCAGGTTGAACGCGTAGAGCCCGGCACGCAGTTCACCGCTCATGATGAGGTCGGCGAGGGCCTGGTCCTCGGCGTCGAAACCGGCCTGGAGGTCGCCGTCCTTGGCGGCGGCGATGATGTCCAGGGCGCGGTAGGCGGCCGGGGCGGCGCCGTGCACCTTGGAGTCGGCGATGGACCGGCCGCGCGCGACGGCCTGGTCCCAGCCCTCGCCGCGGTCGATCGCCGGACGCTCGACGGCGATCTCGCCCTTGAGGACGGACGCCGTCCAGACCAGGGACTGCTCCAGGAAGTCGGCGCCCTCGAAGAGCGCGTCCGCGATGCCGAGGTCGTAGACCTGGCCGCCCTTGAGCTGCTTGTTCTGGTTGAGGCTGTTCTCGATGACGACCGTCACGGCCTTGTCGGCGCCGATCAGGTTCGGCAGCAGCGTGCAGCCGCCCCAGCCGGGGACCAGGCCGAGGAAGACCTCGGGCAGGGAGAACGCGGGGACCGCGGCCGACACCGTGCGGTACGCGCAGTGCAGGCCGATCTCCACGCCGCCGCCCATCGCCGCGCCGTTGTAGTACGCGAACGTCGGCACGGCCAGCGTCGACAGCCGCTTGAAGACGTCGTGGCCGCCCTTGCCGATGGCGACCGCGTCCTCGTGCCGCTTCAGCAGCTCGACGCCCTTGAGGTCGGCGCCGACCGCGAAGACGAACGGCTTGCCGGTGACGCCGACACCGACGATGCCGCCGTCCGCGGCCTCCTTCTCGACCTGGTCGATGGCGGCGTCGATGTTCGCCAGCGACTGCGGGCCGAGGGTGGTCGGCTTGGTGTGGTCGTGACCGTTGTCGAGGGTGATCAGGGCGAAGCGCCCGGCACCCAGCGGCAGGTCGAAGTGGCGTACGTGGGCCTGGGTGACGACCTCGCCGGGGAACAGCTCGGCCGCACCCTTCAGCAGCTCTGCGGTGGTGCTCACTTGTCCCCCTCGAAGTGCGGGTTCTCCCAGATGACCGTCGCGCCCATGCCGAAGCCGACGCACATGGTGGTCAGGCCGTAGCGGACGTGCGGCTGCTCCTCGAACTGGCGGGCCAGCTGCGTCATCAGCCGGACGCCGGAGGAGGCCAGCGGGTGGCCGAAGGCGATGGCGCCGCCGTACTGGTTGACGCGCTCGTCGTCGTCCGCGATGCCGTAGTGCTCCAGGAAGGCGAGGACCTGGACCGCGAACGCCTCGTTGATCTCGAACAGGCCGATGTCGGAGATCGACAGCCCCGCCTGCGCGAGGGCCTTCTCCGTCGCCGGGATCGGGCCGTAACCCATCACCTCGGGCTCGACGCCCGCGAAGGCGTAGGAGACCAGGCGCATCTTGACCGGCAGGCCGTTCTCGCGGGCGAAGTCCTCGGAGGCGATCAGCGAGGCGGTCGCGCCGTCGTTCAGACCGGCCGCGTTGCCCGCGGTGACCCGGCCGTGCACCCGGAACGGCGTCTTCAGGTTCGCCAGGTTCTCCAGCGTGGTGCCCGGACGCATCGGCTCGTCGGCGGTGACCAGGCCCCAGCCCGTCTCGCCGCTCGCCGGGTCGGTACGGCGCACCGACACCGGCACCAGGTCGGCCTGGATCTTGCCGTTGGCGTACGCCTTCGCGGCCTTCTCCTGCGAGCGCACCGCGTACTCGTCCGCCCGGAGCTTGGTGAGGGTCGGGTAGCGGTCGTGCAGGTTCTCCGCGGTCATGCCCATGAACAGGGCGGACTCGTCGACCAGCTTCTCGGACACGAACCGCGGGTTGGGGTCCACGCCCTCGCCCATCGGGTGGCGGCCCATGTGCTCGACACCGCCCGCGATGGCGACGTCGTACGCGCCGAAGGCGACGGAACCGGCCACCGTGGTGACGGCGGTCAGCGCGCCCGCGCACATCCGGTCGATGGAGTAACCGGGCACCGAGGTCGGCAGACCGGCCAGGATGCCGGCGGTGCGGCCGATGGTCAGGCCCTGGTCACCGATCTGCGTGGTGGCGGCGACGGCGACCTCGTCGACCTTCTTGGGGTCCAGGCCGGGGTTGCGGCGCAGCAGCTCCCGGATCGCCTTCACCACGAGGTCGTCGGCCCGGGTCTCGTGGTAGACGCCCTTCGGGCCCGCCTTGCCGAACGGGGTACGGACGCCGTCTACGAAGACGACGTCCCTGACGGTACGAGGCACGATGGCTCTCCTCCAGAGGTGCGGGACGCTGAGCGCTTGCCCAACCCATGCTACTTACCAGTAACGTAGCTGCCCAGTCCTGACGGACACAGCGGCGCAGGTCACATGAGAAAGCGCGGTGAGAGGACACCGCCAGGGGCGCGGGGAACCGCGCGATCGGCCACACCGAGCCCGCGGCCCCCCCCCGTACGGCCGTCAACCAGGCGGCGCAGTGGACCCCCGAGGCACCAGCACCGGCGTGGCCACCGGACGGGAACCCCCGCCCTCCCCGCCGATCACCCCGAACAGCGTCCGGGCCACCTCCGCCCCGAACCCGTGCACGTCATGGCTCATCGCCGACAACGTCGGCCGGGTCAGCCGGCACAGCTGCGAGTCGTCCCACGCCAGCAACGACACGTCCGCCGGCACCCGCAGCCCCATCTCCGCGGCCACCGCCAGCCCCGCCACCGCCATGATGTCGTTGTCGTAGACCACCGCCGTCGGCCGGTCCCCCGGCGGAGCCGTCAGCAGCGACCGCGTGGCCCGCGCCCCCGCGTCCCCCGAGAAGTCCGTGGCCACCTGCCGCGCCCCGGCCAGTCCCAGCGTCCGCGCCGCCTCGTCGAACGCGGCCGTCCGGATCGCGGTGTGCCCCAGCGCCGCCGCGCCGCCCACCCGGGCGATCCGCCGGTGCCCGAGCGCCGCCAGATAGCGCACCGCCTCGCCCACCGCGGACGCGTCGTCGGTCCAGACCGAGGTGAGCGAGCCGGTCAGCGAGGGGTGTCCGACCGCGACCGCCGGTATCCGCAGCCGTCGCACCGGCTCCACCCGGGGGTCGTCCGCGCGGAAGTCGACGAGGATCGCCCCGCCGATCCGCCGCGCCCGCCACCAGGACTCCAGCAGCCCGGCCTCCTCCTCCACCGTCCGCACCAGCCGCAGCAGCAGCGAGCAGGAGTGCTCGGTCAGCACGCTCTCCACCCCGGAGACGAACTCCATGTAGAACGGCTCAAGACCGAGCAGCCGGGCGGGCCGGCACACCGCCAGCCCCACCACGTCCACCCGCGATCCGGCCAGCGTCCGTGCGGCCGGGTCCGGTGCCCAGCCCAGGTCCCGCGCGGCCCGGAAGATCCGGTCCCGGGTCGCCTCCGACAGCCCCGGCTTGTGGTTGAAGGCGAGGGACACCGCTCCCTTGGACACGCCGGCGCGCGCGGCGACGTCCTTGATGGTCACGCGGGGGCTGGTCATCGTGGGGGCTCCAGGCAGTACAGGGCGGTCCGGGCGGCGTGCGCGTCCGGAGTCTTCCAGCCGCGCACGCCGATGGTCACGCTCTCCCCGGGCAGCAGGGTGACCAGTCCCCGGTCGGCCCGTGCCGCCGCGTCCAGCCGGTCGGCCTGGAGCAGCAGGTCCCGGACCAGGGTCCGGGCGGTCACCGTGATCCCGCCGGGCGCGAGCGCGACGCCGTACTCGGGGACGACGTAGGGGATGTCGCGGTCCGGCGCCGGGAAGCGCGTCGCCCGCAGGCCGTCCGCGTCGGCGACGAGGAACTCCTCCGGCCCGGCCGGCCGCAGCTCCCGCGGTACGTCCAGGACGGCGACCGTCCGCCGCTCCGCCGTGAACGGCAGCTCCGCCCGCCCCAGTTCCGGGCCCGCCACCGACATCCGGCGCAGCAGCACCCGCCCCGACCAGCGCTCGGCGGCCTGGTTGACGACGGCGAGCGACGCGTCGCGCAGGGCCAGCAGCCGGTCCGCGTAGAGCCGGCACAGCTCGTGGTAGAGCGGCTTCTCCCGGCCGTCGCCGTCGATCGCGGCCCAACTGGTCACCGGCCAGCAGTCGTTGAGCTGCCAGAGCACCGTGCCCGCGCACACCGGCCAGTGCGACCGCCAGTGCTCGATCCCGGCGGCGACCGCGCGGGCCTGGTTGACCTGGGTGAGGTAGTGCCAGCGGTCGAAGTCGCCGGCGTGAGGCGGGACGAAGTGCCGTTCCAGACCGCGCGCGAGCTTGCCGTTGCCGTCGTCGGCCTTCTGGTGGTGCAGCATGCCGGGGGAGTCCGCCGCGAGCCGCTCGCCGGGCAGGGCGCGCCGCAGCGTGGCGTACGCGGGCGGCGCCTGCCAGCCGAACTCGGCCACGAACCGCGGCACGCTCGCCCGGTACGCCGCCCAGTCCTCCCGGTTCCACACCTCCCACGAGTGGTGCGTGCCGTGCGCCGGGTCGTTCGGGTGGTGGTCCCAGGACCCGGACCAGGGGCTGCCCGCCGTGTACGGCCGGGTCGGGTCCAGCTCGGCCACCACCCGCGGCAGCAGCCCCAGGTAGTACCCCTCGCCCCAGGACTCCCCGGCCAGCCGCCCCTCCCACGCCCAGTCACGGAAGCCCCACAGGTTCTCGTTGTTGCCGTTCCACAGCACCAGCGAGGGGTGCGGCATCAGCCGTACGACGTTCTCCCGGGCCTCGGCCTCCACCTCGCCGCGCAGCGGCTGCTCCTCCGGGTAGGCGGCGCAGGCGAACGGGAAGTCCTGCCAGACCAGCAACCCCAGCTCGTCGCAGGCGTCGTAGAAGTCCTCGCTCTCGTAGATCCCGCCGCCCCAGACCCGCACCAGGTCGACACCCGCGGCGGCGGCCTGCGCCAGCCGCTCCCGGTAGCGGGCGCGGGTGATCCGGCTGGGGAAGACGTCGTCCGGAATCCAGTTGACGCCCCGCGCGAACAGCCGCTCCCCGTTGACCACCAGGGTGAAGCCGGTGCCGTGCGCGTCGGCGGAGGTGTCCAGCGCGACGGAGCGGAAGCCGATCCGCCGCCGCCACACGTCCAGCGCGGCGTCCCCGTGCAGCAGCGTCAACTCGACGTCGTACAGCGGCTGTCCGCCGTAACCGCGCGGCCACCACAGCTCCGCCTCCGGCACCCGCAGCTGTACCGTGCCGCGGGTGCCGTCGAGGGCGGCGCGGGCCGTCACGCCGTCGATCGTGGCCTCGACGGCGAGCGGGGCCTCCACGCGGGTGCGTTCGACGTCGACGCGGAGTTCGACCACGCCGGTGCCGTCCTCGACGGTGACCAGGGGGCGGACCCGGGCGAGGCGGGCCGTCGACCAGTGCTCCAGGCGGACCGGCCGCCAGATCCCGGCGGTCACCAGGGCCGGCCCCCAGTCCCAGCCGAAGGAGCAGGCCATCTTCCGTACGTACTGGTAGGGCTCGGCGTACGCCCCCGGCCGCTCGCCGACCCGGCCCCGGACCGCCTCCGCCTCGGCGTACGCGGAGGCGAACCGCACGGTCAGCCGCCCGCTCAGCCCGGTGACGTCGAAGCGGTGCGTCCGGTGCATGTTCCGGGTCCGGCCCAGCGGCCGGCCGTCCAGCAGGATCTCGGCGACCGTGTCGAGGCCGTCGAAGACCAGGTCGGTCTGCTCCTGCCCGGAGCCCGCGTCGAGGACGCGCTCATAGGTCCAGCCGCGGCGGCCCACCCACGCCACCTCGGCCTCGTTCCGGCCGAGGAAGGGGTCCGGGATCAGGCCGGCCGCCAGCAGGTCGGTGTGCACGCAGCCCGGCACCGCCGCCGGCAGCGGGCCGTCGGGGTGACGCAGGGTCCAGCCCTCGGTGAGCGATGTCGCCTGAAGCATGCGCACTCCCTTAACCGGTTCAACGAACTGCCGTCGGTGCGGCGTCAGTTCGGTGGTCAGTCTGGCGGAAACGGGACTTTACCGGTTCAGCGAGCGCTGTCAGAGTGCGGAACCGGCCAACACCCACCACTCGTGCTCGTCCGCCCGAACGGAGCTGGTGCACATGAAGAGCCGCCACGTACTCGCCGGATCGATCGCCGTCCTCGCCCTGCTGGCCTCGGCCTGCACGGGAACCGGGGGCAGCACCGAGGGCGCGGACGCCGAGGCGCCCGGCGACCCGGCGACCGTCGAGGGGACCATCACGGTCCTCACCCACCGGACCGACCTCGTGCAGGACGGGACGATGAAGAAGTACGCAGCCGAGTTCAACCGGACCTACCCCGAGGTGAAGGTCGAGTTCGACGGCCTCACCGACTACGAGGGTGAGGTGAAGATCCGGATGAACACCGAGGACTACGGCGACGTCCTGATGATCCCGTCCGTCGTGCAGAAGAAGGACTACCCGAGGTTCTTCGCCTCGCTGGGCAGCGCGGCCGAGTTGTCCGGGAAGTACCGCTTCACCGGCTACTCGACCGTCGACGGCAAGGTCTACGGGCAGAGCCCGATCGGCGTCGTCCCCGGCATGGTCTACAACAAGCGGGTCTGGAAGCAGGCCGGCGTCACCGACTGGCCCACCACCCCGGCCGAGTTCCTCGCCGGCCTCAAGGCCGTCAAGGCGAGGACCGACGCCGTGCCGTACTACACCAACTTCAAGGACATGTGGCCGCTGACCCAGTGGACCAACGTCAACGGCTCGGTCGGCTGTGACCCGCGGGCCACCACGGAGCTGGCCGAGGGCGACCCGTGGGCCGAGGGCGCCGACCTGCGCGTCGGCGACACCCTGCTGTACGACATCGTGCGCTCCGGGCTCGCCGAGAAGGACCCGACGACCACCAACTGGGAAGCCTCCAAACCCGGACTGGCCAAGGGCGAGATCGCCACCATGTGGCTCGGCTCCTGGGCCGTCGTCCAGATGCGGCAGGCGGCCGAACAGGCCGGCACCGATCCCGACGACATCGGCTTCATGCCGTTCCCGGCCCGGCGCGACGGCACGTTCTGCGCGGTGACCTCCCCCGACTACCAGCAGGCCGTCAACGTCCACTCCGCGCACAAGGACGCCGCCCGCGCCTGGATCGACTGGTTCACCGACCGGTCCGGCTACGCCGCCGCCAACCTCGCCCTCGACCCGCGGAAGGACGCCCCGCTGCCCGCCCTGCTCCGGCCCTACGAGGAGGCGGGCGTGAAACTGCTCGACCTCGACGACACCAAGGGCGCCGAGGTGAAGGCGCTCGACAACGCCTCCGAGGTCGGCATCTACAAGCCCGACTACCGCCAGGACCTGGTCGACCTCGCCCGCGGCGCCGCCGACGGCGAGCTGGCGGACTTCTTCGACGGCCTCAGCGGCAAGTGGGACGCGGCCCGGAAGGCGGCGGGCTCCTGATGGCCGGCCTCGCCCGCACGGCACCGCCGGCGGCCACCGCCGCTCGGGGCCAGGTGACGCGCAGGCCCCGGCGCCGGTGGAGCCCGACGCCCTGGCTGTTCCTGCTCGCCCCGCTCACCCTGCTGATCGTCTTCACCTACGCGCCGGTCGCCAACATGGTCGCGTACAGCTTCACCGACTGGGACGGCGTCAGCCCCGGACTCCGTTTCACCGGCGCCGGCAACTACGCCGAGATCTTCACCCGCGCCGACCTCTTCCGCGTCTTCTTCGTCAGCGGCTACTACCTCGCCGCCTCCGCCGTCCAGATCACCGCCGCGCTCTACTTCGCGACGGTGCTGAGCTTCGACGTCCGCTTCCGCGCCTTCTTCAAGGGCGTGCTGTTCTTCCCGTACCTGATCAACGGCGTCGCCATCGGTTTCGTCTTCCTGTACTTCTTCCAGGACGGCGGCACCCTCGACTCGGTGCTGCGCCTCCTCGGCCACCACGGCGACCACGCCTGGCTCGGCACCTCCACCTCGGCCAACGTCTCCCTCGCGGGGGTGTCGGTGTGGCGCTACACGGGGCTGAACTTCGTGCTCTTCCTGGGCGCCATCCAGTCCGTCCCGGGCGAGCTGTACGAGGCCGCCGAGCTGGACGGGGCCAACCGGTGGCAGCAGTTCCGGCACATCATCGCGCCGAGCATCCGCCCGGTGATCGGGCTGACGGTGATCCTCGCCGTCTCCGGCTCGCTGTCGGTCTTCGAGATCCCGTACATCATGACCGGCGGCGCGACCGGCACCGAGACCTTCGTGATCCAGACGGTGAAGCTGGCGTTCCAGTTCAACAAGACCGGCCTCGCCTCGGCGGCGGCGGTCGTCCTGCTGCTGATCGTGCTGGCCGTCACCTGGGTGCAGCGGCGCCTGTTTCCCGACGACCCCGACCGGAAGGCGGAACCCGTATGACCCGCCGAGCCGTGGCCCGCGCCCTGGTCCACCTCTCCCTGATCGCCGCGACGCTGGTGGTGCTGCTGCCCCTCGCCGTCGTCCTGCTGACCTCGCTGAAATCCTCCCGCGAGATGGCCGACGGCTCCGGCGCGCTGGCGCCGCCCGACGACCCGTTCAACGTCGGCAACTACGTCACCGCCTTCCAGGACGGCCGGATGCTCACGGCCTTCGGCAACACGGCCTTCGTCCTGTTCTTCGCCGTCGGCGGGACGGTGGTCATCGGGTCGATGGCGGCGTACGCGATCGACCGCTTCGCCTTCCGGATGAAGAAGCCGGTGCTGGCGCTGTTCCTGGTCGCGGCCCTGGTCCCGGGCGTCACCACCCAGGTGGCGACCTTCCAGATCGTCAACAGCCTCGGCATGTTCGACAGCCTCTGGGCGCCCGTCCTGCTCTACATGGGCACGGACATCGTGTCGATCTACATCTTCCTCCAGTTCATCCGGTCCATCCCCGTCTCCCTGGACGAGGCGGCCCGGGTGGAGGGCGCCAACGCCTTCACGATCTACCGGAAGATCATCTTTCCGCTGCTCCGGCCGGCGATCGCGACCGTCGTGATCGTGAAGGGCATCACCGTCTACAACGACTTCTACATCCCGTTCCTCTACCTGCCGTCCGAGGATCTTGGCGTGATATCGACGTCGCTGTTCCGCTTCAAGGGCCCCTTCGGGGCGCACTGGGAGACGATCTCGGCAGGCGCGGTGCTGGTCATCCTGCCGACGCTGCTCGCCTTCCTCTTCCTCCAGCGGTTCATCTACAACGGCTTCACGCGCGGCGCGGTGAAGTGAGCCTCACTCCTGGGCGGACAGCGCCGCCACCAGGACCGGCGTCACCTGCTCCACCTGCCAGGGCCGGGCCCCGTGCGCGGCCAGCGCCGCGCTCACCGACCCGGCGTCGGCCGGCGCCGGGGGCTCCCAGCAGACCCGGCGCACGGTGTCCGGGGCGATCAGGTTCTCCTGCGGCATGTTCAGCTCCTCGGCCAGCGCCGAGACGGCGGACCGGGCCGCGGCGAGCCGGGCCGCGGCGACCGGGTCCTTGTCGGCCCAGGCCCGCGGCGGCGGGGGGCCGGTCACCGGCTGCCCCGGCTGCGGCAGCTCCGCCTCCGGCAGCGCCCTGGCCCGGTCGACCGCCGCCTGCCACTGCTCCAGCTGCCGGCGGTTGACCCGTCCGAAACCGGTCAGCTGGGCCAGCGCGTGCACGTTGGGCGGCAGCGCCAGGGCCGCCTCGACGATGGCCGCGTCACCGATGACCTTGCCCGGCGAGACGTCACGGCGCTGCGCGATCCGGTCCCGGGCCTGCCACAGCTCCCGGACGACGGCGAGCTGCCGGCGCCTGCGCACCTTGTGCATGCCGGACGTACGCCGCCAGGGGTCCTTGCGGGGCTCGGCCGGCGGCGCGGCGGCGATGGCGTCGAACTCCTGCCGGGCCCACTCCAGCTTGCCCTGCCGGTCCAGCTCCTTCTCCAGCGCGTCCCGCAGGTCCACGAGCAGTTCGACGTCGAGGGCGGCGTAGCGCAGCCAGGGCTCGGGCAGCGGGCGGGTGGACCAGTCGACGGCGGAGTGGCCCTTCTCCAGCGTGAAGCCGAGGACGCCCTCGACCATCGCGCCGAGCCCGACCCGCGGGAAGCCGGCGAGCCGCCCGGCCAGCTCGGTGTCGAACAGCCGCGTCGGCACCATCCCTATCTCCCGCAGGCAGGGCAGGTCCTGGGTGGCGGCGTGCAGCACCCACTCGGCGTCCTTCAAAGCGTCCCCGAGACCCGACAGGTCCGGGCAGGCCACCGGGTCGATCAGGGCCGTGCCGGCGCCCTCGCGGCGCAGCTGCACCAGATAGGCGCGCTGGCCGTAGCGGTACCCGGAGGCGCGCTCGGCGTCGACGGCGACGGGGCCGGAGCCGGCGGCGAAGGCGGCGATCACCCCGGCGAGCGCGTCCGCGTCGGCGATCACCGGCGGAATGCCCTCCCGTGGCTCCAGCAAGGGGATCGGCGCCTCCGTCGCAGAAGTTCCGGTCTCGTCCGGAGGAGCGCCTCCGGTGGTGCGCAGTGAACGGTCTGCTGCGGTTTCGTGGGCGTCGGTCACCTGTCAAGGGTATCCGTGGATGCGCGGCGCCCGCCGACGGAACGTTCCGTCGGCGGGCGCTCGGGGGGTGGTATCCGGTCAGGTGGGGGCGGGGAGGGTCGGGTCAGTGGATGATGCCGGTGCGCAGGGCCACCGCGACCATGCCGGCCCGGTCGCCGGTGCCGAGCTTGCGGGCGATGCGGGCGAGGTGGCTCTTGACGGTCAGGGCGGACAGGCCCATGGAGACGCCGATCGCCTTGTTGGACTGGCCCTCCGCGACCAGTCGCAGCACCTCGACCTCGCGGCCGGACAGCTCGCGGTAGCCGCCCGGGTGGCTCGGGGCACCCGGGGGGCGGCGGTGCAGACGGGCGGCGGCGGCGCCGATGGGCGCGGCACCCGGCCGGGTGGGGAGTCCGACGTTGGTACGGGTACCGGTGACGACGTAGCCCTTCACGCCGCCGGCGAGGGCGTTGCGCACGGCGCCGATGTCGTCGGCGGCGGAGAGGGCGAGCCCGTTGGGCCAGCCCGCGGCGCGGGTCTCCGACAGCAGGGTGAGACCGGAGCCGTCGGGGAGGTGGACGTCGGCGACGCAGATGTCGCGGGGGTTGCCGATGCGGGGACGAGCCTCCGCGACGGACGAGGCCTCGATCACGTCGCGCACACCGAGCGCCCACAGATGGCGGGTGACGGTGGAACGGACGCGCGGGTCGGCCACGACCACCATGGCGGTGGGCTTGTTCGGGCGGTAGGCGACCAGGCTTGCGGGCTGCTCAAGAAGAACGGACACCAGGCCTCCTGGGTGCGGGGACGGGGCCGGCTCACGGGGAAGAAGCCGGGACGAACCGTGCTTTCAAGGTCACAGTCGTCTTCGGCATGGAACGTGTCTCCCTTTAGAGAATGATCACGATCTGGTGAGTAACAATCCGACTAATTCGGACAAGCGATCGATCATTCGAAGACCGAACGGTTCCGATCTGCGCCGATACGCTTACGAAAGTGGCCGTATCGACAAAGTGACTCCAAAGATTCCGGACAAAAGGAACGGAGGGTGCGGCATATGCCGTACCCTCCGTCGTCGCCCGTGGGGCCGCCGGGGCCCGCGGGACCTATCGCGACTGCGGCCCCCGGCGCTGCGGCAGCGTCACCACCGAGGCGTCACCCGGCCCGGCCGGCGGCAGTCCGCCGACCTGGGCCAGCAGATCGCACCAGGCGCCCAGGTGTGCCGCGGTGTCCGGCACCCCGCCCGGGCCCTCGCGGGGCGTCCAGGAGGCGCGGATCTCGATCTGCGAGGCGGAGGGGCGCGCGGCGAGGCCGCCGAAGTAGTAGGAGCCGGCGCGCGTCACCGTGCCGCTGGCCTCGCCGTAGGACAGGCCGCGGCCCTGGAGGGCGCCGGTCAGCCAGGTCCAGCACACCTCCGGCAGCAGCGGGTCGGTGGCCAGCTCCGGTTCCAGCTCGGCGCGCACCAGCGTCACCAGCCGGAAGGTGCCCTGCCAGGCGTCGTGCCCGTCCGGGTCGTGCAGCAGCACCAGCCGGCCGTCCGCGAGGTCCTCGTCGCCGTCGACGACCGCGGCCTCCAGCGCGTACGCGTACGGCGCGAGCCGCTGCGGCGGGCGGGTCGCCTCCACCTCGATCTGCGGACGCAGCCGCGCGGCCCGCAACGCCTCGACGGCGGACCGGAACGGCAGGGGAGCCGTGCTCTCCGGATGCCGGACGTCCTCCGCGCCGTCCTTGATGTTCTTGGATTCGTCCATTCCGCCAGCGCCGTCCGACAGTCGTCCCTGAGCCGCAGCCATGCGGGGAAGGTTAAGCGGAACGGGGCCCCGGCGCAGGGAGGACACCCGCGTGGGCGCGCGATGTCCGGATCACGCGGTGCGCGGGCGGGCAGGGCGGCGCGCGGGCGGGGCGGCCGGTGCGCGGCCGGGGGGTCCGGCGCACGGACCGGGCGCGGTGCCGGGGCCGTCCGCCCCGGTGTGCCCCGAGGTCCGGAGCGGGCGGCGCGTCATGCGAGACTTGCCGTCGTGAGTGCCAACCAGAACCCCGCGGGCCAGCCGCCCACCGCCACGTACGACTCCGCGTTCCTCAAGGCGTGCAGGCGTGAGCCGGTGCCGCACACGCCCGTGTGGTTCATGCGGCAGGCCGGCCGCTCGCTGCCGGAGTACCGCAAGGTGCGCGAGGGCGTCCCCATGCTGGAGTCCTGCACGCGGCCGGAGCTGGTCACCGAGATCACCCTCCAGCCGGTGCGCCGGCACGGGGTGGACGCGGCGATCTACTTCAGCGACATCGTCGTCCCGCTCAAGGCCATCGGCGTCGACCTCGACATCAAGCCCGGCGTCGGCCCGGTCGTCGAGCGGCCGATCCGCACCCGCGCCGACCTCGCCCGCCTGCGCGACCTCACCCCCGAGGACGTCTCGTACGTCGCCGAGGCGATCGGCCTGCTCACTGCCGAGCTGGGCGAGACCCCGCTGATCGGCTTCGCGGGCGCCCCCTTCACCCTGGCGAGCTACCTCGTGGAGGGCGGCCCGTCCCGCAACCACGAGCACACCAAGGCGCTGATGTACGGCGACCCGCAGCTCTGGGCCGACCTGCTCGACCGCCTCGCGGAGATCACCGCCGCCTTCCTCAAGGTGCAGATCGAGGCGGGCGCGAGCGCCGTGCAGCTCTTCGACTCCTGGGTCGGCGCCCTCGCCCCCGCCGACTACCGCCGCTCGGTGATGCCCGCCTCCGCCAAGGTCTTCGAGGCCGTCGCGGGGTACGGCGTCCCGCGCATCCACTTCGGCGTCGGCACCGGCGAGCTGCTCGGCCTGCTGGGCGAGGCCGGCGCGGACGTGGTGGGCGTGGACTGGCGCGTCCCGCTGGACGAGGCCGCCCGCCGGGTGGGTCCCGGCAAGGCGCTCCAGGGCAACCTCGACCCGGCCGTCCTGTTCTCCTCCCGCGAGGCGGTGGAGGCCAAGACGGGTGAGATCCTCGCCGCCGCCGAGGGGCTGGAGGGCCACATCTTCAACCTGGGCCACGGTGTCCTGCCGTCCACCGAACCGGACGCGCTGACCCGCCTGGTGGAGGACGTGCACACGCGTACCGCGCGCTGAGCGGGTCGCACGGAACAGCCCTCCTTCACGCCTTTTGGCTCGTTCGGCTGGGCGGTCGGCGCTTTCCGTCTGTCGGGCCGGCCTCCGGGCACCACCGGGCGGTCGGGGCGGCGACCCGCTCGACGTCTGAGGGGCTCTCGTGGCCAACTCCCTTCTCCCGGCGACTCGTTCGGCCTCGATGTGTCCGCCGGGAACCGGATCGGGCAGGAGGGGCCGGCCTTCGCCGTCGACCCGTCCGGTGACCTGACGTTCCGAGATCCGCGAGATCGACGGCGTGATCCCCGGCCGGGCCGTTCTCGTGGCCTCGCCCCGGTTCCGGCTGACCGGCCGTCACGACCGGGGTTCCACGTCCGGACAGGCCACCGTGGAGCAGTGGGACCCGGACGCGGACCCGGACCGGCGGAACCCGCTGCGGCTCACCGGTGACTCCGGGCTCGGCCACGTCCTCGCGCTCGTCCTGGGGGTGGCCTTCGGACGGTCGGGGGAGGAAGCGGCGGCGGACGACCCCGAGCGGGACCGGGGCCGGCGCGTCCTGCGGACCAGGGAACCGGCCGTGTTCCCCAGCCGGTCGCTGGACGACCGGCCGCCCGAGGGGACGAGTACCGGCTGCTGAGCCCGGTCCCGCTGGTCGACGACGACCGTGACGACGGCGACGACCGCGACAGGGGCGAGGTGGTCGCCGTGATCGACCGCTTCCCGCTGCGGGCGGGCGGCGACTGCCCCGTCCCCCCTCGAAACACCGGCCGCCCTGCCGCACCCCCCACCCCCGCGCCGGCGGGACCGGGGCCGGGGCGGCCCGCTCCTCACCGGCGCCGGATCACCACGTCCGCCGCGCCGGCCGGGCCTGGCGGCCGAAGAGGATGCCGCGTGGCTCCGGCGGCGGGGGAGTGCCCCGCCTCAGCGGCCAGGCCAGCAGCATGCCGGCGACGAAGCCGGCGACATGGGCGACGTAGGCGACGGTGCCGGTGTCGGTGACGCCCTGGCCGGCGGAGTAGAACGCCTGGAGGACGAACCACAGGCCCAGGACGATCCAGGCGGGCAGGCGCAGGGGAAGGAAGATCAGGAAGGGGACGAGGACCCAGACCCGGGCCCTCGGATACAGGACCAGGTACGCGCCGAGGACGCCCGCGATCGCGCCGGACGCGCCGATCAGGGGAGCCGCGGAGTCGGCGTTCGTCAGCGCGAAGCCGTACGCGGACGCGTAGCCGCAGACCAGGTAGAACAGCAGGAAGCGGAGACGGCCCATCCGGTCCTCGACATTGTTGCCGAAGATCCACAGGAAGAGCATGTTGCCGAGCAGGTGGAGCCAGCCGCCGTGCAGGAACATCGCGGTCAGGACGCTCAGCTCGGGTGACTTGTCGTAGTCCGGCGGGGCGATCACGCACCCCGGCCCGCGCGGGCCGACCCCGGTGTCGCCGGTGGGGACCAGCCGGGGCAGCTGATGGTGGATCAGCTCCTGGGGCACCGCCGCCCAGTGGTCCAGGTACGCCTGGAGACCGCACTGCTGGGCCAGACCGCCCTCACCGGTGAGCGAGCCGGCCATGCCGGGCATGGAGAGGAACACCGCGAGGTTCGCGGCGATGAGCGCGTAGGTGACCCAGGGGGTACGGCGCACCGGGTTCACATCATGCACGGGGATGACCACGGATCACTCCTGCCCGGGACGCGGCCGGTGAATCGGGCGGCGGTCCGAACGCCGCCGTTCGGACGCCCGTATGACTCCTCGACCGGCCGCGGCGCGGTGCCGCGGGACGAGGGAGGACCAGGCGACGGACGACCGAGCGACCCCCGCGCGCCCGACGCCGCGCGCCCTGCCCGGCGGCGGGGACGGGAGCGCCGTGGTACCGCGGCTGCCCTGGGAGGACGTGGCCCGGCTGGGCCGGGAGGCGGGCCGTCCGGCGGCGCAGCGGCCGTGCCCGGTCACCCGGGACGAGGCCGCCGGCCACCGGCTGCGCTCCGTGCGGGCCGCCGCCCCCGCGCGGCGGGCCGCGCCGGCCGGAGGGCGGCCGCCGCAGGTCCCCGCCCCGGCACCGGTGTCCTCGCCGCCGGCCCGGCCGCCGGCGGAACAGGCCCGGCAGGTCATCGACCGGCTCAACGGCACGGCGTGGGGCGTCACCCGCTCTCCTCCACCGCCCGCGCCGCCTTGCGGGCCGCGACCAGCACCGGGTCCCACACCGGGGAGAACGGCGGGGCGTACCCCAGGTCCAGCGCGGTCATCTGCTCCACCGTCATGCCCGCCGTCAGCGCCACCGCCGCGATGTCGACCCGCTTGCCCGCGCCCTCCCGGCCGACGATCTGCACGCCCAGCAGCTTGCCGGTGCGGCGTTCGGCGAGCATCTTCACCGTCATGGGGGAGGCGTCCGGGTAGTAGCCGGCGCGGCTGGTCGACTCGATGGTGACCGCGACGAACTCCAGGCCCACCCGGCGGGCGTCCTTCTCGCGCAGCCCGGTCCGGGCGATCTCCAGGTCGCACACCTTGCTGACCGCCGTGCCGACCACCCCCGGGAAGGTGGCGTACCCGCCGCCCGCGTTGGTGCCGATGACCTGGCCGTGCTTGTTGGCGTGGGTGCCGAGCGCGATGTGCCGCAGCTGCCCCGAGACCAGGTCCAGGACCTCCACGCAGTCGCCGCCCGCCCAGATGTCCGTGTGTCCCCGCACCCGCATCGCCCGGTCCGTCAGCAGGCCGCCGTGACCGCCGACGGGCAGTCCGGCGGCCCGCGCGAGGGAGGTCTCCGGCGTGACGCCGATGCCGAGCACCACCACGTCCGCCGGGTACACGGCGTCCGCGGTGACCACCGCGCTCGCCCGGCCGTCGCCGCCGGTGCGCACTTCGGTGACCCCGGTGTCGTTCACCATGGTGATGCCGAGGCCCTCCATGGCCTTGTGCACCAGGCGGCCCATGTCCGGGTCGAGCGTGGACATCGGCTCCCGGCCCCGGTTGACGACCGTCACCTCGTAGCCCCGGTGGATCAGCGCCTCGGCCATCTCGACGCCGATGTACCCGGCGCCGACCACCACCGCGCGCCGGCCACGCGCGCGTGCCAGCGTGTCCAGCAGCGCCTGCCCGTCGTCGAGGGTCTGCACCCCGTGCACGCCGGGGGCGTCCGCGCCCGGCAGGTCGGGCCGCACCGGCCGCGCCCCGGTCGCGATGACGAGCTTGTCGTACGACGTCCAGGACGCGGCGCCGGAATCGACGTCACGCGCGCGTACCCGCCGCCCCGCCACGTCGATCTCCGTGACCTCGGTGCGCGTCCGCAGGTCGATGTGGCGGGCGCGGTGCTCCTCGGGGGTACGGGCGATCAGCCGGTCCGGCCCGTCGACCTCGCCGCCGACCCAGTAGGGGATGCCGCACGCCGAGTAGGAGGTGAAGTGGCCGCGTTCGAACGCCACGATCTCCAGCTCGTCCGGTCCCCGCAGCCGGCGGGCCTGCGACGCCGCGGACATCCCCGCGGCGTCGCCGCCGATCACCACCAGCCGCTCACGCCGTCCACCCGCCGCACCGTTCATGTCCATGCGGACACGCTACGGCGCTCCGGGTGCCGGGCGCCGGTCAGCCCTCCGGGTGTTCGTCCGGGCGGGCCGTCTGCGGTGCCGGGCGGGCCGACGGGAGCGGCCCCGGGGCGGACGGCACCGGCACGGGCGCGGGGACCGGGCGGCGCGGCAGCCGGGGCCGTACCAGCCGGGTCCACCCCAGCACCAGCAGCACCGCCACCGCCGCGAACGGCAGCACCGCGCCCAGCACCACCGCGAGCCAGCGCAGCATCGTCACGAAGGCGTGCCAGCCGCCCGCCAGGGCGTCCGTGAACCCGGGGTCGTCGTCCCCGCCGTCCGCCGGGGGCGGGGTCTCGGTGAGGGTGAGGGTGATGGTGGCCAGGGCGGTGCGGTCCTCCAGCGACGCCTGCCGGGCGAGCAGCGACTCCAGCTCGGCCTGACGGCTGCTCAGCTCGCCCTCCAGCGTGACCACGTCGGTCAGCCGCTCCGCCCGTTCCATCAGCTCGCGCACCCGGGCCACGCTGGCGCGCTGCGAGGCGATCCGGCTCTCCACGTCGACCACCTGGTCGGTGACGTCCTCGGCCTTGGTGCTGCGCTCCAGCAGCTCGCCGGTGCCGGACAGCGCGGCGAGGACCTCGTCGTAGGAGCCGCCGGGCACGCGCAGCACGACCTCGGTCCGCTCGTGGCCCTCCTCGTCGCGGCCGGTGGTCTCCCGGCCGACGTGACCGCCCGCGTCCTCGGCGGCGGTACGGGCCTCGGCGAGTGCCTTCGGCACCTCGGCGACCCGCACGGTCAGGGAGGCGGTGCGGATGACGTGCTCGGGGGCGAGCGCGGCAGGCGCGGTGGCCCCGGACCCCTTGGCGCCCCCGGCCCCCTCGGCTCCCCGGCCGGAACCGGCGCCGGCGGCCCCCTGCCCGCCCGCCGCGTCCGAGACGGCCTTGTCGGCGCCGCTCCCCGCCGAGTCGTCGGCGCCGCCGCACCCGGTGAGCGCGAGGGCGGCGGCCAGCAGCAGCCCGGCCAGGGCCGGGACGGGTCGTACGGAACGGCGTGTGCGCATGCGGGTCTCCCCCGGGACGTGACCACTGACGCCTCTTCGACGCGGGGAGCGGCCGGAACGTTGGGGTCCGGCGGTTCCGAAGAGGTCACGGTCCGGACGCGGGACGGACACCGGGGACACGGGGTCCCGGCCGGGGTGGACCGAGCGGCCCGGCCGGCGGGGCCGCGGGGTCCTTCGGGTGCTGTCAGCGGGGTCTGAGAAGGTGGTGGCATGTGCGCAAGTCGGACCCGTGCGGGCACGGGGCATGTCGTCGTCGTCGGAGCCGGCGTGGCGGGCCTGGCCGCCGCCCACCGGCTGCTCCAGCGCGGGGCGCGGGTGACCGTGCTGGAGGCGTCGGACCGCGTCGGCGGCAAGCTGCTGCCCGGCGAGATCGCGGGAGTCCGGGTCGACCTCGGCGCCGAGTCGATGCTGGCCCGCCGCCCGGAGGCGGTCGGCCTGGCCCGGGAGGCCGGGCTCGGCGACCGGCTCCAGCCGCCGGCCACCGCGACGGCCGCCCTGTGGACCCGGGGCGCCCTGCGGCCCATGCCCAAGGGCCACGTCATGGGCGTCCCCGGCACCGCCGCCGCCCTGGCCGGCGTGGTCTCCGAGGAGGGCCTCGCCCGCATCGGGCGCGACGCCGAGCTGCCCCGCACCGAGATCGGCGACGATGTCGCGGTGGGGGAGTACGTGGCGGCGCGGCTCGGCCGTGAGGTCGTCGACCGCCTGGTCGAGCCCCTGCTGGGCGGGGTGTACGCGGGGGACGCGTACCGCATCTCGATGCGCTCCGCCGTTCCCCAGCTGTTCGAGGCCGCGCGGACGCACCCGTCCCTGACCGAGGCGGTCCGCGCGATCCAGGGCCGTACGGCCGCCGCCCCGCAGGCCGCAGGACCGGTCTTCGCGGGCCTGGAGGGCGGCATCGGCACCCTGCCGCCGGCCGTCGCCGGCACCGTCCGCGCCCGGGGCGGCGAGATCCTGCTGGGCACCCCGGTCACCGAGCTGCGCCGCACCGCGCCCGGCACCTGGCGGATCACCGCCGGCGGCCGGGTGCTGACCGCCGACGCGGTGATCGTCGCGGTGCCCGCCCCGGCCGCCGCGTCGCTGCTGCGCGCCGAGGCGCCCGCCGCCGCGGCCGAGCTGGCGGCCGTGGAGTACGCCTCCATGGCGCTGATCACCCTCGCCTACCGCCGCGCGGACGCCGCCGCGCTCCCCGGGGGCAGCGGCTTCCTCGTCCCGCCGGTCGACGGACGGACCATCAAGGCGGCCACCTTCGCCTCCCGCAAGTGGGGCTGGATCGACCGCGAGGACCCGGACCTGGTGGTGCTGCGCACCTCGGTCGGCCGGCACGGCGAGACGGAGGTCCTCGGCCGCGACGACGCCGCACTCGTCGCCGTCTCCCGGCACGACATCGAGCAGGCCACCGGTCTGTCCGCCGCGCCCGTCGCCACCCGCGTCACCCGCTGGACCGACGGCCTGCCGCAGTACCCGGTCGGCCACCACGCGCGCGTGGCCCGCGTCCGCGACCACGTCGCGAAGCTCCCCGGCCTCGCGGTGTGCGGCGCCGCCTACGACGGCGTCGGCATCCCCGCGACCATCGCGAGCGCCCACGCGGCCGTCGACCAGCTCCTCGGCGACCCGGCCGGTGTGGAAGAACTCACCGCGCACCCGGTGCGGAGCCTCGACGGCGGAGCGGGAGAATGAGGCCATGAGTGACGACGCCTCCACCCCCGCCGCCGAGCGCATCCCCAACAAGGGCAAGCTGGCCAAGGACCTCAACGAGGTCATCCGCTACACCCTCTGGTCGGTCTTCAAGCTGAAGGACGTCCTCCCCGACGACCGGGCCGGGTACGCCGACGAGGTCCAGGAGCTGTTCGACCGGCTCGCCGCCAAGGACGTGACGGTCCGCGGCACCTACGACCTGTCCGGGCTGCGCGCCGACGCCGACCTGATGATCTGGTGGCACGCCGAGACCAGCGACCAGCTCCAGGACGCCTACAACCTCTTCCGCCGCACCCGGCTCGGCCGCGCGCTGGAGCCGGTCTGGTCGAACATGGCGCTGCACCGCCCCGCCGAGTTCAACCGCTCGCACATCCCGGCCTTCCTCGCCGACGAGACGCCGCGCGACTACATCAGCGTCTACCCGTTCGTGCGCTCCTACGACTGGTACCTGCTGCCCGACGAGGACCGCCGCCGGATGCTCGCCGACCACGGGAAGATGGCCCGCGGCTACCCGGACGTGCGGGCCAACACGGTCGCCTCGTTCTCCCTGGGCGACTACGAGTGGATCCTCGCCTTCGAGGCCGACGAGCTCTACCGCATCGTCGACCTCATGCGCCACCTGCGCGGCTCCGAGGCGCGGCTGCACGTCCGCGAGGAGGTCCCCTTCTACACGGGCCGCCGCAAGGACATCGGCGAGCTGGTGGCCGGGCTCGCCTGATCAGTCCCCCGGGGCCGGCACCGGCGCCGGGCGCGGGGCGCAGGACGCGTCCCGCGCCGGGAGCCGGCCCTCCAGCAGATACGCCTCCAGATGGCGGTTGACGCAGGCGTTGGGGCCGCCCGCGACGCCGTGGGTGCCGGCGTCCCGCTCGGTGACCAGCACCGAACCCGCCAGCCGCCGCCGCAGCTCCACCGCCCCCTCGTAGGGGGTGGCCGCGTCCCGCTCGGCGGCCAGGATCAGCACCGGCGGCAGCTCACCGGGCGCGGTGCGCACGTCCAGCGGGTGCTGCCGGGGCGCCTTCCAGTAGGCGCACGGCAGATTGGTCCACACGTTGTCCCAGGTCTCGAACGGCGCCCGGCGCGCCAGCCGGGTGTTGTCCCGGTCCCAGACCTCGAACTCCGTCGGCCAGGGCGCGTCGTTGCACTCGACGGCCGTGTACACCGCGCTGGAGTTCTCCGCCCCCCGCGCCGCCTCCGGGTGCGGCCCCGCCAGCTCGACCAGCGGCTCGGGATCGCCCTTCAGATAGGCCGACAGCGCGCGGGCCCGGTGCGGCCAGTGCTCGTCGTAGTACCCGGCCTTCAGGAACGCCCCCTGCAACTGCGAGGGGCCCACCGTGCCGCCCGCCGGGCGCTGTGCGAGCAGGGCGCTCGCCCGCCGGTAGTTCTCCGCCACCTCGCGCGGGGTGTCCCCGAGCCCGTAGACGTCGTCGTGCGCGGCGATCCACTTCCGCAGGTCCCGCCAGCGGTGCTCGAACGCCGCCGACTGCTCCAGGTTGTTGCGGTACCAGACCCGCTCCGGATCGGGGTTCACCACCGAGTCGAACACCATCCGCCGCACCCGCCCCGGGAACAGCTCGGCGTACAGCGCGCCGAAGTAGGTGCCGTACGAGGCACCCATGAAGGTCAGCCTCCGTTCGCCCAGCGCGGCCCGGATCACCTCCAGGTCCCGGGCGTTGTTGGGGGAGTGGTAGTGGCGCAGCGCGTCGCCGGTCCGCTCGGCGCAGCCGCGCGCATAAGCCTCGGCCTCCGCGGCCCGCTCCCTCTTGAGCGCCGCCGAGGGCTGCTCCGGGGCGGGCCGGGGCCCCTTGAAGAAGCGCTTCGGGTCCTGGCAGGAGAGCGGGGCGGACGGGGCGACCCCGCGCGGCGCGTAGCCGACCAGGTCGTACGCGGCCGCGAGCCGCTTCCATCGCGGCACCATGCCGATCAGCGGGAAGTACAGCCCGGAGGCGCCCGGCCCGCCCGGGTTGTAGACCAGCGCGCCCTGCCGGGGCACCGCCCGCCGGGCGTTCGCCGGGTCCTTTCCGGTGGCCCGGACCCGGCTGACGGCCAGTTCGATCCGCCGCCCGTCCGGACGGGCGTAGTCGAGCGGGACGGTGACCGTGCCGCAGCGCAGGCCGCCCGGCAGGTCCTCCGCCTCGGGGCAGGCGCCGAAGCGGATGCCGGCCGCCGCGGCCCGCTGGGCGGCCACCGCCACGCCGCGCCGCTCGGCCGTGCCGGGGTCCACGGTGGTGCCCCGGGCCGGGGCGGCGGTGAGAGCGGTCAGGAGCAAGGACCCGGCGGCCGAACAGAGGGCCGAGTGGCGGACGGCTGCTCTCATCGAGTGTCCCTTCGGTGCACGGCGTACGCGGCGTACGACAAAAGGGATGTTTCGTTCGGTGGGGGCGGAAGGCAAGGACCCCGGCGGGTGTCGGCGCCGAGTGTCCCCGCGCGCCCCGGGGACCGGCCGCGCGCCCCCGCTCCCGGATCAGTCCCGGAACCCCTCGTGCTCCTCGCGGTGGGCGAAGGCCGCGCGCAGGTCCGGTTCGCCGATGGCCCGGACGCCGCGGACGGCGACCGGGACGAGGTCCGCGGGCACGGCGCCGGACCGGCCCGCCCGGCGGGCGAACGCGCCGAGCAGCCGCTGCCCGGCCGGGGACGCCCACGCCGAGTACGGGTGGACCTCGACGCGCGCTATGGCGAGGCAGCCGAGCGTCAGGGCGAGCGGCAGCGCGAACCACAGGGCGACCAGGTGACGCGGCACGCCGTGCGCCGGCACCGCCAGCGCCGCGCCGCCCAGCGCGCACACCGCCAGCGCGGCGAGCCGCACCTGCCGCACCGAGCCGGCCACCGTGCGGACGCCGGCCGGCACCGCGAGGCCCGCGCTCACCAGCCGGTCGGCCAGCCCGCGCACCGCGTCCGCCGCCGCGGCCGAGGCCCGGACCGGCGCGATCCGGGACTGCCCCGCCGGCCCTATGGCCCCGATGACCGACCGCTCCATCTCGTCCCGCCCGAGCGGATCGACGACGGTCGCCCAGCCGGTGTGCGCGAGCAGCAGCCGCCGCTGCCGGGCCATGGACACCAGCGTCAGATCGGCGACCCGCGCCGGGCCGCCGGACAGGAACGCGGCCTCGTACAGATCGAGTTCACGTCCCGGGTCCGGGACCGGGTCCGTGTCACCGTGCGCCGCGCGCGCGGCGGCCAGACAGAGCCGGGCGCACGCCGTACCGGCGACGGCCCAGGCCGGCAGCAGGAGAAGGACCCAGAACATGCCGTTTTTCTATGTCAGGGGCCGGGGCCGGCGCCATGCCCTGTTCAGCATCCGGACCCGGTGCGGCCGGTACGTGACGTTCCGGCCGGCGCCGTTCAGCGCCCCAGCACCGTCCGCCGCACGCCGCGCACCAGCCGCACCACGGGCCGCCGCGACCGGGGCACCGGCCCGGACCGCTCCCGCCACCACGCCCGCACCTCCCGCCGGACCCGGGCGTCCGCGGGCGCGCCCGGCTCCAGCAGGTGAGCCGCGAAGTCCAGGGCGTCCCGGCGGTAGCCACCGCTCATCGGCCGCGTCCCCGCGTACGCCAGGAACGCCGGCCGGTACGCCGCGCCCAGGATCTCCGGCAGTTCGGGGGCGACCTTCGCGACCACCCCGGCCCGCTTCGCGGCGAGCGCGCCGGTCTGCACCGCCAGCCGCGCCCGGTCGAACCCCTCCGGGGCGGGGGTGCCGGCCACCAGCGCCGACAGCAGCGCGGTCTGGTCGAGGGCGAGCCGCCGCCGTACGGGCTCCCCGGCCGGCCGCTCCTCGGTCGGCCGGCCCGAGCAGCGCGCGGAGTCCCGGGACCCGGTGCGCCCCCTCTCCACCGCCGCCCGGATCGCCGCCAGCTCCCCCTCCAGCTCGGCCGGTCCGGGGAAGTCCTCGTCCCGCTCCAGCAGCACACCGGGCGGGGTGACGCGGGAGGCGAGGTCGGCCAGTACGTCGAGCACCGGGGCGGGGACGGGGTGGGCGTGGCTGTCGTGCCAGACGCCGTCGCGCTCCACACCGCCCGCGACATGGACGTAGGCGAGCGCCTCCAGCGGCAGTTCGGCCAGCGCCCGCGCCGGGTCCTCGCCGTTGTTGACGTGGTTGGTGTGCAGGTTGGCCACGTCGATCAGCAGCCGTACGCCGGTCCGGTCGGCCAGCTCGTAGAGGAACTGGCCCTCCGTCAGTTCCTCGCCGGGCCAGGCGAAGAGCGCCGCGATGTTCTCCACCGCGAGCGGCACGGGCAGCGCCTCCTGCGCGATCCGGACGTTCTCGCACAGCACGTCCAGGGCGTCGCGGGTACGCGGCACGGGCAGCAGGTGGCCCGCCTCCAGGCGCGGTGAGAACGTGCCGGGGCCGCCCGCGCGGACGAATGCGATGTGCTCGGTGACCAGCGGCGACCCCAGCGCCTCCACCCGCTCGGCCAGCGCCGCGAGCCGGCCCGCGTCCGGCCGGTCGGCACCGCCGAGGCCGAGGGAGACGCCGTGCGGCACCACCGTGACGCCGCGCTCGCGCAGCCGCAGCAGCGAGGCCGGGAGATGGCCGGGGCAGAGGTTCTCGGCCACGGCCTCGACCCAGTCCACTCCGGGCATCGCCTCGACGGCGTCCGCGATCTCCGGACGCCATCCGATGCCGGTCCCCAGTCGCTTCACGACCTCACCCCCCTTCCCTTCGCTCATGCCTGGGGTATCGCCCGGGAGCGGGCGGGGCAACCGTGCCGGGGAAGGGCTCAGAGGAACATTTGAGGTTTCCCGCCCCCTCGGCCCCGCCCCCTCGGCCCTCACCGCAGCGCGGGATGGTCCGCGACCACCGTGCACGACCCCGGCGCGATCTCCGTGAACCCGGCGTCCCGGACCACCGGGAGACCGCCGGCGGTGAGCCGCGCCCACTCCGCCGGGTCGGCGGTCCGTACGGCCAGCGGGAAGCCGGCGCCCCGCCAGTCGGCCCGCTGCGCGTCGGTCAGCTCCCACCAGGCGAGCTGGGCACCGTGTCCGGCCTGCGCCATCGCCTTGCCGGCCGACATGCCGACCTCGGGGTTCAGCCACAGCACCGGCCCGGAGCGGTCGGGCGCGGCCGGCGGTTCGGGGTCGTCCAGTTCCGTGCCGGAGACCTGGAGCCTGGCCAGGTCCTTGGGCCAGCCGTCCAGCGGGACCGGCGGGAAGACCCGGACCTCGGCCGACTTCCCGGTCACCGTGATGCCGGGCAGCGCCCCGGCCCGCCGCCACTCGGCGCCGCGCGCCCGCCGGACCACCTTGCGGATACGGGCGTCCTGCCAGTCCCGCACCGCCCCGGCCCACTCCCCGTCCCCGGCCGACCGCTCGTCGGCGAGCAGGACCAGCACCGCCCGCGCGGCGGTCTCCAGCGCGTCCGTCCGGGCCGGCGGCGCCGCCCGCTCGATCCGGACGACGAGCGGGAGGACGTACTGCGGCGCGAGGTCGCGGTCGCCGGGTCCGGCGCGGAAGGGGCTGTCGGTCGCCGGGGGCGTGGGCTCTGTGCTCATGACCCCAGTCTGCCAAGGCCCCCGGCCGGCCCGGACCGGCCGGGGGCCTTGTACGACGGCCGGTGTCAGGTCCGTCCGTGGGCGGCGCCGACCAGCTCGGACACCTTCACGAAGCGGTACCCCTGGCGGCGCAGCCCCGGCACGATCGCCCGCACCGCCCGCTCGGTGACCGGGGCGGCGCTGCGGGTGCAGTGCAGCACCACGACCGATCCCGGCCGGACCCCGTCCAGCACCTGCCGGGCCACCGCGTCCGCGTCCGTCGCGAAGGCGTCGCCGCTCACCACGTCCCACTGCACGGCGGTGACCCCGGCCGCCGTCAGCTCCTTCAGCGCGGCCCGGTCGTGGCAGCCGCCCGGGAAGCGGAAGTACGGCATCGGCTCCGGCACCCCGGCCTTCCGGAACGCCGCGTACGCCCGCTCCACGTCCGCCCGCATCCGGTCCGCGGCGACGGTCGGCAGGCCGTAGCAGTCACCGGTGAACGCGTAGTGGCTGTAGGAGTGGTTCGCGACCTCGAAGAGGCGGTCCCGGCCGATCGACCGGGCCTGCTCCGGATACTCCTCTGCCCACCGGCCGGTCATGAACACCGTCGCCGGCACCTTCAGCTCCCGCAGCGCGGCGATCAGCCCCGGATTGTCGAACCGCTCACCCGCCGCGGCCCGCGGCCCCTGATCGGCCGTCATGTCGGCGTCGAAGGTCAGCGCCACATTCCGCCCCCCGCCCCGCGGCCCGTGTGAGAACACCGGCGTGAGCCCGGCCGGCCCGGGCGCGAGCGTCGGCACGGACGGCCGCACGGAGGCGGAGGGGGAGGGGGAGGCGGAGGCGGACCGGGGGGCCTCCGGGTGGGCGGGGGGCTCGGGGGTGCCGCAGGCGGCGAGGGCGGCGGCCAGCAGACAGAGCGGCACCGCACGGCGTACGAGAGTGATCATCGTACGAACGTATGGGCGGCTTCGCTGGTTTCCGGGGTGCCCGACCGTGACCCGGCCGCGCGGTCACCCGCGCGGCCGGACGCCCGCCGTACCGGGCCGGTGCCGGGCCGTCAGATCTCCCGCCGCTCCAGCGGCTTCGTCGCCGGGCCCTCGATGACCGTGCCGTCCGGGGTGAAGCGGGAGCCGTGGCACGGGCATTCCCAGGCGCGTTCGGCGCTGTTGAAGCCGACCAGGCAGCCGAGGTGGGTGCAGCGGGGGGAGACGCCGTGCAGGACGCCGGCCTCGTCGCGGTAGACGGCCACGCGGTCGCCGTTCGCGGTGCGGACGACCGCGCCCTCGCCGGGCGGCAGGGCGTCCACCGGCGGGGCGGGGCGCAGCCGGTCGCCGACGAAGTGGCCCGCCACCTCGGCCTGCGTCTTCAGCAGCCGGCCCGCCTCCCGCACCTGGCTGCGCAGCCGGCGCGGGTCGTACAGGCCGCTCCACTCGCTGCCCTCGCCGGTGATCAGCGAGGTGAGCAGCAGGCCCGCCATCATGCCGCCGCTCAGGCCCCAGCCGCCGAAGCCGGTGGCCACGTAGGCGTGGTGGGCGCCGGGGTGCAGCGGGCCCACCATCGGGACGGTGTCCGTGGGGTCGATGTCCTGGGTGGCCCAGGAGTGGGTCGGCTCCACACCGGGGAAGTACTCGCGGGCCCAGGCGGAGAGGCGGTCGAAGCGCTCCCGGGTGTCGCCGGTGCCCGGGGTGAAGTGCTCCCCGGTGACGATGAGGAGCCGGCGGCCGTCGGCGAGGGGCGCGGTGCGCAGCGAGCGGGTGTTCTCGTCCGGGGTGATGTACATGCCGTCGATGTCCCGGCCGGCGTCGATCGGTCCGGCCACCACCAGCTCGCGGCGCGGGCTGAGGCGGGTGAACAGCAGCGCCCGGTCGAACACCGGGTAATGGGTGGCCACCACCACGTCCTTCGCCCGTACCGTCGCCCCGGTCCCGGCCGAGACCCGGCAGGGCTCGCCCTCGTCCAGGCCGTGCACGGTGGTCCCCTCGAAGATCCGGCCGCCGAGCGCCTCCAGCGCGTCCGCGAGGGCCAGCAGGTACGCCCGCGGGTGGAACTGGGCGCCGCCGGCGACCCGGACCGCGCCCGCCACCGGGAACGGCAGCCCGGTCTCCGTGACGAACTCGGCCGGCAGCCCCGCCTCCTTCGCCGCCGCGGCCTCCGCCCGCAGCTCGTCCACCCGGTTCTCGTCCCGGACGTAGGTGTACGCGCTCCTCGGCTCCCAGTCGCAGTCGATGCCCAGCTCGTCCACGAGCGCGGCGGCGTGCGCGATCGCCTCGCTCTGCGAACGGGCGTACAGCCGGGCGCCCTCGGGCCCCCGGGTGCGGCGCAGCTTGTCGTAGACCAGGGTGTGCAGGGCGGTGAGCTTGGCGGTGGTGTGCCCGGTGACGCCCGCGGCGATCCGCCCGGCCTCCAGCACCACCACGCTCCGCCCGGCCCGCGCCAGCTCGAACGCCGTGCTCAGCCCGGCGACGCCGCCGCCGATGACGGCGACGTCGGCCTCGGTGTCCTCCGTCAGGGCGGGGCGGGGCGCACCCGGTGCCGTCTCCAACCAGTACGAGCCGCTGACCTGCGCGTTCTGAGTCATACGGCGCCGGGTACCCCGTTACGGCGGCTGCGTCACCCGCGCCACGGCCCGGTCACCGCGAACGTCGTCCCCGGGGTGTAGCAGTTGACGTACATCGTCTCGCCGTCCGGCGAGAAGGTGACGCCCGCGAACTCGCCCCACTCCGGCTCCTCGGGCGTGCCGATGTTCTGGCGGCCCCGGGCCATCGCGTAGACCTCGCCCCTCCTGGTCACCCCGTAGACGTGCTGGGCGCCGTTCCCGTCCTCGCAGACCATCAGGCCGCCGCTGGGGGCCAGGCAGATGTTGTCCGGGGACTCGCCGGGGAGCCGGACGTCGGTGTCCGGGCCGAAGACGATCACCAGGGTGAGACGGCGCCGCTCGGGCTCGTAGCGCCAGATCTGCCCGTGGTGGTCGGCGGCCGAGCCCTGCGCGCTGCGGGCGAAGGACGACACGAAGTAGACGCTGCGCCCGCCCCAGTAGCAGCCCTCCAGTTTCTGCGCGTGGGTGATGCCGCCGGGGCCGAAGTCCTGGAAGCGGATGGGGGTCGCGGTGGCCAGCGGGTCCGGTACGTCGGCCCATTCGACGCCGTCGAAGGCGGCGCCGGTCTCCCGCACGGTGGAGAGGTCGGGGACGCCGGGCACCCGCATCGCCTGGAGCCGGCCGCCCGCCCGCAGGGAACCCGTGCCGCCGAGCGGCTTCTCGGGCAGGAAGCGGTAGAAGAGGCCGAAGGGCTTGTCGAAGGCGTCCTCCGTCTCGTAGACCACGCCGCGGCGCGGGTCCACGGCGATCGCCTCGTGCTGGAAGCGGCCCATCGCGGTCAGCGGGACCGCCCCGGTGCGGTGCGGGTCGGCCGGGTCGACCTCGAAGATGAAGCCGTGGTCCTTGGTGTAGCCGTTGGTGCCGGCCCGGTCCTCGGTCTCCTCGCAGGTCAGCCAGGTGTGCCAGGGGGTGGGGCCGCCCGCGCAGTTCACGGCCGTACCGGCGAGGGCGATCCGTTCGGACAGGACCCGGTCGCGGGAGTCCAGGGTGAGGGCGGTGCAGCCGCCCCGGCCGGCCGGGTCGTAGGTGAGGCCCTCGACGGGGGTGACCGGGACCCGGCCGTCGGCGCGGTTCTCGTGGTTGCGGACCAGGTGGACGGCGCCGCGGCCCCGGCGGACGGGGAAGGCGGCCATGCCGTCGTGGTTCGAGGGGACCGGGCCCTCGCCCGAGCGCAGGGGGTCGCCCTCCCGGGACAGCACCCGGTAGCGGAAGCCGGCGGGCAGGTCGAGCAGCCCGTCGGGGTCGGGGACGAGGGGGCCGTAGCCGGTGTGGCCGAGGGACCGCGCGGCGGCGGTGCCGGTGAAGAGTTCCGTCAGGGCGCCGGTGAAGACGATGCCCGCTCCCAGGGCACCGGAGCGGGCGAGGATCTCACGGCGGGACGCCGGACCGGTCGGCGGGATCGCCGGGCGGGGGGACACGGACATGGGGAAACCTTCCTGCTGGCGGACAGGGACGGTGACCCGCTGTGTTTATCACTTCACAGATGCCTCGGGAACCACGCGCGGAGCATGTGTCACGGCCGGCCGCCGCGCATCCGTGCCGGGGTGCGCGGCGGCCGGCCGTACCGGGCGGGCGTCACCCGGTGGGTGCCGCCGTGTGTTCCGCGGATGGGCGTTCCGCGGTCGCGCGTCCCGCGGGGCGCGTGGGCCCCGTGACCTTCACCGGGTCGGTGCCGGTGGCGCTGTGCCGTTCGGCCCAGTTCTCCAGGGCCGTGCGGCAGGCGTGGTCCAGGTGGTGCAGCCCGGTCAGGTCCAGCTCGATCGGGCGGTCCTGGGGCAGCGACTCCAGGCTGTCGAGGATCTTCGGCAGCCGCAGGAAGGTGGCGTTCCCCGTCAGGTACACCTGGATCGGGCCGGCGCCCTTGTCGACGGTCTCGGTCCTCAGGTGCGAGGCCTCCCAGGCGGTCTTGACGACCGACAGGGCCAGGCCGATGAGCACGCCCTCGAACATGTTGACCGCGACGATGGACACGGCCGTGACGACGAGGATGAGCGCCTCGCCCCGGTGCGTGCGCCACAGCGCCGCCAGGCCGCGGAACGGGATCAGCTTCCAGCCGGCGTGGACCAGGATGCCGGCCAGCGCGGGCAGCGGGATCAGGGCCAGCGCGGCGGGCAGCAGCGCCGCGAACAGCAGCAGCCAGACGCCGTGCAGGACACGCGACGCCTTGGTCCTCGCGCCCGCCGCGACATTGGCCGAGCTGCGCACGATCACCGCGGTCATCGGCAGCGCGCCGAGCACGCCGCAGACCGCGTTGCCCGCGCCCTGCGCCATGAGTTCCTTGTTGTACTCGGTGCGCGGACCGTCGTGCAGCCGGTCCACCGCGGCGGCGCTGAACAGGCTCTCGGCGGAGGCGATCAGGGTGAAGGCGATGATCGTGCCGATGATGCCGACGCTCGCCAGTTCGCCGAAGGCGTCGGCGCCGGGCACCTGGACGGAGTCCAGCAGCCCGTTGACCTCGACGGTGGCGACCGGCAGCCCGAAGGCGAGGACGGCGAGGACGGCGAGGACGACCGCGGCGAGCGCGCCCGGCACGGTCTGCGCCTGCCGGGGCAGCTTCTTCCACAGCACCATCACCGCGATGGTGCCCGCGCCGACCGCGAGCGAGGCCAGCGCCTCGGCCGAGCCGACCGCGTCGGCCGCCGCCCCCGGCAGCCCGGCGATCTTGCCGAGGCCGGAGGAGGGGGCCTCCAGGCCGGCCGCCGCGTAGAGCTGGCCCGCGATGATGACCAGTCCGATACCGGCCAGCATGCCCTCGACCACCGAGAGCGAGATGGCCCGGAACCAGCGCCCCAGCCGCAGGGCGCCCATGCCGAGCTGGAGCAGCCCGGTGGCCAGCACGATCACGCCGAGCGCGGCCAGGCCGTAGGTCTGGACGGCCTCGTAGACCAGCACGGTCAGTCCGGCGGCGGGGCCGGACACCTGGAGGCTGCTGCCGGGCAGCAGGCCGGTGACGATGCCGCCGACGATGCCGGTGATCAGACCGACCTCGGCGGGGACCCCGGAGGCGACGGCGACGCCCACGCACAGCGGCAGCGCCACCAGGAAGACGACGAGGGAGGCGGCGAAGTCCTGCCGCAGGAACGGGTACTTGGCTATTCGGGTCATGGCGTCGCTCACAGGACCTCGAAGGTGTCGGTGTCCGCGCGGTGGGCGCGGACGGTTCCGGTGTGCACCTCGTAGAACCAGCCGTGCACCCGCAGCCGGCCCTCCGCCAGACCCCGCTGCACACACGGGTAGGAGCGCAGCCGCAGCACCTGGGCCAGGACGTGGTTCTGCACGGGCTCGGCGACCGCCGGGTCGGCCGGGTCGGAGCACTCCGGCCGGTCCGCGCCGTAGTCCAGCCAGTCGCGCACGGCCGGTACGGTGCTCAGGTCGTCGCCGCGGACCATCGCGCCGACGGCGCCGCAGTGGGAGTGGCCGCAGACCACGATGTCCGCGACGCCGAGGACCTGCACGGCGTACTCGATGGTGGCCGCCTCGCCGGTGGGGCGCTCGGCGGTGTACGGGGGGACGACGTTGCCCGCGGTGCGCAGCTCGAAGAGCTGGCCGGGGCGGGCGCCCGTGATCAGGGCGGGGACCACCCGCGAGTCGGAGCAGGTGATGAACAGGACGTCGGGGGACTGGCCTTCGGCGTACCTGGCGAACTCCTCAGGGCGCTGTCCGTACGTGCGGGCGTGGTCGATGAGGGGTTGCATGAGGGTGTTTTCCTCCTGGCGCGCAGTGGGGGCGCGTCGGACGGGCAGGTGACAGAGGTGGGGGCTGCTGCGGGCAGGCTCAGCAGCGGAACACCTGGAGTGCCGCCGGGGTGCGGTCCGTCGAGGGTCTCGACGGCCGCCGGTGCCCGGGGTCGGGCGGGGCCGGGTCGGAGACGGCCGGGGTGGGCCGGCTCGTGAGCGGCCGCTCGGCGGCCTGTGGCGCACCGGCGGCGGTGGCGCGGTGCCGGTCGCGCGGACGCAGGGGACCGGTCGGGTCCCCGGGCCGGCCGGCGTCGTGACAGCTGACGGTCTCCGTGCGGAGGGCCCGTCCGGCGGGGTCGGCCCCGGTCGGGGCTTTGGCCACGGCTTCACGAGTCGTATGCGCGGATGCGAACGGAGCACTCGGTGCGAAGAGCTGGAGGGCGAGCAGGGCGGCGGCGAGGAAGGAGATGACGGATCGGGCCGTCGTGCCTCGGAACATGCGCCCCCCTCCGCGACGTTCGAACGTTTTACGAAGACCAAGTCTTGGTCAATGACTGGTCAAGAGAGACGGTAACCCGGCGGAGTCGTTTGCAGGGTTAACTCGACGTTTCGAGTCTGAAGAGAGCGTGAAAAGAGCGGGCGGGTGGCGTGAACACCCCCTTGCCTGGGGCGCTTTCGGCGTGCTGCGCGGGGTGGGGCGCCGCCTCAGCGGGTGTCGACGAGGCGGGCCGCGTCGCGGGCCAGCGCGGTCAGCCGGGAGATCGCGCGGAAGTACTTCTTGCGGTACCCGCCGTTCAGCATGTCCTCACCGAACAGCTGGTCGAAGGGGAGCCCGGAGGCGAGGACCGGCACCTCGCGGTCGTAGAGCCGGTCCGCGAGCACCACGAGGCGCAGCGCCGTCGACTGGTCCGGCACCGGACGCACCCCGGTGAGGCACACGGCGCTCAGGTCGCCGGTCAGCGCGCCGTAGCGGCTGGGGTGGACCCGGGCGAGGTGGTCCAGCAGGTCGGGGAAGGCGTCCAGGGAGGCGCCGGCGGTGGCGTGCGCGGCCCGGGTGACCTGCTCGTCGGAGTACGGCGCCGGTGCCTCGGGCAGGCCGCGGTGGCGGTAGTCCTCGCCGTCGATGCGCAGGGTGCGGAAGTGGGCGGACAGGCCCTGGATCTCGCGCAGGAAGTCGGCCGCCGCGAACCGGCCCTCGCCGAGCTTGCCGGGCAGCGTGTTGGAGGTGGCGGCCAGCGCCACGCCCGCCTCCACCAGCCGGGCCAGCAGGCTGGAGACGAGGACGGTGTCGCCCGGGTCGTCCAGTTCGAACTCGTCGATGCACAGCAGCCGGTGCCCGGACAGGGTCCGCACGGTCTGCTGGAAGCCGAGGGCGCCGACCAGGTTGGTCAGCTCCACGAAGGTGCCGAACGCCTTGCGGGAGGGCTCGGCGTCGGTGGCGTGCCACAGGGAGGCGAGCAGGTGGGTCTTGCCGACGCCGTAACCGCCGTCCAGGTAGACACCGCGGGGGCCCGCGGGGGCCTTCGGCGCCTTGCTCCGGCCGAATCCGAACAGGCCACGCCGCCCGCCCGCCGCCGGCGTCCCGCCGAGCCCGGCCGCGAAGTCCTCCAGCACCCGCACGGCCTCGCTCTGGCTGGGCTGCGCCGGGTCCGGTACGTATGTGTCGAATCGCACCGAGTCGAACCGCGGCGGTGGCACCATCTCGGCCACCAGCCGGTCCGCCGGGACACGCGGCTCGCGGGCGCACAGGGACAGCGGGGCGGTGTCCGCGCCGTCCGCCAGGGGGGCGGAGGCGGCGGGGCCGGAGGTGGCGGGGCCGGAGGCCGGGGAGGGAGACGACACGGTTCGCCATGCTAGTTGCCGTGGAACACTGCACCGCATGCGACGCCTGTTCCCTGTGACCGATCAGACAGCAGCGCCGGCGCCCTCCGGGGAGGCCGAGCGGGAGTGGAGCCTCGCGGAGCTGGCCGCCGCCTACGCCTATCCCGCGCTCGGCGGTGACCGGCCGGGCGGCGGGGGGCCGGACGTGTGGCTGCGGGCCAACATGGTCTCCTCCCTCGACGGGGCCGCCCAGCACGACGGCCGCTCCCACCCCCTCTCCGGCGCCACCGACATGCGGATCTTCGGCACGCTGCGGGCGCTGGCCGACGTGGTCGTGGCCGGTGCCGAGACGGTCCGCCAGGAGGGATACCGCCCGGCCAGGGTGCGGGACGCGTTCGCGGCGGCGCGGCGGGCCGCCGGGCAGGCGCCGGTGCCGGCGATCGCCGTGGTCAGCGCCGGTCTTGAGCTGGACTTCTCGCTGCCGCTGTTCGCCGCGCCGCCGGTGCCCACGCTGCTCCTGACCGGCGCCGCGGCACCGGCCGACCGGGTCGCCGCGGCGGAGCGGGCCGGCGTCCGCGTGGTGGTCGCCGGGGACGGCGCCGGCGTGGACCCCGCGCGGGCGGTCGCGGAGCTGGCCGGGCTCGGCCTCCGACGGCTGCTGACCGAGGGCGGGCCGCGGCTGCTGGGCCAGTTCGTCGCGGCCGGGGTCCTCGACGAGCTGTGCCTGACCGTGTCCCCGACGCTGACGGCGGGGGACGCGCAGCGGATCGCCGGGGGCCCGTCCCTCGCGGTGCCGCGGCGGTTCGAGCTGGCCTCCCTCTTGGAGGAGGAAGGTTTCCTCTATGCCTGCTACCGGCGGCCCGCAGGGTAGGGGGCGAGGCCGGAAGGTCCGGCATTCGGGTATATGTTCGGCGGGTACCGCGCCGCCGGGAACCCTGCCGGGAATCGGCGGAATCCGCCATTCCGCTTACCGCGCGACGGGCACACTGATTGCGTCAGTACCCGTGGGATCACGGGGCAGGATGGTTTCCTCAAGGGCCGGAACACGGCTACCGGAGGGAGGGCCCGAGCGGCCCTCGAGGGAGAAGGGGCGCTGGTGTTCACAAGCGTTTTGATGATCGAGAAGGCCCTGACGTCCGCCGACGTCGAGTTCGTCACCACCTTGCACGGGGACGAGTCCGTCTCCTTCCACGTGCTGCTCCAGCCGCGCGGCGACCAGGCGGACCGGCTGCTGCGGGCCATCGACGACGTCGCGCTCGGCGAGCTGGACGAGGCGGTCCGCGAGGGCGAGACGCCCGAGGGCGAGGAGGCGCTGAGCACGGGGCGGCGGGCCCTGGAGGTCTCCCTGACCGCGCTGCGCGCCTCGGGCAGCGCGGCGGCGGGCCGGCTGATCGACGCCCACCCGCTGGACGAGTTGCAGTCCCTCGTGCAGGAGGTCGGCGCCGACGAGGTGATCGTGCTGACCGACCCGCACTACGTGGAGGAGTTCTTCCACCGGGACTGGGCCTCGCGGGCCCGGCACAAGGTCGGTGTCCCGGTGCTGAAGCTGTTCTCGCACAGCGAGGCGTGAGCCCGGCCGCTCCCGACGCCGGTCGGCGGGCGTGCGGCGCACGGCATAGGCTGGCCACCGCACGTCCGCCGTACGTCCCCCGTACCCCGCGGACCCCCACGGAACAGCACGCACAGGGAGACAGACATGGCACCCGGCCTCCCCACCGCCATGGACCGACCGCACTTCATCGGCATCGGCGGCGCCGGAATGTCGGGGATCGCCAAGATCCTCGCGCAGCGCGGCGCCAAGGTGGCCGGCAGCGACGCGAAGGACTCCGCGACCGCCGAGGCGCTGCGCGCGCTGGGGGCGACGGTCCACATCGGGCACGCCGCCGAGCACCTCGCCGATGACGCGAGCTGCGTGGTCGTCTCCTCCGCGATCCGCGCCGACAACCCGGAACTGGCCCGCGCCGCCGAGCTGGGCGTCCCGGTCGTCCACCGCTCCGACGCCCTCGCCGCCCTGATGGACGGCGCGCGTCCGCTCGCGGTCGCCGGCACCCACGGCAAGACCACCACCACCTCGATGCTGGCGGTCGCCCTGGCCGAGCTGGGTCTGGACCCGTCGTACGCCATCGGCGGCGACCTGGACGCGCCCGGCTCCAACGCGCTGCACGGCGACGGCGAGATCTTCGTCGCCGAGGCCGACGAGTCCGACCGCAGCTTCCACACGTACGCCCCCGAGGTCGCCGTCGTCCTCAACGTGGAGCTGGACCACCACGCCAACTACGCCTCGCTGGAAGAGATCTACGAGTCCTTCGAGACCTTCGCGGGACGGATCGTGCCCGGCGGCACGCTGGTGGTCTCCGCCGACCACGAGGGCGCCCGGGAGCTGACCCGGCGGCTGGCCGGAGCGGTGCGGACGGTGACGTACGGCGAGGCCGCCGACGCCGACGTACGCATCCTGTCCGTGGTCGCGCGGGGCCTCAGGAGCGAGGTCACCGTCGTCCTGGACGGCGCGGAGCTGACCTTCACCGTCTCCGTCCCCGGCCGGCACTACGCGTCCAACGCGGTGGCCGCCCTGGCGGCGGGCGTGGCGCTCGGCGTCCCGGCGGCCGACCTGGCCGCCGCGCTGGCCGCGTACACCGGGGTCAAGCGGCGGCTCCAGCTCAAGGGCGAGGCGGCCGGCGTCCAGGTCATCGACTCCTACGCCCACCACCCGACCGAGATGACCGCCGACCTGGAGGCGATGCGCGCGGCGGCCGGCGACGCCCGTATCCTCGTCGTCTTCCAGCCCCACCTGTTCTCCCGCACCCAGGAACTCGGCAAGGAGATGGGCCAGGCGCTCACGCTCGCCGACGCCTCCGTCGTCCTCGACATCTACCCGGCCCGCGAGGACCCGGTTCCCGGCGTCACCAGCGACCTGGTCATCGAGGCGGCCCGCGCGGCCGGCGCGGAGGTCTCCGCGCTCCGCGACCCGGCGCGGGTGCCGGACGCGGTCGCGGGAATGGTCCGGCCCGGTGATCTCGTTCTCACCATGGGCGCGGGCGACGTCACCGACCTCGGCCCGCTGATCCTGGACCGTCTGAGCAAGTAGGGAGCTGAGCACTCATGGCGTACGACGTCGAGAAGCCGGACGAGCAGTGGCGCGCGGAGCTGTCCCCGGCCGAGTACGCCGTCCTGCGGCAGGCCGGCACCGAGCCCGCGTTCGTGGGTGAGTACACCGACACCAGGACCGAGGGCGTCTACTCCTGCCGGGCCTGCGGCGCGGAGCTGTTCACCTCGGACACCAAGTTCGAGTCGCACTGCGGCTGGCCGTCCTTCTACGACCCGAAGGACACCGGCGCGGTCGAGCTGATCGAGGACCGGTCCCACGGGATGGTCCGCACCGAGGTGCGCTGCGCCCGGTGCGGCTCGCACCTCGGACACGTCTTCGAGGGCGAGGGGTACCCGACCCCGACCGACCAGCGGTACTGCATCAACTCCATCTCGCTGCGGCTGCGGCCGCAGGAGAACGCCGGCTGAGCGGACACGTTCCCCGAGGCCCGGCCTCCACGGGGACGAGGAGTCACCGGCCTGGGCGGGCCGCGTCGTCGAGGACGCCGCGGCCCGCCGTGCCGCCCGGATCGTGGAGCGGTCCGCCGTCCGGGCCTTCCCGGACAGCGGCCCGGCGGCCACCGGGGAGTACGACCACCTGGCGGAGCAGTGGGCCCGGGAGCACCCGGGGGAGGACCCCGGCGCCCGGGACGCGGTGGAGCTGCGGCTCCGCCCGCGGTGCTCCCCGCGGGTGTGGCGGGCGGGTCCGCGAGCCGGCGCTCGCGGAACTCCGCCCGGCGGGCGCCGGGCCGCACGTGGGCCGGGTGCCCCGGAGCGCCTGAGCGCGCGGTGGGCGCGGGGCGCGACCGCGGGCGGGCGGTGCGCGCCGGGCGGGTGCTGACACGTGAGGCGCCCGCGCACGTCCTGATCGAGCGCGGAGCCGCCGCCGGTCAGGGGGTGCGGGCCGGTCCGGCCCGGTGGGTTCCGGTGAGCAGCTCCTCGGCGTGCTTGCGGAACGCGGTGACCAGACGGCCGCGGTCGCCGGCGCGCGTGGCGAGGACGACCTGGCTCGGTTCGACCCCGCGCAACGGGACGGTGGTGAGGCTGGGGTGCAGGCCGGTCGCGTGGTCGAGGGGCGGCCCGATGGCCACGGCCCGCCCGGCGGCGATGAGTTCGTGCTTGTCCTCCAGCGCCTCGACCAGGGGCCCTTCGGGCGCGGGCCGCCCGCCGGGCCGGGGGTCGAGCCGCCAGTAGGCGTTCAGCAGCGGGTCGGACTGGCGTACGTGGGGGATCGGCTCGTCGGCGATGTCGTCGAGGGTGACGGACTCCCGGCCGGCCAGCCGGTGGTCCCGGGGCACGACCAGCACACGCGGTTCGTCGTGGAGGACGGTGACGCGCAGCCGGTCGGTGGGGAACGGCAGCCGCGTCACCACCGCGTCGACGCGGTGCTCCAGCAGCGCGCCGCGCGAGTCGTTCCAGTCGAGCAGACGGGTGTGGACCTCGGCGTCGGGATGGCGGTCCCGCAGGGCCCGTACGGCCGCGGTGACGACCAGCCCCCTGGTGTAGCCGACGGTGATGCTGCCGGGCCGGGCCGCGGCCCGGGTGCGGGCCATCGCCTCGGCCGCGTCGCGCAGCAGCCGCTCGGCCCGGGGCAGGAAGACCTCGCCGGCCTCGCTGAGCCGGGTGCCGCGCGTGGTGCGGTCGAGCAGGCGGGCGCCCACCTGCTGTTCGAGGCGGCGGATCTGCCGGCTCAGCGACGGCTGGGTGGTGTGCAGCGCCTCGGCGGCACGGCCGAAGTGCTGGTGCTCGGCGACCACCGTGAAGCACTGCACCAGGCGGAGGTCGAGGTCCACGGGCGCGGGGAAGCGTTCGGACACCACCCCACCCTAGCTGGTGTCATACGCGGACCGTATGACGTGTACCGGAACAATCATTGGACCGCGCACTCGTCGTGGCCGCACCGTGGTGACCATGACATCGGACAGCGTGACACCGTTTCCTATCGCCCTTCCGGACAGTGCCCTGGAGGATCTGGGGGACCGGCTGCGCCGCGTACGCCTGGCCGGCCGGGAGACCGTGCCGGACAGCGGACAGGGGGTGCCGCGGGATCGCCTGGAGGAGCTGCTGGAGTACTGGGCCACCGGGTACGACTGGCGCGATCTGGAGCGGCGGCTCAACGAGCTGGGCCAGTTCCGCACGACCATCGACGGTCTCGGCCTCCACTTCATGCACGTGCGCTCGCCCCGCCCCGGCGCCACCCCCCTGTTGCTGCTGCACGGGTGGCCGGGCTCGTTCCTGGAGTTCCTCAAGACCGTCGGCCCGCTCACCGAGCGCGGTTTCCACCTGGTCGTGCCCTCGATGCCCGGCTACGGCTTCTCCGACCACCCCGTCTCGACCGGCTGGGACCCGGACCGGATCGCCCGCGCGTACGGCGTGCTCATGCGGCGCCTCGGCTACGACTCCTACCTGGCCCAGGGAGGCGACTGGGGCGGTGTCGTAGCGACCCGCATGGGGGCGCAGCGCCCGGCGGGCCTGCGGGCGATCCACGTCAACTTCCCCGAGTTCCTCGCCGCGCCACCGGTCGGCGACGATCCGACCCCGGAGGAGAAGGCCGCGCTCGAACAGGGCAGCCACTTCCTCGCCGTCCACTCGGGGTACCACGTCGTGCAGCGCACCCGGCCGCAGACCATCGGCTACGCCCTGACCGACTCCCCGGCCGGGCAGGCCGCCTGGATCTACGAGAAGTTCCTCGACTGGGCCCGGCCGGGCGCCCTCACCCCCGACGAGATCCTCGACCACATCTCCCTGTACTGGTTCACCGGAACCGCCGCTTCCGCCGCCCGCCTGTACTGGGAGTACGCCCGGCAGCCGCTCGTTCCGGCCGAGGTGGACCTTCCCGTCGGGGTCAGCGTCTTCCCGGACGAACTGACGCGCACCCCGCGCGTCTGGGCCGAGCGCGCCTACCGCGACCTGCGGTACTTCAACGACGACATCCCGGCGGGCGGCCACTTCGCCGCTCTGGAGCAGCCCGCGCTGTTCGTCGAGGAGATCGTCAGGTTCGCTCGGGCGGTGGCCGCGTGAGGACGGTCGTGATCACCGGGGGCACGGGCGGCGCCGGGCGGTCGGGTCCGTCGGGCCGTCGCCCCATGGTCCTCCTGGTTCCGTCGGCATCCTTCCTCGCCGGCGCGGGTCGGCTGCCCGGCCGTACCCGGGAGGTGCCCGCCCGGTGAAGTGGGTCAGCTACCGCTCCCCGGACGGGTCCACGCGCTGCGGCGTGGTGCGCGACGGCACGATCCACGCCGTGGGCACGGACCTGCTGGAACTGCTGCGCGCCGAAGGCGGACTGGAGTCCGCCGCCACCAGGGAACCGGCCGAGACCGTCGAGACGGCCACGGCCGACCTGCTGGCGCCGATACCGGTGCCCCCGTCGGTCCGGGACTTCGCCGCGTTCGAACGCCACGTCAGCAACGCGGGCAGGGCGGCCACCGGCGACGGCACGGTCAGCCCGGCCTGGTACGCGTGTCCGCTCTTCCACTTCTCCAACCCGGCGGCGATCAAGGGGCCGTACGACGAGGTCCCCATCGCCCCGGGCACGCACTCGTGGGACTACGAGGTCGAGGTCGCCGCGGTGATCGCCGGGGACTGCTCGGACCTCGACGCCGCCACGGCGGAGCGGCACATCGCCGGCTACCTGGTCTACTGCGACTGGAGCGCACGCGACATCTCCGCGAGCGAGATGGGGTTCGTGTACGGCCCGTCCAAGAGCAAGGACGCCTCGACCAGCCTCGGCCCGTTCCTCGTCACCCCCGACGAACTGGAGCCCTACCGCTCGGACAAGGGCTACGCGCTGCGGATGGACGGGTACGTCAACGGCGAGCATTACGGCGGCGGCAGCTGGGACGAGATCCACTGGTCGTTCGGCGAGATGCTGGCGCACGCGTCGCGCGGCACCACGCTGCGAGCCGGTGACATCGTCGCCAGCGGACCCGTGGGCACCGGGTGCATCCAGGAGCTGGCCGGCCGCCGCCCCTACCTGGCACCGGGGGACACGGTCCGGATCGAGGTGCGGGAACTCGGCGCGATCTCCGCGCGGATCACCGCGCCGGAGCCGTCCTGACGTGCCGGACCCACCGCGCACGTCCCCGTTCCCCCACCCTTGTCAGGAGACCACCACGATGCTTCTCACCAGCACCTCTGCCCGCACCGCCATCGGCATGGAGGCCGTCCGCGAGGTCAGCCTCACCGTCAACGCGGCCCACCTGTTCGTCTACTTCGTCCCCGAGGCGCCGGAAGAGGCCGCCGGGCTGGGCGTGACCGATCCCGGGCCGGCGTACTTCGCGTTCCGGTCGGCCCCGATGGGCGCGGTGCCCTGGCAGGTCACCCTCGCGGCCTTCTACGGCTTCAGCCCGCGGTCGGTGCGGGCCATGGCCGGCGTGTGGGACGCAGCGGCGCCCCGGGAGTGGCAGGCGGCTCGGTTCACCGCCGTCGGCCGGGCGCTGCGGCGCGTCGGCGTGCGCCTCACCGCCGATCAGATCGCCGAGGCACGCTCGCTGATCGACCCGGTCGTCGCGGGGGCCGACCACGCCGGGAAGCCGATGGCCGCCGCCAACGCCTCGGTGCCCCTCCCCGCCGATCCGCTCGTCGCGCTCTGGCAGCAGATCACGGTGCTGCGCGAGTGGCGGGGCGACGCGCATTTCACCGTGCTCGCCGCCAACGGCGTCGGGCCGTGCGACTGCAACGTCCTCCAGACCGCCACGGGGCACTTCCCGGAAGCGATCGCGCGGGCCACCCGGCTGTGGGACGACGAGGAGGTGGCCGCGGCGACGGCACGCCTCGCCGCACGCGGCTGGCTCGACGCCGACGGCACCGCGACCGGCGCCGGCAGGGCGGCGCGCGAGCGGATCGAGACCGAGACCGACGAGCACTGCGCCGCGCTGTGGACGCCGATCGGCGACACCGGCGTCCGCCGCCTCACCTCGCTCATCAGGCCGATCCACGACGCGTTCACCGCGGCCGGGACGTACCCCTTCCCCGTGGAGACGGGAGAGCGGCGGTCCGCCGGTCCGGGGGACGCCGGGTAGGCCCCGCTGCCGGGCGGCGCGGCGGACCGGGGCGGGCCGCCCGGGAGCACGGGTGACGCCGGGGGCCGGACCGGGCGCGCGAGGGAAGCCGGGCCGTCACCGGTCCACGGACGCGGACCCGCCCCCGCCGTCCGCCCCTTCCGCCCCCTTCGTGCTCTCCGCCCCGTCCAGCGGCAGCGTCACCGTGAACACCGTCGCCCCGGGGGAGCTGTCCACCGTGATGGTGCCCCCGTGGGCGAGGATCAGCGACCGGGCCACGGCCAGGCCCAGGCCGCTGCCGCCCCGGTCGCGGCTGCGGGTCTTGTCGACGCGGTAGAAGCGGTCGAAGACGCGTTCCTGGTCGGCGGGCGGGATGCCCGGCCCCGCGTCCGCCACCTCCACCCGCGCCGCGTCCGCGCCGGCCGACACCCGCAGGCGTACCTCCGTGCCGGGCGGGGTGTGCACGGCCGCGTTGGTGAGCAGGTTGTCCAGGACCTGCCGGACCCGCTGCGGGTCGAGCCGCAGCCGTACCGGCGTCGCGGGCGCCGCCACCGCCAGCGCCCGCCCCGGGTGCGAGGCGCGGAACGCGTCGGCGGCCTGCCGGACCAGGTCCGTCAGGTCCGTCTCCGCCTGCCGCAGCGGCGCCTCCACCTCGGCCGCGTCCAGCCGGGCGAGCAGCAGCAGGTCGTCCAGGAGGACGCCCATCCGGGCCGCCTCGCCGCGCAGCCGGGCCAGGTGCTTCTCCCGCTCGCCGGGCTCGTTGGCCGCCGCGTACTGGAAGAGGTCCGCGTAGCCCCGGACCGACATCAGCGGGGTGCGCAGCTCGTGGGAGGCGTCGGCGACGAACCGGCGCAGCCGCCGCTCGGCCTCGGCGCGCACCGCGAGGGAGTCGTCGATGTGCTCCAGCATCGCGTTGAACGCGGTGCGCAGCTCCGCCACCTCGCGGCCGCCGTCCCGGCCGCCGTCCCGCAGCGGCAGCCGGGCCGCCGACTCGGTCAGGTCGTGCGAGGCGATGCCGTGCGCGGTGCGGGCCATGTCGCTCAGCGGCTCCAGCCCGCGCCGCAGCATCCGCCGCCCGAACACCACCAGCGCCAGCAGCGCGAGACCGAAGGCGACGACCTGCACGGCGATCAGCCGGTCCATGGTGCTGTCGACGTCCCCCAGCGGCGCGGCGCTGACCAGCACCACCCCCGGCTCCACCGCGCAGGCCCGCAGCAGGTACGGCCCCCGGCCGCCGATCCGCACGGTGCGCGTGATGTCCTCGTCCGAGTGGGCCATGTCCTCGGCCAGCGCGGTCAGCGCGCCGGGGTCCGCGGGCACGTCGGCGGGCCTGCGCAGGTCGGCCGAGGAGCCGGAGACGTCGTAGACGGCCGTGTACCAGCCGTAGTACGGCCGGCGCCGGACCGTGCCGTGCTCGGCCGCGTCTTTGGTCTGTACCACCTGCGCCAGCTTCATCTGGTCGACGAGCCGCGCCTCCAGGTACTCCCGCATGTACGTGGTGAGCGCCGTGCCGACCACGGCGAAGGCCAGCAGCGACAGCGCGCCCAGGCCCAGCGCCAGCCGGGTGCCGAGCCGGGAGCCGCGGTAGGCGCCCCACAGCCGCCGTACCAGCCGTGTCACGGGGCGGCCCGGCGCAGCGCGTACCCGAAGCCGCGCACGGTGTGGATCAGCGGGGTGCCGTCGCCCGCCTCGTCCAGTTTGCGGCGCAGCCGGCTGACCACCAGCTCCACCACGTTGGACCGGCCGCCGAAGCCGTACTCCCACACGTGGTCCAGGATCTGCGCCTTGGTCAGCACGGTCGGGGACTTGCGCATCAGATAGCGCAGCACCTCGTACTCGGTGGGGGTCAGGCTCAGCAGGGCCTCGCCGCGCCGCACCTGCCGGGTGTCCTCGTCCATCGTCAGGTCACCGACGCTCAGCACCGACCGCTGGAAGCCGGGCCCGGCGCTGCGCCGCAGCACGGTCCGCAGCCGCGCCATCAGCTCCTCCACGGCGAACGGCTTGACCAGGTAGTCGTCGCCGCCCCGGGTCAGCCCCGCCACGCGGTCGGCGACCTGGTCGCGGGCGGTGAGGAACACCACCGGCACCTGGGTGCCCGAGCGGCGCAGCCGGTCCAGGACGCCGAAGCCGTCGAGGTCCGGCAGCATCAGGTCGAGCACCACGATGTCGGGGTGGAACGCGGCGGCGGTGCGCAGCGCCTCCTCGCCGGAGTGCGCGGTGGCCGCCTCCCAGCCCTCGTACCGGGCGACCGTGGCGACCAGGTCGGCGATGGGCGGGTCGTCGTCCACGACGAGGAGTCGTACTTTGTCCACCCGCCCATACTGCGGCACCGGGTCCGCGCAGCCGAGCCCCAGGTCTTCGCCGTACCGGGATCGACAGGCAGTCGAAAGGCGGCCGACAGGAGAACGACAGGGCGCGCGGGTGAAGCTCGGGGCGTGACCACTGCCCCACGCGCTCCCCGTGTCGTCCAGCCGCCTCCCGCGCCGGTCCTTCGCCCCCGGGTGGTGGCCCGCGCCGGCCTGTACGCGTTCCTCGCCGCCCACGCCGCCGCCGTGGCCGTCCTCTTCGCGCAGGGCGGTTTCGCCTCCAACGCGCTGATCGTGCTGGGCCGCCTGGCCGGGCTGTACGGCGCCCTGTTCATGGCGTTCCAGCTGCTGCTGGTGGCCCGGCTGCCCTGGCTGGACCGGCGGATCGGCATGGACCGGCTGACCTCCTGGCACCGCTGGACCGGCTTCGGCGTGCTGTGGACGCTCCTCGCCCACGTGGTGTTCGTCACCTTCGGCTACGCGCGGGGGTCCGGGCTGGACCCGCTGAACCAGCTCGTCGACCTCGCCGAGACCGTCGAGGGTGTGCTGCGGGCGCTCGTCGCCCTCGCGCTGCTCGTCGTGATCGGCGGGGTCTCCGCCCGCGCCGCGCGGCGCCGGATGGCGTACGAGACCTGGCACTTCGTCCACCTGTACGCGTATGTCGCGGTGGTGCTGGCCTTCACCCACCAGATCGCCGCCGGGACCTCGTTCACCTCGTCGGCGTGGGGGACGGCGTACTGGTACGCGCTGTGGGGCGGGGCGCTCGGCGCGGTGTTCGCGGGGCGGGTCGCGCTGCCGCTGTGGCGCAACGGGCGGCACCGGCTGCGGGTCACGGCCGTCGTCCCGGAGAACGACCACGTCGTGTCCGTGTACCTGACCGGCCGCGACCTGGACCGGCTGCCCGCGCGGGCCGGGCAGTTCTTCCTGTGGCGGTTCCTCACCCGGGACCGCTGGTGGCAGGCGAACCCCTTCTCGCTGTCCGCCGCGCCCGACGGCCGCACCCTCCGCCTCACCGTGAAGACGGCCGGCGACGGCACGGCCGGGATACGCCGGATCGAGCCCGGCACCCGCGTCTTCGCCGAGGGCCCCTACGGCGCCTTCACCGCCCTGCACCGCACCCGCCCCGACGCGCTGCTCATCGCGGGCGGCGTCGGCGTCACGCCGATCCGGGCGCTGCTGGAGGAGCTGGACGGGCACGCGGTGGTCGTCTACCGGGTCACCGCCGACCGGGACGCGGTCCTCTACGGCGAACTGCGCGACCTCGCCGCCGCCAAGGGCGCCGAGCTGCACCTGGTCACCGGGCCCCCGGTGCCCGACCGGCTCGCCCCGGCCGAACTCGCCCGGCTGGTCCCCGACCTCGCCGACCGCGACGTCTTCCTGTGCGGACCGCCGCCCATGATGAACGCCGTCCTGGGCAGCCTGCGCACACTCGGCGTGCCCGGCCCGCAGATCCACTTCGAGCGCTTCAGCCTGGCCGGCTGAGGGGAAGGCGAGAGCCCGCCGTGAAACGAGCCCTGCCCGTCCTGGTCCTCAGCGTCGCCGGACTGATCCCCGTGTGGCGGTACGCCCCGCCGGCCCCCGGGACCGGCACGACCGCGCAGGCCGCCCCCGCGCCGGCGCCGACGGCGTCCTCCGCCCCGGACGGCACCACCCGGCACACCGTCACCGGGCCGACGGTGACCACCGAGAAGGGTCCCGTCCAGGTCCAGGTCACCTTCGACGGCGACCGCATCACCGCCGTGACCCTGCTCCGGCAGCCGGACCACCCCCAGACCACGGCCGCCGTGCCCCGGCTCGTCGAGGAGACCCTCCGGGCGCAGAGCGCCGACGTCGACACCGTCTCCGGGGCCACCGTCACCAGCGAGGGCTACAAGGAGTCCCTCCAGGCCGCCCTCGACGCGAACGGGGCCTGACGTGCGGCGCGTCGAACACGTCATGGGGTTCCCCGTCTCCCTGCGCGTCGACGACGAGGACGTGCCCGAGCGCGCCGCCGACGCCGTCTTCGCCTGGCTGCGCGAGGTCGACGCCCGCTTCAGCCCCTTCCGCGAGGACAGCGAGGTGTGCCGCCTCGACCGGGGCGAGCCGCTGGAGATCAGCGCCGACCTGTGGGAGGTGCTCGGGCTGTGCGAGGAGTACCGGGCGGCGACCGGCGGCGCCTTCGACGCCCGGCTGCCGGGCCGGGGACTGGACCCCTGCGCGGTGGTGAAGGGCTGGTCGGTGCAGCGGGCGGCCGGGCTGCTGGCGGCGGCCGGGGCGCGGCGGTTCTGCCTCAACGCCGGCGGTGACGTGGTCGCCGCCGGCGGGCCCTGGCGGGTGGGCGTACGCCACCCCGAGGACGCCGGCCGGCTCTGCGCGGTCCTGGCCGTCACCGACGCGGCGGTGGCGACCTCCGCCCGCTACGAGCGCGGCGACCACATCCTGGACGGCCGCACCGGACGCCCGGCGACCGGGCTGCTCAGCCTGACCGTGGTGGCCCCCACCCTGACCGAGGCCGACGCGGCGGCGACGGCCGCCTTCGCGCTGGGCCGCGAGGGCGTCGCCTGGGCCGCCGCCCGCCCGGACTGCGAGGTGTTCGCGGTGGACGCCGACCGCAAGGTGCTGCGCTCACCGGGCCTGCCGGTGGCGTGAGGGGCCGTTGCCGGGGGCAGGTGTGCGGGCGGCCACGTCTAGACTCACCCGGCAACCGCAAGGGCCGCTCGTACGGCCGTTGACCGGGACGCCCCGGTATGTCCGCCCACCGAAGGGTATTCGGCGCTTTGATACGGATGGATTCAGTCACCAAGCGGTATCCGGACGGCACGGTGGCGGTGGACCGGCTGTCGCTGGAGATACCCGACCGCTCGATCACGGTCCTCGTCGGCCCCTCCGGCTGCGGCAAGACCACGACCCTGCGGATGATCAACCGGATGGTCGAGCCCAGTGAGGGCACCATCCTCCTCGACGGCGAGGACGTCACCCGGCAGCCCGTCACCACCCTGCGCCGCTCCATGGGGTACGTCATCCAGAACGCCGGTCTCTTCCAGCACCGGACGATCGTCGACAACATCGCCACCGTCCCCCGCATGCTCGGCCGGAGCAAGCGCGAGGCCCGGGAGCGGGCGGCCGAGCTGATGGAGCGGGTCGGCCTCGACACCGCCCTCGCCCGGCGCTACCCGTACCAGCTCTCCGGCGGCCAGCAGCAGCGCGTCGGCGTGGCCCGCGCCCTCGCCGCCGACCCGCCGGTGCTGCTCATGGACGAGCCGTTCTCGGCCGTCGACCCCGTGGTCCGCAAGGGCCTCCAGGACGAACTGCTGCGCATCCAGGACGAGCTGGGCAAGACCATCGTCTTCGTCACCCACGACATCGACGAGGCCATCAGACTCGGCACCATGGTCGCGGTGATGCGCGAGGGCGGGCGCCTCGCCCAGTACGCGCCCCCGGCCGAACTGCTCTCCGCCCCCGCCGACGCCTTCGTCGAGGACTTCCTCGGCGCCGACCGGGGCGTGCGGCGGCTGTCCTTCTTCCCGGCCGCCGGGCTGGAACTCACGACCGTCCCGGTGGTGCCGGTGGACGCCACCGCCAAGCGGCTCGGCGCCGCAGCGAAGTCCCCCTACCTGCTGGTCACCGATGTCGACGGGCGCCCGCTGGGCTGGAGCGAGCCGCGCGACCTGACCCCGGGCGACATCGGGACGGACCGGCTGCTGCCGTACGGGCGGCCGTTCACGCCGGGCACCGACTCGCTGCGGGCCGCCCTGGACTGCGCGGTGCTCTCGCCGACCGGCTGGGCCGTCGCCGTGGACGCCGACGGCAAGGTGCTGGGCGTCGTCTCGCAGTCGGCCATCGGCGAGGCCATCCGGACCGCGCACGCCGGCCACGCCGGGGCGGCGTCCGCGCCCGTCACCGGGGCGGTCTCGTGAACGGTTTCTTCGACATCCCCAGCGACCTCCAGAACACCTGGGCCGGCCTGATCGGCCTCCATCTGCGCGAGGCCCTGCTGCCGGTCCTGGCCGGCCTGGTCCTCGCCCTGCCGCTGGCCCAGCTCTGCGTCCGCTTCCGCTGGCTCTACCCGCCGGTGCTCGGCGTGACCACCGTCCTCTACGCCGTCCCGTCGCTGGCCTTCTTCGTCGTCCTCATCGACTACACCGGCCAGACCGAGCTGACCGTGATGATCCCGCTGGCCGTGTACAGCCTGGTGGTCCTCGTCCCGGCCATCGTCGACGGGGTCCGCTCGGTCCCGCAGGAGACCCTGGCCGCCGCGACCGCCATGGGCTTCGGGCCCGTACGGCGCTACGTCCAGGTGCAGTTGCCGATCGCCGTGCCCGCGCTCGTCGCGGGACTCCGGGTGGCCGTCGTCTCCAGCATCTCGCTGGTCAGCGTCGGCGCGCTGATCGGCAACCAGGGCGCCCTGGGCAACCTGCTGGCCGCCGCGCAGAAGTACGACCGGCCGGAACTGGCCGCCAACTCCGTCCTCACCACGGCCCTGCTGGCGATCGCCTGCGACGCGGCCCTGGTCGGGCTCCGGGCCCTGCTGACCCCGTGGATGCCGCGCGGCGGACGCGGGCGCCGCCCGGCGGTGATGGCCAAGTGAACGTCCTGGACTTCGCCGGCGCCTTCTTCGGCGACGGCGCCCACTGGCACGGTTACGACGGCATCCCGCAGCGCCTGCTGGAGCACGTCCAGTACTCGCTGCTCGCGCTCGGCCTGGCCGCGTTGATCGGCCTGCCCGTCGGCCTGGTCACGGGGCACACCGGGCGCGGCGGCAACGCCCTGGCCCTCGTCGCCACCGCCGCCCGCGCGCTGCCCAGCTTCGGACTGCTGGTGCTGATCGTCATCATGATGGGCTTCGGCCTGCTGCCGGTGATGATCCCGCTGGTGATCCTCGCCGTCCCGCCGATCCTGGTCACCACCTACGAGGCGGTCCGCTCGGTCGACCCGGCCCCGGTGGACGCCGCGCGCGGCATGGGCATGCGGGAGAGCCGCATCCTGCTCCAGGTCGAACTGCCGGTCGCCCTGCCGCTGATCCTCAGCGGACTGCGCTCGGCGGCCATCCAGATCGTCTCGACGGCCACCATCGCCGCGTACGTCAGCCTGGGCGGCCTCGGCCGGTACATCGTCGACGGGCTCTACCAGCGCGACTACGAGAAGGTGGTCGGCGGCGCCACCCTGGTCGCCGTACTCGCCCTGGTCACGCTCGCCCTGTTCTGGGCGGCGGGACGGCTGGCGGTATCGCCCGGGGTGCGCCGGCGTTAGGGCCTGTCGTTCGGATCAGGTCACGGGGAATCGGCACTGCCTTCCCCGCGTCCGCGGCGTGCTCCGAACGACAGGCCCTAGGTCTCACCGGTCCGCCGGGAGTTGCGGCGCCTCGTCCGGCAGCAGGCGGGCGACCAGGTCGCGGGCCCACGCGGTGGCCAGCGGCAGGTCGGTGAAGACGGCACGGTAGTACAGGGGCGCGACCAGGGCGTCCGTGAGGTGATCGAGGCTCGGGGTGCCGCCGCCCCGGGCCTCCTCCCGTTCCAGGATCGCCGCGAGCTGCTGCCGGCGGTCCCCCTGGCAGGCGGCGGCGCCCTGCTCGCCGCCCGAGCCGAGGGTGGCGCGCACCAGGGCGAGGGTGTCCGGGTCGCTCAGATCCCTGGCCATGTTGGCCGCGTACCGCTCCAGGTCGCCGCGGAGGCTGCCGGTGTCCGGCACCACGAAACCACCGGTGAAGCGGCTGGTCGCCACGTCGGAGAGCAGCTCGCCGACGGAGCCCCAGCGCCGGTAGACGGTGGTCGCGTGCACGCCCGCGCGGGCGGCCACCACGGGGATCGTCAGCGCGTCGCCGGACTCGTCGGCGACCAGCTCCTTGACCGCCCGGTGCACGGCGGCCCGGACCCGTGCGGACCGGCCGCCGGGCCGGCTGCCGGCGGGGGGAGCGCCGGCGGGGCCGGTGCGGGGGGCCGAGGGGGACACGGAAGACATGACCCCAGTATCGCACCGATGACTGCTTTTATTGCGCAACGATCACTGCGTTTGTGCTACCTTCAGAGCGCTAACGCAACGATCACTGCGAGGTCTGCATGTCTGCCGAACCTGCCGTCGACCCTGCCCCCGCACGGGCCGCCGCCCCCGCGCGGCCCGTGCCCGGCCCACGCCGCGCGCCGCGCAAGGGCGCCTTCCCGGCCGTGGCCGCGATCCTGGTCCTCTTCCTGGCCGCGTCCAGCGCACCGTCCCCGCTCTACGTCGTCTACCAGCAGCGATGGGACTTCACCGCCTGGGTGCTGACCGTCGTCTTCGCCCTCTACGTGGCCGGCCTGCTCGGCGCGCTGCTCGTCGTCGGCGCGCTCTCCGACCACCTCGGACGCCGGCCGGTGCTCGGCGCGGCCATCGCCCTGGAGGCGGTCGCGCTCGTGCTGTTCCTCGTCGCCGGGGACGTGGTCGTCCTCTCCGCCGCCCGGGTCCTCCAGGGCATCGCCACCGGGACGGCCGTCACCGCGGCGAGCGCCGCCCTCGTCGACCTCGAACCGGGGCACGCCCGCGGCCGGGCCGGCGTCATCACCTCCGTCGCCCCCCTCACCGGACTCGCCCTCGGCGCCCTCGGCTCCGGGCTCCTGGTGGAGTTCGCCCCCGCCCCGACCCGGCTGGTCTACGCGCTGCTCCTGGCCGGCCTGCTGCTCGCGGCGGCCGCGGTCGCCCTGCTGCCGGAGACCTCGCCGCGCCGCCCCGGAGCCCGCGCCTCGCTGCGTCCCCGGGTCGCGCTCCCCGCGCATCTGCGCGCCGACATCGTCCCGGTGGTCCCGGTGATGATCGCGGGCTGGGCCCTGGCCGGGATGTACCTCTCCCTCGGGCCGTCCGTCGCCGCCCAGCTGCTGGGGCTGCGCGACCATCTGATCGGCGGCGTCCTGGTCACGCTCCTCGCCGGCACCGGGGCGCTCACGGTCGCCGTGCTCCGCTCCCGCCCGGCGGCGGCGCTGCTGGCCCCCTCGGCCGCGCTGCTCGCCCTCGGCACCCTGGCCTCGCTCGCCGGCACCGCCGAGGGGCTCACCTGGCTCGCCGCCCTCGGCACCGTCGTCGCCGGCCTCGGGCTCGGCGCGTCGGCCCTGGCGACCTTCGGCACCTTCGCCCGCGTCGCCGCGCCGCACGAGCGCAGCGAGGTCTTCGCCCTGGCCAACGTCATCGCCTACCTGGGCAACAGCGTGCCCGCCGTACTCGGCGGCGTCGCCGTCACCGCCGTAGGACTGCGCACCGCCACCGAGGGGTACGCCCTGGCGATCGTGGTCGTCTCCCTGGCCACCCTGGTCCTGAGCCTGGCCCGGACCCGGGCCCGGCGCCGCGCCGCCGCGGTCCCCTGCGGATGATCCGCCCCGGACGACAGGAAACCGTGATCCGGCCGCTCTTGACTGACCGAGAAGCGGCTGGATTGGATCGGTGGATGATTACTACCGCGCGAAGCAGCAGGTCCAGGACGAGGCACACCGGCGTGGCGGCGGTCGCGCTCATGGCCGCCGCGGCGCTGCTCGCGGGCTGTTCCTCCGGCGACGGCGAAGACACCGGCGACAACCCCCTGGACGGGGAGAAGGCGGAGGCCGGCACGGTCGTCGTCGGTTCCAACAACTTCGCCGAGAGCACCCTGCTCGCCGACCTCTACGGCGAGGCGCTCAAGGCCAAGGGCCTCAAGGTCACCTACAAGCACAACATCGGCAGCCGCGAGACGACGTACGGGCTGATGAAGAACGGTTCCGTCACCGTCCTGCCGGAGTACAACGGCTCCCTGCTCGCCTATCTCGACGCCGACGCCGAACAGACCTCCGCCGAGGGCGTGAACGCGGCCGTCAAGGCCAAGCTGGACAAGAGCCTGACGCTCCTGGAGTCGTCGCCCGCCGAGGACAAGGACTCGGTGACCGTCAACGCCGCGACGGCGAAGAAGTACCGGCTCACCTCCGACTCGACGATCGCCGACCTCAAGGACGTCGCCCCGGAACTGGTGATCGGCGGCTCGCCCGAGTTCCAGACCCGGCAGCAGGGGCTGAAGGGGCTGGAGTCGGAGTACGGCCTGAAGTTCAAGTCGTTCAAGGCGCTCGACGCGGGCGGCCCGCTGACCCAGGCGGCGCTGACCAGGAACACCGTCCAGATCGCCGACATCTTCACCACCGACCCGACCATCGTGAAGGAGAAGTTCGTCGTCCTGAAGGACCCGGACAACTTCTTCGGCTTCGCCAACGTCACCCCGCTCGTCCACAAGGACGGCCTCTCCCAGGAGGGCGTCGACGCGCTGAACGCGGTCTCCGCGAAGCTGGACACCGAGACGCTCCTCGCCCTCGACGCCCAGGTGCAGCTCGACAAGAAGGACCCGCTGGACGTCGCCAAGAACTGGCTGAAGTCGGCCGGCCTGGCCTGACCGGGGGCCGGGCGGCGCTACTCCGCCGCCGCCGCGATCAACTGGTCGACCAAGGCGATCAGCACGTCCCGTGAGGAGGTCCGCTCCCGCGCGTCGCACAGCAGCACCCGGACCTCGTCCGGGAGTGCCAGCGCCTCGCGGATCTCCTCCGGCGGGTACGGGTGCTCCCCGTGGAAGCCGTTGGCGGCGACGACGAACGGGATGCCCCGCCGCTCGAAGAAGTCGATCGCGGCGAAGCTGACCTGCGGCCGGCGGACGTCCAGCAGCACGACCGCCCCGAGGGCGCCGATCGCCAGGTCGTTCCACATGAACCAGAAGCGCTGCTGGCCGGGCGTGCCGAACAGATAGAGCACCAGGTCGTCGCCGACGGTGATCCGGCCGAAGTCCAGGGCGACCGTGGTGGACCGCTTCTCCTCGATGCCGGCGAGGTCGTCCACGTCCAGCCCCGCCAGGGTGAGCGGTTCCTCGGTGCGCAGCGGGGCGATCTCGCTCACCGACCCGACCAGGGTGGTCTTGCCGACGCCGAACCCCCCGGCGACGAGGATCTTCACCACGTCGGGTGCCGCGCCCGCGGCGGTCTCAGAGCCGGCCAAGGCCCTCCCTCACTTTCTTCAGCAGGTCCAGGTCCGCGACGGTCCGGGAGACGGGGTGCGGGGCACGGGCCGTGATCCGGCCGGCCTCCAGCAGATCGCTGAGCAGGATGACGACCACGCTCACCGGCAGGTCCAGCAGGGCGGCCAGCTCCGCCACGGCCACCGGCCGGGCGCACAGGCGCAGGATGCGGGCGTGCTCGGGCTGTCCCCGCGGGGCCCGCTCGGGCGGCGGGTCCACCGCGGTCACCGTCGTGATGAGGGTGAAGTCGGCGCGGCTGGGCCGGGTCCGCCCGCCGGTGAGGGCGAACGGCCGGACGAGCCGGCCCTGCGCGTCGCCTTCGCTCATGTCACTCGCCGGGGGCCACGGCGGCCCGGGGCGCCGCGCTGAGGTGCTCGCCGATCTTCTTCACCAGCATGTTCATCTGGTACGCCACCACACCGACGTCCGCGTGCGCGCCGGTCAGCACCACCAGATGGGCGCCGGGACCGGCGGAGGTCAGGATCAGGTAGCTGTGGGCCATCTCGATCAGCGCCTGGCGCACCGGGCCGCCCCGGAAGTCCATGCTGACGCCCTTGCTGAGGCTCATCAGACCGGAGGCGGTCGCCGCGAGCCGCTCGGCGTCGTCGCGCGGGAACCCGGTGGACTTGCTGACGACCAGACCGTCCTCGGAGAGCACGACGGCCTGGTTCACCTCGGCGACCCGGTCCACGAGTCCGGTGAGCAACTGGTCGAGCTGGGTGTGGGTGGCGGGCGTGGGGCGTGTCATGGCGTGTCGTCCTTCGTGAGCGGTCGGCGGGCGGAGTCCGTGGACTCCTCGTCACGTGCCTGGAGCGTGCCGCGCTGGAAACCGGCGAGGGAGGACGCGGCACGCTCGGCGGTGAAGTCGTCGTCCCAGTGGCCGGCGCCGTCGCCGGCCGGCTCGTCCCGCAGCTCCGCCGCGAGACTCGTCTGCGGGACGCGGCGCGGCAGCGGCGAGGAGCGCCGCGACGGGAGGGCGGGCGTCTTCGCCTCGGGTGCGGGCGCCTCCGGTACGGCCCCGGCCGGGGGACGCCCGGCGTCCGCGGTGTCCGGCACCGGGCGTACGCCGTCGCCGGTGAGGGAGTCCCGCAGCCGCCGGAGCTGGGCCGGGTCCGGCGCCTCGCGTGACGCGCCCGCGTCCGCCGGGCCCCCCGGACCGTCCGGGCCCCCGGCGTCCGGACGGCCGCCGGACCCCTCCCGGTCCCCGGCGGGCTCCCGTACGACGATGTCGTGCGGGACGAGCACGATCGCCGTGGTGCCGCCGTACGGCGACGGGCGCAGGGTGACCGTGATGCCGTGCCGGTGGGCGAGCCGGGCGACGACGAACATGCCGAGCCGCAGATCGCCGGCGAGCGCCACCACGTCGAACTTGGGCTCCACCGCGAGCTGTTCGTTGAAGGAGGCGTAGTCCTCCTCGGACAGCCCGAGACCCCGGTCCTCGATCTCCACGACCAGGCCCCTGGCGGCCATCGCCGCCCGCACGCCGACCGGCGCGGGCGCCGGGGAGTAGGCGGTGGCGTTGTCGATCAGCTCGGCCAGCAGATGGATCACGTCGGCCACGGCGGGCGGCGCCAGGTGCACGTCCTCGTCGCGCTCCTCGGTGCACACCTCCACCCGCCGGTACTCGGCGACCTCGCCGACCGCGCCGCGCAGGATGTCGATCAGCGCGACCGGCTCGCGCCAGCTGCGCCGCGGCTGCTCCCCGCTGATGATGACGAGGTTCTCCTCGTAGCGGCGCAACTGGGCGGCGGTGGAGTCCAGTTCGTACAGGCCCTTGAGCACCTCGGGGTCGGTGTGCCGGCGTTCCAGCGCGTCGAGCTTGCCGAGCTGCATGTTGACCAGGTTCTGGCTCTGCCGGGCGATGCCGAGGATCACCTTCTGGAAGCCGCGCCGGTTGTCGGCGAGTTCGACGGCGGTGTGCACGGCCGTGCGCTGCGCCGTGTTGAACGCCTGGGCCACCTGGCCGAGTTCGTCGTGCCCATAGTCCAACGGCGGGGTCGCCGACTCCACGTCGACGGTCTCGCCGCGCTCCAGCCGGGCCACCACCTCGGGCAGCCGCTCCTCGGCGAGACGCAGCGTGGCCTCGCGCAGGCCGGTCAGGCGCCGGGACAGCGAGCGGGTGATCCGCCAGGACACCACCACGCACAGCAGCAGCGCGAGCAGCCCGCCCGCGCTGAGCGCGCCGGCGGTGAGCAGCAGCCCGCGCGCCTCGTCGGCACTGCGGTCCAGCAGGTCCGCCGTCTGCCGCTGGATCAGCGCCGCGTACCGCGCGGAGACCTCGTCGAAGGCGGCGTTCCAGCGCTCCCGGGCGTCCGGGACGCGGATCGCGCCCGCCGCGTCCGCGGACCGGGCCGCGAGCACCTCGTCCTCGACCGCCTCGAGGGCCTGCCACTCCGCGCTGCCCAGGATGCTCTCGACCTCGGTCTTCGCCGTGCCGCGCAGCGAGGGCATGATCTGGTCCCGCACCAGCCAGCGCCGGGTGTGCACCGCCTGGGAGAACGCCGTCCACTCCGCCTCGGAGAGCCGCCCGGACGGCCAGGCCAGGGTGAGGCGGGCGTCCTCCTGGGAGGTCAGTTCCGCCGCGTGCTCCAGGGCGACCAGGGGGCCGGCCTGGGAGGTGAGGTCGCCGTCGTCGACCTGGGACAGCTCCTGGAAGGCGTGTATCTGCTCGTCGACGATCGCGGAGTACTGGTCGAGGGCCTGGCCGGGGGTGATGTCGGTGGGGTCGTCGACCTGGTCGCGGTAGTACTCCAGGCTGCCCAGCGAGCCGAGCACCGCGTACAGCCGCTCCGAGACGCGGTCGGGCGCCTGCCGGATCTCCCCGCTCCGCCCGGCGAGTTCGGCCACCGCCCGGTCCGTCCGGGCGCGCAGCCGGTCCAGTTCGGCGCGGGAGCCGCCGGACGCGGCCAGCCAGGTCGCGGAGACGCCGCGCTCCCGTTGCAGCGCGAGGGTGGCCTCGGTGCCCATCGCCCCGGTGGCCCGGCTCAGCTGGGTCTGCGACCGCAGCCGCAGCCCCTCGGCGAACATCTGGGTCGTCGTCACACCCCACATCGCGGCGAGGGTGACGCTCGGCACGAGCGCCAGCAGGATCAGTGAGAGACGTATGGAGCCGAGCCGGCGGCGCCGGGCACCCGTCCGTGCAGACATCGTCGTCGTCCTAGGCGTTCGGGGGCACGGCACCGGGCCGGCCCACGGGAGGCACGGCCCCGGTCACCGGGTGCCCTTGGCGGCGAAACGCCCGACCGCGTCCGCGTTGGCCTTGGTGACGAAGGCGGGCCCCGTGAGCACGGGCTGGGTGCCGCCGCCGCTGACGTTGCCGTTGGTCCGGTACAGCCAGAGCGCGTCCACCGCGAGGTAGCCCTGGAGGTAGGGCTGCTGGTCGACGGCGAACTGCACGTCCCCGCGCTTGACGGCGGCGACCAGGTCCTTGTCGAGGTCGAAGGTGGCGACCCGGGCGCCGCTGCCGGCGTCCCGGACGGACCGGACGGCGGTCAGCGCGTACCGCGCGCCGTTCGTCACGACCTCGTCGATCCGGGTGTCCTGCCGCAGCCGGGCGGCCACGGCGTCCCGGACCGCCGCCATGTCCGTGCCCTCGACGTAGAGCATCTCGGTCAGGCCGCCGAAGGTCTTCTTCACCCCGGCGCAGCGGGCCTCCAGCGCGACATTGCCCCGCTCGTGGATGACGCAGAGCGTGTGCTCGGCCCCCAGGGCGTCCAGCTTGTCGCCGACCGCCCGGCCGGCCACGCCCTCGTCCTGTCCGAAGTACTCCAGCAGCCCCGCCGAACGCCAGGCGTCCATTCCGGAGTTGAGGCCGACGACGGGTATGCCGGCCTCGCGCGCCTCGGCGACCGGACCCTTCATCGCACCCGGCTTGGCCAGCGTCACGGCGAGGCCGTCGACCCCGTCGCCCACCGCGTCCCGGATCAGCTCGGCCTGGCCCGCCGGGTCGGCGTCGCCGGCGTACGTCAGATCGATGCCGTCCTTGGCGGCGGCGGCCTCGGCTCCCTTGCGCACCAGGTCCCAGAAGGCGTCGCCGTCACCGCCGTGGGTGACCAGGGCGACCCGGGCACGGCCGGACCCGGCGTCCCGCGCGTCGCCGGCGGCGTCGTCCGGGCCGGTCGCGGAACAGCCGGCCGTCAGCAGGCAGACCGCGGCCGCCAGGGCGGCGAGGCGCGACCGCGCGGACGGGGCGGGCGGCGGGGGAGCGGTGTTCATGGGGGCGGGGCACCTCGCTGAGCGGCCGAGCGGAGGAACGGGGCGAGCAACCACCGCCGTCCGGCGTTCCGTGCGCCAACTGGGTGAACTCGCTTGGCCGGAGCCAACCGCGTGTGACCACCGGTAGTCAAGTGACCAACGATCCGGTGGGGGCGGTCACTACCGCATCGTGACCATACGGGCAGCCGGGGACAGGCGCCGGCCGCCGGGGGAGGCGGGCCCGGGAACCGGGGCGCCGGTACGCGGGGCCGCGCACACCGGGGCGGGCCCGGACCGGCCTCCGGGACACCCGCGGGACACGCCCCACGCGCCTGCGGGCCGCCCCCGCGAAACGGCGCCGGCCGGCCTCCGACCTCGTCAAACGGCGTACCGGCACGGTGAGTTATTGTCTGCTCCGGGTCAGGGCGAACGGCATGGCCCGTTCGCTTTCCAGCCCAGGAGTGTTCAGCAGATGGCGAGGCAGTTACGCGCCGAGCAGACCCGTACGACGATCATCACGGCCGCCGCCGACCTGTTCGACCGCCGGGGCTACGAGGCGACCAGCCTCAGCGACATCGTGCAGCACGCGCGTGTGACGAAGGGTGCGCTCTACTTCCACTTCCGCGCCAAGGACGACCTCGCCCAGGCCATCCTGGAACTCCAGTCCACCACCTCGCGCCGGATCTCCCGCGATCTGGAGAGGCGGGGCTACTCCTCGCTGGAGAGCCTGATGCGGCTCACCTTCGGCATCACCCGGCTGGCGGTGGAGGGCCCGGTGCTCCGCGCGGGTCTGGGGCTCGCCACCGCGGGCGTGCCGGTCCGCCCGCCCCTGCGGCACCCCTTCACCGAGTGGCTGGAGCTGGCCTCGGCCCGGCTCGACGGCGCGGTCGAGGAGTCCGATCTGCACCCGGACATCGATGTCGACGCCGTCGCGCACAGCGTCGTCTCCTCCTTCGTCGGCACCCGCGTCGTGGGCCGCGCCCTGGAACCCGTCGCCCGCCAGCCCCGCCGGGTCGCCGGGATGTGGCGCCTGCTCGTCCGCGGCCTGGTGCCCGTGCCCCGCCGCCCGCACTACGCCCGCCTCGCCGTCCACCTGGAACGCGGCCCGGCCCCCGTCTGACGTCCCGCCCCGGCCGGCGGACCGGCCGCCGGTGAGGGGTCCGGGCGCCCTCGGGCCTCCGCCGTCCGACCGGCGCGGGCGGTGCCGGAACCCGCCCCGCCCCCGCGCTACGGTGCCCGCATGACCCCCCGCGCCCCCCTGCCGCCCGTCCTCCTGGGCGACGAACCCGGCTCCTTCCCGTACTCCGTCCTCGCCGAGCGGCACCCCGCGATCATCCGGCAGGTGGCCGAGGACACGCCCTACGACCCCGAACGCCGCCGCGCGCTGGACGCCCTGCTGGAGGAGTGCCTGCACGGCGGCATCGCGCCGCTGCCCGCCGACGCCCCCGACCACGACCGGTGGGCGGCCTGGGGCACGGACGAGTACCGCGGCCGGTCCTGGTTCGAGGTGCCGTGGCTGTGGTCCGAGAGCTACTTCTACCGCCGGCTGCTCGACGCGACGGGCTGGTACGGGCCGGGGCCCTGGCAGGGCGTCGACCCGTTCCGTCCGGCGAAGCTCGCCGAACTCCACGCCCCGGAGACGGACGCGGAACTCGCCGCGCTCGACCGCCTCGCCGGCCTCCCCGCCGGCCGGCGGGCCGCCGCCCTCCTGCACGGCTCCCTCTGGGGCAACCGCGCCGACCTCGGCTTCCGCCTCTCCACCGCGTCCGGCGCCGCGGCCGGGACCACCGGGGCCGGCGCCCCGCCGCTGGTCGCCGACGACAGCGAGCGCCTGTGGTCCCTGCTGCCGCCCCCCGGCGCCGGTACCGGAACCCTGTGCCTGGTCGCCGACAACGCCGGCCGGGAACTCGTCCCCGACCTGCTCCTCGTGGACCACCTCCTCACCCACGGGCACCTCGGCCGCGTGCTGCTCCACGTCAAACCGCACCCGTACTACGTCTCCGACGCCACGTCCGCCGACGTGCTGGACGCGGTACGGCGGCTGGCCGGGGCCACCGGCGCCGCCGCCGGGTACGGACGCCGGCTCGGGTCCGCCCTGGCCGACGGCCGCCTCACCGTCCGCGTCCACCCCTTCTCCTGCGCGCCGCTGCCCTACGCCGACGCGCCGGAGGACCTGCGCGCGGAGTTCGCCGCCGCCACGCTCACCGTCTTCAAGGGCGACCTCAACTACCGGCGGCTGGTCGGTGACCGCCGCTGGCCGCCGACCACCCCCTTCGCCGACGTCACGGCGTACTTCCCCGGCCCGGTGGCCGCGCTGCGCACCCTGAAGTCCGACGTGATCACCGGCCTGGACCCGGCCACGGAGGCCGCCCTCGACGCCACCGGGCGGCAGCGCTGGCGCACCGGCGGCACCCACGCGCTCATCCAGGTACGGGCCTGAGGGAACCGCCGTACCGGGGGCGCGCGCTCCCGGTGTACCTACGCGATCACCGGCCGCCGGAGTTCCGTGTTCCGCCGCGATTCACGCGATGGTGTGATCATGTGCCGTGCGGAGGATGCCCCCGGAAGGCCGTGGGTAGGGCGGGCCACATGACGCAGCAGCCCTTCGAACTCCCGCACTTCTACCTGCCGCACCCCGCGCGGCTCAACCCGCATGTCGACGAGGCGCGCGCCCACTCGACCCGGTGGGCGCGCGACATGGGGATGCTGGAGGGCTCCGGAGTCTGGGAACAGTCCGACCTCGACGCCCACGACTACGGCCTGCTCTGCGCCTACACCCACCCCGACTGCGACGGACCCGCCCTCTCCCTGATCACCGACTGGTACGTGTGGGTGTTCTTCTTCGACGACCACTTCCTGGAGAAGTACAAGCGCACCCAGGACCGCGTCGCCGGCAAGGCCCACCTGGACCGGCTCCCCCTGTTCATGCCGCTCGACCTCGCCGCCGAGGTCCCCGAGCCGGAGAACCCGGTCGAGGCCGGCCTCATCGACCTGTGGCGGCGCACGGTCCCGGCCATGTCGGCCGACTGGCGCCGCCGCTTCGCCGTCAGCACCGAGCACCTGCTGAACGAGTCGCTGTGGGAGCTGTCCAACATCAACGAGGGGCGGATCGCCAACCCCGTCGAGTACATCGAGATGCGCCGCAAGGTGGGCGGCGCCCCCTGGTCGGCCGGCCTGGTGGAGTACGCCACCGCGGAGGTCCCGGCCGCCGTCGCGGACACCCGGCCGCTCAGGGTGCTGATGGAGACCTTCTCCGACGCCGTCCACCTGCGCAACGACCTCTTCTCCTACCAGCGCGAGGTCGAGGACGAGGGCGAGCTGAGCAACGGCGTGCTCGTCCTGGAGACCTTCTTCGGCTGCACCACCCAGGAGGCCGCCGACACCGTCAACGACGTCCTCACCTCCCGGCTGCACCAGTTCGAGCACACCGCGTTCACCGAGGTCCCCGCCATCGCCCTGGAGAAGGGCCTCGCCCCGGCCGACACCGCCGCCGTCGCCGCCTACGCCAAGGGCCTCCAGGACTGGCAGTCCGGCGGCCACGAGTGGCACATGCGCTCCAGCCGGTACATGAACGAGAACGCGTCCACGACCACCCCCTGGCAGCCGTCCCCGTCCGGCCCCGGCACCTCCGCCGCCGACGTCCGCGCGCTGCTCGCCGCGGCCGGTGCCGAGCGGCGGCTGCGGTCCTTCACCCATGTGCCGTTCCAGCGGGTCGGCCCGTCCCGCATCCCCGACATCCGCATGCCGTTCCCGCTCACGCTCAGCCCCGCCCTGGACGGCTCCCGGCACCATCTGTCCGAGTGGACACGGCGGATGGGCATGCTCAGCGAGGGCGTGTGGGACGAGGACAAGCTCCTCAGCTGCGACCTCCCCCTGTGCGCCGCGGGCCTCGACCCGGACGCCACCCAGGACCGGCTCGACCTCGCCTCCGGCTGGCTGGCCTTCGGCACCTACGGCGACGACTACTACCCGCTGGTCTACGGCCACCGCCGCGACCTGGCCGCCGCCCGGCTCACCACCGCCCGCCTGTCCGCGTGCATGCCCCTGGACGGCGAACCGGTCCCGCCGCCCGCCAACGCGATGGAACGCTCCCTGACCGACCTGTGGGCCCGCACCACGGCGGACATGACCCCGGAGCAGCGGCTCCCGCTGCGGCAGGCCATCGACAAGATGACAGCCGCCTGGGTGTGGGAGCTGACCAACCAGATCCACAACCGCGTCCCGGACCCGGTGGACTACCTGGAGATGCGGCGCGACACCTTCGGCTCCGACCTCACCCTCGGCCTGTGCCGCGCCGGCCACGGCCCCGCCGTACCGCCGGAGGTCTACCGCACCGGCCCGGTCCGCTCCCTGGAGAACGCGGCGATGGACTGGGCGTGCCTCCTCAACGACGTCTTCTCCTACCAGAAGGAGATCGAGTACGAGGGCGAGATCCACAACGCGATCCTCGTCGTGCAGAACTTCTTCGGCATCGACTACCCGACCGCGCTGAACGTGGTGCACGACCTGATGGACCAGCGCATGCGCCAGTTCGAGCACGTGGTCGCCCACGAACTGCCCGTCGTGTACGACGACTTCCAGCTGTCCGAGGAGGCCCGCGAGGTCATGGCCGGTTATGTGACCGACCTGCGGAACTGGATGGCGGGCATCCTCAACTGGCACCGCAGCGTCCCCCGTTACCGCGCCGAGTACCTGGCCGGCCGCAGTCACCTCTTCCTGCCGGACCGGACCCCGGCGCTCCCCGTCCCCGCGTTCCACTGACCCGCCGGGTTCCCCGCGGGCCCACGGCGGCCGTACCGAGGGGGCCGGCGGCCGAACCCGGGCCGGCGCCGGTCAGTCTCACTCGTTCGTGGCTCGTCGCCCGGCGGGGGCCCGGGTAGGGCTCCCGTCGGAGGCGATCGATCGATGGAACAGACAGCGTTGCGTCCCAAGCCGATGCCGGGCCGGCACCCCGGCGGTGACGGGGGAGCGGGGGCCGCCCGCTCCCCGCGGGCGGCCCGCCGGGGAGGGCGCCGGCTGCTCAAGGCGCTCACCGGCCTGTCCGCCGGGACGGTGCTCCTGCTGGCCGGGGCCGGGCTGGGGACGCTGAGCCCGGCCCTGGCCGGCCTGAGCCGGCCGGTCGCGGCGCACCTGCCGGGCGGGGCCCCGGCGGCCGCGGCGCCCCGGGGCGACACCGCGGACACGGGCGGCTCCCGGACCGCCGCGCCGTCCACCGGCGGTGTCCCGGCCACCGCCGGGCCGGCGACGCTCGGGGTGTCGGTGGTGGACGACGCCGGGCCCGGCGCCCTGGTGGTCGCCGTCCACGACCCGGGCCCCGGCCATGACGCGGGCCTGGTCAGCGGTGACGTCCTGCTGGTCTTCGGCACCACCCGCGTCGACTCCGCCGCCGACCTCGCCCGCGCCGTCGCCCGTGCCCGGCCGGGTACGGAGGTGCGGCTGACGGTGCGCCGCGCCGGCGGCGGTTACCGGCAACTGCCCGTCGTACCGGGGGTGGTCGTCTGAGACACCCCGAGCCCTCAAGGCCCCGTGGTTCGCGGAGTTCGCGGGGTTCATCAGGTTCGTGGAGTTCATCAGGTTCGTGGAGTTCATGAGGTTCGTGGAGTTCGTGAGGTTCGTGGAGTTCGTGAGGTTCGCGGAGTCGGTGGAGTCCTCGCAGTCCCTGATGCCCGGGCCATCCGCTCGCGTCGCTCCCGCCCTGCGGGCAGGATGCTGCCGTGGCCCCTTCACCCGATCAGGGAGGCTCGGATGACCGGCAGCACGCCCGCTCTCTTCACCGCCGACGACTACCGGGCGCGCATGGAGCGCGCCGGGCGGGCGGCGGCCGACGCCGGACTCGCGGGGCTCCTGGTGGCGCCGGGACCCGACCTGGTCTGGCTCACCGGTTACACGCCCACCGCGATCACCGAGCGGCTCACCCTGCTGGTCCTGGTGCCCGGCCGGGACCCGGTCCTGGTCGTGCCGACGCTGGAGGCGGCCGACGCCGGCCACGCGCCCGGCGCGCCCGCGCTGACCCTGCGCGACTGGACCGACGGCACCGACCCCTACGCGGTCGCCGCCGCCCTGCTGGACCGTTCGGGACGCTTCGGGGTCAGTGACAACGCCTGGGCGATGCACCTGCTGGGCCTCCAGCGCACCCTGCCCGGCACCTCCTACGCCGCCCTCACCGAGGCGCTCCCGATGCTCCGCGCCGTCAAGGACGCCGCCGAACTGGAGCTGCTCGCCGCGGCCGGCGCGGCGGCCGACGCCGCGTTCGAGGACATCCGCACCGTGCGCTTCGGGGGCCGCCGGGAGTCCGAGGTGGCCGCGGACCTCGCGGGCCTGCTGCGCGCGCACGGACACGAGGTGGTGGACTTCACCATCGTCGCCTCCGGCCCGAACGGCGCCGACCCGCACCACGAGGCCGGCGACCGGATCATCGAGGACGGGGACATGGTCGTCCTGGACTTCGGCGGGCTCAGGGGCGGCTACGGCTCCGACACCTCCCGCACCGTCCACGTCGGGGAGCCCACGGACGAGGAGCGCCGGGTCCACGACACCGTGCGCGAGGCGCAGGAGGCGGGGTTCCGGGCGGTGCGGCCCGGCGTGCCCTGCCAGGAGGTCGACCGGGCCGCCCGCGCGGTCATCGAGAAGGCCGGTTACGGGGCGTACTTCATCCACCGCACCGGGCACGGCATCGGCGTCACCACCCATGAACCGCCGTACATGATCGAGGGGGAGCGGCAGCCGCTGGTGCCCGGGATGTGCTTCTCCGTGGAGCCGGGCATCTATCTTCCCGGCCGTTTCGGGGTACGCATCGAGGACATCGTGACGGTGACGGAGGAGGGCGGCCGGCGCCTGAACGACACGGTGCGGGAGCTGGTCGTCGTGGAGTGACCCCGGTCCGCACCGGCCTCCACCGTCCCCGCACGTCCCTGGAAGACAACGGCGCGACCATGACCCAGGCACCCACCCCCGTCCCCACCGCCCCGGCCGTCCGGCGGCTGGTCCGCACCCTGCTCGGCGAGGGCCGGGCCGGTCCGGCGGACGGGCCCGGGGTGCGGCCGGTCGACGGGAGCGGCGGGACCGCCTGGTGGGTCGGCACCCGGCACGTGCTGCGGCTCGCGCCCGACCGCGAGGCCGCCGCGCGCCGCCGCCGTGAGCCCCGCCTGCGCGAGCTGGTCCGCCCGCAGCTGCCGGTCGCCGTGCCGGTGAGCGTGGCGCACGGCGAGTGGGCGCCTGGCCTGCCGTGCACCCTCGACACCAGGCTGACCGGCGGCACCCCCGACGAGCACGAGGTGTCCGCGGCGGGCGAGGCCGACCTGGCGGGGCTGCTGGGCGGGCTGCGCGAGGTGCCGGTCCGCCGGGCGGAGGCCCTGGGCGTGCCGCGGACCTCCCCGCGCTCGCTGGAGGCGCTGCGCCGGGCCGCCGAGGGCGCCGCCCGCCGGCTGGCGGAGGCCGGGGAGTTCGACGCCGCCCGGCTGGCCCAGCTCACCCCGGCGGGCACCGCGCAGCTCGCCGCCCAGCCCGGCACCGCCGCCCTGGTCCATCACCGGCTCGACGCCGGCCATCTCGTCGTCGGCGCGGACGGCCGGGTGCGGGGTGTGCTGGGCTGGTCGGACGCGGTGATCGGGGACCCCGCCGAGGACATCGCCGCCCTGGCGCTCGCCGTCGGCTCCCCGGCCGCCGTGCGGGCGGCCACCCTCGCCGGGTACGGCGCCCGGCCGTGCCTGCGCGGCCTGTGGCTGGCCCGCTGCGAGAGCCTCCTGCGCTGCGCCGAGGCCCTCACCACCGCCGGTCCCGCTCCCGGGCTGCCGCCCGCCCCGGCCGACCGTATGCGCCGTGCCTGGGAACCGATCCTGCTGGAACGGGTCACGGAGCTGCGCGAGGACACCGACGGGCCGGACGCCGGTCACCCGGAGGCGGGCCGAGGGGGCGCCGGCCGGTCGGCAGCCGACGGCCCCCGGGCCGCCGGACCGGACGACGCCGGCCCGCGCCCCCGCTGACGGACGGCGCGGGACGACGACGGGCCACCCCTCCGACCCGGCCCGTCACTCCTGCACCAGCACCACCGCCGATTCCCCCGGCACCCGCAGCACCCCGTCCGCGCCCGGTGCCGTCACCGGCTCCCACGCCGCCAGCACCCGCGCCGGACGGCCGCCCAGCGGGATCGCCGCCTCCGCCGTCCCGAGGTTCACCGCGATCCGCAGGTCCCCGCGCCGGAAGGCGAGCCAGCGCGCCGCGCCGTCGTGGGCGACCTTGGTGCCGGTGAGGGCGGGATCGGTGAGGTCGGGACGTTCGTGCCGCAGGGCGATGAGGGTGCGGTACCAGGCCAGGACGCGCGCGTGCGGCGCGCGGTCCGGTTCGGACCAGTCGAGGCAGGAACGGTCGCGGGTGGCCGGGTCCTGCGGATCGGGCACGTCCTCCTCCTTCCAGCCGTGCGCCGCGAACTCCCGCCGCCGGCCGCGCCGTACCGCCTGGGCCAGTCCGGGATCGGTGTGGTCGGTGAAGTACTGCCAGGGCGTGCCCGCCGCCCACTCCTCGCCCATGAACAGCATCGGGGTGAACGGCCCGGTCAGCGTGAGCGTCGCCGCGCAGGCCAGCAGCCCGGGGGAGAGCAGGGCGGCGAGGCGGTCGCCCTGGGCGCGGTTGCCGATCTGGTCGTGGGTCTGGCTGTAGGCCAGCAGCCGGTGCGCGGCCACCCGGGAGCGGTCCAGCGGGCGGCCGTGGTGCCGGCCGCGGAAGCTGGAGTAGGTGCCGTCGTGGAAGTAGCCTCCGGTGAGCGTCTTGGCGAGCGCGGCGAGGGGATCGCGGGCGAAGTCGGCGTAGTAGCCCTGCGCCTCACCGGTCAGCGCGGTGTGCAGGGCGTGGTGGAAGTCGTCGTTCCACTGGGCGTGCACACCCAGGCCGCCGGCCGTGCGCGGGGCGATGACCCGCGGGTCGTTGAGATCGGTCTCGGCGACCAGGAACAGCGGGCGGCCGGTCTCCTCGGCGAGCGCGTCCACGGCCGTCGACAGTTCCTCCAGGAAGTGGCACGCGCGCGTGTCGGCCAGCGCGTGCACCGCGTCGAGGCGGAGCCCGTCGATCCGGTAGTCCCGCAGCCAGGCCAGCGCGCTGCCGACGAAGTAGTCCCGGACCTCGTCCGAGCCGGGCGCGTCCAGGTTGACGGCGGCGCCCCAGGGCGTGTGGTGGGTGTCGGTGAAGTAGGGGCCGAAGGCGGGGAGGTGGTTGCCGGAGGGGCCGAGGTGGTTGTGGACCACGTCCAGGACGACGCCGAGGCCCAGCTCGTGGGCCCGGTCGACGAACCGTTTCAGCGCCTCGGGACCGCCGTACGGCTCGTGCACCGCCCACGGCGCGACCCCGTCGTACCCCCAGCCCCACCGGCCCGGGAACGGGCACAGCGGCATCAACTCCACGTGTGTGACGCCGAGTCGCACCAGGTGGTCCAGGCGTCCGGCGGCGGCGTCCAGGGTGCCCTCGGGCGTGTACGTGCCCACGTGCAGCTCGTACAGGACCGCGCCGGCCAGCGGGCGCGCGGACGGGCCGGTGCGCCACGCGTACCGGCCGTGGTCGACGACCGCGCTCAGCCCGTCCGGGCCGTCCGGCTGGCGCCGGGAGCGCGGGTCGGGGCGCACGGGGCCGTCGTCCAGCGCGAAGCCGTACCGCGAGCCGTCCCGCGCCTCCGCCTCGCCCCGCCACCACCCCGCGCGCTCCGGAGCGCGTTCCATCGCTCGTGCCACCCCGTCGCAATGGAGCGTCACACGGTCGGCCTCAGGTGCCCACACCTCGAACTGCACGGACGGTTCCCCTTCGTCTGCTCACAGTGACGTAGCCCGTCCATCGTCCTGCAAACCCGGCCGATCCGCCGTCGAACCGGCGGTTCCGTGTCCGCCGGGACCCGTCCCGCCCCCGGCGAGCCCGTTTCCTGGACAGCCCGCGCGGGCTGACCGACAATCACCTCCGTGACGTCGTCCTTCGAGTTCCCCACGCACCCCGCGCGGCTGTCCGACGCGGAACGCGACAAGGCGCTGCGGGTCCTGCGGGACGGGGTCGCCCTGGGCCGGCTGTCGCACGACACGTTCGTGCACCGCATGGAACTGGCGCTCACCGCCCGCCGCCCCGAGGAACTGGCCGCGCTCACCGCGGACCTGCGCACCGAGGGCCGACTGGCCCGCGCGGTGTTCGGCACGGTCGAGGCGGTCTCCGGGTTCGGCGTACGGCTGCGGCGGGCCTGGCGGGCCGAGCGGCTGCCCAAGCTGCTGCTGCCGCACCCCGCGGCCGGCCACCCGCTGCGCATCGGCCGTGACCCGGCCAGCGGGCTGCGGCTGAACCACGAGACGGTCTCCCGCGTCCACGCCGAACTGAGCCGCCAGGGCGGCATGTGGGTGCTGCGCGACCTCGGCTCGACCAACGGCACCACGGTGAACGGCCGGCGGGTCGTCGGCGCCGCCGTGGTCCGCGACGGCGACCAGGTCGGGTTCGGCCGGCTGGCGTTCGTGCTGACCGCGCCCTGACGGGGCCGAGGCGGTGTTGACGTACTCCCCGACCCGTGTCTGACTGTCCGTACGCCGCGCACGCCAGGTGAACCCGACGGCACCGCATCGTGGAGGTGTGTGCCCTGCCGCCCCTCCCGCGCTACCCGACCGTCGACGCGCTGCGCGCCGCGGCCGCGGCGCTCGCGGCCCGGCATCCCCGCCGCGCCCGGCTGCGCCGCGTCGGCACCTCCCGCGCGGGCGAGCCGCTGCTGCTGCTCACCCTCGGGCACGGCAGCCGCCAGGTCCTCGTCGTCGCCGGTCCGCACGCCAACGAGCCCGTCGGCGGCGCCACCGTCCTGCGGCTGGCCGAGCGGGTCCTCGCCGACGCCCGGCTCACCGAGGGCGCCGACGCCACCTGGAACCTGCTGCTCTGCCTCGACCCCGACGGCCTGCGTCGCAACGAGGGCTGGCTGTCCGGCCCGTACACCATCGGCCACTACGTCCGGCACTTCTTCCGGCCCTGCTTCCTGGAACAGCCCGAGTGGCTGCCGGACGGCGCGGACCGGGCCGCGCTGCCCGAGACCCGCGCCCTGCTCGCCCTCCAGGACGAACTGCGCCCCTTCCTCCAGTGCTCCCTGCACGGCGCCGACGTCGGCGGCGGCTTCGCCGAGCTGACCCACGACCTGCCCGGTCTCGCCCGCCGCCTGGCGCACGCCTCCGTCCGCCTCGGCATCCCCCGCGAGCTGGGCTCCTACGACGCCCTGTACTGGCCGGTCCTGGGCCCGGCCGTCTACCGCATACCGCCGCCGCGCCGGTCCACCCTCACCGCGGCGATCACCGAGGCCGCCGTCGACTCGACCTGGACCCGGCCACGCCACCACGGCACCGTCACCGCCGTCGTCGAGGCGCCGATGTGGGCGGTGGACGCCGTGGCGGACGGCTCCCCGCCCGCCGACCGCGACGCGGCGCTGCGCGCGGTCAGCTCCGCCCTGCGCCGCGACAGCCGGCTGCTGACCCGGCTGGCCGTCCGGCTCCGCCCTCACCTGCCCGGCACCGAGGAGACCACCCGCCTGCTCGCGCCGGTCGACGACTACCTGCTGGTCTGCCCCCGGCTCGCCGACGCCTGGGACCCGGGAACCGACGACGGCTCGGGACGCGGGCTGCCCCCGCTGACCACCGCCCACCTGGTCGCCCTGCGCATCGCCGGCCGGCGGCTCGCCCTGCGCACGGCGGGCCTGCTGCACCAGGCGGTGACGGCGTCCGGACGCGACCCGGCGGGCGCGCTGCCGGAGCTGGAACGGCTCCTCGACCAGTGGTGCGCCGACTACCGTGACGGCTGCGCGGCGCGCTGGATACCGGTGGCGCGGCAGGCGGAGTACCAGTGCCGGGTGGTGCTCGCCGCGTTCGAACTGGCCGGGCGGCGGCCGGACGCCTCCCGTTCGGGTGAGCCGGACTGGGGTCCGGGGGCCGCCGTGCCGATGCACCGGGAATGAACCACACCAAGACCGCCGCTGCCCTGCGCACCGGCCTGCTGACCGCCGCCGGCCTCCTCCTCGCCTGCGCCGCGCCCGCCCACGCGGACGCCTCGGACCCGTACGCCGCCCCGCTCCCGGCCGCCACCCCGGCCGGGGCCGCGGCCCCGGCGGCCCCGCCCGGCGACTGGCTGCTCCTCACCGTCACCCGGGCCGACGCCCCGGCCGGCGCCACCGACGGCGGCACCCTGCTGCTGTGCGACCCGCCCCGCGGCCACGCCCGCGCCGCCGCGGCCTGCGCGGAACTGGACGCGGCCCGCGGCGACATCGGCGCCATCCCGCAGCGCAAGTCCCTCTGCCCGATGATCCACGCCCCGGTCACCGCCCACGCGCGCGGCACCTGGCGGGGGCGGCCGGTGCAGTACGAGGAGACCTTCCCCAACGCCTGTGTGATGACCGCCCGCACCGGCGCCCTGTTCACGCCGCCGGACGCACGGGCGTGAACCACCGGCGCCCCGTCACTCCCCGGCCGCCCCCACCCGCTCCAGCAGCGCGACCGGCAGCCGCTCGAAGAGGTCGGCCACGCGCGCGTGCCCGCCGAACTCGCGCCCGGCGGTCAGGACGTCGGTCCACCGGCCCGGCGGCAGCGGCAGCTGGGTCTCCCCCCAGCCGCCCGCATCGGCGAGCCGCAGCGACAGCCGGGTCACGGCGGTGAGCACCGCACCGGACCGGACGAACGCGGCACAGTGCGCCGCCGCCGGCCCCTCGGCGGCCAGCGGCGCGTACGTCGCCGCGCCGCCGAAGGCGTCCGGCCGCCGGGCCCGCAGCGCCAGCGCCGCCCGTGTCACCGCCTCCTTCTCGCCGGGCTCCGCGTCCGCCGCGGCGAAGGCGGCCGGGCGGCGGTTGTCCGGGTCGACCAGCGCCCGGTACTCGCCCTCGGTGCCCTGGTACAGGTCGGGCACGCCCGGCATGGTCAGGTGCACCAGGGCGGTGCCGAGCACATTGGCCCGGATGTGCGGCGCCAGCGCCTCGCGGAGAGCGGCCACCCGCTCACCGGGCGGCCCGCACGGCCCCGCCGTGACGAACCGCCCCACCGCCTCTTCGTACGGCGGCTCCTGCTCCGTCCAGCTCGTGTACATGCCCGCCTCGCGCACATGCTTCAGCAACGCCTCCCGGACCCGCTCCGGCGCCGCCGGACCGAGCCCGAACACCGTCTGCCAGGCCGCCCACGCGAGCTGCCCGTCCGGCACCTCCCCGACTCCCCGCGCGGCCTCCGCCAGCACCTCGGCCCACCGCCCCGGGCACTGCGTCAGCACGGACAGCGCCGCCCGGACGTCGGCGCTCCGCTTGGTGTCGTGCGTGCTGACCACCGTGCCGGTCAGCGGCCAGTCGCGCTGCACCCGCGCGCCGTACGCGTGGAACTCCTCCGGCGACACCGCCGGACGCCCCGGTTCCCCGCCGACCTCGGTCGCCGACAGCAGCGGCACATAGCGGTAGAACGCCGTGTCCTCGACCGACTTGGCCCGCAGCGCGGACGCCGTCTGCGCGAACCGCGTCCGCAGCTCCACCGCGTCCGGCCCCTCCCCGGCCCGCCCCAGCAGCACCTCCCGTACGACGTCGACCGCGTCCGCCTCCTCGGGGACCGCGAAGGCCGTACGGGCCTCGGCCGCCGCCTCCTCGGTGAGCACCCCGGCCGGGTCCACGGAGGTGTAGGGCCGGTAGACCTCCATGCGGACCAGCAGTTCCCGCAGGGCCAGCCGCAACGCCCAGGGCGCGCGGTCGCGCAGGCGGGGGTCCGGGGACGTCTCGCACAACCGCTGCGCCACCCGTACGAGCCGGTCCGTCTCGGTGGCCAGCTCGTGCGTGAGGACCTTGTACGCCGCCCGCCGCACGGTCGCCGTCCACTCCCCGCCCCGGTCGGTCTGCGGCGCCGCGAACCGCCGGTACGCGGCCAGCAGCTCCCCGTACCCCTCGGCGTCCGTGAACAGCCCGTCGATGTGCCGCAGGGCGTCGTACCCGGTCGTCCCCGCCACCGGCCACGCGGCCGGGAGCGGCTCCCCGTCGGCGAGGATCTTCTCCACGACCGTCCACCGGCCGCCGGTCGCCTCGTGCAGCCGCAGCAGATAGGAGTCCGGGTCGGCGAGCCCGTCCGGGTGGTCGACGCGCAGTCCGTCGACCACGCCCTCGTGCAGCAGCCGCAGCACGGTGGCGTGCGTCGCCTCGAACACCTCCGGGTCCTCCACCCGTACGCCGATCAGCTCCGAGATGCTGAAGAAGCGCCGGTAGTTCAGCTCGGTCCGGGCCAGCCGCCACCAGACCGGGCGGTACCACTGGGCGTCCAGCAGCTGCGGCAGCGGCAGCCGCGCGGTGCCCTCGCGCAGCGGGAAGGCGTGCTCGTGGTAGCGCAGGACGTCCCCGTCGACCCGCAGCTCGTCCAGGACCTCGCCGACCGGGGCGCCCAGCACCGGCACCAGCAGCTGCCCGCCGCGCGCCGCCCAGTCGATGTCGAACCAGCGCGCGTACGGCGATTTCGGCCCCTCGCGCAGCACCTCCCACAGGGCGCGGTTGTGCCGGGGGGACATCGCCATGTGGTTCGGCACGATGTCCACCACCAGCCCCAGACCGTGCTCCCGCGCGGTGCGCGACAACGCCCGCAGCCCTTCCTCCCCGCCCAGTTCCTCACGTACGCGCGCGTGGTCGACGACGTCGTAGCCGTGCGCCGACCCCGGCACGGCCTCCAGGACGGGGGACAGGTGCAGATGGGAGACGCCGAGCGCCGCCAGGTACGGCACGGCCGCCGCGGCGGCCGCGAAGGGGAACGCGGGCTGGAGCTGGAGCCGGTACGTGGCCGTGGGGGCCCGGTGGGGGCGCTCGGGTGTCCGCTCAGGTGTCATGCAGAGCTACGTACCCGCCGTACCGTCTTTCCTGTCACCGGCCCCCCACACAGACGTACCTCCCGTCGCGTCAGACCGGCCGGCGCAGCACGGTCATGCTCCGGTCGACCAGGGTCAGCCGGTCTCCGGCCTGCACCTTGCGGTCCGCGTCCGCGGGGACGCCGTCCGGCAGGGCGGTGTCGACGACCACCTCCCACTGCTTGCCGTGGTCGACCGGCACGACGAAGTCCAGCGGCTTCGGCGAGGCGTTGAACATCAGCAGGAACGAGTCGTCGCCGATGTGCTCCCCGCGCGGACCCGGCTCGGAGATCGCGTTGCCGTTGAGGAAGACCGTCAGCGCCGACGCCTGCGCCGAGTCCCAGTCCCGCTGCGTCATCTCGGCGCCGCCCGGCGTGAACCAGGCGATGTCGGACAGCTCGTCGTGGGTGCCCTCGACCGGCCTGCCGTGGAAGAAGCGGCGGCGCCGGAAGACCGGGTGGTCCTTGCGCAGCCACACCATCGCCCGGGTGAACCGCAGCAGGTCGGGGTCCTCCTCCGGCCAGCGCACCCAGGAGATCTCGTTGTCCTGGCAGTAGGCGTTGTTGTTGCCCCCCTGGGTGCGGGCGAACTCGTCGCCGTGGCTGATCATCGGCACACCCTGGGACAGCAGCAGCGTGGCGACGAAGTTCCGCATCTGCCGCGCCCGTAGCTCCCGCACGGCCGGGTCGTCGGTCTCGCCCTCGGCGCCGCAGTTCCAGGACCGGTTGTGGCTCTCGCCGTCCCGGTTGTCCTCGCCGTTGGCCTCGTTGTGCTTCTCGTTGTAGGCCACCAGGTCGTGCAGGGTGAAGCCGTCGTGGCAGGTCACGAAGTTGATCGAGGCCAGAGGGCGGCGGCCGTCGTCCTGGTAGAGATCGGACGAACCGGTCAGCCGGGACGCGAACTCCGCGAGGGTGCGCGGCTCCCCGCGCCACAGGTCGCGGACCGTGTCCCGGTACTTGCCGTTCCACTCCGTCCACAGCGGCGGGAAGTTGCCCACCTGGTAGCCGCCCTCGCCCACGTCCCAGGGCTCGGCGATCAGCTTCACCTGGGAGACCACCGGGTCCTGCTGCACCAGGTCGAAGAAGGACGACAGCCGGTCCACCTCGTGGAACTGCCGCGCCAGGGTCGCCGCCAGGTCGAAACGGAACCCGTCGACATGCATCTCGGTCACCCAGTACCGCAGCGAGTCCATGATCATCTGGAGCACGTGCGGGGACCGCATCAGCAGGGAATTGCCGGTTCCGGTGGTGTCCATGTAGTAGCGCGGATCGTCCGTCAGCCGGTAGTACGACGGATTGTCGATCCCCTTGAAGGACAGCGTCGGGCCCAGGTGGTTGCCCTCGGCGGTGTGGTTGTAGACGACGTCCAGGATCACCTCGATCCCGGCCTCGTGCAGCGCCTTGACCGCCGACTTGAACTCCAGCACCTGCTGGCCGCGGTCGCCCCAGGAGGCGTAGGCGTTGTGCGGGGCGAAGAAGCCGATGGTGTTGTAGCCCCAGTAGTTGTTCAGGCCCATGTCGACCAGGCGGTGGTCGTTGACGAACTGGTGCACCGGCATCAGCTCCAGCGCGGTGACGCCCAGTTCGGTGAGGTGCTCGATCACCGCCGGGTGCGCCAGGCCCGCGTACGTCCCGCGCAGCTCCTCGGGCAGCCCGGGGTGGCGCATCGTCAGGCCCTTCACATGGGCCTCGTAGATCACGGTGTGGTGGTACTCGGTGCGCGGGCGCCGGTCGTCGCCCCAGTCGAAGTAGGGGTTGACCACGACCGAGGACATCGTGTGCGGCGCCGAGTCCAGGTCGTTGCGCCGTTCCGGGTCGTCGAAGTGGTAGCCGTACACCTCCTCGCCCCATCGGACCGACCCGCTGATCGCACGCGCGTACGGATCGAGGAGCAGCTTCGCGGAGTTGCAGCGCAGCCCCTGCTCCGGGGCGTAGGGGCCGTGCACGCGGTAGCCGTACCGCTGCCCCGGCATCACGCCCGGCACATAGGCGTGCCGTACGAACGCGTCGCTCTCCCGCAGTTCGACCGAGGTCTCCGACCCGTCGTCGTGCAGCAGTGACAGCTCTACTCGGTCGGCGGCCTCCGAGAAGACCGCGAAATTGGTGCCCGCGCCGTCGTACGTGGCACCCAGTGGATATGCCTCTCCAGGCCAGACCTGCATGGACACGACTCTTTCAGGTGTACGGCGCCGGTGGGGGCGCCTCGGGTCCCGAGTCTCCCCGAAAGGCGGCCGGAGTACTCGGGACGGGCGGTCAGGACGTGCGGTGGACATGCCGGAACCACAGGGGTTCCCTGCTCCCGCCACCTGTCACCGCTATGAATCGGCTCACTCCGGTACCGCCCGGTAGCGGGAACCTTCGGCCGCGGGCGCGCAGTTGGGGGACGAGCCTGCCCATCGGGCTGCACCGCGCGCCGCTCGCGGAGTACCCTTCCTTGATCGTTGGGACGGGCAGGTCGGGGATGCGGGAGGCGGTGCGCGGGTGGGCTCGGGAGGGCTGGAGCTGCCCCCTGGTGACGAGGGTCACGAGGGAAACTCCACGGACGTCCCGCCCGGTGCGGTGTCCCTGGCGCGGCCGATGGACGCGGGCGCGATCGGTCCGGAGCTGGAGTGGGGCGCCGACGCCTGGCACGAGGTGCGCACCCGCGCCCAGCGGGCCGGCCGTGCCTACATCTGGCTGAACCTCGTCGAGCAGCGGCTGCGGTCCGTCGTGGCCGCCGTGCTGCGGCCCGTCTACGAACCGGTGCACGGCGACGACTGGGTGGTCGCCGCCGCCGGACCGGCCGGCCAGGAGTGGGTGCAGCGCGCGGTCGCCGTGCGCGAGGTCAGCCGCCGCAAGGGTTACCTGCTCGACCCGGCCGACGACAACGTGCTCAGTTTCCTGACCCTGCCCCAGCTGCGCGAGCTGATGGTCCAGCACTGGCCCTGCTTCGAGCCGTACCTGGAGGAGCGCCGGGACGTGGAGCTGGCCCTGGACGAGCTGGAGGTCACCCGCAACGTCGTCTCCCGCAACCGGGCCCTGTCCGAGGCGGTGCTCAGCCAGGCCGAGCGGGCCGCCGCCCGGCTCCTGGAGATGCTCGGCGCGGGCGGCGACGTGCCCTCCGCGCGCCGGCTGCCCGTCGACGCGGTCGAGGACCTGGTCGGCGACCGGTACGCCGACGTGGTCGCCGTCCACTCCGACCGGGTTCGGCTGCTGCGCCAGTTCCCGGCGGAGGACTTCTTCGGCGGCGCCCGGCGCCTGGACGCCATCGGCATCGGCCTCAACCTGCTGGTGCAGAACTTCTCGGGACGCCGGCTGGTGCGGCTGGCCGAGGCGGGCGGCCGGGTGCGGCTGCTCTTCCTCAACCCGGCCTCCAGCGCCCTCAAGCGCCGCGAGCGCGAACTCGGCATCAAGCGGGGCGAGCTGGCGCGGGCCGTCGAGACCAACATCCTGCACATGCGCCGGGTCCGCTCCCGGCTCCGCGACCCGGGGGCCTTCGAGATCCAGGTATTCGACGAGACGCCCCGCTTCACCGCCTACCTCGTCGACGGCGACGGCGCCGACGGCATCGCGGTCGTCCAGTCCTATCTGCGCCGCACCCGGGGGATGGAGGCGCCGGTGCTGGTCCTGCGCAACGGGCGCAACGGCGGCAAGGTGGTCAAGTCGGACCATGCGGACGAAGGTGGCCTTTTCTCCACCTACCGCGAGGAGTTCGAGCTGATGTGGGCGGATTCGCGGCCCGTGTCCTGACGCCCTCGGGACCCCGCCGCGGACGGTGGCTGCCTGATTGTCAGTGGCGCGTGCGAAGGTGGAGGCCACTGGGGGAACGCACCGAGAAGGGGGGCCGCCCATGGGCTGGCACCGGGAGTTGCTGGTCGGCTTCGACCTGGAGACGACGGGCACCGATCCGCGCGAGGCGCGCATCGTCACGGGAGCCGTGATCGAGGTCAGAGCCGGGGAGCCGCTGGGCCGCCGGGAGTGGCTGGCCGATCCCGGCGTGGAGATCCCGGCGGACGCGGTGGCGGTCCACGGCATCAGCAACGAGCGCGCGACCGGTGAGGGCCGCCCCGCCGACCAGGTCGCGGACGCCCTCGCGGACGTCCTCACCGGCTACTGGAAGACGGGCGTCCCGGTCGTCGCCTACAACGCGGCCTTCGACCTCACCCTGCTCACCGCCGAACTGCACCGGTACGGCCTGCCGTCCCTGCGCGACCGCCTCGGCGGCCTCGACCCCGCCCCGGTCATCGACCCGTACACCATCGACCGGTCCGTCGACCGCTACCGCCGCGGCAAGCGCAACCTGGAGGCGGTCTGCGCCGAGTACGGCGTGCCGCTCGACACCGCGCACGACGCCGGGGCCGACGCCCTCGCGGCGGCCCGGCTGGCCTGCGCGATAGCCGGCCGCCACCCCAAGGTGGCGGCCCTCGCACCGGCCGAGCTGCACCGCCGGCAGATCGAGTGGTACGCCGAGTGGGCGGCGGACTTCCAGAGCTTCCTGCGCCGCAAGGGCGACGCCACCGCGGTGGTCGACGGGGTCTGGCCGGTACGGGAACCGCTGGACGAGCGGGTCTGAGCGGCGCCCCCGGGGCTCAGAAGGGGTACCAGCGCACCGTGGGGTCCCCGTCCCGGAGCGACGCCACCCGGCGTTCGAACTCGGCCAGGGCCTTCGGGTTGCTCGGCGCGTGCTGGGCCACCCAGGCGCAGCTCGCCGTCTCGCGGGCGCCGCGCAGCACCGCGCAGCCGTCCCACTCGCGCACGTCCCAGCCGTAGGCGGCGGTGAACGCGTCGTACGCCCCGGCGGGCAACCCGTAGCGGTCCCGGCTCAGGGCGAGGACGACCAGGTCGTGCTCGCGCAGGTCGGCGGAGAAGGTCTCCAGGTCGACGAGGACGGGACCGTCCGGACCGACGTGCACGTTGCGGGGCAGCGCGTCGCCGTGGATCGGACCCGGCGGCAGGTGCGGGACGAGCGCGGCGGCGGCCGTCGCGAAGCCGTCCCGGCGGGCCCGCAGGAACTCCGCGTCGGCGGGGTCGATCGTGCCGCCCGCCAGCCGCAGCCAGCGTTCCACCCCGCCCAGCAGTTCGCGGGGCGGAAGTCCGAAGGAGGGGGAGGGCAGGGCGTGGACGATCCGCAGCAGCGGCGCCAGGTCCCGGGGCTCGGCCGGCCGCACCGGCTCGGGCAGCCGGTGCCACACGGTCACCGGACGGCCCGCGACCGACAGCGCCTCGGGCACGGCCGCCCGGACCGCCGGCACCCCGGCCTCCGCGAGCCACAGCGCGACGGCCAGCTCCCGGCGGGCCCGCTCCAGCAGCCCGGCGTCCCGGCCCACCTTGACCACCAGGTCGCCGGCGGCGAACACGGCGTTCTCACCCAGCGAGAGCAGTCGCGCCGAAGCCGCCGAGCCGGGCGGCAGCACGTCCGCCGCGGCCAGTACCTCGCGCGCCCCTGCCTCGTTCATCGTCCGCCTCCGTCATCCGGTCCGTCCGTCGGCCAGTGTCGCATTCGCACAGGTGGGGAGGGGCCGCGAGGTGCCTTGACGGGGCGGGCCGCCGTGACGACCATGACCACGCCCACCCGCGCCGGACGGAGACGGCCACGGAACAGAACCGGAGCACAGCCCCGGAGCACAGCGCCGGAGCACAGCCCCCGAGCACAGCCCCCGAGCGGAGAGCAGACCCGAAGCAGGCGCGGAAGGCACAGGCACAGGCACCGGCACATAACAGGCACAGGCACAGAACAGGCGCAGGCGCAGAACAGGCACAGAACAGGCGCAGGCCGGAGGGGACGACCAGGTGACGAAGACGGCCGAGCCGGCCGGGGGACCCGCGCGCCGGCTGTCCGGGCCCGGCGCCTGGTTCCTGGTGCTGCCCGCCCTGATCCCCATCCTCGTGCTCAGCGTCGGCCCGCTGCTGTACGGCGTCCTGCTGGCCTTCACCGACGCCCAGTCCGGCCGCACCGACCCCACCCGGTGGATCGGCGCGCTGAACTTCCGGGACCTGCTGCACGACACCCTCTTCTGGGAGTCGTTCCGCATCGGCCTGTTCTGGGCGGCCGGCGTGACCGTGCCGCAGTTCCTGCTCGCCCTCGGCCTCGCCCTGCTGCTCGCCCGGGAGCTGCGGCTGCGCTGGCTGGCCCGCGCCCTGGCGATCATCCCCTGGGCCATGCCCGAGGTCGTCGTCGGCATCATGTGGCGCCTGGTCTACAACCCGGACGCCGGCCTTCTCAACGAGACCCTGCGCGACCTCGGCCTCGGCGACGGCAGGGACTGGCTCAGCGGCCTGGCCACCGCCCTGCCCGCCGTCGTCGTCGTCGGTGTCTGGGCGGGCATGCCGCAGACCACCGTCACGCTGCTCGCCGGGCTCCAGAACACCCCGCGCGAACTGCACGAGGCCGCCGCGGTCGACGGCGCCGGCGCCTGGCGCCGGTTCCGCACGGTGACCTGGCCGGCCCTCAGACCCGTCGCCCTCGCCGTCACCGCGCTCAACCTCATCTGGAACTTCAACTCCTTCGCCCTGGTCTACGTGCTGACCGGCGGCGGCCCCGGCGGGCGTACCCGGCTGCCGATGCTCTTCGCCTACGAGGAGGCGTTCCGCTACGGCCAGTTCGGTTACGCGGCGGCCATGGGATGCGTGATGGTCGCCGTCGTCTCGGTCCTGCTGGCCGTCTTCCTCGCCGGCCGGCTCACCGGAGGTGACGACGCGTGAGAACGTCCAAGCGGGTCCGCGCGGGCCAGTACACCGCGCTCCTCGCCTACCTGGTCTTCCTGGCCTTCCCGTTCCTCTGGCTGCTCTCCACCGCTTTCAAGCCGCCCCGCGAGCTGGCGAGTCTGCACCCCACCTGGGTCCCGCGCGACCCGACCCTCGCCAACTTCCGGCAGGCCTTCGAGGAGCAACCGCTGCTGCGCGCCGGGCTCAACTCCCTGCTGGCCGCGCTCGGCGCCGCGCTGGTCGCCGTGCTGATCGCGACCCCGATGGCGTACGTCATGGCACGGCACCGCTCGCGGCTGTCCCGGGCCGCGACGGGATGGGTGGTGGTCAGCCAGGCGTTCCCGTTCGTGCTGGTGATCATCCCGCTGTTCCTGGTGCTGAAGAACCTGCGGCTGATCGACTCGGTGCCGGGGCTGGTGCTGGTGTACGTGGTGTGGGCGCTGCCGTTCGCGCTGTGGATGCTGACCGGGTACGTGCGGGCGGTGCCGGTCGAGCTGGAGGAGGCCGCGGCGGTCGACGGGGCCGGGAAGCTGCGGACGCTGGCCTCGGTGACCGGGCCGCTGCTGGCACCGGGGATCGTGGCGACGGGACTCTTCGCCTTCATCACGGCGTGGAACGAGTTCTTCTTCGCCCTGGTGCTGCTGAAGACGCCGGAGAAGCAGACCCTGCCGGTGGTGCTCACCCACTTCCTCGGCGCGGAGGGCGTCGCGGACCTCGGGCCGCTCGCCGCGGCGGCCTTCCTCGCGACGCTGCCCTCGCTGGTGGTCTTCGCGGTCGTCCAGCGCCGCATCACCGGCGGCATGCTGGCCGGGGCGGTGAAGAGCTGATGCCGGCGCTGACACGGGCGAGGATCGCGGTGGTGGCCGCGCTGGCCCTGCTGCTCGCGGGCTGCACCGGCGGCGGGGGCGGCGGCGACGGCCGGATCACCCTGCGCTTCCAGTCGCTGGCCTGGCAGCGGGAGTCGGTCGAGGCCACCAAGGACCTGGTGGCGGAGTGGAACGCGGCGCATCCCGGTGTCCGCGTCGAGTACGTCCAGGGCAGCTGGGACAGCGTCCACGACCAGCTCCTCACCGCCTTCGAGGGCGGCGAGGCACCGGACGTCGTCCACGACGCCTCCGACGACCTCGCGGACTTCGCCTACGGCGGACACCTCGCCGACCTGACGGACCTGCTGCCCGCCCGGCTCAGGCAGGACATCCCCGCGCGCGGCTGGCGGACCGTCACCTTCGGCGACGGGATCTACGGGGTGCCGTTCCTCCAGGAGCCCAGGGTGCTGATCGCCGACGCGAAGCTGCTGGCGCGGGCGGGCGTCCGGATACCGACGGTCGGACGGCCGTGGAGCTGGGCGGAGTTCCGGGCCGTGACGAAACGGCTGAGCGGACCCGGGCGGTACGGGGTGGCCTGGCCGCTCAAGGAGCCCGTGTCGGCCACGCTCAACCTGTCCCTCTCCGCGGGCGGACGCCTCTTCCACCGCGGGGCGGACGGCAAGGTGACCGTCCGCGTCGAGGCCGGCGACGAGGTGGTGCCGCGCACCGTGCGCGACCAGGTCACCACCGACCGCAGCGCCTCCCCGACGACCCTGGGCAGCGGCGGCTCCGACACGCTGCCCGGCCTCTTCGGCGGGAAGTACGCGATGGTGCCGCTCGGGTTCTCCTACCGGCAGCAGATCGCGCAGCAGGCGCCGGAGGGGTTCGAGTGGCGGGTGCTGCCCGCTCCGGCGGGGGCGGACGGGCTGACCCAGGGCGTCAGCCCGCAGACGCTCTCCATCGCGCGGGACAGCCCGCACAAGAAGGAGGCGGTGGCGTTCCTGGACTTCCTGCTCCGCCCGGAGAACATGGTGCGGCTCGCCCTCGGCGACTGGATGCTGCCCACCGGGACCTCGGCGCTCGCGGACCCCGCGCTGCGCACGGAGAAGGACGGCTGGGCCGTCGGGACCGCGCTCGCGGAGCATCTGCGGCCGGCGCCGGCGCAGTCGGTGCGGGGGTACGCCGAATGGAAGGACAAGGTGGCGACGCCGGCGTTCCAGGAGTACTACAGCGGGGCGATCGGGGAGGGGGAGCTGCGCGAGCGGCTGGAGAAGGACGGGAACCTGGTGCTGGCGCGGTACCAGCGCTGAGCCTGCGCGCCCCCGCCCACTCGCGCCTCCGCCCACCCGTGCGCCGGCCTACCCGCGCGCTCCGCCCACTCGCGCCTTCGCCCACTCGCGCCTCCGCCCCCCGCGCCTCCGCCCACCCGTGCCCCCGCCCCCGCGCCCCCGCCCACTCGCGCACCCGCGCGACCCGGGGCGTCCCCGTCCCGAGCGCGGCGTCTGCCGTCGCTGATGGCGGCGGCGCACACCGTGGACCGACCGGCGACCACACCGGCGAACCACGGCCGCAGGACACGTGCGTCGCGCGGGACAGGTACGACGGGTGGGCCGCGGGCGGTAAATACATTGCACGAGACGTCTCGTCTCGCCTACGGTCGGGTCATGACCAGTCGCGCCCATATCGCCATGTTCTCCATCGCCGCCCACGGCCATGTGAACCCCAGCCTGGAGGTGATCCGCGAGCTGGTGGCGCGGGGGCACCGGGTGACGTACGCGATCCCGCCCGCCTTCGCGGAGAAGGTCGCCGGGACCGGTGCCGAGCCGAAGCTGTGGAACAGCACCCTGCCCGGTCCGGACGCCGACCCGGACGCGTGGGGCTCCACCCTGCTGGACAACGTCGAGCCGTTCCTGGCCGACGCGATCCAGGCGCTCCCGCAGCTCATCGAGGCGTACGAGGGGGACGAGCCCGATCTCGTCCTGCACGACATCACCTCCTATCCGGCCCGGGTCCTCGCCCACCGCTGGGGCGTGCCCGCCGTCTCGCTCTCGCCGAACCTGGTCGCCTGGGAGGGCTATGAGCAGGAGGTCGGCGAACCGATGTGGGAGGAGCCGCTGAAGACCGAGCGCGGGCAGGCGTACTACGCCCGGTTCCGCGCCTGGCTGACGGAGAACGGCATCACCATGCACCCGGACGACTTCTCGGGCCGCCCCGCCCGCTCCCTGGTGCTGATCCCCAAGGCGCTCCAGCCGAACGCCGACCGGGTCGACGAGACGACGTACACCTTCGTCGGCGCCTGCCAGGGCGACCGGAGCGCCGAGGGCGAGTGGGAGCGTCCGGCGGACGCGGAGAAGGTCGTCCTGGTCTCGCTGGGGTCGTCGTTCACCAAACAGCCGGCGTTCTACCGGGAGTGCGTGCGGGCGTTCGGCGATCTGCCGGGCTGGCACCTGGTGCTCCAGGTCGGCCGGCATGTCGACCCGGCCGAGCTGGGGGAGATCCCCGGGAACGTGGAGGTGCGGTCCTGGGTTCCGCAGCTCGCGATCCTCAGGCAGGCGGACCTGTTCGTCACGCACGCCGGCGCGGGCGGCAGCCAGGAGGGGCTGGCCACGGCCACACCGATGATCGCCGTACCGCAGGCGGTGGACCAGTTCGGCAACGCGGACCTGCTCCAGGCGCTCGGCGTGGCCCGCAAGCTGCTCACCGAGGAGGCCACCGCGGAGGCGCTGCGCACGACCGCCCTCGCGCTCGTCGACGACTCGGAGGCGGCCCGGCGGCTGGAGGAGATCCAGGCGGAGATGGCGCGGGAGGGCGGCACCCGCCGCGCGGCCGACCTCATCGAGGCGGAGCTGGCCGCCGCCCGGCGGGCCTGACCCGGACGCGCCTGACCGTCGCGCCCGCCCGCACCGGGTGCGACGGCCGTTCTAGGGTGTCCGCCATGACGACGACGTACGCGGCGCTGCTGCGCGGCATCAACGTGGGCGGCCGGAAGAAGCTCCCGATGGCCGGCCTGCGCGCGCTCCTGGAGGAGTCCGGGTTCGGTGCCGTGCGGACCCATCTGCAGAGCGGGCAGGCCGTGTTCGCCTGCGGGCACGGGGACGAGGAGTCCCTCGCCGCCGAGCTGTCCGCCGCGATCGAGGGGCGGTTCGGCTTCGCCGTGGACGTGCTCGTCCGCGACCACGCCTATCTGCGCGCGGTCGTCGACGCCTGCCCGTTCCCGGCCGCCGACCTCGCGCCCAGGCAGCTCCACGTCACCTACTTCTCCGCTCCCGTCGACGCGGCGCGCTTCGCGGAGATCGACCAGGAGGCGTGCCGGCCCGAGGAGTTCCGCCTCGGCGACCGCGCTCTCTACCTGTACGCCCCCGACGGCCTGGGCCGCTCCCGGCTGGCCGACCTGCTCTCCCGCCCCCGCGTGGCCAAGGGCCTCGTCGCCACCACGCGCAACTGGAACACCGCCGTCAAGCTGGCCGAACTGACCGCGCCGTGAGACGCCGTTCCCCCGGGCGTGGCCAGGAGGGTGCGCTTGCCGCCGGGCGGTGAAGTGGTCTACAGGGCCACCTTCAGTCCGACCTCGCAGTCGAGGGTCTGGTGGTGGACCTCGCCGCCCTGCGTGTAGTCGAAGCGGCAGCCGCGGGCCGTGTCCCCGGGCGGCGAGGTGATCCGCAACTCGGCCAGGTAGAAGATCCGGTTCTCCCGCCGCGCGGGGACCACGACCGGCCGCGCCGCGTGACCCCTGAGCCGATCGAAATCGGGCGTGTACGCGTCTCCCTCCCTGACCAGCAGCGGCAGCCCCTCGGTGTCCTCCAGGTCGTAGGCGCCGTACCGCACGACCTTCAGGCCGACGGGAAGGTGTTCGAGGGCGACGCCCGTGATCTCGACGGGCTCGGCGGACTCGTTGACGGGCACGGGCAGCGCGAAGTACCAGGTCTGGCCCAGCCGCGCGTGGTCGTGGCCGACGACACCACTGGACTGGGCGCCGTCGGTGGCGAGGGCATCGCCGGGTCGCGGCCGGTCCGCGTCGCCCGTCAGGAGGCACCCGGTGAGCGCCAGGACGGCGAGGAGGAGAGAGGCCGCCCGGGTACCGGCGGAGGACGCCGGAGTCACCCGGGACGCGGTCATTCTCCTCCCCGATGTGGTGCGAGGCCCGCTGCCCGCCCGGAACCGGACGGGCGTCAGGTGCGAGCGTCCCACGCGCGCTGGAGGGCGGGCTGTACGTCCTCGCCGAGCAGGGAGCGGGTCCTCTGGCCCGGCAGGGTGGGCAGCAGCGCCCAGTGGGTCACCGTCTCGTCGGAGGCGGGACCGGAGGCGAGGCCGTGGGGGAGACGGACGACGCCGTCGGAGTCGACGAAGCAGTTCCTGTGCTCCGTCTCGTCCTCGCCGAAGTGCAGGCTCGCGAAGTGCATCGGCATCACCAGCCAGAACGCCTCGCCGGACCTGTCGCCGGGCCCGGCGCCCTCGGCCCGGTACCGGCCCGTGATCGCCGCTGCCACCGGGATGCCGTCCGGCGGGACGCCGTCGCGTACGTCGACCCAGGTCACCCGCATCGTCAGGTCCGTCATTCCGCTCCTCGGTCGTCTCCGCGTCCGCCGGCCGGCGAGACCGTGGCACCGGTCCCGCCCCCCGGTAGGACCGCCCGGCGCCCGCTCAGGTTGCCCGAACCCTCAGCGGGCGTGCACCACCGCCCACGCGCCCGACCCGAAGTCCAGTTCCAGGCCCGCGCGCAGCGGGACCGTACGGCCCGGGGCGACCGGCTGGAGGGTGCCGTCAGAGCGGGTGGCGGTCCAGGGGCGCGGCGAGCGGTTGGTGAGACCGAACCGGCCCGGCCGCTCCGGGTGTTCGGTCAGCTCCGCGACGAGCGTGCCGTCCGAGCAGTCGTGCCGTGCGGGCTCCGCCGGCAGGTGGTGGGCCTGCACCCGGGCCGCCCGGCCCAGCCGGATGTGGTGCTCGACGGCCGGCGCCGCCGTCGTCACCGTCAGCCGGGGCGGCAGCACCACCCGCGCCCCGCACCCCCAGCAGGACCGGGGCGGCGGGGCCGCGCCCGGTTCCGTCATGTTCTGCCGGCCGCACGCCGCGCACTCCACCACCGCGTCCAGGACCGCCCGCAGCGCGTCCCGCCACTCCGACTCGCGCACCCGCGCCGCCGGGTCCCGCAGACCGGTGGTGAACACCCGCCGGAACAGCTCCCGCAGCCGTTCGGCCGTCGCCGCCCAGGTGGCCCGTACGGTGCTCTGCTCCGCCGGATCGGGGGCGTTGGAGTCGTCGGCCGGGTCGAAGAGGAACAGCGGGTCGTGGCCGTACAGCCGGCGCTCCGCCGACGCGTCCAGGCAGCGCACGGCCAGCTCCCGGCGGCCCTGGAAGGGGTGGTGGTTCATCAGCAGCATGAACAGCAGCACGGCGAGCGAGTGCAGGTCGGACTGGGTGCCGGGGCGGGCGCCGGGATCGCCGCGAACCAGCTCCGGGGCCATGAACGTCATCGTGCCGGTGATGCCGCTGACGTCCCCCTCGACCACCGCGTTGTCGTTGTCGCAGACCAGGACCTCACCGGTGGCCGGGTCGAAGAAGAGGTTGCCCCAGGAGATGTCCCGGTAGGCGACGCCCCGCATGTGCAGCGCCTGGTACGCCTCCACCGTGTACAGGCAGGCCCGCAGCAGGGCCCGGGTGTCGGTGCGCAGGGTGCGGCGGAACAGCTCGGGCAGCCCCTTGAAGCGCTCGGGGCGCAGCTCCATCAGGTACCCGAACGAGCCGTCGCGGGGCAGCACATGGGCCTGCGGCCACAGGAAGCGGTCGTCGTGGAAGTCGCGGTGCACCAGCTCCCGGACGATGGCCCGCTGCCGGGGGGTCGCCGACGCCGGGTAGTACCACTTCAGGGCCTTCTCACCGGTCCAGGTCGCGACCCGGTACACCTCGCCCTGGCCGCCCGCCCCGAGCAGGGCGAGCACCTCGATCTCCTCACCGTCCTCCGTGACGAGCCGCGTACCGCGGTCGAGCAGGCCGGTCGCCGTCGTGCCGGTCACCACACCTCGTCGTCCTCGTCGCCGCCGAGGACCGGCGGGGCGAACGGCTGCCCGGCCGCTCCCTCCGGCGGGTCCGCCACCGGCTGCGAGGCGGCCCGCACCGCCGTGGTGGACGCCCACCGCACGGCCGCGGCGAGCTGCTTGCCGTTGTGTGCCCGCAGCGGCTCGGCGGCCGGGTCGCCGGTGAACGCCCGCAGGACGTCACCGTCCGCGTCGCGCCCCACGGCGATGGCGACCCGGACCGCCTCCCGGCCCCAGGGCGTGGCGTCGACCGCCGCGAGGCCGGCCCGCCAGTCGTCGGTGGGGACCCCGTCCGTCACCAGCGCGAGCACCGGTTTCAGCGCCCGCGCCGGCATCGCCGGGGCCCGCAGGTCCCGGGCGGCCAGGGACAGCGCCTCGCCCAGGTTCGTCATGCCGTCCACCTCGACGTCCCGCCAGGTGAAGTCCTCCACCGGCACGGGCGTCCGGTGGAGCCAGGCGGCGGTGGTGGAGAAGGTCAGGGCCCGCAGCAGCAGCCGGGCGGCCGGCTGCTCGGCGGCCACTGCGCGCAGTTCGGGCAGGGCCTCCCGGATCGCGTAGTTGAGCTGCGCGATCCGGTCGCCGCGCATGGAGTACGAGCAGTCCAGCAGCCAGGTGAAGTGGACCGGCCGGGTCGCCATCGGCCCGCCGGGCAGCCCGCCGGGCCGGCCCCAGGAGGCCGCTCGGTGCGTCATGTCCGTTCCGTTCCGTCGTGTTCCGGTGCCGGGCGGCCGTCCCGGCGGGCCCGGCCGGCGAGCCGGCCCGCGAGCCGGCCGAGGGCGCCGGGCCGGTTCCAGGAGCGGAACGCGTCGAGCCGGCCCCGGCCCGTCCGGTCCAGGACCTCCTCGATCCGGGCCCGCTCCCCGGCGGGCAGCGCGCGGACGGCCGGCCGCAGCACCTTCGCCAGCAGCGCGGTCCGCGTCTCGTCCCACGCCGGATGGACGCCCGGACAGGCGCTCCAGGCGCAGAAGCACGCGGCGGCGTACGACGGTGAGGCGCGCAGCCGCGTCCGGACCCGCTCGGCGCGGCCCTCCCGTCCGTAAGCGCTGAGCAGCGCCGATTCGCCCGAGCGGGCCAGCGCGTACAGCTCGCTGTCCGGGGTGGGCCCGTCGACCAGCCGCCGGGCCAGGGCGGTGTACGCCCGTTCCGTCACCGTGTCCGGGACCGGTTCGGCGGCCCCGTCGCGCAGGCCGCGCACCCGCTCGACCCACTCCTCGCCCTCCGCCCCGGTGCCCAGCACGCCGGTGAACTCCAGCAGGAGCAGCGCCGACCGCCGCCCCGGGGGCAGCTCCGCCGGGAAGCGGCGCAGCAGGTCGGCGGCGAGGGCGGGAGCGTCCGCGTCGTCCGGTGGCGCGGCGAGGGCGGCGTCGACGAGGAGGTCGCGGGTGCCGGCCGCGCGGTGCAGGTCGGAGCCCAGCTCGTCCAGGAGGAGGGCCGCGTCCGCGCCGGCCGGCAGCGCGTCCGGCCACACCAGGCGCAGGGCGGTCCGCAGTACGGCCGGGTCGGCGTGCGGGGAGATCCCGGCGGCGCGCAGCACCGCGCGGAACCGGCCGATCCGGTCGTCCGGCGCCGCCGCCCCCGGCGTCAGGACGCACATCCGCAGGTGCGGGAAGCCACCCGGATGCGCGCCGACCGGCAGCCGCGCCGCGGCGAGCCGCCGGGCGACGGCGACGGGGGCCGCGGCGGCGCGCGTGTCGAGGGCGGCGAACAGGGCGGTGCGCAGGGCGGGATGTTCCTCCACGGCGGACAGGAGCGCGGGGTCCGTCCCCGCGGCGTCCTTCCCGCCGGGGACCGCCCCGGCTCCACGAGCCGGCTCGGCTGCCGGAACTGACGCGGCTTCAGCGGTCGACTCGCCGTCAGGGACCGCCCCGACTTCGGGGACCGCCCCGGCTCCGGGGACCGCCCCGACTTCGGGGACCGCCGCGACTTCGGGGACCGCCCCGGCTCCGGGGACCGCCCCGGCTCCAGCGGCCGGCGTGTCAGAAGAACCCTCCTCCGCCGGCACCAGCGTCCCCGCCAGCCGCCCGGCCAGCTCCGGCATGAGGTCCTGGCAGTCGACGCCGAGCAGGTCGGCGGCGCCCAGCAGGCGCAGCGCCCGGCCGGCGGCGTCCGTGCCGGCGTCCGCGATGCCGGACCGCAGCGGACCGGCCAGTGTGCGGGCGAGCGCGTCCCGGACCGGCGGCGTCAGCGCCCCGGCGCGCAGCGCGGGCACCGCCCCGCCGCCGAGCACCGCCGAGGCCAGCACCCGCCCGGCCAGCGGCGCCGTCACGGCGGCCGGCAACCGCCCGTCCACCCGCTCCAGCAGCACGGCCAGGGCGGCGCGTTCCGCACCGGCGTGCCCCGGTTCGGCCCGCCACTCCTCTTCGCCGCCCGCGCCCAGCGCCTCCACCACCCCCGTCAGGGTCGCCCCCGGCGCCGTGGTGACGTGGCCGGCCGCCCAGCGCGCGGCGGCGGCCCGCGCGTCCGCGCGCAGCGCCACCCCCGAGGCCAGCGCCGACGCCGCGAGCCGGCCGACGTCCCAGGTGGCGTCCCGGAACAGCTCCGGACGCGCCGCCCGCCAGATCCGCGCGCAGGTGTCGGCCCAGGCGTCACCGACCGGACCGGCCGGGCGCGCCCCGGTGCCGTCGTGCACCCGCACCCGGTCACCGGGCGCGCACGGCGCGCAGGACGGCAGCGTGCCCACGAGCTGCTGGGGCGCGCGCTCCGGCCGGCGGGCGTACGTGGTGAAGGTCAGCCCGTGCGCCGCAGCCCGGGGCAGCACCGCGCAGGCCAGCGCGATCCACCGGGCCACGGCCGTGCTGTCCCGCTCCACCAGGACGATCCGGCCGGCGTCCGGGTGCTCGGCCAGGACCCGCAGGTCGGCGAAGAACGCCGCCAGCCGGTCCGCCCGGGACGCGGCGAAGGCCACCAGGGAGTCCCGGCGCAGCACCCCCGAGGGCTCCAGCCGGTCCAGCGGGCCGGGACAGGGGTCGGCGGGCGGCCGGCCGGCCCAGCTCGGCGACTCCCACGCCGTGATCGGCAGCGCGCCGTCCGGCAGCCGGGTGCCCGGCGGCAGGTACAGGGCGTGCGCGTGGCAGGCACGGGCGTCGCCGTCCGCGGGGACGGTACGGCTCAGCAGCCGGCCCCCGTCGGAGAGCCGGTGGAACCCGAGCGCCCGGGGGAACTCCCCGGGCCGCCCGGCACCGGACCGCTCGGGCGGACCGGGCGGCGGCTCGTACCCGATGAGCCGGGCGGCCTCCTCCAGCACTTCCTGCGGTACCCCGGGTCCGACCGCCGTCAGCCGCAGGCCCGTGCCGTCCCCGGCGTCCGTGCCGTGCAGCTGCGCGGGGCTCATGCCGTCCCCTTGCGGTGCGGCGGCCGGGCCGCCGAGGCGCGCGGGAGGCGGGAGGGGCGGGTGACGGTCGGCATGGCTCAGCGCACCACCAGGGTCGCGGGGGAGGGCTCTTCGAGGCGTACGGCCGTGGCGTGCTCGCCGAGCAGGAAGCCGCGCAGGGTGTACGGGACGGGACCGGGCGCGGCGGCCAGGTCGTGTTCGACCTGGTGCCCCGCCGGGCGAGGTCGGCGCCGTCGACGCGCAGCACGGTGGTGCCGTCGGCGGGGTGGCGGGGCAGCAGGGTGCCACCGCGCGCCACGCACACGAAGGCGGGGAGGTCCGTGCCGGGCGGCGCCGGACCGAGCAGGGTGACCCGGAGCAGGACGCTCCGGCGGCCCAGCACGCGGAACCTGCCCGGTGCCCGGACCACCTCGTAGCCGACGACGAGGTCCGGGCCGAGCAGCACCTCGGCGGCCGGGGGGTCCAGGACGACGGCCCCGGCCGGCGGGGCGGTGACCGAGGCGCGGACGCGCACCGGGCGCGGGCCGACGGGGAGCCGCAGGCCGCCGCTCCGGTAGGCGTGCGCGGTGACCGTCCGCGCGCCGCCCCGGCCGCTCACCCCGCCGACGCCCGCCCCACCGCTCCCGCCGTCGCCCAGGCCACCGTCTTCGTCACCGCCGCCGGCCGCGCCGGGTTCCGGCAGCGGCTCCCAGGCGACGGTGAGCTGCCCGGCGCCGTCCGGCCAGTCCAGGGTGACGGCGGCCTCTCCGCCGGGCAGCCGCCGGGCGGTGAGACCGGTGACGGGCGGCGGCGCCTCCACCGCGACGGCCGGTCCGGCCAGGGCGCGTCCGTCCCGTACGGCGACGGCGGCGACCACGGTGCGCGCGCCCCGGCGCGGCCGTACCGTCGCGCCGGGCGGTGCGGGCTCGTCCAGCCGGGGCGGCAGCCCGGCCACGCGCAGGGCGGTGCCGGGGGCCGGCACGGCGCCGGGCCACTCCACCAGCCGGACCTCGGCGTCCGCGGCCCCGGTCCAGGTGAACCGCAGCGCGTCGCCCTCCGCGCGGGCGGTGAGCGTGCCGACCGGCTCGGGCCAGGGGCGGACGGTGTGGGTGAGGAGGCGGCCCGGTGAGACGGCCGGGGTGCCGTCGGGGGCGCGGTAGTGGCAGCGGATACGGAAGGAGTGCGCGCCCACGGCCGGTCCGGTCACGGTGAACCCGTCGGGGCCGGCGGTGACGGCGCCGGCCGTCCCGTCCGGCCCGGTGTGCTCCACCGTCACCGCCACGGCGCCGGCCGGACGCGTCCACCCGCAGGTGAGCTGTTCCGGGCCGTCCGTCGCCCACGGGTCGCCCACCTCCGGGAGGACGGTCAGCCGGTGCGACACGAGCGGCGCTCCGGCCACCCGCCCGCCGCGCAGCGGCAGCGCGGCGTAGCGCACCGTGCCGCCGGGCACGGCCCGGGTGTCCCGCGCGGTGCCGTGGCCCGCGGCCACCTCCCGGTGCCCGGTCGCCCCGCGCGCGTCCCGCAGCAGGCACAGCAGCCGCCAGCCGTCGACGCCCTCGGCCCTCTTCGCGTCCCACTCCAACGCGACGCCGTCCACCGCGGGTCCGGTACGCAGCGCGGCGTCGGCCCCCGGCTCGGGCCGGTGGACGCGGACGAGCCCGTGCAGGGCCCGCCCGTCGTCGGCGGCCTCGCCCAGGGCCCGCAGATACTGTTCCGTCGCCTCCCCGGCGGCCCCGCGCCGCTCCGCCCGGCGGGCCGCGTCCAGGGCCGCCTCCAAACCGGTCAGCCGGTCGGCCAGCTCCGTCCGCAGCCGTCGCAGCGCCGGGTCGTCGCCCTGCGGCAGCCGCCCCAGCAGGGCCTTGACCCGGTGCAGCCGACGCTGGTCCCAGGCGTCGCCCAGCAGTTCGGCGGCGGCCCGCTGCTCCCGGTCGAGGACCGGCCGTTGCCCGGCCGCCGCCAGCACCCCCGCGCCCTCGTCGGGATGGACACCGAGCGCGGAGACGGTCCGCTGCCACTCCTCCGGAGGGCTCTCCTGCACCAGCCCGATCACCTGGTAGAGCACGATCCGGCGCAGCGCCTGCGCGTCGCGCCGGTGCACGGCCGCCAGCAGCCGGGCGAGCCGCGCCGCCGGGCCGTCGCCGGGGGCCGCCTCGTCCAGCAGCGCCGCGTCCACCCGGCGGTGTCCGCGCGGCCCCGAGGGCACGGCGAGCCCGTCCAGCACCCGCAGTCCGCCTCCGGCGGGCAGCAGGATCTCGGCCGCGTGCCGGGCGCCGGCCGCGGCCTGCGCGGCGGTCAGCTCGGCGTAACCGGCCACGAACGGAGTGAGCGGCAGCCCCGACAGCGCACCGGGCAGTCCGAGATGGTGCCCGAATATCCGACCTGCCCCCACCTGTGCCGTGTCCCCGTCCACTCGTACCCAGAGGGAACCCATCCCAGCAGATCGGCGACGGGCGGGGGAAGGGTCTCCCGGAACCGGGACACCTGCCCCGGAGGCCACCCGCACCGCCCCTCCGGCCAGCCCCTACGGGCCGCCCCCGCCGGGCGCGTCCCCGATGACACGCCCCTCCGGGCCGAGCCCCGCCAGGAGCGTCACGCCCCCAGAGCCATCCGCACCGGTGTCCGCGCCGCCTCGTACCGTTCCACCAGCAGCCGCGCCACCTCCGGCGCCGGGCCGAGCACGTCCGCGAGGACGTCCGCCCCGGCCGCGCCGCGCGCGATCCGGTCCGGCAGCCGGCCGGGGGCCAGCACGTACGGGGCGACCGCGACCCGCGCGCAGCCCAGCTCCCGCAGCTCGCGCACCGCCTGTTCGGTGCGCGGCAGGGACGCGGAGGCGAACGCGGGCCGCACGGCGCGCCAACCGGTGTGCCGCCACTCCCGCGCGATGGCCGCGATCACCGCGATCGCCTCCGGGTCGGTGGACCCCGCCGAGGCCAGCACGACCCCGGTCGAGGACTTGCCGGCGGGGCTCAGGCCCGCCTCGTACAGCCGCCGTTCCAGCGCCGTCAGCAGCAGCGGCGACGGGCCCAGCACCTCGGCCTGCCGGACCCGCAGCCGGGCCGGCGCGTCCGCGAGGACCGCCGGGATGTCGGCCTTGGCGTGGAAGGCCCGGGTCAGCAGGAGCGGCAGCGCGACGACGTCCCGGACGCCCTCCGTCGCCAGGGACTCCAGGACTCCGGGCACGGACGGGACGTTGAAGTCGAGGAAGCCGGTCTCCACCCGGACGTCCGGCCGCAGCGCGCGGACCCGGCGGACCAGGGCGTGCACGGTCGCGGCGTGCCGCGGATCGCGGCTGCCGTGGGCGATGACGAGGAGCACCGGTGCGGACATGGCGTCGTTCAGCTCCTCACCAGCAGACCGCGGCTGCGCAGCACCCACCGCTCCAGCGGGCTGAAGACCAGCAGGTCGATGGCGATGCCGACGGTCAGGATCAGCAGGATCGCCTCGAACACCATGGCCATGTCGCTGGCGTTGCGGCCGTTCTCCAGCAGTTGCCCGAGCCCCACCCCGAGGTCGGGGAAGGAGGCGATGATCTCGGCGGCCATCAGCGACCGCCAGGAGAACGCCCAGCCCTGCTTCAGACCGGCCACATAGCCGGGCAGCGCGGCCGGCAGCGTGATGTGCCAGGTGCCCTTCAGCCCCGTCGCGCCCAGCGTGCGCCCGGCCCGCAGGAAGACCGGCGGGACCTGGTCGACGCCGGACACCAGGCCGTTGGCGATGGACGGGACCGCGCCGAGCAGGATCACGGCGTACATCATCGAGTCGTTCAGGCCCAGCCAGATCACGGCCGGCGGCACCCACGCCACCGACGGCAGCGACTGGAGCCCCGACAGGATCGGACCGATCGCCGCCCGCACGAACCGCACCCGGGCCACCAGCAGCCCCAGCGGGGTGCCGATGACCAGGGCCATGCAGAAACCGAGCAGGCCACGCGAGACGCTGGTCCAGATGTAACCGAGCAGGGTGCCTTCGAGCCAGGCGTCCCGCACCACGTGCCACACGTCGGCGGGGGCGGGCAGCTTGGTCGGGTCGTCGACGATCCCGAACGAGACCAGTCCCTGCCAGACGGCCAGCACCAGCAGCACGGCGACGGCCGGCGGCAGCACCTTCTGGGTGAGCGTCCGCCGCCACGGTGTACGGCGGCCCGGGTGCGCGGTCTCCAGCGCGTCGAGGCCCGCCTCCAGACCGGCGAGGTCGCCCGGGTCCCGCGCGGGCTTCGCGGATGCGGTGTCAGTGCCGGCCATGGCGACGGATCTCTCCCCGTAGTTCCTCGGTGATCTCGACGGACAGGTCCGCCACGGCCGCGTCCTCGATGCGGCGCGGGTGCGGCAGGTCCACCGTCCACTCGCGGGCGACGCGGCCGGGCCGGGAGGAGAGCAGCACCACCCGCTCGGCGAGCCGCACGGCCTCGCGCACGTTGTGCGTGACGAACAGGACGGACAGCTTCGTCTCCCGCCAGATCCGGGTCAGTTCGTCGTGCAGCACGTCCCGGGTGATGGCGTCCAGCGCCGCGAACGGCTCGTCCATCAGCAGCAGCCGGCTCTCCTGGGCGAGCGCGCGGGCCAGGGCGACGCGCTGGCGCATCCCGCCGGACAGTTCGTGCACCCGCTTGCCGTGGGCCCCGCCGAGCCGGACCAGGGCGAGCAGTTCCTCGGCCCTCTCCCGGCGCTCGGCCTTCGGTACGCCGCGCAGCCGCAGGGCGAGTTCGATGTTCTTGCCGGCGGTGAGCCACGGGAACAGGGCGTGCTCCTGGAACATCAGCGCCGGCCGCCCGTCGGTGTCGATCGCGCCGGCGCTGGGCCGGTCCAGGCCCGCCACCAGGTTCAGCAGGGTGGACTTGCCGCAGCCCGAGGCGCCGAGCAGGGTGACGAACTCGCCGGGCGCGACGTCGAGGGTGATGTCGTCCAGCACGAGCTGCTCGCCCGCAGGGCCGGGGAACGACTTCGAGACGTGCGCGATCCGGGCCGCGTGGGTGGCGGCCCCGGTGTCTTCGGCGGCCTTGGCGAGGGTCGTGGCCATGGTCGTCACCTCCAGGGGACGGGTCGGAAGGGGGGGGCGGCTACGCGACGCCGAGGCCGGCGTCGTCGGCGGCCGGGCGGCCCTCGCCCTCGAGGACCTTGTCGAGCAGCGTCAGGTCGTAGATGCCGTCGAGGTCGGGCCGCTCCAGCAGGCCCGCCCGTACGGCGTGCTCCGCCTGGGTCCTGAGGGTGGCGGCCAGCGGGTCGTCGGTGACCTTCAGCGACGCCCAGGCCGGGTCGAGGATCTCGGCGGGCAGGGCCCGGCCGGTGTCCGCCCGAAGCTGCTCGTTGGCGGCGGCCTTGGCCTCGCGCGGGTGCGCGGTGATCCACCGGTTGGTCTCGACCGACGCCCGCAGCACGGTCTCCACGGCCTTCGGATGCTCGGCCAGGAACGTCTGCGACACGACGATGTTCGTGGTCACGAACTCCGCGTCCGGCCACAGGCCGGCCTCGTCGAGGAGCACCTTCCCGCCCTCGGCGACCATCCGGGACGCGGTCGGTTCGGGCACCCACGCCCCGTCCACCGACCCGGACCGGAAGGCGTCCGGGGTGACCTTGTTGTCGCTGCGTACGACGGTGACGTCACCCGTGCCGCTCTCCGCGTCGACCCGCCAGCCCTGGTCGGCGGCCCAGGCGAGGAAGGCGACGTCCTGGGTGTTGCCGAGCTGCGGGGTGGCGATCCGCTTGCCCGCGACGTCCCGCACCGACCTGATCTTCTCCGGGTCGACCACCAGCTTCACGCCGCCGGAGGTGGCCCCGCCGACGATCCGCAGGTTCTTCCCGCCCGACTTCACGTACCCGTTGACCGCCGGGGACGGGCCGATCCAGCCGATGTCCAGGGACCCGGAGTTGAGTGCCTCGATCTCCGAGGGCCCGGCGTCGAACACCGCGTACTTCGCCTGGGTGCCGCCCAGCGCCTTCTGGAAGAAACCCTCGCGGTTGCCGACGAGGGCGGTGGCGTGGGTGACGTTGCCGAAGTAGCCGATCCGGATCTCGTCCAGACCGTCCGTCCTCGGCGCTCCCGCGACGGCCTTGACGGTGCCGTCGTCCACCGCCCGCGAGCCGTAGCCGCAGGCGGCCAGGGCGAGCAGGGGGAGGACGGTGAGCACCAGCAGGGCGCGTCGGGCGGCGGAGGCCATGGTCAGAAGTCCCACCCGTCGTCGTCCCCCGCGTCCGCGACCGGTTCCGGGGCGGCGAAGGACTCGCCGACCATCCCGGCGGTGAGCGTGGTGCCGTCGCCGGGGTCGATCAGGATGAAGGAGCCGGTGCGCCGGGAGTCGGCGTAGGAGTCGGCGGGCAGCGGCTCGGCGGTGCGGATCTTCACCCGGCCGATGTCGTTGGCGACGAGCCGGCCGGGGTGCGGGTGCAGGGACAGGTCGTCCAGCGTCAGCCGGGCCGGGATGTCCTTGACGATCGCCTTCACCGTGCGGGTGCCGTGCTTGAGCAGCACCCGGTGGCCGACGGTCAGCGGCTGGTCCGCGACGTGGCAGACGGTGGCCTCGACGTCCTGCGTGGTGGCCGGCGCGTCCTGGGTGGGCACGACGAGGTCGCCGCGGGAGACGTCGATGTCGTCCTCCAGGAGCAGCGTCACCGACTGCGGTGTCCACGCCGCCTCGACCGGCTCGCCGAGCAGGTCGATCCCGCTGACCCTGGTCGTCCGCCCGGAGGGCAGCACGGTGACCGGGTCGCCGACGCGGAACGTACCGGCGGCGATCTGACCGGCGTACCCCCGGTAGTCGGGGTGCTCGGCGGTCTGCGGCCGGATCACGTACTGCACGGGCAGCCGGGCGTGGCAGTGCGCCAGGTCGTGGCTGACCGGCACGGTCTCCAGGTGCTCCAGGACGGTCGGGCCGCCGTACCAGTCCATGTGCGCGGACGGCTCCACCACGTTGTCCCCGACCAGCGCCGAGATCGGGATCGCGGTGACCTCGGGCACGCCCAGCTCGGTCGCGTACGCCGTGAACTCCTCGGCTATGGCGGCGAACACGGACTCCTGGTAGCCGACGAGGTCCATCTTGTTGACGGCGAGGACGGCGTGCGGGACGCGGAGGAGGGCGGCGATGGCGGCGTGGCGGCGGGTCTGTTCGACGACGCCGTTGCGGGCGTCGACGAGGATGACGGTGAGTTCGGCGGTGGAGGCGCCGGTGACCATGTTGCGGGTGTACTGCACGTGGCCGGGGGTGTCGGCGAGGATGAAGCGGCGCCGGGGGGTGGCGAAGTAGCGGTAGGCCACGTCGATGGTGATGCCCTGCTCGCGTTCGGCCCGCAGGCCGTCGGTGAGCAGCGCCAGGTCGGGGGTGTCCTGGCCGCGGCTGGCGGAGACGCGCTGCACGGCCTCCAGCTGGTCGGTGAGGACCGACTTGGAGTCGTGCAGCAGCCGGCCCACCAGGGTGGACTTGCCGTCGTCGACCGAACCGGCGGTCGCGAACCGCAGCAGGGTGGTCTCCCGGAGGACCTCGGGCGTGGTGCTGGTCATGTCTAGAAGTACCCCTCGCGCTTGCGGTCTTCCATGGCGGCCTCGGAGAGTTTGTCGTCGGCGCGGGTGGCGCCGCGTTCGGTGAGGCGGGAGGCGGCGATCTCGGCGATGACCTTCTCGATGGTGTCGGCGTCGGAGTCGACGGCGCCGGTGCAGGACATGTCGCCGACGGTGCGGTAGCGGACCTGTCGTTTCTCGACGGTCTCGCCGTCGCCGGGTCCGCCCCAGTCGCCGGGGGTGAGCCACATGCCGGCGCGCTGGAAGACCTCGCGTTCGTGGGCGTAGTAGATCGCAGGGAGGTGGATGTCCTCGCGGGCGATGTACTGCCAGACGTCGAGTTCGGTCCAGTTGGAGAGGGGGAAGACGCGGACGTGTTCGCCGGGGGCGTGGCGGCCGTTGTAGAGGTTCCACAGTTCGGGGCGCTGGCGGCGGGGGTCCCACTGGGAGAACTCGTCGCGCAGGGAGAAGACGCGTTCCTTGGCGCGTGCTTTCTCCTCGTCACGGCGTCCGCCGCCGAAGACGGCGTCGAAGTTGTGGTGCCGGATCGTGTCGGTGAGGGGGAGGGTCTGGAGGGGGTTGCGGGTGCCGTCGGGGCGTTCCTTGAGCACGCCGCGGTCGATGTAGTCCTGGACGGAGGCGATGTGCAGGCGCAGGCGGTGTTCGGCGGCGGTGCGGTCGCGGTACTCCAGGACCTCGGGGAAGTTGTGGCCGGTGTCGACGTGCAGGAGGGCGAAGGGGACGGGGGCGGGGGCGAAGGCCTTGAGGGCGAGGTGGAGCATGACGATGGAGTCCTTGCCGCCGGAGAAGAGGATCACCGGCCGTTCGAACTCGCCCGCCACCTCGCGGAAGATGTGCACCGCCTCCGACTCCAGCGCGTCCAGATGCGACAGGGCGTACGGGCTGTCCGTACCCTCCGACGCGGTCACCACGGTCGTCGTCATGCCAGTCCCCTTTCGGTGAGCAGGGCGTGCACCGCCGCCGCGGACTCCTGGACGGTCTGGTCCTGCGACTCGACGCGCAGATCGGGCGCGACGGGCTCCTCGTACGGGTCGTCCACGCCGGTGAGCCCGGTCAGCTCGCCCGCGGCCTGCTTGGCGTACAGCCCCTTCACGTCCCGCTCGCTGCACACCTCGACCGGAGTGGCGACATGCACCTCCAGGTACGCCGTGCCGTTCTCCTGGTGGCGCTTGCGGACCGCGTCGCGGCTGTCCGCGTAGGGGGCGATGACCGGGACGAGGGCGAGCACGCCGTTGCGGGCGAGCAGCTCGGCGACGAAGCCGATGCGCTGCACATTGGTGTGCCGGTCCTCGCGGCCGAAGCCGAGGCCGGCCGAGAGGAACTCGCGGATCTCGTCGCCGTCGAGCACCTCGACGCGCCGGCCCTCCGCGCGCAGCCGGCCGGCCAGTTCGTGGGCGATGGTGGTCTTGCCGGCGCTCGGCAGACCCGTGAGCCAGACGGTGGCTCCGGTCGTCACGTGGTTCTCCTGAGTCTGAGGGGTCGTCATCCGTGCAGCCCGCACTCGGTCTTGGCGCGGCCCGCCCAGCGCCCGGCGCGCGCGTCCTCGCCCGCCAGGACCCGGCGGGTGCAGGGGGCGCAGCCGACGGAGGCGTAACCGTCCATCAGCAGGGGGTTGGTGAGGACGCCGTGCTCGGTGACGTAGGCGTCCACGTCGTCCTGGGTCCAGCGGGCGATGGGGGAGACCTTCACCTTCCGCCGCTTCTCGTCCCAGCCGACGACCGGGGTGTTCGCCCGGGTCGGGGACTCGTCGCGGCGCAGTCCGGTCGCCCACGCCAGATAGTTCGCCAGGCCCTCTTCCAGGGGCTTGACCTTGCGCAGCGCGCAGCACAGGTCCGGGTCGCGGCCGTGCAGCCCCGGCCCGTACTCGGCGTCCTGCTCGGCGACCGTCTGCTTCGGCGTGAGGGTGATGACGTTGACGTCCATCACGGCCTCCACCGCGTCCCGGGTCCCGATCGTCTCGGGGAAGTGGTAGCCGGTGTCGAGGAACACCACGTCGACGCCGGGCAGGACGCGGGAGGCGAGATGGGCGACCACCGCGTCCTCCATCGAGGAGGTCACGCAGAACCGCTTGCCGAAGGTGTCCGCGGCCCACCGGAGGATCTCCAGGGCGGAGGCGTCCTCCAGCTCACGGCCCGCCCGCTCGGCGAGCGCCTTGAGGTCGTCGGTCGTACGCACGTCCTGAGTCGCCGTCATATCTCTTCCCCTCCCGAGGGGTCGGTCCGAAGCCCCCGGGCCAGCAGCCCGAGGAACTTCAGCTGGAAGGCGCGGTTGCACGCCGCGCATTCCCAGGCGCCGTGGCCTTCCTCATGCGGACGGAGGTCCTCGTCACCGCAGTAGGGGCAGTAGAAGGGAGCGGCGCGCTCGCTCATGACAGGGCCTCCTCGGAGGCACGCGCCGCCCAGGTCGCGAACCGCTCGCCGTCCTCGCGCTCGGCCCGGTAGCGCCTGAGCACCCGCTCGATGTAGTCCGGCAGTTCGTCCGAGGTCACCTTCAGACCGCGCACCTTGCGGCCGAAGCCGGGGTCCAGGCCGAGGGCGCCGCCGAGGTGCACCTGGTAGCCCTCGACCTGCTCGCCCTCGCCGTTGACGACCAACTGGCCCTTGAGACCGATGTCCGCCACCTGGATACGGGCGCAGGCGTTGGGGCAGCCGTTGAGGTTGATGGTGAGCGGCTCGTCGAAGTCCGGCAGCCGGCGCTCCAGTTCGTCGATGAGCTGGGAGCCGCGGGCCTTGGTCTCGACGATGGCCAGCTTGCAGAACTCGATGCCGGTGCAGGCCATCGTGCCGCGCCGGAAGGTGGACGGCCGCGCGCTGAGGTCCAGCGCCTCCAGGGACTCCACCAGCGAGTCGACCTGGCCCTCCGCGACGTCGAGGACGATCATCTTCTGCTCGACGGTGGTCCGCACCCGGCCCGAGCCGTGCGCCTCCGCCACGTCCGCGATCTTGGTGAGAGTGGTGCCGTCGACCCGGCCGACGCGGGGCGCGAACCCGACGTAGTACCGGCCGTCCTTCTGCCGGTGCACGCCGATGTGGTCGCGCCAGCGGGCCACCGGCTCGTCCGGCGCCGGGCCGTCGGTCAGCTTCCGCTTCAGGTACTCGTCCTCCAGTACCTGCCGGAACTTCTCCGGGCCCCAGTCGGCGACCAGGAACTTCAGCCGGGCGCGGTTGCGCAGCCGCCGGTAGCCGTAGTCACGGAAGATCGAGATGACACCCTCGTAGACGTCGGGGACGTCCTCGATCGGCACCCAGGCGTTCAGCCGCACGCCCAGCTTGGGGTTGGTGGACAGGCCGCCGCCGACCCAGAGGTCGAAGCCGGGGCCGTGCTCGGGGTGGCGGACGCCGACGAAGGCCACGTCGTTGATCTCGTGGACCACGTCGAGGACCGGCGAGCCGGAGATCGCCGTCTTGAACTTGCGCGGCAGGTTCGAGTACGCCTTGTTGCCCAGTACCCGGCGCTTGATCTCCTCCAGGGCCGGGGTGCCGTCGATGATCTCGTCCTCGGCGATACCCGCGACCGGGGAGCCGATCATCACGCGGGGCGTGTCGCCGCACGCGGTGACGGTGGACAGGCCGACGCCCTCCAGCCGGTTCCAGATCTCGGGCACGTCCTCGATCCGGATCCAGTGGTACTGGACGTTCTGCCGGTCGGTGATGTCGGCGGTGCCGCGGGCGAACTCCTGGGAGATCTCGCCGATCACCCGGAGCTGAGCCGTGGTCAACGCCCCGCCGTCGACGCGGACCCGGAGCATGAAGTACTCGTCGTCCAGTTCCTCCGGCTCCAGGACGGCCGTCTTGCCGCCGTCGATGCCGGGCCGGCGCTGGGTGTACAGGCCCCACCAGCGCATCCGGCCGCGCAGGTCGTTGGGGTCGATCGAGTCGAAGCCCCGCTTGGAGTAGATCGTCTCAATACGTGTCCGTACGTTGAGACCGTCGTCGTCCTTCTTGAACTGTTCGTTGCCGTTGAGCGGGGTGAAGTGACCCGCGGCCCACTGACCCTCGCCGCGGTGACGGCTCACCTTGCGGCGGGGAGTCGTGGCGGCAGGCTCGGGCGGGGTGGCGGCCATCGTGGACACGTCCTTCAAGACAGGCGGAATACGGCTCTGACCTGCGCGTGCGGGCGCATGGGCATGGACGCGCGTCGTCGCGCGGAGGATTCAGGCGAAGGGGAGGACCGGTTCTGCTGGAGTGATCTCAGCGCGCCGGACAGATGGCGCTGGACATGCGGCCGAGGTCGACGTGGCGTCGACTCACCAAGGCGGTTCCAGTTCCAGGCATGACGGAAGCGTGGCACGGCGATCTGAACACAGTCCAGCTTCATCCGGAATGTGGACACCCTTGTCTCGCACCGCGAGACAAGGGTGTCCTGGGTCACACCGGCGCGTTCTGGTCGTTTCGCCGCAGGTCAAGCGGGAAAGGCGCCGGGCCACGGCCCGGGGGCCGCGACCTCCTGCTCCTCCTCGACCCTGGTGTCGAACAGCCGGAAGCCGCGCCGCTGGTAGTTGTCCATCGCGTGCTCCCCGTCCTTGCTGCACGTGTGCAGCCAGACCCGCTTGGTCGGCGCCAGTCCCGGCCACCGCCCGGCGAGGTCCCAGGCGCGGGCGGTGGCGTACGACAGCAGGTGGCCGCCGATACGGCGGCCCCGGAAGGCCGGGATGAGGCCGAAGTACTCGATCTCCACCGTGCCGTCCTCCCCCGCGACCAGTTCCGCGTACCCGGCGGGCGTGCCGCGCTCGTGGGCCACCCAGGTCTCCACGCCCGGCCGCGCCAGGTGCTCCCGCCAGCGCGCGTACGGCCACCCCAGCCGGTCGGTCCAGCGGACGTCGCCGCCGACCGCGGTGTAGAGGAAGCGGCTGAACTCGGGGGAGGGCACCTCGGCGCGGACGATCCGGACGTCCCCCGCCGGGGCGTCGGACGGCAGCAGGTCGGTCGGGGCCGTCTGCTCCAGGGACCAGGTGGTCACGGGGATGGTGGTCATGCGGGCCAGGGAATCACCCGGCCGCCCGCCGTGTCGACGCCGGCCGGGGCTGACCGGCCCGGGGCGGACCGTCAGCCCAGCGCGTCCCGGACGGCCGCCAGGGGCACCGCGAACAGCGCCCGGTCCGACTGCGACCACACCTCCGCGGTGTCCGGCGCGTACGACAGCGACCCCGCCTCGGCGCTCCAGCAGTACTGCGAGCGGTCGGCGCCGCACTCGGTGGCCCGCGCCCCGCCGGTGTCCGCCCGCCACAGCGTGCCGCGTCCCTCCGCGGTGCCGACGGTGCCGCCCAGGTACCACTGCGAGCGCGTCGTCCCGGGCTCGCGGTGCGCCAGCACGCCCCGGATGCCGCGCGCCCGGGTCGCGTACGCCTCGCGCACCCCGGTCCGTCCGGCGGCGTCCGTCGCGGGCAGGCCGGCGCGGCCCGGGTCGGTGCTGAACGGGTAACGCCACAAGCGGGAGACCCGGTCCGCGCCGGCCCGCACCGACTCGCCCGCGACCAGGCTGTCCGGCGCCGTGGAGCGGTCCAGGGAGAGCACCTCGGGGCGGGCGGCGCCAGGAGCGGCGGACGCCCGGTACGAGGCGACGGCGGGCAGCACATAGGGGTGGCCGTGGGCCGCCCAGCCGCCGGGCACCCGGCCCACGGCGTCGCCGTCGGCGGTGGCGCGCTGGATGCGGTGCAGGTCGTAGACGTAAAGCGCGTTGCGGTCCTTCGGGCCGGCGGTGACCAGCAGCTTGTCCTGGTACCAGACCATGCCGGTGACCGGCGAGGCCAGCGCCCGGTAGTCCCGGCCGCCGTCGACCGGCAGGACGAGCAGCGCCGAGGTGTAGGCCGGGTGGCCGGAGCCGTCGGGGGCGGCGGCGCCGGCGTCGACGAAGGAGACCCGGGCCAGCAGCCGGCCGGTGGCCGGGTCCTCCCGGGACCAGGCCGAGAGGATCACCCGGTCGTCGCCCCAGCGGCCGTCGTCGTCCGCGTCCGCCGAGGTGGTCACGGCCCCCGGGGACCAGCCGCCGGTGTCGGCGCGGTCCCAGCAGTAGGCGCGGGCCGCGGCGGGCTCCTTCGGCAGGGACTCGCGCTCGGCGTCCGTGCAGTCGTCCGAGGGGCGCAGGGCGTGGTCGGCGGAGGCGAGGACGGTGCCGACGCCCACCGTGCCGCCCATCGACGCGGAGAGCCGGCCCAGCCAGCGCCGCGGGACCTGCCGCTCGGTCAGGTCCAGGCGGGCGGTGTCGGCGGCGGCCGTCAGCTGCTTCAGCCCGCCGGGTCCGTCGGTGACCTTCGCCTGCGAGGCGCTGATCATCGTGGCGGCGGCCGTCAGGGCCAGGGCCGCGCCGGCCAGGGTCGCGCGCAGTGCCCTGCCCCGTCTGCGCCGACGGTGTCTGCCGCGATGCGTCATAGAACAACAACCTCCACAGGCAGCGGAACCAACTGCGCCCGTCGGATCGAGCGTTGACCGGGAGACAGGAGGGACGGCCCGGGCAGCGACTCTACGACAGACGGCACGCTCCGGGGGTGCGGGTCCCGTAAAAGAGTGGAAGAAACCCCGTCCGCGCCCCCTCCGTCCACCGTCCGGGGCACACTCCGCCCCCCTCGGGGCACACTCCGCGCCACCGTCCGGGGTGCGTCCGCCGCTCAGCGCGCGGTCGCCGGGCGGCGGTGTTCCGTGACCGCCGGGGCGGTGGAGTGGGGGAGCAGGTCACGGGGGTCGTCCGGCAGCAGCACCTCCACCTCCGCCTCCTCGCAGAAACGATACGGCCGGTGTGCCAGCAGCCCCCCGAGATACCGCCGTACCCGGGACAGCTCGGCCCGGACGGTCACCGTGCGGGCCGGGTCGCCGAACATGTCCGCGGCCAGGCCCGCGGCGCTGCGCCCGCCGCGGTGGACGGCGAGCAGATAGAGCAGTTCGGCGTGGCGGGGGCTCAGTTCATGGGTCCAGGCGCCCGCGCCGCCGCTCACCCGCACCGACCAGTTGCGCCGCTGGCTCAGGTCCAGCTCGACCCGGGTGACGCCCCGCGCCGCGGGTTCCCCGGTGGCCCGCACCAGCCAGCCGTCGCCCAGCGGCTCCACCGCGCACGGTCCCAGTGCCGGCAGCCGGCGCTCGCCGGCCGCGAGGGACTTGGGCAGTGCGATCCGCTCGGTGTACGGCATCCCGGTCACCGCCGCCGTCCACCCGTCCCGGTCCACCACCAGCGCCCGTCCGCCGGTCCGGGCGAGGACCGGCGCCGCCACCGCGCGCAGCCGCTCCAGCGACCGCGTGTGCAGCTCGCGCAGCCGGGCCTCGGCGAGCTTGGCCACCGCGCCGACCCAGGCGAGGGTCGCCGGGTGCGTCGTCTCCAGCGGCCCGCTGACGTCGACCACTCCGAGCAGCCGCCCGTCGCGCGGGTCGGTGATCGGCGCGCCGGCGCACGTCCAGGTGGCGTGCGAGCGGACGAAGTGCTCGGCGGCGAACACCTGTACGGGCCGACGGATCACCGCCGGGGTGCCGACGCCGTTGGTCCCGACGACGTCCTCCCGCCAGTCCGCGCCGAGTTCGAAGCCGAGCCCGTCGGCCTTGCGCAGCACCCGCGGACTGCCCTCCCGCCACAGCACCCGGCCCTCGTCGTCCGCGACGACCATGATGTGCTGGACGACGTCCACCGACGACAGCAGCCCCTCGCGCAGCACCGGCAGCACGTGCCGCAGCGCCGACGCCTCCCGCCGGCGCTCCACCTCCTCCCGGGAGAGCAGACCCGCCCGCACGTCGTGGTCCGGGTCGACGCCGCTGCGCAGCATCCGCTCCCAGGACCGCTCGATCACCGGGCGCGGAGCCGCCGGGGCCCGCTCACCGGAGAGCCTCGCGGACCGCACCGCGTCGAGCACGCGCGCCGCGTGCGCCGCGTCCACGGCCGCCACCTGCGTCGCATCCATCGGTGAGGGCGTCATCGGTCTGCGTCCTCTCGGGAGGTGGGTGGGAGGAGGGGCCCGCACAGCGTCCGGCGGATGCGTCTCATTCTGACCGCTTGCCCCCGCCCGAGGGGCACAGTCCGCGCACAGCGGGCGGGTAACTTGCAACCCTCTGCAACCCTGGTGGAGCGCCCGCGCGGTGAACCAGACTTGTCCCGCGCCGCCTTGGGCGGCGTACGCGCCCTGGAACGGGCGGGAGCGCGGGGGTGGTGCCGTGTCGGCGCGGCACCACCCCCGTTCGCGCCCCGCGTGCGACCGTCCGGATCAAGCCACCGGCCGGGCCCGCTCCACCACGGACGCCAGGTCCAGGGTCGCGGGCAGCGTGCCGAACGCCGCGCCTCCGTCGCCGCCGAGCCGTCCCGCGCAGAACGCGTCGGCGACCTCCGGCGGCGCGTACCGCACCAGCAGCGCCCCCTGGAGCACCAGCGCCAGCCGCTCCGCCAGCCGCCGCGCCCGCGCCTCGGCGTGCGACAGGTCGGCCAGGTCGGTCAGCAGGTCCCGGATCGCGGCGTCCAGCCGGCGGTCGGCGCCGCGCGCCCCGCCGACCTCGGTCAGATACGCGTCCAGCGCCGCCGGCTCCCGGGTCAGCGCCCGCAGCACGTCCAGCGCCTGCACGTTCCCGGCGCCCTCCCAGATCGAGTTCAGCGGCGACTCGCGCACCAGCCGGGGCATCCCCGACTCCTCGACGTACCCGTTGCCGCCCAGGCACTCGGCGGCCTCCACCGCCAGCGGGGCGCAGCGCTTGGTCACCCAGTACTTGGCGGCCGGCACCGCCAGCCGCAGCAGCGCACGCTCCCGTTCGTCACCGGCCTCCGCGGCGTCCTGGGCCGCCGCGAGCCGCAGGCCGAGCGTCGTCGCCGCCTCCGATTCCACGGCGAGATCGGCCAGCACATTGCGCATCAACGGCTGGTCGATGAGTTTCCTGCCGAACGCCTCCCGGTACGCCGTGTGGTGCGCGGCCTGCGCGACGGCCTGCCGCATCAGCCCGGCCGAGCCCAGCACGCAGTCCAGGCGGGTCGCCGCCACCATCCCGATGATGGTCCGCACCCCGCGGCCCTCCTCGCCGACCCGGCGGGCCCAGGTCCCCGCGAACTCCACCTCGGCGGAGGCGTTGGACCGGTTGCCCAGCTTGTCCTTCAGCCGCTGGATCAGGAACACGTTGCGACCGCCGTCCGCCAGTACCCGCGGCACCAGGAAGCAGGTCAGGCCGCCCGGCGCCTGCGCCAGCACCAGGAACCCGTCCGACATGGGCGCCGAGCAGAACCACTTGTGCCCGGTCAGCTCGTATGTCCCCGCCTCGGCCAGCGGCCGGGCGGCGGTGGTGTTCGCCCGGACGTCGCTGCCGCCCTGCTTCTCCGTCATTCCCATCCCGAACAGCACGCCGGCCTTCAGGTGCGCGGGCCGTGCCTCCCGGTCGTAGACCGTGGAGGTCAGCCGCGGCTCCCACTCGGCGGCCAGCGCCGGGTCGGTGCGCAGGGCGGGCACCGCGGCGTGCGTCATCGACAACGGGCAGGTGGTGCCCGCCTCGACCTGCGTCCACAGCAGGAACGCGGCGGCCCGCCGGACGTGTCCGCCGGGCCGGGACCAGGCGGCGGTCAGCCCCGCCGCGACGCCCTTGCCGAGCAGCCGGTGCCAGGCCGGGTGGAAGTCGACCTGGTCGACGCGGTGGCCGTACCGGTCGTGGCTGCGCAGCACCGGCGGCTCTCCTTCGGCCTGCGCGGCCCACTCCTGGACCTGCGCCGAACCGCAGCTGCGGCCGAGGCCGGACAGTTCCGCGGCCGCCTCCTCGCGCAGTTCGGCGGGCAGGTGCCGGGCGACCGCCTCGGTCAGGGCCCGGTCGGTGGCGAAGACGTCGTACCCGACGAGCGGCGTGGCCTGGTTCGTCACGGTGTGGGTGCTGCCTGTCATGGGGTGCAACCTACCCGCGCCGCCGCCCGCCGTGCCTCGCCGTGTCCGCCGGGCGGACCGCGGGATGAGGGGCGGCGCGCGCGGCGGATACCTTTAGGTCGTGCAGCCAGCAAGTGAATCCCCCGAGCGGCCGTCCGGACGGCTCCACCGCGCCCGTGCGCTCTACCGCAACGTCTCCAAGCGCAGGACCGCCTGGCTGCTTCTGAAGGACACCGTCAACTCCTGCATGGAGTACCGCATCCTCGGCCTGGCCGCCGAGGCGGCGTTCTTCACCCTGCTGTCGGTGCCGCCGCTGCTGCTCAGCCTCCTCGGCCTGCTCGGCTACGTGGACCTGTGGATCGGCGCCGACACCACCGACAGCCTGCGCGCCAACATCCTCGACGCCTCCCGCGCGGTCCTCTCCGAGCGGGGCGTCAAGGAGATCACCGAGCCGATCCTCGCGGACGTGATGAAGGGCGGCCGGCCCGACGTCATCTCCCTCGGCTTCCTGCTCGCGCTCTGGTCGGGCTCCCGCGCGGTGAACGTCTTCATCGACACCATCACCGTGATGTACGGCCTCGACGGCGTCCGGGGCATCGTGAAGACCCGGCTGCTGTCGTTCGGGCTGTTCATCGTGGCGCTGCTGATCGGCTCGGTGGCGCTGCCGCTGATGGTGGCGGGCCCGGACGCGGTGGTGCGGATCGTGCCGTGGTCGACGACGGTCGTGCAGGTGCTGTACTGGCCGGTCGTGCTGGTCCTGTCGGTGGTCTTCCTGACCACGCTCTACCACGTGTCGGTGCCGGTGCGCTCGCCCTGGATCGAGGACGTCCCCGGTTCGCTGGTCGCCCTCGCCATGTGGGTCCTCGGCAGCTTCCTGCTCCGCATCTACCTCACCAGCACGGTCGAGGGCCCCACCATCTACGGTTCCCTCGCCGCGCCGGTCGCCGTCCTGCTGTGGATCGGCGTGTCCGCGTTCGCGGTGCTGGTCGGGGCGGCGGTCAACGCGGCCATCGACCGGGTCTGGCCGGCCGCCGCCACCGCCGCCGCCCGTGAGGCCAACGAGCGCATCCGCCAGGCCCAGGTCGCCGAGTACGTCGCCCGCACCGCCGCGGCGGGCGAGGCGGACCCCGACATGCCCTCGGAGTTCCCCGAGCGCTGGTCCCGCTTCCTCCCCCCGGAGGACGTGACCTCCCGGCTGCGCGCCCACACCAAGGGCGGCGCGTCGTCGGAGAAGTGGGACGGGCCGTCGCAGTAGTCCGGCGGCCGGGGCTTTCCCCGTAAGGGGCTCCGGGGCCGGTGCGAACGCCGTGCAGTGGCCGGCATTTCGGTATCCGGGTGCCCACGGGGAGAGCAGCATGTGGACCGCCCGCACGGCGCGGGACGACGGCGGGCGCATCGCCACCGACGGCCTCAGGGGCTGGCCGGGCCGTCAGCGGGACCTGCGTGGTCGCGTGAAGCGGGAGCCGGCGGGGGGCGCCCACGCCGGGCACCATGGGCACGGCCACCGAACCGATCACCGGGCTGCTGGCGCCGGGAGGCGTGGCCACCGTCCTGGCCGCGGCGGTCGTCACCTGGGTGCGGAACCGCACCGGGAGCCGGACCGTCAGCGTCGTCCGGCCCGACGGCACGGAGGTCACGGTGACCCCGGACCGGGTGAAGGGCCTCACCGCCGAGCAGACGGGTGAACCCGCCCAGCGGATCGCACGGCAACCCGGGCCGGGGGAGCAGCGGCCGCCGGAGCGCCCGGACCAGCAGGACCCGGAGAGCAGGCAGCCCCTTGAGCCGTCGGCCGCTGAGCCGCGGCAGTCCTCCGCGGGGTCGCGGACAGCGCGGACGCGGCAGGCACCGGAGATCCCGCACGCCCCCGTGCCGCCGCGGCCCTCCGGGCAGGCGCCGACAGCACGGCCGCGGTCATGCGGTCACCGCAGGCGGCGCCCGACCGGCCGGTCTTGAAGGAATCGGACGCGGTGACCGGGCTGTTGCGGTGTCACAGCCCTGTGCGGGTCCCTACGCGGACACGACGCGGCGGGCGTCGCCCGGAGTCCCCGAGGGCACCCGGGCTCACACGGAAACGTGAGCGGCACCGATCCAAGGAGCGACCATGCGCGCCAAGAAGTCCACCCTCCTCGCCGTCGCCTTCGCCGCCGGCCTCTCCCTCACCGCCTGCCAGAGCGACGACACGGCGTCCACGGATGCCGGCGGCAGCGCGGCGGCCCCCGTCGGCGACAGCGGCACCACCACCCCGGACCCGGGCACGGAGACCTCCGCTCCCGCCACCTCCACGTCCCCGGAGTCCGGCGCGAACGCGGACTCGGGCGTCGGGACCTGCTCCGCCGACCAGCTCGCCCTGAGCCAGAACCACGGCATGGGCGAGGGCGACATCCTCGTCCACCTGAAGAACACCGGTGACGTGAGCTGCCGGCTGAAGGGCTTCCCCGGCGTCGACCTGAAGGGCGCGGACGGCACCGTGAGCGCCGACCGCAGCGACCTGGCCGCCCCGCTGGTCACCGTCGCCCCGGGCGACGAGGCCCGCTTCACGCTGCACTACACCCCGAACCTCTCCGGCGGCAGCGGCGTCACCTACACCACGATGGTCGTCACCCCGCCGAACGAGACCCACTCCCTCTCCGTCCCGGTCACCGTGAACGTCGCCGCCACCGACAGCCCCGGCGCCACGGTGAGCGTGGACCCGGTGGGGACCGGCAAGTAGGGCGTACGGGGCAACTGACGGTGCGTCAAGGCGGTGCCGGTGCCCCCGGACGGACCGGCGCGCGGGCCGGCTTCGACGACGGCCCGCGCGAGGTGCCGGCGCACCCCGCCGGGGCGCCCCCGGCGGGGTGCGCGCGGGCTCCCACGGGCAGGACGGCCCCGGCGGACGCTCAACCGCCCGCCGGTGCCGCCGAGCTCGCCCGGCGCACCAGCCGGGTCGACAGTTCCGTGCGGGTGCTCTCCGGGCGGGCGCCGTCCATCATGCGCAGCAGCAGCCGCAGCGCCGTCGCCGACATCTCCGCCAGCGGCCGGCGGACCGTGGTCAGCGCCGGTGTCGCCCAGCGCGCCTCGGGCAGGTCGTCGAACCCGACCACGCTCACGTCCTCCGGCACCCGCAGCCCCCGCTCGGCCAGGGCCTCGTACGCCCCGAGCGCCATCGCGTCCGAGCAGACGAAGACGGCCGTCGGCGGCACCGGTAGCGCCAGCAGTTCCCGCATCCGCAGCCGGGCCGCCGCCCGGTCGAAGCCCGCGTGCCGGACGTACTCGGCGCGGTGCGCCACCCCCGCCGCCGCCAGCGCCGACCGATACCCCGCGACCCGCGTCCCGCTCACCGCCGCCCCCGGGTCCCCGGCGATCACCGCGATCCGCTCGTGCCCCAGCCCCAGCAGGTGCTCGGTCGCCGTCACCCCGCCCTGCCAGTTCGCCGCGCCCACCGACACCACGCCGGCCGGCGGCTCGGCCACCGGATCGATCAGCACGAACGGCACCCGGTGCCGCGCCAGCCACGCGTACTGCGCCCCGGTCAGCTCCGCCAGGTCGAACAGCACCCCGGACGAGCCCCGCGCCCGCAGCTTCTCCAGCCAGCCGCCGCGCTCCGCGGCCCCGCCCCGGGCCCGCTCCAGCCCGGCCGACACCACGACCTCAAGACCCGCGTCGTACGCCGCCTCCTCGACCCCGTGCAGCACCGCGCCCGAACCGGAGTCCGTCAGCGAGTGCACCACCAGGTCCACCATCCGGGGCCTGCGCACCGCGTCGAACCGGGGCCGGCGGACGTACCCGAGGCGGTCCAGCGCCTCCGAGACCCGGCGCCGCGTCTCGGGCGCCACGTCCTCGCGCCCGTTGACCACCTTGGACGCGGTCGGCACCGACACCCCCGCCTCCCGCGCCACCACCGCCAGTGTCGGTCCGGCCGCCGTGCTCGCACGCGCCGTACGGACCATGGGGCACCCACCTCCGAGGCCGAGGCTGTAGAAAGCGCTTCCTAAGCGCCCCCAATGTAGATCGCCCCGACCCCTGCGGGAAGACCCCGGGTCGGCCCGGATGGCCACCGGCCCGGTCCCCTCCGGGCGGCATACCGGCGCCCGGTGCGGGGTCGCGTCGCCGCGGAACCTAGTGCGCCAGGCGCAGGAAGGCGGTCCAGGCTTCGGGGGTGACGGTGAGGTGGGGGGTGGTGGGGGTTTTGGAGTCGCGGATGTGGATCACGGAACGCTCGTGGGCCACCTCCACGCAGTTGCCGCCCTCGTCGCCGCTGTGGCTCGACTTGCACCAGACGTGGGCGACCTCCAGGCACTGGCCACCTTCGCTGCCGCTGTAGCTGGACTTGAACCACTCGAGTGCGGTGCCGCTCATGCTTCTCCCGAAAGGCGATCCAACAGGTCCCGCGTGTCCTCGGTGTTGAGGGCTTGCGTTCGCAGCATCGCATACTTCTGAGTGAGCACCCCTACCCCGTTGGGGTCTGCGATCAAATGGCTTCCGCGCTGGGCCTCCATGTACGCGATCCGCTGGTGGTCGGGGGTTTCGAAGAGGACGAAAGGGCCGTCGAGACCGGCGTGCGTGGTGCGGCCCAGAGGCAGGATCTGGAAGCTGACGCAGGGCAGATCCGCGTACTCGCGCAGCTTCTGCACCTGTTCCATGAACACGTCCTGGCCCGGTCGAACTCCCCACCCGTGCGCGTACGTTCACCCGCGCGCGCCCGTACGAACCATCCGTACGGGATCGCGCACTGTCTCATCATGGGCACACAGCGTGACCATCGTCACGTGAACAGCGAAACTCCACCCGGGCCACGCGCCCGGTTCTACCGTCGTGAACGCCAGTCCGTGCCCGCCGCGCGGGCGTTCACGTTCCGCGCGCTCGCCGACTGGGGCGTACGCGGGCGCGCGGACGACGTACTGCTCTGTGTCAGCGAACTGGCGACCAACGCCCTGCTGCACGGCGTTCCGCCGGGCCGCGGCTTTCTGCTGCGGCTGCTGCCGTACGGCGACCGCGCCGGCCTGCGGATCGAGGTGCACGACAGCGGGGACGGCGTTCCGGCGCTGCGGGAACCGGACGAGGGCGGGCGCGGGCTGCTGCTGGTGTCGGTGCTGGCCGACAAGTGGGGGGTCGAGGACCGCGTCCCCGGCAAGATCGTGTGGTGCGAGCTGGAGCTGACCCGGGGGCGCGCAACCGCCGGGACACGCCCCCGTGAGCGCCCCTGATCAATCCCGTAGGGCCTCGGCGACGGCGGCGGGCGCCTCCAGGGGCAGCAGGTGGCCGACGCCGGGGACGATCGTCAGGGTGGCCTGCGGGACATACGGCAGGAGATGGGACCGCAGCACCTCCGGCGGTTCCACCACGTCGTGCTCCCCGGCCAGTACCGTCACCGGCACCTCGATGTCCCGTGCGGCGGCGGTGATGTCCTCGGCGATCCCCCGCAGCGGCCACTCCCGCCGCGCCTCCGCACCGGCGGCGAGGCTGTCCCGTACGGCCGTCGCCCGCACGTCGTCCGGCAGTGGCGCGGCGGTGAGCACCTGCCCGAGCGCGTGCGCCACCGACTCCGGCGAGTCGTAGGCGTGGGAGAGGCCCTGCCGGTACTCCTCGGTCACCGCGGGGGCCGGCCGCGGCGGGGCCGGGGCGACCAGCACCAGCCCGGCCAGTCCGGCCGGCCGGCGTGCCGCGAGCAGCTGGCTCGCCTTGCCGCCCATGGAGTGCCCCACCAGCACGTACGGCCGCCCCGCCAGGCACCCGTCCACGACCCGCGCGAGATCGTCGGCGAGCCGCTGGAGGCCGTACGGCCCCGGCAGGTCCCGCGACCGGCCCCAGCCGCGCTGGTCGTAGCGGACCGTGGCCCGCCCGGCCGGCAGCTGGGCCAGGACGCCGTCCCAGGTGCCGGCGGAGCCGCCCCAGTAGTGGAGGAACACCAGCGCGGGACCGTCGCCGCCGTTCACCCGCACGTCCAGGGACCCGCCCTCGACCTCGACCCGGGTTGTCGTTTCCGTCATCGTCATGCCTTCCCTTGCGTCTGCCCGCCTGTAGGGCAGGTCTTCGACGCTAGGTGGCGCGGCATGCGCGGCGTGGCGATGAGGGACACTGGGATTGTGGAAAACGGACACGATCGCGGCGGTGGCGTACGGCAACTGCGCTATGCGCCGGCCGTGGGATCGGCGTACGGCGTGGAGGTGCTCGACTTCGCCGCGCTGCGCCGGATGGACCCCGAGCGCCGCCGGGTCCGGCCGCAGCGCCCCGACTTCCACGTCCTCGCCCTGGTCGGTTCGGGCACCGGCGCCCATGAGGCGGACTTCCGGGACCACGCGCTGACGGCGGGCAGCGTGGTGTGGATCAGGCCGGGCATGGTGCACCGCTGGAGCGACGTCGACACCTGCGACGGCCCGCTCGTCCTCTTCCGTCCCGGCTTCCTGCCCGGCTTCACCGCTGCGGAGGCGGCCACCCCGGCCGGCTGGGACCTGGACGGCCCGCGCCTCTGTCTCGCCCTGCTCGCCGCCGACCACCTCCGCCGCGAGCACGACGCGGCGGTGACCGGCCCGGCCCTGGGCTCGCCCGCGCTCCTCGCGCACCTGCTGGCGGCCCTGCTCCTGCGGGTGCTGCCCGCCCCGCCCGCCCCCGTGGCACCGGCCGGCGGTCCCACCGCCGTCTTCCGTGCCTACCGTGCCGCCGTGGAGGCCCACTTCGCCACATGGCACCAGGTGGCCGACTACGCCCGCGCGCTGGGCTATGACGTGCGCACCCTCACCCGCGCCACCCGCGCCGCCACCGGCACCGGCGCCAAGGCATTCCTCGACCAGCGCGTCCTGCTGGAGGCCAAACGCCTGCTCGCCCACACCGACCTCCCGGTCGGCGCCTGCGCCCGCCGCCTGGGCTTTCCGGACACCGGCAACTTCACCACCTTCTTCCGCCGGCAGACCGGCCGGCCGCCGGGGGCCTGGCGCGCGGACCGGCGGTCGACGGCGGCCTTGCAGGAGGGCGCCTGACGCCTCGCTCGCCAGGTGCTCAAGCCCGTGGTCCCGGCCCGAGCGGCGTACCGGCCCCGTCCGCCCCGGTGAGCCGGGCGGTCAGCCGCGACAGCAGGGCGACGCACTCGCGCAGCCGCCGCCGCTCCTCGGGGCTGAAGGTGTCCTGGATGGCGGCGTCCACCGCGTGGGCCCGCCGGGCGCGTTCCTCCCTCAGCCGGGCCCGGCCGGCGTCGGTGATGTGTACCAGGAGCTTGCGGCCGTCACTCGGGTGCGGCTCGGTGCGCGCCAGCCCGGCGCCGGTCAGGTCCTTCACGGACTTGGCCGCCGACTGGTGCGTGACTCCGCGCCGGTGGGCGAGGTCGGCCGTGGTGAGAGGGCCGCCCCGGTCGAGGAAGCCGAGGACGGCCGCCTCCCCGGGCGACATGGTGTCCACGATCCGGACGGCCCGGACCAGCTCCCCGATCGACTGCCGCAGTTCCTCGGCCAGCGTGTCCTCGTCCATGGCCCCAGCTTAGGTAGCTCCGAGAGCCCACTTGCACAATTCAGTTGTACAGTTTAGTTGTGTAGCTTAGTTGTGCAGTTGTGCAGTTGTGCGGTTGTGCGGTTGTGCGGTTCGGCTGTGGGTTTCTCGAACGAAGGGCGTCATGTCATGCGACTCACCAAGTACGGTCACGCCTGTGTCCGCGTCGAGCGGGACGGCCGCCGCCTGGTCGTCGACCCCGGCGGTCTGACCGACCCGGCGGCCCTGGACGGCGCGGAGGCCGTCCTGGTCACCCACGAACACTTCGACCACTTCTCCGAGGAGACCCTGCGCCGCGCCGCCGAGGACAACCCGGCCCTGCGCGTCTGGGCCTGCTCCTCCGTGGCCCGGCAGCTCGACGGGCTCGGCGGCCGGGTCACCGCCGTGGGGGAGGGCGAGGCGTTCGAGGCGGCCGGCTTCGACGTGCGGGTCCACGGCACCTGGCACGCGCCCCTCCATCCCGACATCCCCCGCGTGCCCAACGTCGGCTTCCTCGTCGACGGCACCCTCTTCCACCCCGGAGACGCCCTCACCGTCCCCGGCAGCCCCGTCGACACCCTGCTGCTCCCGGTGCACGCCCCCTGGTCCACCATCGGCCACCTGATCGACTACGTCCGCGAGATCGCCCCGCGCGACGCCTACGCCGTCCACGACGGCGCCCTCAACGGCACCGGCACCGCGATGGTCGGCGGCTTCCTGGGCGACCGGGGCCCCGGCACCGGCGCGGCGTACCACCGGCTGGCGGCGGGGGAGTCGGTGGAGATCGGGTCACCGCGGAACTGAGGCCACCGCGACCTACGGAGCCGGAGCCAGCGCCCGCGCCACCCCGCCGATCGCCGCCGGCCCCACCCGGCAGCACCCGCCGATCAGCCGGGCCCCGGCCGCCCGCCAGCCCCGTACCCGCTCCGCGTCGAACGCGGCCGGGCCGGTCCAGGTCCGGGCGGTGGCGTCCCACGTCTCACCGCTGTTCGGGTAGGCCACGACCGGCTTGCCCGTCACCCGGGCCGCGACCGCGACCGCGTGGTCCACGTCCGCCGGGACGCAGCAGTTCACACCGACCGCGATGATCTCCGGCGCGTCCGCCACCAGCGCGAACGCCTCCTCCAGCGGCTGACCGGCCCGCGTCCGGCCGCCCGCCACGGTGTACGACAGCCAGGCCGGCACCCCGAGACCGCGCACCGCCCGCAGCAGCGCCGCCGCCTCGTCGGCGTCCGGGACCGTCTCCAGCGCGAGGACGTCCGGCCGGGCGGCGGCCAGCACCTCCAGGCGGGGGCGGTGGAACCGCTCCAGCTCCGCGACGGTGAGCCCGTAGCGGCCCCGGTACTCCGAGCCGTCGGCGAGCATCGCCCCATAGGGGCCCGCCGACGCCGCCACCCACAGCGGGCGGGCGGCGCCGGACCCGCGGGCGGCCGTACGGGCCAGTTCCACACTGAGCGCCATCAGCCCGGCCGCCCGCTCCCGGCCGGTACCGCGCGCCGCGAACCCCTCGAAGGTCGCCTGGTAACTCGCCGTGATCGCCACGTCCGCGCCCGCCTCGTAGTACGCGCGGTGCGCGTCGACGACCGCCTCGGGACACTCGTCGAGCAGCCGGGCCGACCACAGCGCGTCGCTCAGGTCGTGCCCGGCGGCCTCCAACTGGTTGGACAGGCCGCCGTCGAGGACGAGGGGCCGCGCGGCGAGGGCGTCGGCCAGGTCGGTGGACATGCCTGTGACGCTAACCGACGACGCGCGGGCGGTGCCGGTCGGCGGTCGAGCGGGGGCCGCACCCCGTGGGCGCCTCGTACGGCGCCCGGCGCAGGGTCCTGCGATGCTGGAGGGAGGAACGCGCGGACCTGTACGAGGAACGACCGGACAGACGGAACGACCGGGCGGTGGACGATGTGCCGTTGGCTTGCGTACTCGGGCTCCCCGATCCTGCTGGAGAACATGATCTACAAGCCGGCGCACTCGCTGATCGACCAGAGCCTGCACGCCAAGATGGGCGTCGAGACGACCAACGGCGACGGGTTCGGCGTCGGCTGGTACGGGACGTCCGGCACGGACGACGGGGGCCCGGCCGTCGTCCGGGAGATCGGCCCCGCCTGGAGCAACCGCAACCTGCGCGAGCTGGCCGGCCACGTCCGCTCGCACCTGTTCTTCGCCCACATCCGCGCCTCGACGGGCTCCGCCGTCCAGCAGACCAACTGCCACCCGTTCCGGCACGGCCGCTGGATGTGGATGCACAACGGGGCGATCGCCGAGTTCCCGCGCGTACGCCGTGATCTGCTGCTGGCCGTCGACCCGGAGCTGTTCCTGCACATCGAGGGCTCCACCGACTCCGAGGTGATGTTCTACCTGGCGCTCACCTTCGGTCTGGAACAGGACCCGCCGGGCGCGGTCGCGCGGATGGCCGGCCTGGTGGAGGAGGTCGGCCGGGCGCACGGCGTGGAGCACCCGCTGCAGATGACGGTCGCCACCACCGACGGGCAGTCCCTCTGGGCGTTCCGCTACTCGACCCAGCGGGCGTCCCGCTCCCTCTTCTACAGCACCCGCGTCGAAGCCCTCCGCGCCCTCCATCCGGACCTCGCCTTCCTCCGTGACGCCTCCGACGACACCCGCCTCGTCGTCTCCGAACCCCTCGGCGACCTGCCCGGCATGTGGAACGAGGTCCCGGAGAGCACCTACGGGGTGGTACGGCCGGGAGGCGGGGAACGGCTCCCGTTCGCACCGCGGGTGCCGTGACGGGCCCTGCCGCCGAAGGCCGGCTCCGTCGTCGCCCGGTCGCCGGCCCACGTGCCCCGATCGGCCTTCGGCCTTTCGGTTCATGACCGGCGACAGGTCACCGGACCGGTTCGGTGCGCATCGTCCGCGTGCCCGGCGCCGTCAGCAGCGCGAGCTTCTCGGCGGTGCCGGTGCCGGTGCGCGGGGGGAACCAGAGCAGTCGCTGGCGGCCGTCCTCGCTGAAGAGGTTGAGGCAGTCGAGGTCGAGCAGGCCGACGGCGGGGTGGATGATCCGCTTGCGCTCGTTCCTGCGTACCTCCACGTCCTGGTCGGCCCAGAGGGTCCGGAACTCCGGCGAGCGCCGCAGCAGTTCGTCCACCAGTTCGGCCGCCTCGGTGTCGCCGGGGCGGCGGCGCCCGACCGCCGCGCGCAGGTCGGCGACGAACGAGCGGGACTGCGGGGCGTGGTCCTCCAGCGGGTAGATCCGCCGCGCGGCCGGGTCGGTGAACCACCGGTGGATGAAGCTCGCCGCGCGGCCGCGGTGCGCGGACAGGTCGCCGAGCATCGCGAGGGCGAGCGGGTTCTGGACCAGAACGGTGTGCAGGTCGGTGCTCACCATCGCCGGGGTCCCGCCGATGCGGGTCAGCAGGTCGAGCATGGCCGGGTAGACGTGTGACGCCGACCCGCCCCGGTGCGGGACCGGGCGGTTCGCCAGCCGGTGCAGATGGTCGCGTTCGTCACGGCTGAGGCGCAGGGCACGGGCGAGCGCGGCGAGCATCTGGTCGGAGGGCTGCGAGCCGGCACCGCGCTCCAGCTCGGTGTAGTACTCCACCGAGGCGCCGGCCAGGACGGCGACCTCGTCGCGCCGCAGACCGGGGACGCGGCGCCGCGGGCCGGGCACGAGCCCGACCTCCTCGGGGCGGAGCCGCTCGCGTCGTGAACGCAGGAAGCGACCGAGTTCCGCGTACCTCGTGTTCGACATGGGCACAGCTTCCCCGGGCCGCGCCGCCGGCGCCAGAGGATGCCGTCCCCACCTTCGCCGCAGGCGGGCGGCCGGCCCGGTCCTCGCGGCGTCCCGGCCGCCCGTGCGCCGCCCAGGCGGTCGTCACGAACCTCGCACGTGACGCCGCCTGCCAGGGGACGGCGTCCCCACCTTCGGCGGCAACTGCCGCGGGCCCGCGCCGCGCTCCAGAGTGGACGCCATGAACACCGCACTCACTGACACACAGACCGGCCCCGGCGCCTCGCCGGCCGCGGGAAGGACGGTGCTGATCACCGGCGGCACGAGCGGGATCGGCGCCGCGACCGCCCGGCTCCTGCTCGGACGCGGCCACCGGGTCGCCGTCACCGGACGCGACCCCGGCCGGCTCAGGACCTTCCTCGGCGAAGCCGGCCACCCGGACCGCGTCCTCGGCCTGGTGGCGGACGCCTCCGACCGGGATGCCACGGACACCGCGGTCGCCCGCACCGTGGAACGCTTCGGGGCGCTCGACGCGGCGATCGCGAACGCGGGCAGCGCGTCCGCGGACCACTTCCGGGCGGGCGGTGCCGGCGTCGTCGACGACGGTGATCCGGAGCTGTGGGCGCCGATGGTGCTCACCAACGTGCTCGGCCCGGCCCTGCTGGCCAAGGCCGCCCTGCCCCACCTGGAGCAGTCCCGCGGCCGGCTGGTGCTCATCGGCAGCGTGGCCGGGATCAAGAACAGTCCGGGCAACCTCTACTCCGCCACCAAGTGGGCCGTGGTCGGTTTCGCCGAGAACCTCCGCCTGCACGCCACGACCCGCGGCGTCGGCGTCACGGTCGTGAACCCCGGCATGATCGACACCGCGTTCTGGCACGGCCAGGCGCCCCCCGTCGCGATGGGCCCGGACGCGGTGGCCGAGGCGATCGGGTTCGCGCTCGACCAGCCGGCCGGCGTCGACCTCAACACGGTGACGATCCGCCCGGTCGGCCAGCCCGTCTGACGCCGGAGGGCGGCGTGCCCGGGGCGCGGTCGGCCCCGCCCGGTCACGACAAGGAGGCGGCCCTGGCGGCGGTCGACGCGGCGATCGCCGGCTTGCGGGCGTCCGCCTACACCGCCGGCACCGTGCTGCGCGTCGACGGGGGGATCGGAGAACTCGCGTACTGGCGCCGCGCCGCCCCGGCCGGGGGGCGAGCCGGTCGCACGCGCGGACACTTCGGCCGGGACCGAACCGACCGGTGCCTACCGTTGCGGACATGGAACACACGCACCCGCGCACCCCCGCCGAAGCCGTCGTCCACACCGTCGACCACGTCCTCGCGCTCGCCGCCACCTGGACCCGCTGGGACGGCACGCCCGCTCATGCCGACGGCCGGGTCTACACGCCGCACAAGGCGGTCCGCCGGGTCGCCGACCATCTCGTCGACCACCTCGCCGAGCTGGAGGACCGGCTCGCCGGGCGCGATCCGCTGCCCGACCGCTGGCACGCGTCCGGCAGTACCACCGAGGCGGACCTCGCGCGCTTCACCGACGAGGATCTCGACGAGGCCCGCAGCCGGCTCACCCGGCTCGCCCGCGTCTGGGCGAACCGGCTCGACGCGCTCACCGACGAGCAGCTCGACCACTCGCCCGGCGAGGGCTGGAGCTTCCGCGAACTCGCCCGGCACCTCACGGAGTCCGTCTACTACGCCGACGCCGTGGGTGATCTGTCGCGCACGCCCCGTTGACCTCACCCCGGCACCCCCCTACCGTGTCGGCGTTCGTCATGTCAGATGACGTCCGCGATACCGAACGGGGAGCGGAGATGCTCGGTGTGAGGCAGGGGACGCGGGTGTACACGGGCCGGGTGAGGCGTTCGGGAAGGCCATGGGCGGCCGTCGCGGCGGTGGCCGTCGTGCTGGCGGGCGGGGCCGGCGTGCCCGCCGAGGCGCGCGAAGGACGGCCCCCCTCGGGCGTGGAGCGGTGCGCCGCCGGCACCTGTCACTTCGACGTCGGGCCGGGCACGTACGACGTCCAGGTGCTGCTCGGCGGCGACGCGTCCTCCCGTACGGCGATCAGCGGGGAGACCCGGCGGGCCCTGCTGCCGGAGACGGCGGTGGCGGCGGGGGAGCGGGCGGTCCGCTCCTTCACCGTGGACGTGCGCACGCCGGAGGGTGAGCCCGCCGGGCCGGACGGCACCCCCGGCCTCGACCTGGTCGTCGGCGGGCCGGCGCCCGCCCTGGCCGGCATCCGGGTGACCCCGGCCCGGCACGCCCGGCAGCTCCTCCTCGTCGGCGACTCCACCGTCTGCGACCAGCCGGGCGAGCCGTACACCGGCTGGGGGCAGCGGCTGCCGCAGTACCTGCGCAAGGGGCTGTCCGTCGCCAATCACGCCGACTCCGGGGAGAGCACGGTCAGTTACCTGGCCGACCCGCGGATGTGGGCCACGGTCCGGCCGCTGATCCGGCCCGGCGACCTGGTGCTGATCCAGCTCGCCCACAACGACAAGACGACCGACGAGGCCACCTACCGGGACAACCTGCGCACCCTGGTCGACGCGGCACGGGCCGAGGGCGGGCGGCCCGTGCTCGTCACGCCGGTCGTGCGGCGCTGGTTCAACGCCGACGGGACCCTCGACAACGGCACCGCCCTCCTCGTCAACGGCCTCGGCGTCGACCACCCCGCCGTGATCCGGTCGCTCGCCGCCGAGGAGGACGTGCCGCTGATCGACCTCACCGCCCGGACCAAGGCGCTCGTCGAGTCCCTCGGCGTCGAGGAGTCCAAGGCGCTCTACCTCACCGACGAGAAGCGCGACAACACCCACACCTCGGCGTACGGCGCCACCCTTTACGCCGGTCTGGTCCGGGACGCCCTGCGCGATCTGGGTCTCGTGCCCCGGGGACTCATCCGGCGGTGATCCGCAGCACGCCCGTGACGGTGCCCTGGAGGTAGGCGCCGTCGGGGGTGATCGTCCCGGCCATCTGCAAGGTGTCGTAGAGGGAACCGACGCCGACGCGGGCGCTGCGCACCACCGTGCCGGTGGCCGGGTCGATCTCCGCGTACCGGTAGGGGTCGAGCAGGCTCGTGCCCCCGGTGCCCGGGACCAGCGGATCGCGGAGCACCGTACGGAGCAGGCCGTCGGCGGTGGACAGCTTCGGGACGGCGGCGGAGCGCAGCGTGTTGTCCCAGACCAGGGAGCAGCCCGAGCCGTCGGCGGCCACGTCCACCCGGGTCAGGCCGCCCGCGAAACCGGCGCTCGCCGGGACGCTGTCGCCGGCGCCCTCCGGCACGGCCGGGTACGGGTAGCCGTACGTCCCGGCGACGAAGACGCTGCGGCCCGCGGCGACCGGGGAGTTCTCGCTGGCCGGCCCGGCGGCGGCGCGCAGCACCGGCACGCGGCAGATCCGCGTCCCGTCCGCCGAGCGGTACACCTCCAGGTGGGCGGCGTCGTCCGCGTTGTCGACGATGGTGACGTACTCCGTGCCCGAGACGGGGCCGAAGAAGGTCGGCGTGGAGCCGCTGCCCCAGCTCAGCAGGCCCGGCTTGCGGGCGCTGCCCCGGTCGTACGGCGCGCGCCAGGAGATCCTCGGGGTGCCGTCGGCGCCGGCGGTGAGGAGATAGGTGGCGTGGGTGGTCGTCACCGCCGTGCCCCGCGGAGCGGTCGAGATGCTGTTGGCGACGCGTTCGCCGGCCGGGAGGGTCAGCGCGCGGACGGTGCCGGTGGTGTCGTCCGCCGTGCCGACGACACCACCGCCGGTCGCGAACCAGACCCGGCCCCGCCAGTCGGGGGAGAGGCCGGTCACCGCGTCGCCCGCCGGGACGGCGGAGGCCAGGGAGAGGCTGCGGTCGACGGTCAGCTCCCAGGAGCCGTCGGCGGCCCGGTGGTGGCCCACCCGCAGCAGGCGGTTGCCGCCGTCCGCGACGACCAGCCGGTCCTCGTGGTCGAGGTAGGCGTACACGCCGCCCAGCAACGAGCCCTTGACGAGGGCCAGTTCGGCGAGGGAGGAGCCGTCGTCCGGATCGAGCAGGTGGACCGTGGGGACCTGGCCGAAGATCGGGGTGCACAGGGCGACGGGGTAGCCGTCGCCCCCGGCCAGCACGGTCGGGCAGGCCGAGGCGAGCGCGGTCCGCTTCGCACCGAGGGTGCCGGCGCCGGGGCCGGCCAGCGGGGTGGTGTCGGAGGAACCGGTGTCGCCGTGCATGGTCGCGGTGCCGTCCGGACCCGCGTACGGATTGTGCGGCGGCACGGGGGTGAAGTCGCCGGCGGCGTGCGCGGTGGCCGGGGTGAGGGCGAGGGCGAGGGCGGCCAGGAAGGTCACGGCGGTGTGCCGGTACGGTCTGCGGCGGCGCGCGGGGGTGCGGGGCATGGCGGAGGAGTCCTCTCCGGGACGGGTGGACCTGCGGGACGAGAACGGACACGGACGCGACAACGGACGGGGACGTGGAAACGGGCACGGGCACGGGCACGGGCATGGGGCATGGGCACGGGCACCGGCATGGGGCACGGGCAGGGGCACGCGGCCAGGGCCCACGGCGCGCGCGTACGCGCGCGGGAGGGGCGATGCCGTCGCGGCAGGAAGGGCGCGCGGCTCAGCGGCCGTCGCGACAGAGGGCGCCGGCCGTGCGCGCGAAGTCGACGTGGCGTCGTCGCGTGAGGGTCCGGCGGCAGGTCATGCGGCGATCGAACCAGAGCGGCTGACGCACGGTCAAGAAGGTGTCCGGCGTACGGTCACGCGTCCCGCGGGCGCCCGGTCACGACCCGGTGGGCCAGTTCACCAGCGCCACGTGCAGCGCCTCGACCGCCGTGTCCCAGGACGCCTCCACCGACCGGGGATCGTGGAAGCCGCCGGCCGCCTCCAGCGCGCAGTACCCGTGGAACGTACTGCGCAGCAGCCGTACGGCGTCGGTGAGATCCGGCTCGGCGAGACCGTAGGCGCGGAGCATGCCGTAGGTGATGTCGGCGGTGCGGCGCAGCGCGGGGGAGCCGGCCGCCGGCGCCGGGTCGACGCGGGTCTGGGTGGCGGCGTAGCGCCCCGGATGCTCCCGCGCGTACGCCCGGTACGCCCCGGCGAAGGCGGTCAGCGCGTCCTTCCCGGCCCGCCCCGCGACCGCCGCGGCGATCCGGTCGATCAGCTCGCCGCCGGCCCGCAGCGCCATCCGGGCACGCAGTTCGCCGAGCCCGCCGACGTGCGCGTACAGACTCGCGTCCTTGACGCCGAAGCGCCGGGCCAGCGCGGACAGGGTGACGCGCTCGAACCCCACCTCGTCGGCGAGTTCGACGGCGGCGGAGACGAGGCGGTCGGTGGTGAGGCCGGCGCGGGGCATGGCCTCAATGTAGGGCACGCTCCTCCGCGATCCGCATACTCTGCGCAGGTGAGACACATGCGTATCTGCGGGGCGGCGCATTACCACACGGTCCGGCGCCCCCGCCGCGCGAAGCGGCGAGCGGACGTGTCGACTACCTCCGCCGCTCACCCCGAGGTCGTTCGAGCTTCACCTCGCGCATCGATTCTCCTCAGGCGGCCCGAGCGGCACACGGGTCCGCAGCGACACCGCCGCGGCGACACGGCGGCCATCCACGAGGAGCGACATGGGTCACGGGCACGCGCACGGACACGGGCATCACCACCACCACGACCACACGCACGAGACGGCGCCCCTGCCCGCGGCGTTCGACACCTCCGTCCCCGACGAGGCGCTCAGCCCCGAGCAGCAGTCCCGCCGCACCCTGCTGCGCCGCGCCGGCCTGCTCGGCGCCGGTCTGGCCGCGAGCAGCGTGCTGACGGGCGCCGCGAGCGCCCCCGCGTTCGCCGGCGGCCGGAACGGCGGCGGCAGGAAGGGCTTCCTGTGGCTGGCCGGCGACCACCACATCCACACCCGGTACAGCAGCGACGGCAAGTACCGCGTCAGCGACCAGGTCCGCCAGGGCGCCCGGCACGGCATGGACTGGCTGGTCATCACCGACCACGGCAGCGCCACCCACGCCAAGATCGGTGTGGAGAAGGTCAACCCGGACATCCAGGCCGCCCGCAGCGCCCACCGGGACACCCTCGTCTTCCAGGGCCTGGAGTGGAACATCCCGGCCGCCGAGCACGGCACCGTCTTCGTCCACCCCGGCAAGAACGAGGTCTCCGTCCTCAAGGCCTTCGAGACCGGGTACGACGGTGCCGTGAAGGCCGCCACCGGCTCGTCGCCCGCCAACGAGGCGCTCGCCGTCTCGGGCCTCGCCTTCCTCGCCGACCAGGTCAAGCGGCGCAAGGTCAAGGACGCCCTGATGCTCGCCAACCACCCGGCGCGCAAGGGCATCGACTCCCCGCACGAGATCCGCGGCTGGCGCGACGCGACCTCCGCCGGGCACCGCATCGCCGTGGGCATGGAGGGCGCCCCCGGCCACCAGGCCGGCGGCCTGCCGGCGCCGCTCGGCCCCGGCGGCGCCCGTGGCATCTACGACAACAGCCCCGGCTCCGACTCCTTCGCCGACTACCCCCTGGAGTCCTACCGCACCTGGGGCGGCTTCGACTGGATGACCGCCACCGTCGGCGGCCTGTGGGACAGCCTCCTCGCCGAGGGCAAGCCCTGGTGGATCACCGCCAACTCCGACTCCCACCAGGTCTACGGCGACACCGCGGCCCGCGGCGGCGGCGACTTCAACGCCAACGGCCGCTACGACGACCCGGTCTACGGCGGCCGGATCGACGTCACCGAGAACGACTACTGGCCCGGTTACTACAGCCGCACCCACGTCGGCGCCGACGGCTTCTCCTACGCCGCCGTCATGGACGGCATCCGCGCCGGCCGGGTCTGGGTCGACCACGGCCAGCTCGTCTCCGGCCTCGACGTCCGCGTCTCGGGCGGCGGCCGCTGGGCCACCCTCGGCGGCGCCCTCCACGTCAAGAAGGGCACCCGTGTCACCCTCGGCGTGGACGTGGCCCTGGCCGGCGGCCCCAACTGGGCCGGGTTCCAGCCCACCCTGGCCCGCGTCGACGTCATCCAGGGCGACGTCACCGGCGAGGCCGAGGACAGGGACACCTTCACCGCCCCGTCCGCCAGGGTCGTCAAGTCCTACGAGGTGAACAAGAACGCCGGCACGGCCACCCTCACCTACGACCTCGGCCGCGTCGACCGCCCCGTCTACCTCCGCCTGCGCGGCACCGACGGCAACCGGTCCGCCGTCGGCGCGCGGGGCGCCGCCGTCGACCCGCACGGTCCCGCCATCGACGTCGTCGGCGACGCCGACCCGTGGAAGGACCTGTGGTTCTACTCCAACCCGGTCTGGGTCCTGCCGTCGTGACCCCGCCGCCGTACGTCGTCGGCGTCGACACGGACGTGACGACCCTGCGCGACGCCGACCACCTGCTGCGGGAGCTGGCCGCCGTGTTCCCCGGGCGCGAGGACCTGTACGGCTGCACCCACCTGGTGCGGCGGGGCGGCCGGCGGCGGGTGGCGCTCTCCCTGGGCAGCCGGTCCCGTACGGCGGTCGACGCCGCGCGCGGCGCGCTCACGGCCGGGGGGCACACGGTGACGGACGGCGCCTGGGACGACCGGGGGCGGGCGGTGCTCTACCCGGGCGCCGCCGCCCTGACCGGCACGCTCACGGTCGCGGAACTGCTGGACCGCTCCGCGATCGAACGGGTCCGCGTGCTCGGCACGCCCGGCGCACCCGACCCGGCGACCCCGCTCGTCACCCGGGAGTTCGTCCGCCCCCACTGGGAGGACGGCACCCTGGTCCTCGCCGCGATGCCGCACATCGGCGCCACCCTCGTCCCGTTCGAGGACCCGGCCCCGACACCCTGCTGCGCGGACCACTGACGCGGCCCACCGGGGTGCGCCTCCCCTCAGGGGCGCACCCCTAGCCGGCCAGTACGTCCCGCACGAACGCGTTGGTGAACTTCCCCTCCGGGTCCAGCTCGCCCACCAGCGCCCGGAAATCCCCGAGCCGCGGGTACAGGGCGCGCAGGGCCGCCGGGGAGGCCGTGAACACCTTCCCCCAGTGCGGCCGGGCCGCGAACCCCTCCAGCGCCTCCTCCAGCAGCCGCACCACCGGCAGCACCGCCGCCGTGTCCGCGACCCAGGTGAAGTGCGCCGCCACCGTGTCCCGCCCGTACGCCGGGCTCAGCCACTGCGCGTCGGCGGCGACCGTGCGCCACTCGCAGGTCTGCGTCACCGGAGCCAGCACCTCCCGTATCCCCTCCAGCGCGCGCAGCGCCGCCAGGGCGTGCTCGCGGGGCATCAGGTACTCCGACTGGAGCTCGGCGCCGCTGCTCGGGGTGAACTCGGCACGGAAGTGCGGCAGCCGCTCGTGCCAGGGCCCGGGCACGCCGAACTGCTCCGTGCAGTTCTCGGCCGGCATGCCGGGCACCGGGTGCATCTTCACCTTGGCCGGCACCGCCCACGGGAACGCGGACAGCGGCTGGTCGGCCCGGCGCTTGAGCCACACCTGCCGGAACCCCGGGTCCCGCCAGTCGGTGAACAGGCTCACGCTGTACGCCGCCGACAGCACCGCTTCCAGCGCCTCCGCGTCCAGCCCGGCCGACGGCAGCTCGGTGAAGACGTGCTGCTCGACCTCGTAGGCCGGCTCCAGGTCGAGGGTGAGCGAGGTCACGACGCCGAGCGCGCCCAGCGCGGTGACCGCCCCGCCGAACCGCTCATCGCCCCGCGCGACCGTCACCGTCGTACCGTCCGCCGTGACCAGCTCCACCGCGCGCACCGCCGACGCCAGTGAGCCGTTGGTCACACCGGAGCCGTGGGTGCCGGTCGCCACCGACCCGGCCACGGAGATGTGCGGGAGCGAGGCCATGTTCGGCAGGGCGAGGCCGTGCGCGTGCACCACCCGGGCCAGCTCCGCGTACCGCACACCGCCGCCCACCCGGACGGTCCGGGCGGCCGTGTCCACGTCGACCACGGACGGCAGGTCCGCCAGGGACAGCAGGACCCCGCCCGCGCCCGGCTCGGCGATCTCGTTGAAGGAGTGGCCGCTGCCCAGCACCCGCACCCGCGCGCTGCCCGCCACCAGCGACCGCACCGCGTCGAGCGTGTGCGGCCGGTGCAGTTCCTCGGCCGTGTAGGTGATGTTGCCGGCCCAGTTGGTCACGGTGGTGTCGGTCATCCCGAAGCCCTCCTGAAGTTCCGTCGAGGACCCGTGGTCCTCCGCCGGAAACCTACCTGGCTCGCCGAGAGGGCCCCCGGCGGGGAAGACGCCCGGGCGGGGGCATACCGTGAGAAGTCGAACGCCTGACCCGGGAGGAGACACGGATGGGCAGCCGTACCGCGCTGGTCGAGGATCTGATGGAGCGCTTTCCGCACGTTCCGCGGGAGGCGGTCTTCAAGGAGGACCTGCTCCGCGGCGGGGTGGCCTTCGACCCCAGCGCCCTCAGCGACAACGAGGGCGGTGAGGTCAAACCCAAGTCGTACTTCATCTTCTCCTTCGACCACGGCACCCTCCCCGAGCTGGGCGAGGCCGCGCTGCGCCGCCCGCCCGAGGAGATCATCCTCACCGGCGGCCCCTACGACCTGCGCCGCACGGTCGTCTCGGTCCGGGTGAACCCGTCCTCGCCGTACCGCGTCGCCGCCGACGAGCACGGGGTCCTCGGCCTCTACCTCGACGGCAAGCGGATCGCGGACGTCGGCGTGCCGCCGATGCCGGAGTACTACCGGCACACCCTCGGCAACGGGAAGTCGGTCATGGAGGTCGCGCCCACCATCCAGTGGGGCTACCTGATCTACCTGACCGTCTTCCGGGTCTGCCAGTACTTCGGCGCCAAGGAGGAGTGCCAGTACTGCGACATCAATCACAACTGGCGCCAGCACAAGGCGGCCGGCCGGCCGTACACCGGGGTGAAGGACGTCGAGGAGGTCCTCGAAGCCCTGGAGATCATCGACCGCTACGACACCGCCAAGGCGTCCACCGCCTACACCCTCACCGGCGGCGCCATCACCTCGAAGGTCTCCGGCCGCGACGAGGCCGACTTCTACGGCCACTACGCCAAGGCCATCGAGGAGCGCTTCCCCGGCCGCTGGATCGGCAAGGTCGTCGCCCAGGCCCTGCCCAAGCCGGACGTCCAGCGCTTCAAGGACTACGGCGTGCAGATCTACCACCCCAACTTCGAGGTGTGGGACGAGTACCTGTTCAAGCTGTTCTGCCCCGGCAAGGAGCGGTACGTCGGCCGCGACGAGTGGCACCGGCGCATCCTGGACTCGACCGAGGTCTTCGGCCCGCGCAACGTGATCCCGAACTTCGTCGCGGGCGTCGAGATGGCCGAGCCCTTCGGCTTCAAGACCGTCGACGAGGCCATCGCCTCGACCACCGAGGGCCTGCGCTTCTTCATGTCGCACGGCATCACGCCCCGCTTCACCACCTGGTGCCCCGAGCCCACCACCCCGCTCGGCAAGGCCAACCCCCAGGGCGCCCCGCTGGAGTACCACATCCGCCTGCTCCAGGCCTACCGGCAGACCATGGAGGACTTCGGCCTCTCCTCGCCCCCCGGCTACGGCCCGCCCGGCGCCGGCAACGCGGTCTTCTCCGTCAGCTCCTTCATGGACAGCCTCCCGGCGGACACGCCCGTCGAGGTCTGAGCCGGGCGGCCGGCGCTCCGGCCCGGTTCGCGCGGGCGTACGCCCGGCGGCCGGGCCGCCGCCGTTCCCGGCCCCGGCGCTTGTCAGCCGCGCCGGGCCCGTGGCAAGCTCGCCCCTTGCCGCGAGGTATCACAACTCCGCCATCGGCGTGGTGAGTTGGCCTCGCCCGTGGACGCGGGAGTTCCATGTCCGACCTGCCGATCCCCCAGTCCGCCGCCGGGGCGGGGCCGTTCGCCGAGTGCTGGGACGCCGTCCTCTCCTACGCCGACCTGTGCGCCGACGGGTCCGCCGCGGCAGCCCGGCTGGCCACGGAGGCCCTCGCCCGGCGCACGCGCGAGGCGGGCGGCACCGGCTCCCGTACGGCGTCCGGACCCGCCCACCGCCCGGTCCGGCTGCTGCCCCGCGTCCCCCTGCTGCTGACCGCCGTACGCGCCACCGCGGCGGCCTGGGAGGCCGGCGGCCGGGGCGACGACCTCACCCCCGGCCTCCGGCTCTGGCTGCGCTCCGGACCCGCCGCCCGCCACACCGGGCCGGCCGCCCGGCGCCCGCTCGCGCTGCGCGCCCTGCGGGGCCTGCCGCCCGCGGACGCGGAACTGCTCTGGCTGGCCGAGGTCGAGGCGCTGCCGCTGCCCGTGGTCGCCCGCCGGCTCGGCCTCGACCCGGCCGCCGTCACCGCCGAACTCGCCCAGGCCCGCGCCCTGTTCCGGGACCGCTGCCGCCGCGGCCACCTCGACGGCCCGCCGGACGACCCGTGCGTCCCCTACGCCCGCCTCCTGGCCGGCGCCGCCGCCTCCGGCACCCCGGTCACCCCCGACGACATCTCCCGTCACCTCGCCCGGTGCGCCGGCTGCGCGGAAGCGGCGGGCTGCTTGTGCACCGATCCCGGATCACTGTCCGCCGCCCTCGCCGACGGGGTGCTCGGCTGGGGCGGCCTCGCCTACCTGGAACGCCGGCGCCGGGCCGCCGAGGCACGCCTCGGCGCCGCCCTTCCGGCCCCGGCCTGCCCGGACGACGGCCCGCCGGACGACGGCAGCCGCCGTACCCGCGCCGTACGCCGGGCCCTCCTCTCCACCGCCGTCCTGGCGTCCCTGCTGGCCCTCACCGCGTCCCTGCGCCCCTTCGGTGACGCCGACGCCTCCGACACCCTGACCGGGACGCCGGCCACCCCGGCGGACCGCGGCCGACCCTCCGCCCCGCCGACCCCGGCCTCGCCCCCCACTCCTGGCCCCACGTCCACCCCGGCCCCGCGCCCCGCCCCCGCCGGCTCCGAGTCCGCCACGCCCCTGCGCACCCCGGCACCCCGGACATCGGCACCCCGGACCTCCGAACCCCGGACCACCACCCAGGCCGTGCCCTCCCCGCCGTCCTGCCGGGCCCACTACGACCTGGTCACCCAGTGGCCGGCCGGTTTCCAGGCCACCGTCACCGTCGCCACCGCCCGCCCCCTGGACACCTGGCGCGTCACCTGGTCCTTCCCCGACGGCCAGCGCGTCGGCCGGATGTGGGACGCGACCCTGTTCCAGTCCGGCCCCCACGTCACGGCCACCGCCGCCCCCTACAACGCCACCGTCCCCGCGGGCGGCACCCTGACCTTCGGCTTCCTCGCGTCCTGGGAGGGGAGGAACGGGGGGCCGGAGGGGGTGGCGCTCAACGGGCGGCCCTGTGCGGTCAGCTGACCCGGAGACACGGCCGTACCGGGGATACGACCGAGGGAGGAGACCCGCTCCCCCCGCGGTCGCACCGGCAGCCGCCGCGCGGCGCGCCCGCATGAGACCCCGGTCGCACACGAAGGAGACCCGGGACCGACGCGGCGGCGCCCGCCCCGCGCCGAGGATGGCCGGATGACCGAGATCATCGCGGGGCTGCACCTGTCCCCTCCGGAATGCCTCGCCCTGCTGGGTGCCGTCGCGCTGGTGGTGGCGCGCTGGCTTCCCCCCGCTGCCCGCCCACGCGTCACGGTCGCGGCGGGCGCGGTTCTCGTGCTGTCCGCCGGCGTGCTGGCCGCGGTGGGGTTCCGCTGGCAGATGCTGCCGGTCCTGGCGGCCGTCGCCCTCGTGTCGCCGTTCGCCGTCTCCCCCCTGCTGCGCCGGCGCGGCGGCCGGCCGGCGTGGCGGGCCCGGTGGTGGCTGGCGCTGCCGGGATCGGTGGCCTGCCTCGGCCTGATCGCGGTGGGGCCGTCGGCCGCCTGGGCCTTTCCCGTACCCGGATTCCCCGAGCCGACGGGCCGTTTCGCGGTCGGCACCCACGTGGCGCAGTGGACCGATCCACGCCGTCCCGAGACCTTCACCGCCGACCCGCACGACCGGCGCACGGTCGTGGTCCAGCTCTGGTACCCCGCGCGGAAGAGCCCCCCGGGCGCGGAGCGCGCCCAGTACCTCGGACGCACGGAGCACGAGGCGCGTACTGTCTCCGACGCCCTCGCCCGCCAGGTCGGCCTGCCCGGCTTCCTGGTCGACGGCGTCCCGCGGGCCCGCACGCACGCGGTCTTCGACGCCCCGGTGGCCGGCGGGGGCGGACGGTTCCCGGTGGTGCTGTTCTCTCCCGGGTCGGGCGGCGTGCGGACCCAGAACACCGCCTGGGCCGAGGAACTGGCCGCCCACGGCTATGTGGTCGCCGCCCTCGACCACCCGTACGACTCCGCCGCCGTCGTCCTCACCGACGGCCGGACGATCCGCAGCAGGACCGCCTCCACCGGTGACCGGGACAAGGACGAGGAACTGGCGGCCGACTGGACGGCTGTCCGGGCCGCCGACCTCGGCTTCGTCCGCACCCAGCTGGACCGTCTGGACGGAGGGGAGATCACCGGCCCGCTGGCCGGACGCCTGGACACCGCCCGGACCGCGGTCACCGGCCACTCCATGGGCGGCGCCGCCGCCCTGCTGGCGGCCCGGCACGACCGCCGTTTCGACGCCGTCATCGATCTGGACGGCTACCCCCACGGCCCCGCGTCCCCTTCCCTCCATCAGCCGACGCTCGCGCTCACCCAGGCCCTCACCCGCGCCACCGACCCGCGCTACCTGCCCCGCCTCACCGAGGCCCTCGAGCGCAACAGCGCCACGAGCTACCGGCTCACCGTCCCCGGCGCCGCCCACCTCACCTTCATGGACGGCCCCCTGTACCTGCCGCCGGTGCCCTCGATCGTCGGCTCCCTGGGCCGCACCAGGAGCCCACGCGTCGTCGCCGCCACCACGCTCGCCTTCCTGGACGCCACCCTGCGGCCCGGCCCCGGTGACCCGGCCGCCGCCCTGACGGCCTACGGCGACCTCAGCGTCCACCCTCCGGGCGACAGCCGCTGACCGCCCCCGGCCGGTGCCGGAGCGGCCGGCCACCCCGCGAACGGACCCGCGGTCGGTCGGGGTGTCCGCAGCGGCGGAACTGGTACGGGTGGGCAGCAGGTGTCATCCGGCCGGAGGGTTGGGGTCCCAGCGGTGGGCCATGGCGCCCAGTACAAGGCTGTCCTCCTTGCCTTGCTGGAAGGGCGGTTGCCATGTGGTCGGGGCACTGGTCACCTTCGGGGTGGAAGCCATGTCGATCTTGAAGGCTCTGCTCTCCGGATTCGGGGTGGTGCGGTAGTTGACGTAGTAAACGGTGTCCTGGTCCGCGACGGGCCATGGCTGGGCGTACGACTCGTATGTGCCGCTCCATGTGGCGAATCCTGCTCCCTTGAGGAACGTCGGCGGCACCTCAGGTTTGTTGATGTCCCCCCAGTAGACCCCCCAGTCGTAGGGGGCGTCATATGGATTCGTTTTCTGGTGCCCGGGGCGGACCCACCGTCCCTTGGTGGTGAAGGCAGGTCGTCCCCACATGTAGTAATTGCCTTCGGGCAGCTTGATGTCGTCGACGGCGGAGTTTTCCAGGTTGAAGCGGTACATGGTTCCCTTGTTCTCGTCGATCCGCCCGCCGCAGACGGCGACGAGGTATTGCTGGGGGACGATGCCGCGCCCCTCGACCCAGCCGTCGGCCAAGTGGAGGAAGCGAGGGGGGTCAGGGAAGCGGTAGTGGGGCTCGGTCTCCGCTCTCGGGCCGGTTTCGGAGTCGAGTCCGCTGAGGTGGTGGACGGTCAGGTAGCTCTGTTCGGCGGTCATCACCAGCGTGTAGGCGATGGCGTCGTAATCGCCCTCTTCGTCGGGACCGACCACCATGTCCGGCACCGACAGGATGATGTCGTCTTCGACGGTGCTGGGGATGTCGTACGAGGCGATGGGTGCCGTTCCGCAGCGGGTGCCATCGACCGGTGGGCCGTAGACCCGGATGACGTAGCTACTGTCGGACTTCTTCTCCAAGGTGTAGAGGGCCGAGTCGAGCGGCATCCAGTAGACCGCCTCACAGAACGTGCTGGTGTTCATCTGCCTGTACGTATTCTTCCTGGTCGCCTCGTAACAGCGTGCCCTGACGTCGACGTGGTAGGCGAGGTTGTGCGCGGTGTCCCAGGTGGCGGAAAGCGTGGTCTTCCACAGCCCTGCGGAACCGGACCCCGCAGCGGTTTCCGGCGGGACGCTGCGGAACTCTTCGCCTCGCGTTGCCTCCTGCCTGGTCGGCGCAGTGGCCGCTTGGCGGTGTATGTCGAACTGCGCCCAGTTCTTCGGGTGAAGGACGTTCAGCGCGAGGTCTAGTTGACCGAGTCGCGCGAACGGCTTCTCGGTCGTGGTGACGATGTCGTCTGTCGTGGCCATGGTGCATCCTCTTGTTCTGGTGGCCTGTGGGTGACGTCGGGACGGTAGGGGCGCGGACTCCGGACGGCCCTTCAGGGCACGATGATGTTGTCGGGCACGGCGATGTTGTTGCCTGTCGAGCACAGTTGCGTGTCCGCGGAGATTCCGCTGGACAAGGGGCAGACCGTGTAGAGCTTTTTGCTCCGGTCCAGCAGGAGGACTGTTCCGCCGGGACCTGCGAAGGCAGCATCCGTCGACCAGGTGGATGTGATGGAGCGGACGGTGAGGAAGTTCTTCGTGATGGCCGTGCTCGAGAACTTGGTGTTCTTGTGCGTGTTTCCGTTCAGCAGGCAGACCCATTGATTGCTCCCGCCGGATGCGGGGATGAAGTTCGCAGCCGCCGAGAAGGGCACGTATCCGTTGCTCATCGCGGGGAAGAGTTCCTTGTTCTTGGCAGGGTCCTGGGCGTTGCGCTTCCTTCCCCGCGCGTCCGTCGTGAAGTGGATCTGATACGTGTCGAACAGCAGGTGGAAGTCGGTGCGCGCGTCGGAGAAGGAGTGCTGCCCGGCGATGGCGGTGCAGAACGTCTGGTTCTGCATGACTTGGCTTCCGAGAGGGCGTTTCAGCTCGGGCCAGATGTCCAGAAGGCTGCTGTAGCCCTGGTCCGCCTGGCGGCGTACCCCCTTGGTGTCCGTCCAACTGGTACGCCACGTGCCTTGCGCGTCGAGGTAGCGGCGCTGCGCCAGCGGTGCCTCGCCGGTGACCCATCGGATGAAGTGGATCGACCACACGACGGGCTCCTGGTCGTTCGCCTTGGTGGCGCGGGCGCGCCCCGCATAGGCGGGGAAGGCGGCGTAGACAGGGTTCGGGGCGCTGTCCATCATGCGGTGCCCTTTCGCGGTGAGGCGGTGGTGCCGAAGGCGGTCCAGTGCATGCTCAGAAGGTGGGAGTGGGTGTAGTGGGGCGGGGTCAGGGTGAGCGCGGTGCCCCTGGGCAGGGGGAGGGTGAGCGCGGTACGGCTGGTGACCGGCCACTCCCTGCTCCCGGCAGGACCGTCCTCGGTGGCGTCCCCTTGCGGGACGCCGACCTTGAGCTTCAGGACCCCTTCATGGCCGCGCTCCGGTGAGGCGCCGGCGCAGTGGACGGTGAGCAGTCCGTCGGTGTGGGTCTGCGCGTACCAGTTCTCGAAGAAGGCGTCGAACTGCTCCGGAGCGATGACGTGGCGGCTGCCGTCGATGACGCCCTCAGCCTTTCGGAGCCCTGCCTGGGGAACGGACAGGAGGAGGTCGTCGAAGAGCCGCTCGGCGGGGGAACCGAGCAGGCGGACGGTTCCGGTGACGGTGAGCGGCCCGGTGGAAGCGGCTCCGCGTCGTACGTGGACTTGCGTCCACTGGGAGAGGCCGACCTCGCCGATGGTGGCGGTCACGACGAACACCACGGCCTGGTCGTCCAGCCGCGGCGTCGTCCAGGAGTTCTGCTGGTACTTCTTCGGGCCGGTGGTGCTGTACGGCGTGCGTCCGGTGCCGGCGTAGGAGACGGTGAGGACCGGGTCCGTGGAGGTTCTGGTGAGGTTCCAGGTGAGCCGGGTCGTCTGTCCCCGGGAGACGACCGGGTCGTCAGGTTCGAGGTCGGTGAAGGACAGCTCCGCGGTGGATTTGGGCAGGGTGTGGGAGGCGAGTCTCTGCTGCCTCTCACCCCCCTTGGACACCTGGTAGACCGCGAGGTCGGTGTCGTGGGGCGGGAGGCCGACGGCGATGTCCTCCAGGGTGATCCGCTCCACGGGCACGCTGGTGTCCCAGGTGGATGCTCGCCGGGCCCGGATGGCGGCCCTGCCGTTCTTGTCGTCGAAGGCGACCTGGTCGAAGGTCCAGCGACGGGCGTTGGTCGCCTTGGGCCTGATCGCTCTCGCGCCGTCTTTCGTGGTCAGTGCGCCGGGGCCGGCTCCGAAGGGAAAGTCGAGATCGAGGATGGCGCCGGTCTTCGCGTCGTAGTCACCGCGCCGGCAGCTCACCTGGATCGATCCGGACTTCCCCGCCAGCAGGGGATTGGGGTCGGGCAGGTATCCCTGGATCGTCACAGGGGTGGGGAGTGTCATTCCGGCTCCTCACCTGGTCCGGCAGAGGTGTTCGTGCCGCCCAGCGGGTGCGCGCCGCCCATGGCGTGCCACTGGGTGGTGAGCTTCCGCGTGCCCTTCCAGTACAGGGGGGTGTGGAATGTCACGCTGCTGCCGCAGAGGACGGGGACGGTGAAGGTGGTGTCCGGCTGGATGTGCCACTCCTTGAGCGGAGCGACGAGAGGCGCCGCGTTCTGCCGGGTGTGCAGCTCGGTGCGGTGGACCGGTGGCGGCGGGATGATCTCCAGGAGGAGCGACGGGCATGCCGTGCCTTCGTCCTCGGTGTAGGCGATGGTGAGCAGCCCGTCGGACGTCGCCGTCCCCGCATACGGAAAGACCAATTCGGTGTACGTGTCCACGTCCCGCCCGTTGACCGCCCCTTTGACCTTCCTCCTTCGGTCGAGTCCGTCGCCCGGCGCGGTCCCGGCGACCTGGTCTTCGGCGCTGTCGATCAGTTCGAGTTCCGTGAAGATGTCCTGGGCGCGGTGGACGATGCGGACGCTGCCCTTGGCGTCGAGGTCACCGAACTCGACGGCGGCGTCCTTGACGAAGACCGGTGTCGCCGCGCAGTGCGCGTCGGCCCCGTGGTGGGCGGTGAGGAAGAACATGACGACCCAGTCGTCCAGCCCGGGGCTCTCCCAGGAGCATCGGCCGTCATCGAGCACCTTGGGCTTCAGCTGGTCCTTGCTGTAGTAGACCGGCTTCATCCGAGGGCCGGCCAGACATCCGCTGTACGTCACGTCCTTGGTGTTGACCCCGGTGATCTTCCATGTGTACGTGGCAGTGGCGTTCTTCTGGATCGCCACGTCCTTGGCTCGCAACCCGGTGATCACGGGGACGGTGGTCACCTCTGGTTCGGCCAGCGTCTCGAAGCCCGCGGCGCCGGGCGCACGCACGCTCACCGCGCAGCGTGCGGTGCCGGCGGTGGCGTTGAGCCTGAGGTTGCGGAGCCGCAGGCGGAGCGCGGCTGGCGGCCCGGTGGCGGTCAGGCGCAGACGGGAGCCGTCGAGCTCCGGCCCGTCGACGTGCCAGCCCTCGGCGTCCGCCGCGGCGTCGACGGCGCGGGCGTCACCGGCGCTGACGAGATCCGTGTCGCTGTCGCCGACCGGGAGGGTGACCATGACGGTACAGGTCTGCCCGGTGTGTGAAGGGGGGCCGGTGGTGCCGGGGGTGAGGGCGAGCGTGAGGGCCGCGGTGTGCCCGACGACGGCAGGTTCGGGGGCGATGGTGCACGTCGCGCCGGTCCACGGTCCGCGGGGGGACCGGTGAGGAGACTGCGCTTGCTCGGTCACGGGGCCTCCTCGCGGTTCCCGGCGAGCGGGCGGCGGCGGTCGGTCAGGTTGAGGAGGAACCCGGCGCGGGCCGGTGCGCGCTCCGGCGGCAGATCGGTGTCGGGGACGGCCGGAGCGATGCCGTGGACGCTCCATGCCGTGCCGCCGGACGAGGTGCGCGGGGGCTGCGTCCACTGCCATGTGCCGGTCCATCCGGAAGGACAGGGCATGACCACCTCCGGGGGCCGGCCGGGTTCCGCGGGGGCGGCACGGGCCAGCAGGGGGCCGAGTGCGAAAGGCACCTTCAGATGGCTGAGGACCGGCCTGGCCTGGCCTTCCGGAAGCCGCAGCGTGGTGACCGGAAGGATGTCCGTGACGGCTCTGACGCCTTGCCAGGGGTCCATCAGGAGCGTCACACAGTGGTACGGCCGGACGGTGAGCGAGTCGTCGGCGGGACCCGCCCGCAGCAGCAGCGCGGGGTCCTGGCTGTCCGGGTCCCCGTCCACGACGCGGCGGATGTAGGCGGTGTCGGGCGGTACGGGCCACAGGGCCTGAGGGGCCCACAAGGTGTCGGCGGCATCACCGTCGCAGTAGGCCACCAGTCCGTCCTCCGGCAGTTCCGCGGTTCCCAGACGGACGGGCCACCGGTGGTCGGCCAGCTTGAGAGCGCCCGCCTGGCCGAAGGAGCTCTTGGCGCCCGCGGGCGGAGTGCCGTTGGTCTCCAGGCGCAGTCCGGCGCGGACCACCGCGATGGGCCGCCCGGCCAGTACGGCGGCGTTGTCGTGCTCGTACCGCGAGCGGGCGAGCGAGCTGAGCTGCTGGTCGATCAGGCTCAGCAGGTCATCGAAGTCGTCGGTCGTACGTGTGCGGGGAACGGCGAGGAAGGGGTCGAGGAGCTGGACCAGGCGCCGGGGCAGAACGGCGCGGGCCTGTGTCCAGGTCTCCGCCGGGGGACGGGGCGGCAGCGCCCGCCAGACCGTGGTGCGCACCACGTCACCCGGCCCCGAGGGCTGGTGGTGGATCTGGACCTGCCCGAAAGCGGTACCGTCCGGGTGGTAGACGATCAGTGTGTGGTCGACACGGTTGACCAGCAGCCATCCGCACAAGGGGTTGAGGACGGGGCGGAAGGCGGACGGCGGCTGGTCGGCGTGCGGATCGAGGATGTCGAAGCGCAGCCGGGCGCCGTGGGCGATCCGGGGCGGAAGCTCCGCGACGGTGGCCCGGTCGTGCCCCCCGTGGACGTAGCCGGAGCTGAGGCGGGTGGCCGGGGAGCAGTGGATGGCCCGGATGCCGTGATTGTTCTTGCCGATGATCTCCACGCTGCGGCCGAAGGCGTCCACCAGGGTCAGCGAGAGGAATCTGACCTGTCCGGCGCGGACCGGCGTGAAGTGCTGCTGTGAGGTCTTCGTGGGCTTGGGGGCCTCGTTGCCGCTGTACGCGGCCGCTGCGCCCCTGGCCAAGTGCGCCGTCGGGGCCTGCTGCCGGAAGAAGGCGTTGACCCCGTTGAGGGTCTGGCACAGCAGGTCGCCCTCGCCCAGCAGCCGCGCCAGCTCGCGGTAGGCCCGCGCCTGCTCGGGGTCGGGTGCGTTGTCGGCGTGCTGTTCCGCCGTCCGGCTGCCGGCGTACTGCGGCAGCGGCGTGAGCAGGCTCTTGCCCGACAGCACGCCCGCGTCGCCGACGGCCGCCGTCGCTGCGTGCTTCTCGACGAGCCGGAAGCGGGTGCCGTCGAAGCTCCAGTACCGGGTGCCGTCGCGCGCGTACGCGAGCGGCTGGCACTGGAGGGTCCACTCCAGGTACAGCGGGATCCACGGCAGCGTCCAGACGCGGATACCGCGTGCGGCCGCCTCGTCCGCACGGGTGTCGAGGTGGTCCTGGAGCGTGGTCGGCGGCGTGGCGGCCGGTCCGGCGGGGGTGAGCGCCCGGTGCAGCAGGGAGAACTCGGTGAGCACCCTGAGCATGGCGCTCCGGTTGTGCACGGGCAGCACGTCGGCACACCAGGCGCCGGGCATCGGGGATTCGGGCTTGAGGTCACCCAGCTCGTCCAGGGTGTGCTCGCCGGTACGGCATGCCAGTGCCGTGTCGCCGGTGAGGGGGTCGGTGACCTTGGTGCCCTTGAGGAGGACGACGGGATCGCTGACCTCGTGGAACTCCTGGTCCGGCGCGGCGAAGGCGCCGGACGGAACGATCGACAGGCGGTCACGGGCCTCTTGCGCCGCCCCGGTCGCCGACGCGAGCGCCTTCTCCCAGCGTTCGCGGTGCCGCCGGCACACCGTGTCGTCGAAATCGTCGCCCGTGTAGTAGCCGTTGTCCTTGAGGCCCTTCAGCCACCACAGTTCGAACAGATTGCGGCGGGCTTCGTCGATCCGCCGCAGCGCGGCATCGAGGTCCCGCTGAGCGTCGTTGGGGTCGTGCAGATGCCGTGGCCCCGGTGAACCGCCTGTGGCGTCGCCCCCGGTGGGGTCCGGTTCGAGGCCGCCGGTGGCGCGCTGGGACCACACGCTGCCGCCGTCCGAGCGGGAGAAGCCCCGGCGGTGCTGCTCCTCCTGGGTACGAAGATCGCCGTCGGCTTCCCCCAGGTGCTCCAGGGTGTCGTGGTGGAAGGCGTTGAGAGCGTTCAGCCAGGCCCGCTCGGGTGCGGCACCGGCGTGGGCCGCGCCGAAGCGGTTGTCGAGGGCGTACTTGGCGTCGGCCCAGGTCTGGCCGAAGCCGACGTCGATCGCCTTCGCGTTCGGCATCTGGTCGTCGTGCCCCCGGGTGTCCGGGGCGGCTGCCGTACGCCACCGCACCGCGAGCGTGGTGCCCGAGCACAGCGTGGAGCCCTAACCGTCGACCCTGCCCGCCTGCAGATACCAGCCCAGCCCGTGCAGCAACTGGTCCAGGGTGGCCTCCGAACCCGGCGGCGGGGTCAGGGGGTCGCCGGCGAGGTGGGAGTACCAGCCCAGGACCAGGTAGCTCAGCGTGTGGTCCTGGGTGCGGTCGATCCCGGTGAGGCGGTCGTGGAAGGAGAACACGTCCTCGTTGTAGGGCTGGTACATGCTGAAGGCGGTCAGGCCGGCCCCGAGAGCGGTCAGGAAGAGCGCTGTGTCGGGGCGCGGCTCACTCCAGGAGTCCTTGTTCTTCAGTTCGGTGTGACGGCCGATGAACGTCGCCTGCGGCTTCCCGTCGTCGCCGTACCGCAGGTAGGGACTGGTGCCGTCTTCTGCGACGTGGTCGCTCTCGACGACCCAGCCATGGGCGGTGCCCGGTGTCTCGGAGCGCCGGACGATCAGCCAGCGGTTGGGGACGGTGGGGAAGTCGGGTGTGCCGCCGGGGTCCGTGCGGCCGCGGCGCAGCGCCCCGGGCAGCCGCCAGTGGAGGTAGACGCCCTCCTTCTCCGCGTCGAAGTCCTCGTAGGTCATGTCCAGCGGATCCTGGAACCGTTCGGCTTTGGAATAGGCCGGCATCCAGCGGTGCCACAAGTTGCCCTTGCGGACGCTGCCGGAGACGGGGAGGGCGTCCACCCGGAGGGGAACCAGGATCGGCGTGGGGTGGGGGGACGTCATCGCGGATCACCGTCCTTGGTCCGGCGGGTCAGGTCGAGGGTCAGCGGAGAGCGCAGCAGTTGCAGCGCGAACTGCCCGGGGCTCAGGGTGTCCGGGAAGGTGTCGCCGTGGTGCTGCTTCTTCCTCAGCTCCGTGGACAGATCGCTGAGCAGGCCGGTGCCGTTCTTGGTCCCGCTGCCCAGGTCGAGCACTTCCCGCAGACGGCCGCCGGACACGGGTGTGCGCAGATGCGTGTCGTCGAGCGTCAGCTTGGTGCCGAACACCTGGCCGTTGCCGGGGTCCGGTGTGCCCTTGTGGATGCTCTCGCGCACGGTGCAGCGCCTGAGGCCGATGGCCGGCCGGTCCGGGGATCCGGCCGAGCCGAAGTGGATCCCGTGGCCCGGCTCGCGGAAGGTGAGGCTGCCGGGGACCCCGGCGAACAACATCATCAGCACGTCACCGGTCATGTCCCGGCGCAGCGCCGCCGTCGTGCCGCTCGCCTCGACGATCAGATCGGGGTAGTCGCTCAACAGCCGTGTGCTCAGCAGCAGCCCGGTGAGGGGAGTGGTGGAGACGGGCAGCGCCTGGCTGAGTCCGTCGGTGAGTTCCTCGTCCAGTGCGGTGCCGATGCCCACGCTGAGCGCGCCGTCCTGGAGGCACTTCAGCCAGTCGGCGTCCACGGTGAACAGGCGCAACCCGTCCCGGCCGAGCCCTTCGAAGCCGTCGTCGAGCGGGCCGGGGCACGACTGCGGCCGGCCTGCCGGGGGCACGGGGTCCAGGAGCATGCCGCGGTCCGGCACCAGGTAGCAGAACGGCACCCGCGGCAGCAGCGCGGGTCAGGTCAGACCGGTGCCGGCCGGCACGTACGCATCGAGGTCGTCCTCCGGCGCGGGCGGGCACAGCAGGGACAGGTCCTGGGTGTACTCGTCGACCTCTGCGGGGACGAGGGTGCGTGCCATCCGGGTGCGGATCACCTCGCGTACCCGCGGTTCCCGCCACGCGGACAGCAGACGCCCGTGCGCCGGCCGAGCGTCCGTGGCCGGGGAGTGCGCAGCGGCGGTGGCCGCGGGGTCGTCGCCGTCATCGGTGCGGTCACCGCCGGCCAGGTGCTCCAGCAGTCCCTGCCGGAGCACGGACGCGAACCGGGCCGGCCCGGACCGGCTCTCCAGATGCCGGGCCAGGGCCTCCCGGTCGGCGCGGGGATGGAGCCGCAGGTAGGCAGCGGCTGCGCGCAGGTCCTCCCAGCCGTGCGTGCGGGCCCGGTCCACCTGCGCCGCCAGTTCGGGATCGGCCAGTGCCAACGCCCTGCCCAGCGACCAGGCGGCGGCGTAGCTGATGTCGAAGACGCCTTGCTCGTCGATGAAGATGTGGCACTGCTCCGCGCTGCGGAAGCGCCGGGCGCCTCCGCCGTCGGGCGTGGGCAGCGGCTTGGGTGTGAAGGGCGTGAGCGGGCCCCGGTACCAGGCGGGCATGACCTCGCCGGAGTGCGTCTGGTACCGCACGGGCACGTAGCCGTGTTTCAGGCGGCCGGACGGCGGCCACGGGTCGGACGACAGGGGCGTGTCCGCGCCCGGCGTGTTCGCCTTCTTGCCGGACGCGTGCAGCACCAGGTCCAGGCGGTGGGGGTCCTGCTCGGCGCAGCGCACCAGATCACGCAGTGTCTGCTCGAACCCCGCCCGGCTCGCGGCCGGCCGGTTGCCGAACGTCCATGCGTGCAGCGAGAACAGGCGCAGCGGCTTGTCGCCGGCGTCGGCGGGTGGGAGGCGCTTCTCCCAGCCTTCCAGGGACACCAGATGGGCGACGTACCGCCCGTCGCCGCGTGGCAGCCTGTTGCCGAGGACGACCGCGAAGGTCCCCTCCCGCAGCTCCTCCCTCCGCCCGTACCAGGGTGCCGCGCTCTTGACCGTACGGACGATGCGGCTGTGCGCCAGGTAGCGCAGCTCCTCCAGACGAGGGGCGACTTTCGTGAACACGTCCGGCGGGACGTCGATGGTGTACCAGGCGTCCTCATCGACGTCCCCGCCCTCGAGGTCGGGCCGCTGCACCTCCTCCCGCGCCGGGCGGGTACCGGCCGTGCGGGTGTGCCGCAGCCGCAGCCCCTCGGCCCCGGGGTCCGCGGGCAGCTCCCCGGCTGCGAAGACGAGCAGCGCCAGCCAGGGCGTGCGCGGCGTGCCGGAGTCCTCGGTGAACGGCACCGATCGCGAGCTGCTCAGGGCACGGTCCCAGGGCAGGGAGGCGCGGGACAGCGTGATGTGCGGCAGGACGCCGTGGTAGAGGCCGCTGGCGCCGTCGGGCGGGTTGACGGTGTGGACCGCGTCCGGGGGGAGGCAACGGCGGGCCGCGGTGACGGTGAAGGAATGGGTGACCGGCGTCAGCGGGTATTCCCCGGGCGCCGTGCCGGACCCGGCGTCCGCCCCGGCGGCGGGTGCCCAGCGATGAGCCAGTTCGGCCTCGTAGTCGCCCGTCTCCGCCGCCGGCAGCCGCTGGTCGCGCAGGTCCACGAGCAGCGGGGGCCTGGACTCGGTGAAGTGGTGTGCCATGGTCCTCAGCTTTCGATCGGACGGGCGGTCAGGCTCCGGCGGCCACCAGCGGTGGGTCGGACCACACGTCGCGTACGAGGTCCGGCAGACCGGTCAGTTCCCTGTCGTGGTCGAAGCCCGTGATGCCGAGCGACTCCAGCTCCGCCATCAGGGCCGTACGAGCCGCGGACTTCTCCTTCAAGGAGGTGCTGACCCGCGTGCGGGTCCGACTGTCGGCGCACCGGGCCTCGGGGCCGGAGGGGGCCGTGGCAGCGGGCGGCAGGACATCGTGGCGCTTCAGCTTGACGGGCGTCGTCGCGACGTTGGCTTCGGGAACCTCCAGCGCCGCCGGTGAGGTGCGCGGGGAGGCCACCACCCGCAGACCGGTGAGGACGTCACGCTCCATGTTCCGGTCGGTGTTCAGCGGCAGGTTGTCGCCGCTGCGCTGGAACAGCGCGGTGGGGTGGTTGGACAGCACCCGGTAGATGCGCCAGCCCTGCTCGCGCACGACATCCGCGTCCGCTGCGGGTGATCCCGCGGAAGGTGCTGTGGCGGTACGCGTGACGGTCAGCGTGTGCTCGGAGCGCAGCCCCCGTCCGGCCTTGCCCATCGGGACGAGGTCCCACGTCGCGGGATCATCGTCGATGCGCTGGTGGTCTTTGTGGTCGGGGTCGTGGGCCGGCTGCCACTTCGCGCCGTTCACCCGCAGGGTGCTGACCGGAGCGCCGGCGTCGGTGTCGAAGACGAACCCCCCGGTGTCGTACACGGTGGATGCCGCGGGAGCGTCGTGGTCGTCCGATGAGCGGGTCCTCAGTCTGGTGGACTTCTTGTTGCCGACCTGCAACGGCGATGCGGACTGCCGCTGGAACTCCGTCCAGGAGACGGCTGGTTTGTCCGCGGGAAGGGGGTCTCCCCACGAGCCGTCGAAGTCGAGGGCCCAGGCGTGCAGCGACCACGACCCGCCCTTGTGCATCTGCCCCTGGTCGTCCTCGGCCCACCACAGTCCGATGGTCACGCCGAACTCTCCCGAGACGTTGCACTTGACGGGGCCTTTGCGCAGCGTCGCGGCCAGTCCCAGGCTCACTCCGATGTCGCCGCGCAGCCAGAAGGGCTTCCACTCGTGCCAGATGTCGATACTGGCGCTCACCCACCACCGCCACCAGCCGCTGTCACTCGCCAGGGACAGCGCTCCGCCGAGCATCAGCGCGCGGCTGGTCCCCGCGAGGTAGCCCTCCAGCCGGTAGGTCATCCATTCGCCGATGTTCAGGATCGCGCTGACCCGCGGCACCTTGGGGTAGTGGTCCGGCTTCTTGAACGCCGGGCTGTAGCCGCCGCAGCTCATGACGTGCTCGCCCGCGTGCTCGCCGCGCGTCCACAAGTACACGGCGGTACCGCCGGTGACCTTGCACTCGTCGTCCACGACGTAACTCTTGTCCGTCAGCTCGGTGGCGATCGCTATCTGTCCCGACGCCCGCTCGTACTGGGCCAGGACCTGCAGCTCGATGCTGAGGTACGGCTTGTGCTTCTTCTTGTCGCCTTCGGGCGCACGGGGCAGCTCCGCCGTCAGCATGCCGATCAGGGCGGCGGTGAAATCCTCTGTACCGCCCCAGTCCAACAACGCCAGAAGCCGGCCCTGAACGGCCTCTTTCACCATCACGTCGATCCCGAGCGCACCCCAGGACCGTCCCTGCTTGGGGGTGACCCACGGGTTGGGCGAGTCCGTGCCGCACAGTTTCTTCAAGATGGCATGCGGTTTCGTCTCACCGTCCACCGTGCCGCTGTCCAGACCCACGAGGAACGGGAAGGTCCACGCCTTGTCCACGGTGGGGACGCGTACCGCGCTGTTGAACCCGCCGCCGCCCATGAAACCGTTGACGGTCACCGGAGGAAAGGTGAGTCCGAGTCCTCTGACATCGAGGAAGCCGAAGAAGGAGCTGAACGCCGGATCGTTCTTCGGTTTCACATAGGCGTAGGAGCCGGCGAGCTGGGCGTCGATCTTCGGCGTCGATACCAGTACGATGCCGTCGAACTTCCAGGAACCCTGCCGCCAGGCTCCGGTGTCGATGAGGATCGCGCCGGCGAAAGCAATGCCGCTTCTCGTTCCGTCGTCTGCCCTCTCCTTCCTCCCTTTCGTCTCGCCGTTGACGGACAGGCCCTCCAGGGGAGGAAGGAAATGGAGCGGGTCGGCGTCCTTGTCGAACGGCAGGGTCACTCCGGCGCCGATCGCCGACACCTCGACCGGGCCCTGCTTGACCACCGTGTCCATGGTGACGCGCACCGCGGCGGGGACTGCCACCCTCTGCAGGCTCTTCTCCGCGGGGATCTCCGGCAGATACCGGGCGGACACCTCGATCCTGCTGCCTGTGCTCACCTTGGCGTCGGTGACCGGCTCGGCCGGCGCGTCCTCCGCCGGCTCGGCGCCGCCCTCCTTCGTCTTCCGGCGCAAAGCGAAGGTGACCGGGGGGATCTTCTGCTCGCCGATCTTGCACCCTGCCGAGACGTACAAGCCGCTGGCCCACTCACTCCCCTTGCGCCCGGTCAGCTTCGGTACCGATGCGGGCTTTTCGTTCTTGTCCGGCTCGGGGCCGTACTTCTTGATGTAATCGTTGACCTTCTTGATGGCGTCCTTGTCCAGCGGGCGTGTGACGGCGAAGAGCTGGCCCCCGGTGATCTCTCCCCCGATGCGCTCGCCGATCCACGGAATCTGGCTGAGCGGACGGTTCTCGTTCTTGAGCAACAGGTCGATGAGGACGACGTATCGGCGAGCGTTTCCCCGGCCGGGACTGATGAGCGTGGAGACGACGGTCAGGCGCAGCTGCCGCACCACCGGCTCTTCCTTGCCGGGGGCGTACGGGAAGACGTCTCCTGGCTTTTCTGCCCGCAGTGTGCCGGTGAGCAGATACGTCTTCTCCCTGTCGTCCGCCGACTGCGGGCCCTTGAGGGTCGCATCCGCCACCTGGAGGGTGAACGGCGGGGGCACGGCGGATCCCTCGGGGAGAAGCGAGTCCAGCTTCGTCTCTCCCTTCTTGATCTTCTCCAACTTCTCTTCCGACGACGTGAGTGCCCCAGCGGCAGACCTGTCCGGCGTATCCGTCATCGTTCCTCCGGCGGCAGAAAGTCATGGTGTGCGACAGCGGCCGGCTGGGCCGGTGGGGCGCGCCGGTTCCGCAGGGGGATGGAGGCGGCTGATCGTGATGGCCGCGTCCAGCACGGCCCTCGTCCCTCTCGGCGCAGCACGCGGGCGCGGTGGAGGAGGGCTGTATGCCGCTGATTCCATGCTGGGACGGATCCATGGCCGCCGCATCTCGGCGTGTCCGGCCCAGCGGTGACGCCGCCCTCGTGCGCCGCGGTGGCAGCGGCCGTCGGCCGCGAGGTGGGCCTTCGTCAGTCCGCCGCGCGACCGCGAGCCCGAACCGTCCGTACGGGTCCCCGCGCGGTGAACCGGTGCGCTCCCTGGGCGCCGGTTCACCGACGCACGTCGGCCAACGGTCGATGACCCGAGGCCGGTGAGGGCCTCGTGAAGGCCAGGCGCCCAGCCGGCCGGCACGTCCCAGGTATCGTCGACGTACCGCCATGGGGTGGCCCGGGGTATCTCGAAACCGGCTCCGAGCTGCGCGAACGTCTCGTTCTTCCGCGGCTGGACCAGGGTGAGCAGCGCCTGCTGGAAGCAACCGGGCCCGCGCCGGCGCGTGTTGCGGGCCCACCTGGTCCGGCAGGCTCCGCAGCAGCCGCACACACCCGGCGCTTCGCGGTCCAGCGGCACTACGAAGGTCCGTGGCGCGAGTTCTCCGTGCCGGGCGCAGCGAGCCCGTTGCGGACACCGGTGCGCCGTCCGGCCACGTGCCGGCCGGTCCCGGTCAGCGAGGCGGTGAGCCCAGTCGGGGCCGACGCGTGGCAGGTCGGCCTCGGTCGGAAAACCACTCGCGACCGGTGGCGCGGGTGGCTAGGCTCCCTTTCGTTCCCGCGGCCGTTCGCGTGCCGCTGCTGTCCGCTGTGCGTGATCTTGGAGGTGTCGACCGATGGCTGTCGCCGCGACGGGCGTTGCCCGCATCCGGAAGTTCGTCAAGTCCACCTCCGTGGCCGCCGGCTGACCTCACTCCTTCTTCCGTGCCCGTGGGCGCGGTGCCGGGGCCACCCTTGTGAAGGGTCACCCCTTGTCTTCCTCTTCTCTCCCGAGCCCGTCCGCCTCGCATCCGCTCCAGCCGTACGGCTGGGACGCGGGCTGGGAGGACGAGTTCGCCCCCTACGCCCCGCAGGGGCTCGTGCCCGGTCGGGTCGTCCGCGTCGACCGGGGCCGGTGCGACGTCGTCACACCGGGCGGCACCGTCCGGGCCGACACCGAGTTCGTCGTCCCCCGCGACCCGATGAAGGTCGTCTGCACGGGGGACTGGGTCGCCGTCGACCCCGAGGGCGGTGATCCGCGGTACGTGCGGACGCTGCTCCCGCGCCGCACGGCGTTCGTCCGGTCCACCTCCTCCAAGCGGTCCGAGGGGCAGATCCTCGCCGCCAACGTCGACCACGCCGTCGTGGCCGTCTCCCTCGCCGTCGAACTCGACCTCGCCCGCGTCGAGCGGTTCCTCGCACTGGCCTGGGAGTCCGGTGCGCAGCCCGCCGTCGTGCTCACCAAGGCCGACCTCGTGCCCGACCCGGTGACGCTGGCGCACCTCGTGCGGGACGTGGAGACCAGCGCGCCCGGCGTGCCGGTGCTCACCGTCAGCGCCACCCTCGGCGAGGGGCTGGACGTCCTCGAAGCCGTCGTCGGCAGGGGGACCGCCGTCCTGCTCGGGCAGTCCGGCGCCGGCAAGTCCACCCTCGCCAACGCCCTGCTCGGCGCGGACGTCATGGACGTCCGGGCGGCCCGGGACGTCGACGGCAAGGGGCGGCACACCACGACCACCCGCAACCTCCTCGCGCTGCCCGGCGGCGGCGTGCTGATCGACACCCCCGGCCTGCGGGGCGTCGGACTGTGGGACGCGGGCCACGGAGTCGGTCAGGTCTTCGCCGAGATCGAGGAGCTGGGCGCCGACTGCCGGTTCCACGACTGCGCCCACGAGAGCGAACCGGGCTGCGCGGTGCTCGCCGCCGTCGACACCGGTGAGCTGCCCGTGCGACGGCTGGAGAGCTACCGCAAACTGCTGCGGGAGAACCAGCGGATCGTCGCCAAGACCGACGCCCGGGTCCGGGCCGAACTGCGCAAGGAGTACAAGCGCCGGGGCGCCCTGGGCCGGGCCGCCATGGAGGCCAAGCGGGGGCACCTCGGCTAGCCGCCACCTGGACGCCGTGTCCGATTTCCGCCAGCCGGAGCCGTCCGGCTGACGGAGACTGGACGGCATGGAGGACGACGACAGCAGGTACGAGGCGGTGCGCAGCCGGGACGGACGGTTCGACGGCGCGTTCTTCTTCGGCGTGACGACGACCGGCGTGTACTGCCGGCCCAGCTGCCCCGCCCGTACGCCGCTCCGCCGCAACGTGCGGTTCTTCCCGACGGCCGCCGCCGCGCAGGGCTCCGGGTTCCGGGCCTGCCGGCGGTGCCGTCCGGACGCCGTGCCCGGCTCGGCCCAGTGGGACGTGCGCGCCGACGTCGTCGGCCGGGCCGTACGGCTGATCGGCGACGGCGTCGTCGACCGCGAGGGTGTCACCGGGCTCGCCGCCCGCCTCGGCTACAGCGCCCGGCAGGTGCAGCGGCAGCTCACCGCCGAGCTGGGCGCAGGACCGGTCGCCCTGGCCCGCGCCCAGCGCGCGCACACCGCGCGCGTCCTGCTCCAGACCACCGGGATGCCGGTCACCGAGGTGGCCTTCGCGGCCGGCTTCGCCAGCGTCCGCCAGTTCAACGACACCGTCCGCGCGGTCTACGCCGACACCCCGAGCGCGCTGCGCGCCGCCGCCCCCGCCCGGGACCGGGCGGCCGCCGCCGCGGCCGGCGCGATACCGCTGCGGCTCGCCCACCGGGGCCCCTACCGGGCCGGCCCCGTCTTCGACCTGCTCGCGCGGGAGGCCGTCGCCGGCGTGGAGGAGGTGAGCGGTCCTCCCGGCCGCCGCGTCTACCGGCGCACCCTCCGGCTGCCCTACGGCACCGGTGTCGCCGCCGTCGACGAGCGGACCGGCGCGCCGCGCTCCGGCAGCGGCGGCTGGCTCGACGCGCGGCTGCGCCTCACCGACCCGCGCGACCTGACCAGCGCCGTCCGCCGGCTGCGGCGTCTGTTCGACCTCGACGCCGACCCGTACGCCGTCGACGAACGGCTCGGTGCCGACCCCCGCCTCGCCCCGCTGGTCGCCGCCCGCCCCGGGCTGCGCTCCCCGGGCGCCGTCGACCCCGAGGAACTGGCGGTCCGGGCGGTGACCGGCCGCCGCGAGGCGGAACGGCTGGTCCGGGCGTACGGCAAGCGGCTCGACGCGCCCTGCGGCGGGCTCACCCACCTGTTCCCCGAACCGGCCGCGCTCGCCGGGGCCGAACCGGACGGCCCCGCCGGGCCGCTCGCCGCCGCGCTCGCCGACGGCGCCGTACGCCTCGACCCCGGCGCCGACCGGGACGAGGCGTGCCGCGCCCTGCGCGCGCTGCCCGGCCTGGACCCTGCCGTCATCGCCACCGTCCGCACCCGTGCCCTGGGCGACCCGGACGTCGCCCCGCCCGGCCTCGACACACCCGGCACCTGGCGCCCCTGGCGCTCGTACGCCCTGAACCACCTGCGCGCAGCAGGAGAGTCGGAGTAGCTCATGGACACCCTCACGTACTGGACCGAGATCGGCAGCCCGCTCGGGCCGCTGCTGCTCACCGCCGCCACCGACGGGGCGCTGACCTCGCTGTCCGTGCCCGGCCAGAAGGGCGGGAGGACCGTCCAGGACGGCGTGGGCCGGTCCGATCCCGGTCCCTTCCGGGAGGCCGCCGAGCAGCTCGCCGCGTACTTCGCCGGGGAACTGACCGAGTTCCGGCTGCCGCTGCGCGCCGAGGGCACCGCCTTCCGGACGGCGGTCTGGGAGGCCCTGGACGCGGTCCCCTACGGGACGACCACCACCTACGGGGCGATCGCGGCCCGCGTCGGCGCCTCCCGGGCCGCCGTACGGGCCGTCGGGGGCGCGATCGGCGCCAACCCGCTGCTGATCCTGCGCCCCTGCCACCGGGTGATCGGCGCCGACGGCTCGCTGACCGGGTACGCGGGCGGACTGGAGCGCAAGACGCGGCTGCTGACCCTGGAGGGGGTGCTCGCAGGGGCCGGACCGCTGGGGGATCAGCCCGCGACCACCGCGCCCAGCCAGGCCCCGGTGATCAGCAGGCAGGCGAACAGCTCGGTCAGCACGCTCCAGCCGCCCGAGCGCATCGCCGACCGCAGCGCCGCGACCGCGTCGCCGTGACGGCCCAGGCGGTGCCGTTCGGCCAGGTAGACGCCGGCGAGGAAGCCGGGGACGGCGCCCACCACGGGAAGCAGCACGAAACCGAGGAGGGCGCCGCAGCCGCCGTACACCGTCAGCCGGCCCTCGGAGTCCGTGGCCCGCAGCCGGTGGGACGGCAGGGCCCAGCGCACCGCCAGGGACAGCAGCAGCACGGCCGTCGCGCCCACCAGCACCGCCCAGGCCAGCGGCCGGGGGTCCTTCAGCGCCCACCACAGCACCGCCGCCCACACCAGCCAGGACCCCGGCATCCCGGGCAGCAGGACACCGCACAGTCCCAGCAGGACGACCAGTCCTACCAGCAGGAGGTCCACCGCTCCCATCCGACCAGGGTGCCCCGGGCGGCGGGCCGCCGCCTCCGCAGACCGCGCCCGGCTCACCGGTCCCGTGCGACCCAGCCCCGCTCGTAGGCGTGCCAGCCCAGTTGCAGCCGCGTGGTCACCCCGGTCAGCTCCATCAGCCGCTTCACCCGGCGCTGCACGGTACGCAGCCCCAGGTCGAGCTGTTTGGCGACGCTCGCGTCGGTCAGCCCGGCCAGCAGCAGGGAGAGGATCTCCAGGTCGGTGGCGTCGGGGCCGTCCGGGGCGTCCTCGCTCACCCCGCGGCTGCCGAGCCGCAGCGGCAGGGCCTCCCGCCACACCGTCTCGAACAGGCCGGTGAGCAGTTCCAGCAGACCGCTGGCGTGCACCACCAGCGCGGCCGGTTCGGCGGAGCGGGCGGTGAGCGGTACGAGGGCGAGGGTGCCGTCGGCGACCACCAGTTTGGTCGGTACCCGGTCCACCACGCGTACCTGCTCGCCGCGGTCGAGCGCCGCCGTCAGCTCCGTGATGCCGTCCGGCCGGTCCAGTACCGCCCGCTCCACCACCGCCCGGTAGCGGACGCCGCGCGCGGTCGCCTCCTCCTCCGCGTGGTTCTCCATGCCGGTGACGGCCACCGGGGAGCCCGTGACCAGCGCGCACACCTCCTCGGCCGCGCCGAGCTGGAGCTGGAGGAAGCGCCGGGTGACCGCCGCCGCGCCGGTCACCACCTCCACCAGGTCGTGCACCGCGGGCTCGCCCGCCGCCGCCCGGTACTCCTCCGCCAGCAGCGCGGCGGCCAGCTCCGCCCGTTCCAGTTCGTGCCGGTGCTGGGTGAGCAGCGCGCCCAGCGCCACGCCGGGCGGCGCCGCGACCCAGCGGCCCGGCCGGCCGGGCGACTGGGCCGCCAGACCGTTCTGCTCCAGCCGCCGCAGCGCCCGCTCGGTGTCCTGCTCGCCGAGCGCCAGCCGCCGGGCCAGCTCGGGCACGTCGGCGGCGCCCACGGACACCAGGACGCGGTACGCCGACTCCTGAGCCTCCTCCAGCCCCAGCACTCCCAGCATCAGACGCCGTCCCTCCCCTGGACCCAGCCTCCGGGCCGCCCGCCGTGGCGGAAAACGGCCACGGCGCAAACCCGCCTGCGCACATCATCGCCGTACCGCCCGGCACTCTGCCAAGGTGACCTGCGGCGACGCGTTCGCCGCCCGTGCCGTCGCCGGGCGGTTCTCCCGTGGGGGGTGGGACCGCCCGGCGGCTTCCAGGGCGCCGGATTTCGCGGACGCGCCGTTTCCAACCGGCCCGCGCGGTGGACAATCGGAGGCATGAGTCAGCAGGGGGCACGTCCCAACGGCCGGGAGGACGACTGGTGGCGGGAACTCTACGACGACGCCCGCGACGACACGGGGGGCACGGCGGCGGCCGACTCCCTGGACGACCGGTTCGCTTCGGCGACGGGGGCGCTGGACGGGGACCCGTTCGCCTCGGAGACGGAGACGGAGACGGAGACGGAGACGGGGACGGGGACGGCGGACGCCGGCCGGCCCGGTCCCGGGGCGCCGGAAGCGGACCGGTACGCCCCGGGGGCCGGGGCACCGGACGCCCGACCCGACCGCCGCGATACCCCCGACCGGCCTCCCCGACCCGACCGGCGCGCCCCCGGCGGCCCGGTGTCCGTGCCCCCGCCCCTCGATCCGCCCCGCACACCCCCTGATCCGACCGGCCGGGAGAGCGCCGGCCCACGGCCTCCCGCCCCGCGCACCGGCTCACCGGAATCCGCCGCCCCGCCCCGCCCCGTCCCACCGCCGAGCCCGGTCACTCCTCCACCGCCCGCCCCGCTCGCACCACCGCCCCCCGCCTCGCCCCCGCCTCCGCTCCCCGCCGACTGGCCCCCGGCCGACCCCGGCGCCGTGAGCCCCGCCCCGCTCCATCGCCCCGCCCCCGCGGATCACGCCGGCTCCGGGCCTCCCGCCTACGACGCCGAGCCCGTCGCCCTGCCGGCCGCCGATCCCGACGCCCTGGACGACCTGGTGCCGGACACGGTGCTGGACGGCGCCCGGTACGGGTCCTGCACCCTGCGCGCCCTCTCCGCGCGCGGCGACTCCGCCCGCTTCCGCGGCGAACCGCGGCGTGACGCGCTGCTCACCGCCCGGTTCGGCACGGGCGACGACGCCCTGGTCCTGGTCGCGATGGCCACCGGCGCCCGCGCCGCCGCCGGTGCGCACCGCGCCGCCGCCGAGGTCTGCCGCTGGATCGGCCGGGCCGTGGGCCGCGACCACCTCCGGCTCGTCGAGGACCTGCGCGCCGCCCGCCGCGGCGACCTCAAGTCCGGCCTGCACCGCCTCACCGACCGCAGCCTCGGCCGGCTCCGCGCCAGCGCCGCCGAACAGGGCCTGGCGCCCGAGGAGTACACGGCCGGACTGCGCTGCCTGCTGCTCCCCGCCGACCCCCGCTGCCGTACCCGGGTGTTCTTCGGGGTCGGCGCGGGCGGCCTGTTCCGGCTGCGGGACGGCGCCTGGCAGGACCTGGAGCCCCGGCCCGCCGGCGTCACCGGCGCCCCCGTGGCCGGCTTCGGCCCGCCGCCGGCCGGGACACCGGACGGCGACCGGCTCACCCTGGACCTCGGCGTCACCGCGCCGGCGAACCCGCACCCGCACCCGCACCCGGGCCCGGACCCGCGCCCTTCCGCCGGGCCGCCCCGCGAACCCTTCCGGTTCCGTGCCTCCCTCGCCCGCCCGGGTGATGTCCTGCTGCTGTGCACCGCCGGACTCGCGGACCCCCTGCGGGACGAGCCCGGACTGCGCGGGCTGCTCGCCGGGCGCTGGGCCGGCCGTACCCCGCCCGGTCTCACCGCCTTCCTCGGCGACACCCGGACCCGGGCCGAGGGGCACGCCGACGACCGCACGGCCGCCGCAGTATGGGAGGCATGAGCCGGGCGTTCGTGCGTACATGGACAGCATGGCCAAACAGAACGTCGCAGAGCTGTTCGTCGACACCCTCGTCCGCGCCGGAGTGGAGCGCCTCTACGGCGTCGTCGGCGACAGTCTCAACCCGGTCGTGGACGCCGTGCGCCGCCATTCCGGCATCGACTGGGTGCATGTGCGGCACGAGGAGACCGCCGCCTTCGCGGCCGGCGCCGAGGCGCAGATCACCGGCAGGCTGACGGCCTGCGCCGGCTCCTGCGGCCCCGGCAACCTGCACCTGATCAACGGCCTGTACGACGCCCACCGCTCCATGGCCCCCGTCCTCGCCCTGGCCTCGCACATCCCCTCCAGCGAGATCGGCCTCGGCTACTTCCAGGAGACCCACCCCGACCACCTCTTCCGCGAGTGCAGCCACTACTGCGAGATGGTCTCCAGCCCGCAGCAGATGCCCCGCCTGCTGGACACCGCCATCCAGAACGCCGTCGGCCGCTCCGGCGTCAGCGTCGTCACCCTGCCCGGCGACATCGCCGGCGCGCCCGCGCCGGAGGGCGCCACCGAGACCGCGCTGGTCACCGCCCGGCCGTCGGTCCGTCCCGGCGACGAGGTCATCGACCGCCTGGTGAAGCTGATCGACGACGCCGACAAGGTCACCCTCTTCTGCGGCAGCGGCACGGCGGGCGCGCACGCCGAGGTGATGGAGTTCGCCGGCAAGATCAAGAGCCCGGTCGGCCACGCCCTGCGCGGCAAGGAGTGGATCCAGTACGACAACCCGTACGACGTCGGCATGAGCGGTCTGCTCGGGTACGGCGCCGCCTACGAGGCCACCCACGAGTGCGACCTGCTGATCCTGCTCGGCACGGACTTCCCGTACAACGCCTTCCTGCCCGACGACGTGAAGATCGCCCAGATCGACGTCCGTCCGGAGCACCTGGGCCGCCGCTCCAAGCTCGACCTCGCGGTGTGGGGCGACGCCAAGGAGACGCTGCGCTGTCTGATCCCGCGGGTGAAGGAGAAGAAGAACCGCAAGTTCCTCGACCGCATGCTGAAGAAGCACGCGGACGCCCTGGAGGGCGTGGTCAAGGCGTACACCCGCAAGGTCGAGAAGCACACGCCGATCCACCCGGAGTACGTCGCCTCGGTGCTGGACGAGATCGCCGCCGACGACGCCGTCTTCACCGTCGACACCGGCATGTGCAACGTCTGGGCGGCCCGGTACATCTCGCCCAACGGACGGCGGCGGATCATCGGCTCGTTCTCGCACGGGTCGATGGCCAACGCGCTGCCGATGGCCATCGGCGCCCAGTTCACCGACCGGAAGCGGCAGGTCGTCGCCATGTCGGGGGACGGCGGCTTCTCCATGCTGATGGGCGACTTCCTCACCCTCGTCCAGTACGACCTGCCGGTGAAGGTCGTGCTGTTCGACAACTCCTCGCTCGGCATGGTCGAGTTGGAGATGCTGGTCGCCGGGCTCCCCTCGCACGGCACCGCCAACACCAACCCCGACTTCGCCGCCGTCGCCGAGGCGTGCGGCGCCTACGGGGTGCGGGTGGAGAAGCCCAAGGACCTCGCGGGCGCCCTGAAGGCGGCGTTCAGGCACAAGGGCCCGGCCCTCGTCGACGTCGTCACCGACCCCAACGCCCTGTCGATCCCGCCGAAGATCAGCGCCGACATGGTGACCGGATTCGCCCTCTCCGCCTCCAAGATCGTGCTGGACGGCGGGGTCGGCCGCATGCTCCAGATGGCCCGCTCCAACCTGCGCAACATGCCCCGCCCGTAAGGCACCCGCGGCCGCCGCGCAAGCCCGGGTGTTCGGCCATTTCCGTGGCCGAACACCCGGCCCCCGGGGTATCCGGACGACTGCCCGGCTCCGGACGGGGCATGGACTCCCGTGAACGTGTTCGAGCGCGAGGACATACGGGGAATCCGGCACCGGCACGCGAGTGGGGGACATGGCAATGCGGGTACACGGGGGAGGCGCCGCCACGGCGGGCGTCCGCCCGGTGGGCGAAGCGGTGGAGGAGAAGGCCGACGACAGCATGGACGCGGCGCCTCAGCTCAGGCGCAGGCTCCGGCGCTCCGATCTGGGGGCGGTGTCCGAGGCACGCCGGGCGCTGCGTGAACTGCTGCGGCACCGGGAGTGGCCCGGCGGGTCGGAGGTCGCGGAGCTGCTCGCCAGCGAACTGGTCACCAACGCGCTGGTGCACACCGACCACGACGCGGTCCTGACGGCCGTCGTGGGACCCCGGGCGCTGCGGGTGGAGGTGCGGGACCTCGTCTCCCTGCGTCCCCGGCCGCGCGCCGTGGACGCCGCCGACAGCACGCACGGCCGGGGCCTGATGCTGGTGCAGTCCCTGGCCGACGCCTGGGGCGTCCGGGCGCACGCCGTGGGCAAGTCCGTCTGGTTCGAGCTGGAGGCGGGCACCGCCTGACCGCGCGCCCGCCACGGGAACGGAACGCGACAGGGGCGCGGCCCGCGGGCCGCGCCCCTGTCCACCCGGCTGCCTCCGGCGGTCAGCCGAACTGCTGCTCGAGGTCCTTGAGCTTGCGCTCCAGGGAGTCCAGACGCGGCAGCGCCTGGGTGTCGTCCTCCGCGGTGAGGTCCACGGTGACCGGGTCACCCGCGCCGCGCGCGGGCTGCAGCGAGGGAAGACGGCGGCGTGCGGGCAGCGGCTCCGGAGCCCCTATGGCAGGCTCCGCGGCGGTCTGGTCGGAGCCGCGCTCCACGGCCTGCACCTCGACCTCCACCTGGCGTCCCCCACGCCCCGGGAAGCTGCGGTGACCGCGGCTGATGGCCTTCAACTGCGCCCGCTCCATGCGCTCGTGCTCGCGCCGGCGCTGCTTCGCCTCGTCCTTCTTGCGCTTGTCGTCGCGCACCTCCTCGACCGCCTCGTCCAGGCTGCGCACGCCCTCCAGGAGCATCAGCGACCAGGCGCGGTACGTCTCCCGGGGAGCGCGCAGCCAGCGGACGATACGGATCTGCGGCAGCGGACGCGGCACCAGGCCCTGCTCGCGCAGCGCGGCCCGGCGGGTCTGCTTCAGCGCCCGGTCGAACAGCACGGCCGCCGACAGGGACATGCCCGCGAAGAAGTGCGGGGCGCCCGCGTGGCCGATGCCCCGGGGCGCGTGCACCCAGTTGAACCAGGCCGCGGCGAGGGCGAACGTCCACACCAGTATGCGGGAGCCGAGCGCCGCGTCACCGTGGCTGGCCTCGCGCACCGCGAGGACGGAGCAGAACATCGCCGCCCCGTCCAGGCCGAACGGCACCAGGTACTGCCAGCCGTCCGTCAGGCCGAGGTTCTGCTCGCCGAACCCGACCAGACCGTGGAAGGAGAGGGCCGCGGCGACGGCGGCACAGCAGAAGAGGAGGATGTAGGAGAACGTTCCGTACAGGGCCTCCTTGCGCCTGCGGCGCTCCTCGGCACGCTCCCACGAGTCGTCCGCGCTCGTGTCCTTCCCCGAGGAGCGCTTGCCGCGCGCGAGCACCGCCACCGCCGCCAGCACGCCCAGGAGCAGCACGGCGCCCGGAAGCAGCCAGTTCAGCGATATGTCGGTCAGTCTCATCTAGGGGTCCCTTGCATTGGGATAGGGCGTAACGCCCGCCATAGTGGCCCAATCCCGCCTGCCCTCAGGGGTTTTCGGGGCAAGAGGCCGCCAAGGGAGTGCGCGGGGACGGTCCGGGGCGGCGCTCTGCTCGAACTAGCGCTTGGGGCGCGGGATTTGAGTTCGAACAAGGATACCCGTACGGGTGGTTCCGTGGAAACTTGCGGCGCCCCATGGGGAAGGTGTGAATCGGTGGTGACGGTACGGGGGCCGCCCGCGCGGATGATCTTACGGGGTCCCGCGGGGCGCGGTGGCCCACGGCCCCGGTCGAACGCCGACCCCGCCGCGTCAGCCCGCCTGGGCGAGGAGCCGGCCGACGCGGTCCGCCTCGGGGACGCGCGGGCAGGCCGCGCAGATCTGCTCGGGGCGCAGCGTGTAGAACATGCAGCAGCTCGCCCGGTCCCGGGTGGGCAGCTTCTCCCCGTCCGGCCCGGTCAGCTCCCGGAACGCCGCGGTGCCGACGTAGGGCCGGGTCGCCCCCGGCAGCAGCAGCTCCAGCTCGCGGCGGGCGCGCTCCGGCTCCTCCTCGCCCAGCAGATGGGCGACGTACCACAGGCCCTCCACGACCTCGTCGGTCGCCATGCCCCACAAGGCCCGCCCGCGCCGGCGCATCCGGGGGCCGAATCCGGCCAGTACCGGTGTCAGGTGGTCCGCGACGGCGGCGCGCAGCTCGGCGCGGAGCGCCTCCTCGTCCGCGACGACCCGGGCGCCCGGCAGCGCGGCGGCCGGATCGCCGGGCAGACAGGCGAAGCCGTCGACCCGCACGGCCAGGCGGCCCAGCGGCAGCCCGGCGGCCGCGCGGTCGTAGGCGACGTGGGCCGCGGGCAGCCGGGGGACGCGGCGGTGCAGGAACCAGGGGACCGTGAACAGCAGGCAGGCGGGCCAGGCGTAGCGGTGCAGCCCGAAGGTCGCGATCACGTCCGGCCGCGCCCGCTGCCCGTAGTCCCGGGCCACCTGGGCCTCGTCCCAGGCCAGGAACGCCTCCAGGGCGGTTCCGCCCTCGGCGAGCGCGGTGGCCGGCACCCAGCCGCCGCCGTCGGGCAGCGCCTCGTCGGCGGTCAGCTCGGTGACGGCCAGCGAGGGCAGCACCTCGCGCAGGCGGGCGTAGGAGTCCGTGACGGACGAACGGGGCACGGGCACGCGGAACCACCGATCCGGTCGGTCGAGAGGTAAGCCTCACCTTACCGAACATTCTCCGGATTTGAACTGACGCGATGTGCGCCTAGGGTGCTTGACGGACGAGTAACAACCCGTCGTAATGACCCCAAGTACCGACACGTCCCCAGGAGGACTGCGTGGACCCCGTGGACCCCGTGAGGGAGGGCACGCGGAGCGGTGGCTCCGCCGGGACGGGGACGCCCGCCGTACGGACCGCGCCGACGGTTCCGGCGCCCGTACGCGGAGAGCACACCCACGCCGGACCCGCGCCGCGGCGCGCCCGGACCCTGGTGCGGCGGTCCTCCGTGCGCGGGCAGGTCCTGGACGCGCTGCGCACCGCGCTGGTCGCGGGGGAGCTGCGGCCCGGCGAGGTCTACTCGGCGCCGGCGCTCGGCGAGCGGTTCGGGGTCTCGGCCACGCCCGTCCGGGAGGCGATGCAGCAGCTCGCGCAGGAGGGCGCCGTCGAGGTGGTGCCTAACCGGGGGTTCCGGGTCGTCGAGCGGGGCGCCCGCGAGCTGGCCGAACTGGCCGAGATACGGGCGCTGATCGAGGTCCCCGTCCTGCTGCGGCTCGCCCGCACGGTCCCCGCCGAACGCTGGGCCGAGCTGCGCCCGCTGGCCGAGGCGACCGTCCGGGCCGCCGCCGCGGGCAGCCGCGCCACCTACGCCGAGGCCGACCGGGCCTTCCACCGGGCGGTGCTGGCGCTGGCCGGCAACGAGCAGCTCGTCCGGATCGCCGACGACCTGCACCGCCGGGCCCAGTGGCCGCCGGCCGGCGGCCCCGCCGGGCGCGGCCGGGCCGACCTGGTCGCGGACGCCCGTGAGCACACCGCGCTGCTGGACGCGCTGACCGCCGCCGACCA